>NZ_JBVHUL010000008.1:3871-207756 GCF_055565395.1 Amycolatopsis sp. NPDC028719
CCGCAAGAAAGAACACACAAAGACAGCCCACCTCCCCTCCCCCCCCCCCCTTCCTTTTGTGGTTTTTGGTTTGCTCCCCCACCACCCACCCCCCCCACGACCGCCGTACGGAAGGCGACCATGTCCAGCTCTGCTCCCGCACTCGCCGTCGAGGGCATCGGCAAGCGCTTCTCCGGGGTCACCGCCCTCGACGACGTCTCGCTGGAGATCCGCTCCGGTGAGGTGCTCGCGCTGATGGGCGAGAACGGCGCCGGGAAGTCGACGCTGCTGCGCGTCCTCTCCGGCGACCAGGGCCCCGACGACGGCCGGCTCCTCCTGGACGGCACCGAGATCACCTTCGACACCCCGCGCGCGGCGATGGCCGCCGGGGTCCGCGTGATCTACCAGGAACCCGAGATCATCCCGCACGTTTCGGTGGCGGAGAACGTCTTCGTCGGCGAACTCCCCGCCAAGGCGCGGGTCTTCAACCGCCGCACGCTCCTGAAGGCCACGCAGGACGCGCTCGCCGAGTACGGCTTCGAAGGCGTGCTCAACCCGGCGACGCTCGGGGTCGCGCTGTCGGCCGCCCAGCGCCAGATCGTCGAGATCCTGCGCGTGCTCACCGCGGCCACCCCGCCGAAGGTGATCGCCTTCGACGAGCCGACGTCGTCGCTGTCCGAGCACGAGGTGGACGCGCTGTTCCGGCTGATCGGGCGGCTGCGCGACAACGGGGTCGCCGTCGTCTACGTCTCGCACCGGATGAAGGAGATCTTCCGGCTCGCCGACCGCGTCGCGGTGCTGCGCGACGGCAAGCTCGTCGGCGTCCAGCAAGCCGCGGAGACCGACGAGCCGAGCCTGGTCCGGATGATGATCGGCCGCGACCTCTCGGCGCTCGAACGCCGCGTCACCCAGGAGACCGGCAACGTCGTGCTGAAGCTCGACGACGTCACGACCGACGACGTCACCGGCATCTCCCTGGAGGTCCGGGCGGGCGAGGTCGTCTGCCTGGCCGGGCTGGTCGGCGCCGGACGCTCCGAGCTGGCCCGGGCGATCGTCGCCGACCTGCCGATCCGGTCGGGCACCGTCGAGCTCGACGGGAAACGGCTGCGCGCGCACAACCCGGGTGACGCCGTCAAAGCAGGCATCGGCTTCGCGCCCGAAGAGCGCAAGACGGACGCGTTGCTCATGCAGCGGTCCGTCCGCGACAACATCTCCATCTCGGTGCTGGACCGCCTTCGCCGCTTCCGCGTCGTGAAGCGCGCGAAGGAACGCGCGCTCGTCGAGGAGTACGTACGCGAGCTTCGCGTGCGGACGCCGTCGATGGAGCAGGAAGTCCGCAAGCTGTCCGGCGGCAACCAGCAGAAGGCCGTCCTCGCGCGCTGGCTCGCGCGGCGGCCGAAGCTGCTGATCCTCGACGAGCCGACCCGTGGCGTCGACGTCGGCGCGAAAGCGGAGATCTACCGGATCATCGACGGCCTCGCCGCGGAAGGCATCGCGCTGCTGGTCATCTCGTCCGACCTGCCCGAGGTGCTGACGCTGGCCGACCGCATCCTCGTGATGCGCGCCGGGCGCCTGGCCGGCGAGATCAGCCGCGAAGAAGCGACCGAGGAAGCCGTGCTGACCCTCGCCATCCCCGAAACCGAACCAGCCGTAGAAGAGCAGCAGGAGATCGGCGCATGAGTACGCCCACGCAGGAGAAAGCCACTCAAGATCCCGGAGCGCCGCAGCAGCCGTCCGTGTTCCGCCGCGTGCTCACCGGCATCGGCGTGCAGAACTCCAGCCTGATCATCACGCTCATCGCGCTGGTGATCCTGCTGTCGGTGCTGAACGAAAACTTCTTCCGCACCAACAACCTGCTGCTGATCGGCAGCGCGATCACCATCATGGGGCTGCTGGCCCTGGTCCAGACCCTGGTGATCATCCTGGGCGCGCTGGACATCTCGGTCGGCTCGATGGCCGGGCTCGCCTCGGTCGTCTCGGCGATGGTGTTCACCTCGACCGGCAACGCCGAGGTCGGGATCCTCGCCGCGGTCGGCATCGGCATCCTGTGCGGCCTGATCAACGGCATGATCATCATCTTCGGCCGGGTCAACCCGGTGGTCGCGACGCTGGCCATGCTCGCCACCTACAAGGGTGTCGCGCAGGTCATCTCGGACGGCAAGTCGCAGGGCTACACCGGCGGCGACGACCTGTTCATCTTCCTGGCCAAGGGCGCGATCGCGGGCCTGCCGGCGCTGGTGTGGGTGTTCCTCATCGTCGCGGCGCTGCTGCACTTCCTGCTGAAGTACACCGACATCGGCCGCAACGTCTACGCCATCGGCGGCAACGACACCGCCGCGCGGCTGGCCGGCATCAACATCAACCGGTACATCATCGGCGTGTACGCGCTGGCCGGCGTGGTCGCGGCGGTCGCGGGCGTGCTGATCACCGCGCGCACCGGCTCCGGCCAGCCGGTGTCCGGGTCCGAAGGCCTGGAGCTGCAGGCCGTCACCGGCGCGGCGCTCGGCGGCACGATGCTCAAGGGCGGCCGCGGGTCGATCATCTCCACGGTGCTCGCGGTGATCATCCTGGGCGTGCTCGACAACGGCATGTCCGGGCTGGGCATCAACCCGTTCTGGCAGAACGTCGCCCACGGCGCCCTGCTCGTGATCGCGGTCGTGCTGCAGCAGCTGCGCAGCGGAGAGCGCCGCGTCGGCCTGCCCGAGTAGCGGTGGGCGCGCCGCGGAACCTCCACGCCCGGATAGTGGACGAACTGGGCAGGCTCATCGTCGAAGGAGTCCTCGGGGACGGGCAGCCGCTCGTCCCCGAGGAGCTCGGCCGGCGGTTCTCCGCGTCCCGGACGGTGGTCCGCGAGGCGCTGCGCGTGCTGGAGTCCAAGGGCATGGTCACGGCGCGCCCGCGGGTCGGCACGTGGACGCTGCCGCCCGCGGCCTGGGACGCGATCGACCCGGACGTCATCGCGTGGCGCGTCAACGGTCCCGACGGCCGCGAGCACCTGCGCGAGCTGCTGGAACTACGGCTGACGATCGAGCCGCAGGCCGCGCGGATGGCCGCGCAGCACCGGCGTCCCGACGAGCTTTCGGTGATGGCCGCGGCCTACGAGCTGATGGCGGACGCCGTCGAGCGCGCCGACACCGCGGCGTTCCGGGAGGCCGACTGCCGGTTCCACGCGGCGCTGATCCGCGCGTCCGGCAACGCGTTGATCGCGCAGCTGCAGGTCCCGGTCGTGGCGGCGCTGCGGGCGCACGGCGAGCCGATGGAACTGCCCGAGGGCAACACGCTCGTCGCGCACTCCCGCGTGCTCACGCTGGTGCTGGCGAAGAACGCCGACGGGGCCGAGTCCGCGTCGCGCCGGTTGCTGGAAACCGTTGCGCCGTACCGCTCACCGGCACCTTGACACGCCCAGCGGGAAGCGCTTCACTCGCTGCGGATGACCGCCGCCATGACGTGCTGAAACATTAGGGGGCTTCGCCCCGGCCGGGGGCTCCGCCACCCGGACCCCCGCAACTGATCGTGGAGGAGGACGCTTCCATGCGTTTCCCGGGTATTCGTGGTTTCGGCGTGCTCGCGGCCGCGGCGGTGGCCGGCGGGCTGTTCACAGCGCCGGCGGCTCTCGCGGCCCCCGCCGAGTGCGCTGTTTCCGACCAGATGGTCGCCGCGGGCAACTACTGGGTGACCAACGGGACGAACCTGGACGCCCCGGACTGGCAGAACGCGACGTTCCACGTCGGCAACCTGGCGCTGGTCCGGACCACCGGCCAGTCCAACCACAAGACGTACCCGTGGGCCCAGGCCAACGGCTACCAGCTGCCGCTCGACCCGAAGCGGCCGTTCTTCCCCGACAACCAGGCCGCCGGCGAGGCGTACCTGGACCTGTACACGTACTTCCACCCGGAGATCTCGCTCGATTCGATCCGCACGCGAATCCGCGACGAGGTCGCGTCGGTGCAGGCCGGGCACCGCGACTACTGGAACTACGTCGACGCGCTGAACATGGCGATGCCGTCGTTCGCGCGGATGAGCGTGATCGACCACGATCCGTCCTATGTGGACGCGATGGACCAGCTGTTCCGGACGTCGGAACACAAGCTGTTCAACGAGTTCGCCGGCCTGTGGAACCGCGACGCGCGGTTCACCGGCTCGGGCGTGTTCTGGTCGCGCGGCAACGGCTGGGCCCTGGCGGCGTTGACGAAGGTGCTGCAGGCCCTGCCCGCGGACGACCCGCACCGCGCGGAATACCTGCGGGTCTACAAGAAGATGGCCTTCTCCTTGTCCCTGCTGCAGCGTCGTGACGGCTTCTGGAACTCCGACCTGCTGAACCCGTTCGACCACGGCGGCCCGGAGACGAGCGGCACGGCGTTCTTCACGTACGGCATCGGCTGGGGCATCAGCGCGGGCGTCCTTCCCGCGTCACGGTTCCGCCCGGTGGTGGACAAGGCGTGGACGGCGCTGTCGACGAAGGCCCTGCAGCCTTCCGGTCTGGTCGGCTACGTCCAGCCGGTCGGCGACCGCCCGGCGACGGCTCGTCCGGACGACACCGCCGCCTACGGCGTCGGCGCGTTCCTCCTGGCGGGCCAGGAAGTCGCCAAGCTCCAGGGCTGCTCCGCCGAGTAGCCCCCCAAGCGCCCCAATGTGGCGTTGGGTGCGTGAGACGCACCCAATGTGGCGCGCTTCACTTCAGGCAGTCGCCGGGGTCGCCGCGGGTCAGGGCCGGGTCGTCCTGGGGGAACGTGCGGGCCGCGCCGGGGCCGGAAGTGCGGTGCTCGAAGCGGACCGTCACGCGGCCGTGGCCCGCGCCCTGGACCCAGCCCGTGCCGAACTCCTCGTGCACCACGTCGTCGCCCTGCCGCCACTCCGACGGGGCGGCGGCCGGTGCCGGGGCGGCCGCGGTGACCACCGTCGACGCCGGGGTTTCCGGGACGGCGAGGGAGAACAGCGCGTCCTGGTGGGGCACCGACAGCCCGCTGTAGGCGACGCCGGCCAGGCGGATCCCGCCGAACTCCGCCGGGTCGAGCAGGAGCCGCTCCGCCACCGCCGCCAGCTCGGCCAGGTCGTCCGTGGGCGCCGAGATCGTCTCCGAGCGGGTCACCGTGTGCATGTCCGTGTGCCGCAGCTTGATCACCACCGTGCGGGCCACGCGCTCGGCCTTGACCAGCCGTCGGTGCGCGCCCACCGCGATCCGCCGCACCTCCGCGCGCAGCGTCGCCAGGTCCTTGATGTCGGTGTCGAACGTCGTCTCGGCGCTGACCTGCTTCGTCTCGCCGCGGTCGGCCACCGGACGGTCGTCGAACCCGGTCGCGAGCCGCCGCAGGTCGCGGCCGACGACGCCGCCCAGCGTGGCCACCGCGTCCTGTTCGGACAGTGCCGCCAGCTGCCCGAGCGTCTGGACGCCGATGAACCGCAGCTTCCCCTCGGCGACCGGGCCGATCCCCCACAGCGCGCGCACCGGCAGCGGCGCGAGGAACTCGCGTTCGGTCCCCTGCGGCACCACGAGCAGGCCGTCCGGCTTGGCTTCGTCGGAGGCGATCTTGGCGATCTGCTTGCCGTTGCCCGCGCCGATCGACGCCACCAGGCCCGTCTCCTCACGGATCCGTGACCGCAGCGAAGCGCAGAAAGAAGTCACCTCTTCCAGCGAAGCACCCACGAGCGAAGGCGGTTCGGCGAACGCTTCGTCCAGGGAGATTTTCTCCAGCACCGGCGCCACCGCCGTGACGACGGCGAAGACCTCCTGGCTGAGCCGCTCGTAGACGCGGAACCGCGGCGGTACGATCACGCCGTTGGCCGGGAGCAGCCGCCGCGCCTGGGCCATCGGCATCGCCGACTTGATGCCGAACACCCGGGACTCGTAGCTGGCGCCCGCGACGACGCCGCGTGGCCCGGTACCGCCGACGAGCACGGGACGTCCCGCCAGCGTCGGGCGGGTGAGCTGCTCGGCCGACGCGTAGAAGGCGTCCAGGTCGAGGTGGATGACCCAGCGGGCCACGTCAGTCCCCGCCGGTGGCGTCCAGCAGCTGGTGCAGCGCCTTGGTGTAGCTCTCGAACGCCGCGCGCCCGGCCGCGGTCAGCCGGACCAGGGTGACCGGCGTGCGGTGCTCGTAGGCTTTGGTGATCTCGACGTACTCGGCGTCTTCGAGCTTGCGCAGGTGCGTCGAGAGGTTGCCGGCGGTCATGTCCAGGAGCTGCTGCAGGCGCGGGAAGGTGATCTGGTCGCCGGTGTGCAGCCCGGCGAGCGCGACCGTGACCCGCAGCCGCGCCTGGGCGTGGATGACCGGGTCGAGCTGGGGCAGTTCGCTCATCGGCGCCCGGACTTCTCGCGCGCGAAGTAGACGATCGCGCCGAGCAGGAACCCGCCGCCGCCGCAGATCGCCAGCACCAGGAAGTTGGCCGGGAAGCCGACCAGCACGCTGAGCCCGGCGGAGACGATCATCCACGCGCCGAGGCCGTACATCAGCTTGTCCTGCCAGAGCATCCCGCCGGTGAGGTAGAGCACGCCGGTCAGCAGCAGCCAGGTCCCGGACCACAGCAGCGACACCTGGTCGGAGGACAGCGAGCCGAACTGCGTGATCCGGATGTCGATCACGGTCAGCCCGACGGACGAGAGCGCCCAGCTGTAGCCGTACATCGCGCCGACGGTCTTGGACGGGCCGCGGATGCCGCGCCCGGCCCGCGCGCTGACCACGCCGGTGTAGACCATCGCGGCGACGAACAGCACCGCGACGACCACCCCGCCGAGCCAGCCGGGCACGCTCGCGGTCCGCGTCGCGAAGTACGTGAAGCCCCAGCCCACGATCCAGGCGAAGGCCCACGCGGCGAGCATGCGCGCGGGGCCTCCGCCCAGTTCCCGGCGGGTCCGCCGGTTCTGCTGGGCGATCAGGTTCAGCGACTCCTCCGCCGACATCGGCTCGTCGTCCACCTGTCCCGCCCTCCTGCCGTGCAGACCCCGCATCGCTGCACGGAAGTTAACACGCATTCACAGCCTGGCCGTGTCCAGCCGGAACCGGCGCACGACCACCAGCGCGGGCACGACCAGCCACCCGGCGAGCACCAGCACCGCGAGCCCCAGCCCGCCGGCGTGGGCCAGGGGTTCGAGGCCGAGCCGGCCGAGCCAGTACGTCGGGAAGAAGTGCGCGAGCGTCGCCATCCAGTCCGGGAGGACGTAGAGCGGGATCCACAGGCCGCCGAGCATGCCCAGCGGCATCATCAGCGCGCCGGTGACCGCGCCGACCGTGTCGCCCTTGCCGAACAGGCCGATGGCCAGGCCGAGCACCGCGAACGGGAGCACGCCGAGCCACAGCGACACCAGCACCAGGCCCCACTGCGCGGCGCTCATCTGCACGCCCATCGCCAAGCCCGCGACGAACACCACCACGAGCACCGGCAGCGCGACCGCCATCGCCGAGATGACCTTGACGACGAGGTAGCCGGGGCCGCGCATCGGCGTCAGGCGCAGCTGGCGCTGCCAGCCGTCGGTGCGTTCCTGCGCGACGCGGGTACCGGTGAACAGGGCGCCGCCGCTGGCGCCGTACGCGGCGAGGTTGATCATCGTCTGGACGTCCGCGGGCAGGCCGTTCGGCGCGACGAGCTTGCCGAAGATCGACCCGAACAGCAGGAACATGGCCACCGGCATGCCGATGGTGAAGATCGTGAACTGCGGGCTCCGGACGATCCGCTTGATCTCCAGGCTCAGGTAGGTGGTGTTCACGCGGCCGCCCCTTCGGTCTCGTCGGCGGTGAGCGCCAGGAAGGCCTCTTCGAGGCCCAGCGCGGTGATTTCGATATCGGCGGCGTGCGGGTACTTCGCCAGCAACGCGCGGATCGCGGCGTCGGAGTCGGCGCAGGCGAGCTCCGCGCGGCCGGCGCGCAGCTGGACGGTCGTGACGCCGGGCAGCCGCGCCAGGTCGGTCTCGGTGGCGTCCGGCACGACGGCCTTGAGCACCCGTCCGGACACTGCGGCCCGGACCTCGGCGACCGGGCCGTCGGCGACGACGGTGCCGTGCCGCAGCAGCACGACGCGGTCGGCGTAGTCCTCGGCCTCGGCGAGGTAGTGCGTCGCGAACAGCACGGTCCGGCCGGTGGCGGCGAACTCGCGGATGGCCGCCCAGAACGCCCGCCTGCCGTCGACGTCCATCGCGGCGGTGGGCTCGTCGAGGACGAGCAGGTCCGGGTTGCCGGCCAGGGCGAGCGCGAACCGGACGCGCTGGCGTTCCCCGCCCGAGAGCTTGCCGCAGCGGCGCTTGACGAGTTTTTCGAGGCCTGCCCGGGCGATCACCTCGGCGGCGGGCAGCGGCTTCGCGTGCGTGGAGACGACGAGGTCGACGATCTCGCCGACGGTGGCGTCCCCGAGCAGCGCGCCGTTCTGCATCATGGCGCCGAGAAGCCCGCGGTCGACGGCCTCGCGCGGGCTGCCCCCGGCGACGGTGACCTCCCCCGCGTCCGGCTTGGTCAGGCCCAGCAGCATGTCGACGGTGGTCGACTTGCCCGCGCCGTTCGGCCCGAGCAGCGCGACGACCTCACCCCGCGCGACCTCGACGGACACCCCGCCGACGGCGGTGACGGGCCCGAACCGTTTGGTCAGGCCGTGGAGCGCGAACGCCGGTCCCCCAGTCATGGCGCTCTCCTTTCGTTCGTGGACTTTGCAACGCAAAGTCGCTGCGAACTTTGTAACACAAAGTCCCCGCCTCTTCAAAGCCCACGGCGCTGAAAACATGAAGAACGGGGTGCCGGGCAGCACGCCCGGCACCCCGTCCGTTACGGATTTTCGCAGGTCAGCCGGTGAACCGCCCGGCAACCAGGCCCTGGGTGGCACTCAAGCCGGCCTTCGCCGCCGTCGGCGCCGGGGGCGTCGGCTGGGGTAGCGGGGCGCACTCGACGTCGGCCGTGCGGCCCGGCTTGCGGGCCGGGAGGGCGCCCGTCGCCAGGTAGTCCGCGATCTTGTCGTCGACGCACGCGTTGCCGCGCGGGGTGATCGCGTGGCTCGTGCCGCCCGGCTCGGCGATCAGCGACGCGCCCGGGAAGCGGCTGCGGACCTCGAGGCTGCCCTCGTACGGCGTCGCCGCGTCGAGGGTCTCGTCGATCATCAGCACGCTCTGCACGCCGCGCCCGTCGATCTTCGCCGGTTTGCCCGCCTTCGCCGGCCAGTACAGGCACGGCGCGTTGAACCAGGCGTTCTGCCAGGTGAAGTACGGCGCCTTGGCGAACGTCTTCCAGTTGTCGATCTTCCACTGGTTCCAGCTCTGCGGCCACTGCACGTCGGAGCACTGGACGGCCAGGTAGACCGCGTAGCCGTTGTCGTCACCGCGGCCGCCGAACGCCTCGAACAGCGACTGCCAGTTCTGCCAGTCGCCCTGGTTGACGAACCGCGAAAGCGCGTCGCCCAGCAGCGTCCAGCGCAGCTGGTAGTACGACGCCTGCTGGATGACGTCGAGGATCTCGTCCGGGCCGATCACGCCGCCCGCCGGGTTGAACTGCGCCTTGAGCAGCTGCTCGTTGACCACGCGCTGCACCGCGGACTGCGTCTTGCCGAGGTGGTAGACGTCGTCGTGCTGGGCGAGCCAGCCGAACCAGATGAGGATGTTCTTGTCGAACGCGACGTCCTGGTTCAGGTTGTCGCCGTACCAGACACCGCGCGGGTCGACCGTCGAGTCGAGCACCATCCGGCGCACGTTCTGCGGGTACAGCGAGCCGTACACCTGGCCGAGGTAGGTGCCGTAGGAGTAGCCGTAGAAGTTCAGCTGCTTCTGGCCGAGCGCCTTCCGGAGGGAGTCCATGTCCTTGACCGTGTCGGTCGTCTTCATGTTCTCCAGCAGGGCCTTCGAGTTGTTCTTCGCGCACGCGTCGGCGTAGCCCTTGGCGCGGCCGAGCCAGGTCCGCTCGAGCTGCGGGGTCAAGGGCACGTACTGCGGCCGGTCGTAGTCCATGTAGTTCGGGTCGCAGCTCAGCGCGGGCTTGCTCGCGCCGACGCCGCGCGGGTCGAAGCCGATCCAGTCGTAGGCGTCGCCGGCGTGGTTCGGGACGCGCGGACCGCGCGTCGCCAGCAGCAGGCCGGAGCCGCCGGGGCCACCCGGGTTGGTCAGCATGACGCCCTGGTACTGCGCGTCGGCGACCTTGTGCTTGACGCGGCTGACGGCGAGCTGGACCTGCTCGCCGCGGGGCTTCGAGTAGTCGAGCGGCACCCCCAGGTACCCGCATTCGGCGCCGGCGGTGACGAGCGTGGGATCGGTACACGGCCCCCAGGCGATCGTCCCGGCCGCCGGTGCGGGCGCCGCGGACGCGACCGGCACGGCCACGAGCGCGGACGCCACCGCGGCGGCGACCACCGCGGCGACGGTCACCACGGAAGAAATGGCACGTCTCACTGTTTTCTCCCTTTCGGCTACGGCTTCGAGCGGCTGAACCCTAGACCCGCCGGCGGCCTCCGGGGACCGCAAACGGGGAGGGTGACCGCGAATGCCCTACGAAAGGCGGAAATCGGATACGCCGGACCGGCGGTGCCGCCCGGCCGGACCGGCACCGTCCGGTGTGGACGGTGCGGCCGGTCCGTGGCCGATCAGCCGTGCCGCTGGACGAACGCCTCGATCAGCTGCTGCCGCTCGGCCGAGGTCGCCCGCTCCAGCTCGACCGTGTCGCCGTCGATCGTCATCGTGATCTTGTGGCGGCCCGCTTGGCGGCCCAGCCACTCGCGCAGCGTCTCGACCAGGCCGGGGAACACGCCGCCCGCCGCGCTGAACGCCACCAGCAGCGAGCCGACCGTCACCGGGTCGGCCGCCTTCGCGCCGTCCGGCAGCTCACCCGGTACCGACCGCAGCTCGACGTCGAGCTCACCCAGCTCCGCACGCAGGCGCCGGGCGAGCCGGTCGAGCTCCTCCGCGTCGGCGTCCGCCGCTTCGAGGCGAAGCACCGCCCGCCGCGTGTCCGGTTCGGTCATGCGCGCCATGGTGCGCTCCGGAACGAGCGTGGGCAAGGCCCCGATCAGGCACGGATCTCGTTGAGGTAGTTGTAGATCGTGTAGCGCGTGACGTCGAGGCGCCCGGCCAGGTGGTCGACCGCGTCCTTGATGAGGAAATAACCGGCTTCGTCGAGCTCCCGGACCACCGCCGCCTTGTGCCGCTTCTTCATGAGGTCCACCGGGATCCCGGCCTTGGTCACCGCGCGGTCGACGAGGAACCGCTGCAGGCTGTCGACGTCCGGTGGGAAAGTCTCCGGCTCGCCGTTGCCGCCCGCCGATGCCGACGCGTCCACGCTGTTGACGCACAGGCAGCCGACCGCGACCCCGTCCGCGTCGCGCAGGAACAGCGTCGACGAACGGATCGCGCGGCCGTCCGGGCCGTGCGTGCGGTAGTTCGTCAGGTCCTGGGTCGTGCCGCGGCGGACCAGGCCGAGCAGCAGGTCGGTCATCGGCCCGCCGACGCTGCGGCCGGTGAGGTCGCCCGCGATCGCGACGATCGAGTCCGGCAGCCGGCTGAGGTCGTGCAGCAGCACCTCGTTGCCCGGCCCGAGCATCGCGGCGAGCCCCGGGATCGCCGGCACCAGCGCGGTCAGCACCTCGTGCGTGGTCGCGCCGGCCGCCGGGACGGCCAGCGGTTCCCGCGGCTTGGTCAGCGTCTCCAACGCCTCACGCAGCAGGTCCGCGGCCGCCGCCGGAGTCGACGCGTGCGGTGACAACCGGACGTGCTCGGGCCGCACGGTCGCCGCGATCCCGGCGGTGGCCAGCGCCGCGCCGACCTGCTCGGCCGGGTGGCCGGGCAGCGTGAACGCCAGGATTCCCGCGCGCCGTTCGGTAGCCGACACGACCTCGGCGCCGCAGGACGCCAGCACCTCCTCGAAGGATGCGATCCGCTCGGCGATCCGCGCCGCGATGGCGCCGACGCCCGCGTCCTCGACCAGTTCCAGGGCTTCGGCGAACGCGCCGGACGTGATCGGGCTGAGGTTCGAAATCGACCAGGCCTGGGCGGTGGCGTCGGGCGGGTGGATCTCGTCGTCGAACAGGCCCGGGTCGCGGGCGCCGGTCCAGCCCGACAGCACCGGATCCATCCGCTCCAAGGCGCGGTCGGACAGCACCGCGAAGCCGGTGCCCCAGCCCGCGCGCAGCCACTTCTGCCCGCCGACGACCAGGACATCGGCGACCTCCCACGGTTCCTCGACCACGCCGAAGCCCTGGATGCCGTCGACGACCAGCAGCCGGTCGCCGACGACGTCGCGCAGCGCCGCGAGGTCGGCGCGGAAGCCGGTGCGGAAGTCGACCGCGCTGACGGTGACCGTCGTGATCTCCGGGGTCAGGGCCTCGGCGACCCGCGAAGGCGTCACGTAACCGCCGGTCAGACGCCGTACGCGCAGCCGGCCGGCCTGTTCGGCCCGTGCCCACGGGTAGGTGTTGGCGGGGAACTCGGCGGCCGACACCAGGACGTCACCGCTGCTGTGGAACGCGGCCTGGAACAACCCGAGGCTGGTGTTGGGCAGCAGGACGGTGTGGTCGGTGTCCGAGCCGGACAGCCGCGCGGCGGCCGCCTTGGCGCGGATCTCCTGCCGCATCAGCTCGTCCACAGTGGACGGACCGGCCGTGGTGGCCTGGTCGAGCAGGGCGGCCGTCGTGTCGAGCACCGCGTGCGACGGCGGGCCGAACCGGGCGAAGTCGAGGTAGCCGGCGGGCTCGTCGAACTGGAGCAGGTACCGGGGCGAAATCCGCGTCACGCGAGGATCCTCGCCAGGAACTGCCGGGTGCGCTCGTGCTTCGGCGCGCTCAGCACCTCCGACGGCGGCCCGGTCTCGACGACCGCGCCGTCGGCCAGGAACACCACCTCGTCGGCGGCTTCCGCGGCGAAGCTCATCTCGTGCGTCACGACGACCATCGTCATCCCCTCCCCCGCCAACGTACTCATCACTTCCAGCACCTCCCCGACCAGCTCGGGGTCCAGCGCCGACGTCGGCTCGTCGAACAGCATCAGCTTCGGTTTCATCGCCAGCGACCGCGCGATCGCGACGCGCTGCTGCTGCCCGCCGGACAGCTGCGCCGGGTAGGCGTCGCCGCGGTGCCCGAGGCCGACGCGGTCCAGCAGCTCCAGCCCCTGCTTGCGGGCTTCGTCCGGCTTGAGGCCGAGCACCCGGATCGGCCCCTCGACGACGTTCTCCAGCGCCGTCCGGTGCGCGAACAGGTTGAACCGCTGGAACACCATGCCGATGTCCCGGCGCTGGCGGGCGACGTCGCGTTCGCGCAGCTCGTACAGCTTGCCGCCGCGCTGCCGGAAGCCGATCGCCTCGCCGTCGACCCAGATCTGGCCGGCGTCGATCGTCTCGAGGTGGTTGATGCAGCGCAGGAACGTGCTCTTCCCGGCGCCGGACGGGCCGAGCAGGCAGACGACCTGTCCCTTGTGGACTTCGAGGTCGATGCCGCCGAGGACTTCGGTGTGCCCGTAGGACTTCTTGACGCCGACGGCGCGCAGCAGCGGCTCAGACACGGGCACTCCTCACCAGCGGTACGCCGCGCAGGGCTTTTCCGGCGCGGGCGAGCGGCCCCCGGTCGGCCTGCCCGAACGAACGTTCCAGGTAGTGCTGGCCGACCCCGGCGACGGTCACCACGACCATGTACCAGACGGCCGCGGCCAGCAGCGTCTCCATGACCAGCAGGTTGTTCGACGAGATGTTGTTGGCCGCGTGGATCAGCTCGGTCACGCCGATCACCGACGCCATCGAGGTGCCCTTGAGCATGTTGATGAAGTCGTTGCCGGTCGGCGGGATGATCACGCGCATCGCCTGCGGCAGCACGACCCGGCGCAGCGTCGCGGCCGGCGTCATGCCGATCGACTTCGCCGCTTCGGTCTGCCCGCTGTCGACGCTGTTCAGCCCGGCCCGGACGATCTCGGCCATGTACGCGCTCTCGTTGAGCGCCAGGCCGAGGAACGCGGCGGTGAACGCGCTGATCAGCACGTTCGTCTGCTCGTGGACCAGGAACGGGATGTCGATGACCGGGAAGACGAGCGCCAGGTTGTACCAGAGGAGGATCTGCAACAGCACCGGCAGGCCGCGGAAGATCCAGATGTAACCGGCGGCGAACCACCGGGCGACCGGGTTGGCGCTGCGCCGCAGCAGGGCGACGACGACGCCCAGCACGATCGCGACGCCCTGCGACAGCACGGCCAGCACGACCGTGTTGAGCAGGCCGGTCGCCATCACCTTGAAGAAGACGAAGTCCGGGACCTGGCTCCACGCGATCTGCGCGTTGCCGAGGGCGATGCCCAGCAGCACCAGCAGGGCCAGGATGATCGCGGCGGCGACCCAGCGTCCCCAGTGCCTCAGCCGGACGATCGGCAGCGGTTCAGGAGCCGCCACCTCACGATCCACCATTGACCGCGGCCTCCTTGATCGCGCCCTGCTCGACGCCCCAGGCCTGCAGGATCTTGCCGTAGGTGCCGTCGGTGATCAGGGCCTGCAGCGCCTTCTGGACGGCGTCGCGCAGGGGCTGGTTCTGCTTGTTGACGCCGATGCCGTACGGGCCGCCCTCGATCGGCTCGCCGGGGACGACCTCGAAGAACTTGCCGTCGCCGGCGGTCCGGGAGATGTAGACGGCGCTGGGCAGGTCGTTGAGGATCGCCGCGACGCGGCCGGTGCGCAGCTGGTTCTGGTTCTGGTTGTCGCTGTCGGTCGCGGTGACGGTGACCGCGGGCTTGCCGGCCTGCGTGCACTTGGTGCTCTGCGCCTCGGCGAACTTCTGGTGGCTGGTGCCCTGCACGACGGCGACGTTCTTGCCGCAGAGCGCGTCCGGTCCGGTGATGCCGTCCGGGTTGCCCTTGCGGATCATGATCGTGATGCCCGAGGTGAAGTAGTCGACGAAGTCGATCTGCGCCTGGCGGGCCTTGGTGTCGTTCATGCCGGCCATGGTCAGGTCGATGCGGCCGGACTGGAGGCTGGTGATGAGCGAGCCGAACGCCATGTCCTGGTGGGACACGGTGACGCCGAGCTTGGCGGCGATCGCCTTGGCGAGGTCGACCTCGTAGCCGATCGGGGTCTTGCCGTCGGCGGCGTAGAAGTTGTTGGGCGCGGACTGCAGGTTCGACGCCAGGTGCAGGCCCGCCTGCTTGACGTTGTCCGGCAGGGCGGCGTTGAGCTGGGCGTCCTTCTGCACGCCCTGGACGATGGCCGCGGTGTCCGGGATCCCGGACGCGGGCGCGCCGGCGGCCTGCGACGTCCCGCCGGCGCCGTCCGGACCACCACCACAGGCCGTCACCAGGACGGCCAGGCTCGCGAGCAGCACTGCCTGTGCGGCACGGGAACGGGACATAACGGACCTCCACTGTTCGGCTGGCGGGAACGGTACAACTCGTTGTTGAAGAGGTCAACTCCCTGTTGAAATCCGAGCCGGTGCTAGCTTGCGCGCATGAGCCTGCGGATCGGCATCCTCGGGGCGGCCCGCATCGCCCCCGCTGCCCTGGTCAAGCCCGCTTCTTCCAGCTCCGAAGTGGACGTCGTGGCGATCGCGGCGCGTTCCCTCGAGCGCGCGCAAACGTTTGCGACCCGGCACGGCATCCCGCGGACGCACTCGTCCTACGAAGCGCTGCTCGCCGATCCGGACGTCGACGCGGTCTACAACCCGCTGCCGAACGGCCTCCACGGCCGGTGGACCCGGGCGGCGCTGGAGGCGGGCAAGCACGTGCTGTGCGAGAAGCCGTTCACGGCCAACGCGGCGGAGGCGCGCGAGATCGCCCGGGTGGCCGAGGCTTCCGGCCGCGTCGTGATGGAGGCGTTCCACTACCGCTACCACCCGCTGGCGCTGCGGGTGGAGGAGCTCGTGGCGTCGGGTGAGCTGGGGACGCTCGAGCGCGTCGAGACGGCGTTGAGCTTCCCGCTGCCGAAGTTCTCGGACATCCGCTACGACTACGCATTGGCGGGCGGCGCGACGATGGACGCGGGCTGCTACGCGGTCCACATGGCCCGGACGTTCGGCGGCGGCGAGACCCCTTCGGTGGTTTCGGCTTCCGCGAAACTGCGTTCGTCCCGCGTCGACCGGGCCATGACCGCGGAGCTGAAGTTCCCGTCGGGCCACACGGGCCGGGTGGAGTGCTCGATGTGGTCGTCGTCGCTGCTGAAGATCAGCGCGAAGGTGATCGGGTCGCGCGGGTCGATCAGCGTGGTCAACCCGCTGATGCCGCAGGCGTACCACCGGTTCTCGGTCCGCATCGGCGGCGAGCGGCGCACGGAGAAGTTCCCCCGCCGGGCAACGTATGCGTATCAGCTGGACGCGTTCGCGGCGGCGGCTCTGCGAGGCGAACCCGTGAAGACCTCCCCGGCCGACGCGATCGAGACGATGACCGTGATCGACGAGATCTACCGCGCCGCAGGACTGCCGCTGCGCGAACCCAGCTGAGCCCGCACGTCGGCGAGGGCGAAGCCGAGCAGGTCGAGGCCCCGCCAAGCGCGCGGCTTTCCGACGCAGGGGCGGTCAGCGGCGAGACCTTGCCCAGACTCGATCGATCGCGGATTCGACTGAGCAGCCCCCGTTCTCCACGCTAGCGCAAGCCACCGACAGTTCTGGGGCGCTCGAAGAGCCGCGACCGGCGGCCCGCGTCGAGGGCGCGGGTCAGCTCCTCGACACCGCGCGGGCTACCGGTCATGGCGCCTCACCCGCGCCCCATTTCGGCGGGGGGGTCCAAAGCCGTGAATGTCGCATTGAGGGACTTGAAGTCCCTCAATGCGACATTCACGGACTTGCGCCCCCTACGCCGCCACGTAGTTGCCGGACAGGATCAGCAGTACCTGGACCGTGATGCCGGTCCCGTAGTAGTCCGTCGAGTCCGGGGTCCACGACGAGACCGCCGTCCACAGCTTGTCGAGCCACGCCTGGCTGCCCGCGTCCGTCATCGCCGCCACCGCGAACGGGGCGGTGAAGCACGGGTGCTGACCGCTCTCGGTCTTCGTGCCCGACAGCGAGTAGCCGCTCTGGATCTTCGCCGGGTCACCACCCGTCGCGGACTTGATCCACGCGTTCATCTTGCGGACCTGCGCCCCGGCCGCGCTTCCGGGGAAAGAGATCGCGTCCGCGCCCAGGCGCCACGGGTCGCGGCAGGCGTTCCAGCTGTACTTGCCGTCGTACGGGCCCTCGAGGAACTCCGCCGGCGCCGGCTTCGGCGTCGAATTCGTGTTGACGACGAAGTCCGGCAGCAAACCCGTGTTCGGCGCGTACGACGACTGGAGCTGGCTCACCGCCGTCTCCGAGCGGGTGCGGACCGACGTCCAGAAGCTGTCGCCGGTCGCCGCGGCGAACGCCCGCAGGTGCCCGGGCATCCAGTCGGACGAACGCGAGCTGTTCTTGTACTCCGCGTCGTTGCCCCAGTCACCCAGCAGCGTGAACTTCGTGGTGCCGTTGACCTCGGACCTCTTGATCGCGTTGATGATCCGGACGGCCTCGGCCTTGTAGTTCACCGAGCCGGTGCTGCCCCACTTCCGGTCCGCGATCAGCAGGCCGTACGCGATTTCGAGGTCGCCGTCGGTGGCAGAGTCGCTGCCGTTGACGCTCTTGCAGTTCGAATCCTGCTCGGCCGCGTGCAGGTCCTTGTTGTTGACCGACGGGTGCGCCTTCACGAACTTCAGGATCCCGTCGACGATCGCGCGGGCCTGCGGGTCCTTCTCGGCCATCATCGCCGAGATCGTCATGCCGTACCCCTCGCCCTCGGCGACGAAGGAGTGGTCGGCGTCCTTGGACAGCACCGCGTAGGTGCCGCTGCCGCACTTGGTCGTCAGGAAGTTCTTCTTCCAGAAGTCGTAGTACTTCTGGAGCGCCTGGTCCTGTGTGGCCTGCGAGACGGACGGCCGCAGCGTCCCCGGCACGTACGGGGTACCGGCCGCGGACGCGGTGGTGGGCACGCTCAGCAGCCCGGCGGCCAGGGCGGCCGTGGCCACCACCGCCCGGACGATCTTCTTCATGAATCCTCCGACATCGTTGGCTGCGGCGATGGCGGTTCAGAGCGTGACAGACGGTTCAAGACCAGGTCAAGGCCGTTAGGAAACTTTCCTTACAATAACCGTGAGTGGCCTCACGACCGTCCGGCCACCCGGACGGACTAGCGTGGCGACCATGATGATCGACCGCGGCGCGGACTTCCGCGCCTTCTGGACCGAGCGCCGCCTGGCCACCCTGACGACGGTCCGGCCGGACGGCACCCCGCACGTCGTCGCGGTCGGCGTGACCGTGGACTTCGAGACCGGGCTCGCGCGCGTGATCACCTTCGGCACGTCCGTCAAGGCCAAGATGATCCGGGCCTCGGGCACCGAGGGCGTGCCCGTCGCGGTCTGCCAGCTCGAAGGCCCGAAGTGGTCCACTTTGGAGGGACGCGCGATCCTGCGCGACGACCCGGACTCGGTGCGGGACGCGGAAAACCGCTACGCCGCACGCTACCGGCAGCCCAAGCCGAACCCGCAGCGGGTGGTCCTGGAGATCGCGGTGAGCCGCATCCTCGGCAACGCCTGACTCCCCTAACCCTTGGACACGCCTGGGACAGCAGCCCGCCGGTCCAGCCACCGCAAGATCACCTGGTTCGTCTCGGCCGGCTTTTCCTGCTGGATCCAGTGACCGCAGTCCAGGCTCGCCACTTCCACGTCGGGCACGAACTCTTCGAGCCGTTCCGACCTCAGGACCGGGTCACGGTCGCCGTAGACCATGAGCGCGGGCTGCCGGACGACCGGGTCCACGTCGGCCAGCAGGCGCCAGTTGCGGTCGAGGTTCCGGTACCAGTTGATGCTGCTCGTGAAGCCCGTCGACTCGAAGGCGGAGACGAAGACGGCCAGTTCGCGGTCGCTCATGACGGGCTCGCCGAGGGGTGTCTCCGCCCGGGCGAGCTCGATCATCGCCATCCCCGGCCGAGGCGGTTCCGGGGGCTGGTTCTTCCGGAACAGGTTGCGCAGGAACCGGGCCGGGTGCCGGTCGAGCACGGCGTCCGCGACGCCCGGCTGCCGGTTGAAGTGGACGAAGTAGAAGTCCGCGCCGAGTACGGCCTCCATGGATTCGATCCAGGGCGTCTCTCCGCGCTCCTGGTAGGGCAGGCTCAGCGCCACCACGCCGTTCACCCGCTTCGGGTGCAGCAGGGTCAGGCCCCAGACGACGAAGGCGCCCCAGTCGTGGCCGGCGAAGGTGGCGTCCTCGTAGCCGTAGTGATCGAGGAGTGCGACGAGGTCACCC
Source organism: Amycolatopsis sp. NPDC028719 (assembly GCF_055565395.1). NCBI lineage: Bacteria > Bacillati > Actinomycetota > Actinomycetes > Pseudonocardiales > Pseudonocardiaceae > Amycolatopsis > Amycolatopsis sp. NPDC028719. The sequence goes on from NZ_JBVHUL010000008.1 coordinate 23,012, forward strand.
GACAGGTGCTCGATGTCGTAGTCCGTCACTTCGGCGGGACGCGACGAGTTGCCGTAGCCCCGCTGGTTCGGGACGATCACGTGGTAGCCCGCCGCGGCCAGGGCCGGTACTTGGTGGCGCCAGGAAAAGGCGTGCTCCGGCCAGCCGTGACAGAGCACGATGGGCTTTCCCGCGTTCTCCCGGCCCGCTTCGAAGACCTCGAGTTCCACGCCGTTGACGGAGACAAGGGTGGGTGCCGGGAAGTCGGTCGGATCGACCATGGCGTTTCCTCTCTGTCGTTCGGCGCGTCCGCGACGGCCGATGTGGTCAGGTCGCCATCGTGCCGACCGAAACAGGTCATCCCGTGACCGGTTTCCTGTGGGAGTGTGGGCGGTGTGCGAGCCGACCGGCTGATGGCCGTCCTTCTGCTGCTGCAACAGCGCGAACAGCTGACGGCAGCCGACGTCGCGCGGGAGCTGGAGGTGTCCGAGCGCACCGCCCGCCGTGACTTCGACGCCCTGGCCATGGCCGGCGTGCCCGTCTACTCGATCCAGGGCCGGGGCGGCGGCTGGCGCCTCGTGGGCGGCGCGCGCACCGACCTGTCCGGGCTGACCGCGGGCGAGGCGCGCGCCCTGTTCCTGGTCGCCGGCCCGGCCTCGGCCGCGACGCCGGCCGTGAAGGCGGCGCTGCGCAAGCTCGTGCGGGCCCTGCCGGAGCCTTTCCGGGGGCCGGCCGAGGCAGCGGCGGCGTCACTGGTCACGGACCCGCAACGGTGGGGCTCGGGCCGGATCGAGCACCGGCCGCCGCCTCGCTTCCTCGACGAGCTGCAGGACGCGGTGATCCACGGTGTCCAGGTGCGGCTCGGCTACGTCGACAGCACCGGCGCCGAAACCGGGAGAACCGTCCACCCGCTGGGCATCGTCGCCAAAGGCCCGTTGTGGTACCTGGTCTGCGACACCGAAGCGGGCCGGCGGACCTTCCGGATCGACCGCGTTTCGTCCGCCGACCCGACCGGCGATCCCGTGCACCGGCCCGGCGGATTCGACCTCGCCGAGAGCTGGCGCGAAATCGCCGACGAGGTCGACCGCCGGCGGACGCCCCTCGAGATCCAGGCGACCTGCACGGTCAGCGGGATGGCCCGGCTCCGGATGGTGCTCGGCGACCGGCTCGAGATCGGCGGCTCCACGACCGACGGCCGCATCGAGGTCGTGATCCGCGGCTACAACGAGTACGCGCTCGCCGGCGAGCTCGCCGGGCTGGTCGAATGGCTGGAGGTGACCGGCCCCGCGGGTGTGCGAGACCGCCTGGCCTCGATCGGCGCCGCACTCGTCGAGCGGTACGGCTGAGACGGCCTTCAGAGGGCTGTACGCCGGCCCGCGCGGGCGTGCACCAGCCGCGTGTACTCCGCCAGCAGGGTCGCCAGCTCGCTGTGCTCCCCCGCCGACGCCAGCTGCTGGTGCCCCACCAGCATCGCCATGCCCAGGGACGTCAGCGTCCGCGCGAGGTCGCGGTCGCCGACGATGCCCTTGACCGCCCGGCCGACCGTCCGCAGCCGCGCGGAGTCGACGCGTTTCTGCGCCGCCCGCACGGTTTCGTCGTTCGCCGCCCACGCGCGGATGGCGGCCTCGGCTTCGTGCGGCAGCCCGAGCGTCAGGTCCATCAGCGCGGCGAAGTCCGCCGACGGGCCGCCGCTGCCGAAGTTGCGTTCGCGCAGGATGAGCACCTGCCGGTTCTCCCAGTGGTCCAGGAGCTGCTCCACGAAGCCCGGCCAGCCGCCGAAGTGGTGGTAGAACGATCCGCTCGTCACGCCGAGGTCGCGGCACAGCCGGCCGACGTTCAGCTCGGTGAACCCGTGTTCCGCCAGCACGTCCAGCGCGGCCGCGAAGTACGCCTGCCGCCTGACCGGGGGCATCAGACGTTCCGGTCCCGGTCCCGCCAGTACGGTTCGCGCAGCGAGCGCTTGAGGATCTTGCCGGTCGCGTTGCGCGGCAACGCTTCCACGACGTCGACGCTGCGCGGGCACTTGTAGTGGGCCAGGCGCTCGCGGCAGAACTCCATCAGCTTGTCGGCGTCGAGCTGGTCACCGGCGACGACGGCCTTGACCTGCTCGCCCCACCGGTCGTCCGGCACGCCGATCACGGCGACCTCGGCCACGCCGGGGAACTCCGCGACGACGCGCTCGACCTCGGGCGAGTAGACGTTCTCACCGCCGGTGATGATCATGTCCTTGACGCGGTCCTCGAGGAAGAGGAACCCGCCGTCGTCGAGACGGCCGACGTCGCCGGTGCGCACCCAGCCGTCCACGATGGTCTCCGCGGTCGCCTCCGGCTTGCCGAGGTAGCCGGCCATCCGCTGCTCGGTGCGGATCCAGACCTCGCCGGTGGCGCTGTCTTCGAGGGTCACCGGGTCGACGATCCGGATGTCCACACCGGACAGTGCGGTGCCCGCCGACGCCAGCCGCTCGGGGCGCGAGGCGTCCCGGTGCGCCTCCGGATCGAGCGCGGTGACCGCGCCGGACAGCTCGGTCATGCCGTAGACCTGCGCGAACTTGACGTCCGGCCAGGCGGCGAGCACCGTGCGCAGCAACGGGAGCGGCATCGGCGAAGCGCCGTAGCAGAGGTACTTCAGCCGGGAGAACGCCTTGAGCGCGGCCTCGCCGGCCTGCGCGATCCCGGCGACCACGGCGGGTACCAGGAAGGCGTGCGTGATCCCGGCCCGCAGCGCCGCGAACAGCGACGCCGCGTCCGGCTCGCGGGTCAGGTAGGACGGCTCGCCGTAGAGGAAACCGGAAACGGCGTAGCAGCTGCCGCCGACGTGGAACAGCGGCATCGCGACGAGGTTGACGTCGCCCGGGCCGATCGGGAACGCGGTGCCGGCGGCGAGGCCGTGGGCGATGACGCTGCGGTGCGTGAGCACCGCGCCCTTCGGGAAGCCGGTGGTACCGCTGGTGTACATGATCAGGACACCGTCGTCTTCGTCGAGCCCGGACCCGGTGTACGGCCCGGCGCCCGTCAGGAACGGCTCGTACTCGTCGTGGTCCCCGCCGACGACGATCACGCGTTCCAGCGCCGGCAGCCGGTCGCGGACCGCGTCGAGGGCGGGCACGAGCTCGGCGCCGACGAAGACCACCTTCGCGCCCGCGTCCGCGAGGACGTACGCCAGTTCGTCGCCGGAAAGCCGCCAGTTGACCACCGCGTTCGCGGCACCGACGCCGGCCGCCGCGAAGGTCGTCTCCAGGCAGGCGGGGTGGTTCTTGTCGACGAAGGCGACCCGGTCACCGCGGGTGACCCCGGCGCCCGCGAGCGCACCCGACAGCCGGCGGACCCGCTCGTCGAACTCCGCCCAGGTCCAGGACCGGTCGCCGAAGATCAGCGCGGTGTCACCGGATCGTTCGCGCGCCCAGTGGGCCAGGAGCTCGCCGAACAGCCGGACCCGGGGGCGGACGTCTTCGGGCATGGCGGGGCTCCTTCGGCCGGCGCTGGACCATAGACCGCTCTATGGTGCGGCGCGGCCCGCCGGGCGTCAATACCGGACAACGATGACCGGAACGCCCGGTCCGCCCGTTTGTTCTTGCCGCGTCAGGCGCCGAACCGGCGGCGGGCGGTCTCGATGTCCCCGAGGTACCGCTGCGTCCAGCCGCACATCGCGTCGACGGTCGCGCGCAGCCCCTGCCCCGGTTCGGTGAGGGTGTACTCGACCCGCGGCGGCACGGTCGGGTGCACCTCGCGCTCGATGAGCCCGTTGCGCTCCAGCATGCGCAGGTTCTGGGTGAGCATCTTGTGGCTGATGCCCTCGACCGCGTCCCGCACTTCGCTGAAGCGGAGGGTGCCGTCGCCGATGGTCTCGATGATCAGCAACGCCCACTTGTTGGCGACGTCCGAGAAGATCTCCCGCGCGAGGGAATCCGCCCGCGAAAGGTCCGCGTCCTGCTTGGTCACCATCTGGTTCCCCCGTCACCGAAAAGTGCCTTCTTCCGTACCGCCCAGCACTCTCCTACGGTTCCTGGGTAACCACAAGAGACCACGGAGGAAAAGTGGCTGTCACCCTGGTGAATCCCCGCGAGCTGCCCGAGATCGACGTCTACCACCAGGTGGCGATCGCGTCCGGGACGAAACTGGTGTTCGTCGCCGGGCAGGTCGCCTGGGACACGGAAAACGACCTCGCCGCGCAGGTCGAGCAGTGCTACGTCAACGTCGGCGCGGCCCTGGGCGCGGCCGGCGGTTCGTTCGACGACGTCGTGAAACTGACCTGCTACGTCGTCGACTGGACGCCGGACAAGATGCCCGCGCTCCTCGACGGGATCGCCCGGGGCAGCGCGAAGCTGGGGACCACCGCGAAGCCGCCCGCCAGCCTCATCGGCGTGGCCGCGCTCGACGTCCCCGAGCACCTCGTCGAGGTCGAAGTCACCGCGGTGCTCTAGGCGAACAGCGACAGCAGACCCTCGGTCGAGCGCACCACGACGTGGGCCGCGGTGCGCTCGGCGTGGGGCCGGTCCGGCCGTTCCGCCTCGTGCCGCCAGCGCCGCAGCGCGTCCAGGCCCGCGTCGTAGATGTCGCCCGGGTCCGCGTCCGGCTCCAGGTTCAGGCGGTCGGCCGGGGACGTGCCCTGGGCGCCCAGCAACCTGACCGCCTCCTCCGCCGGCTCGCCGGACAGCGCCGTGCGGCCGCCGCGGATGTCGGCGATCAGGCGCAGCTCGCGGAAGTCGTGCGCGGCCGCCGCGAACCGCTCCACCCGGGACACCAGCCGGTCGCCGCCCGGGCGGGGCTGCGCCGCCAGCAGCGCCTCCAGCCGGATGATCGCCGTGCGGGCCTTCAACGCCTCGGCCCGCGCCACGAAGCACCCGGCGAGGGTGTCCCGCAGTTCGCCGAGACCGCTGCGGCGAAGCAGCTCCGCCGACAGCTTGACGCGGTCGTCGCAGCCCGTGCGGATCAGCGTCAGCGCCAGGCGGACGCCGAACATCCCGAACCGCACGACCAGCGACCGCCGCGTCTCGACCGGGATCGGGCCGGGGAACGCGGGATCCGTGAACGAATCCACCGAAAGCACGTGCCGTTCCAGCTCTTCGCGCGGCACTGCGGCGAAGGCCGCCAGGAGGTCGAACTCGTCGTCGCGCAGGGACCGGCCGCCGTAGGCCAGCTGCCCGGCGACGGCGATGACGCCCAGGAAACCCGTGCACAGCGGGTCTTCGCGCCAAGCGCGGCGCGCGAGCTGCTTCGCGGTCAGCAACGCGTCGATGCGGCCCGCGCCGACCTCGTCGGCCCGCGACAGCACCAGGACCGAGTTGACCGCGCTCTGCCGCGCGAACGCCGAGCCACCCGGCGGGTGAGCCGCCGAGAGCTCGTCCGGTTCGAGGTGGCGCACGAGCCGGACCGTCGCGTCCGGGAGGTCGTCGGCCGGGCCGGGATCGTCCAGCAGGACGAGGTCGCGCAGCGCGCGCGTCGGCCATTCGCCCAGCGCGGCGGCGAGCGTCGTCTTGCCCGACGACGGCGCCCCGGTGAACCCGACGCGCAGCGGCTGCTCCAGCCGGTTCAAGCAGTCGTGCAGGACCGCCGAAGCACGCGGGTCGTCGCGGTAGAGGCCCGCCGCGGCGTGCAGCAGGTCGCGGACATCCTGCGTCACGCCGAAAGCTCCTTCGGCTTCCGCCCGGCGATCGTGCCGAGCTCGCCCGCGCGCTGGTGCAGCCCGGCCAGGCGGTCGATCTCCCGGCGGATGTGCCCGGTCTTGCGCTCGCGCTCGGCGGTGCCGGCCACGATCATCTCGCGCTCGCGCGTCAGCTCGTCCGCCAGGTCCTCGGCCAGTCCGGTGAAGTGGTCGCGCAGCCGCCGCTGGACGATGCGGATCCCGTCGCGGAACTCCTTGCTGTAGCGCAGGAAGACGTCGTCGACGTGGCGTTGCGCGGCCTGCTTGGCGACGGCCTGGCGCCGCTGCAGCCGCATCCCGCCCTCGTCGCGGATGGTCTTCACCGCGAACGCCGCGCCGGCGCTGAGCGACACCGGGTTGATCAGCGGCAGGCCCAGCCACGGCAGGCTGGTGACCAGGCCGAACATCAGCACCCCGCCGTACGAGCCGCGCAGGCCGGTGAAGGCCTGCTGGCCGATCTTGAACTTCTCGATCTTCGGGCGCCGGACGTCGTCGAGGCGGTCGATACCCGAACCGTCGAGCGGCAGTTCGGGCAGCGCGCGGTCGTACTGGGCGCCGAAGCACGCCGCGACCGCCTGCGCGGTCCACTGCGCCCGCTCGGCCAGCCACGCGTAGTTCGTTTCGACGGCATCGGCCAGGGTCTCGTCCAGCCACGACGCGAACTCGTCCCACACCTTGGCCGGGTCGCCCTCGTCGAAGGTCTGGTCGATGGTGTTGACGATCTTGCGCGTCCGCTCGCGCAGGTCGTACTCGACGTCACCGAGCAGGTCGGTGATCTCGTCGGAAAGCAGGTTCTGCCACCGGGTGTTCTGCCGCCGCAGGTCGTCGGCACGGCGTTGCGCACGCTGCAGCAACGCGGCCTGCCCGAGCCCGGCGTCTTGGGCGGCGGTATCAACGCGGTCGCGCAGCGACTCCACGAGCTCCGCCGCCGCGGCACGCACGCCGACGGCGGCGAGCAGGGCGCGCGACTGCTCCGGCGGCCGCGCGGCCTGCTCGGCGATCCACGTGAGCAGCTCGGGAAAGCCCGACCGCGTGTTCAGCTCGGCGTCCCCGGTCTTCGCGGCGGCTTGGCGCACGACGGCCGAAACCGGCAGCACGGGCGCGTCGATCCCCGCTTCGGCGAGCATCCCGCGGTCGCGTTCGGCCACCGCGCGCCACCCGGGGGAAGCGTCGATCTTGGTGAGCGCCAGCACGACGTGCGGGCACCAGGTGCGGACGTGCCGGGCCAGCGCGAGCTCGGCGGCGCTGAGCGGCGCGGTCGCGTCGGAGACGAGGATCACGGCGTCCGCGTCGGCGAGCAGGTCGAGCGCGGCGGCGGTGCGCGGCGACCGCGGGTCGCCGACCGGCGGGGTGTCCACGAGGACGAGCCCGGCGGAAAGGAGTTCGCGCGGCACGCCGACCTCGACGCGGCTGAGCGTGCCGGCGGGCCGGGCGCCGAGCTCACCGGTGAGCCGGTCGACCGCGACGGGAGTCCGTTCGAGGGAGCGGCCGACCAGGGTGGCGGCGGGCTCGGGGGCGTAGCCGATTTCGGTGGGGACTTCGGGGGTCGGGGCGTCGCCGACCGCGCACACGGGCGCGTTCAGCACCGCGTTGAGCAGGTATCCCTTGCCCTGTTTGGGGAATCCGAGCACGCCGAGCCGGATCTGCCCCTCGGGGGCGTCACGACGTCTGCGGAGGCGCTCGGCGAGATCGGCGCGGCCGTGCGTGCGGCACGCGTCCAACGTCTCGTTGAGCACTTCGAGCCAAGCCGGTGCGGTCACAGCGGACGAGTGTCCCCGGTTTACTCCCCGTGCGCACACCGGGTGCCCGTCCCGCGGCTGCACCCAGACCGCGGGACGGGCACCGGTGACCGGTTCGGGGATCAGTGCCCGAGGTGGATGTCGTTGTGGCCGAGGTCGCCGACGTGGATGTTGCCCAGCGCGTTGTGGCTGAGGTTGTCAGTGACGCCCGAAACGACGTCGTGCACCGCGTCGACACCGTTGTTGCTGGCGATGTCGCCGACCGCGTTGTGGTCGACGCCGACCGCGCCCGTCACCGTGGTGACGGTGTTGTGGGTGATGTCGCCGACGGTGTTCTGGACAGCGCTGGTCAGGTCGCCGCCGACGTGCTTGACGTCGAGGTCGCCGACGTGCTTCAGCGTGCTGCCGAGGTCACCGACGTGGCTGGTGACGTCGCCGGCGGCGGTGCCGGTGACCGCACCGGCGAAGTCGCCGGTGCCGACGGTGGAGACCGCGTTGGTGACCGTGTGGCCGACCTCGCCGACCACGTTGTGGCCGTCGACCGCACCCGTGACCGCGCCGGTGACGGCGTTGCCGAGACCGCCGACCGAGCCCGCGTCGATGCTCTGCGCGAGGTCGCCGCCGAGGCCGAACGAGTTGGTGACGTCGCTCGCGATCGTGGTGACGCTGGCGGCGTTGTTGGTGATGTCGGTCACGCTGGAGAGCGGGTGGCCGAGGCCGCCCACCGCCGGCAGGCCGAGGTCGCCCACGCCCGGCAGCGAGCCGCCGAGGTCGCCGACACCCGGCAGCTCCGGGACGGCCGGCAGGCCGAGGCCCGCGGTGAGGGCGGTGAGCTGGTCGATCGCACCCTGGATGCCGGGGGCGTCGGTGCCGACCGAGGACAGGTCGCCGACGACGGGCAGGGCACCGACGGCCGGGAGGCTGTCGACCGGGACGAAGTCGAGCACCAGCGGGATGACCTCGTGCACGTCGGCGGCGCTGACGTCGCCGAGACCGGCGGCAGCGAGGGCGCCCTGCGGGTCCGTCCCGAACGCCGCGAGGGCGGTCGGGTCGTTGAGCAGGTTCAGCGCGAAATCGTGCAACGTCTGCACGGAGTCCATGGGGTTTCTCCTGATCCGGTGATTCGGGGGACGGCATCGGCCGCAAGGACCGCTGCTCCGTCATCAAGCTAGGGAGCCGGTCCCCCCACGCACATCGGGGATCACTCCGAGTTGCGGGTCAGTCAGCCGATAGGGGATCGATATGTCATCGTTAGGGAGTTAGGGGCTCATCCGAGACGCGCTCAGTTGGGTTAAATCCCTCCAGACCCTTGATTGACTAACCCGTCTGGGTGAGGATGCCCCGAGCCCTAGGGGGATTCGGTGCCCCCGATCGGCCCCCGCGAGGTGAGGAGGAAGCGCCGTTGCCCTACGTCCTCGGGATCGACGTGGCACAAGGGCGGACCCACGCCGCGACCTGCCGCCGTCTCGGCCCCGGCTGGGGCGAACCCGAACCGCTCTGGCTGGGTGACCGGACCCCGGCCGCCGCGTCCGCGCTGTTCCTGGACGACGAGGGGTACCTGCTCACCGGCGACGCGGCCGCGCAGGCGGGCACCCGGGTCCCGTCCCGGCTGCTCACCGGCTTCCACCGGCGGATCGGCGACGACGTCCCGATGCTCGTCGAAGGCGAGGCGTTCCCGCCCGAGACGCTGACCACCGTGCTCGTCGAAAGCATCGCCGAGCACGCCGCGAACCAGTTCGGCGGCGCCCCGCAGCACCTGGTGCTGACCCACCCCGGCGACTGGGGCGGCTACCGCCGTGACGTGCTGCGCCGCGCCCTGGCCGACGCCGGGTTCACCGCGGTCACGCTGGTTCCCGGCTCGATCGCCGCGCTCGGCGCGCACCTGCCCGTCCCCGGACCCGGCGCCACCGCGGCCGGGGTCTGCGAGTTCGGCGCCGACGGCGTGAACGTCACGCTGGCCACGGCGACCGGCGCGAGCGGCTGGCAGCCGGCCGCGAGCGCCGAAGGCGTGGCCCCGGCCGCGGCGCTCAGCACGCTGTTCGCCCTCGCGAGCGCGGCGTCGACGTCCCCCAAGGGACTCGCCGGCGTGGTGTTCTGCGGCGACGTCCCGCCGCACGCGCTGCCGGCCCGGCCGCCGTGCCCGGTGTTCGCGGGACCGGTTCCGCCGGCGACCACCGCCCTCGGTGCGGCGGCCGTCGCGGCGCTGCGCGTGGACCACCGGGGCGCCCCGCACGAACCCCCCGCCGTCGAGACCACCCTGCTCCCCCAGGTGGACACGCTCGGTGACCTCGGCGAGCGCCCGCCCCGGCCGCCGGTCGACATCACGCCGTTCGAGCTGCCCGAAAAGAGCAGCCCGATGAACCTGTTCCGGCGGCGCCGCCCCCTCGCCGCCGCGGTCCTCGTGCTCGCCGCGGCCATCTCGGCCGTCGTCATCACCGTCACCGCCCGCGAAGCCACCGCCGGCCCCGACTCCTCCTCCCCCGCCCCGAGCCACTGCGCCCCTTCCGGTGAAGGTCACTGTTGAACACTCTGCTTTCGCAGGCTTCCCCGTCTCGCACCGTCCCGGTGCACCCGGCGGCGCGGCAGCTGCTGGACCAGGTCACGGCCGACCCGGCCGCGCCGCTGCGGCTGGCCGTCGTCGCGCCCGGCGGGTACGGCAAGAGCGTGCTGCTCGCCGCGCTCGACCGCTGCTACCGCGCGGCCGGCGTCGAGGCCCTGCTGGTCGACGACGCCGACCGGCTCGGTGCCGACCAGCTCGAAGAGCTGCTGACCGGTGCGGACGGGCCCATCGTCGTCGCGCACCGGCCGGCCGCGGTGGCGTCCAGCTGGACGCTGCTGCAGCTCGGCCCCCTGGGCGTCGAGGACATCGCGCGGATGATCTCGGCGGTGACGGGATCGCCCGCCGAGCCCGCGGCGGCGGCCGAGCTGCACGCGCGCAGCGGCGGGGTGCCACGGCTGGCCGAGCGGGAGCTGCTCGGGCGGATGGAGGACTTCCGGCCGGAGCTGGACGAGCTCGACGACGACGTCCTGCGCTACCTGATCGCGGCCGAAGCCGGGGCGGGGCGCAACCTCGACCTGCTGTGCGCGTTGCTCGACCGCACCCCCGACCAGCTGCCGGCGATCGTCGACGCCGCCCGCGCGACCGGACTGCTCGGCCCGGACGACGCGCTGCTGCCGCTGGCCGCGGCCGCGGTCCGGGACTTCGGGCCGCCCGCGCGCCGGCTGACGACGGTGCAGCGGCTCGTCGAGCTGCAGCTGGCGAACGGCCTGCCGGTGCTCGACCTGGCGCGCTCGCTGCTGGGCACGGGCAGTTCCGGCGCGTCCGCGGCGGCGGCGTTCGCCGCGGCGGCAGCGGAAGCCCTCCCGGCCGACGCACGGCTGGCGACCCGGCTGTTCGAGGCCGCGGCGGAAGCGGGCGACCGGTCCCCGGCGGTCACGGCAGGCTGGGCCCGCGCGACGGCGTTGTCGGGCGACCTCGACACGGCCCTGCGCCTCGGCGACGGAATGCTCGGCGCGGCCGACCCCGAGACTCGCGCGGCCGGCGCGGCGATCGCGGCCACGGTGCTGGCGCATCGGGGCGAGCTGGCGCGTAGTGCGGAGCTGTACCACTGGGCTTCGCGCAGCGCGGAGACTTTCGGCCTCCCCGGTGGGGCCGGCCAGCCGGCGGGTACCGAAGTCCCCGGCGCGACCGGGCTCGCCGGCGCCGGGCACCCTGGCGGCGCCCCGGACCGTGCGGGCGCCGGACTTTCCGGCAGCGCCGGGCACCACTCGGGGTCGGGGCTTCCCGCGGGCGCCGGGCTCCCGGGCAGCACCGGATTCCCCACCGGCACCAGGCTCCTCGGCGCGGGCACCTGGGCGGGCGCCGACGCGTTCGCCGCGATCGCGCTGGTCGGCACCGGCGACGTCGACGGCGCCCGGCGGCTCCTCGACGCCCCGGCGCCCGGCGTCGCCCCGACGTTGTTCGCCGGCGCGGCCACCCGGATGGCCCGCGGCATCGCCGATTCGGTGTCCGGCTGCGCGACGGAGACGTTGTCGACCCTGCTCGGCGCGGCGGCGATGCTCGAGCCGGCGCTGGGCGGCACGCTGCTGCCGGACAGCCCGGCGGCGCTGGCGGCGCTCGCCGCGCTCCACACGGGCGAGCTGGCGCTGGCGGAGCCGGTCCTGACCCGGGCGCTGGACGGCGGAATCGGCGGCGACCTGCTGTCGGTGCGGCACCGCCTGCTGCTGGGCTGGGTCGCGATGACGGCGGGCGACCTCGCGACGGCGGCCGAACACCGCGACGCCGTCGCCGGCCGCACGCTGGAGGCCCGCGACGAGCTGTTCTTCGCGACGCTGGAGCTCGGCTTGGCGCGCCGGGCCAGCGATCTGGTGGGGTTGCAGCGGTCGTGGCACCGCGCGTACCAGGCGTCGATGCGGCAGCAGACGGACCTGTTCACCCTGTTGCCGCTGGGCGAGCTGGCGATCGCGGCGGCCCGCACGGGCGCGTTCGCGAAGATCTCGGGTCAGCTCGAACGAGCCCACGCACTGCTGGCGCGTCTCGGCGAGCCTCCACTGTGGACGGTATCGCTGGTGTGGCACGAGCTCCACGCGGCGATCACCCTGGAGGACGCGGACGCGGCGAAGGCGCACCTGGCGACGTTGGCGACGCACGCCCACTGCGGCCGTCACCCGAGCGCGCTGGCCACGGCGGCCCGCTGCTGGCTGTCGGTCCTGAGCGGAACGTTCGACCCGGACACGATCGCGGCGGCGGCGGCCGAGATGCACGACCTGGGCCTGCGCTGGGACGCGGCCCGCCTGGCCGGCCAGGCGGCGATCCGCACGTCCGACCGCAAGGCGATGGTCCAGCTGCTGGAGGCGGCCCGCCAGTTCCAGGGAACGGCGGCCCGCCGCGAGCCGGGAACCTCGGAGCCGGCGGCGGCCGGAACGGGCTTGGCGGCCTTGAGTGAGCGAGAGCTCGAAGTGGCCCGCCTGATCGTCGAGGGGCTGACGTACAAGCAGGCGGGTTCGAAGCTGTTCATTTCCGGGAAGACGGTGGAGCACCACATGGCCCGGATCAGGGGAAAGCTGGGAGCGGCGGACCGCCGGGAGTTGCTCGCGACGTTGAGGGAGCTGCTTTCCCGCCCGGACGCCCCGTAGAAAGCTGCCGGGTCAGTCGCGGCTGGGGCCGAACCTTTCCGTGCGGATGCGGTGCGGGTCGTGGCCCAAGGCGACCAGGATGTCCGCCGCCGTCTCGACGAAACCGGTGGGGCCGCAAATGAAGCACGCTGCGCCGAACTCGGCCGGCCAGCCCGCCGTGTTGAGCGTGGGCACGTCGATGCGCCGGGGGATTCCCGGGCGGCCTTCCGGCAGCTCGCGCGTGTACACGTACGTGATGTCCAGGCCTGGTACCGGCGTGCGCAGTTCGTCGGCGTAGTACAGCTCCGCCGGGGTGCGCAACGAATAGATCAGTTTGAACGGCGTGCGGACGCCCGCTGCCCGGCGGGCGCGGATCATCGCCATCAGCGGCACGATGCCCGAGCCACCCGCGATCAGCAGGACCGGGGCCGGGTCCGCCGGGCGCCAGACGAACCAGCCGCCGACCGGGCCGCGGATCTCCACCGGGTCGCCGATCGCGTACGGGCCGGCGAGGTGCTCGGACACCTCGCCGTCGGCGACGCGCTGGACCGTCAGCTCCACCCGGTCGCCGTCGGCGGGCGCGGCGAGCGAATAGCTGCGCTGCGCGCGGTAGCCGTCGGCCGCCGTGAGGCGGACGTCGACGTGCTGCCCCGCGAGGTGACCTGGCCAGCCGGGCAGGTCGAAGACGAGCGTGCGCGCTGTCGGCGTCTCGTCGCGGAATTCGGCCAGGCGGGCGACCCGCCAGGCTAGTCGCCCTGATACCGCTGTTCGCGCCATGGATCCCCGTAGTCGTGGTAGCCGACGTTCTCCCAGAAACCGGGCTCGTCCCGGGTCTTCAGCTCGAGCCCGCGCACCCACTTCGCGGACTTCCAGAAGTACAGGTGCGGCACCAGCAGCCGCGCCGGGCCGCCGTGTTCGGGGGTGAGCGGCTTGCCGCCGTACTCGTAGGCGATCCAGGCCTGGCCGTCGAGCAGGTCGGCGAGCGGCAGGTTCGTGGTGTAGCCGCCGTAGGCGTGGACCATGACGTAGTCGGCGGCCGTGTCGAGCCCGCCGATCAGGGTGTCCACCGAGACGCCGCGCCAGTGGGTGTCCAGTTTGGACCACTGGGTGACGCAGTGGATGTCCACGGTGGGCTTCTCGCTGGGCAGCGCCATCAGCTCGGCCCAGCTCCACGCGTGTTTCTCGCCGGTCTCGGTGGTGACCGTGAACTCCCACGTCTCCGTGCGCACGCGCGGGGTCGGGCCGGCCGACAGCACGGGGAAGTCCTCGGCCAGGTACTGCCCGGGTGGCAGGCGCGGGTTGCCGCTGCGGTCCCGGCCGCGGAACCCCGGTGTCACGACGCCCATCGTGGCCCTCCTTCCCGGTCGGCCCGAGCCTACGCCCGGACGCGCAGCCCGAGCGACGTGACGAGCACCGCAGCCTGTTCGGGTGACACGATCGCGCCGGCCAGCTCGGCGTTCACCGGGTCGAGCGCCGACAGGTCGCTGCCCCGCAGGTCGGCGCGTGGCAGCTTGACGGCGTGCAGGCTCGCCGCCGAAAGGTCGACGTCGGCGAACACGGCGTCGGCGCAGTTGGCCCCGGTGAGGTCGGCCTCGCGCATGCGCACCCCGTGGAAGGCGACCGAGCGCAGGTCGGCGCCCGCCAGCCCGGCGAACGACCAGTCGCCGCCGGTGACCCGCAGCGGACGCAGGTCGCACTCGCTGAACGTCGCGCCGACGAGCTTGCACCCGGTGAACTCGGCGTCGAAGAAGTTGCACCGTTTGAAGGAGCAGCCGGTGAACGCCGAGTCCGTGTGCCGGGACGCGTTGAAGCGCACGTTGCCGAACACGCAGTCGGTGAAGACCGAGTTCCGCGTCTGGGCCTCGGAGAAGTCTACTTCGTGGAACTCGCACCGCACGTAGTGCCGGCCGGTGATCTCCTCCCCGTACCAGTCGTCGCGGACGAACCGCTGTTCCTCGACGGGCGGATCTTGCGTGGCATCGGACACCCGGTCAGGCTAGCGGCAGTTCCCGACGCCGAAGGGTCCGCGCATGCTCGATGCTCACGCCGTCCGGGCGGCCGTGCCGATGACCGCCGCCGTCGACGCGGTGCGAGAGGCTTTCCTCGACCTCGCCGCCGGCCGTTTCGTGGTGCCGCAACGGTTGTCCTTCGGCGGCGGCACGACGCTGGTGATGAGCGCGTGCCACACGCCGACGTCGACGACGGTCGTGAAGACGCTCAGCCTGGTCGCCGGCCGGACACCGATGATCCTCGGGACACTGGTGTGGAACACCGCCGCGGGCCAGGTGGTCGCCGACGCGATCGAGGTGACGACGCTGCGCACGGGCGCGGCGTCCGGCGTCGCGACGGACCTGCTCGCGCCGCCCTCCGCCGGCCGCTTGGCGCTCCTGGGCACCGGGGCGCAGGCCGCCGACCAGGTGCGGGCGATGGCGGCGGTGCGGCCGGTGAGCCGGCTGGCGGTGTTCGGACGGAATCCGTCGCGTGCTCACGGCTTCGCGGACCGTCTGCGTGCCGAGTTCCCGGAGATCGTGACGCGGGTCGCCGCTTCGGCTGCCGACGCCGTCTCCGATGCGGAGATCGTTTGCTGTGCTACTTCGTCTTCGACTTCTCTCTTCGAGGTGGCCGACCTGCCTGAGCGGGTGCACGTCAATGCGATCGGGTCTTATCTGCCTTCCATGCGAGAGCTTCCCGCCGAGTTGCTCGGTTCGGCGGCCTGTGTAGTGGTGGATCAGGTCGAGGCCGCGCTCGAGGAAGCCGGCGAGGTGATCCATGCGGTGGACAGTGGGGTGCTGGAACGCTCCTCTCTGGTCGAGCTCGGCGAGGCGTTGCGCACGCCGCCGGCGGCGAGTGGGCGGACGGTGTTCAAGTCCGTCGGGCTCGCGGTGCAGGACTGGGCCATCGCGCGGATGCTGGGCGACGCCGGACCGCGGTGACGGACGCGGACGGACGACACACGTGCCTGGATGGACGACACGCGTCCGACGGGGCACGAGGACGACGAACGATCGTGGCGTCCACCCGGAACCCGCGTGATCACGGACCGAACTCGCGTGATTGAGGCCGGAACTCGCGTGATTGGGCGGGCATCGCGCGTGATTGGGCGGGCATCGCGCGTGACTGAGTGGGCATCGCGCGTGACTGGATGGGCATCGCGGGGTGCGACGGAGGGTGCGGGACGTGCGGCGGAGAGCAACCGGAGCCGCCGAACGGCGCAATCTGGGGTTGAAGCGTTTGATCGGTCACCCAATCCGGGAATTTTCCGGACATGTCTCCTTGGCGAACCACCACCAGACGGAACACGGCCGTGCGGGTCATCACGGCGATCGGCGCGATCTTCGCGGGGATCGAAGTCCTTTACATGATCATGGTGCTCGCCGGTGCCAACGCCGGCAATGCCTTCTTCATCTTCATCAAGTCGCTGGCGGTTCCTCTCGCGTTGTTCTGGCCGGGACTGTTCAACGTGGACAACGGCAGCCTGCAGGTCATCCTCGACTTCGGCTTGGCCGCGGTGTTCTGGCTGGTCGTCACCGGCATGATCGCGCGCTTCGCGGGCCGGTGACCGGCGGGCGACACCGCCCTCCGAACTGCCGCCTGTCGTCATCGCCCCCTCCGGTGACGGCAGGCGGCACGCCACCCCGGTGCTGATCCGGCGCGTACGTGGCGGCACCGCCGCCGCGTGAGAATCGCCGCTTTCGCGGGACCTGCCCTCGGCGGACCACCCGGCTTTCGGCGACACTGGACGGATGAGCGACGGCAGGTGGTTCGACGGCTGGTCGCCCTGGCCCGAGCTGGCCGGGCTGGCCGCGGCCGGGCGTTCCTTGCTGCCGAACGTCCCGGTCACGCCGGCCGCCTTGGCGCGCACCGTCACCGAGCAGCTCGTCGGACGCAGGCTGACGGCCAAGGTCGACGGCCGCGACGTCGGCCTGACCCTCACCGAGCTCGACTACCCGGCCGACAGCCTCCGCCTGGCCACCGGCCGCGTCGGCGACGTCCGGATCGTCGCCGAGGACGTTGACTGGCCCGAACCCGAAGGCGGGAGCATCCCGCTGCGCCGGGTCACCGTGCTCGCCGAAGACGTCCGTCTCCGCTCGCTGCCCACGCCGGCCGCCAAGCCGGCCCGCGTCGAGCTGCGGATCGCCGTGTCCGCGGACGTGCTGCGCGAACGGGTGGCGAAGGTCCGGCCCGGGATCGTGGCCGCCCCGGCGGACAGCGGGCTGCTCCAGATCCATTGGGCCAAGAAGCCGCACTGGGGCCACCTGACCCTCGAAGCCCGGGTGGAGGATGACGCCGTCGTGCTCGTGCCCCGGACTCTCCACATCGGACAGCGCACCTTCCGCCCCCCGAAACGCTTTCAGCCCATCGTGCTTCCCCTGCCGGAACTTCCGCCGGGGACAAAGCTGACCGAGGTGGAACCGCGGCACGACGAACTCGTGCTGCACACCGTCGCCGACGAGTGGCCGGAACGGCTTTCCCGCATTCCTCTCGCCGATCTGCTGAGCTGGTTGACCACCGCAGCGGTGACCCTGACTTTGCCGAAACTCGGTTCGCGTCCATGAGATCGAAGCTACTCGAACGCGCGTTCGAACGTCACCACCCACAAGGGTGGAGCCGCGCGCTCACCCGTCCCGGTCCCGCAGGTACCGCGTGTGATCGGCCTGCCGGTCGACCTCGGACGAGTAGAACCGCTCGGCCACCCGATGCGCCTCCGTCTCGAGCAAATCCAGCTGTGCCACCAGTTCCGAGCCCGCACCGGCCCGCCGGGCCGCGAACCACCACGGCAGGTTCAGGTAGGTTTCCAGCGACAGCGGCAGGTCCGTGCGCACCAGGCGTCCGACGGCGTGCCGCAGGTCGGGATCGGCCGCGAGCCGCGCGGGCTGCGCAAGCAGATCCCGCAAGATCGCAGCGATCCGGCCCACGGTGTCCACAGTAAACGCAGGCATCCGTGACGCCTGCGAAGAGACCCGTCGCACCAGCGTCTCCAACGAAGAACGCAGCTCGGCCGAAGTATCCGGCACCAACCGCACCTTCTCGGCAGGCGCCAGCAAAGCCCCGGCCAGGTACAACGCCGCCACCACGAACGGCCAGAACCCCCCGACCACCCCGGTCAGGTACAGCCCCACGCCGAGAAGCCCACCGACGCAGCCGAGCAGGTTCTTGGTCGACCCCAAGTAGCGCAACAGCATCATTGGTACCCGCGGATCTCCTGGAACACGCCGGCCAACTGCACCTTCCGCGCGTCGAACACCTTGCCCCCGGTCATCGTGGCGACCTGCGTCAGCTCGTCGCTCGATCCCTCGCCGAACAGCACCGTGAACACCGGCACCTGCTTCATCGCCGGCGGCAACGAGCCGAAGGAGGCCCGGAAGTCCGGCAGCGACGACCCGTTCGCGTTCTCGCCGTCGGTCATCAGGACGATCGACGTGAACCGGTCGGGATCGCGTCCCGCCAGGGGCTCCAGCACCCGATAGGCCTCCGAGAGGCTGTCGTAGATCGCCGTCCCGCCCCCGGCCGAGAGACCCTCGGCGAACGCCTTGATGCGCGCCAGTTCAGCGGACGGGTCCTGTTCCGGCACCGTGAACGTCGAAGCCCGCGAAGGACTCGTGTTGAACGGCAGCATCGTGACCTCTTCCCGGCTCCGGAACCGCCGGAACCGGCCGGCCAGCGACGTGTCGGCACCCGTCAGCCCGACCAGCGCGGTCCGCAGCGAGTCGATGCGGTCGCCCTTCATCGAACCCGACGTGTCGAGCACGTACAGCGTCCGCGACGGCCGCCGGATCTTGTCGAAGTAGGCCTGGAGCAGCGCGTCCACCGCCTGCTGCGTCGCCGGGAACGGCAGCTCGACGAGGTCGTGCGCCGCGAACTGCGGCCCCAGCCCGACACCCGGGACCACCGGCCGCCGCTGCGTCGTGTCCATGATCCGCGTCTGGACGCCGGGAGTCCGCAGGTGGTCCGACAGCCGCTGGTGCGCCGAACGCGCGTCGGCTCCGGCATCCGTCAGCAGCGTGAGCGGGTAGTCGGCCGTGACGACGCCGTCGCTCGGGTAGACGAGCGTCAGCGGCTCGGGCAGCTTCCCGGACGCGTTCGCCGACAGCAGCACGGACTCGTAGTTGATCAGCCCGTCGACCTTCCGCCCCGGGTCCTGGCCGGTCGCGCGCCGCGTGTACGCGTCCGACAACCAGCCCGACGAACCGGCCGAAAGCGCCTGAGCGCTGAAGAACTGCGTCAGCTGCGGCGTCACCGAAGCGATCTGCCGGGCGTCGATCGCATTACCCGCACCGGCCAAGGCCGAAGCCACCCCGACCAGCGCCGAGAACCCGGAGTTCGACGCCGATGGGTCGGTCATCCCATAGCTGAACGCCTTCTTCCCGGCCTGCGCCGCGATCTCGCCCCAGCTGACCGGCTTCCCCGCCCAGCCGAGCCGCTGCACGACGGAAGACGCCAGCCCCAGCACCACCGGCGAGCGCATGATCTTGACCTGGTTCCCGAGCCGCTTCGCCGCTTCGGGAATGCCGGCGGGATAACGGTTCGAGGAGAACCACACGGCGTCGTACTTCCCGTCGACACTGCCGTTCGCCAGCGCTTCGGCACCTTCGAGGGTCCCGGTGAAGGTGAACTTGACCCGGACACCCGTCGCCTCGGCGGCTTCGTCGAGCACCGGCTGCAGGTCCGCCAGCTCACTGCCGGCGAGGATCCGCAAAGTTCCCGGCTCCGGCTCGCCCAGCGGCGCGGACGACGGCTCGGAACACCCGGCCAGCACCAAAGCACAGAGAGCGAGCGCTCCCAGCCTCTTCCTCATGACTCCCCCTCGTGCGAACGCCGCAGGTGGCCTTCGGCGCGGCGGATCTCCCCGGACAGCGACTCGACGGTGGTCGCCATGGTGCGGACGGCGTCCGCGCGGAAGCCGTCGATCGCGTCGATCGAGGCGTAGATCCGGTCGAACGACGCGCGGATGGTCTCGGTCGCGACGGCCGGGTCGGCGCTCGCCCGGCGGATCTCCGCGGACTGCGTTTCCAGCAGCTCGGAGTTGGCGCGGATCAGCCCGTCGGTCGTCGACCGCAGTGCCGCCACCTCGTCCAGGACGTCCCGCTGACCCGCGAGAGCAGCCGACACGAGCAGGGCGACGCGCAGTGCGGACACCGTCGTCGACACCGCCCGCTCGACACCGCGGATGAGCTCGTCGTTGGTGCGGCGCACCAGGTCCAGCGCGAGGTACCCCTGCGCGCTCACCGCGAGCTGGGTGAGCAGGTCCTGGTGCCGCTGCCGGATCGGGTACAGGACGTCGCCGCGCAATGCCCGCGCCCGCAGCGGGTCGGTCAGGTCGAAGACGGAAGCCTGCCGCTCGATGGCACCGTCGACGGCTTCGGCGAACGCCGCCGCTTCGGCGAGCTTCCCCAACACCCTCCACAGCCGCTCTCGCTCGCCCTTGATCGCGGAGTTGTCCCGTCGCAACCGGTCCTGGCGCGTGCGCAGGTCGACGACCAGGGCGTTCACCGGCTCGTTCGCGGCGTGGTACCGGTCGAGAGCCCGCTTCGCGGCGCCCGCCACCGGGAACATCCCGAGCAGCTTCCGCCCGGTCAGCGGCAGCTTGGCCGGGTCCAGCTCCGCGACGGTCCGGCGCAGCCCGGCGAGGCTCGTCGTGACGCCGTCCTGAGGAGAAGCCATGCCGCGCAGGGAGCGGTCCAGCATCGCCCCGGCGACGCCGGCCGCAGCGCGCATGTCGGCTTCACCGACCGCCAAGAGCTCGTCGAGGAGATCGGTGAACTCGGGCGAACGGACGTCGAGTGCTTCCAGTCGCGTGGCGAATCCGTCGGCACGAGCGGTGATTTCCGCGCGCGTGTCGTCCCCGAGGGTGATGAGCCCGGCGGCGCGCTCGGGGGAAATCGCCGTCACAGGCGTGAATCCGGCCATGTCAGTACTGCTTGCCGACGGCGTCGAGCAGCCGTTCGAGGGTTTCGAACGACGGCGGCTCGACGGCGTCCACGAGGTCGGCCGGCACGTGGGCCGGCGCGGCGACGTCGGCGAACAGCCGCGGGTCGGTGGTGCGGAACCCGAAGGTCGCGGCGAGCTTGCCCAGCTCGGGATCGGTCGCGAGGAGCTGCCCCACCTGGTCGCCGTCACCCGACAGCGGGACGAGCGTGTGCTTCGAATACACCGTCGGCGCGGTGTAGACCAGGCGCATGTCCGGCCGGATCGAGCCGTCGCCGCGCACCACCCGGTCGACGAACTGCGACTCGTAGATCAGGGACAGCGGCGTCTTCCCCATGCCTGCCGACAGGTAGTCCTCGAACGGCCCCTCGGTGCTGTTCTGCGTGTACCCCTGGTCGAGGAACAGCTTCGCCACCGACGGCAGCACCTTCGCCTCTTGATCCGGTGTGCTGACGACGGTGTTCCCGTTGGCCACGAAGGAGACGATCGACAGGTACATCGCCGCGGAGTTCGACTCGCGCGGGTCGGTCGTGGTGACCAGGACGTTCTTGCGCGCCGGGTAGGCGGTGTTGCCGGGCAGCTGGTCCCACCGCGTGCCGGCCTTCGCCAGATCGAGGTACTTCGCGATGTCGAGGACGTCGTAGTCGCCGGCGCCCTTGCGCACCACGCCGTTCGCCTTCAGCAGCGCGATGACCGGCTCGAAGGACGCGATCGCCATCGGCGACTGGAACGGCGTGTACACCGTCGTCACCTTGCGGTCGCGCTGGATCTTCTGCGCCGCGGGCGAGGAAGACGGGAACGCGAACGCGTACTTCCCGAGGTCGACGGTGGTCGCGATCTGCCGCGAGCCGGCCGTGTCGACCTCCACCTTCAGGCCGTGCCGCGCGAAGGCGCCGACGACGCGCTGGTCGGTGAAGAACGCCTGCTTCTCGGAGCCGATCACGCCGCGGACGGTCGTAAGACCCGGCCCGGAGTCGCGGTCCCAGACGATCACCCCCACGACCGCGAGCAGCAGCACCACGGCCAGTCCGATCGACACCCGGCGTTTCACGAGCCACTCCCCTCAGCCGCCTTCGCCCATTGGACGCGGGAGGGAGCCGGTTCGAAGTGAACGGCGGATGAAGGAACGGTCTCAGGTCACCGGGAACCAGGTCCCGGACGCCCATTCCGTGTCGCCCCAGGCCTTTCGCTCGTCCGGCCGTGGGTCGAGCACCAGATCGGTGTCTTCCCGGAAAACCAGCACCGGGCGCAGTTCGGGGCCGTACGGCGGCCATTCCGGGCCGTCCGCGTCCGCGACGCCGTCGTGCACGAACCGCACCCAGCAGCGGTGGATCAGCAACGCCGCGCGCTCGCGGGCCGGGTTCACGTCGGTCGCCTCGGCGAACAGCGGCAGCGGGGTCTTCCACGCCATCGTCGTCTCGGTGCCGTGGCCGCCGTCGAGCTGCTCGGGCACGCCGGGTGCGGCGATGTCGATGCGGTAGCGGTAGACCGGCGCGTGCGCGGACTGCGCGTCGGCGAGGCGCTGCGTCGGGATGCCGTAGCGTTCGTCGCCCATCGCGGCGATCTTCGCGGACTTGAGGTCGGGGACGCGGCGAAGGTACGTATCGAGGAGGCGCGAAGCGCCTTCGTCGCCGAGGATTCCCGAAAGGACTTCGCTCGCGGGAGCGGTCGCGATGTCGTCGCCGAGCATCAGCGCGTACGTGCTGCCTTCGTTGCTGTTGCAGCCGACCAGGAGCGGGATCCCGGCCGCGCTCCCCCGGCGGATCGGCCCGATCGGGACCTCCGGCAGCACACGGGGGTGCAGGGTCGGGCGCCAGAGCCACAACGCCTGGAGCCCGCTCAGGATCCGTTCCTGCGCTTCGACGAACTCCTTGGCCGGCACCGCGCGCAGCGCCTCGACGTCGTGGCAGCCGACCTCGTCGAGCAGCCGCCGGGCCAGCGCGGTGCCGGCCTCCGGCGTCGCGACGTGGTCCGCGCCGCCGCTGCTGCTGATCGCCTGCGCGAACAGGCCCGTGCCCAGCGGGCTGCCCATCAGGTTGCCGACGCTCTTCGCGCCCGCGGAGACGCCGTAGACGGTGATGCGCGCCGGGTCACCACCGAACGCGGAGATGTTGCGGCGCACCCACTTCAGGGCCTCGATCTGGTCGAGCAGGCCGCACACCCCGGCGTCCGCTTCGGCCTCCCCGAAGATCCCGGCGAGGTGCAGGAAACCGAGCGAACCGAGACGGTAGTTGATCGTGACGACGACGATCCCGGCGCGCGCGAACTCGTCGCCGTCCCCGAGCTGCTCGCCGTGGCCGACGCGGTACCCGCCGCCGTGCAGCCAGAACAACACCGGCCAGCCGCCGTCGGGAGCCGGCCCTTCCGGCGTGCAGACGTTGAGGTACAGGCAGTCCTCGTCGCACGCGGCGGACGGGTTCATCGGGTCGGGCGCCTGCATCGCGTGCGGCCCGTACTCCGCCGCCACGTGGACACCGCCCGAGAGCGAGGGCGGCTGGGGCGCCTTCCACCGCAGCTCGCCGACCGGCGGGCGGGCGTACGGGATCCCCCGCCACCGGCGGACGCCGTCGCCCGCCAGCCCCACCAGCGCCCCGAGCTCGGTCGTGACCGTCGGGACGGCAGCCATCAGAGCGAGGCCTGCTCGACCGTCGGCAGGCAGATCTCGAACCGGGTGTTCCCCGGCTCGGACTCGACGCGCAGGTCACCCTGGTGGCGTTCGACGACGATCTTCCACGAGATGTCCAGGCCCAGCCCGGTGCCCTCGCCGACCGGCTTCGTGGTGAAGAACGGCTCGAAGATCCGCTGCTTGATGTCCGCCGGGATGCCCGGGCCGGTGTCGCCGACCTCGACGCGGACCTGGTCGTTCTGGCCCCAGGTGCGCAGCGTCAGCGTGCCTTCGCCCTGCATCGCGCCGAGGGCGTTGTCGATGACGTTCGTCCAGACCTGGTTCAGCTCGGCCGGGTACGCCGGGATCTTCGGCAGGCTGCGGTCGTACTCCTTGACCACGCGGACGCCGTCGCCGATCTTGCCCGCGAGCATGACGAGCGTCGAGTCGATACCGTCGTGGACGTCGACCCACTGGTGCGGCGCCCGGTCCATCTGGGAGTACTGCTTGGCCTTGCCGACCAGCGCGGAGATGCGCGTGGTGGAGTCCTCGATCTCGCCCATCAGCATCTCGGTCTCGAGCGCGTAGGCGAGCCAGCGGACGGCGCCGTCGATGAAGGTGTCGCCGACCTGCTCGAGGACGTTGTCGAGGTCGGCCGTGGTCAGGCCGGCGCGGACGTAGATGTCGGCGAGGTCCCAGCCCTGGTCGATGCCGCGGTCCTCGAACCAGCCGGTGATCTCGTCTTCGCGGTCGGCCTGCTGCATCGCGGACAGCTTCTCGGCCTGCGCGACCTGCTTGACCAGGCGTTCCTGGACGTCGATGAGCTGGTAGAGCAGCTCCGGCTCGATGTCCTTCTTGGCGAGGAAGGCGAGCTTGTGCCGCATCCCGGCGACGCGTTCGCGCAGGGCGGACGTCGCCCGGACGGCGGCCGCGGCCGGGTTGTTCAGCTCGTGCGTCAGGCCGGCCGACAGCTCACCCAGGGCGAGGAGCCGGCGGCGCGAGCCGATCACGGTGTCGCTGTTGCGCCAGCCGAGGTACATGCCCTCCAGCAGGTGCGTCGCCATCGGGAACCACCGGCGGAACTCGAAGGAGAACTCCTTCGACGGCAGCGTCAGGAACGTGACGTCGGACAGCGCGCGCACCGTGGCGTTGTAAGTGTGCTCGCTCTCCTGGTGCACGAAGAACTGCGTCGCGCCGAAGTAGGCGCCGCGCTGGTCGGACCGGTTGGTCTCCACCTCGGTGCCGCTGACCAGCCGCGTCATCCGGATCGCACCGCTGAGCAGGACGTAGAAGCAGGTCGCCTCGTCGCCCTCGCTGATGACGGTCGAGTCGCCTTCGTACTCCTCGAGCACGGCGTTGTCGGTGATCCAGTCGAGCTGGTCTTCGGAAAGGTGTTCGAAAAGGAAGAGCCCGCGAAGCTCTTCCCGCGGCAGTGCGCTCATTGTTCCTCCAGGTACCGGTGTACCAGCGTCACGGCCATCGCGCCCTCGCCGACCGCGGACGCCACCCGCTTGACCGACTGGGACCGCACGTCACCGGCCACGAACACGCCGGGGATCGACGACTCGAGGTAGTGCGGATCACGGTCGAGCGTCCAGCCCCTCGGGCGCTGGCCCGCCGCCAGCAGGTCCGGGCCGGTGCAGACGAAGCCGTGGTCGTCGCGCTGGATGTCCTCGCCGAGCCAGTCGGTGCGCGGGGCCGCGCCGATGAAGATGAACAGGTGGCCGCTCTCGACCGTTTCGGTGACGCCGTTCTCGCACAGCGTCAGCCGCTCGAGGTGCTCGTCGCCGTGGGCCTGCTTGACCGTCGTGTGCGTCCGGACGTGGATGTTCTCGATGCCGGCGATCTGCTCGATCAGGTAGTGCGACATCGACGCCTCCAGCGACGCGCCGCGCACCAGGATCGTGACGTCGCTGGCGTGCCGGGAGAAGAACACCGCGGCCTGCCCGGCGGAGTTCGCGCCGCCGACGATGTAGACGTGCTCGCCCTTGCACTCGGGCGCCTCGGTCGCGGCCGAGCCGTAGTAGACGCCGCGGCCGGTCAGCTCCTCGATGCCCTCGGCCTGCAGGGCCCGGTAGGTGACGCCGCTGGCGAGGATCACCGAGTGCGCGGCGATCTCGCTGCCGTCGCCGAAGGTGACGACCCGCGACGAGCCGCGGGCTTCGAGGCCGACGACGTCGCGCGCGGTCAGCACCTCGGCGCCGAACTTCTGCGCCTGGCGCCGCGCCCGGTCGGTCAGCTGCGCGCCGGAGACGCCGTCGGGGAAGCCGAGGTAGTTCTCGATGCGCGAGCTGGTGCCGGCCTGGCCGCCGGTGGCCTTCTTCTCGACGAGGACCGTGCGCAGGCCCTCGGACGCGCCGTAGACCGCCGCGCCGAGCCCGGCGGGACCGCCGCCGATCACGACGAGGTCGTAGAACTCCTGCGCCGGCCGGGTCGACAAACCGACCGCGTCCGCGATCTCCCCGCCGGTGGGCTGCTTGAGCACGGTGCCGTCGGGGGTGACGATCACCGGGATGTCGGCCTCGGCGGCGTCCGCGGCCTGCAGGATCCGCCGTCCTTCGTCGTCCTCGACCGAGTACCAGCGGTACGGGACGGCGTTGCGCGCGAGGAAGTCCCGGAGGTGGAACGACGGCGAGTTGTACCGGTGGCCGATGAGCTTGACCTCTTCGACGGGCTTGTCGCCGACCGCCTTCCAGGTCTCGACCAGCGCGTCGATCACCGGGTAGAGCTTCTCCTCCGGCGGGTCCCACGGCTTGAGCAGGTAGTGGTCGACGTCGACGACGTTGATCGCCTGGATCGCGGCGTCGGTGTCGGCGTAGGCGGTCAGCAGGGCGCGGCGGGCGTGCGGGAACAGGTCCATCGCCTTCTCGAGGAAGGCGATCCCGTCCATCTGCGGCATCCGGTAGTCGGCGAGGATCGCCGCGACGGCGTCGCCGCGCAGCTTGATCTCACGCAGTGCGTCGAGGGCGTCCGCGCCGGAGTCGGCGCGGATGACGCGGTAGTCCTTCCCGTAGCGGCGCCGCAGGTCACGGGCGACCGAGCGGGACACGGCGGGATCGTCGTCGACGGTCATCAGGATCGGCTGGCTCACGAGATGCAGCCTACGGCGCCGGATGGCCGGCTGGGGAGGACCGCCGTTTCGGGACCTGGACCCGCTCCAGGTCCTCGGCCACCACGATCTCGCCGTCGAACTCGGCTTTCGCTTCGTCCAGGAAGCGCGCGGGATCGGGGTAGCGCTGGGAGAAGTGGGTCAGCACGAGCTGCCGGACACCGGACTCGGCCGCGACGCGGGCCGCCTGCTGGGCGGTCAGGTGCCCGAAGTCACGGGCGAGGCGGGTGTCCTCGGCGAGGAACGTCGACTCGATCACGAGCATGTCGGCGCCCTCGGCCAGCGCGTACACGCCGTCGCACAGGCGGGTGTCCATGACGAACGCGAACCGCTGGCCGGGCCTGGGGGTGCTGACGTCTTCAAGGCGGGTGTTCCCGAGTCGGCCTGCCCGCTGGAGCTTGCCGACGTCCGGGCCTTCGATGCCGTGCTCGCGCAGCCGCTCGGGCAGCATGGTGCGGCCGTCCGGCTCGACCAGCCGGTAGCCGAACGCCTCGACGGGGTGGCTCAGCCGCCGGGCCTCGATGGTCACCTCCCCGGTGGCGATCGGGCCGTCTTCGGCGATCGGGTGTTCGCGCAGGTCGGCCGTCTCGTAGAACGCCGTCGCGTGCCGCAGCCGCTCGAAGTAGTGCGCACCGGACGCCGGGAAGTGGGCGTGGACCGGGTGCGGCACCTTGTCCAGCGAGAGCCGCTGGATCACCCCGGACAGCCCCAGGCTGTGGTCGCCGTGGAAGTGCGTGACGCAGAGGCGCGTGATGTCCGTGGCGGCGACGCCGGCCCGCAGCATCTGGCGCTGGGTGCCTTCGCCGGGGTCGAAGAGGATGCCCTCGCCGTCCCAGCGCAGGAGGTAGCCGTTCTGGTTGCGGTGGCGCGTGGGCACCTGGCTCGCGGTGCCCAGCACCACCAGTTCGCGGGTCGACACTCCCGCACGCTACTCAAGCCGCGGGGGTGGTGTCCCCCAGTTTGCGCAGCCGGAAGGCCAGCACCAGCAGCATGATCCCGTAGAGCAGCGCGTAGATGCCGACGAGCAGCGCGATGCCGAACGCGCCGGCGATCGGGTTGATCACGATGAGGACGCCCGCGATCACCGAGAGCGCCCCCGCCGCGATGAGGAAGGCTTCACCCCGGATCTGCTTGCGCAGCCGGATCGCGGCGGCGATCTCCGCGATGCCGGTGACGATCGCCCACAGGCCGACCAGCAGGGCCAGGAGCAGAACCGTGATGCCGGGCCAGACCAGGACGAGGACCCCGGCGATGATGCCGAGCGCGCCGAGGATTCCGTAGGCGGCGCGGTGGCCGGCGTCGCCCGGGCGGAAGGCCTGCATCAGGCCGCCGATGCCGTCGACGATCGCGTACACGCCGTAGAGGATCGCCAGCACGAGCACGGTGGCGCCCGGCCAGATCAGCGCGAAGAGCCCGAACAGCACGGCGAAGACGCCGCGGACGGCGGCGATCGACCATGCCCGGCGGGGTTCGACGACGGAGAACGCTGCGAAGGAGGTCATCTGCCGCTCCCGGGATCGTTGGGGACCTCAGTATCGCGACGGTTACCCGCTGTTCGCGCCTCCGAACACCCGTTCGGGGCATGCACCGGCCATTGTGGACTTGAAGGACCGGCGTGCGCCGCGGCCGCCACCACGGCGCACGCCGGTTGCTCAGGGGTAGCTGACCAGGTTGACCGGCTTGGTGCCGGTCGGGGTCGTGTCACCCGTGGTGTTGATGACGTGCGTGATCGTGCCCTGGTAGTTGAGCGACACGGTCACCATGTCGTGGAACCGCACGCCCGGGGTGTTCGGCGCCTCGAAGGCGTGGGCGCTGGCGACCGAGGGGTTGGTGCTGAAGAAGCAGTAGCTGCCCAGCCCCCACGCCTCGTGGCTGGTGACGCTCGGGCCCACCTTGTAGGCGGAGTAGCCCTTGGTCGACCCGTTCATCCAGCCGGCCTGGTTCGGGACGTCGTAGGGCATTTCGTTTTGGAAGAAGTACGTCCGGCCGCCGTTGCCGTTCCAGACGACCTGGGTCTTCTGGTAGTGCTCGACGAACAGGCCGTACATCGTCACGTTGTTGCCGTTGACCGTGAGCCCGGTGTCGGCGGTGTTCGTGCCCCAGCCGACATTGTTGCCGTTGTCGGCGTGGTCGGCGCGCCAGATCCACATGTGGTCGCCGATGACGTTGTTGCTGTTGACCACCAGGCTGTTCGTCGCCTTGCCGACGGCCGGGCCGCCGATCCGGAAGAACACGTCGTGCAGCGACGTCGGGTTCGCCGTGTGGTCGGCGGCCGAGCCGGCCGGGCCGACCTGCATGAGGGTGTTCGAGTTGGTCGTGCCGGCGTCGATCAGCAGGCCGGCGACCTTGACGCCGTCGACGTCGTCGACGTTCATCGCGGTGACGCCGTTGTCCGGCACCAGCGTGGCGATGCCGAGCCCGAGCACGACGGTGTCCGGCCGGGTGACGTGCAGCGGCTGGCTGAGGTGGTAGACACCCGGCGTGACCAGCAGGTTCTTGCCCGCGGCGAGCGCGGCGTTCATGTCCGCGGCGGTGGCGCCGGGCTTGGCGATGTAGAACTGGTCGATCGGGAGCGAGCTGCCCGGCGCGGTGCCGTTCGCCCAGCTCGTGCCGGACGCGTTGGTCTTCACGCCGGGGACGAAGACCTGGTAGTTGCCGGCGTTGTCGATGTAGAGGAACGGCTTCTCGCGCACGACCGGCGTCTGGCCGACCGTGGTGTAGGGCGGCGACGGGAAGGTGTTCGCCGGGGCGCCCTGGACGCCCGCGAAGACCATGTTCCAGTTCGAGCCGGACCAGCTGCCGAACTGTGAGTTGCGAGAGATCCACTGCTGCTGCGAGCCGGAGCGGACCTGGCCGTCGACCTTCGTGTCGGAGATCCAGCCGCCGCTGGCCCAGCCGCCGTCGTCGAGCTGCAGGTTGCCGCGGACGTGCATGCGGCGGTACGGCGCGGCCTGGCTCACGGCCCAGCGGTCGGTGCCCCCGTTCGGGTTCACGGACAGGTTCTCGGCGCCGCGCCAGAAGTTCTGCGTCGCGTTCTGCGGCGGGAACCAGTCGGCCTCGACGTGCACGGCGCCGTTGATCGTCACGGCGTCGGGGCTCAGGCCGAGGCCCAGCACCTGCGTGTAGAAGCCGACGTTGACGTCGTTGGAGTACGTGCCGGGCTTGAACATCACGGCGTAGCGCTGGCTGCCGAACTGGTTGCGTTCCTGCTGGCCGAAGATGCTGTTGAGCCGGCTCTGGATGCTGGAGCTCGACATCGACGGGTCGAAGATCACCACGTTCGGGCCGAAGTCCGGCTGACCGGGCTGCGTCGTGTTCACGGGGTTCAGGATGAAGGACTGGGCCGTGGTGCCGTTGCAGGCGTACTGCTGAAGCTGCACGGAGTCGGCGACGGAGGCTCCCGGAACGTCGAGGCACTTCCCGCTGTTGCGGCTGACGAAGTGGTAGCGGCCGTTGCCCTCGTCGACGGCCTGCCACTGCTGGTTGGCGCCGTTCGAGTAGGACCAGAGCTGCACGAGGCCACCATCGGCGGTGGAGACGCCGGTGACGTCCCAGGCCGCGGCGGGGTTGCCGCGGGCGTTCACCCGGAAGTAGCCGTCGCTGGTGGGCTGGAACTGCCACTGCTGCGAAGCGGTCTGGTTGCAGGAGTACTGCTGCACGACGGTGCCATCGGCGGTCCCGGCGGCCCGGGCATCGACGCACTTGCCACTGTTGACGGCGGCGACGGTGTACCAGCCGTCCGGAGTGACCGCGGCTTGCGCCTGGCTCGTGGTCACCATGCCCGCGACCAGGGCGGATGCCGCGGAGAGCAGCACCATCACCCGCCGTCTCGTCTTCATCGAAACCTCCTCTGCCGCGGTTCGCGGCGTCCGTAGAGCAGGAAACGGCAGAGGCATGCCCGGTCTGGGGGTAGACGCGGCGTAACGGGCGGGGACCTCGGCGTCACAACCGCCGAAAATGTAACGGCGGCCACAGCCGAGAGTCAATACACGACTAAAAATAAGGTGTAAAACTGCTGGTCAACGCTCCGATGAGCGGGACGGCTCCGAAGAGCGACCCCTCTGCGAAGGCCGTCCGAGGGTCGTGTAACGTATGGACACACGAGATGCGGAGTACACCTTCGCTTCGGGGCTATGGCGCAGCTGGTAGCGCACCTCACTGGCAGTGAGGGGGTCAGGGGTTCGAGTCCCCTTAGCTCCACATCGCAACGAACCCCTTCGTTTCAGCCTTCCGGGCTGGTCGGAGGGGTTTTCTGCATTCCGAGTTCGATCTTCAGTGATCGTTGTTCCGCGAGATCTTGTGCTCCTGGTGGGGCAGAACTGGAGCACCACCCCACCGCTGATCCGACGTCGGTGCGGTGTTCCTGCTGCTCCCCCGCTCGCCTGGCGGGTGACCCCCACCGTGGCGAAGAGGGGGACCACCGGCGCCACCCGCCCACTGTCGACCACACTCGGTGACGGTGTCGGCGGTAGTGGTGTCGCCGTGTGCCAGCGGCGCTCGAGATCGTCGAGCAGCCGCTGATCAACCTCCGGCGCGACGTGGGAGTAGGTCTCGATGACCCGATTGTCCAGGTGGTGACCGAGCCGGCGGGCCTGCGCGATCTCCGGTGCGCCGCCGGCGATCAGCCAGGTCTTGTGACTGTGCCGCAACCCATGGAAAGTCAACCCCGGCCGCACCGCCGCGCAGCCCGCCTTCGTCCCGGACGCGTCGCTGCCGTCGACCGCGGGACGGAACACCCGCCGCAGGAACGTCGAACGCCACAACCACGTCCCGCTCGGCGTCGTGAACACGAACTCATACCGGTGCCGAGCGAGATGCTCGCGCAGCAACGCGACCAGGAACGGCGGCAGCGCGATCGTCCGGGCCGAGGCCCGGGTCTTCGGCGGACCCAGCCACCGCATCGACCCCGACTCGTGCAGCGCACCCACCAGCGGATCAATCACCAGCAAGCCGCGCCTCAGATCGACATTGTCCCGATGTAGACCGGCCAGCTCACCCCATCGGCAGCCGGTCCACGCCGCGGTGATCACCAGCAGCCGCGCGATCGGGCCACCGAGAACACCGGCCTGCGCAGCGATCCGCACCACCTGCTCCGGCGTCGCCCAGACCCGCTCCCCCACCGTCCGCCGCGACCGCCGGCCACGACGCCTCCGCCGACGCACTGGATTGAACGGGATCAGCCGCTCGTCGGCCGCATCGGTCAGCAGCATCGACAACAGGTTCAGCTGCGAGCTCACCGTCGACGGGGCGAATCCGGCTCGCTCCAGCTCCCGAACCGACTCGGTCACACCCAGCGCCGTAATCGCACCCAACGGCATGTCCCGAACTTCGGCAGGATGTGACACCGCAACCGACTCCGATAGCTCTCGATCGTCCGCGGATCCAGATCCAGCGACCGGAACCACCGCCCTGTCCACTCGGCCACCGTGACTGCGCTGTCGGCCGGATCGATCCACACCCGCCGACGCCGATCCACCTCCAGTCCCGCGGCGTAGACCTCAGCATCACGCCGCGAGCCAAATCCGGACACCGAACGAACACCGAAACCTTGCCGCCGATATCTCACGCGCCACGACCTGTTTCCGCACTGCTCCACCCACGCCACAACGACCTCCACACCTGGATGGACCAACGAGGCGTTGGCCCCAACAGTGGAGTTCCCCGGCACAGACATCTCCAGGGTCTACCCCCAACGACGGTGCAGGCGCCGGCGGGCTCCAGATGCACAGACCGGGACGACCGGTCCCGGTACGCACTTTCAGGCCGATGAGCGGACGCAGACGACCGTTGATACGAGATAACTTCTTGTTCTCCGTCGTCCCGTTGCGAGACTTGAAACCATACAGCATTAGACGGGGAATGATTTCGCCACGAAATAGGCTAACTGGATTCCAGCAAGTTGACACTAGCATTCATGTCGAAGCGGGTAAAACGCTGATTTCACGGAGCACCCAACGACGAAGGAAAAGACGGACCAGGGTCGGCATTTTGGCGCGGCGCAATCTCAGCATGGCTTCCGCGCGACCCGTTTTCTCACGTCGACCTTCGATCAGCGACAAGCACATCGCATCCGGAGCGGGAATAAATTCCGATAGATTGTGATCGGCCTCCATTTCCAGATACGGCAACATGAGCAGCCAGCGCAACGTCGACTCGGCAGCCTTCGCTCGCAACCCCACTTCGCGAATCAACCATGAATCTTCCTCCCCGCTAACATGAACCTTCCACCAGGGACCAGCGGGAAACCAAGGCAGTGGGGCTTGAACGATTTTCAAGCAAAGCAATTCATTGTCTTCGTCACCGATGTCAACATCGTCGATATCGAAGATGCGAGACTGCATAAAACTATACCTGGATCCAGTCAGAAAGTAGTCACAAAGATAGAGAACCCGTGCACCATATGCGCTAATTCCCGCCAGAATGGCAGAGACACTACCGTCCGCATACCACCCATACCGATCTCGCCAAGAATAAAAGGCGTCGGGGCACGCATCGAACAACTCTTGACGCACAGAAGACCACAATTTCACAACATCATCATTCGCCTTAATATAGTGCCTGGAAATGTTGAATCCGGAAAATAATGCCATTCCCACCCTCCGCCGTCGCGGTGAACGTCCTGGCCGGGAACCGGGCCAGCATCTCGAGGTAAGCGGCCGGGCTGGTACGGGTTTGGGCCAGGTACGCGGCCGCCTGCTCGACCGCCAGCGGCAGCCATCCCAGCTCGCCGCACAGCCGGTCCGCGCCGGCCAGGTCCGCCTCCGGCCACTCCGACCGCACGATCCCAGCCAGCAACGCTACGGCCTCGTCCTCGGTGAGCACATCCAGCGGCACCGTTTCCGCGGCCCGCCATCCCGAGCGCTGACGGCTGGTGATCACCACCGTGCCGGTCCGCACCCGGCTCAGCAAGGCCGCCACGTGCTGGGGGCTGGTGACGTTGTCCAGCACCAGCAGCCAGCCCTCGTGGGTGGCCAGCCACCGCACACCCAGCTCCACCCGCTGCTCCAGCGGCAACACCGCCGCCTCCGCCGTCAGCGCGACGGCCAACTCCGCCACTCCCGCCTCGATCGCCGTCGGTGAATCCGCTGTTATCCACCACACCGGGGAGAACCGGTCAGTGTGCAGCTCGGCGAACCGGGCGGCCAGGGTGCTCTTGCCGACCCCACCCAACCCGTGCACCGCCACCACCACCGCACGGCCACCCGAGCCAGCCACCACCGATTCCAGCCGCGCCAGCTCCCGGGTTCTGCCCACGAACACCCCCGGCTCCGCCGGGACACGTCCCACCCCCAGCACCGGCCGGAGCGACTCCATCACTGGAACACCCGGACCGCCGACCACCACGTCGCCGTACACAACGCCCACCGCAGGACCGCTGCCGCTGCGCACGCCACCTTCGACCGACACCGGCCCGGTCCCCGGTGTTCCCGGCGCGGGATGGGCTACCCCCGCGCCGGCGGCGGAGGGTCCGGCGGTACACCACCCACCTGCCCGAAGTTGACTCCCACCGTCGGCCCCGAACCAGGACCGCCCGACACACCACCAGCGATGTTCACGCCCTGATTCGCCGCCGTCTGCGCCCCTGCAGGCGCCGCAGGGGCAGGGGCAGGGGCAGGGCAGGGGCCACGGCAGCGGTGTCGCGTCCCTGCCGCACCGCCACCACCAATGCCGCCACCCCGACCAACAGGCCGCCGATACCCGCGACCCAGCTCAACCCCTCCACCACCGGCCGAACACTGCTGTTGCGATCACTCAGCCAGGCAAGCAACCCGAATCGCAACACCGCCCACATCGCGACGCCGCCTGCTGCTGCACCCCCAGCAGCAGCCAGCCACCGACCCCGCCTACGACCAGCCACACAACCCCCTCCACCCCACACGACACGACCATCCTGCACGGACTAGTCGTGGATCAGCCACCGAGTGCTACACCGACACGGGAAGGTCGGGCCGCGGCAAATGCACTCTCATGCCGCTGAGCGGGTGTTCTCAATACGAGCTGACTACATCAGCGACGCCTGGGCCGACTCAGGTGCGCGCCGTGGCCAGGACGCGGCGTAATCCGTCGAAGGTCGCCAGCACTCGTTGTGCCTCCTCCTGCATCGACCGCATCGCCGCGTCATCGCCGGCCTCGATCGTCAAGGCCTCCTCCCACAGCGCTTGCTCGGCCAGACGCCACCCCGGTTTGTCGACCACCTCGACATCCACGAAGCCGGCACGCGGCAACTGCCGGGCCAGATCCAGCCGCCGCAGTAGCGGCGACAACCGCTCGTCGTCCGCGTCGACGGCTTCCCAGCACGTGACGACCACGCGCCCGCCGGGAACAAGAACTCGACGACACTCCCCCAATGCTTCCGACAGTGGCTCGGCGAACTGGAGGGAATCAACGACAAGCACCGCGTCGGCGGACGCTGCGCTCAGCCCCGTGGCGGTCAGCTCACCGACCCGGAAGTCAGCTCGAGCCGTCCGCGCCCGGCGCCGCGCCTGCTCGATCGCGACCGCCGAGAAGTCGATCCCGACCACCCGGCAACCACTGCGTCGCGCGATCTCCAGCCCGTACCCGCCGCGACCGCACGCCAGATCCACCAGAACGTGATCAGCACACAGGTCAAGCGCCGCCACGACCTCATCGAGCCCGGCTCCGCCCAGCAGGCTGGTGGACTGCAGAGCCGGTGGGAGCCCCAGCATCCGCCGCACCAGCTCGTCGGCCACCGGGGACTCGACCCGATCCGCGTACCAGCTGTCGAACTCCCCCGCACTCCTCGCCACCCTTCGACCATCCCACACCCATCCGGAACGGCTCAGGCCACCGGCGGATCGGGTGCGAAACTGCCGGGGTGGACATCGAAGAAGCCGGCGCACGGCTGCTGAGTCGATTCGGCCCCGACACCAAAGGATGGCTCAACGAGGTTCCCGCCCTCGCCGCGCGGTCGGCCTCCCGGTGGGGCCTCGTGCTCGGCGAACTGTTCGAGAGTGGTGCGTCCTCGGTCGTCTGCGCTGTCGATGGCCGGACGGAACGCCGGCGGTGCTCAAGCTCAGTCCGGATCGGGCGCTGTTGACCAGGCAAGCGGAGATGCTGCGCGTGTTCGCACCCTCGGGCCGGGTGCCGGCGGTGCTGTCCGCCGACGCGGAGGCCGGGTCAATCCACACCCGACGACGCTGATCAGACTCCACGTCAACGGCATGCGCCTCCGCACTCCGACGACTCCCGAACCCCGGCACCGACCCCACAGTCCGATCCGCACGGCGGAACCTGACCCGCCACGAAACCTGACCCGTCTGCTCGACCCACGCCATGACGACCTCCGCACCACCAGATCCCAGATAAGGCCGTCCCAGCATCACCCTCAACGCGCCCCCGAAGCCGACAATCAGATCCCGTGATCTTCCATCCAGCCATCCGAACAAGTCACAGGTTTCTGACAAGCGGCCGCGATGTGCCTCCCGCTACAGCGCTTGCCCGACTCACACCATTGCTCAAACGTCCCCTTCTGCGGATGATCGGTTTTGTCTGACCGGTGCTGCTGGACGAGACTCCATGTCGGGGGCGTGGGCACCTGCTCTCGGTCAGGGCAACAGATGAGGGCACATCTTCCTCGTCAAAGCCAGCAGATCTTCCTTCTCCTTGGCCTCAGGACCATCGGTGCGCATCATCTCTCGCACCGTGCGATCCAAGGCCGATGGTGGCAATCGGCTGCGCAGAGTCTGGAGCTGGTGCAGGAAGAGGATGCGGAACCTCCGTCGCGTGTCCCTGTCGTCGGGTGCGAAGCCGTGCACGGCGTAGCGCAGACAGGTGTGATAAGCGGCTGCCAGCTCTTCGACGCCGGCTTCGCTCCCGGCTTTGAGCCAAAGTGTGATCAGTGCGTGCGCGGCCGAGATGGGACGCGCTTCGCCGAAGCCCCAGAACGTCGTGATCATGGTTCCGTAGCCGTCCGCGAATGGTGCCAGCGCGTGGGCCGCGGTGTCGCCCTCAACACTGCACAGGAACTCGAGTTCCGACGCAAGCGTGTCGTAGCTGAGACGAATCCAGCCGTGGTAGCTGTCCTCGCCACGCAACTGGTCGCCAAGAAGAATCCGGTAAGACCAGTAGGGGTCCACCTCCTGCCCTCGGACGCCGAGGTCGTCGAACCTATTCGTTATCCGCACAACTCTCCTGCCGTCCTCCCAGAGCCGGGACAGCTTGAGCGCCTCCACAAGTCCGTGCCGTCCCTCGGTGCCCAGTTGGGAGATCCAGAGTGTCGCGGTCCTCGCCCATTCCCCGACCGGATGCTCGACGCCAGGGAAAAGCTGATCCGTCGTTACCTCGAGGGACGGTCCCGTGACCATCAGCACGCACAAATTCACCGAGTATGCGGCACACCGCGTGGGCACAGTCGCGCCGACCGGCTGGTAGTTGTGCAGCGATGAGGTTCTCGGTAGCAGAGCGGTGTGGAAGAGCGACAGGAGCGTGTCGTGCATCGGTCGCAGGCATCGCGCCGGTAGTTCCATCACGATCTTGCCGATGAAGATCAGCACCGTCTTCCGCGTCGTGAGGGGCGCGAACGACAGCAACGCGTGGAGGAAATCGTCGTTGTCGCGGCGCCCTTCGGCGAGAGCCGACAGCTCCCGCACGGTGAGCCTGGCGATGAGGTACTCGCCGAATGTCGGGTGCATGAACTCGTAGGTCCGCAGCCGGAGGTTGTCCTCCGTGAGCGCCTGAGCGGTGTGGATGAAGTAGAAGCTGCTGATGACCACCCTGGCGCTCACCTCGCCCACCGGTAGCGCGGCGAGATCGGCGTCGAGTCCGTCCGCGGTGACCCACTGCTGGCCGCGGTTGAACATCGCGAACGCCGCGACCGAAAGCCTGAGCAGTTCCCGCTCGACCAGTCGCGCCACCTCGTCGTCGGACTCGTCGGCGTGCTGCTTGAGCACCTCCCGCCTGGCGAATCCGGCCAGCAGCCCCTCGTAGAGCTGGATCTGCCCGAAAGTGTCCCCACGCTCCTTGAGCGGACACTCCGTGCGGTCGTAGATCGCAAGGAGCAGGAGCAGCAGCGGCTGACGGGCCAGGTCGGCGTGTGAGCGCAAGACGTCGATGGTGAGGTCGGTGTCGTTGAGGCGGCGCCATGGGCCCAGCCACTGCTCAATCTGCATGTCGTCGAATGGTTCGACCAGCAGGCTGACCATGCCGTCGGCCGGTCGGGCGCGGTCGGCCACCGACACGCGGCTGGTGACTACCACGACGACCGGATGCTGAAGATCGGCTTCGCGCTGCTGGAACCGGGCGATGCGGTTGAGATAGTCGGACTGGCTGATGTTGGTTGCCTGAAGGAGTTCGTCGAATCCGTCGAGTACGACTACAGGCACCGCGTCGCCCGCCGAGCCGACGAAGTCACGCCAGGGCAGCTGCTCCCCGGTCGCGATGCGGAGGCCCTGTTCGATTTGAGTCTGCACGTCGCTGTCCGCAGCCACCTCGCGCAGCGGCACCTGTACGACGACAAAGTCACTGGCTGGGAGACGTGCGGCGAGCACCTTCGTCAGCATCGACTTGCCCGCCCCGGGCTGGCCGAGCACCAGCAGCGGCGCCTCGGTGGCCGCGGGCGAAGTCAGGTGCCCGACGAGGAACTCCCGCAGGTCGGTGCGAACGGGCTGCTGGTGCCACCACTCCTCGTCGGCGATGTGCTCGTGCGCCACGTCTGCGGCGACACGGAAGTAGGGGTTGACGTACGCCTCGGCGACGGTGGGCAACCGGACGCCATCCGGCGTCGTTGGCAGTAGCGGTCGTTGCAGCACGGCCTCATGAAACCGAGCCAGCTTCCGCCGCCGGTCGTCGGGAGTGCGCCCGGATGCGCTCTCCGCCAGCAGCTCCGTGACACCCGCCAGCCCGGTCCGCAGCCGACGGATCTCGGACCTAGTCGCCTGGTGGTCGACAAGGTTGGCCCAAAAGCCTACCTCGGGAAAATCCGTGGCCAGGCGGCGGAACATGTCCTCGTACTTCGTGACCGCCTTGACAGTGACTTCACCGAGCATCGCTTCCTCGACAGCCCGCCGGTTGCGGTCGTCCAAGCGGTCCCACACCGCCAGCCCGGTGAGAAATCCCAGCACCTCGCGGGCCGTGTGATCGTAGAAACCTGCAAGGGCTTTGAGCGACTGCTCATATGGCCGATGTGGCGCAAGCACGGGAGCGGGAGTCCGCAACAGCGCCACGTGAGCCGGTCCGACGGGGTGAGCGCAAGATCGGCGAGAGCGAACGGCAGACGGACCGTCGCCATGGCGTCGAAGAAGGCCGCCACCACGATGGCGCTGTGCGCGGCGGACAGTTGCTCACCACGTTCCGTCCGACCAGTGTCGCGCAGACGCGTAGCGAGCCTGGACACCAGTTCGTTGGTCAGTCGGAAGAACTCGGACTTGGCGTCGAAGAGGCTCAGCGCAAGCGCCGACCCGGTGGCGGACAGCGCGAGCAGTGCACCACCGGCGAGATGATCAAGCGCGGTCACCACCTTGTTCGATGCTCCGCCATCCAACACCTGCACAGCGTCCGCGTAGCTCAAAGCCTTCGGCATCACTCCACCTCCACCCCATCAGTCGACGGAGGACGAGCCGATGTTGCGCACGCGTGCTCAAGATCGTCCTGATCATCACCCAGCCGCGACAAGTCCGGCTCGAAGCACCACCTGCGGCTGGACTTCGACGGATGGCAGCACGTGCTGAGCAAGTCCGGCCACCTCGCCACCGATATCACCCCCGTCCCATACTCGGAATTCCGCAGCTGCCGCGGTGAGCGCACCGACCGGTTCTTGGAATGGCTGAAGCACAATCCGCGGATCCGCGACCGGCGCCGCGACGGGCCCGCGCCCGGCTTTGCGCGGCGCCACCGGCTGGCGTCGGCGCGCAACAAACATGTCGGTGTCAACGCGGGCTCGACCCCAAGCGTCTAGGACCGGCGGGGGTATTCAGGCCGGCGCGACCGCCTTGGCAGCCAGCCTGCGCTGGACGTAGTCGTGCAGGCGGTCGACCTGTTCGCTCAGTAGGGTGGGTCCGCGCAGCACACGGTAGCCAGCGCCGGGTCGCGGGTACGGGTGGTCGGGTACTACCCCTCGTCGCTGCGCTCTGATCGGCGCGGATGTCACCCTGACCTGGAGCTGCTACGCGCTTCCGAGTCCGGACTCAGCACCGGCGAGCGTTGCCATGAAACGCACTCACATGCCGCATAGCGTGCGTCTTGGCGAGCCAACCTCAGCGGCACCTTGGCTCGAGACGGGTTCACTAGCCAAAGTCGCTCGTTACGCTGGTCCGGCTGCACGACACCGGCTGGGCGGTCCTGATCGACCGGCTCCAAGCCCACGTCGCTTGCCGAATGCCCCAGATGTTCGACACGCCTGCGGCGCAGTCCTCTCACTGATTTCACTGGGGCACAGCTGGGGCAAACCCCCTGTTACAACTGCACTGAACAACACATAGTTGCTAGCAACGGCGATCAAGCGGATCCTTTTACTAGGCGATTCTCTATCGCCGCAGGTCAGAGCCATGATCGACCCTCACTGGCAGTGAGGGGGTCAGGGGTTCGAGTCCCCTTAGCTCCACCGTGACGAAACACCGCCCGCCGGATCCGAAGATCCTGGTAGGACGGTTTTCATATAGGCGAACTTTGAGTTTCGCAGAAGATGTTCAGCTACCGGCGAGTAGCTGGGCAAAACTGGGGCACCGCGCCGACAGTGGCGAAATGGGGTCACGAAAAGTCAGCGGCGACGCCTTCGACTACGCGCTGTCCGAAACCACCGCGAGCCTCTTGGTGCTGGACGCGGTCGGTCACGACCTGCGCAGCGGCCTGATCGCGGCCACCGCGTTGTCCGCCTACCGCAGCGCCCGCCGGGCCGGCCACGGCCTGTTCGAGCAAGCCCGGCTGATCGACGAAACCATCAGCGGCCAGTTCGGCGACGCCGCGTTCGCGACCGCCGTGCTCGTCGAACTCGACCTCACCACGGGACGGTTGCGCTACCTCAACGCCGGCCATCCCCATCCCCTCGTCATGCACGGCGGGAAAATCGTGAAGCCCTTGGCCGCCGGCCGCTGCCTCCCGCTCGGCCTCGGCTTGGGCGACCTCGAAGTCGGCGAGGAGTTCCTGGAAACGGAGGACTGGCTGCTCCTCTACACCGACGGCATCACCGAGGCCCGCGACAGCACCGGGGAATTCTTCGGCGAACCACGGCTCCTGGACTTCCTGCGCCGCGAGGCCGCGGCGGGCAACCCACCGCCCGAGACCGCCCCCGGCTCGCCAAAGCCGTCCTCCACCACCAGAACGGCACGCTGCAGGACGACGCCACGGTCCTGCTCGCGCGCTGGACCCGCCCATCCCGCGTCACCCCCTGAGCAGCCGCCGCTTCCCCGGAGCTCCCCGAGGGGTGCGCCGCAGATCACCCCGCCGGCCGCCGCGGCACCGCGTAGCGGGCTGCACGGAGGGTAACCACTTCCCGAGGTCGGCCGGTCCTGCGGCGACGACGCACGAGGGAAGCAGATGCCGAAAACACCAGATCGGGCGTTGAGCCGGCTGACCGGATGGGCAGCCGCGGCGGCGGCGATCCCCCGGCTTCCCGCCCTCCTCGCCCGCGACTACTGGACCAGTTCGGTTGTCGAGTCCGCCGCCGGCCACCGGATGACCGGCATCACCCACGGGCTGTTCGGAGCCCGTCTGCCCGCGTCCGGCCACGGCGCGGGCGACGAGATGACCGTCCGGTCCGACCGGCAGCCGGTCGGCGTGGACTCCCGGTCGCTCGCCACCGTCTTCCCCGGAGCGACCGGCAGCTTGGCCGTTTTCGTGCACGGGCTGGTCGAAACCGAACGCAGCTGGTTCCGCGGCTCCGGACCGGGGGCCGACTTCGGGTCTCGGCTCGCCGACGACCTGGGCGTCACTCCGGTCCACGTGCGGTACAACACCGGCCACCACGTCTCCGAGAACGGGCGCGACCTCGCCGCCCTGCTGTCCCGGCTGATCGAGGCGTGGCCGGTACCGGTCACCGATGTCGTCCTCATCGGACACTCCATGGGCGGCCTGGTCGCTCGAAGCGCGCTGTACCGAGCACAAGAACGAAACTCGCCCTGGCTCTCCCGGGTGACCCGGCTGGTCTGCCTCGGCACGCCGCACAGCGGCGCGCCCCTCGAACGACGCGTCGCCCAGTTCGTGGACCTGCTCGGCAAATCACCCGTGACCGCTCCCCTCACCTGGCTGCTCGCGCTGCGCAGCGACGGGATCCAAGACCTCGCGCACGGCTACCTGCACCATCGGCAGTGGGCCGGCGACCCCGGGGCCGAACGCCCACCGGAGCCCGTCCCTCCGGCGGGTGTCCGCCGCCTGTTCGTGTCCGCGACGCTGTCGCGCACGCGGGGAAGCACATGGGGCCGGCTGTTCGGCGACCTCCTCGTGACGCCGGTGAACGCCGGTGAGCTGCCGGAAGAGGCCGACATCGCCTGGCTCGGCGGGATGAACCACTTCGGCCTGCTCCGAGACGATGCTGTCTACGCAACGCTCCTCGGCTGGCTCCGCGATACCACCCGCCCGGCCTCGGGACAGCCCACCTGACCAGGGCGCGCGGTCCAGCTTGCGTTCGGTGT
This sequence comes from Amycolatopsis sp. NPDC028719, assembly GCF_055565395.1. Lineage (NCBI taxonomy): Bacteria > Bacillati > Actinomycetota > Actinomycetes > Pseudonocardiales > Pseudonocardiaceae > Amycolatopsis > Amycolatopsis sp. NPDC028719. The sequence goes on from NZ_JBVHUL010000008.1 coordinate 64,709, forward strand.
CAGCGCGCAACCGCGGGTCCATCGTGTTCCCCTTCCGGTACGGCGGTTCGGGACCGCCCGGGTGCTGTTTGCCGAACGGCGCGGCACCACCTCGAGCACGACCAAGCCTCGCGCGTGCGTGGCCAGGAGCCGCGTTCAACCGCCGGGCATCAGACCGTGACCCGGCTACCCGGCGCGCGCGAAACAACCCGGGAAAACGGGTGTATCGCCAAGCGGCTCGGGGTGTCCACGATCGGCGCGTTCCTGCTCGGCCTGTCGGTACTGCCGTTCATCTGGAACGTCGTGAAGACCTACCGCTACGGCGAACCCATCGACGCCGACGACCCGTGGGGCTTCGGCAACTCCCTCGAATGGGCGACGACCAGCCCGCCGCCGCGGCACAACTTCCTCGAGCTGCCGCGGATCCGTTCCGAACGGCCCGCGTTCGAGCTGCACTACCCGCACATGATCGAGCGGATGCGCGCCGAAGCGCACATCACGAAGGGGCACCCGAAGGACGCCGCATCCCCGTTCGAGGTCGCCGCGGGCGCCACCCAACCCGACGACCAAGGCGAGACCGAAGATCCTCGGGGCCGGTGAAAGGAGAGCCGTGCCGGACCTGCCGTTGCCGCACTACGACCAGCGGCGCGGGCGGCCCTGAGTGGCTGGACGCACGCCGGCTCGCCGACACCACTGACGAACGACTGGCCATGTGCCACCGCTGCGCCGCCGCGGCCGGCGAACGCCACGACCGGAGGCTGTGGACGCGTCGGCGACCCCGGCCGTGAAACAAACGCCCACCGGCGAGCCGTGCCTCCGAAGTCCGCGGGCCCGGGCGGGGCAGGGCACGGTTACCGGACAAGGACCGGGGTATTCCGCCCGCTCGGCCCGGATGACCCGCCGTCGCGACGACCGGCTCGTCCCGGGCTCCCGCCGAACCGATCTGCCGGAGGAGGCGCCGTGCGTGCCATGGTGTATCGCGGACCGTACAAGATCCGTGTCGAAGAGAAGGACGTTCCGCCGATCGAACACCCCGGTGACGCGATCGTGCGGGTCACGACGGCCGCGATCTGCGGCTCCGACCTGCACCTCTACCACGGGATGATGCCGGACACCCGGGTCGGCATGACCTTCGGCCACGAGTTCATCGGCGTGGTCGAAGAAGTGGGCTCCGGCGTGCGGAACCTCCGGCGCGGCGACCGGGTCATGGTGCCGTTCAACGTCTACTGCGGGACGTGCTGGTTCTGCGCGCGCGGCCTGTTTTCGAACTGCCACAACGTCAACCCCAACGCCACCGCCGTCGGCGGCATCTACGGCTACTCCCACACCACCGGCGGCTACGACGGAGGCCAGGCGGAGTTCGTCCGCGTCCCGTTCGCCGACGTCGGCCCTTCGGTGATCCCGGACTGGCTGGACGACGAGGACGCCGTCCTGCTCACCGACGCCCTCGCCACCGGGTACTTCGGCGCACAGCTCGGCGACATCGTGGAAGGCGACGTCGTCGTGGTCTTCGGCGCCGGCCCGGTCGGGCTCTTCGCGGCGAAGTCGGCCTGGCTGATGGGCGCGGGCCGGGTCATCGTCATCGACCACCTCGAATACCGGCTGGAGAAGGCCCGCACCTTCGCCCACGCCGAGACCTACAACTTCGCCGAATACGACGACATCGTGGTGCACCTGAAGAAGATCACCGACCACCTCGGCGCCGACGTCGCGATCGACGCGGTCGGCGCCGAGGCCGACGGCAACTTCACCCAGCACGTCACCTCGGCCAAGCTCAAGCTGCAGGGCGGGTCGCCGGTCGCGCTCAACTGGGCCATCGACGGCGTCCGCAAGGGCGGCACCATCTCGGTGATGGGTGCCTACGGCCCGATGTTCAGCGCCGTCAAGTTCGGCGACGCGCTCAACAAGGGGCTGACGCTGCGGATGAACCAGTGCCCCGTCAAGCGGCAGTGGCCACGGCTGTTCGAGCACATCCGCAACGGCTACCTCAAGCCCAGCGACATCGTCACCCACCGCATCCCCCTCGAGCACATCGCCGAGGGCTACCACATGTTCTCCGCCAAGCTGGACGGCTGCATCAAGCCGCTCATCGTCGTCTGAGAAGGGCAACGACCATGACCTACACCTCGGAGCGGCCGCCGATCGCCGAGTCGAGCGACGAGCTGCGTGCCCGGATCCCCGGCTGGGGCGCCGACCTGGACCCGAAGGACCGGCCGTCGGTGCCCAAGCTGCAATGGCAGGATGACCGCTCGGGTGCCCACTGGGAGTTCCCCGAACGGCAGCCGGAGAAGTGGCCGCGGGACGGTCGATCGAGCACAAGTTCCTCACCCCGGTCTTCGGGACCTCGTGCCCGCCGAGGGGCATTTCCGGCGCGCTGCGCAAGCTGTCCTACCGGAAGTACAGCGAAGGACGAGCCGCGCACTGGCTCCTGCTGCTGGCCGCCGACCGGGTGGACGCGTGGGAAAACCACCTGCACTCGTTCGGCACGCTACGCCCGGACAACCCGATCACCGAGACCGGCGTGCTGAGCGAGTTCCGCCGGCACGGGATCTCCTCGCGGCTCGGGAAGAACCGCGCGGACGTCAAGCACCAGCTGCTCGACCCGATCATCGTGGCGGGCCCGTGGGTGCTGGCCGGCGGTCTGGCCTTCTCGGCCGTCCGGAAGCTGGTGCGCCGGACGGCGAACAGGGCGAAGGCCGGGAAGGGATCCGGCCCGCGGTGACGACGTTTCCGGCGCGGGCCGTGCCCCTCGGCCGCGCCGGAATGTCCCGGTCGAGTTCGAGCCGCTCCTGTCGTTCCGAACCGGCGAACTGTTCGAACCTTCGCGGTGGCCGCTCCCCAGCGTGCTCGGGCCGGTCCATGCCCTGATCGAGCGGGGTCGAGGGCGGCGTCCGCGCCTCCAACACCTCGCCGCACCGGGTGGACGCCGTGCCGGCCGGCCGGCAGGCAGCGAAGAAACGACGCGTCAGCCACGGCCGCGACGGCGGAGTCGAGAGCGAAAAGAACTTCCGGCCACGCACGTCGGCCCGCTGAGCAGTCAATCCGGCGGCTCCGGCGCGGCTCCCGGCCGTGGCAACGGCGGGTCTTCTCGCATGAACTGCGCCATGTCGACGTCCAGCTGCGGCACGGGCGCCGTGCCGGGCGACACCGGCGCGTCGGGGTTGATTTCTTTGGTGTCCTTGTCAGCCATGGTTACGAATCCTTCCTCCGCTGCCTGCTTCGCCTCGAATATTTCGGGAGCGCCCAGCCACGCCTTCACCACTTTCGACTTCCGTATACCCACCGACCGCGACGAAGCGGAAATCCTCCCGCCGGTACGCCGAAACGGTCCTGGCCGTACGGCACATCCCGTGGCGGCACGATCTGGCGATCATCACCGCCGCCTGTCGGACTCGACTTCGCCAGAAGGACGTCGTATGCCGAACCGGGTGTTGGTCAGCCCGGACACCAGCCCCATTCCGGGTGAGGGGATGCGGCCGGGACACCCTTTACGTCACCAGGGTGGTCTCCGGCGAGGGCACCCTCCTCGACCGGGTCATGGTCCGCACGTCCTGTTGGCAGGACCGTCTGGCGCACCGGTCCAGGCGCGGCGCGTGGCGGCCTCGAACCGGCCGTTCCGGATCCTCGTCGGTGCCTCCCAGCACGGCAACGTGAAACTGCACAATGTCACCGCCTGGCTCGTCGAACACCGCCGGGATCTGTGAGCGACGAACGTCACGCCCGCCGGCGTCGTCGGCGGGGAACACCGTGCCGCGGCGGGCGTTGTAGAGGGTGTCGGTACGGCGGAGTCCCCCGGGCCTCACCCCTTCCGCCTTCCCGGACCACCGGTTCACCCCGGAGCCGGGTCGTGCCACTCGCCGAGAGGCGACCCCCGTACCGACCCTTCAGCCACCGCTTCCGCTCGCAGGTCTCCCCCAGCCTTCGCCGAGCGGAAGCGGTTCTCCGTCGCCGGAACCCGGTCAGGTCAGCGGCTGCCCGCCCGTGACACCGAGGACCTCGCCGGTGACATAGCTGGACTCCTGGGAAGCGAAGAACACGAACGCCGGAGCCAGCTCGGCCGGTTGCCCGGCCCGGCCCATCGGCGTCTGCTCGCCGAACGAGTCCACCTTCTCCTTCGGCATGGTGGCCGGGATCAGCGGCGTCCACACCGGACCCGGTGCCACCGAGTTCACCCGGATCCCCTTGTCCGCCAGGTCCTGGGCCAGCCCCTTGGTGAAGGTCACGATTCCCCCCTTGGTCGTGGCGTAGTCCAGCAGCTCCGGCGACGGCTGGGACGCCTGGATCGACGACGTGGTGATGATCGCCGACCCCCGGGGCATGTGCGGCACGGCCGCCTTGCACAACCAGAACATCGCATACAGGTTGGTCTTCAGCACCCGGTCGAACTGCTCGGTGGAGATCGCGAGCAGGCCTTCTTCCTGTGCCATCTGGTAAGCGGCGTTGTTCACCAGCAGGTCGATGCCCCCAAGTTCGGCAACCGCCGTGTCGATGACGTGCGTGCAGTGCTGCTCGTCGCGAATGTCGCCGGGCACCAGCACCACCCGCCGGCCCGCCTCGCGCACCAGCTCCGCCGTGCGCTCGGCGTCGTCCTGCTCCTCCTCCAGGTAGGACAGCACCAGATCCGCGCCCTCCCGGGCGAACGCGATCGCCACCGCCCGGCCGATCCCGGAGTCCCCACCGGTGATCACCGCCCGGCGACCCTCCAGCCGGCCGCTGCCGCGATAGGACTCCTCACCGTGGTCCGGTGCCGGGTCCATGGCCTCGCCCGAGCCGGGGTGCGGCTGCTCATGGCCCTGCTGCTCCTCCGGGCTCGGGTGCCGCTCCGCGGTCTCCCGGCTGTGCTGGTCTTCGGTCATACCCGCCTCCTCAAGGTCTTCCTGGTGGCCTGTACCCGATTCGGCGACGTCCACGCCGCCGCCAAGATTTCCGGTGGCCGCCGGTGGCGACGCATCGATCACGCGGCGCCCGCGGTTACCGTCGCCTCCCCGAGAACGGCGTCACCGGGACGGCGGCGGGCCAGGACCACCCGGACCGTCTGCTCGGTGTCGCGATCAGCCTGCCTGCCAGGTCGTCGGCCTCGCGGGCGACGACCGCGGCGCGGGCCACCCGGCATGAGGACGCGGCCAGCGCGGCCGGACGCGCTCGGCAAGGCCTTTTGACGGGCTACCCAGGATCGCGTGGCCAGGCGGGAGCGAAAGCCGGCACCGGGGCTCATGTCAGGCCGGCGAGCTCGCACGCCTGCGCGAACACTTCGTCGAGCATCGACTCGGTGAGCAGGCCGGTGTGCACATTGCGCGGACTCGGGTGATAGCTGCCCAGCAGCACCAGCCCACTGCCCAGCCGGTGTTCTCCGCCGTGGGCGAACGCCGGCTTCGGCCGAACCCCCGCCCAGTGCAGCGCGGCCCGCCAGGCGAACCCACCGAGGCAGACGAGCACGCGCAGATCGTCGAGGGCAGCCACTTCGGCCGAGAGGTATGGCAGGCAGTTGTCGCGCTCGGCCGGCGTCGGCCGGTTGACCGGTGGGGCGCAGCGGACGGCCGAGGCCAGCCACGTCCGGTGCAGCCGCAGCCCATCACCGGCGTGGTCGGACACCGGCCGGTCGGCGAGCCCCGCCCGGTGCAGGGCCCGCACCAGCAGACTCGCCGTGGGGTTCCCGGTGAACGCCCGTCCGGTGCGGTTTCCCCCGTGCGCGGCCGTCGCCAGCCCGAGCACGAAGATCCTGGCTGCCGGGTCCCCGAAACCCGGGACGGGCCGGGCCCAGTACGCCTGCCCGGAATAGCGGTCGGGTGCCTGGGCTGCGACATCCGTTCGCCAGGCCACCAGGCGAGGGCAGCGGACACAGGAAACGATCCGGGCGCCGACCCGGTCGAGCTCGGTCAAGGACACAGCCCCAGTCCAGCACGGCTTGCCCACCACCGCCGACTTCGGTTGACGAGACCGAAGACCTGGGGTGCACAGAGCCTGCCTTACCCCTCCACAATGCCGTCCGCACCAGACAATGCGCGGCGGCCTGGCCACGCTTGCCGCGCAGAAGCTCTGCGTGAGCACGATCGCCGGAGTCATGTCTTGTGCTCAGCCGCACCGGGCGGGCACCAGGCCGTCCTCGGTCTCGCCGAGCCGGGAAACGTCTGGAATATGGCGAGTCCGGCGCAGGACATCCGAGACGGGCCGGCGATTCTCCCACTGATTTCACCGGGGCACAGCTGGGGCAAACCCGCTCTCAGGACTGCGGCGAACGGCGCCGAAGCGCACCCAACTGCCCCATACTGCCCCAGCCGACCTGCGGGTTTACCAAAACCGCAGGTCAGGAGGCCATGCCCACCTCACTGGCAGTGAGGGTCAGGAGTTCGAGTCCCCTTAGCCCGGTCCGGCGTCGGTGTTCTCGCTGCTCCCCGGCTCGGTCGGCGGGTGACCCTCACCGTGGCGAAGAGGGGGACAACCGGCGCGGGCCATCATGATGATCTCGGGCTGGCAGACGGCGAACGCCAGTGTGACGTCGTCAAGCAACTGGTCCGCCGGTGCGTTCGCCGCCGGCTCCGGCTCGCCGCTTCGGCACAGGCGCGTTCGGTCACGGCGAACCTGGTGTGGCTGTGCAGTTCCGTCGGGATCGTCGCCGGTGCGCTCGGGTCGAGCTTGGAGGATGAAGAGACCGTCCGGAATGCAACGTACGACCGGCGGGAGCGGGAACGTCAGGAACGAAACCGGCGCCGGCAGGAAGACCGGAACTCCGCGGACAGCACCCGCTCCATGCAAAACTCGCGCGGGGACGAGTAAGCGGCGGCCCAGCAGACCCCGGCCGACAAGGTGAGCAAGGCGTTACGCAGGCCGGTCTCGTCCCGTCATTTCTCTGTGCCTGGAGTACGCGACGCGCCCGCTCGTTCCAGCAGCTCGGCGGTCGCCTCCCACAGGCGCCGCTCGCGGTTGCGGTCGTGGGCGACCGGCTGGACCTCCGTCAGCTTGGTCTTCAGCACGAACGCGCCGTCACGCAGGTTCGCCCACCGCTCGTCGAGGGCCATCGCGGCCAGCAGCGGCCCCGAGCGCCGCGGCGTCGAGACGCCGGGCATCCGGCCCAGGGCGCGGCTCATCGCCTGCAACGCCGCGGGAGCGCCGCGGCCCAGCGCGGTGCCGGGCATCCAGCCCGGCTCGAACACCGACACGTTGATGCCCGCGCCGGCCTGACGCTGCAGCTCGTGGGCGTAATAGAGGATCGCGAGCTTGGCGTTGGAGTACGCGACGCCGGAGGCCTCCATGCCCGGGGCCTGCTCGCCACCGGCCGGGCGGGCGAGCTCGACGGGGTCGGCCCACTTCGCCTCCGGCACGTGCAGCAGCTTGCGCCAGAAGTTGGCTTGGTAGGTGTTCGAGCCGATCAGCACGACGCGGGCCGGGGCGGTGAACGAGCCGAGCAGGTCGCCGATGAGCTGCGCGTGGGCGAGGTGGTTGACGGCGAACGTCAGCTCGTAGCCGTCGGCCGAGGCCCGCCGGGTGTCGGCCGACATGGTGCCGGCGTTGGCGACCAGCGCGCGCAGCGGACGGACCGCGCCGCCGGCGATCACGCCGCGGGCGGTGACCGCGGCGGCCCGGACGTCGGCCAGGCTCGCCAGGTCGCAGCCGATCGTGTGCACGCGCGCCCCGAGGGCACGAGCCTCGTCGGCGACCGCGGTCAGGTCGCGCCCGGCGCGGCCGACGAGCAGCAGGTCGGGCCGCTGCCCGTCCGGGCGGCCGGCCATGGCCAGCACGGCGTGCCGGCCCAGGTTGCGCGTGGGGCCGGTGATGAGGACGGTTCCGGGTTCGGTCATGGCTCCAGCCTGCGAGAACGGCGCGACCGCAGCCAGTCGTCCGGTTTTCGTAGGACTGCCAGGACCAGGACAACCGGTGCGGGCTCGTCCAGAATGGACCCCGTGGAAGCGTGGGAGTTCGGCCGGACGGTGCGCCGCTGGCGCGACCGGGTGGCCCCCGAAACCGTCGGTGTCCCGGCGGGCCGGCGGCGCCGGGCCAGCGGGTTGCGCCGCGAAGAACTGGCCGCGCTCGCCGGCATCTCGGCCGACTACCTGACCCGTCTCGAGCAGGGACGGGCGACCGCGCCGTCGACGCAGGTCGTCGAGTCGCTGGCCCGCGCGCTGCGCCTGGCCGACACCGACCGTGACCTGCTCTACCGGCTGGCCGGGCACGCCGCGCCCGGCCCGGACGTCGTGCCGTCGCGGGTCACCCCGAGCGTGCAGCGGCTGCTCGACCGGCTGTCGCACACGCCGGTGGTCGTCTACGACGCCAGCTGGACGCTCGTGCTGGCCAACGCGCCCTACGACGCGCTCATGGGCGACACGACCACCTGGCGCGGGCTGGAACGCAACGCCGTGTGGCGCAACGTCGCCCGGCTGCCGTCGAGGGTCGTGCACACCCCGGGGGAGCAAGCCGAACACGAAGCCCGGCTCGTGGCCGACCTGCGCCTGACCGCGTCGCGCTACCCCGCCGACCGCGCGCTGCGGCGCCTGGTCGCCGACCTGGCCGCCGGCAGCCCGCGGTTCGCCGAACTGTGGGACGCCGAAGCCCCGCCGCCCCTGCCCGACCCCTCGCGGCGCAAGACCATCGACCACCCGGCGGTCGGCACCATCACCCTCGACTGCGACACGCTGCTCGTCGCCCTCGACGACCTGCGCATCAGCGTCTACACCGCCGAGCCCGGCACCGAGGACGCCGACCGCCTGGCACTCGCCGCCGTTCTCGGCACCCAGTCGCTGCGGCCCTGACCACGGATCCACTTTTAAGGAACGGTCGTTCTTGACTGATCGTTCCTCAAAAGGCTAACGTCGTGGCATGGGCAGGCAACGGGCGTTCGACGAAGACGAAGTGGTGCGGGCCGCCGTGAAGTTGTTCGGTGGCCGCGCGTACGACGGGGTGTCCGTCGACGACCTCGTCACCCACCTCGGCGTGCACCGCAACAGCCTGTACAAGACGTTCGGCAGCAAGCGCGGTCTCTACCTGGTCGCCCTGCGCCGCCACCTCGCCGACGACATCCTCCCCTTGGCCGAAGCGCTCGCCGCGGCACCGGATGCCGCGACCGCGCTCCAGCTCGTCACGTCGGCCGACCTCGGCCTGCTGCTGCTCGCGGCGGTCGAACGGGCACCGGCCGACGAGGAGGTGGCCGCCGAGGTGGCCACGGCGTTGACCGCCATCGACCAGGCGATCGCCGACGCGCTCGACGTCCCTGCCGCCCTGGCCGCCGGCCTCACGGCGGCCGCACTGGGCATCCTCCTGCGCGGCAACCCCGACGGTGTCGGCACCGCGCTCACCCAACGCTTCGATTCTCCCGACTGACAAAGGAAAAGCCATGGCACTGGTCCACATCGACGGCGACGACCTCGTTGTCGTGATCGAAGGTCTCGACAAGCTCTGGGCCTTCAAGAGCAGCCTCACCATCCCGCTGGCCAACGTCCGGGGTGCGACCGCGGACCCCGGCATCGCCGCCGACCCCAAGGGGATCCGCGCGCCGGGCGCCCACCTGCCCGGCGTGATCACGGCGGGCACGTTCCACCTCGACGGCGAAAAGGTGTTCTGGGACATCAAGGATCCGTCGAAGGCCGTCGTGATCGAACTCGCCGACGAGCGCTACGCCCGCCTCGTCCTCCAAGTCGACGACCCGCGCGCGACGGTCGCGCTGGTCGAAGACGCTCTGCGCTGAAAGAGGCAAGCCGATGCTCTCCCACCTCGCCACGGTCATGGTGTCGCTGGCCGCCGACGCCGATCACCCGGACACCCTCGCCCCGGCCGCGCTTGACGCCCTGCACCGGTTCGCGCGGCGCTGAGACGGACTTCGACCGTTCTCCAGGGCCGGAGTGGACGGGCGTAACCGGTCGCCGGCTGATCGGCGGAGGTCTTCGCCGTGACCGCGCGCGCCTGCAGCGGCGACGACTCTCCGTCCACACCGGACACCAGCTCGTCGGCGGTCGCTGGCCACAACACCGACGATGTGACCAGAACATCATCGACGCCCAGCAGGCGGAGATCGCCGAAATGCGGGGAGCTGAGCGCGAGTCGCCGGGGCGGGTCGGCACCGTCCCGGCGATGGGCAGGCCGCTCACCGCCGCGGGACGTATCCTTGCCCACCGGAGGTGTCATGCTGGGTCTGGGCGAGCTCGAAGCGTCGGTGATGGACGTGCTCTGGAGCACGGCGGAGCCCCTGCGGGTCCGTCAGGTGCTCGACGAGCTCAACCAGCACCGCGACCTGGCCTACACCACCGTCATGACCGTCCTGGACAACCTGCACCGGAAGGGCTGGGTCGTCCGCGACCTGGAGAACCGCGCCTACCACTACCGCGCCGTCACTACGCGCGCCGAAGCCACCGCGCGGAGCCTGCGGGCGGTGCTCGACTCCGTCGACGACCGCGAGTCGGTCCTGCTGCACTTCGTCAGCACCGTCACGGAGGAAGAGTCGGACGTCCTCCGCCGGGCGCTGCGCCGGAAGCCGCGGAAGCGATGATCCTCGCGGCGGCGTTGCTGCTCGGCGGCATCGCGGTCGGCTGGTGGTCGCCGCGGCTGCTGAGCCGGCTGGTCTCGGCGAGAACCGATCCCGGTACGGCGATCGCCTGGTGGCCGGCGACCGCCGCGGGCGTGGTCACCGCGACGGTCGCCGCAGTGCTGCTTCTGGTTCTCCCCGGCCACGGTCCCGCCGGCGCGATCGTCCAGCTGCTCCACGACTGCTGGTCGGCGGTCGGCCACGACGACTTCCCCGCGCTCGTCCCGGTCGTCGGCGGCGTCTCCGGCGCCGTTCCGGTCGCCGCGGCCGGGCGGCTGGCGGTGACCTCGCTCGCCCGGCGGCGCCGGCGCACCGTCCTGCGCCGGCACCACCTGACCGCGCTGCGGCTCGCCGGCACCCGCGACACCCGGCCGATTCCCACGCTGTGGCTGCCGGACGACCGGCCCCTCGCGTACAGCCTCGGTGGCCGGCGGGCGCTGGTGGTCGCCAGCGACGGCCTCGCGTCCCGGCTGACGGCGCGGGAGCTGAGCGCCGTGCTGGCGCACGAGCGAGCCCACGTGCGGGTCCACCACCACCTGCTCACCGGCTGTTCGGTGGTGCTGGGCCGGACGGTGCGCTTCGTGCCGCTGATGCGCGACCTCCCCGCGGCCGTCCGGCCGCTCGTGGAGCTGTCCGCCGATCAGGCGGCGGCCGCGCACTGCGGACGCGAGCCGCTGCGTTCGGCGCTTCTGTCGATCCAGGCGGTGGACGGGCCGCGGCGCGCCCTCCCGATGGCGGGTGGCGACACGGCCATCCGGCTGCACCGGCTCGACACCGCGTCGTCGTCGGCAGGGCGGCGGCCGGCGACCGCGCTCAAGGCCGTGGCCGGTGGCTTCGCCGCTTTCCTCGCGCCGTCGGCGATCGCCGTGGCCCTGGTCGTGGGCGTCAGTCCCCTCGTCTGTCCCTGAGCGGTCAGGCCGGGGACGAGCGGGAGGTGAACCCGCGCAGGCGCAGGCTGTTGCCGACCACGAACACCGAACTGAACGCCATCGCCGCGCCCGCGATCATCGGGTTCAGCAACCCCGCCGCGGCCAGCGGCAGCGCCGCCAGGTTGTAGGCGAACGCCCAGAACAGGTTGCCCTTGATCGTCCGCAGCGTCCGCCGCGACAGCCGGATCGCGTCGGCCACCGCGCGCAGGTCGCCGCGCACCAGCGTGATGTCGCTCGCCTCGATCGCGACGTCCGTGCCCGTGCCCATCGCCAGCCCCAGATCGGCCTGGGCCAGCGCCGGCGCGTCGTTCACGCCGTCGCCGACCATCGCGACGACCTTGCCCTCGTCCTGCAGCTGCTTGACGACGTCGAGCTTGTCCGACGGCAGCACCTCGGCGATCACCTCGTCGATGCCGACCTCCGCCGCCACCGCCCGCGCGACCGCCGTGGTGTCCCCGGTCAGCAGCACCGGAGTCAGCCCAAGCTCACGCAGCTGCGCGATCGCCTCGGCCGAGGTCGGCTTGACGGTGTCGGCGACCACCAGCACCCCGCGAGCCGCGCCGTCCCACGCCACCGCCACCGCCGTGTGCCCGCGCTCTTCGGCCGCCACCTTGGCCGCGGCCAGCTCGTCGGGCAGCGGCCGGCTCCAGTCCTCCAGCAACGCCGTGCGGCCGACCAGCACCGCGTGACCATCGACGATGCCCTGCACACCGAGTCCCTCCACGTTCGTGAAGTCCTCGACGGCGGGCAGCTCGACACGGTCCCGGGCGCCGCGGGCGATGGCCGCGGCGATCGGGTGCTCGGACGCGTCCTCCAGGGCACCGGCCAGCCGCAGCAGCTCCGCCTCGTCGACACCCTCGGCGACGTGGACGCCAACCAGGGTCATCCGGCCGGCGGTGACCGTGCCGGTCTTGTCCAGCACGACGGTGTCGACACGGCGGGTCGACTCCAGCACTTCCGGCCCCTTGATCAGCACCCCCAGCTGGGCGCCGCGGCCGGTCCCGACGAGCAGTGCCGTCGGCGTGGCCAGCCCCAGCGCGCACGGGCAAGCGATGATCAGCACGGCGACCGCCGCGGTGAACGCCGCCGCCGTGCCGACGTCCGTGCCGAGCCAGAACCCGAGCGTCGCGACCGCCAGGCCGATGACGATCGGCACGAACACCCCGGAGACCCGGTCGGCCAGGCGCTGGACCTCGGCTTTGCCGCTCTGGGCGTCCTCGACCAGCTTCGCCATCCGCGCCAGCTGCGTGTCCGCGCCGACGCGGGTGGCCCGCACGACCAGCCGGCCACCCGCGTTGACCGTCGCCCCGGTCACCGCGTCGCCCTCGCCGACCTCCACCGGCACCGACTCGCCGGTGAGCATCGACGCGTCGACCGCGGACCGGCCGTCTTCGACCACGCCGTCGGTGGCGATCTTCTCGCCCGGCCGCACGACGAACCGGTCGCCCACCGCCAGCTCCGACACCGGGATGCGGACCTCGGCGCCGTCGCGCAGCACGGCGACTTCCTTCGCGCCCAGCTCCAGCAGTGCCCGCAGCGCGGCGCCGGCGCGGCGCTTGGACCGCGCCTCGAAGTAGCGGCCCGCGAGGATGAACGTCGTGACGCCCGCGGCGACCTCAAGGTAGATGTTGCCCGCGCCGTCGGACGGCGCGATCGTCAGCTCGAACGGGTGCACCATCCCCGGCGTCCCCGCGGTGCCGAACAGCAGCGCCCACAAGGACCACGCGAACGCCGCGAGCACGCCCATCGACACGAGCGTGTCCATCGTGGCCGCGCCGTGGCGGAGGTTCGTCCACGCCGCCCGGTGGAACGGCCACGCGCCCCACGTCACGACCGGCGCCGCCAGCGTCAGCGAGATCCACTGCCAGGAGGTGAACTGCAGCGCGGGCACCATGGCCAGGAGGATCACCGGGACCGCGAGCGCCGTGCTGGTGATCAGCCGCTGCCGCAACGGCCTGGTGGGATCGTCTTCGGCTTCCTCGTGCCGGGGCTTTTCCGGCTGGGGCAGCGTCGCGTGGTACCCGGCGGCTTCGACCGTGGCCACCAGCGTGGCCGGGTCGACGCCTTCGGGAGCGTGGACGCGCGCTTTCTCCGTGGCGTAGTTGACCGACGCGGTGATGCCGTCGAGCTTGTTGAGCTTGCGCTCGATGCGGTTGGCGCAGGACGCGCAGGTCATGCCACCGATCGCGAGTTCGATCTCGGTCACCGGGCCGGATTCGGCCGTGGTACTGGTCATGATCGTCTCCTTTCGCGCTCAGTGGCCGTGGCCGTCGGCGGGCGCCGGCGCCGGCGCGGGCGTTCCGGCGGTCGTCAGGGTGAACTCGGCGGTCCGCACGACGCCACCGTGCTTGAAGTCGAGGAACAGCCGGTAGGTGCCCGCGCTGGGGACTTCGGCGGCGAACTTCACCTGCGGTCCGGCGGCCGTCCTGCCGTCGCCCGGTTCGCCGTCCGGGTGGACGTGCAAGTAGGCGAGGTCGCCGCCGCGCAGCGCGACCAGGTGCCCGTAGGCGCCGAGGTAGGGCTGCAGGTCGGTGACCGGGACGCCGGCACGGCTGGCGGTCAGCGTGAGCGGCGAGGTCTTCCCCGCCGTCAGGTCGCCGGCGAGCTCGACGGTGTAGCCGTCGACGTGCGCCGTGCGGCTGGGCGCGTAGGCCGCGGGCTGGTAGTCCCCGGCGACCGAGAGGTCGGCGCCGAGCGTCATCGGCTTCCCGCCGGTGGGCGCGAAGTCGGCGAACGCCCGGTACGAGCCGGCGGCGGGCAGGGTCAGCGGGACGCTCCAGGTGCCGTCCGGCGCCAGTTCCGGGTGCACGTGCTGAAAGCCCGCCGTGTCCCGGCGGACCACGATCAGGTGCAGCTTCTTCTCGTGCTCGACGTCGTAGGCGGTGACCGGCTTGCCGTCCGGCCCGGTGATCGTGAACGAGAACCGCCCGGGTTCCGGCGTCGGATCGGCGAGGACGAAGGTGTAGCCGTCCTTGCTCGAGGCGAGCCCGCCCGGCAGGTCGTCCGCCGCGGCCATGCCCTCGTGGTCCGGCATGGCCGCTTCGTGGCCGGCGTTCTCGCTGGCCGAGACCGGGCCGGCCGTCTTCCCGACGACGAACCCGCCGGCGGCGAGCAGGGCGAGCGCTCCCCCGAACACGGCCAGCCGTGCTGTGGTGTTCATGGCATTTTCCCTCGGTTTCGGGTCGCCGGTTCAGCCGGCGAGGGTGTAACCGGCCTCCTCGACGGCGGCGCGGACCCGCGCTTCGTCGATCGGCTCGGCACTGGTGACGGTGACGGCCCCGGTGGGCAGGTCGACCGCGACGTCGGTGACGCCGTCGATCGCGCCGACCTCCTCGCCGACCGAGGCGACGCAGTGCGAGCAGGTCATGCCGGTGACGGTGTAAGTGCGCTGGCTCATGACGGTTCTCCTCCGTGAGATGCGGGTCAGGACTTGACGAGGCGCGCGATGGCCGCGCTCGCTTCGGCGACCTTCGTGGCCGCGACATCGCCGCCTTCCGCGGCCGCCTCGGCGACGCAGTGCCGCAGGTGGTCGTCGAGCAACCCCAGCGCGACAGCCTCGAGGGCCTTCGTCGCGGCCGAGACCTGCGTCAGCACGTCGATGCAGTACTTGTCGTCGTCGATCATCTTGGCGATGCCGTGGACTTGCCCCTCGACGCGTCGCATGCGCTGCAGCAGGGCGTCCTTGTCGTGGCTGTATCCGTTCACGTCTTCAAGGTACCCCTAGGGGGTACCGGTATCAAGTGGCGTGCGTCTCAAGCAGGCCCGCGGCGATGGTGACCGTCGACGGCGAAAGGGGGACCAAATCCACGCGAAGGACCACCGGTGGACGATGCACGTCCACTGTGGATAGAGTGCGGTGCTTGCCGGGCCGATCGTCGGCCGCCGGCGATCGCCGCGAAGTCGGTCTACTATACGCGATAGCAGAAAGTACTATCCGCCATAGCGGACAGTGATCAATTGGCCGGACGAATTTCCGCGCCCCACCAGCACAAAAGCGAATGGGGCGAACTTTCTTCCCCCGAACGGTAGACGCCGCCGACGTCCCTTTCGTAGCCTGTCCGTGATCTCGCGGCGGCTGCTGTCGAACGGACGGCGACGCGAGATCTCCGCCGGGCAAGGCTTTGTCGGGAAGCCGGAAACCGGAAGCACACCGCGCGCATCACCTGGTGCAGCTGAAGCTGCCCGAAAGCGGCCGATGCGCGACGGGACAGCGAGCAGAGGACCCCCGACCTCTTCGTCCCGGGTGCCGGCCGGCGGACGACCAGCAAAGGAGACCCGCGCGACCGTGCAGTCGCATTCCCTCAGGCGCGTGGTTTCAGGTGCCCTGGCAGCAGTTTCGGTGATCTTCGTGGTCACCGTCGCCGAGCCGACGGCCACCGCCGCCCCAGTCCCCTTCCTCCAAGCTCCGCCCACCGGGTCGGACGCACTGGCCAAGTACCGCGATCTCGCGGCCCAGGCCGAAAAGCTCAACGAAGACCTGCTGAAGGCCCAGGAAGACCTGAAGGCCAAGCAGGCCGACCTCGACAAGGCCACCGGCGACGTCGACGCGGCGAAGAGCCAGGCCGCCACGGCGAGTGAGAACCAGAAGAA
Source organism: Amycolatopsis sp. NPDC028719 (assembly GCF_055565395.1). Lineage (NCBI taxonomy): Bacteria > Bacillati > Actinomycetota > Actinomycetes > Pseudonocardiales > Pseudonocardiaceae > Amycolatopsis > Amycolatopsis sp. NPDC028719. The sequence goes on from NZ_JBVHUL010000008.1 coordinate 80,717, forward strand.
GTACCAGGCCGAGGTCGACGAGTTCGCCGGCGCGTCGTTCACCAGCGGCGTCCAGCTGAACAAGCTCTCGGCGCTGCTGTCCGGCACGTCCACGCAGGACTTCCTGGACCGGTCGTCGGCCCTGGAAGTGCTCGCGACGGACAAGAACGCCGCGGTGGGCAACCTCACCGACGCCGTCCGGCAGTCCACCGCTGCCGCCGAGAAGGCCAGTGACGCCGCGAAGCGCGCGACCGACGCGCGCGACGCCGCGGCGAAGCTGACCGAGGACATCAAGGCCAAGCAGAAGACGCTCAACACCCAGATCGACCAGGTCAAGGCCGCCGACAAGACGCTGAGCGCGGCCGACAAAGCCGTCCAGCGCGACACCGGCGGGAAGGCGCCCAACGTCAAGGCGCCGACGGCCGCCGCCCAGACCGCGGTCAACGCCGCGCTGAGCAAGCTGGGCAGCCCGTACGTCTGGGGCGCCACCGGACCGGGCACGTTCGACTGCTCGGGGCTGATGCTCTGGGCGTACGGCAAGGCCGGCATCTCCCTGCCCCGCAACTCCGCGGCGCAGGCGCAGTACGGCACCCCGGTGTCCCGCGACCAGCTGCAGCCCGGCGACCTCGTCGCGTACTACTCGCCGGTGTCGCACATCGGCATGTACATCGGCGACGGGAAGATGGTGCACGCGCCGACCAGCGGTGACGTCGTCAAGATTTCCCCGCTGCAGAGCCAGTACGCCGGGGCGACCCGGCCCACGGCCTGACATCGAAGCACCGGAACGGGGTGGCATCGCGGCTGCGATGCCACCCCGTTTTGTTTCCGCGACAGCCCGGCCGGATCGGGTCTGAAATACACTTACCCCCCACCGGTATGTGTATCATCCGCTTCCGGGGTGCCCCGCCCGGTTCACCCCCCTAGGCTGCTCAGTGGTCCGGCGTGGCCCGAGGAGGTGCGATGCAAGATGCTCTCGTAGTGCTCGTCGGTGTCGCCGCGCTGGCCGCCGCCGGGTACGGCATCGCCAGGCTGGTCCGGCTCGCACCGGCGGCCCGGGACGTGCTGCCGTTCCTCTCCGGCGGTTCACCGGCCGAGCACGCGGTGTCGCGCTACCACGTCCGGTGGTACACGATCACGATGGTCTTCCTGGCCTTCGACATGGAGATGGTCTTCATGTACCCGTGGACGCTCGTCGTCGCGGAGGTCGGGACGACCGCCGTCGTCGAGATGTTCGCCTTCCTCGCCGTCCTGTTCGCCGGAGTCTGGTACGCCTGGCGGGAAGGCGTTTTCCGATGGACCTGACGACCTGGCTGCTGAGCCGCACACCGGTCAGGCCCCTGGTCGCCACCACGGTCGGCGGAACCGGCGTGCGGCTGGCCGTCGAGCGGGAGATGCGCCGGCGTGGCTGGCGGCCCGCGCTGAACCCGGCGGAAGCGAACCTGCTGATCGTCACGGGCCCGGCCGACCCGGCGATGACGCCGTTCGTCGAGGCGGTCTGGGAGCAGATCCCGGTGCCTCGCGCGCGGGTCAGCCTGGAAACGCCGGCGGAAGTCGCGGGCGCGCTGTCCGAGGCCGAACGTCGGATGCGCTCGCGGGACGACCAACGCCCGGCGTCCACCCCGGAACCCGCCACCGCGAAAACCGAAGATCACCACGACCACGCACAGCACGGCGGACACCACGGGCACGACATGGGCGACATGGAGCTGCCGGGCGGCATCCCGATGGCAGACCGGGCCGACGACCGCGACGGCCTGAAGCTCGACCGCCTGACCGTGCCGCTGGGGCCGGTGCTTCCGGCGTGGCCGCCGGGCCTGCTCGTGCGCACCACCCTGCAGGGCGATGTCATCCAGGAAGCGACGGCCGAGGCGGTGTTGACCGCGACGCACGTGCCGGCGCCGTTCTGGGACACGCTGTCCTCCGACCGGGCCCGGATCGCCGCGCGCCGGCTCGACAGCTGCGCCAGGTTGCTGACCATCGCGGGCTGGGAGTACGCCGCCGTCACAGCGGCACGTCTGCGTGACGACCTGCTGTCCGGCGCTGACGTCGAAGCGCGGTTCGCGCGCTGGGCGAGGCGAGTCCGTCACTCGCGGGTCCTGCGGTGGTCCTTGACCGGGATCGGAGCCCACGCCGGGTTCGACGCACTGGACCGCCTGGCTCACTGGATCGACCAGGCAACGGCCGCAGGCGCCGCGGACTCGACCGCCGCTGAAGATCCGGCCGAAATCCTCGACGCCCTGCCGAGCCTGCTGACCGGAACCGAATTCGCGACGGCCCGGCTGGTCGTCGCGAGCCTCGATCCCGACCTCGAGCGCCTGCGGGTGTCCCATGGTTGACGAACTCCCGTGGTGGGGCGGCCTGCTGCTGCCCGTCGTGCTCGCGGCCTTGGCCGCGGCGACCGCGTCGTGGGACGCCGTCCTGCACGACCGGGCGAGCGGGGGCCCCGGCCCGCGGGCCGCCGTGACGCTGCCGCTGCGCGAAGCCGGCGGGCTGCTCGTCCAGCAACGCCGCCGCACGGTCGGGGCCGACGTCCTCCTCGCGCGTGGCGGTGCCCTCGCGCTGCTGCCGGCCGCGGTGCTCGCCTCGCTGGTGACGCCGCTCGGGCGGTGGGCGGTGGCGGACCTGTCGATCGGGATCGTCTGGTTCAACGCGATGGAGGTCGTGGCGTGGGCGGCCGTGTGGCTCGTCGGCTGGAGCGCCAACTCGGCGTACGGCCTGGTCGGCGGCTACCGGTTCATCGCGCAGGGCCTCGCCTACGAGCTGCCGCACATGTTCGCGCTGATCACCGCGGCGCTCGGGGCCGGTTCGCTGCGGGTGGCCGACGTCGTGGCCGCCCAGGACCCGGTGTGGTTCGTGGTGTGGATGCCGGTCGCGTTCGCCGGCTACCTGCTGTCGGTGCCGGCCATGTCCTTCTGGGGGCCGTTCGGCCAGCCGGTCGGCGCGGACGCCGCCGGGGGCGCGGCGGCCGAACTGTCCGGAGTGGACCGGCTCGTGTTCGTGGCCGCCCGGTGGCTGCTGCTGACCTCGGGGGCGGCGTTCGCGGTGCCGTTGTTCCTCGGCGGGGGTGCCGGCCCGGTGCTGCCCGCGTGGCTGTGGTCCCTGCTGAAGACCCTGGCCGTGCTCGCGCTGCTGGTGTGGGTCAAGCGCCGGATTCCCGCGCTGCGGATGGAGCGTTACCAGGAGATCGCCTGGGTCGTGCTCATCCCGCTGACCCTCGTCCAGGCCCTGGTGGTCGCCGTCGTCGTCCTGGCCCGCTGAGGAAGGAGAGCTGTCTCATGTGGACACAGATCGTCTTCTGGGTGTGCGCGGCCGGCGCGGTCGTGACCGGCGTGGCGGTGTTTCGCGTGGACTCGATGGCCCGCGCGACGTTCGCGCTGCTGGCGTCCTTCTTCTTCGCGGCCGGCACGATCCTGCTGCTGAACCTGGCCTACCTCGGCGTGCTCGTCGTCCTCATGATGATCATGGAGATGGTCGTCATGGTCGTCTTCATGATCATGTACATGATGAACCCGGCCGGGTTGATGCCGATGACCATGGTGCACAACCGGAAGGGCTCGCCGGCCATCGCGGGCGGGGTGTTCGCCGCGCTCGCCACCGGCATCTTCCTCATCCCGTGGCCGACGTCGGACCAGCCACGCCCCGCGGACCCGACGCGCGCGCTCGGCGAAGCGCTGATGGGGTCGAAGATGCTGGTGATGATGGTGCTCGGGCTGTGCCTGTTCGCCACGATGGTCGCCACCGTCGTGCTCGCCACCCACCGCGGCCGCTACGACCGCTACGGCGACGGCCTCCGCGCGAACCGGCCGGACGACCCGGTGCGAGGAGGCCTGGACCGATGACGCTGCAGGAGTACCTGCTGCTGGCCGCGGCGCTGTTCAGCGTCGGCCTCTACGGCGCGCTGTCCCAGCAGTCCATCGTGATGGTCATGATGGGGCTGGAGCTGATGGCCAACGCGGTCATCGTGGGCGGCGCGGCTTTCTGGTACTTCGCCTCGCCCACGCGCCCGGACGGTCAGGTCGTCGTCCTGGTCGCGGTGACGCTGATGGCGGTCGACATGGCGATCGGCTTCGCCGTGACGACCGCGATCTTCCGCCGCCGCGACGTGGACCTGACCGACTCCGCCGCGGACCTCAAGGGCTGAGCCGATGACAGTGTGGCTGCTGATCGCGCTTCCCCTGGTCACCGGGACCACCTTGCTGGTCACCGGGCGCCCGGCCGGCCGCGTCGCCCCGGCCGTGGGGGTCGGAGCCGCGGGCCTGACCCTCGTGCTGGCGGTGTTCGCCGCGGTGACCCGCCCCGAGGTCTCCGCGCCACTGCTCGCGGGGCTGCGGATCGGGCTCGCCGTGGACGGTTTGTCGGCGGTCATGGTGCTCACCGTCGCCGTGGTTCTGGTGGCCGTGCTGGTGTTCGCGGCCGGGGAGTTCGGCGCCGCCGAGTCCCGCGCCCGCTTTCACGGCCTGATGCTGGTGTTCGCCGGGGCGATGCTGGTGACCGTCACGGCCCGGGACCTCGTCGTGCTGCTGATGGCGTGGGAGGTCATGGGCGCCTGCTCGTACGCCCTGATCGGGTTCTGGTGGCGCGAGGACCACCGCGTGCACTCCGGCGCGATCGCGTTCCTCACCACCCGGGCGGCCGACCTCGGGTTGTACCTCGCGGCCGGGGCCGCGGTGGCGGGCGGCGTCGCGGGTCTCACCCTGGCCGGCCTGCCGGCCGCGGCCGGCGGCTGGCGGGACGTGGTCGTCGCCGGTGTGGTGCTGGCGGCCGCCGGGAAGTCCGCGCAGCTGCCGTTCAGCTTCTGGCTCTCCCGGGCGATGGACGGCCCGAGCCCGGTCTCGGCGCTGCTGCATTCGGCGACGATGGTCGCGGCCGGGGCCTACCTGCTGATCCGGCTCGAACCGCTGCTGGCGGCCACGACGTGGGCGCCCACCGCGGTGGCCTGGCTCGGCGTCGTCACCGCGCTGGTGCTCGGGGTGATCGCGGTGGTGCAGCGCGATCTCAAGCAGGTGCTCGCCGCGTCGACCTGCTCCCAGCTCGGGTTCGTGGTGCTGGCCGCGGGTGCGGGTGGCCCCGCCGCCGGGACCGGACAGCTCGTGGCGCACGCGGCGACGAAGAGCCTGCTGTTCCTCGGGGCCGGTGCCTGGCTCGTCGGCCTCGGCACCAAGGACCTGCGACGGCTCGACGGCGCGGCCCGGCGTTACCCGCTCCTCGGCATCGTCTTCACCGTCGGAGCGCTCGCCCTGGCCGGGGTCCCGCCGCTGTCGATCTGGGTCACCAAGGACGCGGTCCTCGCCACGGCCCTGGCGGATTCACCAGCGTTGTACGTCGCCGGCTTGGCCGCCGCGTTGGTGAGCGGCGCCTACGTCGGCCGGGTCCTGGCGATCGTGTGGAAACCGGCCGACGCGGCCCCGGATCGCCTGAACCGGCTGCTGCTCTGGCCGTTGCCGGTGCTCGCGGCGGCGGCCGCGCTGCTGGGGATCGGCGGCCTGCCGGTCCTGGCCGAACGGTTCTCGCGGCTCGTCGGCGGTCCGGCGGTTCCGGCGCCGACGTGGTCCGAACTGGCCGCGTCCGGCCTGATCGCCGTGGCCGGTGTCGTGGCCGCGGCCTCCTGGAAGCGCTCGTCCCGCGAGATCGGCGTCCTCGCCGACTGGCTGCACCTGGAGCGCGTGGCCCGGGTGGCAGTGGCACGGCCGGTGGACTGGCTGGCCGTGAGCCTGACCCGGTTCGACGACCGGGTCGTCGACGGCGGCGTGCGCGTGGCCGCGGCGACGGGCGCGGCCCTCGGGCGGCTGGCGAGCCTGCGCGTCGAGGTGTCGATCGACGCCGTCGTCCGCGGAGTCGCCGGTGGCGCACGCGCGCTCGGCCGGTGGGCACCGCGTCCGCAGACCGGGCAGCTGCACCACTACTACGCCCAGGCCGCCGTCGCGCTGGGGGTGCTCGCCGTGTTGTTGCTGGTCCTTTGACGAACGTGAGGTAGCGCGTGCTCAGCGTTGTGGTGTTCCTGCCGGTGGTGGCGGCCGTCGTCCTGCTCGCGGTGCCGCGTGCCGCCGGCGGGTTCGTCCGCTGGTGGTGGATCGGTGCGTCCATTGTGGAGCTCGCCCTGGTCGTCGCGCTGTGGATCGGCTACCCCGGCGGCGACGGCTACGCGTACGAGGTCGACCTGCGGTGGATTCCCAGCGTCAGCTCCGGCTACCACCTCGGTGTCGACGGCCTGAGCCTCCCGCTGATCGCGTTGACGGCCGTTCTCTTCTTGGCCTGCGCGGTGTATTCGGTGCGACAGGACGACCGGATCCGGTCGTTCGCGGTGCTGTTCCTGTTCTTGGAGACGGTCTGCGTCGGCTTGTTCGTCGCGCTCGACCTCATCTTGTTCTTCGTCTTCTTCGATCTGTCCATTGTGGTCATGTACTTCGTGATCGCCGGCTGGGGTCACCGAGACGCCGCTCGTGCGGCGTTGAAGTTCTTCCTCTACACGTTCGTCGGCTCGCTGGCGTTGCTCGTCGGGTTCATCGCGCTGTACGTCACGGCGTCGCCGCACACCTTCGACATCGTCGAGCTGACGCGGCAGACGCCCCTGGCCGGGCAGGGCTGGGCGGCGGGGCTGGTGCTGCTGGCTCTCGGCGCCGGCTTCGCGATCAAGACCCCGACCGTGCCGTTCCACACGTGGCTGCCGCCCGCGCACACCGAAGCACCCGCGGCCGGGTCGGCGATCCTGGCCGGGGTCCTGCTGAAGATGGGCACCTACGGGTTCGTGCGGATCGCCATGCCGATCCTGCCGGGCACGTGGCGCCGCTACGCGGTGGTGTTCGTCGTGGTCGGCGTCGTCAGTGTCCTTTATGGAGCGCTGGTCGCGCTCGGCCAGCGTGACTTCAAACGCATGGTCGCCTACACCTCGGTCAACCACATGGGATACATCGTGCTGGCCATCGGCGCGGCCGGTCTCGTCGCGGACTCGGCGGCCGAAGCACGCCAGCTCGCGGTCACCGGCGCGGTCACGCAGATGGTCAGCCACGGCTTGATCACCGGCGCGTTGTTCCTCCTCGCCGGAGTCCTTCACGAGCGCGGTGGCACCTACGACCTGGACCGCTACGGCGGGCTCGCGGGGAGCGCGCCCCGGTTCGCCGGGCTGACCGCCGCCGCGGCGTTCGCGTCCCTCGGCCTGCCGGGGTTTTCCGGCTTCATCGCCGAGTTCCAGATCTTCACCGGGTCGCTCGGTGCCGCGCCGGTGGCCACGGTGCTCGCCTTCGTCGGCATCCTCGTGACCGCCGCGTTGTTCCTGCGTGCCTTCCAGAAGCTCTTCCTCGGCAGGTCCGGCACGCCGGCCGCCGACCTGACGGTCGCCGAAGGCGTCTCGATCACGCCGCTGCTGGTGCTGGCCGTCGTCGTGGGCGTCTTCCCGCGGTTTCTGCTCGACGTGATCGAACCGGCTTCGCGGTCGGTCCTGAATCTCCTGGCCCGGTGACGCGCCCGTGGAGATGATGAACGAGGACCCGCTGGCGCTGCTGCCCGAGATCATCCTCGCGCTGGCCGCGGTCGCCGGGCTGCTGCTCGGGTCCTACCTCCCCCGGCACCGGCAGTGGCCGGTCCGGCTGCTGACCGCCCTCGCGTGCGCCGGCGCCCTCGCCGCCACCATCGCGGTCTGGTCCGGCTCGCCTCGAACGGTCTTCGGCGGCACCTACGCGATCGACGTCGCCACCAACGCCGGACGGGCCATCGTCCTGGTCGCCGTCCTGCTGACCTTGGGCGTCACCGCCGGGGAGTTCCGGTCCTCGCCGCGGGAGAGCGAACTCTACGTCCTGATCCTGCTCGCCGCGCTCGGCACGATCGTGCTGACCGGCGCGAACGACCTGCTGCTGCTCGTGGCCGGCTACCTGCTCGCCAGCGTCCCGCTCTACGCCATCGCCGGGTTCGCCAAGGACGACCCGGGCACCGAAGGCGCGCTGAAGTTCTACCTGCTCGGCGCGCTGCTGGGCATCACGATGCTGGCCGGCGCGACGGTGCTCTTCGGAGTCGGCGGCGCGAGCGCGTACGCCGAACTCGATCTCGGGGCCGCCCCCACGGCCGCGGTCGCCGTCGGGTTCGTCGGCGTGCTCGCCGGCCTGCTGTTCAAGATGGGCGCGGTGCCGGCGCATTTCTGGGTGCCGGACGTCACCGAAGGCACCCGGCCACCCGCGGCCGCGTTCCTCACCACCGTGCCCAAGATCGGCGGTGTGCTCGCCGCCTACCGGCTCGTCTCCGCCACCATGGCCGGCACGACGGTCGGCTGGCCGCTCCTGCTGGCGATCGTCGCCGCGGCGACCATGACGCTCGGCAACCTGGCCGCGTTCGTCCAGCAGGACGTGCGCCGGCTGCTCGGGTATTCGACGATCAGCCAGGTCGGCTACCTGCTCATGGCCGTCACCGTCGCGACCCGCGGCTCGCTCGCGCTCCCGAGTCTGCTGCTGTACCTGGCCGCCTACGCGCTGACGAACCTCGGCGTCTTCGCCGTCGTCTGCGCGCTCCCCCGCGCGAAGACGATCGACGACTACCGCGGGCTGCTGCGCCACCGGCCGTGGCTCGCGGTCAGCCTCGTGGTCTGCCTGCTGGGGCTCGTCGGCACCCCGCCGACCGCGGTGTTCGCCGGGAAGCTGACGGTCTTCACCGCCGCGCTCGACGGCGGGTACGGCTGGCTCGTCGTCGTGGCCGCCGTCAACACCGTGGCCAGCCTCTTCTACTACCTGCGCTGGATCGTGGGCGCGCTGCGCCCGGCCGAATCCGAAGCAATGCCCACGGTCGACCGGTGGTCGGCGACCACGGCCTACGTCACGGCGGCCGCGTCGGTCGTCGCGGGGCCACTCGCCGGCCTTCTGCTCGCCTCGTTCCGCGGTGAACTCGCGCTGATGTGAACCGGAATCACCCTCATCGCCCGGCAGGCGCCGGAATCGCGTTGTCGATGAGGACGGCGGCGATGGCGGCGGCGGTGGGGAAGGTTTCGGTGTTGAGGGCCCGGTTGCGGGCCGAGGCGCCGTCGAGGAGCAGCGCCAGTTGTTCGCCGAGCTGGTCGGGGTCGGCGGCGCCGGCTTCGCGTGCGGTGGCGGCGAGCCGCGCGGCGACGGCCAGTTTGTAGTCGTGTGCGCGCTGCCGTACGGGGTGGTGCGGGTCGGGGATTTCGACGGACGCCGCGATGAAGGGGCACAGGGGCGTGATGGCGTCCTGCGTCGCGGTCGTCGGCAGATCGAAGGCCGCAAGGAGCCGTTCGCGAGGCGTGAGGTCGGGACGGTCGAACACCGCCGCCATGACGCCGGGATCGAACCGGCGCAGGTATTCGTCGACGAGTTCGTCCTTGCCGGCGAAGTGCTGGTAGGCCGTGCGCTTCGACACCTTGGCCTCCGCACACAGCTGGTCCATGCCGGTCTGGTTGATGCCTTGCTCACGGAACAGTCGCAGTGACGCACTGAGGATGCGCTCGCGCGCGCCCCTGCCGCGACGCAGGCCTTGAGGGCCCTTCTCCAACTCCGTCATACCTCGAGCATAGCTCAATGGGTAACGCCCGGTGTACATAGCTTGCGGCCCGGCCGGCCGTCCGCTACGTTAAGGACACCGATCGGTGTACATAGTCGGCACCGGGTCGAAGATTCGTCCAATCACTGGAGTGCTCGTGGGAAAGCTCGATGGCAAGGTCGCCGTGATCACCGGCGGAACGAGCGGCATGGCGCTGGCCGGCGCCAAGCTGTTCGTCGACGAAGGCGCGTACGTCTTCATCTCGGGCCGGCGGCAGGAAGCGCTGGACGACGCCGTCAAGCAGATCGGCCGGAACGTCACCGGTGTGCCGGGCGATGCGGCCGACTTGGCGGATCTGGACCGGTTGTTCGACACGGTCAAGCGGGAAAAAGGCGCGATCGACGTGCTGTGGGCCAGCGCCGGAACGGGCGAGCAGCGCCGGCTCGGCGAGATCACCGAGGAGCACTTCGATGCCGCCTTCGGGCTCAACGCGCGCGGCACGCTGTTCACAGTGCAGAAAGCGCTGCCGCTGTTCAACGACGGCGGCTCGATCTTCATGACCGGGTCGAACGCTTCGCTCAAGGGCTATCCCGAGTGGAGCGTGTATGCGGCGAGCAAGGCCGTGCAGCAGGCCTACGCCCGCGTGTGGCTGTCCGAGCTGAAGGACCGGCGGATCCGGGTGAACGTGCTGACCCCCGGCCAGGTCGCCACGCCGAAGCAGGAGGAGTTGTTCGACGAGGCGACGAAGCGGCAGTTCGAGTCCCTGATCCCGCGGGGAGAAATGGGCCGCCCCGAGGAGATCGCGTCGGTCGCGCTGTTCCTCGCCTCGGACGACTCGAGCTACGTGAACGGGATGGAACTGGCCGTCGACGGCGGCACCGCGGCGATCTGAGCGGGCAACCCTTTCGACCGAAAGTCAAAGACGGGACAACTCATGAGCAGCATCAGCATCATCGGCACCGGGAACATGGCCCGCACCATCGGCACGCTGGCGGTGGCGGGCGGCAACACCGTCGAGGTCATGGGCCGCGATCAGGCCAAAGCCGCCGACCTGGCCCAGGCTCTCGGCGGCGGCGCCACGACCGGAGAGTGGGGCGCCGTCCCGGCCGGGGACATCGTCGTCGTGGCCCTCTTGTACGCCGGCGTCGTTCCGGTCGTGACCCACTACGGCGACGCCCTCGCGGGCAAGGTCATCGTCGAAATCAGCAACCCGTTCACCCCCGCGGCCGACGGGCTGGCCCACGGCGAGGGCACCTCGATCGCGCAGGAGGTCGCCAAGGCGGCCCCGGCGAGCGCCAACGTGGTGAAGGCCTTCAACACGATCTTCCGCCACGTCCTGGAAAAGGGCCGGCCCGCCGTCTTCCTCGCCGGCGACGACACGCAGGCGAAGGCGAGCGTGGCGGCGTTCGTCGAGAGCCTCGGGCTGCGCCCGCTCGACGTCGGCGGCCTGGAAATGGCGTACTGGCTGGAAGGAGCGGGCGTGCTGACGATGGGCCTCGCCCGCCACGGCGTGGGGAACTGGGACTTCGCCCTCGGCGTCACCGAACTTCCCGGCTGAGCCGCACCGCCCTCGACACACCGCCGACCGGCACCGGTCCGTCCGAAAAGGATTCTCGCGATGAAGCTCGGTTTCGCCATTCCCGTCGTCGGCTCCGCGGTCAGCGGCGCCGCCGGCCTGAGCGCGTACTGCCGCGGCCTCGAAGACCTCGGCTACGACACGCTGTGGGTCGGCGACCGCCTGGTCACGCCCGTCGAAATGCACAGCGTCTACCCGGGGGCGGAGCAGCCGTACCCGCCGCAGATGACCCGGTACCTCGATCCGCTGCTGCTGTGGACCGTCGCCGCGACGGCGACCAGCCGGATGCGGCTCAACGCCAGCACGCTCAGCACGTTCTACTACGAGCCGGCGCACCTCGCGCGGCTGCTGACCACGCTCGACGTGCTCAGCGACGGCCGCCTCGACGTCGGCGTGGGGCTGGGGTGGATGCAGGACGAGTACGACATCACCCGCCGCGCGGACTGGCACCGGCGCGGCAAGCTGCTCGACGACCTGCTGGCGTTCCTGCACGCGTGGTGGACGACCACTCCGGTGTCCTGGGAGAGCGAGTTCCTCTCCTTGCCGCCGGTGCACGCCGACCTGCGCCCCGTCCAGGCGGGCGGACCGCCGATCTGGATCGGCGGTGCCAGCGAGGCCGCGATGCGCCGCGTCGGGCGCAGCGGCGTCGGCTGGCTCGGGTTCGAGGGGCTGCCGGACGAGGTCGCCGGCCACTTGTGGGACGTTGCCCGCGGCGCGGCGCAGGAGACCGGCCGCGATCCCGACGCGCTGAAGACGGCCATGCGGATCAACCTCGAACCGGGCACGTCCGCCGATTCGCTGGCCGACAAGCTCAAGCGCTTCGCCGACGCCGGTGTCGACGAGGCGTTCGTGGATGCCTTCGCGGCGTTCCCCAGTCTCGAGCAGACCCTGGACTTCGCCGGCGAGGTGATCGCGCGCACCGGCAGGCCGTGACCAGCCGAGCACCCTTCTGTCCAGAGTGGACTGACATCGTTCAGGGGTAGCTGACGCCGGTCAGTTCCTCGGCCGCGGCCCAGAGCCGCCTGCCGATGGCCGGGTCGGCCGCGTCCCGGCTGAGCCGGGCCTCGGTCACCCGGCCGCGCGTCTCCCCCAGCCCGGCCGGGCCGAAGAACTGGCCGCCCCGCACGCCGGTCGCGGTGGCGGCGTGCAACTGCGGCAGCGCACCTCTTTCCACGGACTGGGTGGCCACCAGGCCGATGCGCGCGATCACCTGCCCGGCCCGGCCGCGGTGCTCCCAGGCACGCGGGGTCAGGTTGGTCCGGGTGAGGCCCGGGTGGGCCAGCACGCTGGTGATCGGCGATCCGGCGGCGCGCAGGCGGCGGTCCAGCTCGAGACCGAAGAGCGTGGTGGCGAGCTTCGACCGGCCGTAGGCGGCCGTGGCCCGGTAGCCCCGTTCGGACATCAGGTCGGCGAAGTCCAGGTGCGCGTTCTTGTGGGTGATCGAGCTGAGGCTGACCACCCGGGCGTCCCGCGCCGCGGCCAGGTTTTCGAGCAGCAGGCCGGTCAGGGCGAAGTGGCCCAGCGCGTTGGTGGCGAACTGCAGCTCGAAGCCGTCGGCCGAGGTGCGGCGCGGGCCGAGCAGGACCACGCCGGCGTTGTTGACCAGCAGGTCGATCGCCGGGTGGTCGACGGCCAGCTTGGCGGCGAAGGCGCGTACCGAGCCGAGGGAAGCCAGGTCCAGCTCGCGCACCTCGGTGTCGCCGCCGATCCGGCGCGCGGCCTGCTCGCCCGCCGCGGTGTTGCGGACGGCGAGGACGACGTGGGCGCCGTGGCGGGCCAGTTCGGTGGCGGTGACCAGGCCGAGGCCCGAGTTCGCGCCGGTCACGACGGCGACGCGGCCGCGCTGGTCGGGGATGCGGTCGGCGGTCCATCCGGTCATCTGCTGCTCCTGGAGGGGGTCGGTGCCTGGTGTGCAGGTGCACTGTGCCGACGACGTTAGGAGCTGTCCGGGCGATCTCGGTCGGACTCGGTTGCCTGGGTCTGCGAGAACCACCTCGGGCTTCCGCGCGGGAGTCACAATGAGGGGATGAGCAGTCCTCATCCCTACGCGCGCGAGCTCGGGGAATTCCTGCGCGCCCGGCGCACCCGGTTGCGTCCGCACGACGTCGGCCTGGAGCCGGGCGGCCGGCGCAAGGTCACCGGGCTGCGGCGCGAGGAGATGGCGCTGCTGGCCGGGCTGAGCACCGACTACTACCAGCGGATCGAGCAGGGCCGCGACGTCCGCCCGTCCGACGACGTCCTCACGGCGCTCGCCGGCGCGCTCGGCCTCGGCGACGAGGAACGCCGGCACCTGTTCACCCTGGGCCACGCCGCCCGCCGGCCGGTGGCCACCCCGGTGCACCGCGAGCCGGAGCGGGTGCCCGACCGCACCCGCCGGCTGCTGCGGGTGACGGACACGCCGGCGGTCGTGCTCGGCAGGCACCTCGACCTGCTCGACTGGAACCCGATGGCCGAGGCGCTGCTCGGCGACCCGGCCGCCTACCCGCCGGAGCGGCTCAACATGCTCCTGCTGCAGTTCGACGACACGCTGACCGGCGCGCGGAGCTGCCCGGACTGGGAGCGGCAGGCGCTGGACTACATCGGCATGATGCGCGCCGCCGTCGCCACCGACCCCACCCACCCCCGCGCCACCGCGGTCATCGGCGAGCTGAGCATCCGCAGCGCCGAGTTCCGCCGGTTGTGGGCCCGCCACGACGTCCGCGAGTCGGTGAGCGGAACCAAGACCTTCCGGGTGCCCGAGGTGGGCGACATCGTCCTGGACTGGGACACCTACCCGCTGCCCGGCAACTCCGGACCGGTCATGCTGGTGTTCACCGCCGAGCCGGGCAGCGCCGACGAGGACCGGCTGCGGCTCCTGGCGTCGTTGCACGCGTCCCGTTCCGGGCCCATCGACGGGCTTTCCGGATTCCCGTCGATCCGCCGTGCAGGATCGCCGAACCGGCACGGAGAAGCTGAACGGTGACCTGGTGTCGCGCGCCGCACCTCGTTCGGCGTCGGGAGCGGCTGGCACCGGCCCGTTCACGAAGGCCGACCCGCCGGGCTGCGCCGATGCAGTGAATGACCCATTCACCTCGTCCGACGACATGAATGACTCATTCATGTCATCACGACCCACCGCCCAGAACCCGCAACCGTCAGCGAACCTCGGACGCGCGACACTAGGATCTCGCCGTGGCTTCGACAACCGCCGAGCGCAGCCAGACCGCCGGCCTCTGGTCGATCAGGCGGCACATCGTCGCGGTGGTCCTGATCGGCCTGAGCGTGTTCGCGGTCGCGGCGCTGTCGTTGTGGCTGGCGCTGGGTCTGCCGGCCGCGCCGAGCCCGGACACCAGGCTGAACGTCATCAAGATCGCGTTGTCGGTGGTGGCGGGTGTCGGCGGGGTGGTGGCGCTGGTGGTCGCCTACCGCAAGCAGCGGATCGGCGAGGTGGCCGAGGCTCGCGAGCGCGTCAAGGTCCTGAACGAGCGCTTCGCCACCGCGTGCGCCCAGATCGGCCACGAGAAGCCGACCGTCCGGCTCGCCGGGGTCTACGCGTTGGCGAGCCTGGCCGACGAATGGCTCGAGCAACGCCAGGTGTGCATCGACGTGCTCTGCGCGTACCTGCGCATCCCGTACGAACCCGCGCTGGATTCGCCGTGGTACCACGACGAAGAATCCGAAGTGCGCCTTTCGATCACCAGCGTGATCAGCGATCACCTCCGCCCCGGCGCGCCGGTCGGCTGGCAGGGCCACGAGTTCAACTTCCTCCGCGCCGTGCTCCGCTCGGCCGATTTCGCGGACATCCAGGTGACCGGCGGCCGGCTCCTGTTCAGCCTGGCCCGGTTCCCCGGCGGCTGGACCTCGTTCGACGGGATGCACGTGAGCGGCGGCGAAGTCTGGTTCGGCGGCGCGCACTTCGCCGGCGCCAAGGTGACGTTCGACAACGCCGAATTCAGCGGCGGCCGGGTCCAGTTCGACGGCGCCGACTTCGACGGCGGCGAAGTGACCTTCCGCGGCGCCAGGTTCACCGGCGGCGAAGTCGACCTCTCCGGCGTCGACACCGATCACTACACCTCGCCACCGGTGTTCGATCAGTACCCGGCCCCGCCGCCGGGGCTCCTCCTGCCCGGCGCCTGAAGCGTGGCCCGGTAACTTCCGGGCGTCCGGCCCATCGTGCGGGTGAACGTCTCGACGAACGCGCTCGGCGTCGCCCAGCCGCAGCGGTGCGCGGTCTGGGTGACGCCGGCGCCCTCCGCGAGCTGGATCATCGCGTGGAACACGCGGGTCGTGGTGCGCCACTGCGGGTACGTCGTCCCGAACTCGAGCCGGAACAGCCGGGACAGCGTGCGCTCGCTGGTGCCGGTGCGGCGGGCCAGCCAGGCCGTCGTGCGGGGGCGGCTGAGGTCGTCGGTGACGAGCCGGCACGCGTGGGCCAGCCGGGGGTCGCGGGCCTCGGGCAGGGTCAGCGGCCGGTCCTGGGCGCGGCGGAGGCGGTCGCGGAGCACGGCGTGCAGCCGGGAAGCCTCGTCGGCGCCGAGGCCGGGTTCGGTGGCGGCGATGAGCAGTTCGCGCAGCAGGGCGCTGACCGCGATGACCGTGGGCGCGGCCCCTTCCAGCGGCGGGTCGCGGACGGCGAACATGAGAGTGAGGACGTCGGAGGCGCCGTAGACGCGGTGCTCGTGCCAGGTACCGGCCGGCATCCAGACGGCTCGGTCGGCGCACGCGACCCACGCGCCGCCGTCGGTCCGGACCGCGAGCACGCCCCGGATGACGTACACCAGCTGGTGTTCGTCGTGCCGGTGCCGTTCGATGACCTGCCCGGCCGCGTGCTCGTGGCGGTTTTCTGACACAAGTCGACAGATTATCGGAAGTGCGACGCGGCAGTGGCTGCGAATGTGAGCGCATGACGACCAGCTCGCCGAAGAACCGCCTGCGCCGGGTCGCCGTCGACACGCGGCCGCTGGCGAATCCGGTGTTCCGCCGGACCTTCTTCGGCCAAGGCGCCGCGATGGTCGGGACGGTGGTGACCGAGGTCGCCGTGCCGGTGCAGATCTACGACCTCTCGCATTCGTCGTTCGACGTCGGTCTCGCCGGGCTGGCCGGCCTCGTCCCGATCCTCGTGTTCGGGCTCTACGGCGGCGCGGTCGCCGACGCCGTGGACCGGCGGCGCCTGTACCTGGCCTCCACGGCGCTCACGTGGACGGTCACGCTCGCGTTGCTCGCCCAGGCGCTGGCCGGAATCGGGTCCGTGCCGCTGCTCCTCGCCCTCGTCGCCGTGCAGTCCGGCGGCTTCGCCGTGTCGTCCGCGGTCCGCGGCGCCATCGTCCCGGCCCTCGTCCCGCCCGGCCTGGTGCCCGCGGCGAACTCGCTCAGCTACACCGCCTCGACGGTCGGGCAGGTGCTGGGACCACTGGTCGCCGGGGTCCTTCTCCAGCTCCCGAACGGGTTTCGCTACGCCTACGGCGCCGACGCGCTGCTGTTCACCGCCGCGCTCTACGCCACCTTCCGGCTCCCGGCCCTGCCCGCGGCCGGCCCCGTCGGCCGCCCCGGGCTGCGGTCGGTCCTCGACGGCTTGCGCTTCCTCGCCGGCCGCCGAGTCCTGCTGATGTCGTTCCTGGTGGACATCGCCGCGATGGTGCTGGCCATGCCGACCGCGCTGTTCCCCGAAGCCGCCGAGACGCGGTGGCACGGCGGAGTCGGCGTGCTGTACTCCTCGATCGCGATCGGCTCGGTCCTCGCCGGGGTGTCCAGCGGCTGGATCGGCCGGGTGCGGCGGCAAGGCGTGGCCCTCGCCGTGGCGGTGGCGGTCTGGGCGGGTGCCGTCGCGCTGGCCGGACTCGCCCCGAGCCTGTGGCTCGCGGTCGCCCTGCTGATCGTCGCCGGTGCGGCCGACCTCGTCAGCGCGGTGTACCGGCAGACGATCCTGCAGACCGCCGTCCCCGACCGGATGCGCGGCCGGCTGCAGGGCGTGTACACGGTCGTCGTCGCCGGCGGTCCGCGCCTCGGCGACCTCCGCGCCGGGATCATGGCCTCGGCCTTACCGCTCACCGTGGCCTGGTCCGGAACCGCGCTGACGTGCGTGGTGCTCGTCCTGGCCGGCGCCGTCCTGGTGCGGCCGTTCTGGCACTACACGGCTGCTGCGCAGGGAAACGCGTGACAGTCAGAACAGGGTCGCGGGCTCGACCGGCTCCGGCTCGGGCAACACTTCGAGGCCGGGCACCAGCGCTCGCACCTCGTCGTGGAAGCGGCGGGCCAGCGCCGGTGCCTCGTCGTTGTCGGGCGTGTGCACGAAAACCGTCGGCGACCGGCCCTCGCGCAGCCAGTCCGCGACCACCGCGGTCCACGGCTGCCACCCCTCGACCGTCTGCTCGATCGAGTCACGGCCCAGGTAGCGGACGATCGGCCGGTCGGTCAGTGCCCGCGTCCGCCGGGGCAGCCGGGGTTTCTTGGCCCACGCGTCCTGCTCGGCCTCGCTGACCGGCGGGCTCCCGAAGAAGACCGTGGTGTCGAACGGCACCCACTCGGCGTCCGCGTCGGCGAGTGTCCGCTCCAGCAGCGACGTCGACCCCGGGTCGGTGAAGAAGCCGGGGTGGCGCACCTCCACCGCGCGCCGGCGGTCGGCGGGGAGCCGGCGCAGGAAGCGGCCGAGGGCGTCGACCTCCGCCGGGCCGAACGAACCGGGCAACTGGGTCCACAGGACCGCTCGCTCGCCGAGCGGTTCGATCGCGTCCAGGAACGCCCGCATCTCGGCCTCGACCCCGGCGAACCGGCGCTCGTGCGTGACGACCTTGGGCAGCTTGACCACGAACCGGAATTCGGGGCCGGTCTGCCGCGCCCAGGTTTCGACGGTGGCGCGGGCGGGAGTCGCGTAGAAGGTGGTGTTGCCCTCGACCGCGGTGCACCAGCCGGCGTAGGCGCGCAGGCGCTCGCCGGCCGGCAGCGACGGCGGCAGAAACCGCCCGGGCCACGCCTTGTGGGTCCACATCGCGCAGCCGACCTGAAGACGTGCCACCGGCGTCAGCTCCCCTCGATCGTGGACGAAATTACCGGTCACTCCGCCGGCATGGTCACCAGGCTGATCATGCGGCGGCTGCGGCCCGGGCCGGGATCCCGGCCCAGCCGGGCGGTGACGGCCTCGCGCAGCGTCGCCAGCAGCTCGGCCGTCTCCTCGTCCGTCAGCCACAGCGCCGCTTGCTGGTACGTCACGCCGTCCGCGGTGGGGTCGGCCGGTTCCCGGGTCAGGTACCGGTCGAAGTCGGCCAGGAGACCGCCCACGAACGCGGTGAACGTCTTGCGGTGGTCCTCGGTCGTCATCGACGCCCGGTCGGCCGGGTCGATCTCCGCGTGGTGCCACGACAGGCGGTACGTGCGTTCGACCGTGCCCCGGACGCGTTTTTCGTCCAGCACCTCGAGCACGCCCGCCGACGCGAGGGCCGCGACGTGGCGGTACATCGTCGCGTGCGGGACGTCCGGGAGGCGCTCGCGCAACTGGGCCGTCGTGGCCGGGTGGCCGTCGAGGAACGTCCGCAGGATGCGGAGGCGGACGGGGTGCAGCAGCAAGTCGAGCGTGGCCATGGACACCATCTTCCCATGTCTGATACTAATATCAAAACTGATATCAATGGAGGTGCGTCCGATGGAACGCGGCACGACCACAGAAGATGTGCGGGAACTCCGGCTGACGGTCCCGGCCGCCGACGGCCTCGCCCTCGCCGGCACGCTCACCCTGCCCGCCGGCCCCGGCCCGCACCCCGCGGTGCTCTGCCTGCCCGGTTCCGGGAAGGTCGACCGCGACTCCAACGCCGGCCGGGTGCGGCTGGACCTCGGCGGCCCGCTCGCCGCCGCCCTGGCCCGGCACGGCATCGCCTCGCTGCGCTACGACCGCCGTGGCGTCGGCGCCACCCCGGGCGACTGGCACACCGTGGGGTTCCTGGACAACCGGGCCGACGGCGCGGCCGCGTTGCACGCCCTGCGTGACCACCCGGAAATCCTCCCCGGCGCCGTCGGCGTGCTCGGGCACAGCGAAGGCGCGGTCCACGCGATGTGGCTGGCCGCCCACGCCCACGCCGCCGCCGCGGTCCTGCTCGCCGGCTACGCCCGCCCCGGCGAGCAGGCCCTGCGCTGGCAAGGTGCCCGGTTGGCGGACTCGCTGCCTCGCCCCCTGGTGCCCGTCCTGCGCCGCGTCGCCACCCGGCAGCTGGCCCGGCTGGCCGCCACCACCACCGACACCGCCCGCATCGGCGGCCTGCGGATCAACGCCCGGTGGTGGCGCGAGCAGCTCGCCTACGACCCCCGCCCGGACCTGGCGCGCATCGCGGTTCCCGTCCTGGCCGTCACCGGCGCCGAAGACGTCCAGGTCGACCCGGGCGACCTGGACGTGATCGCGGACCTGGTGCCGGGTGGGGCCGAAACCCACCGGACCCCCGGCCTGACCCACCTCCTCCGCCGCACCGACGGCCCGGCATCCGTGTTCTCCTACCGGCGGCTGCTCCGCGACCCCGTGGACGGCGAGCTGCTCACCATGGTCGCCCGCTGGCTGGCCGACCGGCTTCGCTGACCCGGCGGCGGTTACCGGTCGGTAGCATATTGCCGGCCTATCGGAATCCGCATACGGGCCGGCAACACCGCGCCGGTTTGACTGGCCGGCATGACTCACGGCGAACCAGGACGTACCGCGGTGCGCTCGCCGGCCCTGCCTCCGGCGGCGACCGGAATCACGATCTACGGGTGCGAGCCGGCTGAGGCCGTCCTGTTCCGGGAGCTGGCGCCCCGCTTCGGCGTGGTGCCGACCATCACCGATGCCGCGGTTTCCGAAGCCACCAGCGAACTGGCGCTCGGCAACCGGTGCGTCAGCGTCGGCCACAAGACCCGGATCACCGGCCCCACCCTGCTCGCCCTGAGCGAAGCCGGCGTGGAATACATCTCCACGCGCAGCATCGGGTTCGACCACATCGATGTGGACTACGCCCACCGCGTCGGCATTTCCGTGGGCAATGTCGCCTATTCCCCCGACAGCGTGGCCGACTACACGCTGATGTTGATGCTGATGACGGCGCGGAACGCGAAATCCGTCCTCCGCCGCGCGGAGGTCCACGACTACCGGTTGAGCGAGGTACGCGGGAAAGAACTGCGCGACCTGACCGTCGGGGTGATCGGCACGGGACGCATCGGCGCCGCGGTCATCGACCGGCTGCGGGGTTTCGGCTGCCAGACGCTGGCTTACGACAGCCGTCCGCAGACCTCCGCCGACTACGTCACGCTCGACGATCTGCTGGCGCAGAGCGACATCGTGACGCTGCACACGCCCCTCACCGCGGACACCCACCACCTCCTGGACCGCCGGAGGATCGACCGCATGCGCCGGGGCGCCGTCGTCATCAACACCGGACGCGGTTCCCTGCTCGACACCGAGGCCCTGGTCCGGGCGCTGGAAAGCGGAAAGCTGGGCGGCGCGGCGTTGGACGTCCTCGAGGGCGAGGAAGGGATCTTCTACGCCGACTGCCGGGACCGGTCCCCCGGGAGCGAATCCCTGCTGCGGCTGCAGGAAATGCCGAACGTGCTGATCAGCCCGCACATCGCCTACTACACGGACCACGCCCTGAGCGACACCGTCGAAAACAGTCTCGTCAACTGCCTGACCTTTGAAAGCGGGAAGCGGCATGGATAGGTTGAAGGTCGGAATCATCTTCGGTGGCTCGACCGAAGAACACCCCGTCTCCGTCAAGTCCGCGCGAGAGGTCGCGAAGCACCTCGACCCGGACAAGTACGAGCCGTTCTGGATCGGGATCACGAAGAGCGGCGAGTGGAAGCTCTGCGACGGCCCCGGTGAGGGCTGGGAGAACGACGGCGGCCGTCCGGTCGTGCTGTCGCCGGACCGGAGCGTCCACGGACTGCTCGTCCTGGACGAAGGGAAGTACGAAACGATCAGGCTGGACGTCGTGCTGCCCCTCCTGCACGGCCGGCTCGGCGAGGACGGCGCGATGCAGGGTTTAGCCGAACTGGCCGGCGTTCCCTACGCCGGCTGTGACGTCCCGAGTTCCGCCCTGTGCATGGACAAGTCCCTCACCTACCTCGTCACCGCGAGCGCGGGGATCGCGACGCCGGAGTTCCGGACCGTCACCGCCGGCGAGACCGTCGATCCCGGTGGGCTCACCTACCCCGTCTTCGTCAAGCCGGCCCGCTCCGGGTCGTCGTTCGGCGTCAGCAAGGTGTCCCGCGAGGAAGACCTGCCGGGTGCGGTGGAGGCCGCGCGGCAGTACGACCCGAAGGTGCTGATCGAGCAGGCGGTCGCGGGCAGCGAGATCGGGTGTTCCGTCCTGGGGAACGACGAAGACCTGATCACGGGCGAGCTGGACCGGGTCGCGCTCTCCCACGGATTCTTCAAGATCCACCAGGAAAGCAACCCGGAAAGCGGTTCCGAGAACTCGACGTTCATCGTTCCCGCGGACATCCCGGCGGAGTCGCGCGCGCTGGTGCAGGAAACGGCGAAGGCCGTCTACCGCGCTTTGGGCTGCCGGGGACTCGCGCGCGTGGACCTGTTCCTGAAGGACGACGGGACGGTGGTCCTCAACGAGGTCAACACCCTGCCCGGCCTGACCTCCTACAGCCGCTACCCGAGGATGATGGCGGCCGCGGGGTTGCCGCTCGGCGATGTGCTCGACCGGCTGGTTTCGCTGGCCTTGACGGGGAAAGCCCGATGAAGGACGACTTCGTCTTCGTGGACGAGTTCGTGCCCGGCATCCGCTGGGACGCCAAGTACGCCACCTGGGACAACTTCACCGGCAAGCCGGTGGACGGCTACCTGGCGAACCGGGTCGTCGGCACGCGCGCTCTGTGCGTGGCGCTGGAGCGAGCCCGGGAAAAGGCCGAGTCCCTGGGCTTCGGCCTGCTCCTGTGGGACGGCTACCGGCCGCAACGCGCCGTGGACTGCTTCCTGCGCTGGTCGCGTGAGCCCGAGGACGGCCGGACGAAGCCGCGGCACCACCCGAACATCGACCGGGCCGAGATGTTCGAAAAGGGTTACGTGGCCGCCAAGTCCGGGCACAGCCGGGGCAGTACCGTCGACCTGACGCTCTACCACCTGGCCACCGGCGAACTCGCGGCCATGGGCGGTGGCCACGACCTGATGGACGCGGTTTCGCACCACGGCGCACCGGGAATCACCCCGGCCGAAGCGGGCAACCGGCACCACCTCTGTTCCCTCATGGAAGCCTGCGGTTTCCGGCGGTACGACCGCGAATGGTGGCACTACACACTGCGGGACGAGCCCTACCCGGACACGTACTTTGACTTCCCCGTCGGATGACCGGGAGATCCGGCCGGTGCGCGCCGCCGACGCCCCGCGGATCACCGGGCTGCTGGCCGAACTCGGCTACCCGGGCGAACTCGGCGCGGTGACCCGGCGGCTGGCGGCCATCCTGCGTTCGGACACCCAGTGGGTCCTGGTCGCGGCCGGCGGTTCCCGCATCGACGGTTACGTCAGTGCCGAGCGGCGGCCGGCGCTCCCGCACCAGGAGGAACTCCTCGAGATCACCGGCCTGGTCGTCGACGCGGCGGCCCGCCGCTCGGGCGTCGGCCGCGCGCTGGTGGAAGCCGCCGAACAGTGGGCAGCACGGCAGGGGCTGCGCACGATCGTGGTCCGCTCGAACGTCGCGCGCCCCGAATCGCACCCGTTCTACGAGGGCATCGGGTACCGGCGGACGTCGACCTCGCACACCTACCGCAAGGAGATCTGAGACGTGGCAGCGCCGCGCGTCGTCGTCGCCGGTGGCCATTCGGCCGGGCACATCGAACCCGCGATGAACTTCGCCGACGCGGTGCGCCGGCTGGTGCCCACGGCCGAGATCACCGCCCTCGGCACCGTCCGCGGCCTGGACACCACGCTCATCCCGGCCCGCGGCTACCCCCTCGAGCTCATCCCGCCGGCGCCGTTGCCGCGCCGGCCGGGCCGCGCCCTGCTGCGCACGCCCGGCAAGCTGCGCGACTCGGTGCGAGCGGCCGGATCGGTGCTCCGCCGCGTGCGCGCCGAGGCCGTGGTGGGTTTCGGCGGCTACGTTTCCCTGCCGGCCTACCTCGCCGCCCGCGAGCAGGGCCTGCCGATCGTCGTCCACGAGGCGAACGCCCGGCCCGGCGTCGCCAACCGGCTGGCGGCCCGGATGACGACGCACGTCTTCGCCGCCGCGCCGGGGGTCCGGCTGGCGCACGCCACCGCCATCGGGATCCCGCTGCGGCCGGCGATCGCCGGGCTCGACCGGCCCGCACTGCGCGACGCGGCCCGGCAGCGGTTCGGGTTGCACCCCGGCGGGCCGGTCCTGCTGGTCACCGGCGGTTCGCAGGGCGCGCGGGCGATCAACGCCGCGGCGTCCGGCGCGGCCGCGGCGCTGCGGGCGGCCGGCGTGCAGGTCCTGCACATCACCGGGCCGCGCCACGCGGTCGCCGTGCCGGCCGGCGACCCGCCCTACGTCGTCACCCCGTACGTCGACGAGATGCGCTACGCCTACGCCGCGGCCGACTTCGCGCTCTGCCGCTCGGGGGCGATGACGTGCGCCGAACTCGCCGCCGTCGGCCTGCCCGCCGCGTACGTCCCGCTTCCGGACCGCGGCGGTGAGCAGCGGCTGAACGCCGGACCGGTCGTCGCGGCGGGCGGGGGCCTGCTCGTCGACGACGCCGGCCTCGACCCGGCCTGGATCGAGACGACCCTGCTGCCCGTGCTCACCGATCCCGGGCGGGTCGCGGCGATGTCGGCTCGTGCGCGCGCCGCCGGCGCGGCCGACGCGGACGTCGTCCTGGCCCGGCACGTGCTCACCGCGATCGCCGCGCGCCGGGGGTCACCGGAGCCAGGACCGTGGTAGCCGCACCGTGACACTGAGCCCGCCGCCGGGGCGGGGGGCGAGGGTGAGCGTGCCGTCGTGCGCCTGGGTGATGCTGTTGACGATCGCCAGACCGAGGCCGACCCCCGCGTGGTCGGCGCGGACGCGCTCGGTGCCGCGCTGGAACGGTTCGACGAGCGTGGAAACCTGCCGCGGGGTGAGCGTCTCGCCGGTGTTCTCGACGGTGAGCGCCACGGTTTTGGGCTGGACGGCGGTCGTCACCCACACCGCGCCCCGATCGGGTCCATTGTGGACGATCGCGTTGTGCACGAGGTTCGTGGTCAGCTGCAGCAGGAGCGCGTGGGAGCCGTGCGTGGGGGCGACCTCGCCGGACGTCTCGATGGTGAGGCCACGCTTTTCCGCCAGGGGAAGGAGCGTTTCCGTGGCCTCTTCCGCGACGAGGGACAGGTCGACGCGTTCCCGGGTGAAGGAGCGCTGGTCGGCCCGGCTGAGCAGGAGCAGCGCTTCGGTGAGGTCGATGGCGCGGGTGTTGACGGCGTGGAGGCGGTCGACGAGCTCGCCGGACACCTGCGCCGGATCGGTGCGGGCGACCTCGAGCAGTGCCTGCGAGATCGCCAGCGGTGTGCGCAGTTCGTGCGAGGCGTTGGCGGCGAACCGCCGCTGTTCGGCGACGTGGGTTTCGAGGCGGGTGAGCATCGCGTCGAAGGCGTCGGCGAGCTCGCGGAACTCGTCCTTGCGGCCGTCCAGGAGGATCCGGTGGGACAGCGATCCTTCGGTGGCCCTGCGGGCGGCGTCGGTGATGCGGGTCAGCGGGGCGAGCATGCGGCCGGCGAGGATCCACCCGCCCAGCAGCCCGAAGACCAGCAGGAAGACCACGACCACCGCCGCGGCCGAGGTGAAGGTGCTCATCAGGTTGGCGCGGTTCAGCACGCCCCCGGGCATGACCGCGACGTCGGGCAGGTTGCCGCGCAGGAACAGCCACACGGTCATGAGCAGCAGGGCCCCGGCGAGCATGAGGAACCCGGCGTAGCTGAGGGTGAGCTTGAGGCGGACGCTCAGCCCCGGCTTCCGGTCCACGGTCTCTTCCCCCACGTCAGGTGCCGATGCGGTAGCCGACGCCGGCCACGGTCGTGATGACCCAGGGTTCCCCGAGCCGCTTGCGCAGTGCCGAAACCGTGATGCGCACGGCGTTGGTGAACGGGTCGGCGTTCTCGTCCCACGCCCGCTCGAGGAGCTCTTCGGCGCTGACGACCCCGCCTTCGGCCGCGACGAGGACTTCGAGCACGGCGAACTGCTTGCGGGTGAGCGCGACGTAACGGCCGTCGCGGAAGACCTCGCGGCGGAACGGGTCCAGGCGCAGGCCCGCGATTTCCCGGACGGGGGGCCGGTTGTGGGCGCGCCGGCGGTCGAGGGCCCTGAGCCGGAGCACGAGCTCCCGGATTTCGAACGGCTTCGTGAGGTAGTCGTCGGCGCCGAGTTCGAAGCCGGACGCCTTGTCGTCGATCCGGTCGGCGGCGGTGAGCATGAGGATCGGCATGCCGCTGCCGGAGGCGACGATGCGCCCGGCGACCTCGTCACCGGACGGGCCGGGGATGTCGCGGTCGAGGACGGCGATGTCGTAGGCGTTGACGTCCAGCAGTTCGAGGGCGGTGTGGCCGTCCCCGGCGATGTCGGCGGCGATGGCTTCCAGGCGCAGGCCGTCGCGGACGGCTTCCGCCAGGTAGGGCTCGTCCTCGACGATCAGCACACGCACGGTCCCGATGCTACGAGCGGGGCCCTATCGCCGGCATATCGAAACCGGGATACGGGCCGGCAACACCGCGGTGCCTTGACTGCGGGCATGTGCTCCCAGCGATCGGCCGGTGCCGTCCCTTCCCCGGTGAAAGTGTTCGACGACTCCCCGGCCGTGGCCAACCTCGATCCCGCGCTGCTCGGTGCCCTGCGCCGGGCCGCGACGGACGCCGGGATCGAGTTCGTCGTCAACGGTGGCCGGCGTTCGCGCGAGTACCAGGCAGAGCTGTTCGCGGCGGCGGTGGTGAAGTACGGATCGCCCGAGGCGGCCGCCCGGTGGGTGGCCACTCCCGACACGTCCGCGCACGTTTCGGGCAACGCGGTCGACGTCGGGCCCGCGGCCGCCCGGGCGTGGCTCTCCGCGCACGGCGCGCGGTACGGGCTCTGCCAGATCTACCGCAACGAACCCTGGCACTACGAGTTGCGTCCTTCGGCCGTGGAGCACGGGTGCCCGCCGATGTACCCCGATCCGACGCACGACCCGAGGATGCGGTCAGCGTCCGAGTGACTCGCGGTACCAGTCCGCGGCCTCGGCCAGCCGGGGGCTCGGGGTGACGCCGGTCAGTTCCCAGATGCGGCTGCTTTCGTACCAGTGGTCCCGCGTGAGCAGGGAGTACTGGTGGTCGGTGAGCGACGGGAGGGCCGCCCGCGTACGCGCCCGGTGCTCGGCCAGCGGCAGGTCGGCGGCGGGCAGCGGCAGGCCGAGCAGCTCGCACACCGCGGTGACCAGGGTCCGGATCGATTCGGGCCGCGGGTCGGCGACGTGGAGCACCTCGCCGGGCCGGCTCAGGCCGGGATCGAGGGCCAGCACGGCGATCGCGGCCGCGAGATCGGCCACGGCGACGAGCGAGGTGCGGGCTATGCCGCCGGCCGCCCAAGCCGGGACGGCTTGGATCCACCGGACCAGCGCCGGCACGACGTGCCGATCGCCGGGGCCGTGGACGAGGTGCGGCCGGAGTACCGTGCCGCCGGCCGCGAGGACGAGCCGCTCGCCGGCCAGCCTGCTGCGGCTGGTCGGCGAGGCCGGGTCGGTGACCAGGCCGGGGTGCGGGTGGTCTCCCGCCGGGGCGCCGGCGGCGGGTGGTGCGGCCGCCGTGATCGGCCCCGACCCGGGTTGAAGGGGCTCGCCTGCCGAGCCGCTCCGGCCGGGCAGTGAGGCCAACTCGGATCCGGCGCGCGGGTCGCCGCCTCCCGGCCTGCTGCGGCTGAGCGGCGAGGCCGGGCCCGGGTGCGGGTAGTCACCCGCCGGGTCGCCGGCGCTTGGTGCTGAAGCCGGCTCGGCGACCAGCCGCGACCCGGCATGAAGGCCCTCACCTGCCGGACCGCTCCGGCCGGAAAGTGAGGCCGGGCCGGTAACCGGCTCGGGGTGCGGATGGCCGCCCTTACTACCGCGGGCAGGCGGCGAGGCCGGATCCGGGATGGGCCCGGACCCGGCGGGCAAGCCCTCGCCTGCCAGGCCGGTCCGGGTGGCCGGCGGCCCCAGATCCGCCGCCCGCCCGGACTCGACCCTCTGGCATTCGCCCGCCGACCCGCTCCCACTGGTCGGCAGCCCCGCATCCGCCACCAGCCCAGACCCGCTCCTGTTGCGCTCGCCCCGGCCGGCCGGCGAGGCAGGGCCGCCCTGCAGAACCTCCCCCGCCGACCCGCTCCCACTGGTCGGCAGCCCCGGATCTGCCACAACCCCAGATCCGCTGCCCTTGCGCTCGGCCGCCGACCCGTCCCCACTGGTCAGCGAGCCGGGCCCGCCCCGCACGATCTCGGCCGCCGAACCGTCCCCACTGGTCAGCGACCCCAGCCGGCCCCGCAGAGCCTCCCCCGCCGAACCGTCCCGGCCGGCCGGCGGCCCCTGCTCCGCCGCCACCCCGCCCCCGCTCCCCCGGTACTCGCCCGCCGACCCGTCCCCACTGGTCAACGCCCCCGGCGTACCCCGCAGGGCCTCCCCCGCGCTCGCCGCCAACCCGGAGCCGGCCCCCAGGCCGCTCCGGGCTGACGGCGCCCGCCCGTCTCCTGGCACCTGCGCGCCCTGGTGAACCCCGTCGCGGTACACCGCGCACGTGCTCAGGTACAGCACGCTCGCCGTGCCCGCTCGGTGGGCCTCGGCCAGGAGGTTCGCCGTTCCGCCCTCGTTGACCTCCGTGCAGCGGGCCGCGTCGCCGCCCACCTGGGAGGCCAGGTGGACCAGCGTCGTGATCCCCGTGCACAGCCCCGCCAGGCCGCCGGCTTCCGTGAGGTCGCCGGCCCACGTCGTCACTCCGCCGTCGGTCATCCACTGCGGCACCGGCCGGCGGACGAGGATGCGGATCCGGGGCCCCATTCCCCGCCCGACCAGCTCGCGCAGCACCGCCGTGCCGACGAAGCCCGTGGCGCCGGTGACCAGGATGTCCGGCTCGGCGGCCGTCACGACAAACGCATCCCCAGCGTGCCGCTCGCGGCCGTCGTGCCCTTCTGGCGGGCCTCGACCCGGACCGTCCGCGTGCGGTCGGGCCCCTGCTCGTGCGCCTTGACCATCAGCAGGCACTCCGAGTCGAACTCGACGTACGAGTCGAACCGGAACTCCGCGCGCGCCGGAAGCGCGTACGGGTCGCCGATCGCCAGCAGCGCCGCCT
Source organism: Amycolatopsis sp. NPDC028719 (assembly GCF_055565395.1). NCBI lineage: Bacteria > Bacillati > Actinomycetota > Actinomycetes > Pseudonocardiales > Pseudonocardiaceae > Amycolatopsis > Amycolatopsis sp. NPDC028719. The sequence continues at coordinate 108,952 of NZ_JBVHUL010000008.1, forward strand.
GCCGCGCGCCTTCGATCAGCACCATGCCCGGCACGTGGTCGGCCGGGTGGTCGAACAGCACCGCGTGGTCCGGGTCGAAGCGCAGCGCCCACGTGCCGTCCGTCGGCGTCGCCGCCAGCAGGACGTCCTCTTCCCGGTCGCGGCCGACCGACGCCGGGGCGACCGGCGCCAGGACCGCGGCCTGGAACGGCGTCGCCGCGAAGTGGTCGCCCCGCACCCGGCGGTAGACCGCCGAGGACACGCAGCGCCAGCGCTCCGACGCGGTGCCGATCCGGCGGCCGTCGCGGAAGCACTCGAAGTCCAGCCGCATGCCGCCGACGTTCTTGCCGCGGTATTCGACCTCGTGCGCGGTGACCCTCAGCACCACGTCGACCGGGCGGCCGAGCGTGGCCAGTCCGGTCTCCTCGACCGCGTACTCCTTGTGATCGGAAAGAAAGCTGTGGCTGAGCGGTACGCCGTACGCCCGGTGCGCGATCAGCAGTGCCGCCTGGCGGATCGTCTCCGCGTACAGCATCGGATCGTGGAACACCGGCGTCCGCGGCCCGAAGAAGCTGTGCCGGCGCGGCCACTGCGCGCCGACCTCGAACCGGCCTTCGCCGACGATGTTCAGATCGGTGACGAAGACCTCCGAGACGGCCGCGCGGTGCACGAGGCTCCGCGGGATCGTCTGCTGGAAGTCCACCGCCCGCGGCGCGGACATGTCGATGATCTTGGTTTCCGGAATTTCGCGCGCAGATTCCTGAAGGATGGTGCCGACCATGACGGTCCTCCTAGAATGTCCTACCCCAGTACCCCAGTACTCCCCCGCTCTCATTTGTAGCCGAACCGGACACCTAAAACCATACCAACCGAGCGGTTTTTTTTAGTGGCTTTCCCGTGCAACGGGCCGTAGACTGGCGTACTGACGCATGAGGTACCGCCGAATGGTCTACTGTGGACCGACCGGCCACAAGGGAGAGGGGCTGGACGTGGCTCGCCAAGAACGTGCGGAGCAGACACGGAACGCGATCCTCGAGGCGGCGGCCTCCCGGTTCGACGCGGTCGGCTTCCTCGGCGCGAGCCTGTCGGACATCCTGACCGAAGCGGGTGTCACGAAGGGTGCGCTGTATTTCCACTTCAAGTCGAAGGAAGACCTCGCCGACGCGCTGATCGACGAGCAGTTCACGGTCTCGGACCCCCTCGCGGAGATCGAGAACCCGGGGCTGCAGACGGTCATCGACCTCACCCAGGGCATGGCGGCCAGCCTGCAGTCCGACGTCCGGGTCCGCGCCAGCATCCGGCTCGTCATCGAGCAGGGTTCGTTCATCGCGCCGGCGGCCAACGCCTACAAGCGGTGGATCGACACGATCCACGGCTGCCTGCTCGCCGCGAAGGCGGCGGGCGACCTGCGCAAGGAGATCAACCCGCACGACCTCGCGCAGTTCGTGCAGGCGTCGTTCACCGGGATCCAGCTGAGCTCCCAGGTGCTCACCGGGCGGACGGACCTGCTGGAGCGGATCACGTTCATGTGGAACACGATCCTGGTCTCCGTGGTGCCACCGCGCCGGCTGCACCGGTTCGTCGCGGAGGGCACGATCCACCAGCCCGCTTCGGCCTGAGCACGCGGGAACGGGCGGTCGGGCAGCTGCCGGACCGCCTTTTTTCGGGCTTTCCCGAGGTCAGGCTCCCGCGCCCGCCGTCGGCCGCGGCGACCGCTCGGCCAGCTCGATGAGCCGCCACAGCTTCCCCAGCGTCACGGCGAGGTCGCTGTCCGGCACGACGATCCGGCTGGAAACCACGGATTCGAGGCCGACGCAGGTGACCACCACCAGCAGTTCCGCGGTTTCGAGCGGCACGTCGGCGCCGAGCTCGCCGCCGTCGATCGCGTCGGCGACGTACTCGTGGACCTGGGCCAGCCAGGTGCGGGAGAACACGACGAACCGCTCGTCCACGGAGCCCATCTCGCGGGCCATGCGGAAGCTCGCGCCGACCTTCGGGTCGGTGTCGAGCCAGTGCATGAGGGCGCGGCTGAGCTCGGCGAGGCGCCGCAAAGCGGGCCGCGGCACCGCGAGCTGGCGGGCCACGTGCGCGCGCAGCACGTCCGTCGCGGCGATCTGCACCTCGTCGCAGATCTCGTCCTTGGAGGAGAAGTGGAAGTACAGGCCGCCCTTGGTGACGCCGGCCGCCTGCGCGATGCCCACCATGCTGGTGGCGGCGTAGCCGTCCTGGTGCAGCAGCTCGGCCGCGGCCTCCAGCAGCAGGCGCCGCGTCTGTTCCGAGCGTGCCTGCTTGGTCACCTTCGGTCCCCTCAGCTCGAGCCATCCGGCGCAGGGACCCTGCGCGTCCCGATCATGATTACATACCAACCGCCCGGTTTACAACTAGGGGAACCCCAAAAACCGCTGTCTGCCAAGGTACTTCGCGACCACTCACAGAACAAACCGACCGACCTCCCGGTTTTGTCTTGAAAACCGACCCCCCGGTTTAGTACGCTGCGGATGTGGGACCGGGCACATGGGCGCTGGAGGACACACTGGGGGCGCCAGGCCGGGCAGATCCGATCGACACGCGGACTCCGGAGGCACTGGAAATGGACTACGAGATACTGGGGCAGCTGAAAGTCGGCGGGCGGCCCGGCGTCAGCGCCCCGCGGGCACGCAAGATCGAGACGCTGCTCGCCGTGCTGCTGGTCAAGCGCAACCAGGTGGCGACCACCGAGCACCTGATCGGCGAGCTCTGGGGAGAGCACCCGCCGGCCCGGGCGAGCGCCGCGCTGTACGTCTACGTGTCACAGCTGCGGAAGCTGTTGCGCGGCACGGGTGACGACGCGGACGACAGCCCGGTCGTGACCAGCCCGCGCGGCTATTCACTGCACGTCACCGACGGCGAGCTCGACGCCGACCGCTTCACCCGCCTGTACGAGCGCGGCCGGGCCCTGTACTGGGACCGCAACTACAAGGAAGCCGCGACCGTTCTACGCGAAGCGGCGAAGCTGTGGCGCGGCGAAGCTTTCGGCGGTTTCACCGACTCCCCCGACGTCCAGGCCTACGCCGCTCTGCTGGAGGAGACCCGGCTGGAGTGCCTGGAGCTGCTGATGGAGACGGAGCTGCTGATCGGCCGGCACCGCGAGGTCGTCGGGCAGCTTTCCGCGCTGGCGAAGGAGCACACGCTGCGCGAAACGTTCTACGAGTACCTGATGACGGCTCTGCTGCGGTCGAACCGCCGTGCCGAGGCGCTGGAGACGTTCGCCTCCGCCCGGCACCACCTCGTCCAGCAGCTGGGTATCGAACCCGGCAGCTCGCTGCGGAAGCTGCACCACAGCATCCTCGTCGGCGAGATGTCGGACGCGGTCTGATTCCCCTCCGCGTCCGGCCCAGCGGCCCGGTCCTCCGCCACCAGCGGGGGACCGGGCCGTCGCTCTTTTCACAGCACCGCGTCAGCTTCGGTAGAGGGAAACGACCGGCTCACCGCACGCGGCGGGCTCGCCGTACCAACCGCCCCAGCGACTGTCGAGCGCGAGGTCGGCCAGCTCGGCCATCAGGTCCAGCTCCGCGGGCCACACGTAGCGCAGCGGCACCCGGGCGTCGGCCAGGAACAGCATCTGGCGGGCGCAGTCGTGCCCGGTGACGAGCGGGTGCGCCGCCCAGCGGGCCGGGTCGGGGTGGAACCCCTGGACGACCAGGCCGCCGCCGGGGCGCAGCAGCGTCGCGAGCCGGCGCACCAGGCGCACCTGCTCCCGCTGCACGAGCAGCCGGGAGAGGACGTCCGAGCCCGCGTAGACGACATCGAAGCGCTGGCCGGGCAGGTTGCCGAAGCCGGCGTCGGTGACGGCGTACCCGTCGGCCGCGAGCGCGTCGGCCACCGGGCCACCGCCCGGGACGAGCACGCGCGGGCGCCGGGCGACCCGGTCGGCCACCTCGGCGAGGAACGCCGCCGCACCGGCCGGATCCGCGGCCAGCGGAGCGGACCAGGCGTCGAGGGTCACGGCCGGCTTCTCGGCGATGCGGGTCGGCATCGGGACCACCTCACTTCACGGTCTGGTCGGATCTTCTCTACGCAGAGTGCCGGACCGACCTAAAGTCGACCTTGCGCACGCGAAAGCGGCCCGTGCTCGGAGCACGGGCCGCTCGGCGTCGCGGGAGGTCAGCCGCGGGCGCGCTGGTGGAACTTCCGGATCGCGAGGTACGCGGCGCCGGCGGTGATGACGACCCACCAGGCCAGCGCCAGCCAGCCGGTCGAGCCCAGCTCGGTGCCGTTCATCAGGCCGCGGATGGCGTCGATGAGCACGGTCACCGGCTGGTTGTCGACGACCACCCGCAGCACCGAGGGCATCGACGCCGTGGGCACCAGCGCGCTGCTGGCGTAGGGGATGAAGACGAGGATCATGCCGAGGCCGCCCGCGCCTTCGACGGTCTTGGCGATCGACCCCAGGAGCGTGGCCAGCCAGAAGACGCCGGTCGCGAACAGCGTCAGCAGGCCGATCGCGCCGAGCCAGCCGAGCACGCCCCCCGCGGGGCGGAACCCGACGGCCAAGCCGACCGCGACCATGACCACGAACGAGAGCAGGCTGCGCAGCACGCCGGAGACGACGTGGCCGACGAGCACGGCCGGACCCGCCATGGGCATCGACCGGAACCGCTCCACCAGGCCCTGGGTGAGGTCGGCGGCCACACCCACCACGGTGGACGTGGAGTTGAAGGCGATGCTGATGGCCAGCAGGCCGGGCAGCAGGTAGTCGATGTAGGCCATGCCCGGGACGTTGATCGCGCCACCGAACATGAAGCGGAACAGCAGCAGGAGCACGATCGGCAGCGAGACCGCCTGGATCAGCATCTCCGCGTTGCGCGCGATGTGCTTGACGTTGCGCCCGATCAGCACCCGGCAGTCGGACAGCGCGAGCGCGAAGGAGGATCGGCTCGGGGTTTCGGGGAGCTGCGTCCCCTCGACCTCCCTGGACAAGGTCTGGGTCATCGCTTCTCTCCCGCGGTTCCGGTAAGGGTGTGGAAAACGTCGTCCAGGGTCGGCTCGGAAAGCTCGAGCCCGGTGGTCTCGAGGCCCGCGTCGGCGACCTGGTTGAGCACCCGCCGGACCTGGCCGGGCTGGTCGATGGGGACGCTGACCGTGGCGTCGATCAGCACGCCGCCGGTGACGCCGTGCGCGCGCTCCGCTTCGGCGGCGGTGGCGAAGGTGAGCTTGAGGCGCTCGGTGCCGACTTTGCGCTTCAGCTCCGCGGCGGTGCCCTCGGCGACCACGCGGCCCTTGTCGATCACCGCGATGCGGTCGGCCAGCTGGTCGGCCTCCTCGAGGTACTGCGTGGTGAGCAGGATCGTGGTGCCGCCGTCGAGGAGCTCGCGGATCGCGTCCCACATCGCCGAGCGGCTGCGCGGGTCGAGGCCGGTGGTGGGCTCGTCGAGGAACAGCACCGGCGGCGAGGTGATCAGGCTGATCGCCAGGTCGAGCCGGCGGCGCATGCCGCCGGAGTAGGTCTTGACCTGGCGGTCGGCGGCGTCGGTCAGGTCGAACTGCGTGAGCAGCTCGGTGGCGCGGGTCTTCGCCTCCGCCGCGCCCAGGTGGAACAGGCGGGCCATCATCCGCAGGTTTTCGCGGCCGGTGAGCAGCTCGTCGACCGCGGTGTCCTGCCCGGTGAGGCCGATCTGCTCCCGCACCTTCCGCTTGGGCCCGCCGAGGTCGTGACCGTTGACGGTCACGGTGCCGCCGTCGGCGTCCAGCAGGGTGCTCAGGATCCGGACCGTCGTGGTCTTCCCGGCGCCGTTCGGGCCCAGCAGCGCGAACATCGTGCCGCGCCGGACACTGAGGTCGACGCCTTCCAGGACGTTGACGTCGCCATAGGACTTGCGCAGCCCCCGTGCTTCGATTGCGTAGCCGGTGACCATCGGTTACCTCTCCTCGTTCGGGTCAAGATCGTTGTGAAGCAGGGGAACTGTCCGTACCAGTGGGCCACGCGCCGCTCGGCGGCGGCAATAATGGCCGGGTCGGGCCGGGATAGGGGTGGCGCCGGGGCTAGTCGTCGTCCCCACCGCCGATCGCCATGCTGATCAGGGCGTCGGTGTCGAGGTCGTCGATCGTGGCCTCCTCGACGGCTTCGGCCTCTTCCGCCTCGGGCAGGCGCACGCCGGCCAGCTCCAGCAGGCCGTCCAGGAGCCCGGCGGCGCGCAGCTTCTCCAGCGGGATGCCCGCCAGCGCGTCGCGAACCCCTTGCTCGGTAACGGTTCCCGGAGAGACCACCGCCACCTCGTCCTCGGCCGGGGCCAGTTCGCCGGCCAGGTGCTCGGCGAGGATCCGCGGGGTCGGGTAGTCGAAGATCAGGCTCACCGGCAGTTTCATGCCGGTGACCAGGCTGAGCTTGTTGCGGAACCCGGTGGCGGACAACGAGTCGAAGCCGACCTCGTTGAACGAGCGGTCCGGTTCCACCGCCTCCGGCCCGGCGTGGCCGAGCAGCGCAGCGGCGTGCGTGCGCACCAGGGTCAGCACGGTCGCGACGCGCTTGGCCACCGGCAGGCCCGCGAGCTTGCGAGCCAGTGTCTCGGTGTCCTCGGCCGCGTCCTGCGCCGCGCGACGACCGGGCGTTCCGGCCAGTCCGCGCAGCACCGCGGGCAGGTCGTCGTCTCCCGACGCAGCCAGCACGCGGGTGTCCAGCGCGATCGGCACCAGCACCGCGTCGGCGGCGCCGGCCGTCGAGTCCAGCAGCCCCAAGCCGTCCTCAGTGGACAGTGCGGTGATGCCGGTCTCGCCGATGCGGTGCGCGTCCGCGTCTTCCAGCGCCTCGCCCATGCCGCCGGCCCACAGGCCCCACGCGAGCGAGGTGCCGGCGAGCCCTTCGGCCCGGCGCCGGACGGCGAGGGCGTCGAGGAACGCGTTGGCCGCGGCGTAGCTGCCCTGCCCCGGCGCGCCGAGGACGCCGGCGGCCGAGGAGAACAGCACGAAGGCGGTGAGGTCCAGCTCGCGGGTCAGCTCGTGCAGCACCAGGGCCGCGTCGGCCTTCGGCCGCAGCACGGTGTCGAGCCGGTCCGGGGTCAGCGACGTCAGGATGCCGTCGTCGAGGACGCCGGCGGCGTGCACCACGGCCCGCAGCGGCGCTTCCGCCGGGATTCCGGCGAGCAGAGCCGACACCGCGTCGCGGTCGGCGACGTCGCAGGCGGCGATGGTGACGTCGGCGTCGAGCGCGGCCAGTTCGGCCGCGCCGGGAGCGTCGGCTCCCCGCCGGCTGACCAGGAGCAGGTTCCGCACGCCGTGCTCGGTGACCAGGTGCCGCGCCACGGCCGAGCCGAGCGCGCCGGTGGCCCCGGTGACGAGCACCGTGCCTCCCGCGTCCCACACCGGGGCCGCCACCGCGTCGGCCGCCCGGGCCAGCCGCGGCACCAGCACCGCGCCCGCCCGCAGCGCCACCTGCGGCTCGTCGGAGGCCGCCACCGCGGCGAGCGTCCGGCCCGCCGGGGTGCCCGCCCCGAGGTCGACGAGGGTGATCCGGTCCGGGTGCTCGGCCTGCGCCGAGCGGACCAGGCCCGCCACCGCGGCGCCGACCGGGTCGGGGTCCTCCCCCGCCTCGGCCGCCACCGCGCCGCGGGTCACGACGATCAGCGACTCCCCGGACCCGGCCAGCCACGACTGCAGCAGCCCGAGCACGCGGTGCAGTTCGGCGTGGAGGTCGTCCCCGCCCGCAGCGAGCACCGCCAGGCCGGTCGCCTCCGCGGCCGATACCGCCTTCGCACCCAGAGCTTCGGTGAGGCCGAAGGGGTCGGAGCCCAGCACGGACCAGTCGGTGACCTCGGCGACCGCGTCGAGCTCGGCGGGTTCCCACGCGAGCCGGAACAGCGTGTCGCCGCCACCGGCCGGAGCGGCCTGCGGCACGGCGGACATCGGGCGCAGCAGCAGGGATTCCACCGACGCGACCGGGGCTCCGGCACCGTCGGCGACGTCCAGCGCGACCGCGCCGGAACCGACCGGGCGGACGTGGACCCGCAGGGTCGTCGCCCCGACGGCGTGCAGCCGCACGCCTTCCCACGCGAACGGCAGGGCGGGCTCGTCGCCCGCCGCGCCGGAGACGCCGATGGTGTGCAGCGCGGCGTCGAGCACGGCCGGGTGGACGCCGTAGCGGTCCACATCGGACACCGAAGCCGGGAGCCGGATCTCGGCGAACGCCTCGCCGTCGCGCTTCCAGGCCGCGACGAGCCCGCGGAACGCCGGACCGTACGCGAGCCCGTCGGCGGCCAGCTCCTCGTAGGTGCCTTCCAGGTCGACCTGCTCGGCGCCGGCGGGCGGCCAGGCCGTCAGGTCGAAGTCCGCCTTCCGAGCAGCCTTGGCGAGCTTGCCGGTGGCGTGCCGCGTCCACGCGCCGCTCGCGCCCTCGGGCCGCGAGTGGACGCTGAACGCGCGGGTGCCGTCGGCGCCGGGCGCCTCGAGGGCGAACTGGACGCGGACGCCGGTCCGCTCCGGCACGACCAGCGGGTACTCCAGGGTCAGCTCGTCGAGCCGCGGGCAGCCGGCCTCGTCCCCCGCGCGGATCGCCATCTCGACGAACCCGGTGCCGGGGAACAGGATCGCGCCGCCGACGACGTGGTCGGCCAGCCACGGGTGCGTGCCCACGGACAGCCGCCCGGTGAACAGCAGCCCGTCGGCGCCGGCCAGCTCGAGGGCCGACCCGAGCAGCGGGTGGTCGTCCTGGCTCACCGCGCCGGTGGTGCTCTCCAGCCAGAAGCGCTGCCGCTGGAACGGGTAGGTCGGCAGCGAGACCGGCCGGGCCCCGGTGGGTTCGTAGATCGCGGCCCAGTCGACGTCGACGCCGCTGACGTGCAGCTGCGCGACGCCGGTCAGGGCGGCCACGGCTTCGTCGTTCTCCTTGTGCAGCATGGACGCCAGCACCTCCGGCCGTTCGTCGAAGCACGCGGCCGTCATCGCGGCGAGCGTGGTGTCCGGACCGAGCTCCAGGAACCGGTTGACGCCCTCGGCCGCGGCGCGGGTGACCGCGTCGGCGAACCGGACGCCTTCGCGCACCTGCTGGACCCAGTACTCCGGCGAGGTCAGATCGGCGCCCTCGGCGACCGTCGAGATGACCGGGATCCGCGGCGACGCGTAGGTCAGCTTCGCGGCGATCGCGCGGAACTCCTCGAGCATCGGCTCCATCAGGCGGGAGTGGAACGCGTGCGACACCTTCAGCTGCTTGGTGCGCTCGAACTTCGCCGCCACCGCGGCTACGGCGCCGGCCGCTCCCGAGATCACGACGGAGTTCGGCCCGTTGACCGCGGCGATGTCGACACTGTCGTCGCGAACTTCCTCCGGCGTCGCTTCGATCGCCACCATCGCGCCGCCGGTCGGCAGCGCCTGCATCAGCGCACCCCGGGCGACCACCAGCTTGGCCGCGTCCGCCAAGGAGAACACGCCCGCGCAGTGGGCCGCGGCGATCTCGCCGATCGAGTGCCCGATCAGGACGTCCGGCTTGACTCCCCACGCCTGCACCAGGCGGAACAGCGCGACCTCCAGCGCGAACAGCGCGGGCTGCGTGTAGCGGGTTTCGTCCAGCTCGTCGGTGACCGAGCGGATCGGGCGGTCGAGGTGCCGGTCGAGTTCCGCGCAGACCTCGTCGTGCGCGGCCGCGAAGGCCGGGAACTGCTCGGCGAGCCGGGCTCCCATGCCGACGCGCTGCGCGCCCTGGCCGGCGAGCAGGAACGCCGTTCGGCCGCCCGCGGTCGCGATGCCGCTGACGACCCCGCGCGCCTCCTCTTCGTCGACCAGCGCCGCGAGACCGCGGACGAACTGCGGCGACCGCTGCCCGATCACCACGGCCCGCCGGTCGAACGCGCTGCGCGTGGTGGCCAGCGAGAACCCGATGTCGGCGAGGCTGCCGTCCGGCTCTTCGTCCACATAGGACATGAGTTGTTCGGCCTGGGCCCGCATCGCGGCGGCACCGCGGCCGGACACCGGCCAGGCGACCGGGCCTTCGTGGTCGTGGCCGCCGGTGACTTCCCGGCGATCGCCTTCTTCGAGGATCACGTGGGCGTTGGTGCCGCTGACCCCGAACGACGAGACGCCGGCCCGGCGGATGTGCCCGTTGGGCAGCCACTTCACCGGCTCCACCAGCGCCCGGACCGTGCCGGACGACCAGTCGATCTCGGTCGACGGGCGGCCGACGTGCAGCGTCGCGGGCAGCTCACCCTGACGCATCGCCAGCACCATCTTGATCACCCCGGCCGCGCCGGCCGCGGCCTGCGTGTGGCCGAGGTTCGACTTGACCGAGCCGATCCACAGCGGACGGTCGGCCGAGGTCTCCTTGCCGTAGGTGGCCAGCAACGCCTGGACCTCGATCGGGTCGCCCAGCTTCGTGCCGGTGCCGTGCGCCTCGACGGCGTCGACGTCGGCCGCGGTGATGCCGGCGTCGGCCAGCGCGGCCCGGATCACGCGCTGCTGGGCGGGACCGTTGGGCGCGGTGAGGCCGTTGGACGTGCCGTCCTGGTTGACCGCGCTGCCCTTGAGCACCGCGAGCACCGGGTGGCCGAGGCGGCGGGCCTCGGACAGCCGCTCCAGCACGACCACGCCGACGCCCTCGGACCAGGTGGTGCCGTCGGCGTCGTCGGAGAAGACCTTGCAGTGGCCGTCGGCGGCCAGGCCCTTCTGGCGGCTGAACTCGACGAACGTCTCCGGCGTCGCCATCACGGTCACCCCGCCGGCCAGGGCCAGGGTGCAGTCGCCGCCGCGCAGGGCCTGGGCGGCCATGTGCATCGCGACCAGCGAAGACGAGCACGCCGTGTCGACGCTGACCGCCGGGCCCTCCAGGCCGAGGGTGTAGGACACCCGGCCGGTGACGATCGAGCCGGCGCTGTTGGCGCCCACGTAGTCGTGGTACTGGACGCCCGCGTAGACGCCGGTCGGGCTGCCCTTGAGCGAGGACGGGTCGATGCCCGCGCGCTCCAGGGCCTCCCAGCACGCCTCCAGCAGCAGCCGCTGCTGCGGGTCGATGGCCGGGGCTTCCTTCGGCGAGACCCCGAAGAACGTGGCGTCGAAGTCGCCGGCGTCGTGGACGAACCCGCCGCGGGCGACGTAGGTGGTGCCGGGACGGCGGCCGGTCGGGTCGAGCAGGCCGTCGACGTCCCAGCCGCGGTCGGCGGGGAAGTCGCCGATGGCGTCGCGGCCGTTGGCGACCAGCTCCCACAGCTGCTCGGGCGAGGTGACCCCGCCGGGCAGCCGGCAGGCCATGCCGACGATCGCGATGGGCTCGTCGTGAGCCGCCGAAGACCCCACAGCCGTGGTGACGACCTGGTCCGGCCCACCCGTCAGCTCGGTGAGCAGGTGCGTGGCCAGGGCCGACGGCGTCGGGTGGTCGAAGATCAGAGTCGCGGGCAGCCGCTGCCCGGTCGCCGCGGTCAGGCCGTTGCGCAGTTCGATCGCGGTGAGCGAGTCGAAGCCGAGCGACTGGAACTGCGCGGCCGGTTCGATCTCGTGCGCGCCGCCGTAGCCGAGCACGGTCGCGGCGTGGCCGCGGACCAGCTCGAGCACGGCATCGGCCCGGTCCGCTTCCGGCAGCGCACGGACGCGGGCCGCGAAGGAGTCTTCCGGTGCGGTCGCCGTGGCCGCCACCCGCCGGGTGGGCCGGCCGGTCAGCTCCTCCAGGGTCTTGGGGATCCGGTCCAGCTTCCGCAACGCGGGCAGGTCGAGCTTCACCGGCGCGACGGCGGCCTGCCGGGACGCCAGCGCGCGGTCGAAGAGATCGAGTGCGTCCGAAGTGGACAGAGGCACGATGCCGCTCGTGCCCAAGCGGGCGACCTCGGCCTCGGTCAGGGTGCCGCCCATGCCGCCGGCCTCGCCCCACAGGCCCCAGTCCAGCGACTGCGCGGGCAGGCCCCGGGCGACGCGGTGGCTCGCGAGCGCGTCGAGGAACGCGTTGGCGGCGGCGTACCCGCCCTGGCCCGGGGCGCCGAGCACGCCGGAGACCGAGGAGAACAACACGAACGCCGAGAGCGCGGTGTCGCGGGTCAGCTCGTGCAGGTTCAGCGCGCCGTCGACCTTCGGCCGCAGCACGGTGTCGAGGCGCTCGGGCGTCAGTGCGGTGATGACGCCGTCGTCGAGGACGCCGGCGGCGTGCACCACGGACGTGAGCGGGTGCTCGGCGGGGATCGCGGCCAGCACCCGGGCCAGCGCGGCGCGGTCGGCGACGTCGCACTGCGCGAGGTCGACGTGGGCGTCCAGCTCGGCGGCCAGGCTCTCCAGCTCGGGTGTGCTTCGGCGGCTGACCAGCAGAAAGCGCCGGACCTCGTAGTGTCCGGCCAGGTGCCGGACGAGCGCGCCGCCGAGCGCGCCGGACGCGCCGGTGACGAGCACGGTGCCGCCCGGGTGGAAGTACGCCGGTTCGGCCGCCGCCGCGGTGCGGACGAGCCGCGGGACGAGGACGGTGCCGAAGCGGACGGCGGCCTGGGGCTCCCCGGTGGCGAGGACCTGCGGCAGGACCGCGTCGACCTCGGCCTCGGCGTCCAGGTCCAGCAGCACGAACGTGTCGGGGTTCTCCTCCTGCGCCGAGCGCACGAGCCCCCAGGCCGCGGCCGCGGCGAGGTCGGTGACGCCCCCGGCCGCCGCGACGGCACCCCGCGTGACGACGACCAGGCGCGCGTCCTCCGGGTGCTCCGCGGCGAGCCAGTCCTGCAGCGCACCGAGCGTGCGGTGGGTCAGCTCGTGGGTCTCGGGCCCCGCGCAGTCGAAGATCCCGACGTTCGACACGTCCACAGTGGACTCAGTGGACTCGGCGGGGATCCGCTGCCACTCGATGCGGTAGAGCGGTGCCTCCGCCGCGACCGGCGTGGTGAACGCGCGGAACACCGTCTCCGCGACGGTGGCGACGGGCGCACCCGTGGTGTCGGCGAGGTCCAGGGCGAAGCCGTCCTCGGTGGTCGGGGTGAACCGCACCCGCAGCGCCGAGGCGCCGGTGGCGTGCAGTTCGACGCCGGTCCAGCAGAACGGGACACGGCCGACTCCGCCGTCTCCCCCGCCCGCGACGCGCAGGGCGTGCGTGCAGGCGTCGAGCGCGGCCGGGTGGAGGCCGAAGCGTTCGGCGTCGCTGTCTTCGGGCAGGGCGACCTCGGCGAAGACCTCGCGGCCACGCTTGAAGACCGCGCGCAGGGAGCGGAACAGCGGGCCGTAGGTGAGGCCGGTGTCGGCGAAGTCGTCGTAGAGGCCGTCGATGGCGACCGGCTCGGCGCCCGGCGGCGGCCACTCGGTCAGTGCGGTGCCGCGGTGGGACTGCGGCGCGACGGTGCCGCCGGCGTGCAGGACCCACGGCTCGCCGGAGTCTTCGGGGCGCGAGTGGATCTGGACGGCGCGGACGCCGTTTTCGTCGGCGGCACCGACCGTGACCTGCACCTGGACGCCGGTGCGGTCCGGGACGACCAGGGGGCTGCCGAGCGTGAGCTCCTCGATGCGGCCGCAGCCGACCTGGTCGCCGGCGCGGATCGCCAGCTCCAGGAAAGCCGTGCCGGGCACGGTGGCGACGTCACCCAGGCGGTGCCCGTCGAGCCACGCGTGGGTCTCGAGGGACAGGCGGCCGGTGAGCACGACGCCGTCGGTGTCGGCGAGCGCGATGGCCGCGCCGAGCAGCGGGTGCCCGGCGGAGGTGAGGCCCGCGGCGGTCACCTCGTCGCGGTTGGCGCGGGCGTCGAGCCAGTAGCGCTTGCGCTGGAAGGCGTACGGCGGCAGGTCGGCGCGCCGGGCGCCGCGGCCCTCGAACACCGCGGCCCAGTCCGGGGCCAGTCCGCTGACGTACAGCTCGGCCAAGGCGGTGAGCGCGGCCCGCGGCTCGGGGCGGTCCTTGCGCAGGACCGGCACGACCACGGCGTCCAAGCTTTGGCGGGCGAGTGCGGACAGCACGCCGTCCGGCCCGACCTCGACGAACCGCGAGACGCCCTGGGCGCCGAGCGCGGTGAGCCCGTCGTGGAACCGGACGGCCGCGCGGACGTGCGAGACCCAGTACTCCGGCGTGGCGACCTCTCCCCCGGCCAGTGCGCCGGAGACGTTGGAGACCAGCGGGATCGTGGGCTCGGAGTAGGTGAGCGTGCGGGCGACCTCGGCGAACTCGGCCAGCATCGGTTCCATCAGCGGCGAGTGGAACGCGTGCGACACCTTGAGCTTCGACGACTTGCGTCCCTCGAACTCCGCGACCACGGCGGCGACGGCGTCTTCGGTACCGGACAGCACGACCGAGTCCGGGCCGTTGATCGCGGCGATGCTCACGTCCGCGGTCAGGTGCGGGGTGACCTCGTCCTCGGTCGCCTGCAGCGCGACCATCGCGCCTCCGGCGGGAAGCGCCTGCATGAGCTTCGCGCGGGCGGTGACCAACGTGCAGGCGTCGGCCAGCGACAGCACCCCGGAGACGTGTGCGGCGGCCAGTTCGCCGACCGAGTGGCCGAGCAGGAAGTCGGGCTTGAGCCCCCACGAGGACAGCAGCCGGAACAGCGCGACCTCGATGGCGAACAGCGCGGGCTGGGTGTAGCCGGTCTGGTTGATCAGGCGCGGCTTGTCGAAGACGACCGTCTTCAGTGGACGGTCGAGGTGCTGGTCCAGCTCCGCGCAGACCTCGTCGAACGCGGCGGCGAAGACCGGGAACGCGGCGGCCAGCTCCGCTCCCATGCCGGCGCGCTGCGCGCCCTGGCCGGAGAACAGGAACGCGGTCAGCCCTTCGACCGGCGTGCCGGTGACCACGTCCGGCGACGGCTCACCATCGGCGAGCGCGGCGACCCCGGCCGTCCCGTCGAGCACGACGGCGCGGTGGGACAGCGGCGAGCGGGACGTCGCCAGCGAGAAGCCGAGGTCGAGCGGTGAAACACCGTCCACAACGGATAGCAGTCGCGAGGCCTGCGCCTTCAGGGCCGCGGTGCCGTGCCCGGAAAGGGGCCACGGGATCGGCACTTCGGCGGGCCAGCTCGGCGTCGTCTCTTCGACGTCGACCGGCGGTGCCTCTTCGACGATCACGTGCGCGTTGGTGCCGCTCACGCCGAACGAGGAAACGCCGGCGCGGCGCGGCTTGTCGCCCGCAGCCCACGGCTGTTCCTCCGTCAGCAGCGAGACGTTCCCGGCCGTCCAGTCGACCTCGGTGGTCGGCTCGGTGACGTGCAGGGTCTTCGGCAGGACGCCGTTCTGGAGCGCCTGCACCATCTTGATCACGCCGCCGACCCCGGCCGCGCCCTGGGCGTGGCCGATGTTCGACTTGATCGACCCGAGCCACAGCGGGCGGTCGCGGTCCTGGCCGTAGGTGGCGAGCAGGGCCTGGGCCTCGATCGGGTCGCCGAGCGTGGTGCCGGTGCCGTGGCCTTCGACGGCGTCCACATCGGACGCCGACAGCTGCGCGTTCGCCAGGGCCTGCCGGATCACGCGCTGCTGCGAAGGACCGTTGGGCGCGGTGAGGCCGTTGGACGCGCCGTCGGAGTTGACCGCGGACCCGCGCACGACGGCGAGGACCGGGTGACCGTTGCGGCGCGCGTCGGACAGGCGCTCCAGCAGGAGCGTGCCCGCGCCCTCGGCCCAGCCGGTGCCGTCGGCGCTGTCGGAGAACGGCTTGCAGCGGCCGTCCGCGGCGAGCCCGCGCTGGCGGCTGAAGGCGACGAACGGGCCGGGCCGCGACATCACCATGACGCCGCCGGCCAGCGCCAGCGCGCAGTCGCGCTGCCGCAGCGCCTGCACGGCCAGGTGCAGCGCGACCAGCGAAGACGAGCAGGCCGTGTCGATCGTGATGGCCGGGCCTTCCAGGCCCAGCGCGTAGGCGATCCGGCCGGAGATGACCGAGCCGGCGTTGCCGGTGCTCAGGTAGTCCTGCACCTCACCGGCGAGCACCGACGGCGGCAGCTCGTCGTAGTAGTCCTGGTCGCCGCTGCCGAGGAAGACGCCGACCTGCTGCTTCGCCAGCGAATGCGGGGCGATGCCGCCGCGCTCGAAGGTCTCCCACGCCAGCTCCAGCACGAGCCGCTGCTGCGGGTCCATGGCGAGCGCCTCGCGCGGCGAGACGCCGAAGAAGGGCGCGTCGAACTGGGCGACGTCGTGGATGAAGCCGCCCTCGCTCACGTAGCTCGTGCCCGGGCTGTCGGGGTCGGCGTCGAACATCGAGTCCAGACCCCAGCCGCGGTCGGCGGGGAACGGCCCGATGGCGTCGCGGCCCTCGGCGACCAGGTCCCAGAGGTCCTGCGGTGAGCGGACGTCGCCCGGGTACCGGCAGCCCATCGCGACGATGGCGATCGGCTCGGCGTCCGCGGCTTCGACCTCGCGCAGCCGCTCCCGCGTCTCCTGCAGGGTGGCGGTCACCCGCTTCAGGTAGTCGACCAGCTTGCTTTCGTCAGTCATCGTGGGGATACCTCTCAGGCGCCGAGCTCGTTGTCGATGAGGGCGAACAGCTCATCCGTGGTCGCGGTCTCCAGCACGTCGGTGGACTTGGTGCCGGACAGGGTCTTGTGCAGGGTGGTGACCATCGCCTGCAGCCGGGCGACGATCCGGGACCGGTCGATCTCGGCGGCGTCCAGTCCGGCCGCGACCGCTTCGAGGCGGTCCAGCTCCACTTCGAGGGGGACGGCCGCTTCACCGCCGCCGAGCTGCGTCCACAGGTGCTCGGCCAGGGCCTGCGGGTTGACGTGGTCGAAGGCGACGGTCGCCGGGAGCTTCAGCCCGGTGGCGGCGCCGAGCCGGTTGCGCAGGTCGACCGCGGTCACCGAGTCGAAGCCGAGCTCCTTGAACGCGCGGGCCGGTTCGACCGCCGAGCCGCCGTCGTAGCCGGCGACCACGGCGACCTGGCCGCGGACCAGCTCCAGCAGCGTCCGCTGCTGTTCGGCGGGGGTGAGCGCAGCCAGTTTCGCCTTGAGGTCACCGGTGTTCCCGGCGGCTTCGGTCTTGTCCTCGGCGACCTCCGGCAGCGCGCGCAGCAGGGGCCGCGGGCGGGCGAGCTGGTAGACCGGGGCGAACGCGGCCCAGTCGATGTCCGCGACGACCAGCTGCGTTTCGTCGTGGTCCAGGGCCTGGCCCAGTGCTTCGACGGCCAGTTCCGGCGCCATCTCGGCGAGGCCCATGCGGCGCAGCAGGTCGCTCGCCTCGGCGTCGACCATGCCGCCGCCACCCCAGGAGCCCCAGGCGATCGCGGTCGCGGTGCGGCCCGCGGCCCGGCGGCGCCGGGCGAGGGCGTCGAGGTAGGCGTTGCCCGCGGCGTAGGCGGGCTGGCCCGAGGTGCCCCACACGGCGGCGCCGGAGGACATCAGCACGAACGCGTCCAGCTCGGTGTCGCCGAGCAGCTCGTCGAGCAGCGCGGCGCCGGTGACCTTGGCGCGGGTGGCCGCGGCGAACTCCGCGGGCGTGACGTCGGCCAGCGGCGACTCCGCGGTGAGGACGCCGGCGGCGTGCACGACGGCGGTCGGCGGGTGCTCGGCCAGCAGCGCCTTCAGCTGCTCCTTGTCGGAGACGTCGCAGGCGGCGATGATGACCCCCAGCTCGTCGGCCAGTTCACGCGCTCCGTCGGCATCGAGCCCGCGACGGCTGGTGAGCACGATCTTCCCGGCGCCGCGGCCGGCCAGCCACCGGGCGACGTGCGCGCCGACCGCGCCGGTGCCGCCGGTGACCAGGACCGTCCCGCGCGGCTTCCACTCGTCCGCGGTGCCGGTCAGCGGGGCATGAACCATGCGCCGGGCGAACACGCCGGACGGCCGGATCGCGACCTGGTCCTCACTGTCTACTCCGGACACCACGGCGGCCAGGCGGGCGGCGTCGGCGGGGCCGTCGACGTCGACCAGGCCACCCCAGGTGGCGGGCAGGTCGAGCGCGGCGACCGTGCCGAGGCCCCACACCGCCGCGGCGGCCGGGTCGGCGTCGGAGAAGGCGTCCACCGCGACCGCGCCGCGGGTCACGACCCAGGTGGGAGCATCGACGCCGGTGTCGCGCAGAGCCTGCAGCAGCGCGATGGTGGCGGCGACCGCGGTGCTGAGCGCGGGGTGTTCCGGGTGTTCGCGGGTGTCGAGGGCGAGCAGCGACAGGACGCCGTCGAACGGCCGCAGCGCCGTGGCTCCGGTGACCAGCTCGGCCAGGGCTTCGCGGTCGGCCGTGGCGATGACGCGCACGACGTCGCCCTGCTCGGCGAGCGCGTCGGCCAGCTCGGCCGCCGCGGGGACGTCCGCGGGCACGACGACCAGCCAGGTGCCGGCCAGCCCGCCCGTGACGCTCACCGGCGCCCACGAGACCTTGTAGCGCCAGGATTCCACTGTGGACAGCTCGGTACGGCGGCCGTGCCACGCGGCCAGGGCCGGGACGATCTCACCCAGGGGCGCGGCCTCGACGCCGAGCCTCGAGGCCAGCGCATCGACGTCGCCGGCCGTGACGTCCTGCCAGAAGTCCTGGTCGGCGACGGTCGCGGGGGCGGCCTGGCCGGTGGTCTCTTCCTCGAGCCAGAAGCGCTTGTGCTGGAACGGGTAGGTCGGCAGGTCGGTGATCCGGCCGCCGGGCACCAGCGAGGCCCAGTCCGCCGCGCCGCCGCGGACCGAGTGCTCGGCCAGCGAGGTCGCGAACCGCGTCAGGCCGCCTTCGTCGCGGCGCAGGGTGCCGGTGACGGAACCGCTGTGCCCGCCTTCGTCGAGGGTCTCCTGGATGCTCATGGCGAGCACCGGGTGCGGGCTGACCTCGATGAACCGCGTGTAACCCGCCTCGGCGAGCTTCGCGACGACCGGGGCGAACCGGACCGTCGTGCGCAGGTTGGTGAACCAGTACTTCGCGTCCACAGTGGACCCGGTCTCTTCGGTCACCGTGGACGTCATCGCGACGCTCCCGGCGCCGGGGGTGATCGGGCCGAGGTCTTCCAGGAGGCGGTCGGCGAGGTGCTCGACGTGCGCGGAGTGCGACGCGTAGTCCACCGGGACGCGCTTGGCGCGGAAGCCTTCGGCGACGAGCTGGTCACGCAGCTGGTCGAGGGCGTCGCCGTCGCCGGACAGCACGGCCGAGGTGGCGCCGTTGTCGGCGGCCAGGGAGATCCGGCCGTCCCACGTGCCGAGCCGCTTCCGCAGTTCGGCGGCGGGGAGGCCGGCGGCCAGCATGCCGCCGCCGCGTCCGCCGAGGACGTCCCCGATCGCCTTGCTGCGCAGCGCGACCACACGGGCACCGTCCTGAAGGGACAGTGCGCCCGAGACGCTCGCGGCGGCGATCTCGCCCTGCGAGTGGCCGATCACCATGTCCGGTTCCACGCCGTGCGCACGCCACAGCGCGGCCAGCGAGACCATGACGGCCCACAGCATCGGCTGGACGACGTCGACGCGGTCGGCCGGCGGGGTGCCGGGCTCACCGCGCAGCACGGCGAGAACCGACCACCCGGTGAACTCCCGCAGCGCCCCGTCGCATTCGGTCATCCGCGCGGCGAAGACCGGCGACTGCTCGATGAGGTCGATCGCCATGCCGGTCCACTGGGAACCCTGGCCGGGGAAGACGAACACGGTCTTGCCGCGGACGTCGGCGGTCCCGGTGACGACGTCGGGCCGCGAACCACCCGCGGCCAGCGTCTCCAGGGCCTGCTTGGCGTCGGTCGACAGCACGACCGCGCGGTGGTCGAGCCGCGCGCGGCCGGTGGCGAGGGTGTGGGCGACGTCGACGAGGTCCTCGTCCACACGGGACGCGAGCCGCGCGGCGGCTTCGGCGAGCGCGGCCGGGGTCTTCGCCGACAGGACCAGCGGGCAGACCGCGGGCTTCGGCGGCTCGACGACGTCTTCGGCCGGTGCCTGCTCCAGGATGACGTGCGCGTTGGTGCCGCTGACGCCGAACGACGACACGGCGGCCCGGCGCGGCCGGTTCACCTCCGGCCAGTCGCGCGGCTCGGTGAGCAGCTCGACCGCGCCGGCGGTCCAGTCGACGTGCGTCGACGGCGTGCCGACGTGCAGGGTGCGCGGCGCCTTGCCGTGCCGCAGCGCCTGCACCACCTTGATCACGCCCGCGACACCGGCCGCGGCCTGCGGGTGACCCATGTTGGACTTGATCGAGCCGAGCAGCAGCGGTGCACCGGTGGTGCGCTGCCCGTAGGTCTCCATCAGCGACTGCGCTTCGATCGGATCGCCGAGCGCGGTGCCGGTGCCGTGCGCCTCGACGAGGTCCACATCGGACCGCGACAGCCCGGCGTCGGCCAGCGCGGCCTCGATCACCCGGACCTGCGACGGGCCGTTGGGCGCGGAGAAGCCGTTGCTGGCGCCGTCCTGGTTGATCGCGGAGCCGCGCAGCAGCGCGAGGACGCGGTGGCCGTTGCGGCGCGCGTCGGACAGCCGTTCCAGCACGAGGACGCCGACGCCCTCGGCCCACGACGTCCCGTCGGCATCGTCCGAGAAGGACCGGCTGCGGCCGTCGGCCGAGAGCCCGCGCCGGCCGCTGAAGTCGACGAACATCTCCGGGGTGCCCATCACGGCGACGCCGCCGGCCAGCGCGAGGGTGCAGTCGCCGTCCCGCAGGCCCTGGGCGGCCATGTGCAGCGCGACCAGCGAAGACGAGCACGCGGTGTCGACCGACACGGACGGGCCTTCGAGGCCGAGGGTGTAGGAGACCTGGCCGGAGACGAGACTGCCGTCGGGGCTGCCACCGCTGTAGTCGTGGTACATGACGCCGGCGTAGACCCCGGTCGGGCTGCCCTTGAGCGCGTGCGGGTCGAGCCCGGCGCGTTCGAAGGCCTCCCACGAGGCCTCGAGGAGGATCCGCTGCTGCGGGTCGGCGCGGCGGGCGTCGCGCGGGCTGATGCCGAAGAACTCGGCGTCGAAGCCCGGGGCGCCGTAGAGGAACCCGCCGTGGCGCGTGTAGGTCTTGCCGGGCCGGTCGGGGGTGGGGTCGTAGATGCCCTCGAGGTCCCACCCGCGGTCGGCGGGGAACTCCCCGATGACGTCCCGGCCCTGGTCGACCAGGTCCCAGAGGTCCTCCGGCGAGCGGACGTCCCCGGGGTAGCGGCAGCTCATGCCGATGATGGCGATGGGTTCGGCGTTCTTGGCTTCCAGCTCCTGCACCCGGCGCCGGGCCGCCTGCAGATCCGCCGTCGCGCGCTTCAGGTAGTCGCGGAGCTTGTCCTCGTTGCTCATGAAATACCCAATTCTGTGTCCAGCACGGCAAAGAGCTCGTCGTCGGTGGCTTCGTCCAGGTCGGCCGCCTCGGGGACGCCTGTGTTCGCCTCGGTCCACTTGCGGGACAGCGCCTCGAGGCGGGCGGTGACCTTCGCCGTCGAGCCGTTGAGCGATCCCGCGCCGGCCAGGAGCGCCTCCAGGCGGTCGATCTCCGCCAGCAGCGAGTCCGCCGCGCCGCGGCCCGGGCCCAGCAGGGCGTGCAGCCGGGCGGCCAGGGCCGCCGGGGTCGGGTGGTCGAACACGATCGTCGCGGTCAGTTTCAGGCCGGTCAGGGCGCCGAGCTGGTTGCGCAGCTCCACCGACGTCAGGGAGTCGAACCCCATCTCCTGGAACGCTCGCTCCGGCTCGACGAACCCCAGCCCCAGCACGGCCTTGACCTGGCCGGACACGACTTCCAGCAGGTACGCCTCGCGCTCGGGCTCCGGCAGCGCCGCGAGCCGGGCCGTGACGGCGCCGTCGTTCTTAGCCGTCGTGCGGCGGGCGGCCGCGGGCCGGACCATGCCGCGCAGGACCGGCGGGAGCGAGTCCGCGCGCGACCGCAGGGCCGCGACGTCGAGCTTCACCGGCGCGAGGACGGCGTCCTCGGCGACGAGGCACGCGTCGAACAGGTCGAGCGCGTCGGCGGTGGCCATCGGCGGGGTGCCCAGGCGGCGCAGGCGACGGAAGTCGGCCTCGCCGAGTTCGCCGGCCATGCCGCCGTCTTCGGCCCACGCACCCCAATCGAGGGCCGTCGCCGGGAGGCCCTGGGTGTGGCGGTGGCGGGCCAGTTCGTCGAGGAACGCGTTGGCCGCGGCGTACCCGGCCTGCCCGGCGGCCAGCACCGTGCTCGCGGCCGAGGAGAACAGGATGAACGCGTCGAGGTCCTTCGTGAGTTCATGGAGGTGCCAGGCGCCGTCGACCTTCGGGGCGAAGACGCGGTCGAGTTCTTCCGCGGTGAGGTTCTCGACGCGACCGGCGGACGGGACGCCCGCCGCGTGCACCACCGCGGTCAGCTCGACGCCGTCGACCAGCGCCGCCACGGACGCGCGGTCGGTGACGTCGCAGCTCGCGATGGTGACGTCCGCGCCCAGACTCGTGAGTTCGTCGCGCAATTCAAGAGCGCCGGGTGCGTCGGCGCCCCGGCGGCTGGTGAGCAGGAGGTGCCGGACGCCGTGGTTCGTCACCAGGTGCCTCGCGACGACGGCACCGAGCCCGCCCGTGCCGCCGGTGATCAGCACTGTGCGGTCGAGGTTCCAGCCCAGGTCGCCGGACGGCGTCGCCGCGATTAGGCGCGGCGCCAGGACCTCACCGTCGCGGACGGCCGCCTCGGGCGCGCCGGTGGCCAAGGCCGCTTCGACGTCTTCTCCGTCGATGAGCACGAACCGGCCCGGGTTCTCGGCTTCGGCCGCCCGCACCAGACCCCACACCGGGGCGAGGGCCGGGTCGACGTCCTCGCCGTTCACCGACACCGCACCGCGCGTGACGACGGCCAGGCGCGTCTCGCCGGTCAAGGTCTCCTGGATCGCACCGAGCACCTGCCGGGTGACCGCCCGAGCCCGCTCCGGCACTTTCACCCCATCCCGCACTTTCACGTGAAAGTGCGAGATGGGCGCCACGGGGTCGCCGGTGCCGGAGGCGGGTTCCCAAGCCACGCGGAACAGTGAGCTGGGCGCCAGCTTGTCCAGGGAAATCGGTCGGGCGGCCAACGAGTCGACGGACAGCACCGGGGCGCCGGTCGTGTCCGCGATCCGCAGCGTGATGGTGTCCGGACCGGCCGGCGACACGTGGACGCGCAGCGCGGACGTGCCCGCGGCGTGCCAGGTGGTGCCGCTGAAGGCGAACGGCAGCATCGGCTTCGTCTCGCCGTCCTCCGGGACCGGGCCGAGCAGCTGGCCGTGCAGGGCGGCGTCGAGCAGGGCCGGGTGCAGGCCGTAGTCGCGGGCGTCGGCCAGGGCGACCTCGGCGTAGACGTCGTCGCCGTGGCGCCACATCCTGCTCAGCCCCTGGAACGCGGGGCCGTAGTCGTAGCCCAGGTCCGCGAGCTGCGCGTAGGGGTCGTCCAGGGCGACCTCGGTGGCGCTCGCGGGCGGCCATTCGGTGAGGTCGAACGACGGCTCGGCCGCTTCGGCGGTCACGAAGCCTTCGGCGTGGAGTGTCCAGGCGTCCTCGCCATCGAGTCGCGAGTGGACGGTGACGCGACGGCGTCCGTCCTCCTCGGCGCCGAGGAACACCTGCAGCGCGGCGCCCTTGCTCAGGGCGAGCGGAGCCTGCAGCGTCAGCTCTTCGATGCCCGCATAGCCGACCTCGTCGGCGGCGGCCCGCGCCAGCTCGACGAACGCCGTGCCCGGCAGCAGGATCGTGCCGAGCACCACGTGGTCGGCGATCCACGGCACGGTGTCCGCCGAGAGCCGCCCGGTCAGCACGACCGTGTCCGACTCGGGCACGCGGACGACGGCGCTGAGCATCGGGTGCGCGGCGGCCTGCTGGCCGTGGTCGGCGGCATCGCCGGTCGCGGTGGTGGCCGGCAGCCAGTAACGGGTGCGGCGGAAGGCGTAGGTCGGCACCTCGACGCGGCGTGCGCCGGCGTAGAACGCTTTCCAGTCCACGGGAATTCCGCGGGCGTGCAGGGTGGCGACCGCGGTGACGACCGCGTGGGCTTCGTCGCGGTCCTTGCGCAGGGCCGGGACGAAGGCGAGCGATTCGTCGTCGAAGGCGGTGCTCGCGGCGGCGGTCAGCACCGGCGCCGGACCGATCTCGACGAACGTCCGGACGCCTTCGGCGGCGAGCGCGCGCAGGCCGTCGTCGAACCGGACGGTCGCGCGGACCTGCTCCACCCAGTACTCCGGCGAAGCCAGGTCGGCCCCGGCGGCGACCGTGGACACGATCGGGATTTCGGGCCTCGCGTAGGTGAGCTTCTCCGCCACGACCGCGAACTCGTCGAGCATCGGTTCCATCAGCGGCGAGTGGAACGCGTGGGAAACGCGCAGTTCCTTCGGCCGCTCGAAGTGCGCGACGACGGCGGCGACCTCGTCTTCGGCGCCCGAGACCACCAGGGAGCGCGGGCCGTTGATCGCGGCGATGCTCACCCCGGCGGTCAGCAGCGGGGTCACGTCGGCCTCGGCGGCCGGGATCGTGACCATCGCCCCTCCGGCCGGCAGCTCTTGCATGAGCCGGGCGCGGGCCCCGACGAGCGTGCAGGCGTCGTCGAGCGAGAGGATCCCGGCGACGTGAGCCGCGGCCAGCTCGCCGACCGAGTGGCCCAGCAGGTGGTCGGGCCGGACGCCCCAGGACTCGATCAGCCGGTAGAGCGCGACCTCGAACGCGAACAGCGCGGGCTGCGTGAAACCGGTCTGTGCCAGAGCTTCGGTGTCGTCGAAGACCGCGCGGTCGAGGTCGAGCCGGGAGCAGACGGCGCCGAGGGCTTCGGCGAAGACGGGGTACTGCGCGGCGAGGGCTTGGCCCATGCCGGCGCGCTGGGCGCCCTGGCCGGTGAAGAGGAAGGCCGTCCGGCCGGTGCCCCGGCGGTCGCGGACCACGTTCGGCGCGTCCTCGCCCGCGGCGAGCGCGGCCAGCCCGGCGCGCAGCTCGGCGGCGTCGGCTCCGACGACGACGGCGCGGTGGTCCAGCGCCGAGCGGGTCGTGGCCAGCGAGTAGCCGACGTCCGCCAGGTCGCCGGCGTGGTCCACGAGCTGCCGAGCCTGCGCGGCGACGGCGTCCGCGGAGTCCGCCGAAACCGGCCACGCGACGACCGGGAGCTCGGCTCCCGAAGGTTCCTCGGCGACGGGTTCGGCCTGCTCGATGATCACGTGGGCGTTGGTGCCGCTGATGCCGAACGACGACACCGCGCCGCGGCGGGGCCGCTCGGCCTCGGGCCACTCGCGGGCCTGGGTGAGCAGCTCCACCGCGCCGGCGGACCAGTCGACGTGCGGCGACGGCTCGTCGACGTGCAGGGTCTTCGGGAGCACGCCGTGCCGGATGGCCTGGACGACCTTGATCACGCCGCCGACGCCGGCGGCCGCCTGGGTGTGGCCGATGTTGGACTTGAGCGAGCCGAGCCACAGCGGCCGGTCCGCGGCACGGTCCTGGCCGTAGGTGGCCAGCAGGGCCTGCGCCTCGATCGGGTCGCCGAGCTTCGTGCCGGTGCCGTGCCCTTCGACGAGGTCGACGTCCGTTGTGGACAGTCCGGCGGTGGCGAGGGCCTGGCGGATCACGCGCTGCTGCGCCGGTCCATTGGGGACGGTCAGGCCGCTGGACGCGCCGTCGGAGTTGACCGCGCTGCCGCGGACGACGGCGAGGACGTCGTGGCCCAGGCGCTGGGCGTCGGAAAGCCGCTCGACGACGAGCACGCCGACACCCTCGCCCCAGCCCGTGCCGTCGGCACCGGCGGCGAAGGCCTTGCAGCGGCCGTCGTCGGACAGCCCGCGCTGCTCGGTGAAGTAGACGAACGTCTCGGGGGTCGCCATCACCGTGACGCCGCCGACGAGGGCCAGCGAGCAGTCGCCGCGGCGCAGCGCCTGCGTGGCCCAGTGCAGGGCGACCAGGGAGGACGAGCAGGCGGTGTCGACCGAGACCGCGGGGCCTTCCAGCCCGAGCGCGTAGGCGACCCGGCCGGAGACGACGCTGCCGGCGGCCGCGTGGCCGAGGTAGTCGTGGTACATCACGCCGGCGAAGACGCCGGTGCTGCTGCCGCGCAGGGATTCCGGGACGATGCCCGCGCGCTCCAGCGCGGTCCACGACGTCTCGAGCAGCAGCCGCTGCTGGGCGTCCATGGTGAGCGCTTCGCGAGGCGAGATCCCGAAGAACTCCGGGTCGAATTCCGCGGCGTCACGCAGGAAGCCGCCCTCGCGGGTGTTCGTGGTGCCGGGCCGCTCCCCCGCCGGGTCGTAGAGGCGGTCGAGGGGCCAGCCGCGGTCGGCCGGGAACGCGCCGATGGCGTCGGTCCCGGTGCCGACCAGCTCCCAGAGGTCGTCGGGGCTCGCGACTCCGCCGGGAAAGCGGCAGTCCATGCCGACGATCGCGATCGGCTCGCTGTCGCGCCGCCGGACCTCGTGCAAAGCACCCTTGGCCTCGCGCAGGTCGGCCGTCGCGCGCTTGAGGTAGTCGAGCAGTTTCCGCTCGTTCTCGGCGCTCACGCCATTACCCCCTGGAAAATGGCAGGAAGAACGGTATTCACGTAATCGACCACCTAACCGCGAATGGGGTGGAAGGTGCCACGCCGAAAACGCTACCGAGGGACTTCGTGCCGCCCCACCCCTAACGGCCCCACAATCAGCGGGTCAGGGCGGCGACCAGTTCGCGCGGCGCGGGCAGGGCGGCGATTTCGTCCCGCAGCGCGGTCGCCGCGCCACTCAGCGAAGCCAGCTCCGCTATGCCGTCGGCCGAGCCCACGCGCCCGGCACCGAAAGCGGCGATGCGAGCCCCGATCGCCGTCTCCGTCAGGGAAAGCTGCGGCACGCCGTGCGTCGCCGCCGCGAGGGCGAGGGACGCGTCACCGTCGTGGACGACCGCACTGCACGCCGGCAGGAGCGCCGCCGGGGGTGCCGTGTCGACCAGCCTCACGTTGGGCGGCATCGTGACGCCGGCCGGGATCCCCGCCGCATCGGTCGCCCAGACCACTTCGGCCGCCACCCCGGCGACGGCGTCGAACACGGGTCCGGCCAGGGTCGCGTCCGTGAGCGACAGCAGGATTCGGCTGCGCCTTGCCTTGCGGCGCAACCATTCCGGTACCACGACCGGGCCGAAGTAGGGCACGTGCCGCACCGGACGGGCGTCCGAGGAGTCCCGCAGCGACGGCGGAACGGTGTCGAAGTCCGCCGGGCCGGACTCGTCGAGCGGGCCCAGCAGCCGGACCGTGCCGGCGTCGGCCACCGGTGCCTGCGCGCCGGAGACCACGACGTCGGGCCGCCACAGCTCGGCGAACTCCGCCAGTGCCGCGGCTTCGGTGTCCTCGGTGCCGAGGTCGACGGCGACGCAGCCGGTGCGCAGGATCTCGCCGACGAACGACGCCTGCCCGGCGATCTTCACGTCGTGGCCGGCGGTCCGCAGCGCCCACGCCAGCGGCACCAGGTTGTGCAGCCGCGCGGGCGACGGCGGAGCGGCCAGGAGTACGCGCATGGGATCCACTCCAGAAAAGGAAACCGGGCCGGCCCGGTGCGGATGGTCGATTTCGACACTATCCGCACCGGGCCGGCCCGCTAACCCCTACAAAATCGTTATTGCCCCGGCAACGTCACCGCTTCGATCGGGCTGCGCCGCATCGCGAGCCGCGCGGAAAGCGCGGTGACCGGCCAGACGATCAGGAACACCGCGGCGATGACCGCGAGGAACACCCACAGCGGGCCGATCGGCACGATGGTGCCGGACGAGAGCGCCATGGGAATCACCGTGAACAGCGAGATCCCCGTCCCGAGCACCAGGCCGAGCACGGCCAGGATGCCGCCCTCGATCATCAGCATCGACCGCACCTGCCCGCGTCGCGCACCCGCGAGCCGCTGCACGCCGAACTCCCGACGCCGCGAAAGCACCGCCACGGCCAGCGTGTTCACCGCCGCGATCGCGGCGTACGCGATCGCGAGCACGGCCAGCAGGTAGTGGATCATCGCCTCGATGTCGGCACTGGCCGCGAAGCTCTCCGTCACCGCGTCGGAGTCCCCGACGGTGGCCCCGGCCCAGTTGGCGGTCACCGAAGTGACCGCCGAGACGACCGCGGCCGCGTCCTGTCCGTCCGCCCCGCGGACCAGCAGCCGGTTCGCCACGCCCGACGTCGTGTGCGGGGCGAGCAGCGCGGCCGGCAGCACGATGCTGGGGTAGCCCGAGGGGCTGTCCAGCAGCGCGACGATCTTCACCTTGACCTGGGCGCCGTCACCGAGCCGCATGGTGATCCGGTCGCCGAGCTTCAGGTCCAGGTCGTCCGCGATGCCCTCGGGCAGCGCCACCGTTTCCCCGGTGAGCTCACCCAGCGAACCGGACGTCACCGGGGTCGCCAGCACCCCGTTGGCGTCCCGGACGTCGAGGCCGAGCAGCCGCCCCGGGTCGCTGCCGTTGCCGTCGTAGGGCTCTTCGATCCAGCCCTGGCTGGTCACCAGCGGCGACACCGACCCGACGCCCGGCGCCTGCCGGACGGCGTCGGCCAGCGCCGGCGAGACCGCACCCGTGCCGCTGGTCACCACCGCGTCGGCCCGCAGCTGGTCGGCGTAGGCGCCGATGATGGCGTGCTGCTGCGTGGTTTCGGCGTACACGTTGCCGAGTGCGACCGCGGTGGCCAGCGTGATCGGCGTCAGCACGGCGGCGAACGCCACCGCCCGCGTCCGCGAGTTGATCACCGCGAGCACCGCGTCCCGGCCGCCGACCCGCCGGATCAGCGGGCCGAAGCGGGTGGCGACGAACGCCATCAGCTCCGGGCCGATCAGCGCGACGGCGATCGAGCCGGTGAGCACGGCGGGACCGCACACGGCCGACGCGATGTCCACCGGCATGAACAGGGTCGCCACCGCCAGCAGCACGGTGACCCCGGCGAACACCTTCGCGCCGAAGCGGCGCACGTCGTTCACCTTCGCGGGTGGGATGGACGCCTCGGCGAGCGCCTGCAGCGGCCGGGCCCGCGCCGCCGGCAGCGCGGCGAACCACGCGGCGGCGAACGAGATGCCGAGCGAAAGCACGAGACCGCCGCCGAAGGCGATGATCCCCTGCTGGAACTCCAGCTGGGGCGGGAGCATCCCGTTGCCCGTGGTGAAACCGAAGATCCCGGCGCCGATGAAGCGGCCGCCGACCAGCCCGACGAGGGCGCCGAAAGCCGCCACCACCATCGTCTCGGCGAGCACCATCCGGTGCACCTGACGCGGGGTCGCGCCGGTCGCCCGCAGCAGCGCGAGCTCCTGCTGGCGCTGCCGCACGGTGAGGCTGATCGTCGCCGACACCACGAGCGCCATGACCACCAGGACCATCCCGCCGAACACGCCGGCGAGCAGGATCAGCGGCAGCTGGGCGCCGTCGATGCCGGGGAACTCGGCGGACCCGCGGTCCGCGCCGGTCAGCACGTTCAGCCCGGGCACCTGCTCGGCGATCCGGGCGGCGAGCTCACCGGCGTCGACGCCGTCCGCCGGGAAGATCCCGGCCAGGTCGACCGTGCCGGGGTGCACCGCGAACTGCTGGACGTCGGCGGCCGAGAAGAACAGGGCGGGCCCGGTCGTGTCCGCGTGCGCGACGCCGGCGACGACGAAGTCCCGCGGCGGCGCGCCGTTCACGGCGATGCCGACCTGGCCCCCGGTGCGGACTCCCGCGGCCTGGGCCGAAGCTTCGTCGAGCACGACCTGGCCCGTGGCGCGCGGCTGCGCACCGTCCACAAGGGAGTAAGGCGCGAGCGCGGCCGAGTCCCAGCCGTGCCCGGCGAGCGGGGCGTCGGCGCTCTGCGGTCCGGACGCGCCGACCACGACCGCGGCGAAGGTGGTGTCCGGCACGACCTGCCGCACACCCGGCACGGACGCGAGCTGGGCGAGCTGCCCGGCCGGGATGCCCGAGCGCTCCCCGTAGGGAACGACCTGCGACTCCTCGTCCGGCAGCTTGAACCCGGCCGATCCGGTCACCACGACCGGCGCGGCCGCCAGCCGCTGCGGCTGGGCGTCGAGCGACAGCGCGGTTTCGAACAGGCCACCGCACGCGATGAGCAGCGAGCAGCCGACCAGGACCGCGACGAACGTCGCCAGCGAGGCGGCCGCGCGGAACCGCAGGCTGGCCAGCGCCATCCGCAGGACCACCCGCCGCGGGCTCACTGCCGCCCCCTCGCCTGCTTGGCCTGGGCACCGAGACGCGCCAGCTCCGCCGCCACCATCTCGACGGCCGGGGCGGCCATCTTGGTCACGATCTGCCCGTCCACCAGGAAGAGCACCTCGTCGGCGAACGACGCGGCGACCGGGTCGTGGGTGACCATGACGATCGTCTGACCGGCGTCGGCGAGCTCGCGCAGCAGCCCGAGCACCTCGAGCGCGGTGGTCGTGTCGAGCGCACCGGTCGGCTCGTCGGCGAAGGTCACCGCCGAGCGGCCGGCGAGCGCGCGGGCGATCGCCACGCGCTGCTGCTGGCCACCGGACAGCTCGCCGGGCCGGTGCCCGACCCGCTGCGACAGGCCCACCCGCTCGACGACCTGGGCGATCCACGCCCGGTCCGGTTCCTTGCCCGCCAGCAGCATCGGGAGGGTGATGTTCTCCTCGACGTCGAGCGCGGGCATCAGGTTGAACGACTGGAACACGAACGCCACGTGCTCGCGGCGCAGTTCGGTCAGCTGGGTTTCGTTGCGGCCCTTGAGGTCGACGCCGACGAGCGTGACGCTGCCCTGGTCGGGCCGGTCGAGCCCGGCGGCGCAGTGCAGCAGGGTGCTCTTGCCGGACCCCGACGGTCCCATCACCGCGGTGAAGCTGCCGGCGGGGAACTCCACGCTGACCCCGGCGAGCGCGACCACACCGCTCTCGCCGCGCCCGTAGGTCTTCTTCACCGAGTCCAGCCGGACGGGCGACCCGGTGGTCGTCATGGTCGTCATCCCCGCGCGATCCGCTCACTCGAGCGGTTGCGCGTCGCGAAGTGCCACGGCACCACGATGAGCGCGCCGCCGATCAGCGGCCAGATGAAGAACGGCGAGTGCAGGCTGAGCGTCGCGAAGCACATGATCAGCCAGATCAGCAGGTGAATGCCGGTGGCGGCGAGCCACACGATCGTGACCACTTTCAGTGCCGTGCGCCCCCCGGCCGTGGAACCGTCTGTCGTCTCGGCCATGTCGGCCCCCGATCTCAGGTACGAACAAATCTGTGTATGGGTTACACAGTTTAACCCACCGGAGCTCCGAGGGGAACCCGGACCCCTACGACCGGGCTCAGGTTCCGGTCTGACCGTCGCCGACGCGCATCCGGCGGTCCCGCTCCCGCGTGGACCACAGGCCGAGCACGAGCAGGCCGCCGCCGAGCACCGGCCACAGCACCCACGGCCCGTCCCACTGGCCACTGGCCCACCCCAGGGTCAGGTAGACCGCGACGTTGACCAGGCTGACCACGACCCAGACCGCCAGCCCGACCCGCGGGGCGGCCTCCAGGATCGGCGGCACCGCGGATTCGGACCGCCCGGCGACGGCGCTGTCCAGCGCCGCGTGCGTGGTCGCCAGCCGGACGCGGGCCAGCCTGACCTCGGCGTCCGGGCACCGGCCCTCGGCCCGGTCGTGCTCGATCCGCGTGACGGCGAGCTTGCGATCCAGCTCGGTGACCCGCGTACGCTCCGGCCACAGGAGCCGGCCGACGGCCGTGGCCACCGGCCTGTTCTCGCTCACGTCGCTCGCCCTCCGCCCAAATCAGTGTAAGACTCTCACAGTTTACTGCCGGAGCACTCGCCAGGGAAGACGCACCATGCTGGACAGGGACACCACACCGGAGCTGCCCCCCGGGATGACACTGGCCTGGGGCGGCACGCCGCCGCCGCGCCGCGGGCCCAAGCCGTCGCACTCGGTGGCGCAGATCGTCGCGGCGGCCGTGGGCCTCGCCGACGCCGACGGCGTCGCCAACGCCTCGCTCCCGAACATCGCCCACGAGGTGGGCGTGACGACCAACGCGCTGTACCGCTACGTCAGCTCCAAGGAGGAGCTGACGGTCCTGCTCGCCGACGCGGGCTGGGGCCCGCCGCCCCCTGGGCTCGCCTCGTCGGGTGACTGGCGCGCCGACGTCCGCGCGTGGACGCGGGCGGTGCTCGACCGGCTGCTGAGCCGGCCCTGGCTGCTGGACCTGCCGATGCGCGGCGACCCGGTGACCCCGAACCGCCTGGCGTGGACCGAGCTCCTCCTGCGGGCGTGCGCGGCCGCGGGCGTCCGCGGTGAGCACCTGCTCGGCTGCGAAACGATGGTGACGGGGTTCGCGACCGCCGCGGCGGTCCGCCTGGCCACCCCGGCGACGTTGGCGGAGGCGTCGGCCGTGCGGGACCATCTCGCACCCAACCTGGCCCGGCACGACGCGGTGGAGCTGGCGGCCCTCGTGTCCGACGGCCGGTACCCGGTCACCGCGGAGGACCGGGAAGCGTTTCTGACCGCGGGGCTCGAACCCGTGCTGGCCGGAGTGGCCGGGATGGCCGGCATCTACTGACTCCGGTCGTGGGTGGGAAACAGGGTGGGAACGCTGTTTCCCACTCACGACACGTCAGTCCAGCGCCGCGAGCCACTCGGCCACCGCGGCGGCCGTCGTGGGCGCGTCCGTGTCGATCAGCGTGAAGTGGTGCCCCCGCGCGATCTTCACGTCGTCGGCGTGCGACCACGTCGTCTGCCAGTTGCGGGCCTCCGCGTCGAACGGCTCGCCCGCCCGGACCAGGAGTGACGGGGTCGCGATACCGCCGATCGCGATGCCGGGCAGCAGGTCCATGTACCGGGCCATCGCCGTCAGCTTCGCCCGGTCGAACGAGCCGTACTGGGACTCGTTCGCCAGCATGCCCTTCGCGAGATCCGCCGCGCCGTCGCCGATCGCGTCGTCGCCGTTGATCACGTACGTGTCCAGGAGCACGATGCCCGCCGCCGGGGTTCCGGCACGCTCCAGGCACTCCGCCACCGCGTGCACCAGGATCCCCGCCGAGGAATACCCGAGCAGCGCGAACGGCCGGTCGCCGGCGGACTTGCGCAGGCTCTCCGCCAGCACCTCGACGATCGCCTCCGGGGACGACGGCAGCGCCTCCCCCGGCAGGAAACCGGGCATCGGCACGGCGTGCAGCTCCCGGTCGTCGCCGAACCCGGCGGCCAGCTTCGCGTACTGGTAGACGCCGCCGGTCGCGACCGGCGTGCTGAAGCAGAACACCTGCGCCCCGGCCGTGCCCTCCTTGAGCCGCACCGGAGCCGGCAGGCCGTCGATGTCGGCGGAGGAGGTGAACGCGGGACGGAGGTTCGCCACCGCGGCCAGCATGCTCAGCCCGTCCTCGACCCGCCCGGCCCGCACCGCGTCGGCGAACACGTCCGCCAGCGCGTCCGGTTCCCCGGCCGGCTCGGGGACCGGCCCGGAACCGTCCAGTTCGGACAGCAGGTGCGCGGCCAGCCCCGCCGGGGTCTGGTGGTCGAAGACGACGGTCGGCGGCAGCCGCAGCCCGGTGTCCTCGTTGAGCCCGTTGCGCAGCTCGACGGCCGTCAGCGAGTCCAGACCGGACTCGAGGAAGTGCCGCTGCGGCTCGATCGCGCTGCCCCCGGAGTAGCCGAGCAGGCCCGCCGTCCGGTCCAGGACCAGGTCGAGCACGGCCCGTTCCCGGCGCAGCGGTTCGAGCCCGGCCAGGCGCTCCTTCAGCGCAGGACCGCCCTCGGCCCGCGACGCCGTCCGCCGCGTGGGCGGGACCAGCGCCCGGAACACCGGCGGCACGTCGCCGGAATCCGCGGCGGTGTCCACCTTCATCGGCACCAGCAGCGCCTCCGGCCGGGCCGACGCCGCGTCGAACAGCGCCAGACCTTCCTCAGTGGACAGTGGTGACAGGCCGGTGCGCGCCATCCGCGCCCGGTCGGCCTCCGACAGCGCCGCCGTGGCGTCCCACAGCCCCCACGCGAGGGACTGCGCGGGAACGCCCTGAGCGCGACGGTGCGCGGCCAGCCCGTCCAGGAAGCTGTTCGCGGCGGCGTAAGCGCCCTGGCCGGCGTTGCCGAGCAGACCCGCGACGGACGAGAAGAGCACGAAGGCACCGAGGTTCGACGTCAGCCGGTGGAGGTTGAGCGCGGCGTCGACCTTCGGCCGCAGCACCGCGGCGAGCCGGTCGGGGGTCAGCGACGGGATCGTCGCGTCGTCCACGACCGCGGCCAGGTGCACCACCGCGGTCAGCGGGTGCTCGGCCGGGATCGCGGCCAGCACGCCCGCCAGCGCGTCGGCGTCGGCGGCGTCGCAGGCGGCGACCGTGACGGAAGCGCCCAGGCCGGTCAGGTCCTCGACCTGGCCGGGTGCCGCACCCCGGCGGCTGACGAGCAGCAGGTTCCGCACGCCGTGCTCGGTGACCAGGTGCCGCACCAGCCGCGAGCCGAGCGCGCCGGTGGCCCCGGTGACGAGGGTGGTGCCGTCGGCGTCGAACGTCGTCGCGGACGCGTCGGCCGACGGCGCGAGGCGCGTCAGCCGCCCGCCGTACGCGACGCCGCCGCGGACGACGAGCTGCGGTTCCCCGGCGGCCGCGAGCCGCGGCAGCAGGACCGCCGAACCGGCGTGGTCGTCGATGTCGGCGAGCACGAGCCGGCCCGGGTTTTCCGACTGCGCGGAGCGGATCAGGCCCCACACCGCGGCGCCGGCCAGGTCGATGACGTCCTCGCCGTCGAGCGCGACCGCGCCGCGGGTGACCACGACCATCGTGGCCCGCGACCCGGTCAGCCGGTCCCGCACCCGGTCGAGCACCCGGACCAGGGTTTCCGCCACCGAGTCCGCAGGGGGCAGGTCCAGGATTTCGACGTCGGACACCGGCCCGGCGGGCACCGGGACCGGTTGCCACGCCCAGCCGTGGAGCGACTTGGGCGGCCGGACCACCGAGGCGCCCGTCGCTCCGGCCCGCAGCACGAGCGAGCCGACCGAAGCGACCGCGCGGCCCGTCTGGTCCGCCAGCTCGAGCGAAACGGAGTCGGCGCCGAGCGGCACGACCCGCACCCGCAGCCGGGACGCCCCCGCCGCGTGCAGCTCGACCCCCGTCCACGCGAACGGCAGCCCGCCCGCGACCGTGACCGTGTCGCAGAGGCCGATCGCGTGCAGCGCGGCGTCGAAGACGGCCGGGTGCAGCCCGAACCCGGCGGTGCCGGTTTCGGTCGGGACGACCTCCGCGAACACCTCGCCGTCTCGGCTCCAAGCCGCGGTCAGGCCCTGGAACGCGGGCCCGTAGCCGAGCCCGGCGGCGGCGAACCCTTTGTACAGCCCGTCGAGGTCCAGCGGCTCGGCACCGGCGGGCGGCCAGGCCGTCAGCCCGGCCGGCTCCGCACCGGCGGTGGGCGCCAGGCGGCCCGCCGCGTGCCGGACCCACGGGTCGTCCGCGCCGGTCTGCGAGTACACCGCAACGGCACGGTGGCCGGCAGCGTCCGGTTCGTCGACGACGACCTGCAGGCGGACCTTGCCGAGTTCGGGCAGTACCAGCGGCGCTTCCAGGGTCAGCTCGTCGAGCCGCGAGCAGCCGGCTTCGTCACCGGCCCGCACCGCGAGCTCCACGAAACCCGCGCCGGGGAAGATGACCGTGCCGCCGACGGTGTGGTCGGCCAGCCACGGGTGCGTGTGCACCGAGATCTGCCCGGTCAGCACCACCTGCGTGGAGCCCGCCACGGCGAGCGAGGCGGAGACCAGCGGGTGTTCGGTCGAGTCCAGGCCGGTCGCGGTGAGGTCGCCGGTCGCGTGCAAGGCTTCCATGTCGACGTCCGGCCAGTACCGGCTGCGGTGGAAGGCGTACGGCGGCAGCGCGACGCGCTCGGCGCCGCGGAACAGCTTCGCGCCGGCCAAGCCGATGCCGTGGGCGAAGAACCGGCCGGCGGCCAGCTGCGCGCCCCGGACCTCCGCCTGGGTCTTGGCCCGCAGCGGGATCACGACGGCGTCGCGCGGGTCTCCGGCCAGGCAGCCCTGGGTCATCGCCGCGAGGGTGCCGTCGGTGCCGAGTTCGACGTACCGGCTGACGCCCGCCGCTTCGAGGGCACGGACGCCGTCGAGGAACCGGACGGACTGCCGGCAGTTGGCCACCCAGTACTCCGGGTCGGCCCAGCGTTCCGGCTCCACCGCCGCGCCGTCCACTGTGGACACGACCGGGATCCGGGCGGGCTCGTAGGTCAGTTCTTCGGCGATCTCCCGCAGCTCGTCCAGGATCTCGTCGAGCAGCGGCGAGTGGATCGCCTGGCTGATCGCCAGCCGCTTGGTGCGGCGGCCGCGCGCCGTGAAGTGCTCGGCGATCGCGAGGACGTCGGTCTCCGCACCGGAAACCACCAGGGACGCGGGTCCGTTGATCGCCGCGATCCCGCAGGCGGCGGTGAGCAGCGGCGTCACCTCGTCCTCGACGGCTTCGACCGCGACGACGGCACCGCCGGAAAGCTCCTGCATGAGCTGGCCGCGGTGGGCGACGAGCTTCACCGCGTCCTTCAGCGAAAGCACCCCGGCCACGTGGGCCGCGGCGATCTCGCCGACGGAATGACCCAGCAGCACGTCGGGGCGC
Source organism: Amycolatopsis sp. NPDC028719 (assembly GCF_055565395.1). Classification (NCBI taxonomy): domain Bacteria; kingdom Bacillati; phylum Actinomycetota; class Actinomycetes; order Pseudonocardiales; family Pseudonocardiaceae; genus Amycolatopsis; species Amycolatopsis sp. NPDC028719. The sequence goes on from NZ_JBVHUL010000008.1 coordinate 145,155, forward strand.
AAGCCCCACGACTCGACCAGGCGGTACAGCGCGACCTGCATGGTGAAGAGCGCGGCCTGGGTGAACGCCGTCCGGTCGAGCAGCTGCGCGTCGGCCGAGCCCTCCTCGGCGAACATCACCTGCCGCAGCGACCGGCCGAGGTGGCCGTCGAAAAGCGCGCTCGTCTGCGTGAAGGCATGTTCGAAGACGCCGAACGCGGCGCACAGCTCGCGGCCCATGCCGGGCCGCTGGGTCCCCTGACCGGGGAACAGGAACGCCGTCTTGCCGCCGCGGGCGGTCGCCCGCACGACCGCAGGCGAGTCCTCGCCGCCAGCCAGCGCGGTGAGCCCGGCGATGAGCTCTTCACGGTCGTCCCCGGCCACCGCGGCGCGGTAGGGCAGCACCGGCTCGCGCACAGCGAGGGAGAAGCCCACGTCCAGGGGGTCCAGGCCGGGGTTCCCGGCCAGGTGGGTCAGCAGCGCGGCGGCCTGCAGCGGCAGGGCTTCCGGTGTGCGCGCGGTCAGCAGCCACGGCGGGAGCACGGCGGGACGCTCACCCGCGGCACGCACCGGCTCGGCCGCTTCGGACGGCGGCGCCTGCTCCAGGATCACGTGGGCGTTGGTGCCGCTGTAGCCGAAGGCCGACACGCCGGCGCGGCGCGGGTGTCCCCGGTCGGGCCACGGGATCGTCTCGGCGAGCAGCCGCACGGCGCCCGCGGACCAGTCGACGTGCGGTGACGGGTCGTCGCCGTGGCGGGTCATCGGCAGCTCGCCGTGGCGCATCGCGAGGATCATCTTGATCACCCCGGCGACGCCCGCCGCGGCCTGCGCGTGCCCGATGTTCGACTTGACCGAGCCCAGCCACAGCGGCTCGTCTCCGGGCCGGTCGCGGCCGTAGGTGGCGAGCAGGGCGTTGGCCTCGATCGGGTCGCCCAGCGTGGTGCCGGTGCCGTGGCCCTCGACGACGTCCACTTCGGACGTCGTCAGGCCCGCCAGTTTCAGCGCGCGCTTGATCACGCGCTCCTGCGACGGGCCGTTCGGGGCGGTGAGGCCGTTGGACGCGCCGTCGGAGTTCACCGCGCTGGAGCGGACCACGGCGAGCACCTCGTGCCCGTTGCGCCGGGCGTCGGAGAGCCGCTCGACCACGAGCAGGCCGACGCCTTCCGCCCAGCCGACGCCGTCGGCCGCGGCCGAGTAGGCCTTCGTCCGGCCGTCGGAGGCGGTGCCGCTGTTGTCGAAGTGCACGAACGGCTCCGGCGAGACCAGCGCGGCCACGCCGCCGGCGAGCGCCAGGGAGCAGTCGCCCTGCCGCAGCGCCTGGACGGCCAGGTGCAGCGCCACCAGCGACGACGAGCAGGCGGTGTCGATCGAGACCGCGGGGCCTTCCAGCCCGTAGGTGTAGGCGACCCGGCCGGAGACGACGCTGCCGAGCGCGCCGGAGCCGCGGAAGAGGCCGTTGTGCTCGACCGTGCCGAGGGGGCCCGGGTCGTAGTCGGACTGCATCACGCCGGCGAACACGCCGGTGTCGGTGCCCTTGAGCGACAACGGGTCGATGCCCGCGGACTCGCACGCCTCCCAGCACGCTTCGAGGAGCATCCGCTGCTGCGGGTCCATCATCACGGCTTCGTTCGGGCTGATGCCGAAGAAGCCGGCGTCGAAGTCGGTGGCGCCGGTGACGAACCCGCCGTTGGGCTCCTTGCCCGAAGCCGCCGCCATGCCGAGCCAGTAGCCGAGGTCCCACGAGCGGTCCTCCGGGAACCGCGAAGTGCCGTCGCGGCCGGCCACTACCAGGTCCCACAGTTCGTCCGGGGTCGTGACGCCGCCGGGGAACCGGCAGGCCATGCCGACGATCGCGATCGGCTCGTCGGTGCTCGCGACGACGGCGGTTTCCTGCGCCTCCCCCGCGTCACCGAGCTCGCCGAGCAGCGATTCGTGCAGGTGGGCGGCGAGGTCGCCCGCGGTCGGGTAGTCGAAGACGAGCGTCGCGGTCAGGCTCAGGCCGGTGGCCTCGTTGAGCGCGTTGCGCAGCTCGACCGCCGTCAGCGAGTCGAACCCGAGGTCCTTGAACGCGCGGTCGGCGTCGACCAGGTCGGCCGAGCCGTGGCCGAGGACCGCGGCCGAGTGCTGGACCACCAGCTCGAGCAGGTGGTCGAGGCGCTTCTCGGCGGGCAGCCGGATCAGCTTGCCCAGCAACGAGTCCGCGCCCGCTTCGCGTCCGGACACCGTCCGCCGGGACGCCGGGACGAGGCCGCGCAGCAGGTCCGGGACCCCGCCACCCGCGTCGCGCAAGGCGGGCAGGTCGAGCTTGATCGGGACGTACAGGTCGCCGGCCGCGCCGACCGCGGCGTCGAACAGCGCCAGGCCCTCGTCGACGCCGAAAGCGCCGAGGCCGCGCTTGCCGTGGGTCTCGCCGGCCATGCCGGCCGCCGACTCCCACATGCCCCACGCCAGCGAGTGCGCCGGCTTGCCTTCGGCCCGGCGGACCGCGGTGAGCGCGTCGAGGAAGGCGTTGGCGGCGGCGTAGTTGGCCTGGCCCGGCGCGCCGAGCACGCCGGCGGCCGAGGAGAACGTGACGAACGCGGTGAGGTCGCCGGCCAGCTCGTGCAGGTGCCAGGCGGCCAGGGCCTTCGGGTCGAAGACGCCGTCGACGCGCTCGGGTGTCATCGAGGCGAGGACGCCGTCGTCGAGCACGCCGGCCGCGTGGACGACCGAGTTCACCGGGTACTTCTTCAGCAGCGTGCGGACTTTCGGCCGGTGGGAGAGGTCGGCGGCGACGACGGTCGCCTCGGCGCCCAGCTCCGCCAGTTCGGCGACGAGCTCGGCCGCGCCTCCGGCCTCCGGGCCACGGCGGCTGACGAGCACGAGGTCCTTGACGCCGTGCTGCCGCACGAGGTGCTTCGCGACGAGCTTGCCCAGCGCGCCGGTGCCACCGGTGACGAGAACCGTGCCCCAGTCCGGCGTCTCCCCGGCTTCGGGCGTCGCGCGGGTCAGCCGCGGCACGGTCACCTGGTCATCGGAGACGCGCACGGAAGTCTCGTCGGCGACGGCGATCGCGGCGAGCTGCTCCGCCGTCGCGGTGCCCTCGACCAGCACGATCCGGCCCGGGTTCTCCACCTGGGCCGAGCGGACGAGCCCGGCGACGGCGGCCCCGGCCAGGTCGGCGGGGGTGACGACGACCAGCAGGCCGGACGACCACGCCTGGAGTTCGGCCAGTGCACTGTGGACGGCCTTCTTCGCCGCGGCGGCGGTCGTGCCGGGCTTGACTTCGTACACCGTGAAGTCCGCTTCGGCCGCGTCCGGCAGTGTCGCCGGAACCCAGTCGACGCGGTAGAGGGAGTCGGTGCCGCCGGGCTTCGCGCGGGCCGCGGCGAGCTGTTCCTCGCTGATCCGGCGCAGTCCCAGCTGCCCGACGCGGGCGACGGGTGCCCCGGTCGAGTCGGCCAGGCGCAGCTCGACCGTCTGCGGCCCGGTCGGGTGGACGTGCACCCGCAGCGAAGCGGCGCCCGCGGCCAGCAGCTCGACGTCGGACCAGGAGTACGGCAGCGTGGTGCCCTCCCCCGCGGCGCTGCTCAAGCCCACGGCGTGCAGCGACGCGTCGAAAACCGCGGGGTGCAGGCCGAACGCTTCGGCGCCGAGCCGGTCCTGCTCGGGCAGGGCGACTTCGGCGAAGATGTCGTCGCCGGACCGCCAGGCCGCGCGCAGGCCCCGGAAGACCGGGCCGTAGGCCATGCCGGCCTCGGCCAGCAGGTCGTACATGCCGTCGAGGTCGACGACCTCGGCACCGGCGGGCGGCCACGCGCTCAGGTCGAACGCGGCGGCGGCCGTGGCGGGCGCGAGGGTGCCGTCGGCGTGCCGGGTCCAGCCGGCGGCCGCGGCGAGGTCGTCCGGTCGCGAGTGGACACTGATCGGGCGGGAGCCGTCGGCGGCGGGCTTGCCGATCCGCACCTGGATCCGCGCGGCGCCCTTCGCGGGCAGCACCAGCGGCGCGTGCAGGGTCAGGTCGCGGACGCGGCCGCAGCCGGCTTCGTCGCCGGCGCGGACGGCCAGCTCGACGAAAGCCGTGCCGGGCAACAGGATCGCGCCGCCGACGACGTGGTCGTCGAGCCACGGGTGGGTGGCGGCGGAGATCCGGCCGGACAGCAGCACGCCGTCGGCGTCGGCCAGCAGCGTGGCCGCGCCGAGCAGGGGGTGGTCGACCGGGTCGAGGCCGATCGAGGAGACGTCGCCGGATTCGTTCGACACCTCCAGCCAGTACCGCTGGTGCTGGAAGGCGTAGGTCGGCAGGTCCGCGCGGCCCGCGCCGCGGGAGGCGAAGTGCGCGGCCCAGCCGGGCACGACGCCACGGACGTGCAGCGTCGCGAGCGCGGTGGCCAGCGCGACGTCCTCCGGGACGTCCCGGCGCTGCGCCGCGACGGCGACCGCGGCGTCGGCGGACTGCGGAACGGCGGCGGTCAGCGGCGCGTCCGGGCCCAGCTCCAGGAACCGGTTGACGCCCTCGGCGGCCAGCGCGCGCACGGCGTCGGCGAACCGGACCGGCTGCCGGACGTTGGTCACCCAGTACTCGGGATCGGTCAGCTCGGCGGAGACCTCGCCGCCGGTGACGCTCGAGACGACGGTCAGCTCGGGCTGCGCGTAGGTGAGACTCTTGGCCACAGCGCGGAATTCGGCGAGCATCGGCTCCATCAGCCGCGAGTGGAACGCGTGCGAAACCTTCAGCCGCGTCGTCCGGCGTCCCGCGTCGACGAACCGGTCACCGATCGCGATCACCGCGTCTTCGGCGCCGGAGATGACGACGGATCGCGGGCCGTTGACGGCGGCGATGTCGACGGTCCCGTGGGGATCGTGGGCGGCGACCTCCTCGGCCGTGCCCTCGACGGCGACCATCGCGCCCCCGGTGGGCAACGCCTGCATCAGCCGGCCGCGGGCGGCGACGAGTTTCGCCGCGTCGGCGAGGGAAAGCACGCCGGCGCAGTGCGCGGCGGCCAGCTCGCCGATGGAGTGGCCGCACACCGCGTCCGGGACCAGGCCCCACGACGCGACGAGCCGGAACAGCGCGACTTCGAAGGCGAACAGGGCGGCTTGGGTGTTCCCGGTCTGCGACAGGGCTTCCGCGTCGGTGTCGATCACTTCGCGGATCGGGCGATCCAGGTGCTTGTCCAGTTCGGCGCAGGTCTCGGCGTACGCCTGGGCGAACGCCGGGTACTTCGCGCCGAGTACCGCGCCCATCCCGGCGCGCTGGGAACCCTGGCCGGAGAACAGGAAAGCCGTGTTCGTCTCGCCGCGGGCGACGCCGGTCAGCGCACCCGGCTCGCCGTCGGCGAACCCGCGCAGCGCGGCGATCAGCTCGTCGCGGTCGCGGGCCACGACGGCGGCGCGGTGGTCGAGGTGCGTGCGCCCGGCGGCCAGCGTCGCGGCGACGTCGAGCGGCCCGGCGGGGTTCCCGTCGAGGTCCGCGAGCAGCCGCACGGCCTGCGCCCGCAGGGCTTGCGGCGTCCGGCCGGACAGCACGAACGGGATCGCGGCGTCGTCGCGCGGCGTCTCCTCGGCGGCGTCGTCGGGGTCCGGGGCTTCTTCGAGGATGACGTGGGCGTTGGTGCCACTCAAGCCGAAGCAGGAGACGGCACCGCGGCGCGGGTGGCCGCCCCGCTCCCACGGCCGCCGTTCGGTGAGCAGCTCGACCTGTCCGGCGCTCCAGTCGACCTGCGTCGTCGGCTGGTCGACGTGCAGGGTCTGTGGCAGCACCTCGTTGTTCAACGCCAGCACGATCTTCAGCACGCCGGCGACGCCGGACGCGGCCTGCGTGTGGCCGAGGTTGGACTTCACCGAACCCAGCCACAGCGGCGAAGTGCGCTCCTGGCCGTAGGTGGCCAGCAGCGCGCCGGCCTCGATCGGGTCGCCGAGCTTGGTGGCGGTGCCGTGCGCCTCGACGACGTCGACCTCGTCCGCGCTGACGCGGGCGTTGGCGAGCGCCTGGCGGATGACGCGCTGCTGGGCGGGACCGTTGGGCGCGGTCATGCCGTTGGACGCGCCGTCCTGGTTGATCGCGGTGCCGCGCACGATCGCGAGCACCGGGTGGCCGTTGCGGCGGGCGTCGGACAGCTTTTCCACCAGCAGCATCCCGCAGCCCTCGGACCAGCCGGTGCCGTCGGCGGAGTCGGCGAAGGCGCGGCAGCGGGCACTGCGCGCGAGCGTGCCGTCGAGGCTGAACTCGACGAAGGTGCGCGGCGTCGACATCACCGAAACGCCGCCCGCGAGCGCGAGTGAGCACTCGCCGGAACGCAGGGCCTGCACGGCCATGTGCAGCGCGACGAGCGACGACGAGCACGCCGTGTCGATGGTGACGGCGGGCCCTTCCAGGCCGAAGGTGTAGGCGAGCCGGCCGGAGATGACGCCGGAAGAGCCGTAGCTGCCCTGGTAGTTGTGGTACATCGTGCCGGCGAAGACACCGGTGGCGCTGCCCTTCACCGAATGCGGCGCGATACCCGCGCGTTCGAAGGCTTCCCACGAGGTTTCCAGCAGGAGCCGTTGCTGCGGGTCCATGAGCAGGGCCTCGCGCGGGCTGATGCCGAAGAGGTCGGCGTCGAAGTCCAGGGCGTCGTGGAGGAAACCGCCTTCGCGGACGTAGCTGGAGCCCGGGCGCTCCCCGGACGGGTCGTAGAGCCGGTCCAGGTCCCAGCCGCGGTTCGCGGGGAACTCGCCGATCGCGTCGACGCCGCCGTCCAGCAGCCGCCAGAGTTCTTCCGGAGTCGTGGCGCCACCCGGGAACCGGCAGGCCATGCCGATGATCGCGATCGGTTCCCGCGCGGCTTCGGTCAGCCGCCGGTTCTTCTCGCGCAGCCGTTCGCTCTCCTTGAGGGAGGCACGGAGCGCACCGACCAGCTTGTCTTCGGAGTTGCCCACGAGTCCTCTTTCCTTCCACGTCGCCTGCGCTGGAAAGGGGGATCGCGCGCCCCCACAGCAATACGGCTGACGATACGAGCGCGCCGCGGGCACCCCCACCCCTAATGGCCCCGGATGACGCGGGAACCGCGCCCCTAGCCGCCGTCCCGCGGCCCCGCCAAGGTCCGCTTTAGACGGTCTTTAGGGGTTGTCGGTCGCGACCGGCGGATGTCAGATTTCTGCGAAGACACTTCCGTTGCTCGTGACGGCCGTACGAAGGCACTTCCATCAGCACGAAGACTGGGGATCCGGTATGCACAGGAAAATTGGCAAGCTGCTGGTCGTGGGAGCGCACGGCGACGACGAGACGCTCGGCGCGGGCGGCACCATCGCCCGGCTCGCCGACGAGGGTGTGACGATCTCGCTCTGCATCCTCACCAACGACGACGGCTCGCGCTCGTCCACCGGCGCCGGGGTCGTCAACCGCACCGCCGCGATCGAGCTGGCCGCGAAGACGCTGGGCATCGAACGCGTGCGCATCCACGAGTTCGGGGACAACCGCCTCGACACCGTCAGCCACCTCGAGCTCAACCGCACGGTGGAGAACGAGGTCCGGGACTTCGAGCCCGACACCATCCTCACCACGAGCATGTGCGACCTGAGCACCGACCACGCGCTGGTCAGCCGCGCCGCCCGGGTCGCGGGCCGGCCGGGCAAGGGCAGCGTGCAGGAAGTGCGGACCTTCGAAATCCGCTCCGCCACCGACGTCGGCGAGGCGTCGGGGCTGCCGGTCACCTTCCGCCCCAACTGCTGGCAGCGCCTCGAGGAGACGCACGTCGAGCGCAAGATCGAAGCGCTGCGCGCGTACGGCAAGGAACTCGAGCCCTGGCCCCACCCGCGCAGCGAGCGGGGCGTCCGCGCCCTGGCCGAGTACCGCGGCTCGCAGATCTCCACCGAACTCGCCGAAGCCTTCGAAATCGTCCGGGTCGTGCACTGACCCTTCCACCGTGCAAGAGACGGGTGAACCGCAATGACGAGTACTGTCGCCGAATACGAAATCCTGGCCGAGCTGAACGAACTGACCTCCGTCGCCGTCATCGGGATGGGGTACGTCGGCCTGCCGACCGCCCTCGGCCTGCACGAGAGCGGCGTCGGCATCATCGGCATCGACCTCTCGCAGAACCGCCTCGACGCGATCCGCTCCGGCGAGGTCGACCTGATCGAGGCCGACCACCGCCGGCTGGAGAAAGCCGTGCACCAGGAGGACTTCCAGCTCACCGCCGACCTGGCGCGGATGGCCGAGGCCGACGCGGTCCTGGTGTGCGTGCCGACCGGGCTGGACGAGTACCTGATGCCCGACCTCGGCCCGCTGGAAAGCGCTTGCACCGCGCTGATCGCCCACGCCCGGGCCGGCCAGACCCTGATCCTCACCTCCACCAGCTACGTCGGCACCGCCGGCCGGCTGCTGGTGAAGCCGTTGGCCGCCAAGGGGTTCAAGGTCGGCCGCGACATCTTCGTCGCGTCCAGCCCCGAGCGCATCGACCCCGGCAACGTCACGCACACGCAGCAGGAGACTCCGCGCGTCTTGGGCGGCGTGACGCCGGCGTGCACCGCGATGGCGCAGCGCGTGATCAACCTGCTGACCCCGGCGGTGCACTGCGTCAGCTCGGCGGAGGTCGCCGAACTGACGAAGCTGTACGAGAACACCTTCCGCGCGGTGAACATCGCGCTGGCCAACGAGTTCGCGGAGATCAGCGACGGCTTCTCGATCGACCCGATCGAGGTGATCGACGCGGCGGCGAGCAAGCCGTACGGCTTCATGGCCTTCCACCCCGGCCCGGGTGTCGGCGGGCACTGCATCCCGTGCGACCCGCATTACCTGCTCTGGCAGCTGCGCGCGACGCAGCAGAACGCGCCGCTCGTCACGCAGGCCATGCACGCCATCGCCGAACGCCCGAAGCAGGTCGTCGACCGCGTCGTGAGTACCCTGTCCCGCAACGGAAAGGGGCTCGCCGGCGCGCGGGTGCTGGTGGTCGGCGTGACGTACAAGCCCGGCGTCCAGGACGTCCGGTCGTCGTCGGCGCTGGACATCATCGACCTGCTGGCGGCGAAGGGCGCGAAGGTCGGCTACCACGACCCGCTGGTGCCGACCATCCGCGTCACCGGCGGCCAGCTGGACAGCGTCGCCGAGCCTGAGGGCGACGGCTGGGACGTCGCGCTGATCCACACCGTCCAGCCCGGCCACGGGTACGACTGGCTCGGGCAGTGCCCGGTCGTCATCGATGCCACGTACCGCTTCGACCCTTCGCTGTTCGCGAACTGAGAGGACACGACGTGCGTTACCTCATCACCGGCGGCGCCGGTTTCATCGGCTCCCACCTGACCGAGCACCTCCTGGAGCACGGCCACGAGGTCGTCGCGCTCGACAACCTCAGCACCGGCACGCTCGACAACCTCGCCGGCGTCCGGGACAACCCGGCGTTCCGCTTCGTGCGCGGCTCGGTGACCGACCCCTCGGCGGTCGAGGCGTGCATGGCCGGCATCGACGCGATCTTCCACCTCGCGGCCGCGGTCGGCGTCTTCACCATCCTCGACAAGACGATGGAAAGCCTGCGCACCAACCTGCACGGCACGGAGACCATGCTGGACGCGGCGCTGCAGCACGACGTGCCGATCCTGGTCGCGTCCACGAGCGAGATCTACGGCAAGAACACGGCCGACGGCCTCACCGAGGACGCCGACCGGATCATCGGCTCGCCGCTGAAGAACCGCTGGTCGTACGCGGAGGCGAAGGCGCTGGACGAGACGTTCGCCTACCTGTACGCGGTCGAGCACGGCCTGCGCACGGTGATCGTCCGCCCGTTCAACACGGTCGGCCCCCGCCAGACCGGGCGCTACGGCATGGTGATCCCCCGGTTCGTGAAGCAGGCCCTGGCGGGCGAACCGATCACGGTCTTCGGCGACGGCCAGCAGACGCGGTGCTTTTGCCACGTCCACGACGTCGTGCCGGCGCTGGTGGCGTTGCTGGCCGACGAGTCGGCGTACAGCAAGGTGTTCAACCTCGGCAGCACCGAGCAGACGACGATCGCCCAGCTCGCCGAGCGCGTGATCTCGGCGACGGGTTCTTCGAGCACGATCGCGAAGGTGCCTTACGAGGAGGCTTACGGCGACGGGTACGAGGACATGCAGCGCCGCATCCCGGACTGCACGAAGGCGCTGGGGCAGATCGGGTTCTCGCCCAAGCGGACGCTGGACGACATCATCGCGGCGGTGGTCGCGGATCAGCGCGGTTCTTGAGCCGCTTTGCTTTCGGAGGCCATCCCGGGTTTCGCCCGGGGTGGCCTTCGCTGCGTTTCGGGTTCCCTGGGTTCTTCGGTGGCGGCCGGCCCCGATGCCTTGAATGAGTCATTCACCTCATCCGACGCCAGGAATGAGTCATTCAAGACGTTCGAGCCGCGCGCTCCCGCCCGCTCGCACGCCGCGGAAACGCCGTGAACGACCCTTTCACGCGCTCCCAGCCCGGCCCAGCTTCCGGTACACCGTCTCCAAAAGCCCCGCCGCTTCCGCCGGCCGCACCCCCAGCACCGCCGCGATCGCGTCGATCTCCGTCGCGTCCGCGGCGAGCTCGGCGACCCGCAGCTCGGTCTCGGTGAGCAGCACCTTCACTGCCCGCCCTCGGCGTCGGCGAACTCGCCCGCCAGCGCGGCCCGGCCGCCGACGCCCAGTTTGCGGTACACGCGGGTCAGGTGCTGCTCGACCGTGCTCACCGTGATGTACAGCGTCTCCGCGATCTGCCGGTTCGTCCGGCCCTCGACGGCCAGCTCGGCCACCCTCAGCTCCGCCTCGCTCAGCACGGACGCCGACGGCGACGCCGGCTCCGGGCGCGGCACCGGCCGGGGGACCGGCGGCCGGGAGCGGCCCTGGCGCGGTACGTGGACCGCTTTCACCAGGCTGCCCGCCCGCTCCGCGCGCTGGCTGAGGTGGTTGATCGTGCGCATCGTCTTCGCCAGCTCCAGCCGGTCGCCGGACGCCTTGAACGCCTCCGCCGCCCGGTTCAGCAGGCCCGGGCGGGCCGCCGCGTCGCCGGCCAGGGCCAGCACCCGCAGGGCCGACCCGCGCGAGTACGCGTCGGCCGGGCCGGCCAGCGACTGCCTGGCCAGCTCGACCGCGATGGCCGTGTTGCCCAGGCCGAGGTTCGCCTCCGCGAGGTCGGCCTGCCACGGCAGGACCGCCGGCAGCTCGAGGTCCTGCTCGTGCAGGATCCGCCGGCACTGCTGCAGATCGCTCACGGCCGCGAGGCCGCGGTTGGTCGCCAGGTGGAAGTGCCCGCGGGCGCGCAGGTACCGGACGCCGCCCAGGGTCGTCCACGCCGCCTCCGGCAGCGGGTGCCGCAGCACCGCCGCCGCGTCCTTGAACGCCCCGGCCGCGGTGTGCGCGATCAGCAGCGTGGCCAGCGGGTAGCTGATCGCGACGCCCCAGTTCGGCGCGTCCAGCATGCCCAGCGCCCGGGTGCCGAGGTCCACGGCACCGGGGACGTCGCCCCGGCGCAGCCGCAGGCTCGCGCCGATCGCGTCGAGCATCGCCTTCCACGTGATCGCGCCGCGGTATTCGGCTTCCTCGCTGAGCGACGTGCACCAGCCTTCCGCGCGGTCGGCCTTGTCGTCGTGGGCCAGCGCGAGGATCGCCGTGGCCAGCGCTTCGAGCGAGGTGTCCGAAAGCCGGCAGTTCTGCAGGATCCGCTCCGCGCACGCCGACGTCGCCTCGGTGCCGCCGGTGCGCCACATCGAAGCCAGCGTGTTCGCCGTGTGCAGCCAGGGATCGCCCGGGTCGGCCGTCGTCGTCGAGACGCCGTAGTGCCAGTAGCCGGCGAGGATGAGCTCCGCCGAGGTGCGCGGGTCGAGCGGTTCGACGTCGTTCTCGAGCGCGGCGAACGAGCGCTCGAAGGTGTCCCGGTCGCCCAGCCACAGCGACTGCCGTGCGAGCCCGAGCCGGTCGGAGGAGTCCAGGGAACCCGCCTCGCGCAGGGATCTCAGGTGCGGCGCGGCGGCGGCCGGGTTGACGCGCCAGGTGATCTTGGCGAGCAGCTGGGAGATCGTCTGCTGCTCCCAGCGCGCCTTCGCGACCGACGCGGCGAGCACCAGGCAGCGGGTGGCGAAGTCGATGTCGTCGGCGAGCATCACCTGCTCCGCCGCCGCGACCAGCACCGGCAGCGCCCAGTCGGCCTCCGCCTCGCCTGAGGCGACGAGGTGCCGGGCGACTTCGGCGGGACTGAGCCCGCGGGCGTGCTTGACCTCGGCGGCCCGGGCGTGCAGCCGGACCTTCTCCGGCCCGCGCAGCCCGCCCACCACCGCGGCGGCGGCCGGCGGCCGGAACCGGACGCCCGCGACCAGTCCCGCGTCGGCGAGCCGCCCGGTGGACGCCTCGGCCTCCAGGGGGTCGACCCCGGCGACGATGGCGACGGCCTCGGTCGTGACGTCGCTGTCCAGCACGGCGATCGCGGTCGCCACCTCGCGCAGCGGCGAGCCGTAGCGGTGCAGCAGCCGCTGCACGGCCTCGGAGTACGCCGAGCCGGTGTCCGCGCTGCCGCGGTGGGCGTCGACCAGCGCCCGGACCAGCAGCGGGTTCCCGGCGCTCAGCTCGTGGATCCGCTCGGGCAGCCCGTCGCCCTGCACCAGCTCCGCGATGGCCTGGACCGACAGCGGCGTCAGCTCGACGTGCCGGTGCGGCAGCGACGTGAACGGCGAATCCGCGTACGACCCGTCAGCGTGGTTCAGGACCAGCAGCAGCGCGGCGGACGGCGCCCGCCGTTGCAGGCGCAGCAGCAGCCGCGCCGAGGTCTCGTCCACGTGGTGCAGGTCGTCGACCGCCACCAGCACCGCGCGTTCGCGGGCCAGCCGGTGGATCGCGTTGCACAGCGCGGCAATCCGTTCGTCGACATCCCTGCCGTCGCCGCCGGCTGGACTGCCGGTCAGCGACGGCGGCAGCAGCGGGCTCGCCAGCAGCTGGTCGATGACCCCGCCGTCCACGGCACGCTCGTCGGCGGCACCGGACGCGGTCAGCGTGACGATGCCCAGTTCCTTGGCCCGCACCACCACCTGGTGCTGCAGGTGTGTCTTCCCGCTGGCCGGTCCCCCACCGACCAGCACCGTCTCTCCCACACCGGCGTCGCATTCGATCAACAGGTCCTCGAGAAAAGCCAAGGCCCCCTGCGGATTTTCGCGGCGGTTCTGCCCCCAGATCGCGCCCATCGCAAGCTCCTCGAAGCAGGCGGTTGTCTTCCTGCCCCTACGACGTTCGCAGCAGGCGCCTAAGCAGGGCCAACCGCAATCTAAAGTCACCCAACGGAGTGAATCCGACACAGTTCCGGTAGGGGTTGCCAGGCCGGGGAAAGCCCCGAACACTTCGGAAACTGTGACTGCCCTGAACGAAAGAACGAGCCGGTGGATCCGGCGCTTCCACGTGGCCGACGACGCCGCCGTGCGGCTCGTCTGCCTGCCGCACGCGGGCGGGTCCGCGACGGCGTACTTCCCGTTCTCGCGCGCGGCCGTCGCCGCCGGGCTGGACGCCGACGTCGTCGCCGTCCAGTACCCCGGCCGCCAGGACCGGCTCGGCGAACGGTGTTATGACGACGTCGGCGCCATGGCCGACGCGATCGCCGACGACCTCGGCCCGTGGTTCGACCGGCCGGTGGCGCTGTTCGGCCACAGCATGGGCGCGACGCTCGGCTACGAGGTCGCCCGCCGGCTCGAAGCGCGGGGCGCGCGGCCGCTGGGGCTGTTCGCGTCCGCCTGCCGGGCGCCGTCGGCCCAGCGCATCGAGTACGTCCACCAGCGCGACGACGACGGCCTGATCGCGGCGCTCAAGGAGCTCAGCGGCACCGACAGCGCGGTGCTGGGCGACGACGAGCTGCTGCGCATGGTGCTGCCCGCGGTCCGCGGCGACTACACCGCGGTCGAGACGTACCGCCACCGCGCGGGACGCGAGCTGGCGTGCCCGATCCACGTGCTGGTGGGCGACGACGACCCGGTGACGGAGATCGCCGAGGCGGACGCCTGGCGCACCCACACGACCGGCGGCTGCGTCGTGGAGGTGTTCCCCGGTGGGCACTTCTACCTGAACGCGCAGCTCGAGGGCGTTCTGGCCAGTGTCAAGGCCCGGCTGGGTGACTGGAGCCCCTAGGGGGCAGGGTGGGGAAACCCCAGGCGGAGTTCAGGTGCGGACCCCATGGTCCGGCGGGCCCCGGTCCGCGAAACTGAGTACATCGAGAAAACGACCCGCCCCTCGGAGGTAGTCATGATGGCGATCCAGACCGTTCCCGGTGTCACCCAGCGGATGCTCCCCAACGGTCACCTCCAGCTGAGCTGCCGCGCCACGAGCCGCCAGATCGACTGCGAGCCGGTGGCCGCGGCGATGTGGATCGCGCTGAAGCAGCACAACGGCGACGTGGACCGGGCCAGCGCGGTGCTGGCGGCGCTGTGGGAGACCGACGTCGAGGACACCCGCTACGACATGGTGCTGCTGGCGGGTTCGCTGTGCTCGCTGGGGCTGCTCGCCGAGGTGTGACGATCCCGCGGCGGACGCCTGGGGGCGTTCGTCCGGGAGTGTTTCGGCTCGCGTCGAGCGCCCCTGTTCGTGCGGCGATCCGCGAGCCCGGCCGACGAAGGTCTGCGACAGCGCTACCGCTCCAGCCGCGTGCCCTCCCCCGCGTCGAGCGCCCACCCCGGCGCTCCGCGGCCCTCGCGCCCCCACGAGAAAGCCTTCACGGACAACGAAAAGGGACCGCTTCCGACGCCGTTGGCGGAAGCGGTCCCTGGACCCGGCCGGGGGAGGTGGCCGGGAGCCTCAGCCCTGTGACTCCAGTTCCTCGTCCAGCATCGCGAACAACTCGTCCGCGCCCGCTTCCTCGAGCTCGCGGTCGGCCGGGGAGAACGTCGCCACCAGCTCGCGCAGCCGGCCCACGACCGACGCCCGGGCCGAGGAGTCCAGAGCACGCAGCTCGGTCTCCAGGTCCGCCAGCCGGACCTCCACCGCGGACGGCGGGTCGGCCAGTCCCGCACCGAGGAACCCGGCCAGCGCCGAAGCCGACGGGTGGTCGAAGATCAGCGTCGCCGGGAGCCGTTGCCCCGTCAGGGATTCCAGCCGGTTGCGCAGCTCGATCGCCGTCAGGGAGTCGAAGCCCAGCTCGATGAAGCCCTTGCGCGGGTCGATCGCGTCGCGGCGTTCGTGGCCGAGGACCACCGCCGCCGTGCCGCAGACCACGTCCAGCAGCGCACGGTCCCGTTCCGCCGCCGGCAACGCCACCACCCGGGCCCACGAGTCGTCGACGGCCTCCGCGCGACGTCGAGTGCCGCCGCGGACCAGGCCCCGGAGCATCGCCGGGACGCTGTGCGCGTCGGCTCGCACCCCGGACATGTCCAGCCGGACCGGCACCAGCGACGGCTCCGAAGTGCCGAACGTCGCGTCGAACAACGAAAGCCCGTCCGCGAACGACAAGCCCAGCACGCCCGAGCGCGCCATCCGGATCAGGTCGGTGTCCGCCAGCTCGTTCGACATGCCGCCCTCGGACCACAGCCCCCACGCCAGCGACACCGCGTGCCGCCCGGACGCCGCCCGGTGGTGGGCCAGCGCGTCGAGGAAGACGTTCGCCGCCGAGTAGTTCGCCTGCCCCGCCGCGCCGAGCGTGCCGCCCGCCGACGAGTACAGGACGAAAGGAATGTCCAGTGAAGCGGTGAGCGAGTGCAGGTTCCACGCCGCGTCCACCTTGGGCCGCAGCACCGCGTCCATCCGCTCCGGCGTCAACGCCAGCAGGACGCCGTCGTCGACGACACCCGCCGTGTGCACGACCGCCGCCGGCTCGACTCCCGCGAGCAGCTCGGCCGCCGCGTCCCGGTCGGCGAGATCGCACGCCTCCAAGGCAACGGACGCACCCAGCGCGGTCAGCGACGAAACCAGCTCCGCGGCGCCCGGCGCCGAAGCACCACGACGGCTCGTGAGCAGCAGGTTCTTGACGCCGTGCTCGGTCACCAGGTGCCGCGCGATCAGCTGCCCCAGCACCCCGGTACCGCCGGTGACCAGCACCGTGCCGGCGGGGTCCAAGCCGGTGACGAGCGGCGTGGGCACGAACTTCGCCAGCCGGTGCACCAGCACCGCACCGTTCCGCACCGCGACACCGGGCTCGTCGGCGTACATCGCCCCGAGCACCTCATCGAGGGGCAGCTCACCACCATCGACATCAACGATCATGAACCGGTCGGGGTACTCCAGCTGAGCGGTCCGGATCACGCCCCACAGGGCAGCGTGCGTCAGGTCGTCGACACCCTCGTCGGGACGCGTCCCGATCGCGTGCGAAGCGACCACGACCAGCCGGGAAGACGCCAAAGTCTCCTCGGCGACCCAGGCCTGGGCCAGGGCCAGCAGCCGGTGCGTCGCCGCACGGGCCGTCACCGGCGAAGCGGAGTCCGGCGCCACGAACGGCGCGAACACCACATCCGGCGCCACCTCGGCGGAGACCAGAGCCGGAAGGTCCACATAGGACTCACCTGGCAGCCCGAATCCCGCACCGAGCACCGCGGACGAGACTCCCGGCACGGCGTCGCCCGCGAACGGCTGCCATTCGACGCGGAAGAGCGAGTCGTCGACCGCCGAGCGCGTGGCGCGGAACGCGTCGGCCGCGATCGGCCGCAGCGACAGCGATTCGACGCTGAGCACCGGTGCACCGGTGGCGTCCGTCGCGCTCAGCGAGACGGTGTTCTCGACGTCCGAATAGATCAGCACCCGCAGCTCGGAGGCCCCGGCCGCGTGCAGTGACACGCCCGACCACGCGAACGGCAGCACCGGCTTGTCCTCGGTCGGCCCGGCCAGGCCGATCGTGTGCAGTGCGGCGTCGAGCAACGCCGGGTGCAGGCCGAACGCCGAGGCGTCCGCGTCCGCCGGCAGGGCCACCTCGGCGGCCAGCCGGTCGCCGTCCTGCCACACGCGGCGCAGCCCGGCGAACACCGGCCCGTAGTCGAAGCCCTGGGCGGCGAGGTCGTCGTAGCGCGAGGTCACGTCGATCTCGACCGCCCCCGCGGGCGGCCACTCCGGCGAGGCCGCCGGACTCGAGACGAAGGAAGACAGCCGGCCCGTGCCGTGCTGCACCCACTCGGAGGCGTCCTCGGCCTGGGAATAGATCGACAGAGAGCGCTGCTCCGATTCGAGAGCACCGACGACCACCTGCAGCCGGACCGCCCCTTCCGGAGGCACGATCAGCGGCGCGGCCAGGGTCAGCTCGTCGAGCCGTCCGCAGCCGACCTCGTCACCGGCGCGGACCGCCAGCTCGACGAACGCCGTGCCGGGGAACACCAGGGAGCCCTGGACGACGTGGTCGGCGAGCCACGGCTGCGTCCGCGCCGAAAGCCGGCCGGTCAGCACGGCACCACCGGAGTCGGCCGCGACGACGACGGCACCCAGCAGCGGGTGCCCGGCGTCGCGCTGCCCCACCTCGGCGACGCCGCGGACGCGGGCGCCGGTCGGATTCTCGAGCCAGTAACGCTTGCGCTGGAACGCGTACGTCGGCAGTTCCACCACCGTGCCCCCGGCGTAGAACGCGGAGAAGTCCACAGTGGACCCGCTGGCGAACAGCGCCGCCACCGCGGCCGCCGCCGACTCGGCCTCGGGCCGGTCCTTGCGCAGCACCGGGACGAACGTGGCGTGGTCGTCCGCGTCCAGGCACGTCTGGCCCATCGCGGTGAGCACCGCCGACGGGCCGACCTCGACGAACGTCGTGACGCCCGCGTCGAGCAGCGTGCGGATCCCGTCGGCGAACCGGACGGCGTCGCGGACCTGGCTCACCCAGTACTCCGGCGAAGTCAGATCCGCGTCCGGCGAAACCGTCGAGACGATCGGGATCTCCGGCGCGCGGTAGGTCAGGTTCCGGGCGATGAACGCGAAGTCCGCCAGCATCGGCTCCATCAGCGCCGAGTGGAACGCGTGCGAAACCTTCAACCGCGTGGTCTTCGAGAACTTCGACGCCACGGCGAGCACCGCGTCCTCGTCCCCGGAGAGCACCACGGACGTGGGCCCGTTGACGGCGGCGATCGACACGCCGTCGGTCAGCAGCGGCAGGACGTCCGCTTCGGCCGCCGCCACGGCGACCATCGCTCCCCCGGTGGGCAACGCCTGCATCAGCCGCGCCCGGGCCGTAACGAGCGTGCACGCGTCTTCGAGCGAGAGCACCCCGGCGACGTGCGCCGCGGCCAGCTCACCGATCGAGTGTCCGAGCAGGTAGTCCGGCTGGACGCCCCACGACTCGAGCAGGCGGAACACCGCGACCTCGATCGCGAACAACGCGGGCTGCGTGTACCCGGTCTCGTCGGAGCCGAGCACGGTCTTCAGGGGCACGTCCAGGTGCTTGTCCAGCTCGGCGGCCACGACGTCGAAGACCTCGGAGAACGCGGGGAACACGGCCGCCAGCTCCAGGCCCATCCCGGCGCGCTGCGCGCCCTGGCCGGTGAACAGGAACGCCGTGCGGCCGGTTCCCGCCACCCCCTCGACGACACCCGCCGGCCGGCCCGCCGCGTATTCGGTGAGCGCGCGGATCGCGCCCGCCCGGTCGGTGGCCACGACCCCGGCGCGGTGCTCGGCGAGGGCGCGGGTGGTCGCCAGCGAATACCCGACGTCCACCGCGGACTCGTCACCCACGGACGCGGCGAGCTTGGCCGCCTGCGCCCGCAGGGCCTCCGGGTCGTTGGCGGACAGCAGCCAGGCCACCGGGCCTTCTTCCGGAGAAGAAGAGACCGGCACCGGGTCGCCCTGTTCGACGATCACGTGCGCGTTGGTCCCGCTGATGCCGAACGACGACACCCCGGCGCGGCGCGGCCGTCCGGTCTCCGGCCACGGTCGTTCCGCGGTGAGCAGCGAGATCGTGTCCGTCCACTCGACGTGCGGCGACGGCTCTTCGGCGTGCAACGTGCGCGGGAGGACGCCGCGCCGCAGCGCCTCCACCATCTTGATCACGCCGCCGACGCCGGCGGCCGCCTGCGTGTGGCCGACGTTCGACTTGAACGACCCGACGTGCAGCGGCCGCTCCGGCGTCGCCGCCTTGCCGTAGGTCGAGATCAGGGCCTGCGCCTCGATCGGGTCGCCCAGCTTGGTGCCGGTGCCGTGCGCCTCGACGGCGTCCACATCGGACAGCTCCAGCCCGCCGTCGGCCAGCGCCGCGCGGATCACCCGCTGCTGCGCGGGCCCGTTCGGCACGGTGATGCCGCTGGACGCGCCGTCGGAGTTCACCGCGCTGCCGCGCAGCACGGCCAGCACGTGGTGGCCGTTGCGCCGCGCGTCGGAAAGCTTCTCCAGCAGCAGCATCCCGGCGCCCTCGGAGCAGCCGACGCCGTCGGCGCCGCTGCCGAACGCCTTGCACCGGCCGTCCGGCGACAGCCCCTGCTGTTCGCTGAAGTAGACGAACATGTCCGGCGTCACCATCACGGTCACGCCGCCTGCCAGCGCCAGCGAACACTCGCCGCGGCGCAGCGCCTGCGCCGCCCAGTGCAGGGCGACCAGCGACGACGAGCACGCCGTGTCCACCGACACCGACGGGCCTTCCAGCCCGAGGGTGTAGGAGATGCGGCCCGAAATGAGACTGCCGTCGCTGCTGCCGGCACCGTAGTCGTGGTACATCACACCCGCGAAGACGCCGGTCTTGCTGCCCCGCAACGTCGAGGGCACGATGCCGGCGCGTTCCACGGCCTCCCACGCCGTCTCCAGCACGATCCGCTGCTGCGGGTCGAGCGTGCGGGCCTCGCGCGGGGAGATCCCGAAGAACTCCGGCTCGAAGTCGGCGGCGTCGTAGAGGAAGCCGCCCTCCTTCGAGTACGTCGTCCCGGGCCGGCCGGCGGGGTCGAAGAGCGACGCGGTGTCCCAGCCCCGGTCCTCCGGGAACTCGCCGACGGCGTCGGTGCCGCTCGCGACGAGGTCCCAGAGTTGCGAGGGCGTGGTGACTCCGCCCGGGTAACGGCAGCCCATCCCGATGATCGCGATCGGCTCGCTCATCGCCGCGGTGAGCTTCTGGTTGTCCGCCTTGAGCCGCTCGTTGTCCATCATGGACTGGCGCAGCGCGGCGACGATCTGCTCGGTGGACGGCGCCTGAGTCACTGGGAGTCCCCTCGTTCGTCGGTGTCGGTGCCGGCCATCGCGGACCGGACCAGGTCGGCCAGGTCCATCCCGGCGATCGCCGCCACCTCGTCGGTTCCGTTGGCCTCGGCCACCTCTCCGACCGGCTCGCCGAGCTCGGGCAGCAGCTCCCCGAGCAGGAACCGGGTCAGCGGCAGCGGGCTCGGGTAGTCGAAGATCAGCGTCGCCGGCAGGCGCAGCCCGCAGGCGGCTCCGAGCCGGTTGCGCAGTTCGAGCGCGGCCAGGGAGTCGATGCCCAGGTCGGTGAAGCCCTTCTCGACGCCGACGGCCGAAGCGTCGTCGTAGCCGAGGACGGCCGCCGCGTGCTCGCAGACCAGCTGCAGCAGAGCCGATTCCCGGTCGTCGGCCGACATCCCGGTCAGCTTCTCGGCGAACCCGGCTTCGGGTGCCGCCGTCACACCGCCCGCCGCCGCGGCGGCGCGTCGCGGAGTGGCCGTGACCAGGCCTCGCAGGAGCGGCGCGATCCGGTCGGCCTCGCGCAGGTCGGCGAGCTTCACCGGCACCAGCGCCGGTTCGCCGGCCGCGAGCGCGGCGTCGAAGAGCGCGAGCCCGTCGGCGACGGCCAGTTCCGCGACCCCGTACCGGGCGACGTGCGTCAGGTCGACGGCGTCGCCGCTGCCTTCCCACGGACCCCAGGCCAGCGATGTCGCCGGGAGGCCCAGCGCCGTGCGGTGCTCGGCCAGCGCGTCCAGGAAGACGTTGCCGGCGGCGTAGTTCGCCTGCCCGGCGGCGAGCAGCAGGCCGCCCGCCGACGAGTAGAGGACGAACGCCTCGAGATCCAGCGAAGCGGTCAGCTCGTGCAGGTGCCAGGCCGCGTCCACCTTGGGCCGCAGGACGTTCCCGACCTGCTCCGGGGTGAGCGCGCTCAGCACCGCGCTGTCCATCTGGCCGGCGGCGTGCACCACGGCGGTGAGGCCGGGCAGCGACCCGATCAGGGCCGCCAGCTCGTCCCGGTCGGTGACGTCGCAGGCCGCGACGGTCACCGAAGCGTCCAGCGACTCGACCAGTTCACGCGCCCCCGGGGCGTCCAGGCCCCGACGGCTGGTGAGGACCAGGTTCCGGGCGCCGCGGGCGACCAGGTGCCGGGCCAGGTGCCCGCCGAGGAGGCCGGCGCCGCCGGTGATGAGCACCGTGCCGCCGGTGTTCCACTCGACCGGGTCACCGACCGTGGTGACCTTGGCCAGCCGGGGCACGCGGACCTCGCCGACCCGGACGATCGCTTCCGGCTCGCCGGAGGCGACCACCGCGGGCAGCGCCCGCATGGACTGGGGCAGGTCGTCGACGTCGACCACTTGGATCCGGCCGGGGTTCTCCGCCTGCGCGGCCCGCACGAGTCCCCAGACCGGCGCCTGCGCGAGGTCCGGGCTGTCCGCCACGGCGTTGCGCGTGACGACCAGGAGCTTGCCGTCGGAAGGCCCGTCGAGCCAGGTCTGCAGCTGTCCCAGGGTTTCCTGGACGGTCGCGTGGACCCGGGCCGGGACATCGCCTTCGGCCGAGCCGACCGGCAGGACCAGGACGTCGGCCGCCACCAGCTGCTCGTGCGTCGGAACGCCCAAGCCGAGGTCGTCGGTGCCGAGCACGGCCCAGCCCTCGAGGGACTTGACCAGCCGGACACCCGCGGCGGGCTGCCAGTCGATCCGGTAGAGCGAGTCGGGCACCTTCGCGCCCAGCTGCCCTTCCGACACCGGCCGCGTCACCAGCGACTCGATCCAGGCGACCGGCGAACCGGTCGCGTCGGCCAGCGCGAGCGACGCGTCCTTTCCTTCCTTGCGGACCCGCACCCGCAGCGCGGTGGCCCCGGAAGCGTGCAGCGAGACCTGGTTCCAGGCGAACGGGATCGTCGTCTCGGTCAGCGCCTTCGGGCCACCGGGGACGAGGAAGTCCGTCGCGCCCAGCGCCGAATCGAGCAGACCCGGGTGGAGCCCGAACTCACTCGCCGCGGTGCCCTCGGGCAGCGCCACCTCGGCGAAGACCTCCCCGTCACGCAGCCAGACCGCGCGCAGGTTCCGGAACACCGGGCCGTAGCCGAAGCCGAGCCCGGCCAGGTCGTCGTAGAGCCCGGTGAGGTCGACGGCTTCGGCGCCCTCCGGTGGCCACACCGAGAGGTCGAACTCCGCCGGCCGCGCACCGGCGGCCAGGGTGCCGGCCGCGTGCTGGGTCCAGGCGTCCTCGGTGCGGGAGTGCACCGACAGCTCACGGCGGCCGTCCGCACCGGGAGCGCCGACGACGACGCGGAGGTCGACGCCGCCCTCCTCGGGCAGCAGCAGCGGGGCCTGCTGGGTCAGCTCCTCCAGGACGTCGCAGCCGACCTGGTCGGCGGCGTGCAGGGCCAGCTCGACGTACGCGGTGCCCGGCAGCATCGTCCGGCCCAGCACCACGTGGTCGGCCAGCCAGGTCTGCCGGTCGACCGCGAGCCGGCCGGTGAGCACGGCGCCGCCGTCGGGCAGCTCCACCAGCGCGCCCAGCAGCGGGTGCCCGGCGGCCTTGGCGCCCAGCGAGCCGACGTCGCCGGCCCGTTTCGTCGCGTTGAGCCAGTACTCCTTGTTCTGGAAGGCGTACGTCGGCAGGTCCACAGTGGACGCACCGCGTCCGGCGTACACCGCACTCCAGTCGGGCTTCGCGCCGCGCGAGTACAGCGTGGCCACCGCGGTGAACAGCGTCTGGACCTCGTCGCGGCCCCGGCGCAGCGCGGGCACGCCCACGACGCGGTCGGGCCGGTCGGCGGCCGACGTGTCGCACTCGCGGGCCATGCCGGTCAGCACCGCGTCCGGGCCCAGCTCGACGAACCGGGTCACCCCGGCCGCGAGGAGCGCGCCGACGCCGTCGGCGAACCGGACGGCCTCCCGCACGTGGTCGACCCAGTACTCCGGCGAGCAGAGCTGCCCGGCCGTGGCGATGCGGCCGGTCACGTTGGAGACGACCGGGATGGTCGGGGCCGAGTACGTCAGCTTCTCCGCCACCACGGCGAAGTCGGCCAGCATCGGCTCCATCAGCGAGGAGTGGAAGGCGTGCGAGACGACCAGTTGCTTGACGCGCCGTCCGGCTGCCTTGAAGGCCGCCATGGCCGCCTTCACCGCGTCCTCGGGCCCGGAGATGACCACCGAGCGCGGGCCGTTGACCGCGGCGATGTCCACAGTGTCGCCTTCGGCCGGGAGCGCGGCGCGCACCTCGTCCTCGGTCGCCGCGATGGCTGCCATCGCCCCGCCGGAAGGCAGGGCCTGCATCAACCGGCCGCGAGCCGCGACCAGCGCACACGCGTCGGCCAGGGAGAGCACCCCGGCGACGTGCGCCGCGGCCAGCTCGCCGATCGAGTGCCCGGCGACGTAGTCCGGCACGAGGCCCCACGACTCGACCAGGCGGTAGAGCGCCACCTCGATCGCGAAGAGCGCGCACTGCGTGTACGCGGTCTTGTTCAGCAGCTCGCCGTCTTCGGAGCCCTTCTCGGCCCAGATGACCTGCTTGAGCGGGACGTCGGTGTCGAGCAGGCCGCACGCTTCGTCGAAGGCACCGGCGAAGACCGGGAAGGCCTCGTAGAGCTCGCGGCCCATGCCCGGCTGCTGCGCGCCCTGGCCGGTGAAGAGGAACGCGGTCAGGTCGGCCGCGCTGGTCGTGCCGGTCACCGTGCCCGCCGGGCTCCCGCCGGTGGCGAGACCGTCGAGGGCCTTGAGCGCGGCCTCGCGGCCGGCCGCCAGGACCACCGAGCGGTGGTCGAGCGCGGCCCGTCCGGTGGCGAGCGAGTAGCCGACGTCGGTCAGGTCCAGCTCCGGGTTGGACCGGATCCACGCGGCCATCCGGGCCGCCTGGTCGGCGAGCGCGGCGGCCGTGGCCCCGGCGATCGGCAGCGGCACCGACGGCAGCGGCGCGGCGGTCCGGCGCGGGCGCTCCACAGTGGACGGAGGAGCTTCCTCGATGATGATGTGCGCGTTGGTGCCGCTGATACCGAACGACGACACGCCGGCGCGGCGCGGGCGGCCGTTGGGCAGCCAGGGCCGGGCCTCGCTCAGCAGCTCGATGTCGCCGGTGGTCCAGTCGACGACCGGGGACGGCGCGTCGATGTGCAGCGACTTCGGCAGCGTGTTGTGCCGCAGCGCCTGGACGACCTTGATCACGCCCGCCGCGCCGCCGGAGGCCTGCGCGTGGCCGATGTTGGACTTCACCGAGCCCAGGTACAGCGGCCGCCCGTCCGGACGGTCCTGGCCGTAGGTGGCCAGCAGCGCCTGCGCCTCGATCGGGTCACCGAGCTTCGTGCCGGAACCGTGCGCCTCGACGGCGTCCACTTCGGACGGGGTGAGGCCGCCGGCCGCGAGGGCAGCGTGGATCACGCGTTCCTGCGACGGCCCGTTCGGCGCGGTGAGGCCGTTGGACGCGCCGTCCTGGTTGACAGCGCTGGAGCGGACCACGGCGAGGACCTCGTGCCCGTTGCGCTGCGCGTCGGACAGCCGCTCCAGCAGGAGCAGGCCCGCGCCTTCGGCCCAGCCGACGCCGTCGGACGCCGCGGAGAAGGACTTCGACCGGCCGTTGGGCGAAAGCACGCCCTGCCGGCTGGAGTCGACGAAGAGATCCGGCTGCGAAAGCAGCGTGACGCCGCCGGCGAGCGCCAGCCCGCACTCCCCCGCCCGCAGCGCCTGCACCGCGAGGTGCAGCGTGACCAGCGAGGACGAGCACGCGGTGTCGACCGTCATGCACGGGCCTTCCAGCCCCAGCAGGTAGGAGATGCGGCCGGAGACGACCGCGCCCGAGCTGCCGTTGGGGATGTAGGCGGCGACGTCGAGGGGCGCGCCGGGGACGCGGCTGCCGTAGTCGTCGTACATCGCGCCGGTGAAGACGCCGGTCATGCTGCCGCGCAGCGCGGTCGGGTCGATGCCGGCCCGCTCGATGGCCTCCCACGCCGTCTCCAGCAGGAGCCGCTGCTGCGGGTCCATGGCCAGCGCCTCGCGCGGGCCGATGCCGAAGAACGCCGGGTCGAACAAGGTGCCTTCGTGGAGGAAGCCGCCTTCGCGGGCGTAGGTCTTGCCCCGCTTGCCGCGCTCGGGGTCGTAGATGCTCTCGATGTCCCAGCCGCGGTTGGTCGGGAACTCCGACACGGCGTCGACCTCGTCGACCAGCAGCTGCCAGAGGTCCTCCGGCGACCGGACGCCGCCGGGGTACCGGCAGGCCATGCCGACGATCGCGATCGGCTCCTGCATGGACGCGTTCGTCCGGGTCGTGGTGGCCGGGACCTTCGCGACCGCGCCGAGCAGCTTGCCCTTGACGAAGTCCGCCACCGCCTTGGCGGTCGGGTGGTCGAAGATCAGCGTCGCCGGCAGGGTCAGGCCGGTCGCGGTGCCGAGCAGGTTGCGCAGCTCGACCGCGGCCAGGGAGTCGAAGCCGAGCTCCTTGAACGCGCGGGTGCCGTCCACTTCGGACTTGTCCGCGTAGCCGAGCACGGTGGCGACCTGGGTGCGGACGATGTCCAGCAGCACGCGGTCACGTTCGTTGTCGGCCAGCGAGGCCAGCTCGGCGGCCAGCGCGTTGTCGGCCGCCTTCGCCGCCTTGGCGGTCCGGCGCGCCTTCGGCGGGACGAACCCGCGCAGCAGCGCCGGCAGGTCGTCGGTCCGGGCCCGCAGCGCCGCGACGTCCACCCGCAGCGGGGCGATCACGGCGTCTTCGGTGGCGGTCGCCGCGTCGAACAGCGCGAGCCCCTGCTCCGCGGTGACCGCGGGGAGGCCGAGCCGCGCCATCCGGGCGAGGTCCGCCTCGGCCAGGTCGCCGCCGAGGCCGGTGTTCTCGGCCCACAGGCCCCAGGCCAGCGCCGTCGCCGGCAGGCCCGCGGCCCGCCGGTGCGCGGCGAGGCCGTCGAGGAACGCGTTGGCCGCGGCGTAGTTCGCCTGGCCCGCGGGCAGCACCTGGCCGCCGGCAGAGGAGAACAGCACGAACGCGGCGAGGTCCTGCGTCAGCTCGTGCAGGTGCCAGGCGGCGTCGACCTTGGCCCGCAGGACCGAGTCGAGCCGATCCGGGGTCAGCGAGTCGAAGACGCCGCTGTCGGCCGTGCCCGCCGCGTGCACCACGGCGGTGAGGTTGTCGATCGCCCCGAGCAGGCTCTCGACCTGGGCGCGCTCGGTGACGTCGCACGCGGCGACCCGCACCCGGGCCCCCAGGTCGGCCAGGTCCTCGACCAGCTGCCGGGCGCCCGGCGCGCCGAGCCCGCGCCGGCTGGTGAGCACCAGGTCGGTGACGCCGTGCTCGGCCACCAGGTAGCGGGCCAGCAGGCTGCCGAGCCCGCCGGTGCCGCCGGTGATCAGCACGGCACCGCCGCCCTGCCACGGCGAAGCGTCGCCGGACTCGGTCTTGGCGTAGCGCGGCACGAGCACCGCGCCGTCGCGGATCGCGGCCTCCGGCTCGCCGGAGGCGATGACCGCCGCGAGGGACCCGGCCGTCGCGGCTTCGTCGGCGTCGACGACGAACACGCGCCCGGGGTGCTCGGCCTGGGCCCCGCGGGTCAGGCCCCACAGCAGCCCCTGCGTCACGTCCACAGTGGACTGACCGGCGGGCACCGCGTCCTGCGTCACCACGGCCAGCTTGGTGATCCCGAACCGGGGCTCGGCCAGCCAGGCCTGCAGCTCGGCGAGCAGCCACGCGGCGTTCTCGCGAGCCGCGGCCGGGACGTCGCCCTCGGCGCCCGGCACGGTCAGCGTGATCAGGGTCGGCACCGGCTCGCCGCGGTCGATCGCCGCGGTGAGGTCGGCAAAGCCGGCGTAGGTGGCGGCCACCCCGACGCGGCCGCGGCCGATGGCGACCACTTCGGCGTCGGACTGCGGCACGGAGACGGGCTGCCAGGCGATCTTGAGCAGCGATCCGTCCACTTCGGACGACGCCGTCAGCTCCCGGCGGACCGGACGCGAGACGAGCGAGTCGATGGTCGCGACCGGACGGCCCTCGCTGTCGGCCACCTCGATGGCCGACACCTCGTCGCCGTTCAGCCGCTCGATCCGCACCCGCAGCACCGAAGCGCCGGCGGCGTGCAGCGTGACGCCGTTCCAGACGAAGGGCAGCAGCGTCGCGCCGCCCGGGTCGCCGAGGAGGTCGGCGTGCATGGCGATGTCGAGCAACGCCGGGTGCAGGCCGTACAGGTTCGCCGTGGCCGCCGCTGGTTCCGGCAGCGCGACCTCGGCGAAGACTTCGGTGCCCCGCTTCCAGGCGGCCTTGAGCCCCTGGAAGGACGGGCCGTAGCCGTAGCCGCGCTCCACGAGCAGGGTGTAGGCACCCTCGACGATGATCGGGGTCGCCCCGGCCGGCGGCCATTCGGTGAGCCCGGCGGGCTCGGGCCGCGGCGCCGCGGACAGCGTGCCGATCGCGTGCTGGGTCCACTCGTCGCCGTCGATCGCGCGGGAGAACACGGTGACCGGGCGGCGGTCGCCGTCGGCGGGGCCGACCACGACCTGGAGCGCGACGGCACCATCGGGCGGCAGGACGAGCGGCGCCTGCAGCGTGAGCTCTTCGACCGTCGAGTGGCCGACCTGGTCGCCGGCCGCGATGGCGAGCTCGACGAACCCGGTGCCGGGCACCAGGATCGCGCCCTTGACGACGTGGTCCGCCAGCCACGGCACCGACCCCGCCGACAGCCGGCCGGTGAGCACCGTGGTGTCCGAACCGGACAGCGGCACGACCGCGCCCAGCATCGGGTGCGGCAGCGGCTGCTGGCCGACCGCCGTCACGTCGCCGGACGGTGTCGCGTCGAGCCAGAAGCGCTTGTGCTGGAAGGCATACGTCGGCAGGTCGAGCCGGACCGGGCCGTCGCCGAGCACGCGGCCCAGCTGGGCCGCACCCCGCGTGTGGAGCCGGCCGAGCGCGGCCAGCGCCGTGCGCACCTCGTCCCGGTCGCGGCGGCCGAACGGCACGAACGCGACCGCGTCGGGGTTCGCGACGCTCTGCGGGCCGAGCGCGGACAGCACGCTGTCCGGTCCCAGCTCGAGGAACGTCTCGACGCCGTCGGCTTCCAGGGCCGCGACCGCGTCCCCGAAGCGCACGGCTTCGCGGACGTGGGTGACCCAGTACTCCGGCGACGTCAGGTCCGCGCCGGGCGAGACCGTGGAGAAGATCGGGATCGCCGGCGCGTGGAACGTCAGCCCGGCGGCGATCTCGCGGAACTCGTCGAGCATCGGGGCCATCAGCGGCGAGTGGAACGCGTGGCTGACGCGCAGCCGGCGCGTCCGGACGTCGGCGACCGTGGCCGCCCGCTCGATCCGGGCCACGACCTCGGCGACACCGGAGACGACGACCGACTCCGGGCCGTTGACGGCGGCGATGCTGACCTCGTCCTCGTGCCCGCGCAGCAGCTCCCGCGCGGCTTCCTCGGTCGTGGCCAGCGAAACCATGGCACCCGGCGGCTCGCTCAGCGAGCCCATCAGGCGGCCGCGCGCGGCCACTAGCGCCGCCGCGTCCTCGAGGGAGAGCACGCCGGCGACGTGCGCCGCGGCCAGCTCGCCGATCGAGTGCCCGGCCAGGGCGTCGGGGACGATCCCCCACGACTCGGCGAGCCGGAAGAGCGAAACCTCCACGGCGAACAGCGCGGTCTGCGTGTACTGCGTCTGGTCGAGCAGGCCGCGGTTCGCGAGCGCGGTCGTCCCGAAGACGACGTCGCGCAGCGGGACGTCCAGCAGCGGGTCGATCGCGGCGCAGACGGCGTCGAAGGCTGCGGCGAACACCGGGTAGGTGGCGCGCAGCGCCTGGCCCATGCCGACGCGCTGGGCGCCCTGGCCCGAGAACAGGAATGCCAGCTTGCCCTCGCCGGCGGTGCCGGTGACGACATCGGTGCCGGGCTCGCCGGCGGCCAGCGCGTCCAGGCCCTCGGCCAGTTCGGCCGGGGTCCCGGCGACCACCACGGCCCGCTGTTCCAGAGCCGCACGGGTCGAAACCAGCGAGCGCGCCAGCTCGGCGACGGTGACGTCGTCGTGGTCGGCGACGTACTCGCGCAGCCGGGCGGCCTGGCCACGCACGGAGGCCGCGGTGCGCCCGGAGAGCGCGACGGGGACGACGGCGCCGGGCTGCGGCTCGGCCGGCTGCTCGACTTCGGCGTCGGCCGGGGCCTGCTCGATGATCACGTGCGCGTTGGTGCCGCTGATCCCGAACGACGAGACGGCGGCCCGGCGCGGGTGGCCGTTCGGCGACCAGTCACGCGACTCGGTCAGGAGCCGCACCGCGCCCGTGTCCCAATCGACCACAGTGGACGGCCGGTCGACGTGCAGGGTCTGCGGCAGCTGCTCGTTGCGCAGTGCCATGACCATCTTGATGATGCCGGCGACCCCGGCCGCGGCCTGGGTGTGCCCGATGTTGGACTTGATCGAACCCAGCCACAGGGGCTGGTCTTCGGCACGGTCCTGGCCGTAGGTCGCCAGGAGGGCCTGCGCCTCGATCGGGTCACCCAGCGTGGTACCGGTGCCGTGCCCTTCCACGGCGTCCACTTCGGACGGGGTGAGCCCCGCGTCCGCCAGTGCCTTCGTGATCACGCGCTGCTGAGAGGGGCCGTTCGGGGCGGTGAGGCCGTTCGACGCGCCGTCGTGGTTGACCGCGGAGCCCTTGAGCAGCGCGAGCACCGGGTGGCCGTTGCGCTTCGCGTCCGAGAGGCGTTCGACGAGCAGCATGCCCGCGCCCTCGCCCCAGCCGGTGCCGTCGGCCGCGTCGGCGAACGAGCGGCAGCGGCCGTCGGCGGACAGGCCGCGCTGGCGGCTGAAGTCGACGAACGTGTCCGGAGTGGACATCACGGTGACGCCACCGGCGAGGGCGAGCGAGCATTCGCCGCGGCGCAGTGCCTGGGCCGCCCAGTGCAGGGCGACCAGCGAGGACGAACACGCCGTGTCGACCGTGACCGTCGGGCCCTCCAGGCCGAGCGCGTAGGAGACGCGGCCGGAGACGACGCTGGCGAGGCTGCCGTTGCCGAGGTAACCCGCGATGTCGTCGGAAACCGTGCCGAGGCGGGTGCCCCAGTCGTGGTACATGACGCCGGCGAACACGCCGGTGGCGCTACCGCGCAGGGAGACCGGGTCGATCCCGGCCCGCTCGAACGCCTCCCAGGACACTTCCAGCAGCAACCGCTGCTGCGGGTCCATCGCGGCCGCTTCGCGCGGGCTGATCTCGAAGAAGTCGGCGTCGAACTCGGCGGCGTCGTGCAGGAACGCGCCGTGCTTGACGTAGCTGTGGCCGGGCTTGCCGGGCTCGGGGTCGTAGAGGGCGTCGACGTTCCAGCCGCGGTCGGCCGGGAACGGCGTGAGCGCCTCTTCGCCGCCCGCGACGAGCCGCCAGAGATCCTCCGGCGTCGCGACGCCGCCGGGATAGCGGCAGGCGATGCCGACGATGGCGATCGGCTCCTCCGGGTCGGCCGTGGTCACCGGCGCGATCGGGGTGGTGGGAGCCAGGCCGGCGACGCGCGTGACCAGGTACTCGGCCAGCGCGCGCGGGGTCGGGTGGTCGAACACCAGCGTCGCGGGCAGCCGCAGGCCGGTGACGGAGTCGAGGATGTTGCGCAGTTCCACCGCGGCGAGGGAGTCGAACCCGATCTCGCCGAACGGGCGGGACGGGCTGATCGCCGACGGGCCGTCGTGGCCGAGCACGGCCGCGACGTGGGTGCGCACGAGGTCGAGCACCGCGCGGTCACGGTCGGCTTCGGACAGCGAGACGAACCGCTCGGCGAACTGCCGCTCGGGTGTCAGCTCGCCGGCGGCCGCGGCGATGCGGCGCCGGTTCGCGGGGACAAGACCGCGCAGGAGCGCCGGGACGTCGTCGCGGGCGCTCAGCGCGACGCGGTCGACGCGGGTGGGCACCACGGTGGGCGTGCCCGTGGTGATCGCGGCGTCCAGCGCGGCCAGGCTTTCGGACGCGGTCAGCGGGGCGAGGCCCAGCCGGCCGATCCGGCTCAGGTCCTTTTCGGACAGTCCGGCGCTCATGCCGAGCGCGGCGCCGTCGCCGGTCCACAGGCCCCAGGCCAGGGACGTCGCGGGGAGCCCCTGCTCGCGGCGGTGTTCGGCGAGCGCGTCGAGGAAGGTGTTGCCCGCCGCGTAGTTCGCCTGGCCCGCGCCGTCGACCAGGCCGGCCGAGGACGAGAACAGGACGAACGCGGCCAGGTCGGAGGTCAGCTCGTGCAGTGCCCACGCAGCGTCGACCTTCGGGGCGAGGACGGCGTCCAGGCGGTCTTCGGTGAGCGAGCCGATCATCGCGTCGTCGAGCACACCGGCGGTGTGGACGACGGCGGTCAGCGGCTGCTCGATCTTCTTCAGCGCGGCCGACAGCGACCGCTTCTTCGTGACGTCACCGGCGATGACCTGCACCGTCGCGCTCGTCCCCAGCTCGTCGACCAGTTCGGCCGCGCCCGGGGCGTCGATCCCGCGACGGCTGAGCAGCACCAGGTGCCGGACGCCGTGCTTGGTCACGAGGTGCCGCGCGACCTGCGCGCCGAGGCCGCCGGTGCCACCGGTGACCAGCACGGCGCCGCCCGCCTGCCAGGCCGGCGCGTCGGCGAGCAGGCGGACGAGCCGCGGGGCCAGCACCCGGTCGCCGTCGATCCGCAGCTCCGGCTCGCCGGACGCCAGGGCGGTGACCAGGGTCTTCGTGGTGGTCTCGCCCTCGATCAGGACGATCCGGCCCGGGTGTTCGGCCTGCGCCGAGCGCACCAGCCCGCGCACGGCGGAGTCGGCGAGCGAGCCGGGAGTCCGGATCACGAGCTTGGCCGAAGCGAAACGCTCGCCGGCGACGAACTGCTGGAGGACGGCGAGCACGCGGTGGGCGGCCTGCTTGGCCGCCGCCGGGATGCTCCGGCCCTTCGCGGCGACCGGCACGACGATCGTGTCCGGCACCTCGGTCAGCTTGGCCAGGTCGGTGATTTCGGTGACTTCGGTGACCGGGAAGTCCCCTTCGGCGGTCGCGACCGGCGTCCATTCGACGGTGTGCAGCAGGTCCTGCGCCCGCGGGCCCAGGTCGGCGCCGCTGACCGGGCGGGAGCGGAACGACTCCACCGACAGCACCGCCGTCCCCGCCGGGTCGGTGACCTCCAGGGAGACGCCGCCGGTGGCGGGTGAGGTGATCCGGACCCGCACCTCGGTCGCGCCGGAGGCGTGCAGCCGCACGCCGGTCCACGCGAACGGCAGGCGGATCTCGCCGGCTTCGCGGGCCTCGCCCGGCGCGAAGTCGGTGGCGTGCAGGACGGCGTCGAGCAGCGCCGGGTGGATCCCGAAGTCCTCGTCCCGGGTAGGCAGGGCGACCTCGGCGAACACGACGTCGTCGCGCTTCCACGCGGTGCGCAGCCCTTGGAACAGCGGGCCGTAGCCGTAGCCCTGCGCCGCCAGCTCTTCGTACAACTCGTTCGTGGCGACGATCTCGGCGCCGGACGGCGGCCACTCGGTGATCGGCGCGGGCTCGACGGCTTCGGCCTCGGCCAGCACGCCGACGGCGTGCCGCGTCCAGGCGACGTCCTGCTCGGTCCGCGAGTAGAACTCGATGGTGCGGCGGCCGTCCTCGACCGGGCCGACCACGGCCTGCACCTCGACGCCCCGGCCCTCCGGCACGGACAGCGGTGCCTGCAGGGTCAGCTCGTCGACGACGTCGCAGCCCGCCCGCTCGGCGGCGTGCAGGGCCATCTCGACGAACGCGGTGCCGGGCAGCAGGGCGGTGCCGGCGATGGTGTGGTCGGCGAGCCACGGGTGGGACCGCAGGCCGATCCGGCCGGTCAGGACCAGGCCGTCGTGGTCGGCCAGGCCGATCTCGGCGGCCAGCAGCGGGTGGCCGGAGGCGAGCTGGCCGAAGTCGGCCGCGTCGCCGTGACCCGGTGCGGTGAGCCAGAAGTGCTTGCGCTGGAAGGCGTAGGTCGGCAGGTCGACGGCGTTCGCCGGGCCGAAGAACGCGGTCCAGTCGACCCGCACGCCGCGGGTGTGCAGCCGGCCGAGCGCGCCGGCGAGCGCCGGGACCTCGGCGTGGCCGCGGCGCTGCGCGGGCACGAAGGCGATGTCGGTGCCGTGCGGGCCGGTGGCGGCCATGGCCGCGAGGACGGCGTCGGGGCCGACCTCGAGCGCGGTGGTGACGCCGGCCGCGGCGAGCGCGGCGACGCCGTCGGCAAACCGGACCGCGCGGCGGACGTGGTAGAGCCAGTAGCCGGGCGAGCACAGCTCCTCGGCGGTCGCCAGGCGGCCGGTGACGTTCGAGACGACCGGGATCGACGGCGGCGCGAAGTCGACGACCTCCAGGACCTCCCGGAACTCGGCGAGCATCGGCTCCATCAGCGGCGAGTGGAACGCGTGCGAGACGCGCAGCTCGCTCGTCTTGCGGCCCTGCAGGCGGAACACCTCGGCGACGGCCTCGACCTCGCCGCGCTCGCCGGACACCACGACCGACGTGGGGCCGTTGATCGCGGCAATACTCACGCCGTCGGTCAGCAGCGGGCCGACCTCGTCCTCGGTCGCGGCGATGGCGACCATCGCTCCGCCTTCGGGAAGAGCCTGCATCAGCCGGCCACGTGCGGCGACGACCAGGCAGGCGTCTTCCAGGGACCAGACGCCGGCGATGTGCGCGGCGGCCAGCTCGCCGATCGAGTGCCCGAGCAGGACGTCCGGCTTGACGCCCCACGACTCCAGCAGCCGCGCGAGCGCGACCTCGATGGCGAACAGCGTGCACTGCGCGTACTGGGTGCCGTTCAGCTCCTCGGCGTCGTCGCCGAAGAGGACGTCGCGCAGCGGGCGGTCCATCTGCACGTCGAGGTGGTCGATGGCCTCGTCGAAGACCTCCGCGAAGACCGGGTGGGCCAGGTACAGCTCCTTGCCCATGGCGAGCCGCTGCGCACCTTGGCCGGTGAACAGCATCGCGAGCTTGCCCGGCGTGCGTTCGCCGGTGACGACGGCGCTGTGGTGCTCGCCCGCGGCGAGCGCACGCAGGCCACCGACTGCGTCCTCGGTGCTCGCGGCGACGACGACGGCGCGGTGGTCGTGCGCGGCGCGCGTGCCGGCCAACGAGAAGCCGATCTCGGTCAGGTCCGCCGACTCCACAGTGGACACGAGCTTGCCCGCCTGCGCCCGCAGGGCTTCCTCACTGCGGGCCGAGACGACGAGCGGCACGACCGGCAGCGGTTCGGTGGCGACGGGCTCGTCGGCGGTGGCCGGGGCCTGCTCGATGATGACGTGCGCGTTGGTGCCGCTGACGCCGAACGACGAGACACCCGCGCGGCGCGGACGCTCGACCGCGGGCCACTCGCGAGCCTCGGTCAGCAGCTCGACCGCGCCCGCGGACCAGTCGACGTGCGGCGTCGGCGCGTCGACGTGCAGGGTCTTCGGCAGCCGGCCGCGCCGGATCGCCTCGACCATCTTGATCACGCCGGCCACGCCGGCCGCGGCCTGGGTGTGGCCGATGTTGGACTTGATCGAGCCGAGCAGCAGCGGCGTCTCGCGGCTCTGCCCGTAGGTCGCGAGCAGCGCCTGCGCCTCGATCGGGTCGCCGAGGCGGGTGCCGGTGCCGTGGGCCTCGACTGCGTCCACTTCGGACGCTTCCAGCCGGGCGTCGGCGAGGGCGCGGTGGATGACCCGCTGCTGCGACGGGCCGTTGGGCGCGGTGAGGCCGTTGGAGGCGCCGTCGGAGTTGATGGCGGTGCCGCGGACGACGGCGAGCACGGTGTGCCCGTTCGCGACCGCGTCGGACAGGCGTTCCAGCACCAGGACACCGACACCTTCGGCGAACCCGGTGCCGTCCGCGCCGGCGGCGAACGCCTTGCAGCGGCCGTCCTCGGCGAGGCCGCGCTGGCGGCTGAACGCGGTGAACGTGCCGGGGCCGCCCATGACGGCGACACCGCCCGCGAGCGCGAGCGGAGTCTCACCGCGGCGCAGGGACTGCACGGCGAGGTGAAGCGCGACGAGCGAGCCGGAGCACGCGGTGTCGACGGTCAGCGTCGGGCCTTCGAGTCCGAGCGCGTAGGCGACGCGGCCGGAGACGACACTGGGCGCGTTGCCGGTGAGCATGTAGCCGTCGAGGCCGTCGGGGGCCTCGTGCAGGCGCGGGCCGTACTCCTGGGCCTCGGCGCCGATGAAGACGCCGGCGGGCGTGCCGCGCAACGTCGTCGGGTCGATCTTGGCGCGCTCCAGGGCTTCCCAGGCCGTCTCGAGGACGAGACGCTGCTGCGGGTCCATCGCGGACGCCTCGCGCGGCGCGATGCCGAAGAAGCCGGCGTCGAACTCCCCGGCGTCGGGCAGGAACCCGCCGGAGGTGACGTAGCTGCTGCCCGGGCGGTCCGGGTCCGGGTCGTAGAGGCCGTCGAGGTCCCAGCCGCGGTCGGCCGGGAACCCGGTGATGGTGTGCACCTCTTCGGCGACGAGCCGCCACAGCTCCTCGGGCGAGGCGGCCCCGCCCGGGTAGCGGCAGCCGATGCCGACGATCGCGATCGGCTCGTCGTGGTCACCCGTGGCCGAAGGTCCACTGTGGACGACCTCGGCCCCGAACACCGCCGCGTGCAGGAAGCGCGCGACGGCGACCGGCGTCGGGTGGTCGAAGGCCAGGGTGACCGGCAGGTCGAGCCCGGTGGCCTCGGTGAGCCGCGCGTGCAGCTCCACCGCGGCCAGCGAGTCGAACCCGTGGTCGGAGAACGCCTTTTCGGGATCGAGCACCGCCGGGACGTCCGGCCGGGCCGCCAGGAGCGCGGCCCGCGTGGCGTCGTGGACGACGTCGGCCAGGAATGCCGAGCGGTCACCGGGGGGCAGTTCGGTCAGCCGCTCCGCGAACCCGGACGCCCGATTCGATTCGGTTTCAAACTCACGCATTCCGCACTCCACCGCTGTAGCAAGCCAGCACTCATGGTCGTCTTCTTGATCGTAGGTCGGCGCGCAGCGCGGCCGGATCCCCTGAAAAGCGTTCTAGGGGCAGGAAGTCACCAAGCGATGCGCAGCAGCGAAGGCCCGCGCACGATCACGCCGTACTCCCACTTCACGCCCTCGCGCCCGTCCGCGAACCGCAGGTCCGGGAACCGCGCCAGGATCGCCTTCAACGCCTCCTGCAGCTCCAGCCGGGCCAGCTGCGCGCCGATGCAGTGGTGCGGGCCGTGGCCGAACGCGACGTGCGGGTTCGGCTTGCGCGTCAGGTCGATGCGGTCCGGGTCGGCGAACACCTCCGGGTCGCGGTTGGCCGCGTGCAGCGCCGGCAGCACCGGGTCGCCCGCGCGCACCACGACGTCGCCGAAGCGGATGTCCTCGGTGGCGTAGCGCGCGAACATCGCCGCGGTGTTGATCGGCACGTACCGCAGCAGCTCCTCGATCGCCGTCGGCATCAGGTCCGGGTCCGCGCGCAGCTGGGCCAGCAGCTCGGGCTGCGTCAGCAACGTGAAGACGAAGCTGGGCAGCGCCGTCGACACCGTCTCGACGCCGCCGGTCAACAGCCCAGCGCCGGCGATCGAGATCAGCTCGTTCTCGGTCAGCTTGTCCCCCGCGTCGCGGGCGTAGACCAACGCGCCGAGCAGGTCGTCGGTCGGCTCCTCGCGGCGCTGCGCCACCAGCCCGGCGACGTAGTTGTCGAGCTGGTCGCCGTAGACGTCCAGCACGTCACCCTTGGCCGTGGCGTCGCTGACCAGCGCCTGGGTCCACTCGCGGAAGATCTTGTGGTCCTCCTGCGGCACGCCGAGCAGGTCGCAGATCACGGTGACCGGCAGCGGCCGCGCGAGCTCTTCGACGAGGTCGGCACTGTCGCCGTGCGCCTGCATGTCGTCGAGCAGGCGGTTGACCAGCTCCTTGACGCCGTCGCGCATCTGCTCCAGACGGCGCGCGGTGAACGCCTTGCTCACCAGGCGGCGCAGCCGGGAGTGGTCG
The DNA here is from genome assembly GCF_055565395.1 of Amycolatopsis sp. NPDC028719. Taxonomy (NCBI): domain Bacteria; kingdom Bacillati; phylum Actinomycetota; class Actinomycetes; order Pseudonocardiales; family Pseudonocardiaceae; genus Amycolatopsis; species Amycolatopsis sp. NPDC028719. The sequence continues at coordinate 181,978 of NZ_JBVHUL010000008.1, forward strand.
GGCGGGTCCATCCCCATGATGCCGTCGCCCATCTGCTGGCGGCGCATCCGCGGCTGGTCGAGGCCCTGCGCGAGCTCCCGGCTGAACCGCGGGTCGGTCGTCACCAGCTTGACGTCGGCGTACTTCGTCGCCAGCCAGGCCGGTTCACCGAAGGGCATCTGCACCCGGCTCATCGGCTCTTCGCGCTGCAGGACGTGGTACTGCTCGGAAACGGAGATCTCGTGCATGTCGAACGGATACGCACGGACTGTCCGGCGTGAACTCGTCACGACTCGCCCCCAATCGCTCTCATCGGTTGGTCCAGCGCCTCGGCGTCGTAGGCGTTCTGGACGTGGGAAAGCGCCGACATCAACGTCGACGAAGTGATCCGGTCGGCGTGGTGACGCTCCACCACGCGGTGCAGCGGCAGCGACCCCAGCTCCGACCAGCCGAGCCGGCCCGTCGCGTCGAGGTAGCTGCGTGCCTGCCCGGCGTTGTCCGGGTGCAGGCAGTACGGGACGTCGAGCAGGCCGCGCTTGAACGCGACGACGATCGCGCGGCCGAGGTCGGCGTGGCTGTTCAGCACGGCGTCGACCAGCGCATACGCCTCGCGGTAGACCTGGTTGTCGTCCTCGACGACGACCCGTCCGGTGACCGACCGCGCCACCGCGCCGGCGTGTTCCAGGGCCGCGACGTTCTCCGCCACGGTCGGGATCCGGTGCGCCTCGGCGGTGGTCTTGACGATCAGCCGTTCCGACCCGGTCGTCACGGCCAGCTCGGCCGCCGTCCTGAGCAGGCCCCGCGCGCCGTCGGACGTCCGCGGGAACAGGCCCATGTAGGCGTAGATCACGACGTGCCAGGTGGCCTCGGGCAGCAGCTCGGCGCACAGCCGGCGCAGCGCGGAGACCGCCTCCTGGTCCTGCGTCATGTTCGTCTGCTGGGCGTAGCTCACCGAAATGCTGCGCACGCCCTTGCGGTAGAAGAACAACGCCTCCAGCACGGACAGCGCCACCAGCTCACTCGGCGGGCAGAGCTGGCCCATCATGCAGCCGCCGAACGTCTCCAGGTGCGGCCGGCCGGCCGGGTGCTCGGCGTCGAGCAGCAGGTCACAGCACTCTGCCCAGTTGCGCACACTCTCGTCCAGGGGCGTCCGGCTGTAGGGCAGGCAGTAGGAGACCGGGCCGCCCTCGGTGGCGTGCAGGCCGGCGGCGATCATGGCGCGGAAGATGTCCGCGGGGCGCGCCGAACCGTGGCGCACCTGCACCGGGAAGTCCGGGCCTTCGAGACCGTCGAGCATCCCGCGCGTGACCTCGGCCGGGTGGTTGACGATCGGGTAGCCGTTGAGGGCGATCCCGTTGCGCAGCGCGTGCGCCACGGACACGGTGTCGCAGACGCGGGTGTAGCTGTCGAGCGTGACGGTGCCGACGGTCGCGGCGGCCGCGTTCCTGGTCGCGGCGAGCCCGGCGCGCATGGCGGCCGGGTCCGCGAACCCCATGCGCGGCTGCACGACGAGTTCGCCGGCGGCGTGTCGTCGCGCGACGAACTCTTCGAAACTCACGCCTCCACCTGTGTCGCACCGGCCGACAGAGTCGCGGCGAACCGGCGGAACGAGGCCGCGCCCTGCTGGTCGTCGAACACCGCGTCGAACCCGGCGAGCAGCAGCTGCGCGGTCTCCTCCGCGGTCAGCGCGCCGCCGACGCCGAGCTTGCCGCCGATCACCACCGGCATGGTGCGCAGCCCGGGCAAGGCCCGCAGCCGCTGGATCACGCGCAGGCCGTCCTGGTGACCGTGGCCGTTGACGCTGCTCAGCACGAGCATCGCCGGGCGGCGGCTCAGGCACTCCGACTCCAGCAGCTCGTCGGGCACGCACGCGCCGAGGTTCACCACCTCGAAGCCGAGCTCGCCGACGAGCAGCTCGAGGTAGACCAGGTTCCACGTGTGCGAGTCCGAGGCCATGCTGCTGACGATCACCGTCCGCCGGGAGGGCCCGGTGGCGACCCCGCCGCCGTAGGCGTGCAGTTCTTCCGTCATGGCGAAACCTCGTAGACGCGCTGGTAGTCCAATCGCGACACCGAGACGACCTCATCGCCGCGTACCACGACCTCTGTCGGCGCGGGCCGGCCGAGGAAGCTGATCAGGCTCGCGGTGACGCCGTAGGCGCCGACGTTCGGCACGGTGACGACGTCGCCGGGAGCCAGCTCGGGCAGCTTCGCCGCCTTGGCCAGCGAATCGCCGGGAGTACACAGTGGACCGACGAGGCTGCCGGTCGCGTCACCGGTTTCCTCGATCCCGACGGCCGCGGGGAGCAGCCGGCCGATCCCGGACAGCCCGCCGACGACGTTGATCCCCGCGTCGAGCACGACGAACCGGCTGCCGCGGCTCTCCTTGACGTTCACCACGCCGGCCAGCAGCGAACCGCAGCTACCGGACAGGTACCGGCCCGACTCGCAGGCCAGCTCGATCCCGCCGTCACGCCATTCGGGGAGGTGCAGGTCGAGCAGCGTCTCGAGCCCCGCGCGCAGCTTCGGGTAGTCGGTGCGCGGGCCGGGCACGGCGTACGGCGAGGAGAACCCGCCGCCGATGTCCAGGACCTCCAAGGGCAGTCCGACCTCGTCGCGCAGCCGCGCGGCCGTGGTGAGCACGAACTCGTACTCGCCCAGCAGGGCGTCCTCGTCCTGGGCGTTGCTCATGGTGAAGAAGTGCGCGCCGACGACGCGCGCGCCGGGCACCGTCTTGAGGGCGGGCATGATCTCGGGCAGCGTCTCGGCGTCGATGCCGAACTGCGACGGGCGGCCCATCATCCGGATGCCGGTACCGCCGCTGCTCGCGGTGGTGTTCACGCGCAGCAGCGCGGACGCGGTGACGCCGTGCTTCTCCGCGGCGGCCCCGACGTGCTGCAGGTCGGTCAGCGACTCGACGGAGAACAGCCGGACGCCGGCCGCGATAGCGTGCTCCAGCTCGGCGTCCGTCTTGCCGGGTCCGGTGTAGAGGATCCCGGCCGGGTCGAACCCCGCCTGCAGCGCGTTGGCCAGCTCGCCGGTGGAGCTGATCTCCGCGCGGCAGCCACCGCTGCGCAGCTCGCGGGCGATTTCGGGGTGGGGGTTGGACTTCAGCGCGTAGAACAGCTGGAAGCCTTCGGGCAGGAGGCCGAACAGCTGGTCGCGTGACTCGGCGACGACGTCGAGGTCGTAGACGTAGGTGGGCGTGCCGAACTTTCCGGCGAGATCGCGGCTCATCGGCGAGCACCTTCCACGAGCAGGGCGAGTTCCTTCGTGGCGTTCTTGCCGTGCGCCGTCAGCGGGAACTCCTCGACGACGTGGCACAGGGACGGGACCTTCTGCGGCTCCAGCCGTTTGGCGAGTTCGCGCAGCACCGTCGTGGGCGCCAGGTCGGTCTCGACGCAGAGGGCCAGGTCCCGCGTGTCGCTCGGCGGGATCGCGCCGGCCGCGCGGACCCCGGGGATGTCCATCGCGGCGGCTTCGATCTCCAAAGTGGACATCCGGATGCCCTTGCGCTTGAACATGTCGTCGCGGCGGCCCTCGAAGTAGAGGTAGCCGTCGGCGTCGAGGCGGCCGTAGTCGCCGGTGTGCAGGCGCAGCTCGCCGGTGGTCTCGTCGCGGCGGAAGGCGCGGGCGGAGATCTCCGGTGCCCGCCAGTAGCCGGGCATGACGTGCGGGCCGGCGGCGACGATCTCGCCGATGTCCCCGGCCGGCAGCTCGGTCCCGTCGGCGGCGAGGATCAGCACGGACGTGCCCGGCAGCGGCAGCCCGGAGGAACCGGGGCGCTCGGTGTCCTCTTCCGGGGGCATGATCGTGATCCGCTTGCACTCGGTCTGGCCGAACTGGCGGACGACCTTCGCGCCGGGGAACGCTTTCCGCAGCTGGGCGATGGTGGCGTCGGGCAGGGCGGCACCGGTGTTGGTGAACAGCCGCACCGGCGCGGCCGGCTCGGTGTCGCGCGCGGCGAGCGTGGCGATCATGGTGGCGAGCGACGGGACGATCGGCACGACGGTCGCGCCGACCTCGCGCATCCGCCGCAGCAGCCGCAGGTCCGACTCGGCGTCGGCGAGGACGATCTCGCTGCGGCCGAGCGTGGCCAGCAGCACCTTGTAGAGGCCGTAGTCCCAGGACATCGGGAACCGGCAGAAGACGACGTCGTCCTGGCGGTAGCCGAGGACTTCCTGGATCGCGCGGGTGGCGAAGGTGACCTGGCGGTGCGGGCCGATCACACCCTTCGGCGCGGCGGTGCTGCCGGAGGTGTAGACGAGGACGGCGATGTCGTCTTCGCTCACCTCGACCGCTTCCGCGCGTTGACCGTGGGCTTCCTCGACCTCGGTCCACAACGGACCGAACTCCTCGGGGGTGAGCACCAGCACGGGTTCGGCGTTGGCCACGACGGAGTCGAAGTGGAACCGCTTCATCGCCGGGTTGATCGGCACGAACACGGCCCCGCGGCGCGAAGTGCCGTAGAAGAGGGCGACGAGCGCGCGGTCGGTGGGCAGCTGCACGACGACGCGGGCGCCGGGCCCGACCCCGCGGCGCGCGAGCACCACGGCGACGGCGTGGCTCCACGCGTCGAGTTCCGCGTAGGTCCAGGCACCGGCGCGGTCGCGGACCGCGGACGCCCCGGCCGCGTCGGCCACCGCGGCGTCGAGCAGAGAATGGACCAAGGAATCGTTCACGACTGCCACTCCGTAAGGACTCGAAGGATCACCGTGCCGGCGTGGAAGGCACACACCTGGAGACGCTTCGAAAAGCTAGCCGTGCCGACCTGCGGATCCCCACCCCTAACGGCCCCTAAGCCCGGCCGGGCGGGTGCGCTGGGGGTTCAGGCGGGGACGGGAGCCAGGAGGTCGGTGGCGCGGGCGGCCAGGGTCTTGCGGTCGATCTTGCGGTTCGAGTTCAGCGGGAACTCCTCCACGTGCCGGTAGTGGCGCGGGATGACGCCCTCCGGCAGCACCTCCCGCAACGCGCGCACCATCTCCAGCACCGGCCGTTCCCCGCCCGTGTAGAAGACGAACAGCTCGGTCCCCGCGTCGCCCGCGACGCCCAGCACCACCGCGTCCTGGACGCCGCAGTCGCGTAGCGCGTGCTCGACCTCCGTCAGCTCGACGCGCCAGCCCAGCACCTGTACCTGGGAATCCAGCCGGCCGAGATACGCCAGGCCGTCGGAAAGGCGGCGGCAGCGGTCGCCCGTGCGGTAGAAGCGCTTGCCGTCACGGTCCAGGAACCGGCCCTGCTCGTCGGCCGGGTCGAGGTAGCCCGGCGTCATCTGCGGTCCCGCGATGCAGAGCTCGCCCTCGTCGGGGTCGTCCCCCAGCAGCACGTAGTCGTGGCCCGCGTGCACCTCGCCGATCGGCACCACACCGTTCACCGCGATCTCCGGGGTCGAGACGTCGTCCCAGCGGTACCCCGAAACCGTCACCGTCAGCTCGGTGGGGCCGTACAGGTTCTCCACGATCGACGACGACGCCGCGGCGCGCCAGTCGGCCGTGTCGCGGACCGTCAGCGCCTCGCCCGCGAAGAAGCTCCACCGCAGCCCGGGCAGCGCGCCCGGGGTCAGGCCGCCGGTGCGGCGGACCAGGTCGATCGCGCTCGGCGTGGAGAACCACACCGTGAGCCCGCGCTCGGCGGCGAACCGCGGCAGGTTCCGGTACGCCCCACCCGGCAGCACCACCGCCGGCGCGCCGGCGCCCCACGCGCAGAACAGGTCGAACATCGCGCAGTCGAAGTTCAGGTCGAACGTCTGCGAGAAGACGTCGTCCGGGGTGAAGTCGTAGCGGGCGTCCAGCAGGCCGAAGTAGTGGTCGAGCGCCGCCCGCCCGATCCGCACGCCCTTGGGACGCCCGGTCGAGCCCGAGGTGAACAGCACGTACGCGGTCTCCGATGCGGGCGCCAGCGGCGCCGACAGCGCCTGCGACGCCCGCGGCTCGCCGAGCACCGGAACTCCCTCGGGCGCCACCGCGCGGCCCCGCTCGTCCGCCACGATGATGTCGATCCCGGCGGCTTCCACCATCTGAGCGGTCCGCGCGGCCGGGAAGTCCGGGCGCAGCGGGACGATGGTCGCGCCGGCGTACAGCCCGGCCAGGATTCCCGCGTACGCCGTGACCCCCTTGCCGGCGAGGACCCCTACGGTGCGGGCGCCGGACTCGGCCAGCGCGCCGCCCCAGAGCAGCGCCAGCTCGTGCAGCCGCTCGTAGGTGAGTGCCTGGTCACCGACGTGGACGGCCACGCCACCACCGGACCGTTCGAGACCGCGCAGGAACCGTGCCTGCGGCCCGCCGGTAAGACTCGTTTCCATCGTCGTCCTCCACTTGCTGAATAGGGGTGCCGATGCGTCGATCCGGGAGGGTGACGCGCGGTAGAGTCCAAAACCGAACCGGGCGGTCGGTTTCCTCTCGGTAGATCCCAACCTAGCGATCCGGAGTAGCCATGTGGGACAGCACTTTCGACGAGACGCTGCGCTCGTACCTCCCCTTCCTGCCCGCCGAGGAGGCGTTGACCGCCGAGACGCCGCTGCGGGAGTACGGGCTGGATTCGCTCGCCACCGTGGAGCTGCTCTCCGTGCTGGAGCAGAGCTACAACGTGCGGTTCGAGGATGACGCCCTGAACCTGGAGACGTTCGAGAACCCCGGCCGGCTGTGGACCACGCTGGCCGCTCTGCAGCCCGCTAGCTGACGCGCGAGGGTCCTGCGCCCCGGCGGCGGGGTTGCAGGGCCATGCGCGGGTTCACCGTGACGACCTCGAAGCGGCTGGTGGTGACGCGGACGCGCCCGAACAGCGTGTCCGGTCCCGCGACCCACAGCTTGCGCACGCCGTTGTCCGCCAGCGTGTGCACGACGTCCGGCCAGCGCAGCGGTTTGACGATGCTGTCGAGCAGCATCGTGCGCACCTGCTCGCCACTGCGCAGGATCTCGCCGTCCTGGTCGGCGACGATCGGCAGCAGCGGGTCGTGGAAGTCCAGACCGCCGAGCACCTCGTCCTCCGCCTTGCGGCGCAGCGCGCCGAACGCACGCGAGTGCAACGGCGGCCGCATCGTGTAGAGGGAGAGCCCGCCCATGCTCCGGACCGTCTGCTTGAGCCAGTCGAGGTTCCGTTCGCGCAGCGAGACCATGTAGAAGTCGTGGTCGATGTAGCACGAGATGTCGAACCACTCGCCCTTGTCCTCCAGCTGCGACAAGGCGTCCGTCAGTCTTTCCTCCGGGGTGCGGACGAACGAGTGCGTCACGACGTCGGTGTACTCGGTCGCGAAGAACTCGGTGAGGCAGCGGGCGAGCTCCGCCGTCATCCACACCGCGTCCTGGAACGTCAGCGACCCGGCGTACACGCTGGCCGGCTTCTCGCCGAAGCTCGGGCCGGCGCAGTAGTCCGGGCTCATCCCCTGCTCCTCCTCGGCCCACTGGGCCAGGGCGACGCAGGTGAGCATGAACCCGACCTGGGCGTAGGCCGAGTAGTCGCCCTCGGTCTCGCGGAAGCGGTCGACCAGCGAATAGCCGAGCCGGTCGTTCGCCTGGGAGATCAGCTTGCGGGCGAAGGGGTTGATGAGCAGGAACTTGCCGAAGTCGGCGAAGCGGCACGGGCTCATCCCGGGGAAGACGACCGCCGATCCCGGCCGGGTGGCCTCATCCATGGCTGGCGACCTCTCGTTCGGCGACCCGGCTCGCGGGTGCGGTGGGGTGGACGTCCCGCAGGAAACCCAGCAGGACTTCGCGGAACCGTTCGGGCTCCTCGAGGTGCGGGACGTGGCTGGAGTCTTCGAAGACCTCCCAGCGCACGTCGTGGATCCGGTCGAAGAACGGCTGGACCGTGACGGGGGTGGCTTCGTCGTGCCGCCCGGACACGAGCAGCGTCGGCACCTCGATGTCGTCGAGGTACTCGATCACCGAGTAGTCCTTGAGCGTGCCGGTGACGGTGAACTCGCTCGGGCCGTTCATCGTGGCGTAGACGGTGTTGTCATCGGCCATCTCCATGAACGACGCCAGGTAGTCGGCCGGCCACGGCAGCACGCGGCAGACGTGCCGGTCGTAGAACGCGCGCATCAGCTCGAAGTACTCCGGCGCGCCGGTGGTGCCGGCGGCTTCGTGCGCCCGCAGCTGGTCGTCGACGCCCGGCGGGAGCTGGGCGCGCAGCACGTCCATCTCCTGGCGCCACAGCGGGTACGACGCCGGCGAGTCGGCGATCACCAGGCCGCGCAGGCCGTCCGGGCGCTGCGCGGCGTGCCGCGCGACGACCAGGCCGCCCCAGGACTGTCCGAAGAGGACGTAGTTGTCCTCGATGCCCAGGTGCTGCACCAGGTTGTCCAGCTCGTCGCCGAACAGCTCCGGCGTCCAGAACTCCGGGTCCTGGCCCGGCAGCCGCGTCGAACCGCCGCTGCCCAACTGGTCGTAGTGCACGACCGGGAACCCGTGCTCGGCGAGCGAGCAGAGGTTCAGCAGGTAGTCGTGCGTGCTCCCCGGCCCGCCGTGCACGACGACGACGGCGGGCAGCTCGCCACCGGCGGTGCCGGTGACCCGGTACCAGGTGCGGTACCCGCCGAAGGGCACCCAGCCCTTCGCGATCGGTGCCACGGCCATGCTCATCACCTCTTCGTTTCCCTCACCCGGCGCACACGGCCGGACCCACGTTCATGTCTAGCCGTCGCGGCCCCGGCGGAACCAGCCCCTAAGGGGCGTCTAAAGCCGTTCTAAGCCTGCTCGACCTGCCTAGCGCACGACGATCCGCCGTGGAAGGAATCCGCGCCGGAACAGGGGTTCGCGACCCCTACCGCCACGTTGCCGGGTCGGCCCGACAGCGCACCGGCACTACCTTTTCCCTTGTAGCGGTGTTTCGCCCCCGAGTTCGGAGAGTGCGTCGATGCGCGTCATGATGATGGTGTTCCCGACGAGGACGCACGTCTACAGCATGGCCCCGGTGGGCTGGGCGCTCGCCGCGGCCGGGCACGAGGTGCGCTTCGTCGGCCAGTGCAACCCGCGCGAGGTGGCGTCGTTCGCCGAAACCGGCCTCGACGCGATGTGGTTCGGCGACGAGCTCGACATCGCCCGCCACCGGCAGCTGCAGATGGACGGCGACAACGCCATGCAGGGCGGCTTCCGCATCTCCGAGAGCCGGCCGGAGCGCTACACCGAGGAGTACGTCCGCACGGTTTACGAGCACTGGGTGGAGGTCTTCCGCTGGACCACCCCGGATTCGCTGCTCGACGAGCTGGTGCGCTTCGCGAAGGGCTGGCAGCCCGACCTCGTCGTGTGGGACCCGATGATCTACGCCGCTCCGATCGTCGCGCACGCCCTCGGCGTCCCGCACCTGCGGATGATGTACGCCGCCGACCAGACGGCGCGGATCGCCGCCCAGTACCGGGACCTGCGCGCGAACCACCCCGAAGACACCACGCCGGACCCGTTCGTCGAATGGATGTCCGCCGCCGTGGGCCGGTTCGGCGCCTCCTACGACGAATCCCTGCGCCACGGCGTCAAGACCCTCGACTGCCACCCGTCCTACCTGCGCTACGACGGCGTCGACGTCGACTACGTGCCGGCGCGGTTCGTCCCGCAGAACAAGCCGATGGCCATCCCCCGGTGGGTGCTCGAAAAGCCGGAGCGCCGGCGGGTCATGCTGACCCTGGGCATCTCGAACCGGCAGGTGCTCGGCGTCGAGGAGACGTCGGTGGCCGACCTGCTCGACGGCCTCGCGGACCTCGACGTCGAAGTGATCGCGACGCTCAACGCGACCCAGCTCGCGTCGGTGAAGAAGATCCCGGACAACGTGCGCGCGGTGGACTTCGTGCCGATGAACGAGCTCCTCGCGAGCTGCTCGGCCATCATCCACCAGGGCGGCGGCGCGACGATCGGCAACGCGGTCGTCAACGGCGTCCCGCAGCTGGTCATCCCGGGCACCACCTGGAGCGAACGGGTTTCCGCGGTCGCTCAGGAAAAGCGCGGCAACGGCCTGGTGCTCGACCTCGAGGACGTCACGCCGCAGTCCGTCCGGAGTGCACTGAACCGGCTGCTGGAGGAACCGTCCTTCCGGGACTGCGCGCTCGAGGTCCGTGACGAGATGCTGGCCACGCCGACGCTGGACGACCTCATACCTGACCTGGAACGGATCGCGCGATGGCAGTGACCTCCGGGGCTCCGCCCCAGGTCAGGGGCTCCGCCACCCGAACCCCCGAAAAGATGGCAGTGACATCCGGGGCTCCGCCCCAGGCCGGGGGCTCCGCCACCCGAACCCCCGAAAAGATGGCGGTGACCGCGCGGCCGAAGGTGGTGCGCACCATCGGGTTCCTCATCGGGAGCCTGCCGCTGCGGATCGCCGCCTTCGTGGTCGTCCTGGTCACCATGCTGCTCGGCATCGCCACCACCATGCTCTGGGTCGGCATCCCGATCCTCATCACCGCCACCTCGCTCGTCCAGAGCTTCGCCCGCCTGGAGCGGCGCTGGGTCCACACGATGCTCGGCGTCGACGTGCCGCCGCCGCGGCGGCGGGAACACGGGCCGGGGCTGCTGCAGACGTGGCAGGTCCGGCTGGTGGACCAGGCCACCTGGCGCGAGGTGAACTACGTGCTGCTCGCGTTCCCGCTGGGCATCGTGGAGTTCGTCGCCGGGATCGTGTCGGTCGCCGTGCCGCCGTTCGGGATCTTCGTCGCGCCGCGGATCGGCGCCCTGCACGCCGCGCTGACGGCGTCGATGCTCGGACCGGACCGCACGGCGCAGCTGGAAGCCCGCACCCGGCAGCTGAGCGACTCGCGCGCCCGCGGCGTCGACGCCGTGGAAGCCGAGCGGCGGCGCATCGAACGCGACCTGCACGACGGCGCCCAGCAGCGGCTGGTGTCCGTCGCGATGAGCCTGGGCCGGGCCCAGCTGAAGCTGGACCTGGACGACCCGGCGGCCGTGCGCGAGCTGATCGGCGCGGCGCACGCGGACGCCAAGCTCGCGGTGTCCGAGCTGCGCGACCTCGCCCGCGGGATCTACCCGCCGGTGCTGCAGGACCGCGGCCTGGACGCGGCGCTGTCGTCGCTCACCGCGCGGATGCCGATCCCGGTCGACGTCGAGGTGACCGTCGACCCGCGCCCGCCCGCGCCGGTGGAGACCACGACGTACTTCATCGTCAGCGAGACGCTGACCAACATCGCCAAGCACGCCGGCGCCGATCGCGCGTCGGTGCGCGTGACCCGTGACGACGAGACCGTGGTCGTCGAGATCCTCGACAACGGTCACGGCGGCGCTTCCGTCCGTCCCGGCGGCGGCCTGGCCGGGCTCGCCGACCGGGCCGCGACCATCGACGGCGTGCTCACCGTGGTCAGCCCGGTGGGCGGGCCGACCGTGGTGCGCGCCGACCTGCCCGTCCGCTGGTGAACCCCCGGGAGTGCGCAATGCGTGTCGTCATCGCCGAAGACTCGGTCCTGCTGCGGGCCGGCGTGCAGAGCCTGCTCGCCGACGTCGGTATCGAGACGGTGGCCGCGGTGGACAACGGAGACGACCTGCTCGTCGCCGTCCGCGAACACCGGCCGGACCTGGTCATCGCCGACGTCCGGATGCCCCCGACGTTCACCGACGAGGGCCTGCGCGCCGCCATCGCGGCCCGTAAGGAGGTCCCCGGCCTGCCGGTGCTAGTGGTCTCGCAGTACGTCGAGGGCAGCTACGCGGTCGACCTGATCGCCGAGGGCACCGCCGGCGTCGGCTACCTGCTGAAGGAACGCGTCGCCGACGTCGCCGACTTCCTCGAGGCGGTCCGGCGCGTGGCCGGCGGCGGCTCGGCGATCGACCCCGACGTCGTCGCCCAGATGCTTTCGCGCAACCGCGACCCGCTCGAACGCCTGACGGCTCGCGAGATGGAGGTCCTCGGGCTGATGGCGCAGGGCCTGTCGAACGCGGCCATCGCGAAGGACCTGGTCGTGACCCAGGGCGCGGTGGAGAACCACATCAGCAACATCTTCGCGAAGCTCGGCCTGGAAGCCAGCCGCGACCAGAACCGCCGCATCCGCGCGGTCCTGACCTATCTGGACAGTACGACCGTCCGGAGCTGATCAGCGGCGCCAGCTCGTCGCCGGCTGGTACCGGGGGCGCCGCCGCGGGCGCGGGGCCGGCGCTTCGGGTTCGGCCGGCTTCGGGGCGCCGACCGCGGCCAGGACCGCGACCAGCGCCGCCAGCTCGGTCTCGTCGGGCGCGCCGCGCAGGACCCGCACCACCGGCTCGCCCATCAGACCGGCGGGTTCCCGTGCTTGCGCACCGGAAGGTCGGCGTGCTTGGTGCGGAGCATCGCGAGCGAACGGATCAGCAGCTCGCGCGTCTCCCCCGGCTCGATCACGTCGTCCACGAGACCGCGCTCGGCCGCGTAGTACGGGTGCATCAGCTCGGAGCGGTACTCCTTGATCTTCAGCGCCCGCACGGCGTCCGGGTCGTCGGCCGCCTTGATCTCGCGGCGGAAGATCACGTTCGCGGCGCCCTCGGCACCCATCACGGCGATCTCGTTCGTCGGCCACGCCAGCGAGACGTCGGTGCCGATCGACCGCGAGTCCATCACGATGTACGCCCCGCCGTAGGCCTTGCGCAGGATCACCTGCACCCGCGGCACGGTGGCGTTGCAGTAGGCGTAGAGCAGTTTCGCGCCGTGCCGGATGATCCCGCCGTGTTCCTGGTCGACGCCGGGCAGGAACCCGGGGACGTCCACCAGCGTGACGAGCGGGATGTTGAACGCGTCGCAGGTCTGCACGAACCGGGCGGCCTTCTCGCTCGCCTCGATGTCGAGCACGCCGGCGAGGAGCGCGGGCTGGTTCGCGACGATGCCGACGACGTGCCCGTCCAGCCGGGCGAGCGCGCACACGACGTTGGCCGCCCAGCCGGCGTGCACCTGCAGGAACTCGCCGTCGTCGACGATCTCCGCGATGACGTCGCAGATGTCGTAGGCGCGGGCCGGGTCGGTGGGCACGACGTCGAGCAGCCGGTCGGTGCGGCGATCGGGCGCATCAGCGGCCGGCACGTGCGGCGGCGTCTCGTTGTTGTTGGCCGGTAACAGGGAAAGCAAGTATCGGACGTCGGCGAGGCAGCTCACCTCGTCGTCGTAGGCGAACGCGGCGACGCCGGAGGTCTCGGCGTGCACGTCGGCGCCGCCGAGGCCGTTCTGCGTGATCTCCTCGCCGGTCACCGCCTGCACGACGTCGGGTCCGGTGATGAACATCTGCGAGGTCTCGCGGACCATGAACACGAAGTCGGTCAACGCGGGCGAGTACGCCGCGCCGCCCGCGCAGGGGCCGAGCATCACGGAGATCTGCGGGATGACCCCGGAACAGCGGGTGTTGCGCCGGAAGATGCCGCCGTAGCCGGCGAGCGCCGTGACGCCCTCCTGGATCCGGGCGCCGGCGCCGTCGTTGAGCGACACCAGGGGCGCGCCCGCGGCTTCGGCGAGGTCCATCACCTTGTGGATCTTCTGCGCGTGCGCCTCGCCGAGCGCGCCGCCGAAGATGCGGAAGTCGTGGGCGTAGACGAACACCGTCCGGCCGTCGACGGTGCCCCAGCCGCAGACGACGCCGTCGGAGTGCGGGCGGCGCTGCTCGAGGCCGAAGCCGGTGGCCCGGTGCCGGCGCAGGGCTTCGAGCTCGGTGAACGAGCCCGGGTCGAGGAGCAGCTCGATCCGTTCGTGCGCGGTCAGCTTGCCGCGCTCGTGCTGGCGGACGGTGGCGGCGTCGTCGGGCCCGCGGCGCGCCGCTTCCTTGATCTCGCGCAGCTCGTCGAGCCGGTTGGCGAACGTTGTCTCAGACACGGACGCCTCCCAGTTCGTCGGCCAGCCGCCGGAGGATGACGCCCTGGTGGCGGGTGAGGAAGAAGTGGCCACCGGACAACTCGACCAGCTCGAAGCCGCCGGCGGTGTGGTCCGCCCAGGAGGCGACCTCGTCGACGGTGGCCATCGGGTCGTCGGTGCCGGTGAAGGCCACGATCGGCGCGGTGAGCGGGTCGCCCGGGGTGTACCGGTAGGTCTCGACGGCCCGGTAGTCGTTGCGCACGACCGGCAGGATCATGCGGACGACGTCGTCGTCGCCGAGCAGGTCCGCCTCGGTGCCGCTGAGCCGCCGCAGCTCGGCGATGACGCCGTCGTCGGTCCGGGTGTGCACGCTCTCGTCGCGGGTTCGCGAGGGAGCGCGCCGCCCGGAGACGAACAGCGCGGCGACGTCTTGGCCGGCCCGCTCGAGCCGCCGGGCGGTCTCGTAGGCGACCATGGCGCCCATGCTGTGCCCGAACAGCGCGAGCGGCCGGTCGGTGTGCTTCAGGAGAAGTTCGGCAACCTGCTCGGCCATGGCGTCGATGCTGGTCAGGAAGGGTTCGTGCCGCCGGTCCTGCCGCCCGGGATACTGGACGGCGAGCACTTCGACGTCCGGGGCGAGCGCCTTGGCGACGGGGAAGTAGAAGGGTGCCGACCCGCCGGCGTGCGGCAGGCACACGAGCCGCGCTTTCGCCTCGGGTGACGCGGCGAACCGGCGGAACCAGTTCTCCTCGGCGTGGTCCACGGGGGCGACCATGTCGTCCACCGCCCTTCGGTGTCGGAGGCTCCTCCCGGCCAAGCTAGCCAGCGGAAGAGAAGGTCGACGACCCCTAAGTCCCCCTACGCGACGGGTAGCGGCGGCCGATCCGGGTACCCGCCCGCGTATGCAGGTGACCTGGAGCGGAGCCGACCGGGCGGGCTGGCAGGTGCTGGACGTCACCGGCACCGACCGGCCCGGCCTGACGGCGGCCCGCCGCTGGGCCGAGGTCAAGCTGGGCACGCTCCGCGACACGGACCTGATCGACACGCTGATCATCGTCGGAGAGCTGCTGGAAAACGCTTACCTCCACAGCGGAGGACCGAAGCAGCTGCGCATCCACCACGCGCACGACCCCTGCGAGGTGACGGTGGCGGTGGCCGACACCGGGGGCGGCGAACCGAAGCTGCGAGTACCTGATCACGGGGGCGGGCGGGGGTTGTTGCTGGTGGACCGGCTTTGCCTGGCCTGGGGTGTCAGCCTGCATGACGACGGGAAGCTGGTTTGGGCTCGGATGGAGTGCGCGGACGATTAGCCCGCTGTTGCCGCTTCAGAACCCTTTGGAATCGCGCGAACCAGCCTCGACCCGGCCGGACGGGCCGGGCTTGCAAGCCGGACACTGCCGGGCGCGGATGTCGTTGATTGACCAGACTGCCGGCGATTGGCCTTGTCGTCTCCGGGGCGTGGGTGTAGGCCCGTAGCCGGTTGGCTGCGGGCCTTTCCCGTGTGTTCACGCTGCGAATGGGAGTGGTTGGTGGAGGTTGTTGCGCCGGGGTTTTCGGCGTTTGTCCAGGAACACGGGTGGTAGGAATTCGGGTAGGCCGTCGGTGGCGATGCGGACTTGCCAGCCGGAGCGGTGCAGGAGCCGGTGGTGGTGGGCGCAGAGCAGGACCAGGTTGGCGAGTTCGGTGGGGCCGTCGTCTGCCCAGTGCCGGATGTGGTGGCCTTGGCAGTGGCGGGGTGGGCGGTGGCAGCCGGGGAAGGCGCAGCCGCGGTCGCGCAGGTACAGCGCACGGCGGAGCGGGGTGGTGATCAGGCGGTGGTGGCGGCCGAGGTCGAGGGGTTCGCTGTGGGTGCCGAGGACTGCGGGGATGAGCTTGCAGTCACAGGCGTGGATCCGGGCTTCGGCCGCGGACATGGTGCCCAAATCGCCGAGCATGGCCCGGCCGACGCTGATCTTGGGTGTGGTGTCAAGACTGGTTTGGCCGGCAACGGGCGTGTTGGTGGTGCCGGTGTCGTCGAGCAGGGTCTGGCCGACCCGGGCCTTGGGAGTGGTGCCGAAGTCGGCTTGACCGGCGGCGGCCGTAAGGGCGGTGCCGGAATCGCCGAGCATGGCCCGGCCGACCGCGGCCTTGGGCGGGGTACCGGTGTTGCCGAGGGCCGCCGGAGCGGCACCGGAGGTGGTTCCGGTGTCGCCGAGCATGGCCTGGCCGATGCTCGACTTCAGGTCTGCCAACGAGACCGCGATCATCACGTGGGCTCGTTCGCCGGCCTGCATCGGCAACTCCGGAGAGTTGAAAGCCAGGTCGATGGCGTCGGAGAAGGCGTCGCCGTAACGTTCCAACGGCGAGCGTAAGTCCGGGCCCTCGTCGGGACTGTGGCGCTCGGCGAGCGAGTCGAACAGGGCGCTGGCTCGAGCGCCGGTCTCGTCATCGAAACGGCCGTTCAGCTCCCAGAACCCGGTTCTCTTGCGGCGCAACGACAATTCGCGGCTGGGCATGGCCGGTTCGGTCTCGTCGGGTGCGGCGCCATCAGGGTCGAGGTGGGCCAGAATGCGTGCACCCAAAGCGGCGACCTGCTTGTGCCCGGCTTCGGCGGCGAACGTGAGCAGGTGCTACTCGGCATCATCGCGGTGCTCGGGCGGGATCTGGGTCATCACCCCGACGATCGTGTCGATCATCGGGCTGCTCAACCGGCCCTCCGAGGCGGCAGCGCCGGTGGCGGGAGCGATAGCGGGAATGGGAGTGCCATCCAGGGTACGGCTCGAAGTGAGAGCGCGGGCTCGCTTCACGACAGTCTCGGCAGCGGACTTGGGAACATCGGCGAGGTGTTCGAAAAGCCGTGCGACAGAACGGTATCCGAACAACTCCATGACACCGCGGGTCTCGATTTCCGCCAGCAGAGAACCGATCTCAGCCTCGGCAGACCGCACAACAGTGAGCAGCGCAGAGATGCGATCGGCGAAGGCCACCGCATCCGCTTGCCACACCGTTTCCCTGTCCACAAAACAAGATTACCGGGATTCGAACACACGTCATCACTCGATCAGGTGCGAACAAGCAACCACGCGAAGCGCCGATTTCCCACGCCCCGGCGAAGCCGCATCTTCAAGACTGCGGGCACCAAACCCCGATAACGCAAGTGAACAACCTCAAGACAACCGAGGCACCAAGTTCAACCAAGCCAAAGCTTCCTCGACACTCCAATGCACCGGAAGCGACGGAGCCAACCCGAGCACGGCGATCGGCCGGAGCAAAGCCCGGCACCGGCCCGCAACGGCGAACGGCACCCCGGCCGACGCGGCGTCCAAAAGGATCGTCAGCACACGAGCGCTGCAGAACGTCACCGCCGACGCGTCGAAAACCAGTGCGGGAGACGACCGCCGAACCTCGAGCAGGGCGGCCAGCCGGCCCGTGACCGCGAGGTCGAGGTCACCGGCCGCGGTGACGACGGTCGCTTCCGTCGTCGTGGTCACTTCGAAGGTCGGGCAGGTGCGGGGAGCGGGGATGAGCATCGCGAGGGCCTCCCTGGCGAAGACGCGTGAGACCGGTCCGGCCGCACGGCAGCCCGGGTGGGGGCTGCGGAATCGAGGCACGACGGCTGCAGGCTGAACCGCTCACTCTCACCCTACAACCGATGCATAAGCGATGCACGACGGAACCGGGCCGGCGTCGTCCCCAGTTCGGCCCGGAACGCACGGGTGAACGCCGATTCCGACTGGTAGCCGACCCGGTTGGCGACAAAAGCCACCGTCGCGTCGGACGTGGACAGCAGCTGGGCCGCCGTCATCATCCGGGCCCGGGTGAGGAACGCCCCCACCGTCATCCCCGTCTCCCGGACGAACCGCCGCAGGAACGTCGCGCGGGACATCGCCACCTGACGGCTGAGCCGCTCGATCGTCCAGTCCGCCCCGGGCTCCTCCAGGACGCTGGAGACCGCCGACGCGATCCCCGGGTCGGCCACGGCCGTCCACAGCGCGTCCGCCGTGGCCGCGCCCCGGGCCGTCCGCAGCACCATCGCCAGCAGCACCGTGCTCAGCGCCGAGAGGATCGCCGCCGTTCCGGAGCCCTCGCGAAGAGCCTCACCGCGCATCAGGAAACTCAGCCCGCGCAGGACCTCGTCGGTCTCGGGGGACTGCCCGAACGACACGTGGATCGCGCCGGGCAGGCTCCGGAACAGCAGCGCGCCCGCCCCCGCGTTGACCGTGAAGTGGCCGCAGAACAGGTCGATGACCGGGTCACCGCCCCGCTCACTGCGCTTGGTGGCGAACGCCGCACCCTCGGTCTCGACGGTGCCGCGCGGCCGGCCCGGCCCGGCGGTGACGACCCGGTGCCCGGCGCCGCTCGGGATCAGCACGACGTCGCCGGGGCGCAGGTCGAACACCGCACGGCCGACGTGCAGCCGGCACTCCCCCTCGAGCAGGACGTGGAACGGCACCGTCAGCTCCGGGGACCGCGGAACGTCCATCCGCGTACCCGCCCCGAGCAGGCAGTGCTTCTCGAGCGCCGCCTCGAGCCCGGCCCCGCGAAGCAAGCGGCTGACAGTGTCCATGGTGATACTTTCGAGCAGAAAACTGATACTGGCAAGCCTTTTCGTATCACCAGCACGATCGCACACTCGACCGCATGGAAAAGCTCACCGCGGACGTCCTGGTCATCGGCTTCGGCAAGGGCGGGAAGACCGCCGCCCACGCGCTCAGCGACGCGGGCAAGCGCGTCGTCCTCGTCGAACAGTCCGAGAACATGTACGGCGGCACCTGCCCGAACGTCGGCTGCGTGCCGACCAAGATGCTCGTCCACTACTCGAACGGCCGCCGCCTCGAGGACGACGCGCAGGAGTTCTTCGCCCACTCCATCGCCGGTGTCCGCGCCCTGACCAGCGCCTTCCGCGCGGGCAACTTCGCCTCGCTCGACGGCAAGGACACCGCGACCGTCATCACCGGCACCGCCCGGTTCGCCGACCCGCACACCGTCACCGTCGGCGAAGGCGACGACCGCATCACCGTCACCGCGCCGACGATCATCCTCAGCACCGGCTCCGCGCCGGTCATCGCGCCGATCCCCGGCCTGGCCACCAGCAAGCACCTGGTCAGCAGCACCGAGCTCACGCAGGCGGCGACCCTGCCGGAACGCCTGATCGTCGTCGGCGGTGGCTACCTCGGGCTCGAGTTCGCGTCGATCTACCGGCACTTCGGCACGCACGTCACCGTCCTCGAAGGAGCGGACCGGCTGCTGCCCCGCGAGGACGAGGACATCGCCGACACGGCGAGGGAAATCCTCGAGGGTGACGGCATAAAGATCATCACCGGCGCGAAGATCACGAAGGTCGAAGACAGCGGCGCCGTCGCGAAGGTCATTTACGAGAAGGGCGGCGAGACGCACGAGGTAGAAGCGAGCGCCCTCCTCCCGGCCACCGGCCGCCGTCCGGTCACCGACGGCCTGCGGCTCGACGCGGCCGGCGTCCGGACCACCCCGCACGGCGCCGTCGAGGTCGACGAGTACCTGCGCACGAGCCAGCCGCACATCTACGCCGTCGGCGACGTCAACGGCGGCCCGCAGTTCACCTACGTGGCCCTCGACGACGCCCGGATCGTGCTGGACCAGCTGCTCGGCGAGGGCAAGCGCACCACGGCCGACCGGGTCGCCGTGCCGCACACGCTCTTCATCACCCCGCCGCTCGCGACGGTCGGCCTGACCGAGCGCGAAGCCCGCGACCAGGGCCTGAACATCAAGGTGGCGCGCGAAAAGGTCGCCGACATCGTCGCCATGCCCCGCGCCTACACGGTCGAGGAGACACGTGGCGTCATGAAGTTCCTCATCGACGCCGACACCGACCTGATCCTCGGCGCCGCCTTGCTCAGCATCGACGCGCAGGAGGTCATCAACACCGTCGCGCTGGCCATCCGCCAGCACGTCACCGCGACCGAGCTGCGCACCGCGATCTACACGCACCCGAGCTCGACCGAAGCTTTCAACGAGGTCCTCGGCAAGGTGGTCAGCGGGTAGAACGCACATCCCGGGCCGCAGCCGGTGGGGACTTTCCCCATGGCCAGACGGGCGCCGCGGCCCTAGCGTGGGAACCCGGTGACGAGGAGGTTCCCGCGGATGCTGATCGACGACCTGGCCGCCCGGCTGCCGGCGGACCGGCTGGTCCGGGACCCGGACGTCGTGGCGGGCTTCGCCCACGACGAGGCCGAGTGGGCCCCCTACACACAGCCCGCGGTGGTCGTCCGGCCGCACACCGCCGAAGAGGTCCAGGCCGTGGTCAAGGCCTGCCTGGAGCACCGGACCCCGCTCGTCGCGCGCGGGGCCGGCACCGGCCTCTCCGGCGGGGCGAACGCCGTCGGCGGGTGCGTCGTGCTCGTCACCGACCGGCTCACCGCGATCAAGGAGATCGACGAGCGGGAGCGGTACGCCGTCGTCGAGCCCGGGGTCGTCAACGACGACCTGCGCGCCGCCTGCGCCGAGCGCGGCCTCTGGTACCCGCCCGACCCGGCCAGCTCGCCGTGGTCGACCCTCGGCGGCAACGTCGCCACCAACGCCGGCGGCGTCTGCTGCGTCAAGTACGGCGTCACCCGCGACTACGTCCTGGGCCTGCAGATCGTCACCGGCACCGGCGAGCTCGTCCGGCTCGGGCGCCGCACCGCCAAGGGCGTCGCCGGCTACGACCTGACCGGGCTGATGGTCGGGTCGGAGGGCACGCTCGGCGTGATCACCGAGGTCACCGTCCGCCTGCGGCCCGCCCGCGCTGCGGAACGCACGGTCGCCGGGTACTTCGACACCACCGTGGCCGCCGGGCAGGCCGCCGCGGCGGTCGCGGCCCGGGGCGTGCTGCCCTCGGCGCTGGAGCTGGTCGACCGGCACTGCCTCGCCGCGGTCGACCAGTGGAAGAACATGGGCCTGAGCGCCGACGCGAACGTCGTGCTGCTCGCCCGCACCGACTCCCCCGGCGCCCTCGGCGAGCACGAAGCCGCGGAGATCCTGGACTGCTTCGAGCAGGCCGGGGCGACGTGGGCCGCCCAGTCGACCGACCAGGCCGAGGCCGACGCGCTGTTCGCCGCCCGCCGCCTCGCCTATCCCGCCCTGGAACGGCTCGGCCCACTGCTCACCGAGGACGTCTGCGTCCCGACGCAGGCCGTGCCCGAGATGCTCGCGCGCATCGACGCGGCGGGGCAGCGCCACGGCGTCCACATCGCCAACGTCGCGCACATCGGCGACGGCAACCTGCACCCGCTGCTGGTCACCCCGGCCGGCGACGAGACCGCCCGGAAGAACGCCCAGGCGGCCTTCGGCGACATCATCTCCGACGCTCTCGACCTCGGCGGCACCGTCACCGGCGAACACGGCGTCGGCCTGCTCAAGCAGCCCGGCCTCGCGCGCGAACTCGGCGCGGGCGTCCTCGAAATGCACCGCGCGGTCAAGCACGCCCTCGACCCGCACCACATCCTCAACCCCGGCAAGGTCTTCCCCGAAGGGACACCCGCATGATCGTCCGCACCACCGCCGGTGAGGTTCGCGGCGAGCCGATCGCCACCGGCGTCCGGTTCCGCGGCATCCCCTACGCCGCCGCGCCCGAAGGCGAGCTGCGGTTCGCCGAGCCGGTTCCGGCCCCGTCGTGGGAGGGCGTGCGCGAGGCCCGCGAGGCCGGGCCCACCGCGCCCCAACGGCGTCGGGAAATCCCGGGCCTCGACCTGTCCGCCCTGGTCGGTGCCGGCTGGCGGCCCGGCCCGGACTACCTGACGGCCGACGTCTGGACGCCGGACCCGGCCGCGGAAGCACTCCCGGTGCTGGTGTTCGTGCACGGCGGCGCGTTCGTCGGCGGCACCGGCTCCGCCCCGGTCTACGACGGCACGGCGTTCACCCGCGGCGGCGCCGTGCTGGTGACGCTGCAGTACCGGCTCGGCATCGACGGCTTCCTGCCGCTCGACGGCGGCGCGACCAACCTCGGCCTGCGCGACCAGCTCGCCGCGTTGCGCTGGGTGCGGGAGAACATCGCCGCGTTCGGCGGTGACCCCGCCGACGTCACGCTCTTCGGCGAGTCCGCGGGCGCGATCAGCGTCGCGTGCCTGCTCGGTTCGCCGCTGTCGGCCGGGCTTTTCCGCCGCGCTGTCGTCCAAAGTGGACACGCGAACATGGTCCGCGGCCGCGCGGAGCCGGCGCGGGTGACGCAGGTGGTCGCCGGCCGGCTCGGCGTCGAACCCACCGCCGAAGCGTTCCGGAAGCTCTCGACCGAGCAGCTGCTCGACGCCCAGGACGCCCTGCTCAAGCCCGGCGGCGGGCCCGACCTGCGTGGCGCGGACGGCCTGGACCACGGTTTCGGCCTCAGCCCGTTCCTCCCGCTGGTCGGTGACGACGTCCTGCCGGAGCACCCGGGCGAAGCGATCCGCAACGGCGCAGGCGCCGATGTCGACCTCATCGCGGGCACCTGCCGCGAGGAGATGCTGCTCTACTTCGGCCCGAGTGGGCTGGTGGACGTGCTGACCGACGAGCAGGCCGTGGCGATGCTGTCGGCGTCGCACCCGGACGCGGCGGGCGTGCTCCGCGGCTACGGCCTGGGTGGTGGCCGGAAGGCGGGCGAGGTGTTCGTCGAGGCCATGACCGACCTCGTCTTCCGCGACGGCGTCGAGGAACTCGTCGAGAACCACCAGGGCCGCTCATTCCGTTACGAGTTCGAGTGGCGCGCCCCGGACCTGGGCGCGTGCCACGGCATGGAGCTGCCGTTCGTGTTCGACTCCCTGGACGCGTCCGCCGGCCTCGTCGGCGACCACCCGCCGGCGGAGCTGGCCCGCGAGGTCAACGCGGCGTGGACGCGGTTCGCCGCCACCGGCGACCCCGGCTGGGCCGAGGGCAGCACCACCCACCTGGGCTGATGGACGCCCGCGGCCTGCGCGAGCTGTACGACCTCGCCCTGCGCCTGTCGGCGGTCCACGACCTCGACGCGCTGGTGCAGGAGGTCGTCGACCACGCGCGGCGCCTGCTCGGCGTCGACGTCGCCTACCTCGCGCTGGCGGAACCGGACGGCTCGCTGGTCATCCGGGTCACCGACGGCTCGCTGGGCCCGCGGCTGCGCGGCGTCGTGCTGCCGCCGCACAGCGGGCTGGCCGGGCAGGTGGCGGACACGGGCGAACCGGTGCAGAGCGCCGACTACCTCGGCGACGCCCGGTTGACGCACCTCGGCGAGGTCGACCGCGTCGCCGAGGACGAGGGCCTGCGCACGATCCTCGGGGTGCCGTTGCGGCTGCGGGGCAAGGTGGCCGGCGTGCTGATGGTGTCGCAGCGGGCGGTGCGCCGGTTCACCGCGGCGGAGTCGTCGCTGCTGACGTCGCTCGGCTCGTTCGCCGCGATCGCCATCGAGAACGCCAAGCTGGTCACGGCGCTGGCGACGGCGAACGACCGGCTCGAACGCGCCGTGCGGCTGCACGACCGGCTGTCGGAGGTGGCCCTGCACGGTGGCGCGCCCGAAGACGTCGTCGTCCCGCTGTCGGAGCTGGTGCCCGGCCTGGTCGTGGTGGCCGGCGAGCACGACGAGGTCCGCGCCGCCGCCCGTGCCGGTTCGCTCGTCGAGGCGGCTCTCGACGGCACGCCGTCGGCGCGGTTCGCCGACCCGGCCGCGCGCCGCACGCACGTGGGCGAGCGCGCGGTGACCGTGCCGGTGGCGTCGGCGAACGCGTATTTCGGGGCGCTGCAGGTGGTTCTCGACGCGCCGCTCGACGAGGCGGACGTCCGGCTGCTGGAACGCTCGGCGATGACGGTCGCGCTGGTGGCGTCGGTCGCGCGGGCCGAACGCCGGACGGCGGAGGAACTGGTCGAGCACATCGTGACCGGCCGCGTCCGCGACGCCCCGGTGTACGCCCGGTCACTGGGCCTGGACCTGCGCCGTCCGCACCTGGTCGTGGTGAGCGAGAACCCCCGGCTGCGGGAGTTCACCGCCCGCCACGGCGGTCTGGTGGCCACAGTGGACGGTCGCCTGGTCGCCCTGGTCCGCGTGGACGAGGCGGCGGTCCGCGCGGCGGACTTCGGCACCACGGGGCTGGCGGGCCCGGCGACCGGCGTGACCGACCTGGCCGCCGCGTACGACGACGCGTCGGCGTGCGTCCGGGTACTGGAAGCCTTGGGCCGCACCGGTTCCACCGCCTCCCCGGCCGACCTCGGCCCGTACCGCTATGTGCTGAGCCAGGCCGGGCGCGAGGAGGCCGGCGTGTTCGTGACCCGCACGCTGGCCCCGCTGCTGGCCCACGACGAAGACCGCGGCACCGACCTCGTCCACACGGCGGAGGTCTTCCTCCGCCACGGCCGCCACAAGACCTCGGCGGCCGACGAGCTGACGATCCACCCGAACACGCTCTACCAGCGCCTGGACCGCATCACGGCGGTGCTGGGCCCGGACTGGCAGGAGGGCGACCGCGCCCTCGACGTCCACCTGGCCCTGCGCGTCCACCGGCTGGGCCGGGAACTGGGGTAAGCGCGTCAACCCCTATTTCGCGCCATTCCGCGCGAAACCAGGAATATTGACACGGCGAACGTCCGTCAGGCATCGTCGAGAGACGAAGGCCACATTTCCAGCCTTTCCTCCGCGTAGACGACCCCACGGAGATGAATCATGACGAACATCAAGGTGACGCTTTCCGGCGGTCCGGCCGAGCTGACCGAACAGCACCGCGACTGGACGGTCGGGAGCATCGGCGAAGTCGCGAAGGTCAGCTTCGGGGCCGGCTACGAGCACTTCTCCCACGAGGGCGAGTTCACGACGACCAGCGGCGGTGACCAGGTGCCGGTGTTCGCCTGGTGCGGTCGCACCAGGGTCGCCGAGTGACCCGCGGCCGCGGCTCCACCCGGATCTCCACCCCGCGGAGGTCCCGCTCCACCCGGCACCGGCGCTAGTTTCCTTCCGGTCGGGTGCCGCGCGAAAGCGGCGCCGCATTCCGGAGGGGAATCCGCGATGGATGAAGTACTCGGTTTCATGCTGCTTCGTTTCGCCATCATCGGCGGCGGGATCTTCCTGCTGATCCTGCTGCTCGGCGTGGTCGTGTACGCGCTCAAGAAAGCGGGCCGGTACGACCAGGCGAAGCAGATCGGGAGCAAAGCGCTCGAGCACTTCGAGGAGCGCCGCAAATCGTGACCGGTCAGTCGTGGTCGAGGCCGTGCCGCACCGCGTAGCGCATGGCCTCGATCCGGTTGCGGGCGCGGATCTTGGCGAACGCGTTGTTGATGTGCGTCTTCACCGTCGTCTCGCCGATGACCAGCTCGGCCGCGATCTCACCGTTGCTCAGCCCGGCGGCGATCCACCCGAGCACCTCGGCCTCGCGCGCGGTGAGCCCGTCCGGGAGGCTTTCCTTGGGCGGTGCGGGTTTCACGGCTCCGGACAGGGCTCCGGCGACCTGGCGCGACACGTCCGCCCCGAAGGTCAGCTGCCCGGCGACGACCGCCCGCAGCGCGGCGCCGATCTCGTGCCGGCCCGCGTCCTTCGTCAGGTAGCCCTTCGCCCCCGCGGCGAGCGCACCGGCGATCGACTCGTCGTCCGAATACGTCGTGAGGACCAGGACGGCGACGTCCGGGTGGTCCCGCGTGAGCCGCCGGGTCGCCTCCGCGCCGGTCAGGACCGGCATGGTGAGGTCCATCAGCACGACGTCGAGCCGATCGAGCGTCCCGGCCAGTTCGAGCGCCTGCGCGCCGTTCGCCGCCGACCCGACGACGTCGACGTCGTCGAGCAGGCCCAGCAGCGCGACCAGGCCTTCGCGCACGACCTGCTGGTCGTCCACCACCATCACCGCGATCGTCATGATCGGCAGTCTGCCGCATTCCGGGGGTCCGGGAAAATGGCCGGGTGGGCGTCAGGTGCGGTTCCGGCGGGTCCTCGAAGCCACCGGTGACCACGCCCCCGGGGGTGCTGCGCGCATACGGAGGTCCGCCGCTCGGGACAAGCGCGGTGCGGGTGGAGTGGTACGACGACTGAGGGAGGTGGGGGGGGGGGGGGGGGGGGCCACGCCCCCCAAAGGCCCCAGCCCCGGGGGACCACCCCACCCCTTTTCGGCGGAACACTCCCCCAGCACAACCCGCGGCCTTACAGGGTCTTCGT
>NZ_JBVHUL010000008.1:207766-356352 GCF_055565395.1 Amycolatopsis sp. NPDC028719
TGGGGGGGGGGGGGGGGGGGGGGGGGGGGGGGGGGGGGGGGGGGGGGGGGGGTGGTTTTTTTTCCCCCCCCCCCCCCCCACCCGGAGGCCTCAGCCCGGGGCGACCGCCCGGCCCGTCTGAGGCGAAATCATCCCCGAGCACAGCCCGCGGCTCGCCAGGGTCTGCGCGATCCGCGGGATCGCCGCACGGGTGTTGGCCGGCCATTCGTGCATCAGGATGATCTGGCCGTTGCCGAGGCGGGCGTTGGCCGCGACGATCGCGTCCACGCTCGCGTTGTTCCAGTCCTGCGAATCGACGTCCCAGATGATCTGCCGCAAGCCGTACTTCGCTTCGACGGCCTGCAGCGTCCCGTTCGTTTCGCCGTACGGCGGGCGGAACAGCTTCGGCGTGCCGCCGCCGGCCGCCGCGATCGCCTGCTGCGTCCGGGATACCTCGGAGTCCATCTGGGACTGGCTCTGCTGCGTGAGGTGCGGGTGGGTGTAGCTGTGGTTGCCGACCCACATGCCCGCGCTCACCTCGGCCCGCACCTGCGCCGGATACGCGGCGGCGTACTGGCCCTCGTTGAACATCGTCGCCCGCAACCCGTTCTGCCGCAGAGCGTTCAACAGTGCCGGAGTGTTTCCATCGGACGGTCCGTCGTCGAAGGTGAGGCCCACGTACCCGTTACAGGCGGCGGCGTGCGCGGGCGCCGGCCCGACGGCGGCCGCGCCGGTCACGGCCAGCAGCGCGGCCGCGAGGAGTGCCATGCGCATCGGTCAGCCCACCGAGATGTTCGAGTTGCCGCTGCTCTGGTAACCCTCGGTGGCGAGGATCATGTAGTAGTTGAAGCTGCCCATGCGCATGCCGTAGCGCGCCCAGGCGTCGAAGTGGTTGCCGGTGGTGATGGTGCCGCCGGTCTTCTTCTGCTGCCGCACGGACCAGTACTGGTTGAAGGTCTTGGTCCCCTCGACCGACGGCGCGTTGTACCGCGTGGTCTGGTAGATGTCGTAGGTGCCGCCGTCGCTGGTGACGGTGCCCTTGTAGGTCCCGGTCGGCCGGTAGGTGCCCCAGTTGTCGACGATGTAGTACTCGACGAGCGGGTTCGAGGTCCAGCCGTAGAGGGCGAGGTAGCCGTTGCCGGAGGGGTTGAAGCTGCCGGAGTAGTTCACGGTCCGCCGGCTCCCGTTGCTCCACCCCTTGCCGCCGACGAAGTTGCCGACGTTGCTCCAGTTCATCCGGTAGTTCCCCCCGGAGCCGAGGGTCATCTGGACCGAGCCACCGCCGTCGGTCCAGAAGGAGTAGTAGTAGCCACCGTTGTTCCCGGTCTGGCTGGTGGTGATGACGGTGTCGGCCCGGGCGACCCCGGGCAGGAACGTGGCGATGAGCGCAAGGGCGGCCCCACCGGCGAACACCCTGAAGCGATTCTTGGTGAGCATGCTTCCTCCTCGTCGAGGCTGGGGATGGCGAAAGCATGCGTTCGGGGTGTTCGGTGGGGCAATAACTTTCGGAAAGTTTCGGGAGTACGGCAGGGTTTCCCGGTTATCCGAGCCGGCGACGCCGACGGAGGTCCCGACGCCGCGCGACAGGCCGGATCCACGCTCTCCCACCCGGGGTTTCGACGGCCCGGTACGCGCCGGCGGCGCTCCGCTCGCTGTGCCGGATCACTTCGTCGAACACCCAGTCCGACGCGATCACGGCGAGCACGGCCGTGGTTTGCGCCAGTGCGCGTTTCAACTCGGGCGCGTCGATCAGCTGCTGAGCGTGGAGGATCGACGAACCGGTGACGCCGTACTCGTCGTAGGACACTTCCCCGGCGTGCAAAGCAAGTCTGAGCCGGATCTGTTCCGGTGCCGGGTGAACGGCGTTGTGGGCAAGGAGTTCGTCGGCGAGAGCTACGAGGAGCAGGTCGACGAAAAGGGCCTTCGAGATGTGCGCGGGGGCGAGCACGAGCACGCCATCGCCCAGATCCTCGTGCCGGCAGCCGCCCCAGGGTATGCCCGCGGCGGCGAAGGCCCGCTCGATCGCCCGGTACAGCCCGCCGCGGACCCGCACCTTGTTGGGGTTGGTCCGGCTGTGCCGCCCGAACCCTTCGACGTCGACGACCATGATGGTGCAGTGCGCGGTGGTGAGTCCCAGGCTGCCTCGCCAGTCGAGCTCCTCGGCGAGCGGGCCCGCGGGGGCGATCCCGATCGCACCCGTCAGGACCGCTGACCGCCGACTCCTGCGGGTCCGTCCGCTGGGTCGCGCCTGAGGCTCCGGCATCTGAAACTCATCCGTTCGGGGTATCCACCCGGCGGGTCGCGTACCCGATGAAAAAGCGTTACCACTAGGTTAGCTGAACCCGATCGCGTCAGGTCTCCACAACCGAATACTGTTTGGTTACCGTAACCGCGGAGGCTGTCCCGGAATGAGCGCGCCGTCGTCGCCCGTCGTCGCATCATGGGAACTCGCCCTGCGCTTGAAACGGCAGCGTGAACGGCTGGGCATCGAAGTCAGGGCCATCACCCAAGCTCTGGGCTTCACGCGCAACTACTGGAGCGCGGTCGAGAACGAGCGCAAGATCCTCTCCCCGGAGGCGCTCGCCCGCGTCCTCGACCTCTTCGAGTTCGACGATGAAGAGAAGGCTGAGCTCTTGGCGCTGCGCACCGCCGCCAAGGAGCGCAGCTGGGTGTCGAACTACTCAGCGCTCTTCGACGCCGACGTCCAGCGCCTGTTCGGCTTGGAACAGGGCGCCCGGAGCATGCGCGACTACGAGAGCCTGCTCATTCCCGGCCTGCTCCAGACCGCGGACTACATCCGGGCGATCATGATGCCGGCCGTGACGCTGCCCCAGGTCGAGGTCGACCAGCGCGTCGACGCCCGCTTGCGCCGGCAGCAGCGGCTCGCGGACCCGGACGATCCCTTCAAGCTGACCGCCGTCATCAGCGAAGCCGCCCTGCGGCAGCAGATCGGCGGACGGAAAGTGCTCAGGCAGCAGCTCGTGCATCTGGCCGAGCTGATCGAAAGTCACCCGCGGAAGCTCGACGTCCGCGTCATTCCGTTCACCGCCACCGCGTGCGGGCTCTTCGGTGCCGCGACCGTGCACCTCATCGAATTCGGGAACCCGCGGCTCCCCACCTTGGCCTGGCAAGAAACCGTGACCGCCTGGGGCGTCATCGACGACCCGGTGCAGGTCCGGAACATCACCACCACCTACGAGGACGCGTATGGGCGCGCGCAGTCCCGTGACCAGTCCCTGCAGGTAGTTCATGGCCATTTGAAAGAACTTTGAGGAACCCGAGTTGAGTGAAGACCTGTCTTTCGCGCCCCGTCGTGGATGGTTCAAGAGCAGCTATTCCAACGCCGGCGGCAGCTGCGTCGAAACCCGGCTGACGGCGGACGCGGCCCTGGTCCGCGACACCAAGGACCGCCGTCCCGATCAACCGGTCATCGAGTTTTCGGCCACCGCCTGGACTTCCTTCCTAGGTCTCGTTTCCCCGGAGGACGCTTGATGTCCGGCCGCTGAGCAGAGGTGAGGGGAAAGCCCCTGCAGGGCCCCTCACCCCGAAGCGCGGTAGTCCGGCTCGGCCGGCTCGACCAACCGGATCCAGGCCCGGGCCGTGGTTTCCTTCTCCTGAACCACCACCGGCTCATAGCACCCGCTCAACGGACTGTGCCGGATGATCTCTTCGTGGTACCAAGCCGACGCGATCACCACGAGGTCGGTGTCCGACCACACCAAGCTCTTCCGCACCACCACGGAATTGAGCAGCCGGAAGGCGTGCACGATCGCGGAGCCCGTCGTGCCGTGGGCGTCGTAGCTGACTTCTCCGGCGTGGAGCACCATCCGCAGCCGGATGCGTTCCGGGGGCCGGTGGGAACCGTTGTGCTCGGCCAAGGACCTGGTGAGCGCGTCGGGGACCAGCTCGCTGAACACCGCCTTCGGGTAGCCCGCGGGAGCCAGGACGAGCACGCCGTCACCGAGGTCCGCGTGGTGACAGTGTTCCCACGTCACGCCGCTTTCGGCCAGGGCCAGCCGGAACGCGCGGTACAGCCCTTCCCGCAGCACCAGCCGCTGGAGATTCGTGCGCTCGAAGGACGAAAACCCGTCGATCGCGACCGCGAGAATCGTGTGGTGCACCGGATCCGCCACCGGCTCGACGAGCAAGGGCGGCGAAGCGCCCCGAAGCCACTGCCACACATCCGTCCACGCCATGACGAGATCGTGAACTCACCCGGTGGACGGTTCGCTTGCCGCTTGCTGGACAAATTCTTGACAGCAGCTCGACCCGGGCTGAAACCCGCCGGTCGGCGGGTTACGGTGCTGGCAGGTAAGTCCTGCCGGGGTGGACGGGAAACCCGATGGAATTCCGGATCCTGGGGCCCGTGGAGCTGCTGCTCGACGACCGGAAGGTCGCGCTGGGGCGGGCCAAGGAACGGTCCCTGCTGGGTGTGCTGATGCTCAACCACGGCAAGGTTGTCCCCGTCCGGACCGTCACCGAGGCACTCTGGGACGACAACCCGCCCGACCACGCCCGCAACGATCTGCAGACCTACGTCAGCCGGCTCCGGGCGCGGCTGCGGGGCTTCGGGGCCTCCGCGAAGATCGTCACCCAGCGCGCCGGCTACCAGTTCCTGCCCGGATCCGACGACGTCGACTACGCACGCTTCAAGACCTTGCTCCGCGACGGCGAACAAGCGCGGCAGACGGGACGGCTCGACGAGGCCGCGGACGCCCTGCGGGAAGCGATGGACCTCTGGCGGGGCCCGGTGGTCGAAGACCTCGGCAGCGTGTGGATGGAGCAGAAACGGGAAGACCTCGACCGCTACGACCGGGTCGCCGCCTACCAGGCGTTGTGCGCCGTCGAGCTCGATCGCCACAACTACCGCGAAGTGCTGCGGATCCTCGACGAAGCCATGGTCGACCACGAGCTCGACACCCGGTACATCGCGCAACGGCTCACCGCGCTGAACGGGCTGGGGCACTACGAAGTCTTCGACACCTACTGGAAGCACGTGTACGACCGGTTCGCGCGGTCGTTCGGCACCGGGCCCGGCCAGGAGCTGCAGGAAGTGCACCAGCAGCTGCTGCAGTACCGGGACTCGCCCACGCCGGCCGACCTGCACCGCACCCAGGCGGCCCTCCGCGCGCTGCCGCCCGCCCAGCTCCCGTCGACGGTCAGCCAGTTCGTGGGTCGCGACGAAGACCTCGCCCGGCTGAACGCGCTCTTCCTGCGGTCCCGGGTCGGCGGCCCGCCCGCGACCCTCATCATCGCCGTCACCGGGCCGGCCGGGGCCGGCAAGACGGAGCTGGGACTGCACTGGGCGCACGCCGTCCGCGAGCGGTTCCCCCACGGCCAGCTGCACGCGGACCTCTCCGGGTACGCCGCCGGGCCGCCCCGCGACCCCGCCGAGGTGCTCGCCGAATTCCTCGACGCGCTCGGAGTCGCCGCCGGGGCCGTCCCCGCGAGCCCGGCCGCCCGGACCGGGATGCTGCGGACCCTGCTCGACGACCGCCGGGTGCTGCTCTTCCTCGACAACGCCCGGGATTCCGGGCAGATCGTGCCCCTGCTGCCGGGCAGCGCGCACGCCGTGGTCGTCGTGACCAGCCGGCACCGGCTGAGCGACCTCGTGACCCACCACGGCGCCTACCGGCTGGAAGTGGCCCCCTTCACCGAAGCCGAGATCGCTCCCCTGCTCGAAAGCCTGCTCCGCGACTCCCCGGCCGAGCCACCCGATCCGGCGGCGGTGCTCGCGCTGACCGGCGGCACCCCGCAGGCCGTCCGCACCCTCGCCGAGCTCCTGCCCGGCGCCGGCGGCCTGCCGAGCCCGGCCGAGCTCCTGCTGGCCGGCGAACTGGCGTCGGGAACGATCCTGACGTCGGTGCTGTGGTCCTACCGCGCGCTGGAACCGCCCGCCGCCCGGCTCTTCCGCTCGCTCGCGCTGCACATCGGCCCCGGACTCTCCCTCGAAGCGATCCGCGCCCTCGACGGGACCGACGACGAGACCTGCCGCGGCGCGGTCACCGCGCTCGGTTCCCGGTACCTGATCAGCCGGGAAGAGGGCCGCTACCGGATGGACGCCCTCACCCGCGCGGCCGGCGAACGGCTCGCGCTCGCCCACGACTCCCCCGCCGACCGCCGGCACGCGGAGGAACGGCTCCTCGACTGGTACCTCGCCCGCGTCACGGACGCCGCCGAGGTCCTGGCGCCCGCTCTGCGGCGCACGGCCGAACTGCCTCAAGCCGGGCACCTGCCGGATTTCGCGGCGGCGCAAGCCTTCCTGGCCGACGAAGAGCCGAGCCTGTGCGCCGTGATCCGCCGTGCGGCGGACAGCGACCCGGCCCGGGCGGTGACGTTGCTCCGGCTGGCACGGCCCCACCTGACCATCGGCGACACCGCACCCGAATGGCGCGAAGCCGTCGAGGCGGTCCTCCTCGCCACCCGGGCCGGCCACGACCTCGACGCCGAGGGGCAGGCGTGGACCGGTCTGGCGCGGATCCACCACGCCCTCGGCGACCCGGAGAAGACCGGGGAATCCCTCGAGCTGGCGAACGCGATCTTCGGCAACACCGGCAACAGCCGCGACCGGTCCGAAGTCCTCCTCCTGCTCGCCCGCCACGCGGAAGACGCCGGGGACCCGAGCCGAGCCGAATCCTGCCTGCGCCAGGCCCTCGACATCCAGCACAGCCTGAACGAACCCGCCCGGTGCGCCGCCGCCCGTGGCGCCCTCGGCACGCACCTGCGCCGTCAAGGCCGGCTCGAAGAAGCCGAGACGCACCTCTCCCACGCGAAAATGCTGTACGCCGAACTGGGCGACCACCGGCGCCACGCCGCGATGGCGCTGGAACTCGGCCTGCTGAACCGCCGGTCCGGCCGGACCACGGAGGCCGTCCGGCAGCTCACCGAAGCGGTCACGCTGCACGACCGGTACCCGGCCGGCCACGAGCCGGCGCTCGCCGCGCTGGTCGAGCTGAGCGAAGCCGCCTGCGACGCCGGAGAACACCACGACGTCCTGCTGTTCGCCCGGAAGGCGCTGGGGATTTCGCGGTCCCCCGCCGACCACGTGCGGATCGTCCGGGCGCTGGTGGCCCTGGTCCGGTCCCTGGCCGCGACCGGCCGGCAGGCCGAAGCGTGGAACGAGGCCCGCCAGACCGTCGCGCTCGTCGCCGACGCCGACGAACCGGTCCGCGACCACGTCCGCGAGCAGTTCACCCGGCTCGGGCTGTGGCGGCCGCCGCACGGTGAAGTGTAGGGAAATCCACACGAATACCCCGCTAGCTTCGGTGCCGCATCGTTTCCGACAAGCAGGGGGTCAATTCATGAAACGCATTTCCGCGGCGCTCGCGCTCGGGTTCGCCGTGGCCGCGCTGCCGCTGGCCGCCGGTACCGCCTCGGCGGAGACCACCGCCGTCACCTGTGGCACGCAGTGGACCCAAGGCGCCTCGGGCCCGAACGCCCGGGACTACCAGTGGGGCAACTGCGGCTCCGCCGCCACGAAGATCAAGGTCTATTCGCTGACCTACGGCGGCGTCTTCAAGACCCTGATCGGCGAAAAGTGCGTCGCCGCCGGTTCGGTGGTGCCGCTCGGCGGGACCACCGACTGGCGCGTCCTTTCCTACACCGGCGAAGACACCGGCGCGGGCTGCTGATCCGGCGCGGTGAATGACTCATTCCCGGCGTCCAGTGCCAGGTACGAGTCATTCACCGCAGCCGAACTGCGCGGCGCCTACTCCCGCAGGCCGATCGCGTCGATGGGCCGGGCCCGCAGCGCCACCCACGTCGACAGCCCCATCGCCACCAGCCCCAGCACCGCCGCGCCGCCGATGATTCCGAAGTAGACGGACAGCGGCCCCGACGGCACCGGGCTCCCCCGCAGTCCCAGGTTCAGCAACGCCAGCGGCACCAGCGCGACCACCGTCCCCACGACCACCGCGATCCCGACCGTGACCAGGGCCTCGAGCCGCATCATGTGGGTCACCTGGCGGCGGGTCGTGCCGACCAGCCGCAGCAACGCGAACTCCCGCGACCGCTGCGCCGTCGTCAGCACCAGCGTGTTGGCCACCGAAATCGCCAGGTACCCGACGATGACGCCGACCGCGACCAGGTTCAGGTAGAACTGCGCCTGCCGGTCGCCGCCCTCGGGAGCCGGTGCCGGCGAATCGACCGTCAGCCCCGGGTACGGCAACGAGCGCAGCGCCGAAGAAACCGCGGCGGGATCGGCGTTCACCGAACGCCGCACCAGCACCGCATCGTCCAGCCGGCCGCCGTTGTGCTCGCGGGCCAGCGCCACCGGCAGCACGAAGTCGCCGAACGCCAGGTCGTGCGTGTACGTCGCCACCAGCCGCAGCTTCGCCGGGACGCCGTCGCCGAAGTAGAACGTGACCTCGTCGCCGATCTTCTTGTCCAGCCAGTCGGCCTCCGAGCGGCTCAAGGCGACCGTGTCACCGGCCAGGTCCGCGAGCCGTCCGCCGTCGACGCCCAGCTCCAGGGCACCGCGCACCTGCTCGCCCGCCAAGCCCTGCGCGGACTTGCGCTGGACGTCCACGCTGTCGCCGACCGTCGACACCGTGAGCACCGACGTCCGCACCACCGGCGTCGCCGTCGCGACCCCCGGCACCCGGGCGACGGCCGCGGCGACCTCCGGGGAGACCCCCGCCGGGCCGCTCAGCACGTAGTCGGCCGTCGTCGAGCGGGCCGTCTCCTCCGCCGCGGCCGCCGTCGACGACGTCTGGCTGTAGAACGTCGCCAACGCGAACGCGATCGACAGCATCAGCGGGGTCACCGCCGCGGCCAGCCGCCGCGTGTTGGCCTGGGCGTTCGCGCCGGCCAGGTATCCGCTGATCCGCCAGACCCGCCCCAGCGGCGGCGCCAGCACCCGCACCACCAGCGCGGTCACCTGCGGTCCGACGACGGCCAGCCCGATGACGACGACCAGCGTCGCCATCGTCGAGATCGCGGTTCCGATTTCGCCGCGCAGGAACAGTGGCACGAAAGCACCCGCGAAGCCCGCGAACACCAGGCTCCACCCGGTGATCGAGCGGCCGCGGCCGAGCTCACGGCGTTCGACCGCCGCCTCGCCGAGCGCTTCCACCGGCCGGATCGTCGACGGCCGCCGCGCCGCCGCCCACGCCGCCAGCCGGGCCGCGCCCAGACCGAGCAGCAGCGCCGCGACGGACGGCAGCGGGCTGATCGCCAGCCCGAAGTCGGCCGGGATCACGCCGATCGCGGCGAACGCGTCCCGCAGCCCGGAGGCCACCGCCAGGCCCAGCGCGCCGCCGAGCACCCCCGCGACGAGCGCGACCAACGTCGTTTCGGTGCCGATGAGCTGGCGGATCTGCTTCGGCGTCGCCGCTACCGCCCGCAGCAACGCGAACTCCCGGCGCCGCCGGTTGATCGTCAGGGCGAGCGTGCTCGCCACCACGAACACGGCCACGAGCAGGGCGAACCCGCCGAACGAGCCGGCGACGGCCAGCAGCAGCATCCGCGTCTGGCTGACGTCGAGGAACTCGATCGTGCTGCGCTCGATGCCGGTGGTGACCTCGGCGCCGTCCGCGACCGCGCCGATCCGCTCGGCGAGCGTCTCCGGCGGCACGCCCGGGTCGGCCAGGACACCGATCGCGTGCGCCTGGCCGGGCTGCGCGGTCAGCTCCGCGGCCCGCTGCGGCGTGAAGAACAGCGCCGACTGGCGTGACAGGCTGTTGACGACGCCGCTGACCCGGAACGTCATCGGCACCGACCGGGTCGCGATCCGCACCTGCCCGCCGACACCGACACCGGCGCGCTGGGCCAGGTCGGCGTCCAGGACGACGTCGCCGGGGGCCGCGGGCGCCGCACCCGCGCGGAGCGTGAACGGCGCCAGCACGGCCGCGTCCCAGTTGTGGCCCAGGGACTGCGGCCCGCCGAGCACTTCGCCGGACGCCGTCACGACCTGCGCCGGGAAGCTCTGCTCCGCGACCGCCGTCCGGACGCCGGGCACCGAAGCGATCCGGCCGGCCAGGGCCGCCGGGACCGACGGCTGCTCGCCGACCTGCTCCAGCGTCAGCGCGTCGGCTCCGGGCGGGTGCACGCTCTGGGCCCCGCCGACGACGACGGCCGCGGCGGCGTAGCGCTGGGTGGGGACGCCGGCGCGCAGGCCGGACTCCATGAGGACCCCGCAGCCCGCCACCAGGGCGGTGCCGCACAGGATCGCGATGAACGCGCCGGCGAACCCGCCGAGCCGCGTCCGGATCGTCTGCCAGGCGAGGGACAGCACGGTCACCACTCCCCGAGGTGCGTCATCCGCTCCGCCACCCGCTCGGGGGTGGGGTGCGGGAGGTGCCCGGCCAGCCGGCCGTCGGCGAGGAAGAGCACGCCGTGCGCGGCCGAGGCGGCGACCGGGTCGTGGGTCACCATCAGCACGGTCTGTCCCATGCCGTCGACGACGGCGCGGAGCAGGTCGAGCACCTGCCGCGCGGTGCGGGTGTCGAGGGCGCCGGTCGGCTCGTCGGCCAGCACGACGTCGGGCCGGGCGATGAGCGCCCGGGCGATCGCGACGCGCTGCTGCTGCCCGCCGGACAGCTCCGCCGGGCGGTGCTCCAGCCGCTTCGCCATCCCAACGCCTTCGACGATTTCACGCAGCCACTGCGGGTCCGGCTTGGTGCCGGCGAGCCGAAGGGGCAGCGTGATGTTCTGCAGCACGTTCAGCGACGGCATGAGGTTGTAGGCCTGGAAGACGAACCCGACGCGGGTCCGCCGCAGCCGGGTCAGCTCGTTCTCCTTCAGCCGCCCGATCTCGGTGCCGCCGAGCAGCACCTTCCCCGAGGTCGGCCGGTCCAGGCCGGCCGCGCAGTGCAGGAAGGTGCTCTTGCCCGAGCCCGACGGGCCCATCACGGCGGTGAACGTCCCCCGCGGCACGTTCGCCGTCACGCCGTCCAG
This sequence comes from Amycolatopsis sp. NPDC028719, assembly GCF_055565395.1. Lineage (NCBI taxonomy): Bacteria > Bacillati > Actinomycetota > Actinomycetes > Pseudonocardiales > Pseudonocardiaceae > Amycolatopsis > Amycolatopsis sp. NPDC028719. Next base: position 218,642 of record NZ_JBVHUL010000008.1, read on the forward strand.
CGCGGTGACGGCGCCGTCGCCGGAGCCGTACACCTTGCGCACCCCGGCCAGTTCCAGCGCGTTCGCTGTCGTCATCGGTGATCCCCTTTGTTCTGTCCCCACGAAAACTAGGGCGGCCGGGGCGGGACTTCGATCCTGTGCGGGGGTGGATCCGGGGTAGCGCCAGCACCACCACGGCGGTGGGGTGGGACACTGTCGGGGTGACGACCCGCCTGCGCGAGTGCTGGTCGGCGGCTCGTTACCTCGTGGTCGGCGCCGGCACGTCGCTGTTGTCGATCTTCGCCCTCGTGGGCCTCTTGGCCGTGCTGCTGCTGTGCCCGGTCGGCGTGGGCATCCCGTCGCTCGCGCCGGCGATCAAGCTGGCGCGGTGGCCGGTCGGGGTCGACCGCCGCCGGGCCGCGCGCCGGCTCGGCGAGGCCATCCCCGAGCCGTACCGGGACGGCTCGCCGCTGAAGGACCCGGCGACCCGCCGTGACCTCGCGTGGCTCGCCATCCACGCCGCGACCGGCCTGGTGCTCGGCAGCCTGGCGATCGGCCTGCCGGTCGGCGCGGTCCAGCAGGTCGTCACGGTGATCATCTGGCCGGCGGTGCCCGGCGGGATCGAAGGCTCCCTCGGCATCGTGGTCAACTCGTGGCCGCGGGCGGGGCTCGACTTCCTGATCGCCGTCGCGATGGCCGCGGCGACGCTCCTGCTGCCCCGCGCCGCGCGCTGGCAGGCCCGCACCGCGCGGAAACTGCTCCGGCCGGCGCCCGGTGTCGTCCTGGCCGACCGGGTCGCCGAACTGACCGCGACGCGGGCGGCCGCGCTGGAGGCGCACGGCGCCGAGCTGCGCCGCATCGAGCGTGACCTGCACGACGGCACCCAGGCGCGGATCGCCGCGGTCGTCCTGCAGCTGGGCATCGCCGGCCAGCTCTACGACCGCGACCCGGAGACGGTGCGCGACCTGCTGGTCAAGGCGCAGGACACCGCGACCGACGCGCTCGCCGAGCTGCGGACGGTCGTGCGGAGCATCTACCCGCCGCTGCTGAGCGAACGCGGTCTCGCCGGGGCGGTGCGCGCGCTCGCCGAGCGCACCCCGGTGCCGACGGCGGTCACCGTCGAGTACGAAACCGGCCGGCCGGCCGCCGTCGAGGCCGCCGCGTACTTCGTCGTCGCCGAGGTGCTGGCCAACGTCACCAAGCACGCCGACGCGTCCGCTGTGGACATCAAGCTGGGTGGCACGCCTTCCCTGCTGACCCTGGTGATCCGCGACGACGGCCGCGGCGGTGCCGACGAAAGGCGCGGCAGCGGGCTCGCCGGCATCCGGCGCCGCGCCGAAGCCTTCGACGGAACCCTCACCCTGACCAGCCCACCCGGTGGGCCGACCGTGCTGCGAGTGGAGCTGCCATGCGGGTCGTGATCGCCGAGGACGACGCTTTGCTGCGCGAAGGCCTCTCGCTGCTGTTGAAGACGGCGGGCATCGAGGTGGCCGCCACGTTCGACAACGCCGAGGACTTCCTCACCTTCGTCGCCGACGACCGGCCGGACGCCGTCGTGATGGACGTCCGGATGCCGCCGACCCACCGCGACGAGGGCCTGCGCGCCGCCGTCCGCGCCCGTGAGATCCACCCGGGCCTGCCGGTGCTGGTGCTTTCCGCCCACGTGGAGACGAGCTACGCGGTCGAGCTGCTCGCCGACGGCGTCGGCGCGGTCGGCTACCTGCTCAAGGAGCGCGTCGGCAAGGTCGAGCGGTTCCTCGACGCGCTCGAGCGGGTCGCGAAGGGCGGCACGGCGATGGACCCGGAGGTCATCGGCCAGCTGATGGCGCGCCGGCGGGCGGCGGACCCCCTGGACGCGTTGACCGCGCGCGAGCGTGAGGTGCTGGCGCTGATGGCCGAGGGCTACAACAACAGCACGATCGCCGAACTGCTCGTCGTCAGCGACGGCGCGGTGCTCAAGCACATCCGCAACATCTTCGCGAAGCTCGGCCTGCCGTCGGACGAAGGCGGCGGGCACCGCCGGGTGCTGGCGGTGCTCGCCTACCTGGGCCGGGACGCGGGGTAGCGCAGGCACCACCCCGGATCCGGGTGCGCACGGCATCGTTTCCCGCCTCGGCCGGCTCTAGCGTTCGTGTCATGACCAACACCGATGTTCCCGCCCGCACCGCGGCGCCCCTCGTCCTCTGGCCGGTCCTGCTGGTCGCCGCCGCGGTCAACGCGGTCGGCTCCTTCACCGGACTGGCCGACCCCTTCCGGATCACCGCCGGTGCGATCGCGACGATCGCGCTCGTCCTGCTGGTCGCCCACTACGTCCGGCGACGGCGATAGCGGCCGCCACCAGCGCCGCGGCCACCCAGAACGGGTTCGCCGCTCCCGCGAGCACCGGGCCCGCCGTCGCCCCGATGTTGAGCGCGGCCGTCGCGTAGGAGCCCGCCATCGTGGGCGCGCCGGTGGCCAGGCGCAGGATCCGGGTGATCACCGTGCCGCCGACCGCGAAGGACAACGCACCCTGCGTGAAGGCGAGGGCTACGAGTGCCGTGGGGACCAGGGCCAGCACGATCCAGCCCCCGAGCAGCAGTGAGCCGCCGATCGCGATGACGCGACCGGGCCACCGGTCGGCGAGCCGCCCGGCCGCCGTGACGCCGGCGAAGCACCCGAGGCCGAAGGCGGCGAGCACGACCGGCGCGGCGCTGCCTGCGACCGGCGCCAGGGAGGCGAAGACGCCGAAGGTGGCCGCGTTGACGAGCGCGCCGAGCAGGAGAACGCGGGGCAGCCGGCGAAGTTCCCGGAGTTCGCCCCGCAGGTCGGCCTCGCCACCGGCCGGGGTGTCGGCGATGCGCGCCACCCCGAAGAGGGCGGGCAGGCACAGCGCGGCGACGGTCCAGAAGGCCGAGCGCCAGCCGAAGGCGGCGTCAAGCAGTGCCCCACCGGGGATGCCGGCGACGCACGCCAAGGTCGTTCCACCGAGGAGAACGGCGACAGCGCGGCCTTCACGTTCGACGGTCAGGGCGACGGCGAGGAAACCGGCGTCGGCGACGGCGGCGACCACCCGCGTCCCGAGCAGGACGGCGAAGGACGTCGTCAGCCCGCCGACTACGTGCACGACGACGAAGAGGGCCAGGAAGCTCACCAGGGCGGTCCGAGGTCGCCAGGTCCGCGCGAGGGCGGCCATCAGCGGAGCCCCGGCGACCATCCCGGCGGCGAAGGCGGAGGTCAGGTAGCCGGCTTGCGCGAGCGAGACGTCGAGCGCGCCGGCGATGCCGGGCACGAGCCCGGCGAGCATGAATTCGGACGTACCCATGGCGAACACGCCCAGGGCGAGGAAGTACAGGGACACGCGAAGCTCCAGGGATCACGGAATCGGCGGACGATTCGTGGTCACCCGGGGGCCCGGGGAAGCGGAAGTTACCGGGCTGCCGGGAAGACCGACAGCCCGGCCCTGGACGCTTCGGGGCTCGCCATGATCCAAAGTCTAACGCAGGTCGCCTCCGATGCAGTGAATGACTCATTCCTGGCGCCGGACGCCAGGAATGAGTCATTCACTGCATTCAAACCGAAAGCCGGCGCGTCCACTAAGGACGGAGGCTCCGCAGCATCAGGTTCGCGAAGTGCTCCCCGACCTGCTCCCCGGACAGCTCACCCTCGGCGTGGTACCACATGTGGAGCCGGTGGATCGCGCCGTAGTGGTAGTTGATCACCAGGTCGGCGGGGACGTCGCCGCGGAAGATCCCGGCGCGCTGGCCCTCTTCGACCAGGGCTCGCACGCGCTCGTGGTAGCGGCGGCGTTCGGCCCGCACCTGGATCTGCTTGGGCTTCTCCAGCAACGGGAAGGACTGGAAGAACACCGTCGCCGCGTCGAGGTCCGCGATGCTGGTCGTGACGACGTCGGCGATGATGGCGTGCAGCCGTTCCGGCAGGGGCAGGTCCGACTCGGCGATGGTCCGCATCCGCTGGGCCTGCATCCGCAGCATCGCGGTGTAGATCTCCAGGAGCAGGTCGTCCTTGGACTCGAAGTAGTGATACAGCCCACCTTTGGTGACGCCGGCCTCTTCGACGATCTCCCGGACCGTCGTGGCCTCGAACCCCTTCTCGGCGAACAGGCGCACAGCTGCCCGCATGACCCTGTCCCTGACCACCATGTCGCCACCCTAGATGAGCGGGTGGACCGGCCCGCGCGGCGCCGCGGACCGGCCCACGTCCTCACTTCCCCAGCAGGTTCACCTGGTCAGGGGTGACGCGTTCGCCGCTGTACGGCGTGATGGCCCCGGTGCCCCGGTCGGTGACGGCCGGTTGCTGGATCACCGTCGTCGTGGTGTCCGGGTTGATCTTGAACACGTACGCGCCGGTGTACCCGGAGTGCGAGTCCTTCGAGAACCCGAACGGCGTCAGGCCCGGTCCCTTGAGGGCGCCGGAGCTCATGGCATCGACGATCTTCTGCCGCGTCGGGTCCGGCCCGGCGGCCTTCAGCGCCTGGCCGAACGTGTACGCCTGCACCATCCCGTAGAACAGCGTGTTGGTGAGCGGCTCCTTCGGGATGTACTTGTCGTGGATGCCCTTGAAGTAGGCGACCCACGGGTCGGACGTCTGCGCGACGTCGGGCAGGTAGCCGGTGCCGATCAGCCCGTTGAGCAGCTGGCCGCTCGACACGCTCGCCCCGCCGCGCTTGGCGAAGTCCTGCAGCAGCCCGGACAGCGTCGCCGGGTCCGCGCCGATGCTGCTGACGACGAACTGCGGCTTGTACCCGATCTTCGCCGCGGCCAGGATCGACAGCGCGGTGAACGCCGGGATGCACTCGCAGACGACGACCTCGGCGCCCGCGGCCTTGAGCGCGGACAGCTGCGGCGTGACGTCGGTGTTGGCGCTGTCGTAGCCCTGCCGCGCGACGGTCTGGTCCTTGATGAACTGGTCGAGCCCGGCCTGGGTGTCGCGGCCGACGTCGTCGTTCTGCGTGAAGTACCCGACCTTCTTGCCGGCGAAGGTGTCCTTGATGTACTTGCCCTGGACCTTGCCCTCACGGGCGTAGTCCAGCTGGTAGCCGAAGGTCATCGGCGCCTTCTGGGGGTTGTCCCACGCCAGCGCGCCCGAAGACACCAGCAGGTCCGGCACGCCTTCGGAGTTCAGGTAGTCGACGACCTTCGAGTGCGTCGGCGTGCCCAGCCCGCCGACGATCGCGAACACCTTGTCCTGCAGGACGAGCTTCTTCACGACCTCGACGGTCTTCGTCGGGTTGTAGCCGTCGTCCTCGACCTTGTAGTCGATCTTGCGGCCGTTGATCCCGCCGCCGTCGTTGATGGCCTGGTACACCGCGCGGGCGCCGACGGAGATCTTGCTGTACCCGGGCGCGGCCGGGCCGGTGAGCGGCTGGTGGCTGCCGATGACGACGGTGTCCTTGGTGACGCCGACGGCCGAGTCGGCGGCCTGCTGACCGCCGCCGTCGCTCTCCCCCGCACCTCCGCACGCGGTCAGCGCCAAGGCCAGGGCGAGGAAGCCCGCGCCGGTTCTAGTGCTTCTCATTGTTCTCCTTCTTTTCGGCGGGTCGACGGAGAAGTCCACGCAGCCGCTGGAAGCCGCCCTGGATGCCGCGCGGGAAGGCGAGCACGACGACGATGAGGATCACGCCGTACACCGCGAGCGGGAGGTTGTTGGCCACGTCGGTGTTCAGGTGCAGGACGTCGGCGAGGTCCTCGGACCAGGCCTGGAAGTACACGAGCGCGACCGCGCCCCACAGTGCGCCCCAGAGGGAACCCAGCCCGCCCAGCACCACGGCCGCCAGCAGGCTCAGCGACAGCGCCGGCGTGAACGAGCCGGGTGCGGCGGTGCCGAGCAGGAACGCCTGCAGGCCACCGGCCAGGCCGCCGCAGACCGCGCTGATGAGGAAGGCGAGGATCTTCGTGCGCCCGACGGCGATCCCGCTCAGCGACGCGGCGACCTCGTCGTCGCGCACGGCGCGGAAGTCGCGCCCGAGCCGGCCGCGCACGACGTTGACCACCAGCACCAGGGCGATGAGCACGCTGAGCCAGACGATCCAGGTCTGCCAGCGCAGTTCGGGAACGGCGACCCCGGACGGTCTGCTGTGGACGGTGAAGCTGAGCCCGTTGCTGCCGCCCAGGAAGTCCTGGAACCGGCGGGTCAGCGCGGGCAGGCCGACGGCCAGCGCGAGCGTCGCCCCGGCGAGGTACGGCCCCCGCAGCCGGGCCGCGGCGGCTCCGGCCAGCAGCCCCGCGAGCCCGCCGGCGGCCGAGGCGAGCAGCAGGTCGGCCCACAGCGGGAACGCCGGCACCCGGCGCACCAGCAGCGCGACCGTGTACGCGCCGATGAACATGAACGCGCCGTGGCCCAGCGAAACCTGCCCGGTGAGGCCGGTGAGCAGGCTCAGCCCGGCGACCGCGATCAGGTAGTAGCCGATCGTCGCGATCCGCAGGTTGGTGAACTCGTCGGTGACCAGCGTCAGCACCACGACCACGGCGAACGCGGCCAGCGCGAACAGGACGTGGCGGAGCAGGGGCGGCAGCACCCGCTTCTTCTTCGCCGTCGCCACAGCGGTTTCCGGAACACTCGTGCGCACGGTCATACCCGCCTCACCTTCGCGCGGCCGAACAACCCGCTGGGACGCACGATCAGCACGACGACGAGGATCGCCAGCGCGGCGATCGTCACCATCTCCGGCCCCAGGTACCCGGACACGTAGGACAGTCCGACGCCGAGGACGAACCCGCCGGCGATGGTGCCCAGCGGGTTGTCCAGGCCGCCGAGCACCGCCGCGGTAAGGGCGTAGACGAAGACGCCGTCGAGCACGTTCGGGAAGAGGAACGGCGGGGTGGCGAGCAGCCCGGCCAGCGAACCGACCGCCGCCGCGAGGCCCCAGCCGATGGTGAGCATCAGCCCGACCCGCACGCCGAGCGTGCGCGCCACCTCCGGGGCGAACGCGGCCGCCCGCATCCGCAGGCCCAGCGGCGTGTACTTGAACACCACCAGCACGAGCGCGGCGATCAGGAGCACCACGAGCACCACGAACAGGTCGTTGGTGGAGAACCGGCCGACGAAGTCGAAGGCGTACGGGAACGCCAGCGGCTCGTTGGACCAGATCATGCCCGCGATCGCCTGCAGGACCAGGAGCAAGCCGAGGGTGACGATGATCGAGCTCAGTTCGGAGCGGTGCCGCAGCGGCCGGATCAGCAGCCGCTCGGTGGCGACCCCCAGCAGGGTCCCGGCCACGATCGCGACGGCGAAGCCGAGCCAGTAGCTGCCCGTCGCCTTCGTCACCGAGTACGCGAGGTAAGTCGAGATCAGGGCGAGGGCGGGCTGGGCGAAGTTCACCACCCGGGTGGCCCGGTAGATGATGACCAGCGCGAGCCCGAGCGCCGCGTAGACCGCGCCGGCGGAGATCCCGCCGAGGGTCAGGTCGAGGAATTCCTGCATACCGGACCGTTCTCTCCCTGGTGGTTGCTCAGAAACCGAGGTAGGCGTGGCGGAGGCCGTCGTCGGCCAGCAGCTCCGCGGCGGTGTCGACGGCGACGACCCGGCCCAGTGCCAGGACGTAGCCGCGGTCGGCGATGGACAGCGCGGAGTGCGCGTTCTGCTCGACGAGCACGACGGTGAGCCCGGTCGAGGCCCGCAGGTCACGCAGGATCCCCATGATCCGGGCGGTGATCAGCGGCGCGAGGCCCAGCGACGGCTCGTCGAGCAGCAGCAGTTCCGGCCGGCTCATCAGGGCGCGGCCGATGGCGAGCATCTGCCGCTCGCCGCCGGAGAGCGTCGACGCGGGTTTCGCCGAACGTTCTTCCAGCGGCGGGAAGAGCTCGTACATCTCCTTGCGCGCGGCCTCGCGGTCGGCGCGGTCGCGGCGCCAGAGCGCGCCCAGCCGGAGGTTCTCGTCGACGGTCAGCTCGGTGATCACGCCGCCGCCTTCGGGCACGTGCGCGACCCCGCCGCGGGCGATGCGGTCGGGCGCCAGGCCGGTGAGTTCCTTGCCGTCCCAGGTGATCCGGCCGCCGCGGGCGGGCTGCAGGCCGCTGATCGTGCGCAGCAGCGTCGTCTTGCCGGCGCCGTTCGCGCCGAGCACGGCGGTGATCCCGCCGCGCTCGACCTCCAGGCCGACGCCGTCGAGCGCGCGGACGGCGCCGTAGGCCACGGAAAGCTCGTCGATCTCAAGCACCGGGCGCCTCCTCGGCGGGGTCGCCGAGGTAAGCCTCGGTCACGCGGGGGTCGGCCTGGATCTCGGCCGGCGTGCCCGCCGCGATCACCTCGCCGAAGTTGAGCACCACGACGCGGTCGCAGACCTGCATGACGAGGTCCATGTGGTGCTCGACGAGCACGACCGCCATGTGCCGCCGCAGCGACAGGATCAACGTCGAGAGCTCGGCGAGCTCGGCGGCCGAGAGCCCGCTCGCCGGTTCGTCGAGCAGCAGCAGGTCGGGCTCGGCCACCAGCGCCCGGGCGAGGGCGACGCGTTTTCGCACGCCGTAGGGCAGAACGCCGGGCAGCCGGTCGGCGAGGTCGGCGATCCCGAGCTCGCCGAGCGTCTGGCGCGCCCGGTGCGCGAGGTCGGACTCGTCGCGCGCCGAGCGTCCGGCGCCGACGAGCGCGGGGAGCACGCCGGCCTTCGAGTGGCGGCCCGCCCCGGCCATCACGTTCTCGAGCACGGTCAGCCCGGCGAACAGGCCGAGGCCCTGCAGGGTGCGGACGATCCCGAGGCCGGCGAGGTGTTCGGGGCGGTGCCGCACGAGCGGTTCGCCGCGCCACAGCACGCGGCCGGACTGGGGCCGGACGAAGCCGCAGACGACGTTGAACAGCGTGGTCTTCCCGGCGCCGTTCGGCCCGATGACCCCGACGACGGTGCCGGGATCCACGCTCAGCCGGACGTCGTGCAACGCGGTGAGCCCGCCGAACCGCACGGTGAGGCCGTCGACCACCAGCAAGTCCTCGCCGGGCACGTCCTCGCTGGGCAGAGCCTCACCAAGAAGTGTCATCGTCGACTCTCCCGTCTCTCCTGTCCCACTATGTGGACCAGGCCGTACCGCGCGGTCGGTATGAAGAGGGTGGGGCGCGGCGCCGGTCGTGTCAAGGTGCGAACCGACAGAAACCGGATGAACGCGGGCGGTCCGTGAATTTCGCGATAGCCGCGTGCCGGGAGAAGTCCTTACGACGCAAGAAGGGCGGGCGCGCTCTTCAGCGCACCCGCCCTTCCCGCCCGGCTCCGGTCAGCCGGTACTGGCCTGCGGCGCGATCATCGACGAGGCGTCGAGCTTCGTCTGGACGACGCCCAGCTGCTGCAACAGGTCCGGCACCCGCTGGATGCGGCGGGCGTCCAGGGTGGACCCGAACGCGGGCATCACCATCAGGCTCGCGATGTCCTGGTCCACTTTGGCGTTGCGGACGACGAGCGGCTCGATCCGCGCGCGGTCGACCGCGGCGCGCGTGGCGTTGAGCATCGCGCGCTGGAACGCGAGCATCGTCTTCGGATGGGCCTCGACCCACTTCGCCGTCGCGCCGAAGCCGGTGAGCGGGAAGGCCTGCGTGCTGCCGCTCGCGGCGTCGACGACCGGGTACGCGCCGGCGACCTTGGCCGCCTGCGTGAGGAACGGTTCCGGCTGGTAGGCGGCGTCGACACGGCCCTGCGCCAGCGCGGCCGCCATCTCCGGCAACGGCATCGGCACCCACTGCACCTTGTCGAAGCCGACTCCGTGGTCCCGCATCACCGACCGGGTCAGCACGTCCGAGGCGGCGTTCTTCGAGCTGATGGCGATCCGCTTGCCGTCCAGGTTCTCCACCGTCTTGACCGGCGAGTTCGGCACGGTGACCAGCTCGTTGCTGCGCGGGCTCGCCGAGGTGGCGTCCGCGATCAGCTTCACGTCCGTGCCGTTGTTCTTCGCCAGGAAGAACAGGGTGTAGGTGGACAGCGCGAGGTCGTCCTGGCCGTTCGTCATCCGGGTCAGCGCCTCCTGGCCGCTGGCCCCGGTGTCGGCCTGCACGTCGAGACCTTCGGCCTTGAAGTAGCCGCCTTCCTGCGCCAGCCAGAAGGTGGCGAGGTCGACGGCGGAGAAGATCGCGACGCGGATCGCCGGCTTTTCGACGGCGCCGGGACTGCCGGACCCGCCTCGCTGGCTGCACGCGCTCACCAGCGCGAGGACGAGGGCGAGCACGGCGAACCGGCGGGTCGAGGCGCGTTGGGGCATACCACTCCTCGGAAAGGAATCTTTTCGATCACGGAAATCCGGCCGTATCAGCCGTGATCGCCGGACTGTAGATGACGTTTTCCGGGTCCGCAAATATCGATTCGGGAAAGCCTGAACGCCGTTCAAACGGGTAATCCACTGACTGACCGGTGCTCACCAGGGGAAACAAACCCACGAGAAACCGGCACAGAGCGTGATCGATGTCCGCCAACCAGCCGAGCGCACTACAGCGGATGACCCATCGGGAAAGGCATCGCCGGCGGGTGGCCGGTCAGCGAAAAACCGATTCCGGCCGGAGCCGTAACAAACAGATCGTCTTCGGAGACACTGGCGGGCGGAATGGGAGGGGGCGCCGATGAACGTGTCGTGGAGGTACCGGCCGCCGATGCTGTCGCCGAGGTTCGCCCACGAGGTGGCGACCGTCGGCGACGACGTCTTCGTGTTCGGCGGGACGGACGGGAACGTGGGCTTCGGCTCGGTGGAGACGCGCAAGGTCACCGGCGGCGGCGCCTGGCGCTACGTCAGCCCGATGCCCACCCCGCGCGGCAACCACGCGGCCGGCGTCGTCGGCGGGCTGGTCTACGCCGCCGCCGGCATCACCCCGGACGGCCGCACGACCGACGTCGTCGAGGTGTACAACCCGGCGGCCGACGAGTGGCGGCCGAGCCCGCCCCTGCCCGTGCCACTCGGTGCGGCGTCGGCGGCCGGTCTGGGCGGAAAGCTCTACGTGGCAGGCGGTTTCGTCGGCGACGGCGATCCCGGCGAGCACGCCACGGACGCGGTGCTCGGGTTCGACCCGGCCACGCGGCACTGGACGCCGGTGGCCCCGATGCTCACCCCGCGGGCCCGGTTCCGGCTCATCGCGGCCGGGGGGCACCTCTACGCGCTCGGCGGTTTGCCGAGCCGGCACCAGAACGCGCTCGACTCGGTGGAGCGGTACGACCCGGACACCGACCGCTGGGAGTCGGTCGCGCCGATGCGCAAACGGCGGGGCGCGCCCGGCGCGGTGCGGGCAGGCGACCGGATCGTGGTGGTCGGCGGCGGTCCCGCGCCGATCGAGGACCCGACCGCGCGGGACCGCACGAGCGAGGTCCTCGACGTCCGCACGGGGGAATGGGTGCTGCTGGGCACGGTGCTCCCCCACGGCCGGGCGTCGCTGGTCTGCGCGGCCACCTCGGCGCACCGGGTCCTCGCCATCGGCGGGAACGCGAACCTCTACGGCAGCCTGGTCACGGTGCCGGACGTGCTGTCGCTCAAACTCCCTTGAAGGTCAGCAGAACCAGCCGGCCTGGATCCAGCCGCGCTGGTTGACGTGGCCCATGGCGTAACCCTCGGCCCAGTCACCGCTGGGCGAGTACCGCGACAGCTCGAAGTGGTCGCCCCGGTAGAGGGTGCCGACGATGACACCGGCCGGCTGCGTCCGGACGTAGAGGTCCTGGGCACAGATTTCGTGCACGGTACCGGCCGAGGCGACGGGAGCCGCGGTACTCACCGCGGCCGCGGTGAGTACCGCGATCAAGAGGGCGCGTTTCATCGGTTCCCTTTCAGTTCAGGGTGAAGCAGTCGCGGAGGACGAAGCCCCATTTGCTCGTGCCGTGCCAGAAGACGTCGGCCGAGTTGTGGTCGGAGGTGATGTAGCGGACGCCGATGTAGTTGCCCTGGACGAGCGTCGCGATCGGGTCGGAGTGGCCTTGGCCGGCGGTGTAGTTGCCGAAGAGGGTGGCGGTCTGACAGGTGATGTGCGCGGCACGGGTCGGCACCCAGGGGTCGTTGATAGTGCCGCTTCCACTTTGGACGGTAGCCCCGGCGGGGGCGGCGCTTAGCCCCACCGCGGCGACGGCGGCGAGGAGCGCGGCCGTGAATGTTCGCTTGATCATTTCGGTCCTTTCCGGACGGACGAAGTTCGTTGCCGTCGTTGTCAGGAAAGAACTACCTTCCGGAGCGGCCGGACGGAAGTCCACGCGATGCCCAGGGGTGCACACTTCGGGTCCGGCTGTGCAGCGGCCCCGGTCCCGGACTCGCCCTACGTCCGCGCGGAACTCCGGGTGGCTCCAAGTCCGGCCTCGAGCGCCCCAATGTGGCGTTGGGTGCGTGGGACGCACCGAACGCCACATTGGGTGCGTCAGACGCAACCAACGCCACATTGGGCCCGACCGACCCGGCGGCTTCGCCGAGCGGCCGGCACGCTCGGACTCTGGCCTGGGCCGGGACCTCGGCCCAGGCCAGAGTCCTCGTCCGCTACTCCGCAGCGGCCTTGGCCGGAGTTGCGAAGCGACGCAGGCCCGGCGTCGCCGCCCCGACCAGCGCCACCGCCGCCACGCACAGCACCCCGCCACTCACCAGCGCCGCCGCACCCGACGTCACCCCCGCCACCAGCCCGCCCCGCAGGTTGCCGAGGTCGGGCCCGGCCTGGCCGACGATCTGCTCCGCCGCCGCGACCCGGCCGAGCAACGCGTCCGGTGTGTTCAGCTGCACCAGCGCTCCGCGCGACACCACCGAAACCGTGTCGGCCGCGCCCGCCAGGGCCAGGCACCCCAGCCCCACCCACGGGTCCGGCGCCAGCCCGAACACCACCAGCGCCCCGCCCCACACCGCCGACCCGGCGAGCATCACCACGCCCGGGCGGGGCAGCCGCGTGAACGTCCCGGAAAACACCGATGCCGCCACCCCGCCCACCGCGATCGCCGACAGGAACAGCCCCAGCGTCCGCGGGTCGCCGGCGAACCTCTCCGCGTTCACCAGCGGGAACAGGCTGATCGGCATCGACAGGACCGTCGCCGCCAGGTCGGTCAGCAGCGCTCCGCGGACCACCGGTGTGCGCACCAGGAACGCCAGCCCGTCCAGCACCCCGCGCAGCCCCGGCCGCGACGGTTCGCCGGAAGGGCGCATCGCCGGGAGGCCGACGACGCCGTAGAACGCCATCCCGAACGTCAGCGCGTCGACCAGGTAACAGCCGCCCACGCCGAACCGGCCCAGCAGCAGCCCGGCCAGCGCCGGGCCGAGCAGCATCGCGCCCTGGAACGCGATCCGGTTCAGCGCCAGCCCGGCCGGGAGCTGCTCCGGCGCCAGCAGCCGCGGGATGAACGTGCGCGCCGCCGGGCCGCCGCCCGCCACGAAGCAGGACTGCACCGCCACCAGCCCCAGCACGGCCAGGACCGGCACGTCACCGAGAAACCCCTGCACCGCCAGCAGAACCGAGCAGGCGGCCTGCCCCGCGGTGGTGACCAGCGCGAACTTCCGCCGGTCGACGCGGTCCACCAGCGACCCGGCGAACAGCCCGAACACGACCAGCGGCAGGGCCTGGGCGAGCCCGACGGCACCGGTCCAGATCGTGCTCCGGGTCTGCTCCCAGACCTGGAACATCACGGCGACGAGCGTCATCTGCGCCCCGAAGCCGGAGAAGACCCGGCCGACCCAGAGCCGCCTGAAGGCAGACGACACGCGAAGCGGGGTCAGGTCGACGAAGGCACTGGTCAAAGACACCGGCAAACTATAACAGCGCTTATGTAATGTGGAACTCCAGCAACGACCGACCTCCGCTCACGTCGGTCACGGCGTCGAGTTCCAGTCCGTGAGCAGCGGCGAGCGCGCGGAACTCGGAGACGTGGCGCTCCCGGCCGCCGAAGATGACGAGCATCGCGAGATCCATGTCCGTCGCGGCCCGCCGCCCGCCGACCGCCTCGACGACCAGGATCCGCCCGGCCGGGCGCGCCGCCTCGACGCAGCGGGCCAGGATGCGGCCGGCCCGCTCGTCGTCCCAGTCGTGCAGGATGTCGCACAGCAGGTAGGCGTCCGCCCCGGCCGGGAGCGGGTCGAAGAAGCTGCCGGCGACCGCCGAAGCCCGGTCCTCGAGCCCGTGCGCGGCGAACGTCGCACCGGCCGCCGCGACGTCGAGGTCGACCAGCCGGCCCCGCGTCCCGGGGTGGGCCGCCAGGATCGCGGCCAGCAGGGTGCCCGGACCGCCCCCGACGTCGACGACCGTCGCGAACCGCCCCCAGTCGAAGCCGGTCGCGAGCTGCGGGACCTCGGCGCGCAGCCGGTGCGCCATCTGGCGGTCGAACGACTCCCGCAGGGGCGGGTGCGCGGCGAGGTCGGCCCAGAAGTCCCGCCCGTACCGGCGGTCGTAGCCCGCCTCCCCGGTGGTGACGCTGTGCAGGAGCTCGACGAACGCCAGCTCGGCGCGCCCGCCCGCGGTGTCCAGGTTCAGCAGGACACTCGTCAGCGTGTCGCCGCAGAGGTGCTCGCCGTACGACGTGGTCCGGTAGCCGGTGGCCGTGCGCTCGAAGAAGCCCAACGTCGTCAGGTGCCCCAGCAGCAGGCCGAGCGGCACCGGCGCGACGCCGAGGTCGGCCGCGAGTTCCGCCGCGCCGGCGCCCGGTCCGCGGAGGCGGTCGGGCAGCCCCAGCGTCACCGCCACCCGCACCGCCATCGGAGTTGCCAGGCTCGCCATGCGAAGAATCGTGTTCGCGTCGTCACTCCCCATGACGATCGATAGTGTCAGCCGGCGGAATCCCTCCACAAGGGACGGTCGGTGACCGGATGACCACTGGCGGCGAAGGGAAGCGATATGGAAGCCGGCTCGGGCAGCATCGGCCGCAATCCGAACCTGAGGAGTCGAACCATGAAAGCCCGTGTGTTCCAGGCCGTCATCGGCACGGCCTTCCTGGCCGTCCTCGTCCTCGCGCCCGCCGCCCAGGCGGCCGAGACGCCACCCCAGCCCGGCCCGTCCATCGGCGTCGGTCCCTACATCGGTGACTCGCCCAAGCCCGGCACGGCCAGCGCCGACACCAAGTAGCCCGCGCGCAGGACGGCGTCGCGCAGCAGCGCGCCGCTGTCCCGCTCCCGGGCCGGGGCGAGCACGAACCCCGCGTTCGTGTGCTCGCCCCACCCCGTCATCACCTGCGGCTCGCCGATCCCCCGGATCGGGCACGGCAGCGGCGGCGCCACGGGCACGTGCGCGTCGCTGGTGAGCAAGCTGACGTCCGCGCGGGCCGCCTGCTCCGGCACGGCCCGCGCGGCCCGGTCCGGCGGCGCCTGGTGCGCCACGACGAGTGCCCGCGGGACCCCCAGTCCCGCGGCCACCCGCCGCTGCGCCAGCCGGTAGGCCACCAGCGCGCCCAGCCCCGCGCCGAAGAGCACGTGCGGGCGGGCCAGCACCCCCGCCAGTTCCGCCGCGAGGGACTCCACGAGCAGCCACATGTCCCGGTACGGGTGCTCGTCGCGGCGCTCGCCGCGCCCGGGCAGCTCGACGACCCGCACCGAGATCCGCGGATCGCGCCAAGCCCGGTACCGGCCGGCTGCCTCCCCCGCGTCCGGGAAGCAGACGAACAGCAGGCGCTCAGCGTCGTCGGTGTCCACCCGCGGCCCCCTTTCCTCCTCGGCCGGGGATAGGGTCGGACACGGCACTTCCGTTCCGCTTCGGTCGGCCTTCTGGGGGCTCCACGTGCGCTACCGCCTGCTCGGACCGGTCACGGTCCTCGGCGACGCGGGCGCCGTCCGGCCCGGTGGCCGGAAACAGACGTCCGTGCTGGCCGCGCTCCTGCTGAACGCCAACCGCGTGGTCAGCGAAGACCGGCTCATCGATCTCACCTGGGGCGAGGACGCGCCGCCGAGCGTGCGCGGGCGGCTGCAGGTGCACATCTCGGAGCTGCGGAAGCTCCTCGGCCGCGACGTCATCGTCCGGCGCGCGCCCGGCTACGTGATCGAGGTCGCCCCCGGTGACCGGGACCTGGACGTGTTCGACGACGAGGTCGCCCAGGCCCGGGCCACGTCCGGGGCCGACGCCGTCCGGCACCTGCGGGCCGCGCTGGCGCTGTGGGACGGCACCCCGCTCGGCGGGGTCAGCGAGACGCTCGCCGCGCACGAAGGCCCGGCGCTGACCGAACGCCGGCTCGTCGCGCTGGAAGAGCTGTACGAGCAGGAACTGGCTTCGGGGCGCCACGGCGAGGTGGTCGGGGAGCTGCGCCGGCTCGTCGACGAGCACCCGTTCCGGGAACGGCCGCGCGCCGCGCTGATGCTCGCGCTGCACCGCTGCGGCCGCACGCCGGAGGCCCTCGAGGCCTACCGGCGGGCGCACGAACTGCTGGTGGACGAGCTCGGCATCGAACCCGGCCAGGCCCTGCAGGAGCTGCGGATGCGGATCCTGCGCGGCGAAGGCGAGCCGGCGCCGGCCGCGACCCCGGTTGCGCCGCGACCCGCCGAGCTGCCGCTGGACGTCCGCGGGTTCACCGGCCGGACGCCGGAGCTGGCCGCGCTCGACGAGCCCGGCGACGTCTGGGTGATCACCGGCACCGCCGGCGTCGGCAAGACCGCGCTGGCCGTGCACTGGGCCCACACCGCGCGGGCGAGCTTCCCCGACGGCCAGCTGTACGTGAACCTGCGCGGCTTCGACGCCGACGACGAACCGCTTACCCCCGCCGCCGCGCTCGCCCAGCTGCTGCGCACCCTCGGCGTCGACCTGCGGGACGTGCCGCCGGGCAGCGACGACCAGAGCAAGCTCTACCGCTCGCTGCTGGCCGACCGCCAGGCGCTGGTGGTGCTGGACAACGCCCGCGACGCCGCCCAGGTCCTGCCGCTGCTGCCGTCGTCGGGCCGGGTGCTGGTGACCAGCCGCCACCGGCTCGACGAGCTCGTCGCCCGCACCGGCGCGCGGTCACTCGGCCTGACGCAGCTGCGGGAGGACGACTCGCGCGAGCTGCTGACCGCCCTGCTCGGCGAGCGGGCCACCGCCGAGCCCGAGGCGGCGGACGAACTGGCCCGGCTCTGCGGCCACCACCCCCTCGCCCTGCGGATCGCGGCGGCGAACACCGGGGTCGCGAGCCTCGGCGAGCTCGTCGAGGAGCTGCGCGGCGACCCGCTGGCCCAGCTGGGTTTCGACGGTGCCGGGGAAAGTGCCGTCGCGAAGGCGTTTTCGGTGTCCTACCAGGCGTTGCCGCCCGCGCTGCGGCACGCGTTCCGGCTGCTGGCGCTGGTGCCCGGGGCCGACTTCACGGCGGTTGCCGCCGCGGCGCTGCTGGACGTGCCGCTCGAGGAGGCGACCCGGCGGCTGCGCGGGCTGGCCGCGGCGAACCTCGTGGAAGCGCACGCGCCGCGCCGCTACCGCTTCCACGACCTCGCCCGGCGCTACGCCGAGCGGTGCGTCCGCGCCGACGAAGACGAAGTCGCGCGCGAAAAGGCGTGGGAGCGGCTGTTCACCGGGTACTGCGCGGCCGCGGACGCCGCCGTCGCGCTGTTCGGCGCGCGGATCGTGACGCTCCCCCGCGAAGACGCCCCGGCGGCGCCGAGCCCGGTCGCGTTCGCCGACGCCGCGGAAGCCGTGGCCTGGCTGGACGTCGAGGTGCCGAACCTGGCGGCGGCGCTGCGGCTGGCGGCGACGCGGGGGCCGTACCCCGCCGCGTGGTACCTCGCCGACGCGCTGCGGCGGTTCTTCCACGACCACGGCCGCCGCGCGGAATGGCTGGAGCTGGCGCCGATCGTGCTGCGCGCGGCGCACGACCACGGCGCGCAGCCGGCCGAGGCGCTGGTGCACCTGTCGATCGGCGGCGCGTACTTCCGCGAAGGCCAGCACGAGGCGGGCATCCGGCACTCGGAGAAGGCGGTGCTGGCGAGCCGGGCGTGCGGCTGGCGCGAGTGCGAGGCCACGGCGGTCGCGAACCTGGGGTCGATGCTGGAGTGGACCGGCCGGCTGTCGGAAGCCGTCGAACACAGCCGGCGCGCGATCCAGCTGTTCCGCGAGCTGGCCAACTCCTCGGGCGAGGCGCTGGCGCTGAACTCGCTGAGCTGCCACTACCGGCAGCTGGGCCGGCTGGAGCAGGCCGAAGACTGCCTGTGCGAGGCGGTCGCGCTGTGCCGGCGGGAGAAGCTGCGGTTCTGGGAGGCCGCGAACCTCGCCGACCTCGGCTGGGTGCTGCAGGAGACGGGACGCTTCGAAGAAGCGGCCGAAGCGGTCGAGGGCTCCCTGAACGCGTTCCGCGACCTCGGCTCGAGCTTCGGCGAGGCGACGGCGCTCACCGCGTTGAGCGCGTTGCAGGGTGCCCGCGGCGACCACGAAGCGGCGGCGCGGACCGCGGAAGAGGCCCTGGACCGCGTCCGCCGCGACGGCGACCGCCAGGTGGAGGCGGCGGCGCTGATCGCAGTGGGCCGGGCGTCGGAAGCCCGCGGCGACCTGGCCTCGGCCGAGCGCGTGCTGAGCGAAGCCCGGGAGCTGGCGGCGGAATCGGGCCTGCGGGGCCAGCTGGCGGAGGCGTCGGCGACGCTGGCGTGGGTCTTGGCGGCGGCCGGCCGGGTATCGGAAGCGGGCGAGCACGCGCGAACGGCGTTGGACGCGGCCCGAGCGGGCGGGTACCGGCTTTTGGAGGCCCAGGCACTGCTCGGATTGGCGGCGGTCGAGGGCGCGGCCGGCCGCTCGATGCTGGCCGTCGGGACGGCGCGCGAGGCCCGGGGCCTGTACCGGTCGGTGGGGCACGTGACGGGGGAAGCGCTGGCCGAACGCTTCCTCGCGGACTTCGGCCGCCGCGCCACGGGCTGAGCTCGGGCGGTCCGAACGCAGTGAATGACTCATTCCTGGCGTCCGGCGCAAGGAATGAGTCATTCACCGCAACCGGAGGTGACCCGCGTGCCGCGCGGTGTTACCTCCGGCCCGCCGGCGCGACATACTGAGGCCATGCCCCGTCCGAAACACGTCCCCGCGAGCGATCTCCGGCTCCCGGACGCGCTGCAGCCGGGGCGGCCGAAGGGCGAGCAGCTCCGCGAAATCCTCGAAGGCGTCGCGACCGAGGCCGGTCCCGGGCGGCTGATGCCGTCCGAACGGTTCCTCGCCGAGCACTTCGGCGTCGCCCGCGGCACCGTGCGCCAAGAGATCAACCGCCTGGTCTCCGACGGCGTCCTCTACCGCCAGCACGGCACCGCGACGTTCACCTCCCAGCGCCAGGCCGCGCACATCGACATGCTCACCTCGTTCACCGAGGACATGAAGGCCCGCGGCGTGGTACCCAAGACGAAGGTGCTCCACGCCGAGGTCGAGCGCGCGATGCCCCGCCTGGCCGGCCGGCTCAACGTGCCCCCGGGCGCGCGCGTGTTCCGGCTGGAGCGCCTGCGCTTCGTCGCCGACGAGCCGTTCGCGGTCGAGCGCACCAACCTGTCCGTCGACCGGTTCCCGGACATCGAGCTGTTCGACTGGGAGACGCAGTCCCTGCACCGCACCCTCGAGGAGCGCTGGGGCGTGCACGCGGAGTGGAACGACACGGCGATTTCCGCGGTCCTCCCGGACACCGGCGACGCGGCGCTGCTCGACATCGAGCCGACCCAGCCGTGCTTGATCATCGAGGGCACGCTCCACGACCAGAGCGGCGGCGTCATCGAAGCGGGCCGCTCGCTCTACCGCGCCGACCGCTACACCGTTTTCACGCAGGCGCGGCGCAGCCCGGCCTGACCGGGCAACCCCCGGCGCGTACCAGGAGAACTGGCTCGGCGAGATCGTCGTTCACGTGACCTGCTTCGGCGTGCTCGGCGGACTCTTGTGGGCGGTCGCCTGGAGGCGTGGCGCCTGGGTGCCGTACGGGGCCCCTTCGGCTTCGGGTTCCCCTCGAGTGGCCTAGGCGGGGCCCGCCTGATGAGCCCGGAGCAGCTTGAGGCAGTGCTCCACCAATTCGTCCCCGGCATCGGGCCCGAACAGCGTCACGTACGACTCGTAAACCCCGCCGCGGTGCCCGTCCGCGTCCGGGAGGTACCCCAGGTACCCGTCCGTGTAGCCGATCACGCGCGTGTGCCGGAACGGGCTCCCCCGCCGGATCCTCAACCCCAGTGAAGCGAACAGCTCGAACGGCGTGTGCAGCCACGCGATCTCCCCCAGCGTCACGACGCTGACCGGCACCTCCGCGCAGCCCGTCGGCCGGCCGGTGGCCGCCATCGCCGCGAGCATCGCGCACCCCTCGTACCGCGTCCGCGCGATCCGGACCGCCGGGTGGTCCTCGCCGTGGTGGGCCAGCTCGCGCTGCCACTCGCGCTCGGCGGCGTGGCGCAGCTCCAGGCTGTCCTCGAGCGACGGCACCTCGCGGTAGGGCAGGTGCAGCGCCGATCTCGACAGCCGGATCGGGCCGGTTTCCGCCGTCGCCGAGGCCGCCGCCAGCGTCCGCGCGATCGACGTCGCGAGGTGGCCGCCGAGGGTGCGGACCTCGGCGTGGTCGCGGCCGCGCCGGACGAACCGGGAGCTCGCGTCGCCCGCCGCGCCCTGCAGGAACGCCGCCACCGGCTGGCCGATCAGGCTCGCCAGCTCGCGCCGCGTCGCGCCCGGCCAGTCCGCCGACCAGGTGAGGTTGTCCGGCCCCAGCACGGTCGGGTGGCTGGCGTAGTCGAACAGCAGCGCGGCCGGCGAACCGTCGTCGCGGCGCAGCTCCAGCACGCCGAACGACGTGTCGTGCGGCCCGTCCGGCCGGTAGCGGTTGCCGCCGACAGCCTCCGTCGACCCCGCGTGCCAGCGGGCCCGGACGCGGCCGCGGCACGCGCGCAGCCGCAGCGCCGCGCCGGTGACCGTCTCCGCCATGCGCCCGACCAGCCCGGCGTCGCGCCGCCCCGGCAGCCCGGGGTGCAGCGGGCCGGTCCAGCCCTCGGGCCCGGAATGCGTGTGCGACGCGCAGACGAGCACCCGTTCCGGGTCGATGCCCACCGCGGCCGCGACGGCGTCGGCCAGGGTGCGGGTGAGGCCGGCGTCGACCGCGAGCGCGTCGAGCGCCACCCACAGAACGCCGGGGTCGTCCTCGGTGGACAGCCAGATCAGCGACGCCTCGAGGTCGTCGTGCGTGCCGGTCGCGACGCCGTCCCGGGCGAGGTAGCCGCCGAGCGGGTGCCCGGGCCCCGGCGTGATCCGGACGTCTTGCGCGGCGAGCAGGAGCGCGGCGGTCACCAGGTGGATTCCAGGACATCGACGACGCCGTCGCGGCCGGCGGCGCGGGCCACCCCGGCGAGCTCGGTGACGTCGTCGGTCGTGTGCAGCAGGACCTCCAGCAGCATCGGCAGGTTGAGCCCGGACACGAGCTGGATGCGCGGGTGCCCGGCGGTGAGCGTGCGGACGGCGTTGAACGGCGAGCCGCCGTGCAGGTCGGCCAGCACGAGGACGCCGGCGGCGTCGCCGGCCAGCGCGAGCACGCGGGCGCCGAACTCCTCTGGGCTGTCGCGCGGGCTCAGCTCGCAGACCTTCAGGCGTGACTGCGGGCCGAGGATCATCTCGGCGGCTTCCCCCACACCGGAGGGCAGCCGCCCGTGCCCGGCGAGGATGATCGGAACGGACATGGCGGTCTCCTCAACTCTTCGCCGGGGCCGACGGCGCGAACCAGCCGAGCCACCCCAGGGTCACCCCGGCGACGACGACGATGGCGATGACCCAGACGGGGCGCAGGCGGGCCTTGGCCGTCAGCAGGTACACCCCGGCGGTGACGAGCACCGGCAGCAGGAACGGGACCAGCTCGTCGAGCCGATCCTGGATCGCCACGGCCTGCGTCACCGGCTGTCCCTGGACCGTCGTGGTCTGGCGGTAGGTCAGCGTGGTGACGACCTTGACGATCGACGGGATGAACCCGCCGAGCACGACGAACCCGAGCACGGTCGCCCCCTGCGCGACGCGGGCGAGCGCGCCGGCGGCGAGGTGGCCGGCCAGCCGTTTCCCTTCGCGGTAGGCGAACCCGAACTGCCAGCGCCGCACCAGCGCGTACGGCACGAGCACCATCACCGCGGCGAAGGCGGGGCCGAGCCAGTTGCCCTGCAGTGCCCACGACGCGCCCATGGTGAAGACGATGCTGTTGTACAGCGCGAAGACGACGGTGTCGCCGATGCCGGCCATCGGCCCCATCAGCGCGATCTTGGTGCTCGCGGCCGACTTCGGCGTGCCCGCTTCCTCCAGCGCGACGCTCGAGCCGAGGATCAGCGGGCCGCCGACGAGCACCGAGGTGTTGAAGAACTGGAGGTGCCGCTGCAGGCCGGCGACGTAGTCGGCCTTCTCCGGGTAGAGCCGGCGCAGCACCGGTTCCATCGAGTACGCGAACCCGAGCGCCTGCATCCGCTCGTAGTTCCAGGAGATCTGGCTCGACCAGAAGTACCGGCGGAACACGCGGCGCAGGTCCTGCTTCGTCAGCCGCGCGTCCACAGTGGACTCTTCGGGCACTTCCGGGACGGCCGGCGCCGGCTCGTCGCGCTTGAGCGTCACGAACAGCATCGCGACCGCGACGCCGACCAGCGCGATCCCCAGCAGCGGCAGGTGGAGGTAGGCGAACGCGACGAAGCCGATCAGCAGCAGGTACCAGTACCGAGACAGCTCCATCATGCCCAGCAGCAGCGCGAACCCGACGGCGGGCAGCAGCGACCCGGCGAGTGTCATGCCCTGCACGAACCCGGCGGGGATGCTCGCGGTGATGGCCTTGACCAGGCCGCCGGACGCGGCGAGCGCGGCGAGGAACGTCGGGATCGCGCGCACCGCCACCCACGGCACCAGGCTGATCCAGTGGATCAGCGCGAGGCCGCGCGCGTTGCCGTCGGCGGCGTACCCGTCGGCCCGGTGGACCAGCGCGGTGGTGATGATCTTGCCGACGGGGTCGAGCGCGGAGAGCAGGATCGCGGCCGGCAGCCCGACGCCCAGCCCGATCGCGACCTGCGCGGACGTCTCGCCGGCGGCACCCGCGGCCAGCGCGGTGCCGACGATCGCGCCGGTCTGGTAGTCGGGGATGGTCGCGCCGCCGTAGGTGTAGACACCGAGGGCGGCCAGCTCCAGCGTCGCGCCGATCAGCAGGCCGAGCAGCGGGTGCCCGACGATCAGCCCGGCGACCGAGCCGGCGATGAGCGGGCGCTGGGCGTAGATGAGGAACGGGCCGAGCCCGTCGTAGGTGCAGTAGATCGCCCACAGAGTCAGGGCCAACGCGACGAGCATGCGGGGCTAGAGCCCTTTCCGGTCGAGCAGCGGGACGAATTCGGCGGGCTTGTCGTGCGGCATCAGCTGCGTGACCAGCGGGACGCCCGCGGCGGCGAGCTTGCGGTAGGCGTCGGCCTCGTCCGCGGTGACCGCGATCGAGCGCGTGACCATGGTGTAGGCGGTGCCGGGCCGCGGCGCGACGTTGCCGACGTTGACCGTGTCGGGCCGCAGCCCGCCGTCGACCAGGCGAAAGGCGTCCTCGGGGTCCTTGGCGAGGATCATGACGTCCGCGCCGGCAGTCGTTTCGAGCGTCTCGGCGATGGTGAGGACGTCGGTGGGCAGGCCGCGCGCGGCCTGCGGGAGCAGCATCCGCTGCAGGTCGTCGGCGGCGACGTCGTCGTTGCAGACGACCAGCCGGCGCACCCCGAGCCGCCGGGTCCACGCGACGGTGACCTGCCCGTGGATCAGCCGGTTGTCGATCCGGACGTGCGCCCCCGCCATGTGTCTCCTCCCGGCCGGCAGCACTCATACTGGTTCGTACCAGTAGTTGTGTCAACGCTGTCCGTGACCGGAGGTGGCGACGACGGCTTCGCGCGGCCGACGGAAGGACCCCTCAGACCTTCCGTCGGCCCGCGAGCGCGAAGCCCCCTCGATTTTCCCGGACCCTCCCATAAAGGTATATACCAGTATGGACGTCCGAGATCGACTGTCAAGACCCGTACCACTCAACGGTTCGGGAAGATCATTTTCAATCAAACGACCGAAATTTCCGGTGGTCTCCGCAGTGCGGTGAGACCCCAGGTCAGAAGGCACACCACGAGTTCCGGCGACAGCCGGACCCTCGAACGCAGTGAATGACTCATTCCTGGCGTTGGACGCCAGGAATGAGTCATTCACTGCACGGGCGACCCGAAGCGGGGCCGACGCCGTGGGCGATTCACTCCAAGCTGTCCGTTCTTGTCAGTGACAGTCCGCTCACCCGCTGCCTATCATTCCCAGTGGTCTAGACCGCACTTCTCGTCCCCTGTCGCACCGGGAAAGGCGGAACTCCCCCATGACCGCGAGAACCTGGCGCCTCGCCGCGCTCAGCACCGCCCTCGTCTTCGCCACCGCTCTGCTGCCCTCGGCCGCCGCCGCGGGTGATGGCACCGAACAGCTTCCCGATCACCTGCGGCACCAGACCGCGACCGTGGCTCCGCTGTCCACCGTCTGCGACGGCGACGGCACGAGCGGCAAGCGCGTCCAGGCCCTCTACGTCCGCGGCAACACGCAGGCCGACCGGTACGCGCAGTTCGCCGGTCAGTTCCAGACCTTCGCGAGCCAGATCGACGACGGCTTCGTCGAGGCCGCGAGCCGGCTCGGCGGGGGCGTGCGCCACGTCCGGTACGTCACCGACTCCAGCTGCCGGGCGACCGTGAACAACGTGACCATCGCCCAGGGCGACATGGCGACCGTCGACACGATCACCAACGCCATCAAGGCGCAGGGCTACAACCGCGCCGACCGCAAGTACATCGTCTGGTACGACAAGGACGGCTGCGGCCTCGCGTTCGGCAACGGCGGCAACGACAGCTCCGGCTCGAACAACCCCTACAACGCCGGCCCGCACTACGCCACGGTCGGCACCGGCTGCTGGTCCTGGCAGGCCACCGGGCACGAACTCCTGCACACCCTCGGCGCCGTCCAGCGCAGCGCGCCGAACTCGAGCGCCTTCGGTCACTGCTGGGACGACGAAGACATCATGTGCTACGACGACGGCGGCCTCCCGAACCCGCCGGGCACCCTCGTGAAGGTCTGCCCGGGCGCGCCGGAGAACCAGTTCGACTGCCTCGGCGACGACTACTTCAACACGAACCCGGCGCCCGGCAGCTACTTGGCGACGCACTGGAACGTCGCGACGAGCGCGTACCTCATCGCGAGCGGCACGCCCTACCCCGCCGGCACCATCACCGGGCTCGGCGGCAAGTGCGTCGACGTGTCCAACAGCGGCACGGCCAACGGCACGGCCGTGCAGCTCTGGACGTGCAACACGACCCCCGCCCAGCGCTGGACCAGGCAGAACGGTACCATCCGCGCGCTCGGCAAGTGCCTCGACGTCGCGAACAGCGGCACCGCGGACGGCACGCTCGTCCAGCTGTGGGACTGCAACACCACCGGCGCGCAGACGTGGCAGGCCCGGCCGGACGGGACGCTGCTGAACCCGCAGTCGGGCAAGTGCCTCGACGTGACCGGGAGCTCTTCGGCCGACGGCCCCCGCCTGCAGCTCCGGACGTGTTCGGCGGCGGCCGGCCAGCGCTGGGTTATCTCGGGGTAAACGCCCGCAACCTGCTCGCGCCGCCGTCGTTAACCGCTTCGTCAGTCCAGGGGAGGAACCATGCCGGCCGTCACATCGAACATCGTCCCGCTCCGGCACGCGCGCCCGGGCGTGGTCGCGTACGTGAAGAGCCCGGCGGAGTGGTTCGTTTCGAACAGCGGCTGGATCCAGGGCAGCGAAGGCGTCGTGCTGGTCGACACGTGCGGCACCGAGCAGGCGACGCTGGAGCTGATGCGCGACGTCCGCAAGTACGCGGGCGGGCAGGAGCTGACCGTCGTCGTCACGCACGCGCACGGCGAGCACCACAACGGCGTCGGGGTCGCGCTGCGCGACGGCGGGACGGCGCTGGCCGCGCCCGGCAGCGTCGACCTGGTCAAGGCCGGGCCGCAGACCTACGGCAACGTCTTCACCTACACCCAGTGGGGCGTGCTCGAGCCCCCGGAGCCGGCCGCGGTCCGGCCGGTCACCGGCTGGCACCGCCTCGACCTCGGCGACGCGGTCGCCGACGTCGTGGCGGTGCCGGGGGTCGCGCACACCGCGGGCGACCTGGTGGTGCACGAGCCGCGTTCGGGCACGCTGTTCACCGGCGACCTCGTGTCCGTCGGGGACACGCCGCTGGCGGTGCACGGCTCGATCACGGGCTGGCTCGACGCGCTCGCCTGGCTGCAGGACACGTTCCGCCCGCGCACGGTCGTCCCGGGGCACGGCCCGGTGGCGACGCCCGGCCACAGCTCGCTGCACGCGATGCGCGTCTACCTGGAGTGGCTGCTCGAGGTGACGGAGCGTCAGACCGACTTCACGAGACTGGCCGACCAAGCGGCCCTGCGGTGGCCGGCGTGGCGCAACCCCGAGCGTCACATCGGCAACCTGATGCGCGCGTACGCCGACCAGCACGCCCGGAAGCTGGACGTCGACCTGGCGATCGACGCGGTCCTCGCGGCGGCGGGCGGCCGGATCGACCTCGACTGCCTGCTGGGCGGGGAACCGGTCCGCCGCATCTCCTGAGCGCGACCCGTTCGCCTAGAGCCGCACCACTTCCGGCGCCACCGGCGTATCCCCGAGCCACGTGCAGGCGGGTACGCCGGTGCTCGCCGGCACCGGCACCGCCTTGCCCACCTTGACGAAGACCTCCGGCTGCCCGCAGGCGACGAGGTCCAGGACCAGCAACGGTACGACGAGCAGTATTTTCCGGATCCGCATGTCAGCTCACCCCGGTTATGTCTCCACACTCCCACCCGGCACACGGGGGCCGTCACGCTCCGGTTCAGCGCCGAACGGGTGACGTCCCAGCCGGCCGGATCACGCGGGATCCGGCTTCCCTCACGCCCTCATCGCTCCCGCCGGGTCATGATGGAGCCGTGCGGATCACGGCCTGGTGGCGCGGTTTCAGCCCGCGACGGCGGCTGCTCATGGGCGGCGTCGCCGTCGTCGTGGTGGCCGTGCTCGTCGCGGCTCTCCTCGCCGGCACCGGCACCAGCGCCGCGCCGCGGGCCGGGACGCCCGACCAGGGCAAGCCCGGGCCCGTCCTGCTCGTCCCCGGATACGGCGGTGGCCAAGGCGCACTGAACGAACTCGCCGGCCGCATCCGGCAGGCCACCGGCCGCGGCACCGAAGTCCTCACCCTGGCCGGCGACGGCACCGGTGACCTGGTCGAACAGGCCGCCGTTCTGGCTGAAGCCGTCGAGAACGCGTACGCCCGCGGAGCACCTTCGGTGGACGTCATCGGCTACTCCGCGGGCGGTGTCGTGGCCCGGCTCTGGGTCAGCCGCAACGGCGGCGACCACCAGGCGCGCCGGGTGATCACGCTCGGCGCGCCCATGCACGGCACCGGTCTCGCCGCGGCGGGCGGCGCGCTCGTCCCGGGCGGCTGCCCGGCCGCGTGCGTGCAGCTGGCCCCCGGCAGCACCCTGATGCAGGAGCTGGCGAAGGAACCCATCCCGGCCACCCTGCCGTGGCTCTCGGTCTGGACCGAACGCGACGAGACGGTCACCCCGCCCGACTCCGCCCGGCTCGACGGCGCCGTCAACGTCGCCCTCCAGCAGGTCTGCCCCGGCAACCCGGCCGGCCACGGCGACCTCCCCACCGACCCCGCCGTCACCGAACTCGTCCTCCAGGCTCTCGGCACCAGTCCGCTCGAGGCGCCGACGGAGTGCCTCAGCTCGTGACGTCCTTGGTCGCGAAGTTCGCCCACGCGGCCCCGAAGAACACGACGATGTAGCCGGCCTGCAGCAGCAGGCCGTGGTCGATGTTGCGCCACAGCACGGGATCGCGGAAGAAGTCGATCCAGGACAGCCAGTAGTGCGTCGGCAGGTACGGCTTCACGGACGCGGCCGCGTCCAGGGTTTCCAGCACCGAGCTGGTGATCAAAACAGCCAACCCGCCGAGCGCGGCCCCCAGTGCCGAGTCGCTCACCGTCGACAGGAACACCGTGATCGCGGCGAACCCGAGCATCGACACGACGATGTAGGAAACCGCGCCCAGCAACCGCAGGCCCAGCCCGGACGAGCTGAGCGACTGCCCCGACAACGACGTCACGCCGGTCGGCTGCCCGCCCGGCCCGGCGACCCCCGGCGTCCCGCCGGTGCCGAACAGGATCACCCCGAGCACCAGCGAAGTCAGCACGACGATGACGATCGCCGCGGTCACGTACACGGCGAGCGCCACCATCTTGGCGCCGAGCAGCCGCGTCCGGCCGACCGGACGCACGAGCAGGTACCGCAGGGTGCCGGTGGACGCCTCCCCCGCGATCGAGTCGCCCGCGGTGACAGCCACCGCGATCGGCAGGAACAACGGCAGGACGAGCGCGAGCGCGGCCGCCGGGAACAACGCGCCGTCCGAAACGACCGCCGACAGGAACGCCCCGCCCTGCCCCGGTGGCGGCGCGAAGTCGGCCGTCGCGAGGAAGACGCCGACGATCGCGGGCAGCAGGCAGAGCAGCAGCACGCTGACCCA
Organism: Amycolatopsis sp. NPDC028719; assembly: GCF_055565395.1. NCBI lineage: Bacteria > Bacillati > Actinomycetota > Actinomycetes > Pseudonocardiales > Pseudonocardiaceae > Amycolatopsis > Amycolatopsis sp. NPDC028719. The sequence goes on from NZ_JBVHUL010000008.1 coordinate 246,957, forward strand.
CACCCGCGGCCGCAGCGCCAGCTTCCGCAGCTCGACGAGGATCATCTGGCGGCTCCGAACCGGTCCGAGCCCGGACCCGTCACGTCGAGGACGACCTGTTCGAGGGTCCGCTGCTCGGCGTGGATCGACGTCACGCGCACCCCCGCTTCGACGAGCATCGCGTTCAGCGCCGCCGGGTCGCTGTGCCGGATGACCAGGCGGTCGCCGACGCGGGACTCGAGCTGGCCGTCGAGGACGGCGGCCGCCTCGGCCGGGTCCGGCGTGCCGACCAGGACCCGGCCGGTCGCGGCGCGCAGCGTGTCCAGGTCCTCCTCCAGCACGAGCCGCCCGCGGTCGACGACGCCGACGCGCGTGCAGAGCTGCTCGACCTCGGCCAGCAGGTGGCTCGACAGGAACACCGTGGTACCACCCGCGTTCAGCTCGACGAGCAGTTCGCGGATCTCCTTGATGCCCTGCGGGTCGAGGCCGTTGGTGGGCTCGTCGAGGACCAGCAGCCGGGGCTTGCGCAACAGCGCGCCGGCGAGCCCGAGGCGTTGCCGCATGCCGAGCGAGTACGCCTTCACCGGCCGCTGGTCCACCGCGCCGAGCCCGACCTGCTCCAGCGCGTCGTCGATCCGGCGCCGCCGCGTGCGCCGCCCGCCGCCGCGCCCGGCCGCGTCGAGCAGCGCGAGGTTGCGGCGCCCGGACAGGTGCGGGTACGCGGCCGGGCCTTCGACGAGCGCGCCGACCTCCGGCAGCACCTCGGCGACGCGCTTCGGAACCGGCTTCCCGAGCACCTCGATCTCCCCGCTGGTCGCGTAGACGAGGCCGAGCAGCATCCGGACCAGGGTGGTCTTGCCGGAGCCGTTCGGGCCGAGGAAGCCGTAGCGGTCGCCTTCGCGGACCGCCAGGTCGACGGCGTCGACCGCCAGGGTGCGGCCGTACCGTTTGGTCAGCGCGCGCGTGACGATCATCGGCCGCTCCGCCGCAGCGTGGACAGCTCTTCCGCGACGGTCTTCAGCACGTCCGGCGTCACCGTGCCGGCCAGCAGGTAGGAGCGGCGGAACGCCGAAGCGCGGACGATCGCCAGCGACAGCGGCGTGATCGACAGCTGCACCACGGTGCCCGCCGTCAGCCTCGTCTGCACCGCGCCGGCCTTCCCGGCGGCGTCGCTCGCGGCGTTCCCGACCGCGCGCGGCACGGCGATGACCGCGAAGGACGCCAGCCCGGTGCCGTAGAGCGCGGCGCCCTCGACGCCACCGAACTTCGACGACACGACCGGGCGCCCGGCGAGCGTCGCCGGCAGCGGCACCTGGCCCAGCGCGCCGAGCGCGTTCGAGACGTCCGGGGCGCTCGCCACGGTGAACCCCGAGCCGGGCACCGGCCGCGGCGCTTCGACGACCGGCATCGTCTGCTCGAGCTGCCGGAACTCGGTGACCAGGATCGGCGCCTGCTGCCCGCGAGCGGTGACCTCGACGCGCACGGCCACGCCGGTCGCCGGGTCCGCCCAGACGTCGACGCGCCCGATCGTCGTGGCCGGGTCGGCGGGGACGAGCCGCAGCCCGGACGCGGCGACGCCGGCGACGTTCCGGCCCGGCAGCGCGCTCACCGGGTCGCCCTTCGCCGCCTGGAGGATCCGCCGCGCGAGCTCGGGCGGCAGCAGGTCGCCGGCCCGCGGGAGCCGGACGCCCGGTTCGCCGATCAGCTCGGTCAGCGTGTTGTCGCCGTAGTCCCACGTGTATTCGCCGTCCGGCAGCCGGTAGACGTCGTGTTCACCGGCCGTGCCGAGGATGTCGACGCGGTAGCGGTCGGGCCCGGCGTACCAGGCGCGCATCGGCGTCCGCATGGAGAAGAGCGCGGTGACGGGGGCGAGGTTCGGCAGCTCCGGCAGGGCGAGCGACCCGGCGCTTTCGGCGTACCCCTGGTACGGCCGCGGGGCGGACCCCAGCACGAGCTCGCGCAGCCGGCCGGGGTCGACCTGCTCCCCCGCCGGGGCGAGCGCGGCGACCACCGACGGCACGGACACGAGCACCGCGGCCACGGCGGCGACGACCGCCCATCGGCGCCGCTTCGCGTGCCGCACCACCGAGGGCGTCATCCGGCATCACCTCTTCGTCCTTTGTACGCCATGGCTCCGGCGACTTGAACGATTCAGGACGCCGCGGCGACGGCCTCCACGACTTCCCGCGTCTCCCGCACGTTGTGCGCCCGGAAGACCGCGGCACCGGCGTGCGCGGCGATCGCCGTCGCCGCCAGGGTGCCCGCGAGGCGGTCGTGGGCTCCGACGCCCAGGGTCTCGCCGATCAGGTCCTTGTTCGACAGCGCGACCAGCACCGGCCGGCCCGTCGCCACCAGCCGGTCGAGGTGCCGGAGCAGCGCGAGGCCGTGGCGGGTGCTCTTGCCGAAGTCGAACGTCGGGTCGACGAGCACGCCGCCGCGCGGCACCCCGGCGGCGACCGCCCGCTCGGCCGCCGCGGTCAGCTCGGCGACGACTTCCGTGACGACGTCGTCGTAGCGGGGCCAGAACGGCCGGTCCGGGCTCGGCTCGGGGTAGGGGTCGGTGCGCACCGGCATGCCGCCGACGTGGGAACAGACGTAGCCCACGCCGAACTCGGCGGCGACTTCGACCAGTTTCGGGTCGGCGCCGCCCCAGGTGTCGTTGAGCAGGTCGGCGCCCGCCTCGCAGGCCCGGCGCCCGACCTCGTGCCGCCAGGTGTCGACGCTGATCACCAGCCCGGGGTGACGCTCCCGCACCTCGGCGACGAACGGCACGACCCGGTCGATCTCCTCGCCGACGTCCACTTCCGGGCCCTCGCCCGCCTTGACGCCGCCGATGTCCACGATGTCGGCGCCCGCCGCGACCGCGCGGTCGACGGCGTCGCGGGCGGCGTTTGCGGCGAAGGTCGCGCCCCGGTCGTAGAAGGAGTCGGGTGTGCGGTTGACGATGGCCATGACGAGCGCGCGGCCCGCAGGCGTGCGACGGCCGCGGAAGACCGTCTCCGGGCGGGGTGACGTCATGGGGATGAACCCTGCCAGGTCACGGCTCGGCCCGGAACGCCGCGTCCGCGCCCCTCGTCCGGTTATCCTCGGCGCAGACCGAGCAGGGGGAGAACATGAGCACGACCAGCGAGGGCCCGGCCCGCGGCGACGCCGAAGCGATGATCGCCGAGGCCAAGAAGGCCCTTTGGGTGATGGTCGGGCTGCTGGCCGTGCTGTGGGTGATCCAGCTCGTCAACGCCCCGACGGGCTACAACCTCAGTACGGAGTTCGGCATCGAGGCGCGCGACCCGGCGTCGCTGCCGGAGATCTTCAGCGCGCCGTTCCTGCACTACGGCTGGGACCACATCGAAGCCAACTCCGGACCGCTGTTCGTGTTCGGCTTCCTCGCCGCCTACCGCGGGGTGAAGAAGTGGCTCGGCGTGAGCGTGCTGATCATCGTCGCGAGCGGTCTCGGCGTCTGGTTCATCTCCCAGTCGCAGTCGGTCACGGTCGGGGCCAGCGGCCTGGTCTTCGGCTACTTCGGCTACATCATCGTGCGCGGGCTGTTCGACCGGCACCTGATCGACATCGTGATCGGGCTGGTGATGGCGCTGTGCTTCGCCTACCAGTTCGCGTCCCTGCTGCCGACCGAAGAGGGGGTCAGCTGGCAGGGTCACATGTTCGGCTTCGCCGGCGGCATCATCGGCGGCTGGCTGTTCCGCGACCGCCGGCCCAAGGCGGTCAAGGCCGCCGACCCGGCGACCACCCTGCTGCCCAAGAACCTCACCTAGCCCGAACCCGGCGGCCGCGACCGCGTCGCAGCCGCTGTGAAGTCACTGTGCATCCGCATCGCTGCGCTGCCGAATCGGCTCCGATGTGGTGATCTGGGACGGTGGCGACCAAGTTCCTGAGGTCCGCGCTCGCGGCCACGGCGACCGTGCTGGTGCTCGGCGCCGGTCTCGTCGCCGGCACGGACACGACCGCCGACGACGCCTATGCCGCCGGTTCTCCGTCCACTTCGGTCGCTCCTCCGGCTCCGGCCGCCGCGGCTGCGGCGACCGTTTCCCCGGTCGGCGCGTTGTTCGCGAACGGCCACCATTTCTGCACGGCGAGCGTCGTGCATTCCGGCGCCGGCGATCTGGTGCTGACGGCCGCGCACTGCGTCCAGGCGGGAATGTCCTTCGCGCCGGGCTTTCACGACGGCGTCGCCCCGCTGGGAATGTGGACGGTCACCGACGTCGCCGTCGCGGACGGGTGGACGTCTTCGGCCGACCCGGATCTGGATTTCGCGTTCTTGACCGTTCAGCAGCCCGGGAACACGGCCTCGCTGGAAAGCCTCACCGGGGCGAATGTCCTCGGCACCGACCGCGGATTCGACCACACGATCACCCTGACGGGCTACCCCGACACCACCGATTCCCCCGTGGTGTGCACCGGCACGACAACGCGGTCCGACACCTACCAGCAGCGCGTCGCATGCCCCGGTTTCCCGGACGGCACCAGCGGCGGCCCGTGGGTGACCGGCGGCGCGGTCATCGGGGTCATCGGCGGCTACCAGCTCGGCGGCGACACCCCGGACGTGTCCTACAGCCCGTACTTCGACGACGACATCGCGAAGCTGTACGCCTCGGTCACCGGCTGAAACGCGAACCGGGCCCGTGTCCCTGGCGGAGGACACGAGCCCGGTTCACCTCTCGCGAGCCCTTAGCAGGTCACGATGAGCCCGGTGAGCGCCGAGCACGTCTTCGACGCGCTGTCGTTGGCACTGGTGGGATCCGCCGGCGAACTGGCCGTGCGCACCGCGGTCGCGGTGTACGAGCCGAGCGCCAGCAGGCCGCCGTTGACCGAGAACTTCGCCGTCGCCGAAGCGCCGGACGCCAGCGAAGCGACGTCACAGTTCAGCGTCCGGGTGCTGCCCACGCGGGTGCAGCCGGTGGCGCTGCCGAACGACAGGCCCGACGGATACGTTGCCACGACGCGGATCCCGGTCGCGGTGGACGGGCCGGAGTTCGTCACGGTCAGCGTGTAGTCGATGCGCGCGTTGAGCCCGCCGCGGCCGGACGCGGCGAGCGCGACCTTGACGTCGGCGTTGGTCGCCGGGTTGCCGATCGTGATCACCGGGCCGTCGTACGTGTCGAACGAGTAGTTGTCGCCCACGAACTGGTGCTGCAGCGTGAACTGGCCCGGCGCCGCGGTGTCCTTGACGCGCAAGGTCCACAGCGTGGTCTTCGTGCCGCCGGCCTCGAGGTCGCCGAACGCGGCGCGGTAACTGCTCCCGGCCTGGAAGCAGCCGACCGCCGTCGTGTTGGTGCAGGAAACGACGTCGACGATGTCAGTGATCGCCGTCGGCGTGCCGTAAAGGGCCGCCTTGGCGAACGAAATCGTGAAATCGCGGTCGTTGTGCACGGTTTCCGAGATGGTGAATGTCTGCCCGGGAAGCACCGTGGTGGTACTGACTTCGACAGAACTGGAGGGCACGTCCGCCTGCGCGGCGGGTGCCATCGCGAGGAATGCCGTGGCCAGTGCGGCCACCGAGGACAGGATCGTGGTTCTTCGCCAGCTTCGTTGCATAGTGGTGATCTCGCCGTTTCGGTCCGGGGAATGCCGCTCTGACAGATGCTGCGTGCTCTTGGAGGACTGCCGACGCTGATCAGTCGTCGCAAAACCGGCATTCGTTACCGCCATCCGGACGTGCCGCGGCGCGGCCGTCAGGACGGACGCCAGCGGCCGTTCATCTCACCCGGGCGCGGCGGCGGGCCGGGGAGCTCACGGTCTTTTCCCGCCTCCAGCCCCTCGACGAGCATCGCCAGGTAACGGCGGCGCAGCTCGGCGGTGCGCTCCGGGTCGTCCACGCGGATCGCCGCGCAGCACTCGAGGATCATGCCGATGTCTTCGGTGACGGCATCTTCCCGGAGCCGTCCGGTTCCGCGCGCCCGCGCGAAGAGCCCCGCCGACAGCTCGTTCGCCCGGCGCGCGTCGGCACCCATCTCCTCGGTGGGGGTGAACGTGCCCGCGAGGTGGACGGTCAGCGAGTGCACGTCGGCATCGACCACCCGGCGGAGGAAACCGGTGAGCGCCGTCCAGCCGTCCGGCTCCTCGTCGGCGGCCTCGGCTTCGGCGATGTAGGTGCGGAGGCCGTCGTGGCAGAGCCGGCAGAGCAGGAACTCCTTGCTCGGGTAGCGCCGGTAGAGGGCGCTGATCCCGACGCCCGCCCGCTCGGCGACGTGCGAGATCGGCGCCTTCGGGTCCACGAGGAAGACCTGGCGGGCGGCGTCGAGGATGACGAAGTCGTTGCGGGCGGCCTGGGCGCGGCGACCCGGTAAGGCGGTCTCGGGCATGGGCCCAGATTAGCACTGGAACGGATCGTTCCGCTCTGCTACAGTTCGGAACGAAGCATTCCGTTCCAGTCTTCGAGTACCAGGAGCAGTCATGACGGTCCCCGCCCTTCGCCCGTTCCGCGCCGAGATCCCCCAGCCCGCCCTGGACGACCTGCGTGACCGTCTCCAGCGGGCGCTCTGGCCGGACGACCTGCCCGCCGAGTACGGCGTCACGAACGAGCGGGTCCGCGCGCTGGCCGAGCACTGGCTGGAGAAGTTCGACTGGCGGGCGTTCGAGGCGCGGCTCAACGCGTACCCGCAGTTCGTCACGGAGATCGACGGGGAAACGATCCACTTCCTGCACGTCCGGTCGTCCCGCGCGGACGCGACGCCGCTGGTGCTGACGCACGGCTGGCCGGGCTCGATCGCCGAGTACCTCGACGTCATCGGCCCGCTGACCGAGCCGGAATCGGCCGACGCGCCGGCGTTCCACCTGGTGCTCCCGTCGCTGCCGGGCTTCGGGTTCTCGGGCCCGACGCGGTCGGCGGGCTGGGGCACGCACCGCACGGCGGCGGCGTGGGCGGAGCTGATGAGCCGGCTGGGCTACGAGTCGTACGGCGCGGCGGGCAACGACGCGGGGTCGATGATCTCGCCGGAGATCGGGCGGCTCGCGCCGGAGAAGGTCGTCGGCGTGCACGTCACGCAGCTGTTCTCGTTCCCGTCCGGTGACCCGGCGGAGATGGCGGACCTGAGCGAGGCCGACCAGGCGGCGCTCGCGCACCTGCAGTGGTTCTACGAGAACATGTTCTCCTTCAACACGCTGCACAGCCAGCAGCCGCACACCCTCGCGTTCGCGCTGGCCGACTCCCCGCTGGCGCTGCTGGCGTGGAACGCGCAGCTGTTCGGCGACCACCTCGACGCGGACTTCGTCCTCGCGAACGTGGCGCTGTACTGGCTGACGGGCACGGGCGGCTCGTCGATCCGCTTCTACTTCGAGGACGCGCACGCGCCTTCTCGCCCGTCGGCACCGACCACGGTCCCGACGGGCCTGGCGATGTTCGCGGGCGACTTCCAGTCGATCCGCCGCTTCGCCGAGCGGGACCACGCGAACATCGTCAGCTGGAACACCTACGACGCCCGGTCGGGCAGCGGCGGCCCCCGCGACGCGGCCGGCCACTACTCCGCGCACGAGGCCCCGGAGGTCCTGGTGGCGGACATCCGCGCGTTCTTCGCCGGGCTTGCGTCGCCGTGGCCGCTGCTGGCTTCGGCCCACCAGGCGCTGCGCTCGGCGGTGGCGGGCGTGACGGACTGGTCGGCGCCGACGCCGTGCTCGGAATGGAACGTGACCCAGGTCCTCCAGCACGCGGGCGGCGACCAGCAGGGCTACGCGGCGTTCATCACGGGAGAGCCGGGCCCGGACTTCAACCCGTTCGCGCCGTCGGGCGAGCTCGAGGACGTGCCGGGGTTCCTGGAGCCCAAGCTGGCCGCGGCGGCAGCGGCGTTCGCCAAGGTCTCCCCGGGCGCGGAGGCGGTCCCGACGCCCCTGCCGCAGGGAGCCCTCCCGGCCGAGGTGGCGGTGGGAGCGGCCGCCCTGGACGCGGCGGTCCACGCGTGGGACATCGCGATCGCGACGGGCCAGGAATCCCCCCTGACACAGGAGATGGCGGAGGCGCTGCTGCCGGTGGCGAAGCAACTGGCGGAGCCCCTGCGCGGGTTCGCGTACGCACCGGCACTGGAAGGCCCGGCCGACGACGACGCGGTGTCAGCACTGCTGCGTTACCTGGGCCGCGATCCGAAGTGGACGGCTTGAGGGCTGTTTCCGTTGCTGGGCCGGGGAACCGCGAGAGCGGTCCTCCGGCCCAGCGGTCTATGCCCAGTCCCCCGCCTCGCTCCCATCGGCCGTCGCCGCACTCGTCGCTCCGCTGCGGCAGCGCCTATCGGCCGCCGCGATGCCCGGCAGCAGCGTCCCTCCGGCTTCGGCGGTCACTCCGGCTGGGGCCACACCCATCGGCTGCCGCTACACCGGCCGGCAGCAACCTTCGACTGCTCCTGTGGACCGCAGCCGTCAACAGCGCCACCACCGTGGCCCTGTCGCATCGCAGCCCCACTTCACTGCCCGCCACCGCGTCGGCCAGTCCGCCCGCCGCCTCACTCCCCACTTCCTCGGCCCGTCGCCTCGCCACCCTTCGGCCCGCCATGCCCGCCATTCCCGGCCGTCGGCCGTCGGATCCCGCGGCGGCGACCAAACCACGCCACCACAGCCATTTCTCCCCCCCCCCCATCGGCTCACCGCTCCTCCACCGACCACCCCGACTTGCCAACCACGCCCGAAGACCACGAAAACCCGTTGCCCCCCAACGAATCGCGAACCTACCCTGGCCGTATGACGAACCGACCGTTCCGGTGGGACCTGGTGCGTCCCGACCAGGTCGGGACGCTCCTCGACGACACCGAAAAGCCGCACCTCTGGTTCCTCGGCGACCTCACCACCTGCACCGCCAAGGTTCTCGCCCGCTGCGGCGACGGCGAACTCCACTTCGTCGGCCGGTCGCTGGACAGCATGCACGACCTCCTCGGTGGTGCCCTCGAACAGACGTCGTGGCGGGAGCGCGTGCACCAGCTGCCCCTCTCCCTGAAGCCACGGCACGGTTTCGGCCGCCGGGACGTGCGGCTGCTGCGCGAAAACCTCGCCGCCGCCGGGATCACGCCGTACATGCTGGCCCGCGGGACCCGGCCGACCGTCTTCGCCGACCTCGTCTACGAAGGCGACACCTTCACCGAGCTGTACGTCCAGCTGCGCGACTGGATCGACGAAGACCGCGAAGCGTGGCACGTCATCCGGCGCAAGCTGCGGTTCCTCGGTGTCACCCTGCGCCAGCCGATCCGCCCGGACGCCTGGCGCTGGCAGGAGGACGTCGCGTGGACGCGGGAACTGCCCGCCGCGGCCGTGCGCAACGTGTCGCTCGCGCGGGACGTCTGGTTCTACTTCGGCAACGACCAGCCGAAGCTGACCCCGTCGTTCCCGCGGCAGCGCTGGACCGACGAGACCGTCCGGACCCCCGACCACGGGAAGGCGACCCGCCGCGCGCTGGCCGAAGCCTTCGCGCTCGTCGACGCCGGCCGGTCCGCGGCGGTGCGCGACACGCTCGTCCGGACGATCTCCGCCGAGCCCGCGATCGCCGGACCCTGGCTGCGGGCGCTCGTCACCGAGCTGCGCGGCTGACCGACGTTCGGATCCTGCCCCGGCGCCACCCCTGGGTACGGTGACCGCATGGCGCGCAAGGCGGTGGCGGTCCGGCGGGAGGAGATCGTGCTCGCCGCGCTCGACCAGGTCCGGGCCCGCGGCATCGCCGGCGTGCGGGCCGCCGATGTCGCGAAGGCCCTCGGCGTCAGCACCGCCTTGGTCTTCTACCACTTCGGCACACTCGAAGCCCTCCTCATCGAGGCCTTCCGCCAGGCCGCCGAGCGCAACCTCGCCGTCCTGCGCGACGAGCTCGCCCGGCCCGGTCCGGCCGGCGAACGGCTTCGCGCCGTCCTCGCCCTTTACGGGCCGACCGAGCCCACCGCCGGCTGGCACCTGTGGATCGAAGCCGTCGCCGCCGCGATGCGCGACGCCGAGCTGCGGGAGGTCGTCCAGCGGCTCGACCTGCGGTGGCGCGACGCCGTCGTTTCGCTCATCACCGAGGGCGTCGCCGCCGGCGAGTTCCGGTGCCCGGACGCCCGCGGTGCGGCGTGGCGGCTGACCGCCCTGCTCGACGGGCTGGCCGTGCAGTTCGTCGCACGCGAGGGCACCGTCACCGCCGGCGACTGCGACCGGTGGGTCGACCAGGCGCTGGCCCACGAGCTCGGCGCACCCGGGCCGGCGCTGACCGCGGAGGGCCGATGACGCCGCCGCCCTGCGGGAACCTCGAGGCCACCCAGGCCCGCTTCGGCTGACTCGCGCGTGTCCGGCCGCCGGGGCCGGGTAACCGACGGGCGAAGGCGTACCCGAACCTCGGAGGAGTCCATGACGGAGTTCGTGCGGACACCGGATCTGGAGATCGGCTACGAAGTGGACGGCCCGCCGGGCGGGCGGCCGCTGGTCGCGGTCCACGGCTGGCCGGACGACGTGCACTGCTGGGACGAGGTGGTCCCGGAGCTGACCGAAGCGGGTTTCCGGGTGTTCCGCCCGTACCTGCGCGGCTTCGGCCCGACGACGTTCCGCGCGCCGGGCAAGCCGCGCAGCGGTCAGGCCGGGGCGCTCGGCCAGGACCTGCGGGACTTCCTCGACGCCCTCGACCTGCGGGACGTCGTCATCGCCGGGCACGACTGGGGCGCGCGGGCCGGGTACGTGGTCGGCGCGGTGTTCCCCGAACGGGTGGCGCGCCTCGTCGCGATGTCGGCCGGCCACGGCGCGAGCGGCCCGGACACGCCGCTGGACTACCCGCTCGCCCACGCGTACTGGTACGAGTGGTTCGTCGCCACGAAACGCGGGCAGGACGCGATGCGCCACGACCGGCGCGCGTTCGGCCGCTACCTGTGGACGAGCTGGTCGCCGGGCTGGAAGTTCGCCGAAACGGACTTCGACCAGGCCGCGGCGAGCTGGCAGAACGACGACTGGCCGCCGATCACCGTCTCCGCCTACCTGCACCGCTGGGGTGAGGACGACGGCGACCCGGCCTACGCCGAGCTCGAGCGCGAACTCGCGAAACCGCCCCGCGTCCAGGTGCCGACCTTGGTGCTGCACGGCGCGAAGGACGCCGACAACCTGCCTTCGACCAGCGCCGGGAAGGGTCACCTCTTCGCCGCGGACTACCAGCGGATCATCTTCGACGACGCCGGGCACTTCCTGCCCCGGGAGGCTCCGGTGCGGACGGCCCGGGAGATCATCCGGTGGGCCACGGCACTCGGCACCTGACCGGCGGGAACGAATCCGGCCCCCAGGTAGTTGAACGCTCTATGAAACTCGGCATCTACAGCTTCGGCGACCGCGCCCCGGACCCGCGCACCGGCGACCAGCCGTCCGTCGCGCAGACGCTGGCCAACACCCTGGAACGCATCAAGCTCGCCGACGAGCTGGGCCTCGGCTTCTACGGCCTCGGCGAACACCACCTCGACCAGTACGCGATCTCGAGCCCGGGCACGGTGCTGGCCGCGGCGGCGAGCGTCACCAGCCAGATCACGCTGAGCTCCGCGGTGACCGTCCTGAGCACCGAAGACCCGGTCCGCGTGTACCAGCAGTTCACCACCCTCGACCAGCTCAGCCACGGCCGCGCCGAGCTGCTCGCCGGGCGCGGGTCGTTCACCGAGTCGTTCCCGCTCTTCGGCCACGACCTCGGCGACTACGACGAGCTCTTCGAGGAGAAGCTCGCCCTGCTCCTCCGCATCGATCGCGAAGACCCGCTCACCTGGTCCGGCAAGTTCCGCCCGCCCCTCGAGAACGCGCGGATCCTGCCGCGCCCGTACGGCGACCGCCTGCGCATCTCCATCGGCACCGGCGGCAACCCCGAGTCGTCGATCCGCGCCGGGCTGCTGGGCCTGCCCGTGGTCTACGCCGTGATCGGCGGCCGCCCCGAGCGCTTCGCCCCGCTCGTCGACCTCTACCGCCGAGCCGGCGAGGCGGGCGAACACGAGAACGAAGACCTCCACGTCACCATGAGCGCCATCGGGTTCCTCGCCGAGAACTCGCAGGACGCCAAGGAGAAGTTCTACCCGTACTGGCTCGAAACGATGAAGTACGGCGCGAAGGCACGCGGCTGGGCGGTCCCGACCCGCGCCGAGTACGACCAGTACACCCACGACGCGCAAGCGCTGTTCGTCGGCAGCCCGCAGGAGATCGCCGAACGGCTGATCACCGTCGGGAAGCTCACCGGTGCCGACCGCTACGCGCTGCAGATGGACTGGTCCGGCGTGCCGCACAAGGACGTCATGCGCGCCATCGAACTGCTCGGCACCGAAGTGCTCCCGTTGGTGGAGAAGGAGTTCTAGACGTCGTTCCCGGCGATGAACCCGAACGTCATCGCCGGGCCGATGGTCGAGCCCGCGCCCGCGTAGCTGTGCCCCATCACCGCCGCGCTCGCGTTGCCGGCGGCGTACAGGCCGGGGATCACCGAGCCGTCCGCACGGAGCACGCGCGCCCGGGCGTCCGTGCGCATGCCGCCCTTCGTGCCGAGGTCGCCGGGCACGATCTTGAACGCGTAGAACGGGGGCGCCCACAGCGGCGCGAGGCAGGAGTTGGGCAGCACCAGCGGGTCGGTGTAGTAGTGGTCGTACGCGCTGGCGCCGCGCCGGAAGTCACCGTCCACTCCGGACCAGGCGAAGCCGTTGAAGCGGTCCACTGTGGATTTCAACGCGGCCGGCGGCACGCCGATCGCCGAGCCGAGCGCCGGGATGCTCGACGCCTTGAAGACCGCGCCCGCGGCGTACCAGGAGTCCGGCAGCGGCAGCAGCGGCAGGGTGTCGCGGAACAGGTACTTGTTCCGGTAGTTCTGGTCGACGACGAGCCACGCCGGAATGTCGGGCGCGGTGGGGTTCTTGTCGTACATCGTGTGCACGACGTCGCTGTAGGGCGCGGCTTCGTTGACGAACCGCTTTCCGGCCTGGTTGACGATCAGCCCGCCGGGCAGCGTCCGCTCGGCCAGGCAGAAGTACGGGTCGCCGGGGATCGGGATGGCCGGGCCCCACCACGCGTCGTCCATCAGGTCGAGCGCCGCGCCGGCGCGCTGCCCGGCGCGGTGGCCGTCACCGGTGTTCTCCTTGGCCCCGACGGTCCAGGCGGTGCCGATCGGCTGCCGCTGGTACTGCGCGCGCATCGCGGCGTTGTGCTCGAACCCGCCGGAACCGACGATCACGCCACGCCGGGCGCGCACGAGCCCGTTCGGCACGAGAACCCCCGTCACCGCACCGTTTTCGACGTTCAGGTCGAGCAGTGGCGTGTTCAGCAGCACCGGCACGTTCGCCCGCTGCAATCCCACCCGCAGGCCGGCGGCGAGCGACTGCCCCATCGTGAGCGGCTTCTGCCCGGCCAGCGCGGCGGCCGTGCCACGGGCGAGGCAGGTGGCGGCGACCGCCGCGCCCTTCGCGTTGACCGCGGCCAGGTTCAGCCACTTGTAGTCGGCGCTGAACACGACCAGCCCCGGCGGCGTCGCGAGGTACGGCGGGTTCAGGTTCGCCAGTTCGGCGCCGAGCAGAGTGCCGTCGAACTGGTCGGGCTCGATCGAGCGGCCGTTCGGCAACCCGCCCGGCAGCTCCGGGTAGTAGTCGCTGTAGCCCTCCATGAACCGGAACCGCAGCGGGCTGTTCGCCAGGACGAACGCGATCATTTCGGGGCCACTGCGGAGAAACGCCTGCTGGCGCGCGGCCGGGACGTCCGGCCCGACGACGGCGGCGAGGTACTGCGCGGCCTTCGCCGGCGTGTCCGGCACGCCGGCGGCCAGCAGCACCGGGTTGTTCGGGATCCAGATCCCGGCGCCGGACCGGGCCGCCGAGCCGCCGAACGTCGGCGCCTTCTCGAGCACGACGACGCTGAGCCCGCGCTTCGCCGCCGTCAGCGCGGCGGTCATCCCGGCCGCGCCGGACCCGACCACGACGACGTCGTACTCCCCCACGAGGGGCGCGGCACCCGCGGCCGGCGCCGCGGCGAGCCCGGACGTCACGGCGAGGCCCACGCCCGCCGCGGTGCCGCGCAGGATCTGGCGGCGGGTCAGGTCGGCATCCATGGCGCACTCCTCGCTCGCGGAACGGCGAAGGTCATGGTGTCGGCCCACTCGGGAAACTGGAACATGTTCTACCCGCTTGGAGCAGCCCGATAGGCCACTGGTCCGAACCCGTGACGACATTCGCCGCACGCGGCCAGGAAGTTGACGCACTCCTCACCTTATGGATAACTTGAGGTCAGTCTCATTTTCTCTCGAGGAGGACCTCTTGCCGAAAGTCATCGCCGTCCTGGGGGTCGGCCCCGGTCTCGGCCTGTCGATCGCTCGCCGCTTCGGCCGCGAAGGCTTCACGACGGCGCTCGTGTCGCGCACCGAAACCCGGCACGCGACCTACCGGGAGTCCCTGGGCGGGACCCCCACGCACACGTACGCGGCGGACGTGACCGACCCGGCCCAGCTGGAAGCGGTTCTAGCGCGCATCACGGCCGAAGCCGGCGAGATCGACACGGTGTACTTCGGCCCGGCGGACGCCTCGGGCCTGGGCATCACACCGCTCACGTCGGCCGGCGCGGACACCGTGCGCGCGGCGTTCGACGCGATCGTCTCCCCGGCGGCCCGGCTCGTCGAGGCGGTGCTGCCCGGCATGCTGGAGCGCGGTTCGGGTTCGCTGTTCTTCGCCGGCGGGCTGAGCGGCAAGTACCCGATGCCGATGCTGGGCAGCCTGGCGCCGGCGTCGGCGGCGCTGCGCATGTACGTCCTGACGCTGAGCGCGGCTCTGAGTGAAACCGGCGTCTACGCGGGAACGCTGACGATCGGCGGCCTCATCGAGGGCGGCGACATCCACCGTGAGTTCACCAAGCAGGACCACGGCTTCGCGGTGGGCACCCTCGATCCGGACGACATCGCCGACAAGGCGTGGTCGCTGTACGTCGAGCGCGGCGAAGCGGAAGCGGAGTTCACCGCGATGGCCGCGGTCTAACCTGGGGATCATGGTCACCTCGGGGGATCGGAACCTGCTCCGCGAAGCACTGGTCGAGGCGGCCCGGTCGGACGAGCGCGTCACCGGCGCCGCGCTCACCGGCTCGGCCGCGCTCGACGCCGAAGACGAGTGGTCGGACATCGACCTCGCTTTCGCGGTCGCCGGCGAGCCCGAGCCGGTGCTCGCGGACTTCACCGCGCGGATGTACGGCGAGCACGGCGCGGTGCACCACATGGACGTCGTCTTCGAGCGGACCGTGTTCCGCGTCTTCCTGCTGGCGAGCACCTTGCAGGTCGACCTGGCGTTCTGGCCGGAGGCGGATTTCGGCGCGACGACGCCTAAGTTCCGGCTGCTGTTCGGCACGCCCCGGGACCGCCCGCAGTCACGACCTCCGGAGGCACGGCGGCTGATCGACCTGGCCTGGCTCCACGCCCTGCACGCGCGGTCGAGCATCGAACGCGGCCGCGGCTGGCAGGCCGAGTACATGATCGGCCGGGTCCGGGAGTTCACGCTGAGCCTGGCTTGCCTGCGCCACGGCGTTCCCGCCGTCGAGGGCCGCGGCCTGGACCAGCTGCCCGCCGACGTCACCAGGCCCTTCGAGGCGACGCTCGTCCGCGGACTCGACGACCTGACCACGCCGTTCCGGGCCGTCACCGAACTCCTCATCGGCGAGATCGAGCTGGTCGACGCCGACCTCGCCCACCGCTTGGCGCCGCTGCTGCGCGAACTTTGCTAAGCCAGGTAAGCGAGTTCCGGGTGCGCGACGGCGTAGGCGTCGAGCAGCCGCCGCGCCACGGAGACCGAGTCGACCAGCGGGTGCAGCGCGAACGCCCGCACCGCGGCCTCGCGTGAACCCGTCGTCGCGGCTTCGATCGTCGCGCGTTCGACGGCCTTGACCGCCGTCACCAGACCCAGCGCGTGCCCGGCGAGTGGCGCGGCGGCGAGGGGCCGGGCGCCGTTCGCGTCGACGAGACACGGCACCTCGACGACCGCGTCGGCCGGCACCCCCGGGAGCGCGGATCCATTGTGGACATTGAGGATCAGCGTCGCGCGTTCGCCGTACGCGATGGCCCGCATCAACGCCAAGGCGACCTTCTCGTAGCCGCCGCCTTCGAGATCGTCACGCTCGCCTTCGCGCGTCTCGGCCATGTATGTCGCTTCGCGCTCCAATCGCGTGCGTTCCCACGACGCCAGCGAAGGTTCCGCGTAGAACCCGCGTTGCTGCTCCAGCAACTGGGCCCCGCGCGACTGCGGGCTCATCGCTTCGCGGGCGAAGTAGTAATAGTGCAGGTACTCGTTGGGCAGCGCGCCGAGGGCACGCAGCCAGTCCGCGCCGAAGAGCTTGCCCTCCTCGAACGACTCCAGCGCCCCGGTGTCGGCGAGCAGCCGCGGCAGGACGTCCTCACCGCCGACGCGGACCGCGCGCAGCCAGCCGAGGTGGTTGAGGCCGGCGTAGTCGAACCACGCCGCCGCCGGGTCGATCCCGAGAGCGCGCGCGACGCGGCGGCACAGCCCCACCGGCGAGTCGCAGATGCCGAGCACGCGGCCGCCGAGGTGGGCGGCCATCGCATCGGTCACCATCCCGGCGGGGTTGGTGAAGTTGACGACCCACGCGTGCGGAGCCAACTCCGCGATCTTCCGCGCCAGTTCGACGGCGACGGGAACGGTCCGCAGCCCGTAGGCGATCCCGCCGGCACCGACGGTTTCCTGGCCCAGCACGCCTTCCGCGTGCGCGACCTGCTCGTCGATCCGGCGGCCGCGCAACCCGCCGACGCGGATGGCGGAGAACACGAAGTCCACATCGGACAGTGCGGTGCCGAGATCGGTGGTGGTCCGCACCCGCGGCGCCGTCTTCGCGCCGGCGGCCTGCTCGGCGAGAACGCGTTCGATCGCCGCGAGCCGCCCGGCATCGACGTCGTGCAGAACCAGCTCGGTGACGCCGCCGCCCGCCAGCAACGCGCCGTGCACCAACGGCACCCGGAACCCGCCGCCACCCAAGATCGCCAACCTCATCGCAGCACCTCGACGCCCGCCTCGCGCAACGCCGAACAGGTCGGCTCGTGGGCTCCGGGGCTCGTGACGACGACGTCGAGCGCGTCCGGGCCGCAGACCCGGGCCAGGCCGGTGCCGGGGAACTTCCCCGCGTCGGCGAGCAGCACCACGCGGTCGCCCGCGGCGACCATCGCGCGCTTGACCGGCACCTCGACCACCGTCGAGTCCATCACGTGGCCGTCGCCGCGGATGCCGCTCGTGCCGAGGAAGACGGTGTCGGCGTGGACCTGGCGCAGCGCGTCCTCGGTCAGGAATCCCACCATCGAGTGATAGCTGCGCCGGACCACGCCGCCGAGCAGCACGAGCTGGACGTCGTCGGCGTCCTTCAGCTCGTCGTAGACGGCGAGGCTGCTGGTGATCACCGTCAGCGCGCGGTCGCGCAGGTGCCGTGCCAGCCGGTGCGCGGTCGTGCCGATGTCGAGGAGCACGGTGTCGCCGTCGGCGACCAGGCCCGCCGCGCGCCGGGCGACGGCGTCCTTGTCGTCGGCCCGTTCGGTGGCCACGCGCGCGAACGGCTCGTCGTCGGCCGCCATCGCGCCGCCGTGGACGCGGGTCAACCGGCCCTCGCGGTCGAGCCGCACCAGGTCGCGGCGCACGGTGGCCTGGCTGACACCGAGCCGTTCGGCCAGCACGCCGACCGGCGCCGGACCCTCCGCGCGGAGAGCCCGGAGGATCAGCTCGTGGCGGCGCTGGGGCAGCATGCCGGGACGATAGCAGTCAAACGCGCTCATCAGACGAGCGAGTTTGCGCGTCTCTTGCGTATTTCGCGCACCTGAAGCACGCTCGTGCGCATCCTCGAGTCCCGGAGGTGCCCGTGCCGGCCGAGTCCGCACCCGACATCGACGTCTTCCTGTCCGGCCTGTTGTTCTTCGACCTGGTCTTCACCGGGCTCGAAGGACCGCCGGAGCCGGGCACGGAGGTGTGGACGGGCGGCATGGGCTCGGGACCGGGCGGCATCGCGAACTTCGCGGTGGCGCTGAGCCGCCTCGGCCTGCGGACGTCGCTGGCGGCGGCGTTCGGCACCGACGTCTACGGGCGCTACTGCTGGGACGTGCTTTCGCGGCAGGAGCACATCGACCTGTCGCGGTCGCGGCGGTTCCCGGAGTGGCACTCCCCCGTCACCGTTTCCCTCGCCTACGCCGGCGACCGGGCGATGGTCACGCACGGCCACCCGCCGCCCGTCCCGGTCGCCGAACTGGCCGGTTCGCCGCCGCCGAGCCGCGCGACCGTCGCGCACATCGGGCTCGACACGGCCGAGTGGGTCCACACCGCGCACCAGGCCGGCAGTCTCGTGTTCGCCGACGTCGGCTGGGACCCGTCGGAGGCGTGGTCGGCCGCGCTGCTCGAGCAGCTGGCGTGCTGCCACGCGTTCCTGCCCAACGACGTCGAAGCGATGCGCTACACCCGCACGGACACCCCGGAAGCGGCCTTGGCGGCGCTCGCCGACCTGGTCCCGGTCGCGGTGATCACCCGCGGCGCCGCCGGGGTGCTGGCCGTCGACGCCACCACCGGCGAGACGGCGGACATCCCGGCGCTGCCGGTGAACGTGCTCGACGCGACCGGCGCGGGCGACGTCTTCGGCGCGGGGTTCGTCGCGGCGACCCTGACCGGCTGGCCGCTGGCGGACCGGCTGCGGTTCGCCGGTCTCACGGCCGGCCTGTCGGTCCAGCACTTCGGCGGCGCGCTGGCCGCACCGGGCTGGCACGAAATCGCGGAATGGCACGCGCGCAACCGGCGCGCGGACTACGCGTTCCTCGACGACGTCCTGCCCGCCGAAACGATCGCCGAGACGTCCCGCCGGGGCCCGGTGACGCTCGGCTTCGGCGACGACAGCTGGCGCTAGTGCACCCGCGCGCCGGCCGGTACACGGCGTCGGGACTGCGGACGTCGCTGCTGTCGGTGCCGGGCGCGGTCGGCGCCGAAGCGGTGGGGCTGC
Organism: Amycolatopsis sp. NPDC028719; assembly: GCF_055565395.1. Lineage (NCBI taxonomy): Bacteria > Bacillati > Actinomycetota > Actinomycetes > Pseudonocardiales > Pseudonocardiaceae > Amycolatopsis > Amycolatopsis sp. NPDC028719. The sequence continues at coordinate 265,833 of NZ_JBVHUL010000008.1, forward strand.
GGCCGATCGGCGAGGTGATGGGCTGCGTCGTCTCACGCTCCGAGGACGTGACATCGGGCCTGCGCCGCGGCTACGCGACGGCCCTGGACCGGCTGCGCGAGGAAGCTGTTTCGCTCGGCGCGGACGGCGTCCTGGCGATCGGCTGCACGGTGACCCGGGTGAGCGCGGCGGTCCACGAGTTCGTGGTCCTGGGCACGGCGGTCCGCGCGGTGCGCGGCGTCCGCCCGCCGCGGCCGTTCACGACGGGGCTGTCCGGTCCGGACGTGGCGAAGCTGCTGCTGGCGGGCTGGGTCCCGGTGACGCTGGCGATCGGCATCGACGGCGCGACGGCGTTCGACATCGCCATGACGGACCGGCCGGGCGCGGAGGCGGCGGTACCGACCGAGCTGGTGACCAGCGTCCGGGCGGCGGCGCGGGCGGAGTTCCTGGCGGCGGTGCGTGAATCGGGCGCGGACGGCGGCCTGGTGTCGTCGACGACGGTGCGGGCGTGGGCCTTGGGCCACACGGGAGCGACGGCGGTGGCGAGCGTGTTCGGCACGGCGGTGGCGCGGTTCGGTCCGGGTCCGGCGCCGACGACGTCGCTCCCGGTGCTGCCGCTGGCCCGCCGGTGAGTTCCCGAAACCCGGGGACGACCGGACCTTCCGGACATACCCGTTGATCACCCCGCGCGCGCCTCCTGCCCGCGCGGATCCGTGCCACGATGGAAGCGAAAGTCCGGTCGAAGGAGGTCAGCCAGTGCCCGAGTGGGACGGTCGTGGCCTGCCGCCCGTCGCGCGGGTCCGCGTCGAGCGCTACGCCTCGTCCGGGCTGAAGACGTCGCTGCTGAGCGTGCCCGGCGCCGTCGGAGCGGAAGTGGCCGGCTTCACCCCCGTCGGCGAGGTCATGGGCTGCGTCGTGCAGCAGGTCGGCTGGACCGGGCCGAGCGCGTGGGCCGCCGACCAGGTCAAGCTGCTCTCGGGCATGCTGCGCCAGGGCTACGCGACCGCGCTCGACCGGCTCGGGCAGGAAGCCACCGCCCTCGGCGCCGACGGCGTCCTCGGCATCAAGGTCACCCTCACCGCGCTCGACGACGTGATGCAGGAGTTCACCGCCCTCGGCACGGCCGTGCGCGCCGAAACCGACCAGCGGCCGGGCCGCCTGTTCACCACCGAGCTGCCGGGCCAGGACGTCGGCAAGCTGATGCAGGCGGGCTGGGTGCCGGTGCGGATGGCGGTCGGCGTCGCCGGGCGCGCGCACTTCGACTACAACATGCAGTACCAGGTCAACCCGCTGGCCGGCAACACCGAAGTCGACGCGCCGACGAAGGTCGTCACCGAGGTCCGCGGTGCGGCGCGGGCGGAGTTCGCCCGCGCGATCCGCGACTGCGGCGCCGACGGCGGCATCGTCTCGGGCATGACGCTGCGGACCTGGCCGGTGCAGGAGGTCGCGGTGGCCGGCATCGCCACCGTCACCGGCACCGCGATCGCCCGCTTCCACGAAGGCCGCGCCGCCCCGACCAGCGCGCTCAAGATCCTGCCGTTGAACCGTTCCTGAGGAGGCCTCGTGACCACCGCGGATCCCGCCGCGCAGCACATCCCCGAGGATGCGATGCGCCGGCTCGCCGAGATGCGGCCGGGCCAGAAGACCAGCCTCTTCACGTCCGACCTGAGCGTCAACGAGTTCCTCCTCGTGCGCGAAGCCGGGTTCCGGCCGCTCGGGCTCGTGCTCGGCTCGAGCATCTACCACGTCGGGTTCCAGATGGGACGGTGGAGCAAGAACCAGGAGCTGGACCGGCTTTCGCAGGCGATGTACCACGCCCGCGAGCTCGCGATGTCCCGAATGGAGGCGGAGGCGGACGTCCTCGGCGCCGACGGGATCGTCGCGGTCCGCCTGGAGATCGAGTTCAAGGAGTTCGGCAGCGACCTCGCCGAGTTCATCGCCGTCGGCACCGCGGTGAAGGCCGACGAACCCGGCGAATGGCGCAACAACACCGGGAAGCCGTTCACCTCGGACCTGTCCGGGCAGGACTTCTGGACGCTGGTGCAGGCCGGCTACGCGCCGCTGGGCATGGTGATGGGCACGTGCGTCTACCACATCGCGCACCAGCGGTTCCGGCAGATGATGGGCAACATCGGCCAGAACGTCGAGATCCCGCAGTACACCGAGGCGTTGTACGACGCGCGCGAGCTCGCGATGTCGCGGATGCAGACGGAAGCCGAACAGCTGGAGGCGGAGGGCATCGTCGGGGTGCAGCTGCTGTCGCTGCCGCACCGCTGGGGCGGGCACACGACGGAGTTCTTCGCGATCGGCACGGCGGTGAAGCCGCTGCGCGCCGACCACCACATCGCCAAGCCGCAGCTCGTGCTGCCCCTGACCGACTGATGAGCGGGGAGCTGGACTTCCACCTGGTGGCGGCGGCTCTGCGCACGGACCGCGCGGACGTCGAGTCCTACCACCGGATCCTGTCCGACACGCTGGGCAGCGCGTTGCCGCCGGGCATGGTCGAGGTCGACCGGCGCCGCACGTTCGCCGACCGCGTCGCGGGCCGCGACGGCCAGGCGGTCGCGGTGCGGGTCCGGACGCCGGACCGGGTGCTGGTGCTGAGCACCGGGAAGCACGGCGGGGTCGCGGCGGAGATCCACCAGGTGGTCCGGGGCGTGGTGATCAGCCGCAAGGAGACCGCGGTCGACGACTGGCTCGCGGCGCTGGCGCAGGAGCTGACGGCGTTGGCGGCGAAGGACGCGAAAGCCCGGGATGCGCTCTCGCGGTTGCTGGGCGGTTGAGAAGTCCTTGGCGTGCAAGGGAAGTGCGCCAGGAGCCGGATGAAGTGCCCCCGATGTAGAGTCTAGTCCGCGGGTACGACATTCCCGGGGTGACGGCCGGGCTGTCCGGCCGTCACCTACGGGATCTCAGCGGATCTTGGTGCGGGGCAACGCTTTTCAGCCCACCACCCGGCCCAGGAACCCCCGGACGTAGCCGGCGATGGCGTCCAAGTGCGTTTCGAGCGCGAAGTGACCCGAGTCGAGCAGGTGGATCTCGGCGTCGGGCAGGTCGCGGGCGTAGGCGCGGGCGCCGTCGGCGATGAAGATCTCGTCGTTGCCTCCCCAGACGGCGAGCAGCGGGACCTGGCTGGTCCGGAAGTACTCGTGGAACTTCGGGTACAGGCCGATGTTGTGGTGGTAGTCCGCGAGCAGCGCCATCTGGATTTCGGCGCCGCCGGGCCGGTCGAGCAGGGCCTGGTCGTGGATCCAGACGTCCGGGCTGACCAGCGCCGGGTCGGGCACGCCGTCGAGGTACTGCGCCCGCGTGGCTTCGAGGCTGACCATGCCGCGCAGGTCCTCGTCCGTCAGCGTGCCGGCGGCGAGCCGCTGCGGCAGCCCGGCACCCAGGCCGTCGACGTAGGCGTTGCCGTTCTGCGTGATGATCGCGGTGACCCGCTCCGGGTTCCCGGCCGCGATGCGCAGGCCGACCGGGGCGCCGAAGTCCTGGATGTAGAGCGCGAAGCGGTCGAGGCCGATCTCGTCGAGCAGGCCGAGGGTGAGCTCGGCGAGGGCGTCGAAGGTGTAGGTGAACTCGCCGACCGGCGGCGCGTCGGACGCACCCGCGCCGAGGTAGTCGGGCGCGACGACGTGGTAGCGGTCGGCCAGCGCCGGGATGAGGTGGCGGTACATGTGCGAGCTCGTCGGAAACCCGTGGAGCAGCACGATCGTGGGAGCGTCGGCGGGCCCGGCCACCCGGTAGAACAGCCGGCGCCCGGCAACGGTGGCAAAGCGGTGATACACGGCGACCATCGGTTTCTCCTCGCGTCTCATGGATACTTTCTCATTTATCCATTAGACGGCGTAGGCTGTCAACGAGCCTGGAAGATGAAGGACGAACTTCGGGAGGCGAACGTGGTCACTGCGGCACCCGGCGAAGAGCGCTCCCCCGCGCTGGCGCTGGTCAACACCCGCCGGCTCGCCACCGGCGGCGAGGTCGACGACCTGGCCGAGCCCCACGCGGCCGCCGAGTGGCTGCACCTGCCCGCCGCCATTTTGGACGCGGACGACCTTCGCCGCGTCACAGATCTACGTGCGGCGGTCCGCGAGCTGCTGGCCGCACTGGCGGAGGACCGCTCACCGGCCGCGGCCGCGGTGGAGACGGTGAACGCGGCCGCCCGCGCCGACGCCGCCGCGCCGCAGCTCACCTGGCCGGCCGGGCCGCACCGGGAGTGGCACAGCACCAGCCCGGGCAGCCTGGAGGAGACCCTGGCAGCGCTCGCCCGCGACGCGATCGACGTGGTCACCGGCGAGTTCGGCCCCCTGGTCCGCCCGTGCGAAGCCCACGGCTGCGTACGGTTCTTCTTCCGCGAGCACGCCCGCCGCCGCTGGTGCTCGACAACCTGCGGCGACCGCGTCCGCGCCGCCCGGCACCAGCGGCTGGTGGTCGAGCAACGGGAGTCGCCTCAGCGACGCGCTTGAGGTCGGCCCGCCTGGCGTTGCCGGACTTCGCCGCCTTCGCGGGCCGGCGTGAGCTGGGACTCGTTGCGCACCGCTCGGGTCTTCAGCGCCTGCGCCGCTGGTCCGCCACCGGAGTTGCTGCCGGCGCTACCCACGCCCGGCTGCCCCGGCACCCACAGTTGCCAGGAAGCCACGACGGCTGCCATCAGCAAGGCCCCGGCCCAGCCGCCCTGCGCGACCACCCCGCACTTACCGCCGCAGGTAACCGCCCACCACAGCTGCGCCCACGCTCGGCAGCCCTGCGCCTACCGCCGCCGGGAACGCCCACCGCAGCTGCCACCAACGCCGCCCACACTCGGCCGCCTCTGCACCTACCGCCGCCGGCGACGCCACCGCAGCTGCCATTCACCAAGACCGAGGCTCTTCGGCGTCGCCCGCAACGTCGCCGAGACAACCATGACCCGCACCGGAATCACGCTCGACTCAGGCCGCCCGTGCACTTACTGCCGCCGGTAACCGCCCACCACAGCTGCCACTGTCACCCCACGCTCGGCCGCCAGTCTGCGCCCATCGCACCACCGCCTTCGCTCGCTCCCCCACCACGCCCTGGCACCTGCCTCATTCCGCGGTGAACACCGCCGAGCGGCTCACCTCGGCCCACTCCTCCACTTCCGCCCCACGGGCACGATCCGACCGCCGCACCGCTTCGACCGCGTCCGCGCCGAGCAGGAGACGCAGCGGCGGTGCGTCCAGCCGGACCACGTCGGCGAGGATGCGGGCTCCCCGGGCCGGGTCGCCTGCCTGCCTGCCGTCCGTCGCGTCGCGGAGGCGGTGCATTTCGCCCACCGAGGCGTCGTACTCCGGGCGGACCCGTGCGCGCTCCATCGAGGCGCCCTGCCAGTCCGTGCGGAACGCGCCCGGTTCGACGATCGTGACCTTCACGCCGAACGGCTTCACCTCCGCGTTGAGCACCTCGGAGAACCCCTCCACCGCGAACTTCGCCGCCTGGTACGCACCCAGCCCCGGCGACCCGCCGACCCGGCCGCCGACCGACGAGAACTGCAGGAAGTGCCCCGAACCCTGCTCGCGGAACACCGGCAAAGCCGCGCGAGTGACGTTGACGACGCCGAAGAAGTTGGCTTCGACCTGCGCCCGGAAGTCGTCCTCCGCCATGTCCTCGATCGGCGCGCTGTTCGCGTACCCGGCGTTGTTGGCCACGACGTCGAGCCCGCCGAACTCACGCACCGCGAAGGCCACAGCCTCCCGCGCGGCCGCGGGGTCGGTCACGTCCAGCGCGAACACCCGGACGTTGTCGCCGTACTCGGCCACCAGATCCTTCAGCTGCTCCGGCCGGCGAGCGGTGGCGACCACCCGGTCGCCGTCCTCGAGCGCGACCCGCGCCAGCTCCCGCCCGAACCCCCGGGAACTGCCGGTTATCAGCCAAGTCCTGCTCATGATGCCTCTCCTCGCTCGTCCGCACCGGCTAACCAACCGGTTGGTTACCTCTAGAGAACACCTGCCGGGCGAGTTTGTCAACCAACCAGTTAGTTGCTACCGTGACGGGTATGAGAGATGCGGCGGACACGAAGCGGCGACTGCTCGCCGCCGCCACGGAGGAGTTCGCGGAACGGGGCATCGCAGGCGCCCGCGTGGACCGGATCGCGGACGCCGCCGGCTGCAACAAGGCGATGCTCTACAAGTACTTCACCAACAAGGACAGCCTGTTCGACACGGTGTTCGGCGAATCGGTCGGCAAGTTCGTCCTCGAGGTCCCGGTCGACACCGACGACCTGCCGGGCTACGCCGGGAAGCTCTTCGACCGGTACGAAGAGCAACCGGAGACGCTGCGGCTGGCGGTCTGGCACCGGCTGGAGCGCCCCGACGGCAAGTGGGTCACCGAAATCGTGCTGGCCAACGAAATCCGGCTGCACGACCTGCAGCGAGCACAGGACGAAGGGAGACTGTCCAAGCACTACACACCCATGGAGCTGCTGGTGCTGATCCAGTCGATCTCGACGGCGTGGGCAACGACCAATTCGGAACTCGGCGTACGCACGACCCTCTCCCGCGAGCAACGCCGAGGGCTGGTGGTGGACGCGGTGCGGCGGCTGATCGCGGAGCAGTGACGAGCGGTACGCGAACGCCCCGGGCAGCGCGCTGCCCTGGCCGACGATCGAACTGGGGCATGACGGCAAGCACCGGCAGGTGAGCGGCCGGGCGCGGCAAGCCAGGACGCCACAACCACGCATCTCCGGCCCACCGCCGCCAGCCGTCGCTAGTCCACCAAGGCGCCGCAGCTGATGTTCACCGTCGAGGCCGTCATCGTGCGGGCTCGGTCCGAGGCCACGAATGCCGCCACCGCTCCCACGTCGGCCAGGGTTGCCGCTCGGCCGAGCATTGTCTTGCCCGCGATGTTCTCCTCGATCTCCTTGCGGGCTTCGAACTCCGCCGGCAGGGTCTCCGGGATGCCGCCCGTCCGGAGCGTCACCGTCCGGATCCCGCGCGGGCCCAGCTCCGCGGCCAGCTGGCGGCGCATCGCCTCGAGCGCGTGGAACGCCACCTGCAACCCGCCGACCGCGAACTCGCGCACGGGTTCGCCCGCGCCGCCGAAGAAGAGGAGCGCGCCTGATCCCTGCTTCACCATGTGGCGGGCCGCCGCGCGAGCAGTCAGGAACTGGGTTCGGACCGCCGTCAGGACCGGGCGCTCGTAGTCGGCCAGGGACATGTCGATCAGCGGCGTGCCCTGGACGTCGCCGTGGCTGATCAGGTTGAACGAAATGTCCACGCCGCCCTGGGCCGCCACCGCGTCCGCGTGGTCGTCGACCGAACGCGAGTCCAGGGCGTCCACCTCCGCCACCTCGGCCGATCCGCCCGCCGCGCGGATGCGCGTGGCGACCTCCTCCAGCCGGCCGCGCGTGCGGCCCGCGAGGAAGACCCGGGCGCCTTCCTCTGCGAAAGCGCAGGCCACGGCCGTGCCGATGCGGCCTCCGCCGCCGTAGACGATCGCGTTCTTGCCGGCGAGCAACGTCATGGTTCCCTCCGATGTCCGGGTGCTTTCACCGGTGCGTCGAACGGGACCACGTGAATTCGACACTCACGGACGCGGGACGCCCATCGGGTTCGGGACCGGGATCACGCCCGTGTCGATCAGCGCCCGGCTCAGCGGGACGGCCAGCTCCAGCAGCCGCGCCAGACCGGCCGGGCCGAGCGCCTCCAGCGGGGCCGCCGCCAGCCGGTCCGTGTCCTCCTCGATCCGGCGCCGCACCTCCAGACCGGAAACCGTCAGCCGGCCGGACGAATCCAGCAGGCCGCGGGCCACCAAGCGAGAAACCGCAGACTCCCAGTCCGCGTCGGACCAGCCCCGGTGCGGCTGGACGTCGCCGCGAGCGATGACGCCGTCGCCGATGTGGGTCAACGTCGTCTCCAGGCCCGTCAGCCCCGCGTGGACCGCCGCCAGCACGTGACCGTCGCCGCGGTGCTCGCGCAGCACCGTCGCCGCCAGCCACAGCCGGGCGAGCACCCCCGCCGGCCGGGGCACCGCGGCCCACGCCGCCGCCAACGGGCGCCCGTCGAAGCGGCACGCGGAAGCGGCCTGCTCCAGCAGCGACGCCAGTTCGTCGTGCCCCGAAGGCCCCAGCGCACGAGAAAGCGCGGCTTCGACGGCAGAAAGCCGAGAATCGAGCACGTCCGACGGCGAAGCGAACGACCACGCGTCCGGCAGGGCCCGCGCCACCATCGCCGGGGCGAAGCCGAACAGCACGGACGTCGCCGCCGTCGGGCCGATCGGGCCCAGCGGTGCGAGGCGGCCCGCGAAGTACCCCATCCAGTACCCGCGCAGGCCGGCCTCCTTCGCCGCCGCGGCCGTCTCCGGCGCGAAGTAGACGACCGCGTGCAGCGGTTCCACGGCCGCCCACAGCCGCCGGGCCGGTGATCCTGTCATGCCGCCATTCTCACCCCCAGGCGACCGGCAGCTCCCGCACCCCGTAGACCAGCGTGTTGTGCTTGTACGCCAACGACTCCCGCGGCACCGCCAGCCGCAGGTCCGGCACCCGGCGGAACAGCCGCGTCAGCGCTTCCTGCAGCTCGACGCGGGCCAGCTGCTGGCCGATGCACTGGTGCGCACCGAAACCGAACGCGACGTGGGTGCGCGGCGACTCCCGGTGGAAGTCGAGCTTGTCGCCGCCGGGGAACAGCTCTTCGTCGCGGTTGGCCGAGTTCAGCGCCGCCACCAGCCACTCCCCCGCCTTCACCGACCGGGAACCGACCTGCACGTCCGCGGTCGCGTAGCGCAGCACGCCGAACTGGACGACCGACAGGTACCGCAACAGCTCCTCGACCGCCCGGTCCGGCGCGGAAAGCACGACCTCGCGCTGGGCGGGATGGTCCAGCAGCACCAGCGTGCTGAGCGCGATCATGTTCGCCGTCGTCTCGTGGCCCGCCACCAGGAGGCTCAGCCCGAGCACGACGAGCTCTTCCACCGTCAGCGGGTCACCGGATGCGGCACCGCGGGAAATCAGCCTGCTGAACAGGTCGTCCTGCGGATTCCGCCGCTTGTCGTCGAAGAGCTCCGCCAGATAGCCGGAAAGCTCGTCGTACGCCTGCTGCCCTTCCTCGCGCGTGGCGTCGGTGCTGACGAGAAACCCGCTCTGCCGCTGGAACCGCGAACGGTCCGCGTACGGGACGCCCAGCAGCTCGCAGATCACCAGCGACGGGATCGGCAACGCGAAGTCCTCGACCAGATCGGCGCGGCCGGGGCGCGCGAGCATCGCGTCGAGGTGGCTCTCCACCAGTTCCTGGACGTAGCCGCGCATCGCCTCCACGCGCCGCACGGTGAACTCCGCGATCACCATCTTCCGGATGCGGGAGTGGTCGGCGCCGTCGAGCTGGATGATGGAGCCGGGGCTGACCTCCTCGTCGAGGTCGGCGCCCGGGTGGACGTGCACCGAGGACGCGCCGCGCGAGCTCATCGTGCGATCGGCGAGCACCGCGCGGACGTCGCTGTACCGCGTCACCAGCCAGGCGTCCATGCCGGCCGGGCAGCGCACCCGCGACGTCGGCGCGGTTTCCCGCAGCGTGGCGTAGTTTTCGGGCGGGTCGAACGGGCATCCGGCCGGTCGTGCCGTGGGGAGGGCCGGGATTTCGGATGCTGCCGTCACGGCGGATCACACCTCTCTTCCGGTGGGTCAGGTCCTTCCACCATGGAGAGAACCGGTGCCGTCGTGGGACATTCGACCCACTTCCGACCCGGATGGCCTAGCGGGCCCCGTAAGCGCCGCCGTTCACGTGCACGACCTGTCCCGTGACGTGCCCGGCTCCCGGCGAAGCCAGGAACTGCACGGTTTCCGCGACCTCTTCCGGTGCGCCGGCCCGTTTGTTGAGCGCCACGGAGATCCGCGAGCTGAGCCATTCTTCGGTCAGCGTGCCGTGGAAGAACTCCGTGTCGAGGATGACGCCCGGGGCGACGACGTTGGCCGAACCGGTGGCGCCGAGCTGCCGCGCCAGGTCGGTGTTCCACGCTTCGATCGCCGCTTTCGCCGCACCGTAGGAACCGGAGCCCTGCTTCGCCGCGACAGAGCCAAGAGTCACAACCCGCACGTTGTCCGCGAAGCGCGGCTTCAACGCAGTCGTCACGAGAACGGCGGAGACGACGTTCGCGTCGAAGTTCGCGCGCCACGCGTCCGCCACCCCGGCCAGGTCCGTGGGTGCCTCCCGGACGCGATCGGTGTTGCCACCGGCGTTGTTGACCAGGACGTCCACCCGCGCCGGCAGCTCCGCCAGCGCGGCCTGCACCGCCGCCGGGTCGCTCGCGTCGAACGACACCGCCCGCGCGCCGATCCGTTCCGCGGCCGCCTCCAGCACGTCCTTGCGGCGGCCCGTGACGGTGACCCGCTCGCCCGCCGCCGCGAACCGGGCGGCGATCGCCAGCCCGATGCCCGTGCCGCCCCCGGTGACCACGACTTCCCGCTCTTCGCTCATGGCGCCATCTTCGCCGAGGAAAGCCCTTACCCGCTCGACTTTCCCGCCGACCGGAACACGACCTCGCGGACCCGGCCCGAGTTGCCGGATCGGCAACGCGATTTGCTTCTTCGGTCCGGACCTCCGCATGCTGGGGACGTCACCGAGGAGGAACCATGGCGCACACGCACGAGCAGCCGATGACCGTCGAGAACATGCTCAAGCAGGACTTCTGGGAAGCGCTCTACCAGCGCGACGACCAGCAGATCTGGAGCGGGAACGTGAACCGCAACCTCAGCTCCGAGGTCACCGGGCTGGAACCCGGGCGCGCGCTCGACCTCGGCTGCGGCGAGGGCGGCGACGCGATCTGGCTCGCGCAGCACGGCTGGACGGTCGACGGTGCCGACATCTCGACCCTCGCGCTGTCCCGCGCCGAAGCCGCGGGCAAGGAGCGGGGCGTCGACGTCCGGTGGCTGCACCGCGACATCCTCACCTGGCAGCCCGAAGAGACCTACGACCTCATCTCGGCGCAGTACATGCACTTGCCGCCGGACCTGCGGCGCAAGGTCTTCACGGCGGCCGCGGCGGCCGTCCGGCCCGGCGGGTCGCTGCTGGTCGTCGGGCATTCGCCGAAGGCCATGCGCGACTTCGACGGTGAGAGGCCGCCGGAGGAGCTGTTCTTCGAGCCGGAGGAGATCACGACCTACCTCGGCGACGCCTGGGAGTGGATCGTCGAGACCTGCGAGACGCGCGGCGAGGGTCACCACACCGACGCCGTCTACCGCGCGAAGCGGCTCTAACGGGAAACGGGGGCCTCCTCACGCGCCCTCGACGCGTGTGAAGAGGCCCCCGCGGGACTCGATTTTCAGGCGAGCTCGAGGCCGTAGGCCTGCAGCTCCAAGGTGAGCGGGTAGAAGTAGCTGGTCACGGTGTCGCCGCCGGACAGCGTGCCCAGGCCCTTCGAACCGTCGTACGCCGGGCCACCGGAGTCACCGTGGTCGGTGTGCGCGGTGGTGCCGAACTCGTGGTTCAGGACGCCGACGTCGAAGTTGACCGACTCGTCGACCGAGGTGATCTCGCCACTGCCACCCCCGGTGGTCGAGCCCTGCTTCTGCATCTGCTCGCCGACCGTCGGCTCCGCGGCGCTGGTGATCGCCTGGCCGGTGTTGATCTCGCCCGGGCCGGTGCCGTTCGGGCGGGTCAGCAGGCCGGAGTCGGCGTCGGGGCAGTCGCTCTCGACGACCTGCGCGCCGGAGACGTCGCCGCCGGCCCAGGTGCCGCCGAGGTTGGTGCAGTGGCCCGCGGTGAGCAGGAAGGGCTCCCCACCGCGCGTCACGTTGAAGCCGAGCGAGCAGCGGCCCTGGCTGTTCTGGATCGCGTCACCGTCGGCGATGTGCAGCTCGAGCTTGCCGGTGCGGTGCTCGACCCGGACGCTGTCGCCGTACTTCGCGGCGGCCGCGGCGACCTTGTCGGAGGTCTCCTTGCTGGCCGCGTCGTAGATCTTCACCACGACCTGGTTGGTCTTGGTGTCGATGCCCCACGCGGTCTGCGGCACGTTCCGCACCGCGTCCAGCTGGTTCTTGACGCCGGTGAGCGCGGCGAAGGTGTGCTTGACCTTCTTCGCGGTCAGGCCGGCGGCCTGCACCTTCTGGACCGACGCGTCGTCGGTGACGTTCACGACGGCCTTGCCGTTCTCCAGGTAGATGCCACCGGACGTGGCACCCAGGGTGCTCGCCACCTGCGTGGCGTTGCTGACGGCGGTGGCCTGCAGTTCGGAGAAGGCCAGTGGGGACGCAGTGGCCGCCGAGGCGCACACGCCGGACGTCAGCGCGGCGGCCGACAAGACGGCGAAGGTCTTGAGGGCGGTTTTCCGGGGAGTCATCAACTTCCTCCAGGTTGCCGGTTCGAAGCCTGCGCCGGTCACTTTCGTTGCCGAGCAACCAACGCACCACCGACTAAGGTTGGTTAATAACCAGCAGATCCGGACATACCTCTCAACTCAGGCCCGTGACGCTGTCTCGCTCCGCGTAACACTCACCCTTTCGGCCAGCGAACGTGGTCCTCGTAGCCCGGATTCTTCTTCAGGTATCCGGCGATGAAGGGGCAGACCGGCACGATCGTCCGGCCCCGCGCGACGACGTCGTCGAGCGCGCCGGCCGCCAGGGCCTTGCCCAGCCCCTGTCCCGCGAACGCGTCGTCGACTTCAGTGTGGGTGAACACGGTCAGGTCGCCCCGCTGGTCGTAGTACGCGGACCCAGCCAGCTTGTCCCCCGCCCAGACCTCGTAGCGGCTCTCGTCGGGGTTGTCGACCACTCGGGTCTCGGTCATCGGGCTCTCCTCGCCTCGGGTACGTCCTCCATCGTGCGACGGCGGACTGCCGAGCGCCGACCGGCCCGTGCACACCGCTGGGCCGGCCGGGGGATGCGCCCGGCCCGTTCGTGTGCATCCGGCCTGCTTCCCTTGGCGGGCACCGGCCTCGTTTGGTTGCCTCACGGGGTGCCTCAGCAGCCGTTCGTCCTCCCCGAGTTCTACATGCCCTACCCGGCGCGGGTGAACCCGCACCTCGAGCGGGCCCGCGCGCACAGCAAGGCGTGGGCGTACGGGATGGACATGATCGACGTCCCCCAGCACGGCACCGTGATCTGGGACGAGCACGACCTCGATTCCCACGACTACGCCCTGCTCTGCGCCTACACCCACCCCGACGCCGGTGCCGACGAGCTCGACCTGATCACCGACTGGTACGTCTGGGTCTTCTACTTCGACGACCACTTCCTCGAGCTGTACAAGCGCACCGGCGACATCGACAGCGCGCGCACCTACCTCGACCGGCTCGACCTGTTCATGCCCGCCGAAGGCGAGATCACCGCGACGCCGGAGAACCCCGTCGAGCGCGGCCTGACCGACCTGTGGAACCGGACGATCCCGCACCGCTCGGCCGGCTGGCGGCGCCGGTTCGTCGAGAGCACGAAGGCGCTTCTCGAAGAGTCGCTGTGGGAGCTGGCCAACATCAACGAAGGCCGGCTCGCCAACCCCATCGAGTACGTCGAGATGCGGCGGAAGGTCGGCGGCGCGCCGTGGTCGGCGAACCTCGTCGAGCACTCGGTGCACGCCGAGGTGCCGGACGAGATCGCCGCGTCGCGGCCCTTGGAGGTGCTGCGTGACTGCTTCGCCGACAGCGTCCACCTGCGCAACGACCTGTTCTCCTACCAGCGGGAGGTGCAGGACGAGGGCGAGCTGTCCAACGGCGTGCTCGTGTTCGAGAAGTTCCTCGGGCTCACGACGCAGGAGGCGGCCGACGCCGTCAACGACCTCATCACCTCGCGGCTGCACCAGTTCGAGCACACCGCGCTCACCGAGGTGCCCGGGCTGTTCGACGAGCACGGCGTCGACCCGGCCGCCCGCGCGGCGACGTTCGCCTACGTCAAGGGCCTGCAGGACTGGCAGTCCGGCGGGCACGAATGGCACCTGCGGTCCAGCCGGTACATGAACGAAGGAGCGCTGGAAAGCCGCGGCGGTCCGGAACTGGGCGGCGCGACCGGCCTGGGGACGTCGGCGGCGCGCATCTTCGGCTCGGTGCTCGCGACGGCCCCGCAGCGGCTGCGGTCGTTTTCGGCCACGCCGTTCCGGACGGTTTCCCCGCCCCGGCCGTCGATTGCACCGCCGTTCCCGCTGCGGCTGAGCCCGCACCTGGACGCCTGCCGCCGCCGGAACGTGGACTGGGCGCGGCGGACGGGCCTGCTCGACGGCGTGGTGTGGGACGAGCGGCGGCTGCGCGCGGCCGACCTGGCGCTGTGCGCGGCAGGCATCGACCCGGACGCGACGGCGGACGGCCTCGACGTCACCAGCGACTGGCTGACCTGGGGCACGTACGCCGACGACTACTACCCGGTGATGTTCGGCGCGACGCGCGACCTCGCCGGAGCGAAGGCGTGCAACCTGCGGTTGTCGGCGGTCATGGAGGGTTCTTCGACGCCGTCGACGCCGTTGGAAGCGGCGCTGGCCGACGTCTGGGTGCGGACGACGGCGGACATGCCCCCGGAGCACCGGCTCGCGGTGCGGCGGGCGGTCGACAAGATGACGTCGAGCTGGCTCTGGGAGCTGGCGAACCAGGCCCAGAACCGTATCCCGGACCCGATCGACTACGTCGAGATGCGGCGCCGGACGTTCGGCTCGGACCTCACGATGAGCCTGTCGCGGTTCGGGCACGGGCGTGCGGTACCGCCGGAGCTGTACCGGACGCGGCCGGTCCAGGCGATCGAGCACTCGGCGACCGACTACGCGTGCTTCGTGAACGACCTCTACTCGTACCGCAAGGAGATCCAGTACGAAGGCGAGCTGCACAACGCGGTGCTCGTGGTGCGGAACTTCCTCGACTGCCCCGAGGACCGCGCGTTCGAGGTGGTCAACGACCTGACGGCGGCGCGCCTGGCGGAGTTCACGCACGCGGCGACCGTCGAGCTGCCCGCGCTGTTCCGCGACTACGCCGTGGCCCCGGACGTCCAGGAAATGCTGCTGGAGTACGTCGAGGAGTTCCGGAACTGGATGGCGGGGATCGTGAACTGGCACGAGAACGTCGGCCGGTACACGGAGGCGGAGCTGCGGTACCACCCGATGGCGGGAAGCACGTTCGGCGGGCCGACGGGGATCGGGACGTCGTCGCTGCGCATCTCGTCCCTGCTGCCTGCCGGTCGCTGAGGTGCGGGGATCCCCGACGCCGAAGCAGTGCGAAATCGCCCGGCTGCTCCGGGCGGCCGGCCTACCGGACGCGGCGGAGCAGGCCCTCCGCACGGACTTGCGCGCCCGGTGGCGCCGAGCCCGCCGTCGCCTCCGCATCCGGCTCGCGGCGCGCCGGGCCCGGCGCGCTCGAGCCGCCGGTCGCTGAAGGGCGTTGTTCGCGCCACTCCGAGGGGCGATCGTTTCGCGCGAGGGCGATACTCGACAGCGTGAGCGGCTTCAACCTGCGTTTCCTCGGCCATTCGACCGTCCGGCTCGAACTCGCCGGCCGGGTCGTGCTGACCGATCCCGTGCTCACCGCGCGCGTCGGCGGACTGGCCCGCGTCGTGCCGGTACCCGCCCCCGGCGCCTACGCGGACGTCGACCTCGTCCTCCTTTCGCACCTGCACGGCGACCACCTGCACCTGCCTTCGCTCAAGCTGCTCGGCAAGCGCACCCGGATCGTCGTCCCGCGCGGGGCCGGGGCCTGGCTCGCCAAGAAGGGCTTCGAGAACGTCGAGGAGATCGCGCCCGGCGAGACCCTCACCGAGGGCGCGCTGGACATCACCGCCACGAAAGCCGTCCACTCCGGACATCGCTGGGGCCCGCGGCTCACCCACGGCCCCCAGAGTCCCGCGATCGGGCACCTGATCGAAACTCCGGCCACGAAGATCTACAACGCCGGCGACACCGACCTCTTCGACGGCATGGCGGGCTTCGGCCCGGTCGACGTCGCCCTGCTGCCCGTCTGGGGCTGGGGGCCGAACCTCGGGCCGGGTCACCTGGACCCAGCCCGCGCCGCGAAGGCCGCCGCCGTCGTCCAGGCCCGCGCCGCCGTGCCCGTCCACTGGGGCACCCTCGCCGTCCCCGGCCTGAAACGCACCGCCCGGATGCGGCGGCTGCTCGCCGACCCGCCGCGGGAGTTCGCCGCTCACGTGCGCAACACCAAGATCGCCACCGAAGTCCTGTTCACCGAGCCCGGCGCCGACGTCGTCCTCCCGACCGCGACGGACCGCGCGTGAACTGGACCGACCCGGCCGCCATCGGGTACCCGGCGCTGTTCGGCGGTGTGCTGCTCGGCTCGGTCATCCCGATCGTGCCCACCGGCGCGGTGGTCGGCGCCGCGGCCGCCGTCGCGACCACCACCGACCACCTGTCCCTGCCGCTGGTCCTCGTCCTGGCCACGCTCGGGGCGTACCTCGGCGACGTCGTGACGTTCGGGATCCCGCGCCTCGGCAGCGAAGCCGCGTTCCGCTGGATCAGCCGCCGCCAGCCCGCCGAACGGCTCGAGAAGGCCCGCGACCAGTTCGCCCGCCGCGGCTGGCAGCTCGTCGTGATCGGCAGGCTCGTCCCGGCCGGCCGGATCCCGGTGCTGCTCGCGGCCGCCGCGCTGAGCTACCCGTGGCGGCGCCTGCTGCCCGCCGCGCTGCTCGCGTGCGTGCTCTGGGCGACCGCGTACAGCTTGCTCGGCATCCTCAGCGGCGGCATCTTCGACTCGCCGATCATCGCGACGGTCCTGGCGACGGTCCTGGTCCTGCTCGTCACCGTACTGATGAACCTGATCGCCCGGTGGCGGCGCAAGGCCAAGGAGAAGACGGGGGAGCGAGTGTGACGACGTCCGCGCCGAAGGGCCGGCTCCTGCGCGGCGGCCGGGCCGTCGCCCGCGTTCTGCTGGTGTGGGCCGCGGTGACCGGCGCACTGCGCCTGCTCGACGTCCTCCTGCCCGGCTTCCGGATGACGCACTGGTGGCAGCCGACCGTCTGCGCGCTGCTGCTCGGCCTGCTGGCCGGCGTCGGCTGGCCGCTGGTCATGCGCATCGCCTACCCGCTGGCGTTCTTCACCTTCGGCCTCTTCGGCTTCCTGCTGCTCGGCGCGGGCACCCTGGCCGTGTTCCACACGGTGCCCGGCGTGGAGCTGGTCGGCTTCCGGACGGCGGTGATCGTCACCGTCGCCATGGCCGGGGTCGGGGCGCTCATCTCGGCCGGGCTGGCCATCGACGAGGACGAGATCTTCTTCCGCCGCGCGAACCGCCGCCGCCGTCGCCACGCCGCCGCGCCCGGCGACGCCGACCAGCCGGCCGGTGTCGTCTTCCTGCAGATCGACGGCCTCGGGTTCGACACCGTCCGCCGCGCGATCCGCGACGGCGACATGCCGACGTTCGCCGCCTGGCTCTCCGAAGGCAGCCACACGCTGACGCCGTGGCACACCGACTGGAGCTCGCAGACCGGGGCGAGCGTCTGCGGCATCCTGCACGGCTCCAACCACGACATCCTCGGTTTCCGCTGGTACGAAAAGGATCGCGACCACGTGATGGCGTGCGCGCACCCGACCGACGCGGCCGAGATCGAGCGGCGCCACTCCGACGGGGGCGGCCTGCTGTCGGGCGACGGCGCGAGCCGCGGCAACCTCTTCTCCGGCGACGCCGGCCACGTCAGCCTCACCATGAGCTCGATCCCGGTGCTGGTGCCGAAAGGCCTGCGCCACCGCCAGCGCGATCGGCTCGGCGCGGGCTACTACGCCTACTTCGCGAACCCCATCAACGCACTGCGGACGTTCGTCGTCGCGCTCGCCGACGTCTTCCGCGAGATCAGCGCGTCGGTCCGCCAGCGCCGCGCCGGCGTCGTACCGCGGGTCTCGCGTGGCGGCTGGTACCCGCTGGCCCGGCCGGGCACCACGGTGATCGCGCGCGACGTCGTCGTGTCGGCGATCCTCGGCGACATGCTGGCCGGGCGGCCGGTGGTGTACGCGGACTTCCTCGGCTACGACGAGGTCGCGCACCACTCCGGCATCGAGCGGTTCGACACGCTGTCGGTGCTGCGCTCGATCGACCAGCAGATCGCGCGGCTGCACCGGGCGAGCCGGCTGGCGCCGCGCCGCTACCACGTCGTGGCGCTGTCGGACCACGGCCAGACGCAGGGGCAGGCCTTCTCACAGCGGTTCGGCGAGACGATCGAGGCGTACGTCGGACGGATGTGCGGCGGCTCGCCGTCGCCCGCCGCGGGCAAGCGGCGGCAGGCCGAGAGCTGGCAGATCAACGCCGCGCTGGCGGAGGCGACGAAGAGCGGCGGCCTGATCGCACGCCGGCTGCGCGCCCGGGTGGAGGACGCGGAGTGCGCCGAAAACCGGCCGCGCACGACGTCCGGCTCGCCGGGCGCGGTGACCCGCGTGGCGCCGGGCGTGGTGGTGGTCGTGTCCGGACACGTCGCGATGGTGTCGTTCACCGAGCACGAGGGCCGCGTCGAGCTGGAGACGATCGAGCGCGAGTTCCCCGACCTGCTGCCGTCGCTGGTGGATCATCCGGGCGTCGGGTTCCTGCTGGTGCGCAGCCGCGAGTTCGGCCCGGTGGTCCTGGGCCGCGACGGCCTCCACCGGCTGGCGACGGGCGTCGTCATCGGCGAGGACCCGCTGCTGCCGTACGGCCCGCACGCGGCGGACCTGACCCGCCGGGTCGACACGTTCCCGCACTGCGCGGACGTGATGATCAACAGCCGCTACGACCCGGACTCGGACCAGGCGTCGCCGTTCGAGACGCACGTCGGCTCGCACGGCGGGCTGGGCGGGCCGCAGCAGCGGGGGTTCGTGGTGCACCCGCGGGAGCTGCCGCCGCTCGGCGAGGTCGTCGGGGCGGAGGCGCTGCACCGGGTGTTCCGCGGCTGGCTGACCGAGCTGGGGCACCCTTTGCCCGTTCCCGACGCTGTTTCGGAGGTTGTTTCGTGAGTTTGACGGTGTACGGCGCTTCCTGGTGCCCGGACGTGAAGCGCAGCCGGGCCTTGCTCGACCGCGAGGGCGTCGAATACTCCTATGTGGACGTAGAGGCCGACGCGGACGCCGAGCGCCGGGTCCGCGAGCTGCAGGACGGCGCGCGCCGGATCCCCACCATCGTTTGGGACGACGGCACGTTCCTGGTCGAGCCGTCCGACGACGAGCTGAGCGCGCGGCTGTGAAGCTGTTGCGGGAACTGCCGCTCGGGACGCGGGTCGTCGTCCGATATCGGATCGAAGGCGGGTTCACCGACGCTCTCGGGAACCTCGTGGCCCGCGACGAAACCACGTGCACGGTCGACACCCGGCGCGGCCAGGTCGTCGTCGACTTCTCCGCGGTCGCCCTGGCCAAGCCGGTGCCACCGCCGCCGGAGCGGAAATCGGGTGGCGGGCCGCCGGCGGCCCTGTGACCATCGGGGCATGTTCGACGAACTGGTCGCCGAAGCCGCCGCGGTGTCCGTCGACGGCTGGGACTTCTCCTGGCTCGACGGCCGCGCCACCGAACAGCGGCCGTCCTGGGGTTACCAGCGGCTGCTGGGCGAACGGCTCGCGGGCGTTCACGCCGCGCTCGATCTGGAGACCGGTGGCGGTGAAGTCCTCGACGGCTGCCCGTCCTTGCCAACGCTGATGGCGGCGACCGAATCGTGGCCGCCGAACGTCGCCCGGGCGTCGGCGCGGTTGCGTCCGCGCGGGGTCGTCGTCGTGGCCACCGAGGGAATCCCCTTCGGCGACGACGTGTTCGACCTCGTCTCCAGCCGCCACCCCGTGACGACGGACTGGGCCGGGATCGCCCGGGCGCTGCGGCCGGGCGGGGCGTACTTCTCCCAGCAGGTCGGGCCGGCGAGCGTGTTCGAGCTGGTCGAGTTCTTCCTCGGCCCGCAGCCGGCGGAAACCAGGAACAGCCGCCATCCGGACCACGCCGTGAAGGCGGCTTCGGAAGCGGGCCTCGAGGTGACGGACCTGCGGTCGGAGTCCCTGCGCACCGAGTTCTCCGACATCGGCGCGGTGGTCTACTTCCTGCGCAAGGTGATCTGGATGGTCCCGGGCTTCACGGTCGAGCAGTACCGGGGCAAGCTCCGGGAGCTGCACGAGAAGATCGAGCGCGACGGCCCCTTCATCGCCCACACGACCCGGTTCCTCATCGAGGCCCGGAAGCCTTGACGATCGCCGCCTCGACGCCGTCCAGCAGCAGCTCCAGCCCCGCTTCGAACGACAGCCGCGCCTCGCGCTCCAAGTAAGGCTCGTCGCCGGAAGCGGCCTCCACCGACGCGCCGAGCCGGGACACCGTCGGGAAACGCGCCGTCAGGTCCGGCACCAGTTCCCCGAGCAACGCCGACCGCGCCCCCCACCAGTCCTCTTCGGACAGTCCGGTCTCGCGCGCCGCCTGGCGGGACTCCGCCGCCGCCTGGACCGAGCCGCGGACGATGTTGAACAGTGCCGACACCACCCACCGGACGCGGGCCAGGGGGAGCCCGGTCGAGGCCAGGACGGAAAGCAGCGTCTCCTGCACGTGGAACTCCCCCGGCCCGAGCACCGGGCGGGCCGGCGAGACCTGCAGGAGCCACGGGTGCCGCAGGTGCAGGTTCCACAGCTCATCGGCCAGCGAGAAAGCCGCCGCACGCCATCCGTCGGTCACCGGGTACGACGACGGCAGCTCCCCCAGCGTGCGGTCGTACATGAGGTCGACCAGCTCGGTCTTGCCCGGCACGTACGTGTAGAGCGCCATCGCCGTGCGGCCGAGGCGTTCCCCGACCGCGCGCATCGACAGCGACGCCATGCCTTCGGCGTCGGCGATGTCGATCGCCGCCGCGACGATCGCCTCGACGGACAGGCCCGGCTTCGGCCCCGGGCCCGTGCGTGGCGCGACCACGCGCGGCCCCCACAGCAGTTCCATGGACCGCCGGGCGTCGCCCTGACCCGCGAAGACGACCACCTTGCCGACTCCTTACACCCTAAAGTATTGTACGATCGAGAATCACTTTACAGCCTAAACTATCGAGAAGGACGGTATGACCTCACCCAGGCGGGCCGCCGACACCCACGACGTGATCGAGGTCCGGGGGGCCCGGGAGAACAACCTGACCGGCATCGACCTGGACATCCCGAAGCGCCGGCTCACGGTGTTCACGGGCGTGTCCGGCTCCGGCAAGTCGTCCCTGGTCTTCGGCACCATCGCGGCCGAGTCCCAGCGGCTGATCAACGAGACCTACAGCGCCTTCCTCCAGTCGTTCATGCCGAGCCTGTCGCGCCCGGACGTCGACCTGCTGGAGAACCTCAGCGCCGCCATCGTCGTCGACCAGGAGCGGATGGGCGCCAACTCGCGCTCCACGGTCGGCACCGCGACCGACGCCTACGCGATGCTGCGGATCGCCTTCTCACGGCTCGGCGAACCGCACGTCGGCACGTCCGGCGCGTTCAGCTTCAACCTGCCCGAAGGCATGTGCCCGGCGTGCGAGGGCCTCGGCCGGGTGTCCGACCTCGACGTCCACGCCCTGCTCGACTTCGACCGTTCACTGCACGACGGCGCGATCCAGGTCCCCGGCTTCACGCCGGACAACTGGTACGTGCAGACCTACCTCTCGTGCGGCTTCTTCGACCCGGACGTCCCGATCCGCGACTTCACGCCCGAACAGCTCGACGACCTGCTGCACAAGGGCCCGTGCAAGGTGAAGGTCGGCAAGACCAACATCACCTACGAGGGCCTCGCGGTGAAGGTCCGGCGGCTCTACCTGCAGAAGGACACCGAGTCGCTGCAACCGCGCCTGCGCGCGTTCATCGAGAAGGCCGCCACCTTCAAGACCTGCGACGCGTGCGGTGGCGCCCGGCTGAACCAGGCCGCGCTGTCGGCGAAGATCGACGGCAAGAACATCGCCGACTGTGCCGCCCTGCAGATCAGCGACCTCGCCGAGTTCGTCCGCACCCTCGACGCGCCGTCGATCCGGCCGCTGCTGGGCAACCTGCGCGACACCCTCGACTCGCTGGTCGAGATCGGCCTCGGCTACCTCTCCCTCGACCGCGAGTCCGCGACGCTCTCGGGCGGCGAGGCGCAGCGCGTGAAGATGGTGCGGCACCTGGGATCCAGCCTCACCGACGTCACCTACGTCTTCGACGAGCCGACCGTCGGCCTGCACCCGCACGACATCGAGCGGATGAACAACCTGCTGCTCTGCCTGCGGGACAAGGGGAACACGATCCTGGTCGTCGAGCACAAGCCGGAGACCATCCGGATCGCCGACCACGTCGTCGACCTCGGCCCCGGCGCGGGCACCGACGGCGGCCGGCTCTGCTACACCGGGAGCGTCGACGGCCTGCGCGCGTCCGGCACGCTCACCGGCCGCCACTTCGACCACCGGGTCACACTCCGCGAGCAGGTCCGCGAGCCGTCGGGCCAGTTGCGCATCACCGGCGCCAAGCTGCACAACCTGCGGGACGTCAGCGTCGACGTCCCGCTCGGCGTCCTGACCGTCGTCACCGGCGTGGCCGGGTCGGGGAAGTCGTCGCTGATCCACGGCTCCCTGGCCCACCGCGACGACGTCGTCGTGGTCGACCAGTCGGCGATCCGCGGGTCGCGGCGGTCCAACCCGGCGACCTACACCGGCCTGCTCGACCCGATCCGCACGGCGTTCGCCAAGGCCAACGGCGTCAAGGCGAGCCTGTTCAGCGCCAACTCCGAGGGCGCCTGCCCGCACTGCAAGGGCCTCGGGGTGATCTACACCGACCTGGCGATGATGGCCGGCGTCGCGTCGGTCTGCGAAGAGTGCGAGGGCAAGCGGTTCACGCCGAAGGTGCTGACGTTCGAACTGCACGGCAAGAACATCAGCGAGGTGCTGGCGATGTCCGTCGCCGAGGCGCGTGAGTTCTTCTCCTCCGGTACCGCGCGGCGGGTGCTCGACCGGCTCGGCGACGTCGGCCTCGGCTACCTGACGCTCGGCCAGCCGCTCACCACGCTCTCCGGCGGCGAGCGGCAGCGCCTCAAGCTGGCGATCCGGATGGCCGAGAAGGGCTCGACCTACATCCTCGACGAGCCGACGACCGGCCTGCACCTCGCCGACGTCGACCAGCTCCTGGCCCTGCTCGACCGGATCGTCGACGCGGGCAACACGGTGATCGTCATCGAGCACCACCAAGCCGTGATGGCGCACGCCGACTGGCTGATCGACCTCGGCCCCGGCGCCGGGCACGACGGCGGCCGCGTGGTGTTCGAAGGGACCCCGGCCGCGCTCGTCGAGCACGCCTCCACGCTCACCGCCCGCCACCTGCGCGAATACCTGGGGAAGCCGTGAACCCCACCGGGCTGCTCGAAGTGACGGCGGTGCGGCGGCCGACCCCGCGCACCGTGCGCGTCACGTTCGCCGGCTCCGGGCTGGCCGACCTGGAGCCGTGGCCCGACCAGCAGCTGAAGCTCCTGTTCCCGCCACCGGGCCGCCCGGTGCGGCTGCCGTCGGGCGACGACGACGTCATGCGCTGGTACCAGGCGTACCTGGCGATCCCCGAGGACGAGCGGCCGGTGATGCGCAGCTACACGGTGCGCGGCCGGGACGGCGGGACGATCGACGTCGACTTCGTGCTGCACTCCGGAGGCACCGACGGCCCGGCGACGGCGTGGGCCCGGACCGCGGCGATCGGTGACGTCCTCGGCCGCTACGGCCCGGACGCCGCCTACCGCCGTCCGGTACCCAAGGCGGACACGGTGCTGCTGGCCGGGGACGAGACCGCGCTGCCCGCCATCGCCACCCTGTTGTCCGAAATGGACAGTGCGATGGTGTTCGTGGAGGTCCCGGACGCGGCGGAGGAACAGCCGTTGCCCGTCGAAGTCCACTGGCTGCACCGGAACGGCGCCGCGCACGGCAGCCGGCTGCGCGAAGCCGTGCGCGGGGTTTCGCTCGGATCGGGCTCGGTGGCCGCGTGGCTCGCGGGCGAAGCGGGGATGGTGCGGTCGCTGCGGCGTCACCTCGTCGGCGAGCGTGGGCTCGACAAGAGCGCGATCGAGTTCACCGGCTACTGGCGGCGCGCGCTCACCCAGGACGACGCGCCGACGGCCGAGGACCTCGCCGACGCCAGCGAGAAGCTCGGCGGCTAGTGGCAGACTCTCTTCCGTGCGCACGGAAGAGGCTCTGGCGGCGGCGGGCATCGACCCGGCTTCGGTGATGGCGAGCGAGGACATCGGTGGCGGCACCTACAACACGGCGATCCGGCTGAGTCTCGCCGACGGGCGGCGGCTGGTGCTCAAGATCGCGCCGTCCGCGCCGGGGTTGTCCTACGAGCACGACCTCCTGGCCACGGAAGCGGAGTACTACCGCCGGGTCCCGGGTCCGCTGCCGTCCGTCGTCGCCGCGGGGCCGGGATTCCTGCTGATGACGGAACTCCCGGGCGTGCCGTGGTCCCAGGTGCCCGACGCCGATCCGCGGCTGCGGACCGAGCTGGGCGGGATCGTCGCCGCGCTGCACAAGACGACCGGCGACGGGTTCGGCTACCCGCAGGACCCGCCGCACCCGACGTGGCCGGCGGCGTTCACGGCCATGGCGGACGCGGTTCTCGCGGACGCCGTCGCGTACCGGGTGCAGCTGCCGCGGCCGGCCGCGGAGATCGCGCACTTGGTGCGCCGGCACGAGCCGCTCCTCGAGCTGGTCACGACGCCGGTCCTGGTGCACTTCGACCTGTGGCGCGGCAACATCCTCCTCGACGGCGACCGCGTGTCCGGCATCATCGACGCCGAGCGGGCGTTCTGGGGCGACCCGGTGGCGGAGTTCGTCTCGCTGACGCTGTTCCGCGAACCGGACCGCGAACTGCTGGACGGCTACCGCGCGGCAGGCGGCCCGGCGGAGTTCGGCATGCCGGCGTGGGCGCGGCTCGGGCTGTACCGGGTCTACCTCGACCTGATCATGCTGGTCGAGATGACCCCGCGGCAGGACGACGACGCGGACCGGGCCCGGTTCCTCCGGGCCCGGCTGACCGAGGACCTCGACGCCCTGCGCCGGGCGGTGTGACGACGTCGCGAACCTGCCGGCCCGGAACCCCTTGTTCCGCCCAGGGTTCTCGGGCATGAGCCGTGACATCGTCCAGCACGCCTGGCGGGAGTTCGCCACCCACGACGCCGGCCGGATCGCCGCCGTCTTCACCGAAGACGCCGAATGGCCGGCCCCGGCCGGGAACGCCACCGCCGTCGCGCTCGGCGGACCGTCGCACCTGGTCGGGCGCGATGCGATCGTGCAGTTTCTCGCCGTGGACTTCCCGCGCTTCTTCGTCAGCGACGTTTCCGTCACCTTCCACGGTTTCCACGCCGACGGCGAGCGTCCGCGAGTACATGGACACCGCGCGCGCCCACCGGATGGTCTTCGGCGAGAAAGTCACCACGTGACCGGCAGGCAGTGCACCCCGTACACCAGCATGTCGTCCTTGAAGGCCAGCTCCTCCACCGGCACCGCGAGCCGCAGTCCCGGGATGCGCCGGTACAGCGTCCCGTAGACCACCTGCAGCTCCACCCGCGCCAGCGTCTGCCCGAGGCACTGGTGCACGCCGTACCCGAACGCGACGTGGTGGCGGGCCTCGCGCGTCACGTCCAGGCGGTCCGGCTCCGCGAACACCGCGCCGTCGCGGTTGGCGGCGTCGCCCGCCGCGATGACGCCCTCGCCCGCGCGGATCACCTCGCCGCCGATCTCGATGTCCTCGGTCGCCACCCGGCGGCGTCCGGTGTGCGTGATGTTCAGGTACCGCAACAACTCTTCGACGGCGCGGCGGAGCAGGTCCGCGTCGCCGGAGCGCACGAGCTCGAGCTGCGCAGGGTTCTCCAGCAGCGCGACCGTGCCGAGGGCGATCATGTTCGCCGTCGTCTCGTGGCCCGCCACGAGCAGCAGCTGGCCCATCGACGCGACGTCCTCGGCGGTCATCTTCCCGGTGGCGTACTGGGAAACCGCCAGCTTGCTCAGGACGTCGTCGCCCGGGGCCGACACCTTCTTCTCCACCAGCCCGCCGAGGTACGCGAGCAGTTCTTCGGTGGCCTCGACCGCCTCCGAAGGGGTCGCCGTCCTCGACACCATCACCTTCGTGATGTCCTGGAACAGCTCCCGGTCCTCGTACGGCACGCCGAGCAGCTCGCAGATCACGAGCGAGGGCACCGGCAGCGCGAACGCCGTCACCAGGTCGACCGGTTTCGGGCCGGCCAGCAGCTCGTCGACGAGGTCGTCCACGATGCGCTGGATCGCCGGGCGCAGCGCCTCCATCTTCTTGACGAGGAAGTCGCCGGTGAGCAGGCGCCGCTGGGCCGCGTGCTCGGCGCCGTCCATGGTGATGAACGACTTCGCGCGTTTGCGCCGGGCCGCCGAGGCGGCGCTCTGGTGCGGGTAGCCGGGCCGGTCGGAGTCGGCGCTGATCCGCGAGTCGCGCAGGACCGCGCGGACGTCGTCGTAGCGGGTGACCAGCCACGGCGTGCTGCCGTTCCACAGCCGCACGCGCGAGACCGGCGGCAGCTCGCCGAGCTCGGCGGGCGGGTCGAAAGGGCACTGCCGGGTCATCGGAAACGCGGGCACGCCGTCCACCGGATACCTCCCGAAGCTGCCGGAGATTTACATAGCTATGCTAAGCATCCTCCCGGAACTTCGCCACACGGCCGATCAAGCGAACACCAACGACACGAGCTCGTCCACGAACGGCTCCACCATCTCCGCCCCCGTCCGGTTGAGCACGCTGTGGAACAACGCGACCCGCCCGTGCGCCCCGACGAACACCACCGCCGCCGCCCGGCCCGGCGTGACGCGCAGCGCGTGGCCGGCCTCGACGCAGCGCTCGAAGCCGGCCGCCAGGCGGTCGATCAGGTCCAGCAGCGGACCTTCCGCCCGGCCGCCGGGCTCGGCGCGGGACGCGCCGTTCGCGAGCATCAGCCGGTAATGCCCGGGGTTCTCCATGGCGAACGCGCAGTACGCGTGAATCTGCGCCCGCACCCGGCCGACGACGTCGGTTTCGCCGAGCGTCTCTTCCGCCGCGCGCATCGATTCCGCCAGTCGCGCGTATTCGTGCTCCAGCAAGCCGCGCACCAATTCCGCGCGGTCGGAAAAATGCTGGTAGATGCTGGCCGGGGCGATGCCGACCGCGCGCGCCACCCCGCGGATCGTCAGCCCGTCCTCGCCGCCGAGCTCGGCCAGCAACCGGCCGGCGGCCGCCAGGATTTCCCCGCGCAGCCGTTCGCCTTCGCCCCAGCGGTTCCTCGTCCGGCCGATTCCGGCTTCGACTTTCTCCGCCACCCGCCCATTCATACGCCCGGCGCCGGACCCTCCGCATTCCGGGGTCCCGGAGAACCCCGGAACGGCGAAAATCATCCGAATGTGACAAAGCGCGGAATCGGTTTCGTCAGCCGGCCAGTGCCGGGTACAGCCCCGCGAGGTCGCCCGACAGCCCGGCCCGCACGTTCTTGCTGAGGTCGTCGGCGAGAACCTCGAAGCGGCCTTCTTCGACGCCGTCGAGAGCGAGCCCGGCCACGACCGCCGGGTCGACCTTCGGGCCGTCGACGTGCTTGGCCATGTCGGTGTCCATGTAGCCGACGTGCAGCGCGGTCACCTGGGTCTTCTGCGCCGCGAGCTCCAGGCGCAGCGCGTTGGTCATCGACCAGGCCGCCGACTTGGCGGCGGAGTAGGCCGCGACCTGGGGCGAGGTGAACCAGGACAGCACCGACAGCACGTTCAGCACCGCGCCGCCGCCGTTGCGCTCGAGGATCGGCGCGAACGCGCGCGTCACGCCGAGGGTGCCGAAGTAGTGCGTGTCCATCTCCAGCTTGATGTTCTCGAGCGAGCCGCCGAGCAACGTCGACCCGGTGGACGAACCGGCGTTGTTGACCAGCAGCGTGACATCTCCGGCGATCTTCGCGGCTTCCCGGATCGACTCGGGGTCCGTGACGTCGAGCTTCAGCGGCACCACCCCCGGCAGGTCGACCGACTCGGGGTTGCGCGCGGCGGCGTAGACCTTCGCCGCGCCGCGCTCGAGCAGCTCGGCGGCGAACCGCCGGCCGAGTCCCCGGTTGGCTCCGGTGACCAGCGCCACCGCACCCGTGATCTCCATGACGAGCTCCTCTCGCACCTGACTTGCTATTTGCAAGCTAGCTACGGCCGACTGTACGGCGTAGACTTGCTCCAAGCAAGTCAGGTAGGAGGGATCACACTCATGAGCCGCCGCACCACCTGGGAAGGCACGGCCTGCCCGATCGCACGGGCCGCCGACGTCCTCGCCGAGCCGTGGACGCTGCTGATCCTGCGCAACGCCACCGCGGGCACCACCCGGTTCGAGGACTTCCGCAGCCAGCTCGGCATCGCCGACAACGTGCTGACGACCCGGCTGGCCAAGCTCGTCGACCGCGGCCTGCTGACCAAGCTCCCCTACCGCGACGGCGGCCGGACCCGCCACGAGTACCGGCTGACGAAGGCCGGCTCGGACGCGTTGCCGGTGCTGCACGCACTCGGGGCGTGGGGTGACGCGTACACGTCGTCCGACGAAGCGGCCGGCCCGATGCAGCTCGTGCACGTCGGCTGCGGCGAGCTCACCCGCCCGGGCGCGACCTGCGACAACTGCGGAAAGCCGCTGGTCAGGGACGATCTGGCGTGGCGTGCCTCGCGTCTGCGCGAGGGCACGATCCCCCTGGCGGACCCCGTCGGCTGAGCCGGACGGCGCATCCTCGTATGCGTCCTCACGCATGTCAAGACTCCGCCGCGGTTGGTAAATCACCGTTCGCCACGCAGTACGAAAGTCGGGTCACAAGAGCCGGGCGATTCCGTAAGTTCGACACCCAGCGCGCGCAAACCCGGCAAATTCCCCACGGCAAGGAGTCGTCCCGATGTCCAGGAAGTACCTGCTGCCCGGCGCCGCCGTCGCGCTGGCGATGATCGCCACCCCGCTCACCGCGGCCCCGGCCTTCGCGGCCCCGGCGCGGGCCGAAGCGGCCACGATCGTCTACTACGACACCTCGGACGCCCCCACCTTCCGCGACCGGATCAACGCGGGCGCCGCCAACTGGAACGCGGCGGTGTCGAACGTCAAGCTCCAGGAAAGCTCCTCCGGCGCGACGCTGCACTACACGGAAGGCAACGACCCGCGGGGCTCGTACGCGCAGACGGACGGCCACGGCAGCGGCACGATCTTCATCGACTACACGCAGGCGGAGCAGTACGACCAGACCCGCATCACGGCCCACGAGACGGGCCACGCGCTGGGCCTGCCGGACCACTACGAGGGTCCGTGCTCGGAGCTGATGTCGGGTGGCGGCCCCGGCCCGTCGTGCACCAACGCGAACCCGAACCCGGAAGAAGCTTCGCGGGTGGAATCGCTGTGGGCCAACGGTTTCCGCGCGGCGGCCGCCCAGCAGACCCGCATCTACGAAGTGACGATGCCGGTCAAGTGATCCGCGTGTGACGTCGTCGGGGGAGGCCGCACCGGGAGTTCCCGGTGCGGCCTTCGCACGTCCGGCTAGCGGCCGGGCCAGTACCAGGACGGCCGGTCCAGGCGGCCCTGGCCCACCAGCTTCGTCTCCCCGCCTTCCTTCTCCAGCTCCAAAGTCCCGACCTCGGCGACCTCGGCGAGCGCCCGGGTCAATGGCGAAGCGTGGGAAACCACCACCAGCTGGGTCTCCTTCGCCGCCGTCGCGACCAAGGCGGCCAGGGCCGGGAGCAGGTCCGGGTGCAGGCTCGTCTCCGGCTCGTTCAGCACCAGCAGCTCCGGCGGCCGCGGGGTCAGCAACGCCGCCACCCACAGCAGGAACCGCAGCGTCCCGTCCGACAGCTCCGCCGCCGACAACGGACGCAGCAGCCCGTGCTGGTGGAAGCGGACCGACAGCAGGCCGTCGTCCTGGGAGACGATCGAAACCCGGGACCCCGGGAACGCCGCGTCGACCACCGACTCCAGGTCCGCGGCGCGGCCCACTTCCATGATGGTCTGCAATGCCGCCGCCAGATCCGCGCCGTCGTGGGAAAGGACGAACGTGCGGGTCCCCACGACGGATCGGCGGGCCGGGGCCGACGCGTCCGTGCGGAAGTGGTCGTAGAACCGCCACGAGCGGATGCGCTCGCGGACCACGAGCAGCTCCGGGCACGCCCGCGGGTCCGCGAACTCGCTCAGCATGCTGTCGGACAGCCGGATCTCGAACCGCTCGTCACCCCAGCCGCCGGACTCGACCCGGGTGCGCACCACCGGGCCCGCGCGGTCGGCCAGCAGAGCGGCCGGCCGCAGGACCGGCCCCGCCCACACCGCCTCCCGCTTGAACTCCGGGTCGAGGTTGAACATCGTCTCGCCGGGTACCGGCAAGCCCAGGTCGAGCGCGTAGCCGAACTCGTCGCCCGCGAACCCCAGCCGCAGCCCGACCGGCTTGGTGCGCACCGTGCCCTGAACCGGCTTGCCCGGACGCGCCCCGTTTTGCGGACCCGCCCACAGCGTCGACGGCAGCCCGCCTTCACGGGCGAGCGCCGCCACGGCGCCGTTGCGTGAGGCATCGGCAAGCAGCCGCAGCGCGCGGTACAGGCTCGACTTGCCGCTGCCGTTCGGTCCCGTGACGACGGTCAGCCCGGACAGCGGCAGCACCAGGTCACGCAGCGAGCGGTAGTTCTCAACGGCCAGCGTGGTCAGCATGCCCCGAACCTAACCGCCACCCCCGACAGTTTCGGATCCGTCCCGGACACTCCGAAGGGGCGCGGGCTCGCCCGCCGCACCGACCCTCTGGGTACGCGAGACGTCCATCCAGTGTCGCGCGCCTGAGGTTCGTTGACGGTTGCGGGTGTTCTGGGCGGCGGGTCGTGATGACAGGAATGAGTCATTCATGTCGTCGGACGAGGTGAATGGGTCATTCACTGCATCGGCACGGCCGGGAGTCTTGCCGGGCGGGGTTGGCTTCGGTGAACGGGCCGGGACCGGCCGCTCCCCAGGTCCGGAGCAGATGGTGCCGGTGCCGTCGCACCCTGTTGATCAGGCGCCCGCGCCGCGGGTGCTCTCCCGGATCTCCAGCGCGAACGGTGTCTGGATGTCCTGCGCCGGCGAGGCCTTGTCCCCCGTGATGCGCCGGTGCACGAGGTCGATCGCCGCCTCGGCCAAGGCCGTCTTGTCCGGGGCGATCGTCGTCAGCGCCGGGAGCGAAAACGCGCTCTCTTCGTTGTTGTCGAACCCCACGATCGCCACGTCCTCCGGCACCCGGAGCCCCAGCTCCGCCACCGCCCGGAGCGCGCCGATCGCCAGCAGGTCGTTGAAGCAGAACACCGCGTCCGGCGGCGACGGAAGAGCCAGCAACGACCGCATCGCCGCCGCCCCCACCGACCGGTGCCACTTCTCCGCCGGGGCCACCAAAGCGTCCGAATAGGACAGACCGGCCGCGGACAACGCCGTGCGGTACCCCGCCAACCGCTGCGAAGACGTCCCACGCGCCGGATTGCGCCCGATCGCCGCGATCCGCGTGCGCCCCAAAGATGCCAAATGGGACACCGCCGTCTGCGCCGCCAGGACGTTGTCGATCGCCACGTGGTCGATCGGCACGTCGACCGCGTGCTCGCCCAGCATCACCAGCGGGATCTCCCCCGGTGAGGGGAAATCCGCCGCCTCCAGGGCTTCCGGGTGCACCAGCGCGCCGTCGACCAGGTGCGGTCCCAGCGACGACAGCGTCTCGCGCTCCCGTGAGCGCGTCCCCTGCGTCTGCTCGATCAGGACGCTCCAGCCGCGCTTCTGCGCCGCCGTGATGACCAGGCCCGCCAGCTCGCCGAAGTACGGGATCGACAGCTCCGGCACCATCAGCGCCAGGAACCCCGTGCGGCCGCGACGCAGGTTGCGCGCGCCCACGTTGGGCCGGTACCCGGTCACGGCGAGGGCTTCCTCGACCCGCCGGCGGTTCTCCGGCTTGACGAAGGCGTAGCCGTTCACCACGTTCGACACCGTCTTCACCGACACTCCGGCGAGCGTGGCGACGTCCTTGAGCGTCACGGTCACGGGCGGCTCCTTCTCAGGTGGTGAGCACGCAGCATAGCGAGAATTTGCCGGTTTACAACGTTGTTCCAACGATGTAAAAAGTACCTCAAGGCTCCCGCGGTGACTCCGATCACCCCGGTGAGCGGGCCACCACCGTCGCTGCCCGAGGAGTCACCGTGCCTCTGTCCACCCGTCCCCGCCTGGTCCTGGTCGCCGCGGCCGCCGCCGCGCTCACCCTCACCTCCTGCACCAGCCGCGAAGAGACCCCGGCCGCCCCCTCCAGCGGCGGCGGGCCGGCCGCGTCCGCGCAGTCCGTCGCGCCGTCCGCCGACGGCTGCACGCTCGAAAAGACCGGCTACGCCAAGGTCGACCTGAAGACCGCGGTAGTCGGTTTCTCACAGTCCGAAAAGGAAGCCAACCCCTTCCGGATCGCCGAGACGCAGTCCATTCGCGACGAAGCCGCCAAGCTCGGCATCGCGAGCGACAAGCTGCTCGTCACCAACGCCCAGAGCGACCTCAACAAGCAGATCAGCGACATCAAGTCGATGCTCGACCGCGGCGCCCAGCTGCTCGTCGTCGCGCCGCTGAACTCCGACGGCCTCCAGCCCGCCCTCGACGCGGCGAAGGCCAAGAAAGTCCCGGTCGTCACCATCGACCGCAAGGTGACGTCGCAGCCGTGCACCGACTACCTGACCTTCATCGGCTCGAACTTCGTCGAGCAGGGCAAGCGCGCGGCGCAGGCCATGGCGAAGGCGACGGGCGGCACCGGCAAGGTCGCGATCCTGCTCGGCTCGTCCGGCAACAACGTGACCACCGACCGCACCCAGGGCTTCAAGGACGAGCTCGCGAAGACGCCAGGGCTGTCCGTGGTCGCCGAGCAGACCGGTGAGTTCGACCGGTCCAAGGGCCAGTCCGTGATGGAGCAGCTCATCCAGAGCCACCCGGACATCACCGCGGTCTACGCCGAGAACGACGAGATGGGCGTCGGCGCGGTCAACGCGCTGAAGACCGCCGGCAAGGCGCCGGGCAAGGACGTCAAGGTCGTCTCGATCGACGGCACCCGCAACGCCGTGCAGCTCATCGCCGACGGCAGCTACAACGCCGTGATCGAGTCCAACCCGCGCTTCGGCCCGCTGGCCTTCCAGACGCTGCAGAAGTTCGAGAACGGCGAGGCCATCCCGGCGAGTGTCGTGATCACCGACGACCAGTACGACGAGACCAACGCCGCGCAGAAGGTCGGGAACGCGTACTGATGACGGCAGCCACCGAGGAGGACGTCGCCATGACGACCGCACCGGTGCTCGAGGTGGCCGGGGTGACCAAGCGGTTCCCCGGCACCCTCGCGCTCGACGACGTCAGCTTCGCGCTGCGACCAGGCGAGGTGCACGCGCTGGTCGGTGAGAACGGCGCGGGCAAGTCCACGCTGATCAAGGTGCTCACCGGCGTCTACCAGCCCGACGAGGGCGAGGTGCGCCACCTCGGCGAGCCGGTGACGTTCAAGCGGCCGATCGACGCGCAGCGGGCCGGGATCTCCACGATCTACCAGGAGGTCAACCTCGTCCCGCTGATGAGCATCGCCGGCAACGTCTTCCTCGGCCGCGAGCCGCGCACCAAGGCGGGGCTCGTCGACTGGTCCAAGATGTACGCCGACGCCCGCGAGCTCCTCAAGGGCTACGGCATCGACGACGACGTCAAGCGCCCGCTGCACACGCTGGGCGTCGGCGCGCAGCAGATGGTCGCCCTCGCCCGCGCGGTCTCGACCGACGCCAAGGTCGTTATCATGGACGAGCCGACGTCGTCGCTCGAGCCGCGCGAGGTCGAGACGCTCTTCGAGGTGCTCAACCGGCTGCACGCCGAAGGCATCGCGATCGTCTACGTCAGCCACCGGATGGACGAGCTGTACCGGGTCTGCGACAGCGTCACCGTGCTGCGCGACGGCCGGGTCGTCCACAGTGGACCGCTGGCCACCCTGCCGCGCATCGAGCTCGTGTCCAAGATGCTCGGCCGGGAGATCAAGCAGATCCGCGAAGAGGGCGTCACGGCGTTCGGCGAGGAACACGACGTCGAGCGCGAACCGCTGCTCAAGGCGGAAAACCTGTCCGGCATGCGGAAGCTGCACGACGTCTCGGTGAGCATCCGGCCCGGCGAGGTCGTCGGCCTCGCCGGCCTGCTCGGCTCCGGCCGCAGCGAGACCGCGCGGGCCATCGTCGGGGCCTTCCCCCTCGACGGCGGATCCGTGCTGCTGGCCGGAAAACCGCTCAAGAAGGGCAAGATCGCCGCCGCCATGCGGGCGGGGATCGCGCTGCTGGCCGAGGACCGCAAGACCGACGGGATCATCCCGAACCTGTCGGTCCGCGAGAACATCGTGCTGGCCGCGCTGCCGACGCTCTCGCCGTTCGGCCTGGTCAGCAAGGCCAAGCAGGACAAGGTCGTCAAGATCTTCATGGAGCGCCTGCGGATCAAGGCGGCCGGCCCGGAGCAGAAGGTGTCCGAGCTGTCCGGCGGCAACCAGCAGAAGGTGCTGCTCGCCCGCTGGCTCGCCACCGGCCCGAAGATCCTGCTGCTCGACGAACCCACGCGCGGCATCGACGTCGGCGCCAAGGCCGAGGTCCAGGCGCTGATCGACGAGCTCGCGCAGGAAGGGCTCGGCGTGCTGCTCATCTCGTCCGAGCTGGAAGAGCTGATCGACGGCTCCGACCGCGTGGTCGTGCTGCGCGACGGCTCGGTCGTCGGCGAGCTGACCGGCGACCGCATCACCGAGGAGAACGTCTTGACCGCGATCGCAGCCGAGGCTGACAACGATGTCTAGCGCCACCCTGACGAAAGCCCCGGACCGCGCGAAAGTCACGGCGTGGCTGCAGAACTACGGCGTCTACCTGGCCGTCGTCGTGCTGCTGCTGTTCAACATCGCGTTCACCGAGAACTTCCTGTCCGCGGCCAACTTCCGCACCCAGCTCGTGCAGGCGGCGCCGGTCTGCATCGTCGCGCTCGGCATGGCGCTGGTGATCGGCACCGAGGGCATCGACCTGTCGGTCGGCTCGGTGATGGCGATCTCCGCCGCGCTCATCCCGCTCTACCTGGGCGCGGGGCCGCTGATGGCGATCATCGTCGCCATCATCGCGGGCGTGATCTCCGGCCTGTTCAGCGGCTACCTGGTGGCCTACCTGGGAATCCAGCCGATCATCGCGACGCTGGCGTTGCTGGTGGGCGGCCGTGGGCTCGCCCTGGTCATCGCCCACGGCCAGCTCGTCCAGGTGCGCAACCCGGAGTTCCTGGAACTGGGCACCGGCGACTTCCTGGGCGTCCCGGTCATGGTGATCGTCGCGGGCGTGCTCGCGGTGCTGGCCGGGCTGGTCGTGCAGCGCACGACGTTCGGGCGGCACCTGGTCGCGGTCGGCGGCAACCGCCCCGCCAGCACCCTGGCCGGCCTGCCGGTGAAGCGCGTGCTCATCAGCGTCTACGTCATCTCCGGGGCGCTGGCCGCGGTGGCCGGCGTGCTGGCGACGTCCCGGCTGGGCGCCAGCGACCCGAGCGACGTCGGCCTGCTCATGGAGCTGTCGGCGATCACCGCGGTGGTCGTCGGCGGCACGCCGCTGACCGGCGGCCGGGTCCGCGTGCTCGGCACCGTGTTCGGCGCGCTGCTCATGCAGCTCGTCCAAGCCACCCTGATCAAGCACAACCTGCCGGACTCCACCGCGCAGATGGTCCAGGCGGCCATCATCGTCGTCGCGGTCTACGTCGCGCGCGAGCGGAGCAGCCGATGACCGCCACCACCAGCCAGACGAGCGCGTCGGGCGCCGCGTTCGCCGGCGTCCTGCAGCGCCAGGGCGCGGCCGTCGTGCTCGTGCTCGGCATCGCCGCCGCCTGGTTCGCCTTCCCGCACTTCGGCACCGCGGACAACCTGCGCAGCCTCGTGCTGCAGGGCTCGTTCCTCGCGGTGATCGCGCTGGGCATGACGTTCGTGATCATCTCCGGCGGCATCGACCTGTCGGTCGGCTCGAACTACGCGCTCGGCGGCGTCCTCGCCGCGTACGGCGCGCAGTACGGACTCGTCGTCGCGATCCTGTTGCCGCTGGCGGTGTGCTCGCTGATCGGGTTCGTCAACGGCGTGCTCATCGCGCGCACCGGGATGGCGCCGTTCATCGTCACGCTCGCTTCCCTGCTGTTCGCCCGGGGTCTGTTGCTGGCCCTGACGTCCGAAGGCGCGACGACGTACAAAGTGGACCCGGGCTCGGCGTTCCTCTGGCTGGGCCAGGGCACGATCTTCGGCGTCGGCGTGCCGGTGTACCTGACGCTGGTCCTGTTCGCGCTCGGCGGGCTCCTGCTGCGCCGTACCCGGTTCGGCCAGTCGGTGTTCGCCATCGGCGGCGCCGAGCAGTCCGCGCTGCTCATGGGGCTTCCGGTGGCCCGCACCAAGATCAGCCTCTACACGCTCAGCGGCGCGCTCGCCGGGTTCGCCGGTGTCCTCACCGCCGCGTACCTGCAGTCCGGTGTCACGGTGATCGGCGTCGGCACCGAGCTCGACGCGATCTCCGTCGTCGTCATCGGCGGCACGCTGCTCACCGGCGGCGCCGGGACGATCATCGGCACCCTCGTCGGCGTGCTGCTGCGCACGCTGATCCAGAACGTCATCAACCAGATCGGCACCCTCGACTCCAACTACCAGACGGTGGTGAGCGGGGCCTTCCTGCTCGTCGTCGTGGTGATCCAGCGCCTGCTGGCGCGTTCCCGAACCCGCTGAGCCCCGTCCCCCCACAGGAGGTCTCAACGATGTTCCGCCCTGCCCGAAAAACCCGGAGATGGCTGACCGCGGCCGCCGCGTTCGCCGTCGCGGTCGCCGGCCTCGGCACCGCCCCCGCGGCGAGCGCCGCCGACGCACCCCAGTGGCAACGGCTGACGCCGCCGCTGTCGACGCCGTGGACGAAGGACGTCTCGCCGTCGAACGCCCTTCCCGACTACCCTCGCCCGCAGCTGACCCGCGACAAGTGGCAGAACCTCAACGGTGTCTGGGAGTTCGCCAAGGCGACCCCGGGCGAGGCCGCGCCGATCGGGAAGACGCTCGGCGAGCGCATCCTCGTGCCGTACCCGGTCGAGTCCGCGCTGTCCGGGATCATGCGCCACGAAACGAACATGTGGTACCGCCGCACGTTCGAGGTCCCGAAGAACTGGCAGGTCGGCAAGGGCGGGCAGCGGCTGCTGCTGCACTTCCAGGCCGTCGACTACGACACGACGGTGATCGTCAACGGCAAGACCGTCGGCCGCCACACCGGCGGGTACGACGCGTGGTCGGTCGACGTCACCGACGCGCTGACCACGGCCAAGGCCCAGGAGGTCGTCGTCGGCGTCGCCGACCCGAACGACCAGGGCGGGCAGCCGATCGGCAAGCAGCGCCAGCCCGGCGACGGCATCTTCTACACGCCGTCCTCCGGTATCTGGCAGACCGTGTGGCTGGAACCGGTGGCGTCCGCGCGCATCGACCGGCTCGACGTCACCCCGGACGTGGCTTCCGGGTCGGTCACGGTGAACGCCGTGGTCGGCGGGCCGGTGAAGCAGCGCGTCGAAGCCGTCGCCTACGACCACGGCCGCCCGGTCGGGCGCGTGTCCGGTGACGCGAACAAGCCGTTGAAGCTCAAGGTGGACCGGCCGCACCTGTGGTCGCCGGACGACCCGTTCCTCTACGACCTGCGCGTGCGGCTGTCCGGCGGGGACGAAGTCGGTTCGTACTTCGGCATCCGGTCGATCAGCGTCGGCAAGACCGCCGACGGCAAGCAGCGGATGCTGCTCAACGGCAAGTTCGTCATGCAGGTCGGCCCGCTCGACCAGGGGTTCTGGCCGGACGGCATCTACACCGCGCCCACCGACGCGGCGCTGAAGTTCGACCTGGAGCAGGAGAAGGCGCTCGGCTTCAACATGGTGCGCAAGCACATCAAGGTCGAGCCGGACCGCTGGTACTACTACGCCGACAAGCTGGGTCTCATGGTGTGGCAGGACATGCCGGCGATGAAGGACGACGTGGAGCCGTCGGCGGCGTCGCGCGTCAACTACGAGTCCGAGATGAAGCGGATGATCGACCAGCACCGCAGCTTCCCGTCGATCGTCACGTGGGTGCCGTTCAACGAAGGCTGGGGCGACTACGAGGTCGGCCGCATCGCCGACGAGGTCAAGTCGTGGGATCCCTCGCGGCTGGTGAACGCCGAATCCGGCGTCAACTGCTGCCGGTCCGAACCGGACAGCGGCAAGGGTGACATCTACGACGACCACACCTACACCGGGCCCGGAACGCCGGTGCAGACCGGCACTCGAGCGGCTGTCGACGGCGAGTACGGCGGTCTCGGCCTGAAGGTCGCCGGGCACGAGTTCGACCCGGCGGGCAGCTTCGCCTACGAGATGGAGCCCGACAGCGCGACGCTGACCCGGCGCTACGGCGAGCTCCAGCAGCGCCTGCTGCTGGTCGCCCAGCGGTGCGGCGTCTCGGCCGGCGTGTACACGCAGACCACCGACGTCGAGAAGGAGGTCAACGGCTTCTTCACCTACGACCGGCAGGTGAAGAAGATGGACTTCGCGGCGGTCCGCGCGGCGAACCTCGCGGTGATCAAGGGCGCGACGGGTGCTCCGGTGACGTCCGGTCCTTCGGTGCCCGCGGGCACGCCGGGGATCGACGGCATCGCCGCGTACCCGTTCGACGAGAACACCGGCACGGTGGCGGAGGACGTCGTCGGCAACCACGACGCGACGCTCGTCGGCGGCGCGTCCTGGACCGCGGGCAAGAGCGGTTCGGCGCTGGCGGTGAACGGGTCGGGCCAGTACGCCGACACGGGCGCGTCCCTGGTGAACACCGAAGGCAGCTACAGCGCGGCGGCGTGGGTCAAGTTCAACGCCGTGGGTGACGGCTTCCAGACGATCGTCAGCCAGGACGGCGACAGCACCAGCGCGTTCTTCCTGCAGTACTCCGGTCAGGACCACCGGCTGGCGATGAGCTTCGTGGGCACGCGGGCCTTGGCGCCCACGGCGCCGGAGCCGAACCGCTGGTACCACGTGGTCGGCGTCCGCGACGCGGCTTCGGGCACGTTGAAGCTGTACGTGGACGGGCAGCTGGCGGCCACGAAGAGCGTCTGCCTCGGCGACGCGTCGACGGGCCACACGGTGATCGGCCGCGGCAAGTACGGCGGCGGCCCGGTCGACTACCTCAACGGAGCGGTCGACCAGGTCCACGTCTACGACCGGGCACTGTCCGACGCGGACGTGAGCGCGTTGTACTCCAGCGGCAAGTAGGCAACCGAAAGCACACCTGAAGCGTGTGGTGCCCGGGGACCGCGATCGCGGTCCCCGGGTTTCGCATTCAGGGGGTGAGCCTTTTGGGCTCTCGAAGATCGTTCCTACCCGCCGGAGCGGGCGTCCTCGCCGTCACGACGGCGCTGATCCTGGCCGGGACGGCGCTCCCGGCTTCGGCCACGGAGTACACGTCGATCCAGTCGGCGTCGTGGTCGTACATCGATTCGGCCCAGCCTGACAAGAACTTCGCCGATCCGGCCGGCGACGCCCCGATCGGCGCGAAGCTCGACCACGGCAAGAAGCACGTTGCGAAGTCCTACTTCACTTTCGACCTCTCCGGGCTGCGCGGCGCCAAGGTGCTCTACGCGGAGCTGTCCGGCCGGGAGACCGCGGTCACCGACTGCTCGGCGCCGCGCGGCACCGAACTGTGGGTCACGGCGCCGGCGAAGAAGGCGCCGACCTGGAACGACCAGCCCCGCGAGCTGACCAAGCTGGCCGGCCCGGGCAGTCTCGACGTCTGTCCGTCGGACTACCTCGACTGGGACGCCGGAGGCGCGGTGCAGCAGGCGATCGACGCCGGCCGGACTTCGCTGACGATGGTGCTGCGGCTGCCCGACAGCCAGCAGTACAACCCGCGGTTCGGCCGGACGTACCGGCCACTGCTGTACGTCAGCATGCAGAAGAACCAGCCGCCCGCGACGCCCACCGCGTTGAAGACCGGCACGCACACCTGCGCGGAAACGCCGCTCGTCCGCCACGGCGGCGCCGCGATGTCGGCCACCGTCAGCGATCCCGACGACTACAGCTTCTCGGCCGAGTTCGCCTGGTGGCCGGTGGACCACCCCGAGCAGCGCGCGACCGGCACGGACGACGTCTACGGCTCCGGCGCGTACTTCGACCCCGGCACGCAGCTCGCGGACGGCGTCACCTACGCGTGGCAGGTGCGGGCGAAGGACAGCCTGGCCGCGAGCCCGTGGAGCGAAACCTGCCGGTTCACCACGGACTTCACCCCGCCCGCCACGGCACCGGTGATCACTTCGACCGACTACGTGTACGAAGTGCCCGGCAAGGGCGGCGTCGGCATCCCCGGCGACTTCACGCTCGACGCGGGCGGGGACACCGCGATCACCGGTTTCCAGTGGCAGGCCGGCTACACCGACAGCGGTTACGTCGCGGCCGACCGCCCCGGCGGCACGGCCACCGTCCGGTACACCCCGCGCGACGACGGCCCGATGAGCATGTCGGCGTACGGCCTCGACGCCGCCGGGAACCACGGGCCGTCGGGCGACTACCGGTTCTTCGTGGCCCGCAACGGTCCCTCGATGACCTGCACGCCGGCCCAGGCCTTCCTCGGCGAGACACGGCAGTGCACGTTCGGCCCGCACGGCACCGACGGCGCCACCGAGTACCTCTACAAGATCGACAACGACCCGGAGGTCACCCTGCCCGCGGGCCCGGACGGCACCGCGACGATCACCGTCACGCCGGCCGACGTCACGAAGTCCTACCGCGTCAGCGTGCGGGCGCGGATGACCAATGGGAACCTGTCCGGCCCCGGCGGCGGCCAGATCGCGATCGACCGGGGCGCGCCCACCGTCGACGCGCCGGCCGACGCCATGGTCGGCAAGCCGGTCGTCCTGACGCTGCACGCCGTCCTTCCGGGTTCGACGTCGTTCACCTACGACTGGGACTACGGCGAGCCGGCGACCGTGCCGGTGGGACCGGACGGCACGGCGCAGGTCACCGTGGTGCCGGACCGGCCGTACTACCACACGATCCGGGTGCACACGACGACCGCGGCCGGGCTCGAGTCGGCGACGAACGAGGAAAGCGTCGTGGTCGGCTCGGACGGGCCCACCGTCACGAGCACCGACTTCCCCGAGTGCTGCGAAGGTGGTTACGTCACCACGCCGGGCACGTTCACGTTCTCCTCGTCGATTCCCGGCGTCGTGAGCTACACGTACACGTACCTCCAGGCGGCGCCGGTCACGGTGCCGGCGGGGCCGGACGGCACGGCGAGCGTCACCCTGACGCCGCTCAGCACCGACACGCAGTACCTCGACGTGACGAGCACGTTCGCCGACGGCTCGAACTCGCACGCGGCGGGCTACTACCGCTTCTACCCGAAGTCCGCCGCCCCGCCGCTCACGTGTGACGGGAAGGGCAACCTGCGGCCCGGCCAGCTGGTCCACTGCACGCTGACGCCGGTCCAGCCGGGATTGGCCGCGTACGGCTACCACATCCGGCCGAACGGCGAGACGGGTCCGGACGTGGTGGTCCAGCCGGGCGCCGACGGCACGGGGACGTTCGAGTTCACCGCCCCGGCGACCGACACGAAGATCTGGCTGTACGTGGACGCGTGGAGCGCCAACGCGGCAGGCCAGCGCACGGACACGTCGTACACGAGCTACTACGTCGATCCGAGCGCGGTGGCGAGCCGGAAGACGAACGCCGTCTGACGTGGGGCCGCACCGGGAACTCCCCGGTGCGGCCCTCCGCCGGTTGCCCTGGAGTCCACTCCAGCCGCTACCGTCGCCGGCATGACCGATGATCGCTTCGCCCGCGGCCACCAGGCCCTGACCGACCTCAACGGTGAAGAGACCGCCCAGCGCGTCCTCGACGGTCTCGCCGACATCTCGCCGAAGCTGGCCGACAGCCTCGTTTCCTGGGGGTTCGGCGAGATCTACACGCGGCCGCAGCTCGTGCCGCGCGATCGGCAGCTCGTCACGCTCGGCATGCTGACCGCGCTCGGCGGCTGCGAGCCGCAGCTGGAGGTGCACGTCAACGCGTCGCTCAACGCCGGGCTCACCCCTTCCGAGATCGTCGAGGCGCTGCTGCAGTCGGCCGCCTACTGCGGGTTCCCGCGGGCGCTGAACGCGACGGCGGTGGCGAAGAAGGTCTTCGGGGAGCGCGGGCTGCTGCCGGTCGCCGATCGATGAGGGCCGTGCTGTTCGGCGCGACCGGCATGGTCGGGCAGGGCCTGCTGCGCGAGTGCCTGCTCGACGACCGGGTCGAGGCCGTGCTCGCGATCGGCCGGTCCGCCCTCGGCGAAGACCACCCGAAGCTGACCGAACGCGTCGAGGAGGACCTCTTCGCCCTCGAGCCGATCACCGGGTACGACGTGTGCTTCTTCTGCCTCGGGGTGTCGTCGGTCGGCGTGGCGCCGGAGGAGTACGAGCGGATCACCTACGAGCTCACCCTTTCGGTGGCCCGGAAGCTGCCGGCAGACACCACTTTCGTATACGTCGCAGGGGCCGGCACCGACAGCACCGAACGCGGCCGCGTGCGCTGGGCGCGCGTCAAGGGGGCTACGGAGAACGCGTTGGCGAAGCTGCCGCTGCGGACGTTCTCCGTCCGCCCCGGCTACATCCAGCCGCTGCCCGGGATCACGTCGAAGACCACGCTGTACCGGACGCTCTACCGCGTCGCGATGCCGCTGTACCCGGTGCTGCGGCGGCTGTTCCCCCGCTTCGTGACGACCAACCGGGAGCTCGGCCTGGCGATGCTGGAAGTCGCCGAGAACGGCTACGAGAAGTCCGTGCTCGAGAACACGGACATCGTCACCGCCGCCGCGCGACGAGCCCGGCCAGCAGGTTCGTGAGCCCTTCGGCCAGCCCGGCCGCGAACGACGGCGCCCCGCCCAGCTCGGCCGTGGCCGCCGCGACGGCGTCGGTCGGGTTGGCGTACGGCCACGCCCCCGACACGAGGATCACCACGCCGAGGGCGAACTGCCGGGCGCCGTCGGCCGACAGTTCCGGCACCCGCGCCCGGACCAGCGCGCCGAGCCGCTCGGTGCTGGCCGCGGCGCGGCCCTTGAAGCTGCGGGCGAACTCCGGCGAGATGTTGCGCTCCAGCACCGGCGCCATCGCGCTGATCAGCTCGCACAGCAACCGCCGCTCGGCCAGCGTCACGGCGATCTTGCCCGCGACACGCTCTTCGCGCGCGAAGCCGGGATCCGCCGGTGCCGGGTCGCCGAGCTTTCCTTCGAGGTCGTCGAGCCACGCCGTCCACGCCGTGTCGAGGACTTCGAGGAAGATCGCCTCGCGGCTGTCGAAGTAGCGGAGCACATTGGACTTCGCCAGCCCGACGTGGCAGGCGAGCTCCCGCAGGCTGATGTCGGCGACCGGGCGCTCGCCCAGGAGCTCTCGCGCGGCGGCGAGGATCGCGGTGCGGCGCGCCTCGATCTGCTCGGGCCGCCGGGCTCGCTGGAATCCGGCGCTCATGGCGCCGACAGTATCCTCCTCAGCCGCTGTGGGCGGCCTCCCGGCGGTTCTTGACCCGCCGGTAGCTCCAGATCAGCAGCGCGAAGAGGATCACCGACGACAGGATCAGGCTCGACCCGGTGCTCCAGCCGCTGAACGGCAGCGACTTGACCGTGCCCCAGACGATCCCCGCCGCCAGCAGCGCCAGCCCCGCCAAGACCGAGCCGGCGATCCGCAGGGGCGAGGACACGCTGTCCTCGGCCGCCTTCATCGCGCGGTCGCGCACGGGGTCGACGTACCGCTCGAGCGCCGGGAACTCCGACGCGAGCAGCAGCAGCCCCGCCAGCACGAGCAGGAGGCCAGGGCCGGGCAGGACGAGCAGCAGCACCCCGACCACCAGCAGGACGCCGCCCGCCACCACGATCGAGATCCTCTTCGCCTGTTTGCCTATGCCCACTGGGCGTCTCCCCTCGTTTCGCCCGATTCTTCCTGGTTACGGCCTCGCGTGCCACTCACGAGAGCCCGCGCCCTCGCCACCGCCACGGTCAAGCCCGCCAGTGCGACCACGCCGAACGCGACCACGAGGCCCGGCCAGACGTAGAGCACTTGGGCGTAGGTACCCCGTCTTCCGGCGAATACCACCCCGAGCAGCTGAGGCAGGAATACGAGCGGGACGAGCGGCAGCACCGGCGGCACGACCCGCCACCAGCGGGGCTTCCGCCGGGCCCGCCGGACACCCACGACCGCGAGGCCCACGGTGATCAGCGCCAGCGCCGCGAGCACCCGGTCGGCGACCACCCCGGCCGGCAGCGCGGGCTCCGGCGAACCGCCCTGGACCAGGGTCGCGAGGCCCTGGGCCAGCAGTTCGGCCTCGTTGTCCAGCGCCATCCCCATCGACGTCACCACCGCGACGCCGTAGCCGTCCGGGAGCAGGATCTGCGCCGCGGTGTGGCTGAACCACTCACCGGTGTGCGCCACCTGACCCGCCCGGACGGTCCAGCCCAGCGCGTAGTCCCGGCCGGGCGCCGGGGTGTGCGCCAGCGCGTTCGACGCCGGGGCCAGCACGCCGCCGCCGTCCCGCTGCGCCGCCAGCCACTTCGCGAGGTCCTCGGCGGTGGTGAGGACGCCGTGGCTGCCGCCGGTGAACCAGTCCGGTTCGGTCACCGGGACCTCGAACCCGAAGGCCCGGACGTACCCGCCGGTCCCGGCCGGTGGCGCGTCGACGGCGGTGCTCGACGTCATCCCGAGCGGGGCGAACAGCCGCGTCCGCAGGTAGTCCGCGAACGGCCGCCCGGCCACGACCTCGACGATCCGGGCGGCCACTTCGTAGTTCGGGTTGTGGTAGTGGAACTCCGCCCCGGGCTCGCTCGCCAGCCCCGCGTCACGCAGGCGTCCGACCGCTTCGGCGAGGGTGTGTGGCTGCGGCAGCTTCAAGTCGGGGAACGTGGAGTCGGCCATCCCGGACGTCTGGTCCAGCAGCATCCGGACGGTGATCCGAGCGCCGCGCGGGTCGGCGAGCCGGAACTCGGGCAGGTAGCGCGGCACGGGCGC
Source organism: Amycolatopsis sp. NPDC028719 (assembly GCF_055565395.1). Classification (NCBI taxonomy): domain Bacteria; kingdom Bacillati; phylum Actinomycetota; class Actinomycetes; order Pseudonocardiales; family Pseudonocardiaceae; genus Amycolatopsis; species Amycolatopsis sp. NPDC028719. Next base: position 310,629 of record NZ_JBVHUL010000008.1, read on the forward strand.
GTCGAGCTCGATCCGGCCGGCTTCGACGAGCTGGAGCACCGCGAAGGCCGTCATCGACTTGCTCAGCGACGCGATCGGCAGCCGGGTCGCCGCGGTCAGGGGCGCGGCCGAGGCGTCGTGGCCGTAGCCGGCGACGCGGACGACGTCACCGCCGCGGGTGACGGCGACCGCGGCGCCGGGCAGGCCCGTGTGGTCGAGGTACGCGCGGACGTACCCGTCGATGTCGTGGTTCGTTGCGGCGGCCGCCGGGGTCGCGGTGCCGAGCAGGAGCGCGGCGAGCACGAGGAAAAGCCTGGTCATGCGGGTCACCGTAGGGACCGGGCGAGGTCCCCGGCCGCTGCCGGACGACGTCGATCACCCCCGACTTTCGGCAGGTCTTGACAGCGGCGCTATATTCAACACATCACTTGATAAACAGATTGGTTGATAAAGATGGCGGTTGACGAGGAGGCGTTGAACCGGGCGTTCACCGCCCTCGGCGACCCGGTCCGCCGGGCACTGATCGCGCGGCTGTCCCGCGGCGAAGCGACGGTCAACGAACTGGCCGAGCCCTTCGCGATCACGAAGCAGGCGGTCTCCCGGCACATCCAGGTGCTGGAGCAGGCCGGGCTGATCACGCGCAGCCGCGACGGGCAGCGCCGGCCGTGCCACCTCGTGCCGTCCGCCCTCGAAGCCCTCACCAGCTGGATCGACACGTACCGGCTGGCCACCGAACGCAGCTACCGGCGGCTCGACGCCGTCCTGGAAAACCTGGAGGAAACGCCATGAGCACGACGATCACCGCGCAGCCCGGAACGCCGTTCATCGAGATCACCCGCGAGTTCGCGGCCCCGCCGTCGGCGGTCCTGCGCGCACACACGGACCCGGAACTGATCGTGCGCTGGCTGGGCCCGCACAGGATGAAGATGGAGATCGTCGAGTTCGACGCCCGCTCAGGGGGCAGCTACGACTACATCCACCGCGACGAGCGCGGCGAGTACCGCTTCCGCGGCGTCTACCACACGGTGAGCGCCGACCGGATCGTCCAGACTTTCGAGTTCCTGGGCGCACCCGGCGAAGTCACCTTGGACTCGATGGAGCTGACCGACCTCGGCGGCCGCACGCGCATGGTGACCCACTCGGTGTTCCCCTCGATCGAGGCGCGCGACGCGGCGCTGGAGAGCGGGATGAGCCGCGGGATCACGGAGTCGTACGAGCGTCTCGACAAGATGCTGGCGGACTGAGGTGGCCGGCGTCGTCGCGAGCTTCTGCATGTCACTGGACGGTTTCGTGGCGCGGCCCGACGATTCGGTCGGCCCGCTGTTCGACTGGTACACCGCGGGAGACGTGGAGGTGCCGATGGTCGGCTACCCGATGACGTTCCGCGTGTCTCCGTCGAGTGCGGACTACTTGCGGTCCTTTTTGGACACGGTCCGCCATGGCGCGTTCGTCTGCGGGCGGCGGGTGTTCGACCACACCCATGGCTGGGGCGGCAATCCACCTGGTGGTGGCGCGGCTTTCGTCGTCACTCATCGGCCTCCGCCTTCGGATTGGCCCGCTTCGCATCTGGCGCCGTTTACCTTTGTCTCTTCCGTGTCGGAGGCCGTCTCGCTGGCCTTGGCTGCCGGGGATGGGTCTGTGGGGGTCTCCGGGCCCAGCATTGCCCAGCAGTGCTTGAACCTCGGGCTTCTCGATGAGCTTCGGGTTGATCTCGTTCCCGTCTTTCTCGGGTCCGGGGTTCGGTACTTCTCTTCGCTTGACACCAACGCTTCGCTTGAGCAGGTTGAAGTTGTTGTCGGGTCTGGAGTTACTCACTTGCGTTATCGGGTTCACTACCCACAGTCTTAAAGATGCGGCTTCGCCGGGGCGTGGGAAATTGGCGCTTCGTGTGGTCGCTTGCCGCTCGGTGCAAGAGCGCCGATTCCCCACGCAACGGTGTCCCTGCCGAGGACTTGTTCTCACCAGTTCGAGTGATGACATACGTTCGATCTTCGGTAATCTTGTTGTATGGACAGGGAAACGGTGTGGCAAGCAGACGCAGTGGCTCTGGCCGACCGCGTCTCCGCGCTGCTCACTGTTGTGCGGTCTGCCGAGGCTGAGATCTGTTCTCTGCTGGCGGAAATCGAGTCCCGCGGTGTGATGGAGTTGTTCGAATACCGTTCTGTCGCACGGCTTTTCGAGCATCGCCGACGTTCCCAAGGCGGCTGCCGAGACCGTGGTGAAGCGAGCCCGAGCCCTCACCCCGAGCCGCGCCTTCGATGGCGCGCCCATTCCCGCTGTGGCTCCCGCTACCGGCGCTGCCGCGTCTGATGGCCGGTTGAGCAACCCGATGATCGACACGATCGTCGGGGTGATGACTCAGGTCCCGCCCGAGCACCGCGATGACGCCGAGGCGCACCTGCTGTCCTTTGCCTCCAAAGCCGGGCACAAGCAGGTCGCCGCTCTCGGCGCACGGATCCTGGCCCACCTCGACCCTGACGGTGCTGCACCCGACGAGACCGAACCGGCTATTTCCAGCCGCGAATTGTCGTTGCGTCGCAAGAGAACCGGATTCTGGGAGCTGAACGGCCGGTTCGACGACGAGACCGGCGCCCGAGCCAGCGCCCTGTTCGACTCGCTCGCCGAGCGCCACAGTCCCGACGAGGGCCCGGACTTACGCTCCCCACTGGAACGCTACGGCGACGCCTTCTCCGACGCCATCGACCTGGCCTTCAACTCCCCAGACCTGCCGATGCAAGCCGGCGAACGAGCCCACGTGATGGTCGCAGTCTCGTTGGCAGACCTGAAGTCGAGCATCGGCCAGACCATGCTCGGCGACACCGGAACCCTGCCCGACCCAGCTCCCGATCAAGCCGCCCTCGGCACCATGCCCAAGGCCAAGGCCACCGTCGGGCGGGCCATGCTCGGCGACCTCGGCACCATGTCCGCGGCCGAAGCCCGGATCCACGCCTGTGACTGCAAGCTCATCCCCGCAGTCCTCGGCACCCACAGCGAACCCCTCGACCTCGGCCGCCACCACCGCCTGATCACCACCCCGCTCCGCCGTGCGCTGTACCTGCGCGACCGCGGCTGCGCCTTCCCCGGCTGACACCGCCCACCACGCCACTGCCAAGGTCACCACATCCGGCACTGGGCTGACGGCGGCCCGACCGAGCCGAGCAACCTGGTCCTGCTGTGCGCTCACCATCACCGGTTGCTCCACCGCTCGGGTTGGCAGGTAAGGATCGCCACTGACGGCCTACCCGAATTCCTGCCCCCGGTGTTCCTGGACAAACGCCGAAAACCCCGGCGCAACAACCTCCACCAACCACTCCCATTCGCAGCGTGAACACACGGGAAAGGCCCGCAGCCAACCGGCTACGGGCCTACACCCACGCCCCGAGCAATCCCCAACCCACGCTCGGCTGATCACGCCTCAAGGCCGCAACTCCCGCAAGCGCCCAGAACCCGCATCGGCGATGCAGCTACTCCCGACACTCCACCAGTGCCAGTACTACCGAGCAAAGCTCCAGGCAGCACCGGCCGCGCCGGCAGCCCACACACTGATCGCGCGATCCCACATCTCGACCATCCACCAGTGCGGAACCCGCCCCCAAAGACCACCCACAGCGCGGACCGGCCCTGTCCACCGAGCAACTCTCCCGGCCACTCCCAGCGCGCCGGCCTCGAGGCAGCTAGCCCCAAACCCACCGGCCGCGCGAAACCAAGCCACAACCCCGCAGCAGCCCCAGTTCAAACCTCAGTCGAGGCAGAACTCGTTCCCCTCAACGTCCCGCATCACGATGCAAGACTCATTGAACTCATCGGCCAAAAGCACCCGCTCCTGCACCGCCCCCAGCGCGACCAACCGCTCGCACTCCGCCTGAAGCGCAGCCAAGCGCTCCTCCCCGACCAACCCGGTACCGACCCGCACATCGAGGTGCACCCGGTTCTTCACGACCTTCCCCTCGGGCACCCGCTGGAAGAACAACCGCGGCCCCACACCGGAAGGATCACCGCAGGCGAACGCCGCCCCCTGGCGGTCCGGGGGCAGCGATGCGTCGTACTCCGCCCAGCTCGCGAACCCCTCCGGGGGTGCTGGGACGACGTATCCCAGCACCTCGCACCAGAACCGGGCCACGCGCTCGGGTTCCGCGCAGTCGAACGTGATCTGGACCTGCCTGATCGACCCCATCAGCCCACCCTAGCGGGATCATTCACCCGCGCCCGCCAGCAGCTGGTCGAAGGGGATGAACGCCGGCTCCGAGGCCACCTCGGGCCGGCCGGCGGCGAGCGTGGCCAGCTCCGCCCCCGCCTTCTCGATGCGTCGCTGCAACGCCCCGCCCCAGTCCGACGAAGCCGCGTACACCCCGGTCGCCACCGGATCCGCCTTCAAGTAAGCGAACAACGGCCTCAGCTGGTAGTCCAGCACCAGGGAATGCCGCTCGGTGCCGCCCGTCGCGCCCAGCAGGACCGGCTTGCCCGCCAGCGAGTCCGCGTCCAGCACGTCGAAGAACGACTTGAACAACCCGCTGTACCCGGCCGTGAACACCGGCGTCACCACGATCAGCGCGTCCGCGTCGACCACCGAAGCGATCGCCGAACGCAGCGCCGGGCTCGGGAAGCCGGTCAGCAGGTTCTTCGTCACGTCCAGCGCGATGTCCCGCAGCTCCACCACCGAAACCGACACCGGCGACGGCGAAGCGGCGACCGTGGCCGCCGCCAGCCGGTCCGCCAGCAGCCGGGTGGACGACGGGACCGACAGCCCCGCCGTCACCACCGCGAGCTTCATGCCGACACCTCTTCCGAAACAGAAGCCGAAGAAGCAGCGACCAGCGACGCGTGCGTCGGAGCGTCCGGGACATGGGCGGGACGCAGCGAGTCCAGTTCCTTGCGCAACACCGGCACCACTTCCGAACCCAGCAGGTCCAGCTGTTCCAGCACCGTCTTCAGCGGCAGACCCGCGTGGTCCATCAGGAACAGCTGGCGCTGGTAGTCACCGAAGTGCTCGCGGAACGTGAGCGTCTTGTCGATGACCTCCTGCGGGCTGCCCACCGTCAACGGCGTCTGGTCGGTGAACTCCTCCAGCGACGGGCCGTGGCCGTACACCGGCGCGTTGTCGAAGTACGGGCGGAACTCGTTCCACGCGTCCTGGGACTTGGGCCGGATGAACGCCTGGCCGCCGAGCCCGACGATCGCCTGGTCCGCCGTCCCGTGGCCGTAGTGCTCGAAGCGCTGGCGGTAGAACGCGATCAGCTGCTGGAAGTGCTCCTTCGGCCAGAAGATGTGGTTGGCGAAGAAGCCGTCGCCGTAGAACGCCGCCTGCTCGGCGATCTCCGGGCTGCGGATCGACCCGTGCCACACGAACGGCGGGACGTCGTCGAGGGGCCGCGGCGTGGACGTGAAGCCCTGCAGCGGCGTGCGGAACTTGCCCGACCAGTCGACGACGTCCTCGCGCCACAGCCGGCGCAGCAGCGCGTACTTCTCGATGGCCAGCGGGATGCCCTGGCGGATGTCCTCGCCGAACCACGGGTACACCGGGCCCGTGTTGCCGCGGCCCATCATGAGGTCGACGCGGCCGTCGGCCAGGTGCTGCAGCATCGCGAAGTCCTCGGCGATCTTCACCGGGTCGTTCGTGGTGATGAGCGTCGTCGACGTCGACAGGATGATCTTGGACGTCCGGGCCGCGATGTGACCCAGCATCGTCGTGGGCGACGACGGCACGAACGGCGGGTTGTGGTGCTCGCCGGTCGCGAAGACGTCGAGACCGACCTCCTCCGCCTTGAGCGCGATGCGCACCATCGCCTTGATCCGCTCGTGCTCCGTCGGGGTGGTGCCGTTCGTGGGATCGGTCGTGACGTCGCCCACCGTGAAGATTCCGAACTGCATGACCTGCTCCCTTCGCGACCCCCATCTTACATGCGCGTTCAACTACTTCCAAGCAAGAGATATTCCGGCCGTCAATGCCGTAGGGGGCACCAAGTAAGGTCATGGACATGGACGCGGAGCTCGGTCGGCTGGGTCTGGCAGAACGTTCGGTACGCCTTCTCACGGGCCGCGACATCTGGGGTTCGATCACCCCGCTGCTCGCGCCTCGCCGGAACCTGGTGGCCGCCTTCGGCCACGTGGGGCCCGGTGCGGCGGCGCTGCTGCCGCTGGAACCCGGCGACACGGTGATCACGGACGCGAGCCTGGACACCGTGCTGTCCGGTGCGACGAGCCCGCACGCCCTGCTGCACTGGGTGAAGGCGGGCGTGATCGTGCACTCGCTGCGCGGGCTGAACGCGAAGCTGGTGATCGCCGAGGACGAACCGTCGTTCGTGGTGGTCGGCTCCGCCGACGTCACCGCCGCCGGGCCGCGGCAGCTGTTCGAAGCCGTGACGGTCTCGCATGAGAAGCACACCGTCGAGGAGGCCCAGGAGGCCTGGCTCGAGTGGTGTGACCTGGCGGGCCCTTCGCTGACGGTGGGCGACCTGGAGCCGCTCCTGGAGCAGTACGGCGCCGGCAAGTTCGTCACCGCGCCGCGCACGACGCCCCCTGTCCGCTCCGCGGCACCCGCCCGCTCCGTGGTCACGAGCCGCCCGGCGACGCCGGTCCGCCCCGCTGCCGTGACCCCGCCGCCGTCCCCGGTGCGCCCCGCGCCGCCGTCGCCCGTCCGCCCCGCGGCGCCGACCCCGCCGCCGTCGCCGGTCCGGCCCGCGGCACCGGCCCCGGCCGTTCCGCAGGCAGCCGATTCCCCGCCGCCCGCCGCGGCCACACCGGCCGAGCCGGACTCCCCCGCCACGTCACCGGCTGCCGCCACGCCGACGGCCGAAGAGCCGGAACCGGTTGCGACGGAGACCGAGACCGAAGCCACCGACGTCCCCCGGCCCGCCTGGCCGCGCCCGGCCGAGCTGTACCTCGTCAGCCTCGTCGAGGGCGGCGAACCGAACGCCGAGGCCGCCTACCGGCTCGAAGAGCTGCAGCGCGAATACACCCACCCCGGCGAGAACGGCGAACAGCCGTTCCGCGTCGAGCTCTTCTGGGCCGACGACGGCCAGGGCCAGGACCCGCCGCGCACGCTCCGCCCGGGCGTGCACGTGATCCGCGTCTACAGCCAGAAGCAGGGCCGCGCCCTGGTCGGGTCGCGGATCGAGGCCCCCGGTCTCGTGCTGCAGGCCTACACCGACGAGTTCGCCTACCCGCGCCGCACCTACTGCTACATCCTGACCCGGGAGACGGCCGCGAGGCCGCTGTTCGGCGAGCTCCGCAAGGGCCTCGCGACGATCGGCGAGAAGCCGAACTTCCGGAACAGCTTCCAGGTCCCGCGGAAGATCGAAGCCCTGCTCGCCCTGTGGCCCGACCTGGGCTACGACCCCAAGTAGCGGGCGGCGCGCGCCACTCCGGAGCAGGGAGCGCGCGAAAGTTGTCGGGGGTGGCGGATATCCTGCAGTACGGTGCAGGCCGAGTCCGCACCATCACCAGCATTTTCGCGAGCCACGATCCGGGAGAACGACCCTGTGACTGCCGAGACCTTGTACGGGGCCGACGACCTCACCCATCTCGAGGGTCTCGAAGCCGTCCGCAAACGCCCCGGGATGTACATCGGCTCCACCGACAGCCGGGGCATCAACCACCTCTTCTCCGAGGTGGTGGACAACTCGACGGACGAGGGCGTCGCGGGCCACGCGACCAAGGTCGTCGTCACGCTGCACGCCGACGGCAGCGTCCAGGTGGACGACGACGGCCGCGGCATCCCCACCGGCACCCACGCGAAGTCCGGTTTGTCCGGCGTGGAGCTGGTCCTGACCCGGCTGCACGCGGGCGGCAAGTTCGGCGGCTCCGGCTACAAGACCTCCGGCGGCCTGCACGGCGTCGGTGCTTCGGCGGTCAACGCGCTGTCCCACCGCTTCGACGTCACGGTGAAGCAGGACGGCAAGGTCCACCAGATGTCGTTCAAGCACGGCGTCCCCGGCACCTTCGACGCGCCCGGCCCCAAAGCCAAGTTCACCCGCCGGTCCGGGCTGAACCTCGTCGGCAAGATGAAGCGCGGCGAGCGCAGCGGCACGTCGATCCGCTACTGGTACGACGCGCGCTACTTCGAGTCCGGCGCGGCGCTGGACGTCGAGGCCGTGCGGACCAAGATGCGCAACACCGCGTTCCTCGTCCCGGGCGTCACGTACGTGCTGCGCACGGCGATCGAAGACACGATCAACGAGGAGACCTTCCACTTCCCGCACGGCCTGGTCGACATGGTCGACTTCCTCACGCCGTCGGGCGAGAAGCCGGTCTGCGGCACGCTGCTGATCACCGGTGAGGGCACGTACAAGGAGAACGCGGCGGACGCGGCCGGCGTCATGCAGTCCAATGTGGAGCGGCACGCCGAGATCGAGGTGGCGCTGCGCTGGGGCACCGGCTACGAGCGCACGGTGGAGTGCTTCACCAACACGATCCGCAACGTCCACGGCGGCACGCACCGCCGCGGCTTCGACCGCGCGATGGCGAAGGCGTTGCAGGACGCCATCTCCAAGACCCGCGGGCTGCTCAAGCCCAAGGAGGACATGCCGACGATCGAGGACGTCCTCGAGGGCATGACCGCGGTCGTGCACGTCCGGCTGCCGGAGCCGCAGTTCACGTCGCAGACGAAGGACGAGCTGTCCACCGCCGGCATCACCCGGGTCATCCAGGGCATCGTCGACAAGCACGTGAAGGCCTGGACCGAGGACCGCAAGACGAAGTCCGAGGCGAAGGTCGTGCTGCAGAAGGTGGTCGACGCCTCGCGCGTCCGGCTCACCCAGAAGCAGCAGAAGGACGCGGCCCGGCGCAAGACCGCGCTCGAGGGCGCGGCGATGCCGCCGAAGCTGGTCGACTGCCGCACCACCGGCGTCGCCCGCAGCGAGCTGTTCCTCGTCGAGGGTGACAGCGCGCTGGGGTCGGCGCGGATGGCGCGCGTGTCGGAGTACCAGGCGCTGCTGCCGCTGCGGGGCAAGATCCTGAACGTGCAGAAGGCGTCCCTCGGCGACACGCTGAAGAACGCCGAGATCGCGTCGATCGTGCAGGTCCTGGGCGCGGGCACCGGGCGCACGTTCGACCTGACGACCATGCGCTACGGCCGCGTCATCCTGATGGCGGACGCGGACGTCGACGGCTCGCACATCCGGACGCTGCTGATCACGCTGTTCGCGAAGTACATGCGGCCGGTGATCGAGGACGGCCGGCTGTACGCGGCGATGCCGCCGTTGCACAAGCTGGTCACGAAGGGCCGAAACGCGGAAACGCACTTCACCTACACCCAGCAGGAGATGGAGTCCAAGTACGCGGAGCTGGAGCGGGCGGGCAAGAGCATCGTCACGCCGGTGCCGCGGTTCAAGGGTCTCGGCGAGATGGACGCCGACGAGCTGTGGGAGACCACGATGAACCCGGCCACCCGTTCGGTCCGCCGGATCACGATGGACGACGCCGAAGCCGCCGAAGGCGCGCTGGAACTGCTGATGGGCGAGAAGGTCGAGCCCCGGCGGAACTGGCTGGTCGCCTCTTCGGACCGGATCGACCGCGACGCCATCGACGCTTAATTTTCGCTGCTACCAAGGAGTTCAGCCGTGGCACGCCGCAAGGGCACCACCACCAAGGTCGATCCCAGCGCGTTCGACCGCGCCGGCGCGAACGTCTTCGACAACTCGCTGAAGACCGAGATCGAAGACTCGTACCTGGAGTACGCGTATTCGGTCATCCACTCGCGCGCCCTGCCGGACGCGCGGGACGGCCTGAAGCCGGTGCACCGCCGGATCCTGTACTCGATGAACGAGAACGGCTACCGCCCGACGCACGCGTACGTGAAGTCGTCGCGCGTGGTCGGCGACGTGATGGGCAAGTACCACCCGCACGGTGACGTCGCGATCTACGACGCGATGGTGCGGCTGGCGCAGGACTTCTCGCTGAACGTCCCGCTCATCGACGGCCACGGCAACTTCGGCTCGCCCGACGACGGCCCGGCCGCCTCGCGGTACACCGAAGCGCGGATGTCGCCCGAGGCGATGCAGCTGGTCGGCGAGCTCGGCGAGGACACCGTCGACTTCCGCCCGAACTACGACGGCTCGCTCGAGGAGCCGTCCGTGCTGCCGGCCGCGTTCCCGAACCTGCTGGTCAACGGCACGTCCGGGATCGCCGTCGGGATGGCGACCAACATGATCCCGCACAACCTCGGCGAGGTCGTCGCGGCGGCACGGTGGCTGATCACCCACCCGTCCGCGACGCTCGACAAGCTGATGGAGTTCGTGCCCGGCCCCGACCTCCCGACCGGCGGCAGTCTCCTGGGCCTGGACGAGGTGCGCCGCGCGTACGAGACCGGCCGCGGTGTCGTCCGGATGCGCGCGAACGTCGAGACCGGGCCCCTCGAAGGCAGCCGCGGGCGGCAGGCGATCACCGTCACCGAGCTGCCCTACGGCGTCGGCCCGGAGAAGGTGATCGAGAAGATCACCGACGAGGTCAACAAGTCCAAGCGGCTCACCGGCATCGCCGACGTCAAGGACCTCACCGACCGCGAGAACGGCACGCGGCTGGTCATCGAGTGCAAGGTCGGCGTCAACCCGCAGGCGCTGCTCGCGGACCTCTACCGGCTCACGCCGCTGGAGCAGTCGTTCGGCATCAACAACCTGGTGCTCGTCGACGGCCAGCCGCAGACGCTCGGGCTGAAGGAGCTGCTGGAGGTCTTCCTTCGGCACCGCTACGAGGTCGTCACGCGGCGCACCAAGTACCGGCGCCGCAAGCGCGAAGAGCGGCTGCACCTGGTCGACGGCCTGCTGATCGCGCTGCTGAACATCGACAAGGTGATCAAGCTCATCCGCGAAAGCGAGAACGCGCAGGCCGCGAAGGACGGCTTGATGACGCGCTTCAAGCTGTCGGAGATCCAGGCGACGTACATCCTCGACACCCCGCTGCGCCGGCTGACGAAGTACGACCGGCTGGAGCTGGAGTCGGAGCAGGAGCGGTTGCGCGAGGAGATCGCCGAGCTGTCCAAGATCCTCGACGACGAGTCGGTGCTGAAGAAGCTGGTCTCGGCGGAGCTGGCGAAGATCGCGAAGGACTTCCCGACCGAGCGACGCACGTCGCTGATCGACGGCGACCTCAAGGAGGTCCTGGCCGCGTCGAAGCCGTCCGGTCCGCTGGAGGTCACGGACGACCCGTGCCAGGTGATCCTGTCGGCGACCGGGCTGGTGGCGCGCACGGCGGCGGAGTCCGAGGAGTCGACGGAGACGCGCCGGCGCAACGGCCGCGTGAAGCACGACGCGGTGGCGGCGGTGGTCCACACGACCGCGCGCGGCCAGATCCTGCTGGTGACCAGCCGAGGCCGGGCCTTCAAGACGGACGTCCTGCCGTTGCCGGTGCTGCCGGAGCAGGCGGGCACGGTCTCCCTGCGCGGCGGCATGGCGGCGCGCGAGCTGGTTCCGCTGGAGAAGGGCGAGACGGTCGTCGGCATCGCGCCGCTGGGCGAGCAGGCGGCGGGTTCGCCGGGCTTGGCCCTCGGCACGAAGGCCGGGGTGGTGAAGATCTGTTCGCCCGAGTGGCCGGTCCGGTCGGACGAGTTCGAAGTGATCTCGCTGAAGGACGGCGACGAGGTGGTCGGCGCGACGTGGCTGACGGACGGCACGGAGACGCTGGCGTTCGTGACGTCGGAGGCGTCGCTGCTGAAGTACGCGGCCTCGCTGGTCCGCCCGCAGGGCCTCAAGGGCGGCGGCATGGCGGGCATCAACGTGGGCGCGGGTTCGGCGGTGTTCTTCGGAGCGATCCGCACGGACGACGACGAGCACGGCGAGCCGATGGTGATCACCTCGACAGGTCAGAGCGTGAAGGTGACGCCGTTCAGCGAGTACCCGGCCAAGGGCCGCGCGACGGGCGGCGTCCGGGCACAGCGGTTCCTCAAGGGCGAGACGGCGTTGCGGGTGGCGTGGATCGGCCCGCGTCCGGCAGGTGCGGCGAAGAACGGCGATCCGGTGGAGCTGCCGGAGATCGACGTCCGCCGCGACGGCTCGGGCCACGCCCACCCGGGCCCGGACGTGGTCGGCCACCTCATCGAACGAGACTGACGGTCGTCACACGCTTCGGCGAAAGCCGTGAATGTCGCATTGAGGGACTTGGAGTCCCTCAATGCGACATTCACGGACTTGGGGCTACCCCAGTGGGGCCACCGGGCCCGGGTAGCGGGCCGGGTCGAGGCAGCTGCCGAGGCCGTCGACGACCGAGCAGAACCCCGGTGGCCGCACCGGTGTGTAGCCGGCCGGGACGCCGTGGCCCGTGATCAGCTGCCGGTACGCCGCCACGGCGTCGGTCGGGCGGCGCGTCAGCGTGGCGTCCGAGCGGGCGTCCACTGTGTACAGCCCGAACCGCGGCTGGTAGCTGCCCCACTCGTAGTTGTCGGTGAGGCTCCAGTAGTTGTAGCCGATGACGTTCATGCCGTCGGCCTTCGCGCGCTGCACCCAGTAGATGTGGTCGCGCAGGTGGTCCGAGCGCGTGTAGCCGTCGGGACGCGCGTTGCCGTTGTCGGTCGGCATCCCGTTTTCGACGACGTACAGCGGCAGGCCCGGGAACTTGCGCGCGTAGTAGCGGAGCGCGTAGTAGATCCCGTCCGGCTGCGGCGTCACCTTCCAGAACTCGCCGCTCGCCGCGTGGACGGCACTGAGGTTGTCGAGGCTCGCGCCGTAGTAGTAGTCGAGGCCGGCGAAGTCGAGCTTGTCGCGCACCTGGTCGAGGAACGACGCGTCGAGCACGCCCTGCACGGCCGGGATGTAGGCGGTGTTGCTGGACACGAGCGCACCGGGATCCAGCTGGTGGATGAGGTCGTACGCCGCGCGGTGCACCTTCACCAGCCGCGCCTGCGCCCATGGCAGCTTCCACCCGGCGAGCCCGCCGTTGGTGGTCTCGTTCTGCAGGTAGACGGTCGGCTCGTTGATCGTGATCCAGAGTGCGCCGAGGCCGCGGTAGCGCTCGACGACGCGGCGGGCGTTGGCGAGCCAGGCGTCGACCGTGCGGTCGCTGTCCCAGCCGCCCTGGTCGGCGACCCAGCCCGGGTAGACCCAGTGGTCGAGGGTGATCATCGGCCGCATCCCGGCGGCCAGGACGCGGTGCACGACGTCGTCGTAGTACGCCAGCTCGGCCTGGTCGACCTGGCCGGGCCGCGGCTCGATCCGCGCCCACTCGACGCTGAAGCGGAACACGTTCACGCCGAGCTGCTTCGCGCGGTCGATGTCCTCGGCGTAGTGGTGCCGGAAGTCGACGGACTGGAGGTAGGGCTCCTTGATCGACGACGTCTTCGCCTGCTCATAGCGGCGCCAGTTGCTGTCGGGCGCCGAACCTTCGGCCTGGTAGCCCGACGTGGCGACGCCCCAGAAGAACGGCTGGGTGACCGCGACCGCGGGACTCACGCCGGCCAGCATTCCGGCCAGCAGGGCCACCACCACGAGGATCGTTCGGTTCCCGCGCACCACGGCACCCTCCTCAGCCAACGTGAAGAGCATTCATGTTAACTGAGGAGGCGCCGTGCCGCATCCCCCTAGGCGACCTTGAACGACTGAGCGGCGCCGCCGTCACAGGCCGACTGGACCAGCTGGACGCTGTCCGCGGTGGACGCTCCCGGCACGGTGAGGCACTTGCCGCTGTGGCGGGCGACGAAGTGGTAGTACCCGCTGCCCTCCGAGACCGGCTGCCACTGCTGGTTGTTCCCGCCGCTGTAGGACCACAGCTGCAGGCCGGCGTTGTCCGTCGTCGCCACGTTCGTGACGTCGATGACCTCGGCCGGGTTGGTGCGGTTGTTGATCCGGTCGAAACCGCCGCTGGTCGCGGCGAACTGGTACTGCTGGGCCGTGGTGCCGTTGCAGGTGTACTGCTGGATCACGGTGCCGTTGGTGCTGCCCGCGGCGCGCGCGTCGACGCACTTGCCGGACGCCTTGTTCGCCACGGCGTACCAGGCCGACGGGTCGATCGTGCCCGGGTCGGTCGGCGTGGTCGAGCCGCCGCCCAGCCACTTCAGGCCGTCGAGCAGGAACCGGTTCTGGTCGGCGCTTTCGAACGTCGAGGACAGCGCGGTGTTCGTGTCGTAGTTCATCGCGTTGTGCCCGAAGTTCGAGTAGATCATCTTGTAGTTCTTGTTCGTCCACGCGATCGGGTAGTACCCGCTGTTCCAGGTCTGGCTCGGGTCGGTGCCGATCGGGAACGTGGACTGGTCCATCGACGCCAGGATGGTGATGTTGCCGTTCTGGCGCAGGTCGTTCTGCCAGGCGTACCACTCGGACGTCGACGACTTGATCGTCGACGGCAGGTTCACCGTCGACGGGTGCGTGCGGTTCTCGATCTTCAGCGTCTCCGCCGTCGGGCCCCACGTGTTCGAGGCGAACCGGCCGGTGCCGAGGAAGTCGTTGTGGAACCAGTTGGCGTACGACGGCGTGTCGGCGTCGTTGTAGGCCGTGACATGGAAGCCGTAGAAGGCGCCGCCCGCCTGCATGTACCGCTGGAAACCCTGGAACTGCGCCTGCGACTGCGGCTGGTCGTCGAGGAACATCACCACCTGGTACTGGCTCGGCGTGAGGGTCGTCAGCTGGTTCCAGTCGGTCGTCGCGGTGTAGGTGAAGCCGTTGGCCGCCGCCTGCTTCGGGAACCAGACGTTGGCCTCCTTCTCGAAGCTGATGTGCGCGGCGTCGTACGTGCCGCTGTAGAAGGCGAGCACTTTGAACGGCGTCGCGGCCTGCACGGCCGGAGCGCCGAGGGTGAGCCCCAGGCAGGCGGCGAAGAAGGCCAATATCCGGATCAGCGGACGGCGGGATCTTGACGACATGCGGGTGTTCCTTCCGGTGGGGGCGGGGAAACGGTCACCAGTGGCGCGAGTAGCGGAGGCCGTAGCCGTAGGGGAACAGCGCGGGCTTGCCGTCGCCCGCGTTGATCGGCTGCTGGTCGGCGCTGCGCATCCACGTCACCGGCAGCTTGCCGGTCGGGTTGTAGGCGCCGAAGAGGACGTCGGCGACGCCCTGGCCTTCGCTGCCCGGCAGCCACGACTCGACCAGCCCGGCCCAGTCCGGCAGCTGCGCCGCGATGTCGAGCGGACGCCCCGACACCAGCACGACCACCGTCGGCACCCCGGAGTCCTTCAGCTTCTGCAGGGTGGCGAGGTCGGTCGCGTCGAGTCCCATCCCTTGTGGACGGTCGCCCTTGCCCTCCGCGTACGGCGTCTCCCCCACGACGGCGACGGCGACGTCGTAGCTCTGGTCGATCCCGGTGCCGTCCTTGGCGAAGGTCACGTTCGAGGATGTGCTCTTGATGCCCTGCAGGATCGTGGTGCCGGGGATCACCGGGCCGCTGGTGCCCTGCCAGCCGACCGTCCAGCCGCCGGACTGGTTGCCGATGTCGTCCGCACTCTTGCCGGCCACGAAGATCTTCTCGCGCTTGGACAGCGGCAGCACGTGGTTCTCGTTCTTCAGCAGCACCTGGGACTCGCGGACGGCCTGACGCGCCAGGTCACGGTGCTGCTTGCTGCCGATCGTGGCCAGGAACCGGCGGTCGGTGAGCGGGTGCTCGAAGAGGCCGAGCTCGAACTTCTTCGTCAGGATGCGCTTGTTCGCGTCGTCGATCCGTGCCATCGGCACGCGGCCTTCTTGGACCAGCGTGCGCAGCGTGTCGATGAACTTCCGCCACTCGTAGGGCACCATCACCATGTCGATGCCCGCGTTGATCGACGCTTCGACCTCTTCGGGGGTGAAGCCGGTCTTGCCGTCGATCTTGTCGACGCCGTTGTAGTCCGAGACGACGATGCCCGTGAAGCCGAGTTCCTTCTTCAGGACGTCGTTGATCAGGTACGAGTTGGCGTGCAGCTTCACGCTGTTCCAGCTGCTGTAGGAGATCATCACCGACCCGACGCCGCGCTGGACGGCGGCCTTGAACGGCGGCAGGTGGATCTGACGCAGCTCCTGCTCGCTGATCTCGGTGTTGCCCTCGTTGACACCGCCGGCGGTGCCGCCGTCGCCGACGTAGTGCTTGGCCGTGGCGAGGACCGAGCCCGGCCGATCGAGCGAACGCCCTTGCAGGCCGGTGATGATCGACGTCATCTCGGTGGCCAGCTGCGGGACCTCGCCGAAGGATTCGTAAGTACGGCCCCAGCGGTCGTTGCGGGCGACGCACAGACAGGGCGCGAAGTCCCAGTCGATGCCGGTGCCGGAGACCTCTTCCGCGGTGGCACGGCCGATCTTCTCCACCAGCCGCGGATCGCGCGTCGCACCGAGGCCGATGTTGTGCGGGTAGACGGTGGCGCCGTAGAGCCCGTTGTGCCCGTGGACGGCGTCGACGCCGTAGATGAGCGGGATGCCCAGCGGCGTGGCGAGGGCGGCCTTCTGGAAGCCGTCGTACATGTCGGCCCAGGTGACCGGCGTGTTCGGGGTCGGCTGCGAACTGCCGCCGGAGAGCAGCGAGCCGAGCCGGCCGGTGGTGACGTCCGCCGGGCCGGCGACCCCGAGGCGTTCGGCCTGCATCATCTGGCCGAGCTTGTCGTCGAGGGTCATCCGGGACATCAGGTCGGCGACCCGGACCTTCACCGGGCGCCAGGAATCCTTGTACGCCGGGCTGTTCCCGGCGAGGGCGGGAGTCTCCGACGCCACCAGCAACCCCAGTGCCAGCGCGCCGATGCCCAGTCTGCGTCCGAGCCCCATCCGGGTCCTCCTCGTCGAGAGACCGAAATTCACGCCTTGAATTAAGACACAGTGTTTCCGCGTTGGTCCAGACCTCTGACCGAACTCGGTTTCCGCTCACCGGGATTCCGGATCGCGGTCACGAACTGGCCTAATTCGCTTCTACGGTCGTCCCATGACTCGCGAACACGAAGACCTCCTGGGCTTGCTGGCGGAAGTGCGGAAGCGCTTGCTGATCCCCACCCGGGACATTTCGGACGCCGACGCGGCGAAGCGCACGACGGTCAGCGAACTGACCCTGGGCGGCTTGATCCGCCACTTGGCGACGGGCGAGCGCCTGTGGCTCCAGGTGCTGAAGTCCGCGGACGGCTCACTCCCGGACGGCATGCTCGACACGGCGCAGTACTCGATGAGCGAGACCCTCTCGCACTGGCTTTCGGCCTACTCGGCCGCGGCTGCCGAGACCGACGCGCATGTCCGTTCGCTGCCCTCGCTGGACGTCGAGGTCCAGCTGCCGACGACGCCGTGGTCGCCCCCGGAGCCGCAGATCTGGTCGGCGCGCCGGATCGTGCTGCACCTGATCCACGAGACGGCCCAGCACGCGGGCCACGCGGACATCATCCGCGAGTCCCTGGACGGCGCGAACTCGACCGCGCAGCTGGGGTGAGCCACACTGGCGCGATGCCGGTCGTCTACCAGAACCCGCGCGGGCAGCGCGAGGTGCAGCGGTGGTGCACGGAAGCGCTGGCCCGAGCGGACTTCCCGATCAACCGCCGGACGGTGACGACCAGCGCGGGCCGGGTGGAGCTGACCTCCGCCGGCGCCGGCCCGGCTCGGGTCGTCCTGGTCCCGGGCACCAGCTTCACGGCGGCCGTGGCGCTGCCGTGGCTGCGGGCGCTGTCGGCCCGCCGGCCGACGACGGTGGTGGATCTGCCCGGCCAGCCGGGCCTCGGCGACCCGCGCCGGCCCCGGCGAAACAGGTCCGCGTGGTACGGCCAGGTCGTGGACGAGGTCCTCACGGCGATGGACGCCGAAGACGTCGTGCTGGTGGGCAACTCGCTCGGGGCCGCCGTCGTCCTGGCCGCCGGCTCGCCCCGCATCGCGGCGCGCGCGCTGATCTCCCCGGCCGGGATCGTGCGGCTGAGCGTGAACCCGCGCCTGGCACTGGCCTCGACGCTCTGGCTGCTGCGCCCCACCACGGCGAACACCCGCCGGATGCTGCGGTTGTTCGTCGGCCCCGGCGAGGAACCCCCCGCGACGGAGGTGGAGTGGATGACGCTGGTGGCCCGCTGCTGCCGCACGACGCTGGCCCCGCCGCCGCTGCCGGGGGAGCTCCTGGCTCGCCGCGCCGGACAGCCGTGCGTAGTCGGAGTCGGGGAGCACGACCGCTTCCTGCCGCCGCACCGCCTGGGCCCGGCGGTGCACCGCACGCTCGGCGGCGACGTCCGGGTGTTCCCGGGCATGGGGCACCTGACCACGCCGGCCCATCTCGACGACGTCGTCGCCCTCGTGGCGCAGCTGGACTGACCGGAACTGTCGGTGGCCCCCGGTAGCGTGGAGAACGGGGGCGGCTCAGCGATCCGAGCGCAACGAAGCCGGGTCGAAGGACTCCCAATAAGCGTCCTCGTCCTCGACGCTCGTCACCGGTTCGGGTGATTCCGGGGGCGCGGAACCGAGGCGCTCCGCCCGCAGCCGCTGGAACTCCTCGACCGTCATCCCCGGGTCGTCGTCCTCGGCTCGCGCGGGCGCCGGCATGCCCGTCATCTGCTCGATCATGTACGTCATGTCTTCGCCCAGCAGCAAAGCGACCTTGTTGTAGCCGTCCTGGGTCGCCTCCCGCATGGCTGCCTGGGCGATCTCCACCACCAGCGGCCCCAGGCGCTCACCCAGGTTCACCGCCGACGGCGCCAGCCACAACCGCAGCAGCTTGCCGCGGCCGTCGACCGTCGCCTCCACCTGGCCGTCGAGGTCGTGGGCCGTGCCGGACGCCGACGCCAGGAGCTCGTCCACGCGCGCCATCGCCTCTTCGCGCGCCCGCGCCTGGGAAATCAGCTCACGCGTCGTGGGCATCGCGCTCACCTTCCGTACGAGTAGCTGTCGGCGTCCGGGTCGTCGTCCGGGATGGGTTCATAGCCCAGGACTTCCAGCTGCGACGCGTCCACCACCGGCGCCAGCGCGTGGTACATCTTGTCGCCCGCGCGGCGGGTCGCGCGCTGCGCCAGCTCGAGGATCTGGTCGGCGATGACCGACGACCCGTGCCGCAGCGCCGACCGGTGGATGGTGAGCCCGGTCAGCAACCCGCCGGGCGCCACCTGGACCTCGATCGTGCTGTCCGGCGACGACGCCTTGCCGACCACCGGGCCGGATCGGGAGAAGCGCGCTTCGGCTTCCGCGCCGGCCCGGTCCGCCTGCTCGGCGATCCGCGAGGAAGCCAGGTCCATGTCGAATTCGGCCACCGGAGAAACCTAGCCGGTCGGGCGGTAGAAGCCGATGAACGACTGTCCCGCGTTCGTGGTGCGGATCTTGCTGATCTGCACCGGGTCGCCGGCCTCGATCATCTGGCCGTCGCCGATCACCATCGCCACGTGCCCCGACCAGACGACGAGGTCGCCGGGCAGCAGCTGGTCGATCGAGGGAACCTCGGCCCCGACCGTCTGCATCTTCGCCGTCCGCGGCAGCTGCAGGCCCGCGTCCTGGTACGACGTCATGGTCAGGCCGCTGCAGTCCAGCCCCTGACCGCGCGCGGTCCCGCCCCAGACGTACGGCACGCCGAGCTGCGAAAGCGCGTTGCGCACGGCCTTCGCCGCGGTTTCGTTGGGCGCCATGACCTGCTTGCCGCCGGGCAGGTTGATCGCGACGCCGGAGCCGGGCTGCGGCGGGATCGCGACCGGCAGCCGCGGCTTGTGCACGGCGCCGCCGCCCCCGCCACCGCCGCCGCCCCCACCGCCGCCGCCTCCGGAGTCCCCACCGCCGGAGTAGCCGCTGTTGCTGTTGAAGGACGAACCCACCTTGGTCGAGGACGCGCTGCTCGCCGACGTCGTCTGCTCGCCGCCACCGCCGAGCCTGGTCCCGATGTCGGTGAGCTGGTTGATCGTCTGCTCGCTGAAGGTCGCGGCCTGGCCGGTGAGCTGACTGATCTTCGTCTGCAGCTTCATCAGGATGTCGCGCGACGCGGCGGCGCGGCTCTCCGGCGGCTGGATCGACTTGACCGCCGCCAGCGCCTTCATCGACGCCGAGATCTCCTTGATGATCTGGTCGCGGACCTGGTCGTTCTTGATCTCGCCGACGTGCAGGCTCTCGGCCGCCTCCGCGACGGCCTTCTCGATCTCGGCGCTTTCGTCGAGGAGGTCCTGGACCTCCTTCTCCAGGCTCTGCGACGTCGCGGTGGCGCGGTCGGTCGTCGCGCCGGAACTGGCGGAGGTCAGGTTCACGCGCTGGTCGGCCGCGGTGTCACGGGTGTGGCCCACCGACGTCTGCAGCGCGACGTGCGCGTCTCGCGCGCCGCCGATGGCGGCCGGGTCGTGCCGCAGCTTCTGCGCGAACTGGTTCGTCGGTTCCAGGCTGTGCCGGACGAGCTGGTCGGTGTGGTGCTCGGTCACGGGCGGTCCTGCCCGAGGTCGCCGCCGAGGCGCCGGACGACGTCGCCGTGCTCGCCCTCGACCGCCGCGTAGTTGCGGTCGGTCTGCCGGGCCGCCTCGCCGACCTGCCGCCAGCCACCGCCGACGCGGTGCATCCGCTCCTGCAGCGCGCGCATCCGGCCGCTGTAGGCGCCGGAGAAGCCGGACTCGCCGCCCATCTCGGAGAAGCCGTGGCCACCGAGCGTCACGTGCGGGCCGACGTGGTTGTCGGCCGCGCCCTTGACGTCGTCCCCGAGCGGGTCGACCTCGCGGGCGTACCGCGCGTACGCGCCGTCGTCGACGTGAAACCCCTGATGCGAACCGTCCACTGGCCCTCCCTGTCACCGGAAGGTGCGACGTGCGCGCGCCACCCCCGGTTCCCCTGGTGCGGGATCCAGCCTAAACCACGGTCCGTACCCGGGTGGGCGAATTGCCCGGACTCAGCCGGTGACCTTCGCGAGCCAGCCCGCGTCCTGCCAGTTGACGATCGCGCCGTTCGCCGTGACCGTCGGCGTGCCGAAGCCGCTCTGCCCGTTGCCGAAGTCCTGCGCCAGCTTCGGGTCGTTTTCGATCTGCTGGAAAGCCGTGTTGACCTGCTGGTCGTAGGTGCCGGCGTTGATCGTCTGCGCGAACGCCGGATCGGTGATGCCGACGTCGGCGCCGAGCTTGATCAGCTGCGCCTTGTCGTAGCCGCGCTTGCCCTCTTCGGGCTGGTTCGCGAACAGCGCGTCGTGGAACTGGAGGAACTTCCCGGCGTCGGCCGCGGCCAGCGCCGCGTTCGCCGAGTCGAGCGAGTAGCCGGGCGGGTCGGAACGGTCGTTGAGCAGCGGCACCATGTGGTAGCGCACCTGCAGCTTGCCGTCGTTGATCGCCTGCTCGACGTCGGTCTTGTAGGTCTTCTCGAACTGGCCGCAGATCGGGCAGAGGAAGTCGGCGTAGACATCGATCGAGGCCTTCGCGCCCGCCTTGCCGACGGTGACGACGACGCCGTCGCGCTTCTGTGTGACGTCGCCGGCCAGCGCACTGGTCTTCCCGGGGTCGATGACCTGGCCGTCGGTCTTGTTCTTGTCCGAGATCGTCCAGATCACGCCGCCGATCACGAGCGCGGCCACGACGACCACGGCGGCGATCCCGATGATCCACTTCCGCTTGTCGGTCGACGCGCCCCTGGCCTGGGCCACCGCCCTCGCTCCCCCGGCCTGTGCGGCCTGACGACGCTTCCGAGCGGTCCGCTCAGCTCCACCCACTGTGTATCAGTTCCCTTCCGCGATACCCGAGTAGTCGGGCTCGGGTTCGTCAGAGTTCCCGCGACCTCGCGCGAGCCAGCCGTCCAGGGACAGCAGCGTGCGCGGCCGCGCCAGCAGCCAGACGGCCAGCAGCGCGAAACCGGAGTCGCGGAGGATTTCCTGCGGGTATTCGGTCTGCCCCGCCGCCACCTGGCCGCCGCCGCCGAAGCACCCGCAGTCGATGCTCAGGCCGCGCGCCCACGACTGGGCGATGCCGGCGATGAGCACGACGAGCAGCACCACCGAGGCGGCGGCCACCCACCGGGTCGCCAGGCCCGCGAGCAGGAACAACCCGAGCACGAGCTCGACGAGCGGCAGCGCGATGGCCACCAGGTTGGCGAGCGCGTCCGGCAGCACGTCGTACGCCTTCACGGCGATCAACGTCTGTCCCGGATCCGCCAGCTTGAGCGCACCCGAAACGAGCCAGACGGCCGCCAGCCCGACCCGGGCGAGCGTGCCGACGGCGTCCAGTACGGGTTGGGACGGTCGCACCACGCACTTAGGCTAACGGGAGGACCTGAGAACTACGTGAGGGCACGGCGGTGGCGGAGGGAGGGGCGCGATGCGGTGGCGGACGCTCCTCGGTTCGGCGTTGCTGCTGGTCACGGCGGCGGCCTGCGGTCCGTCGAAGGTCTCACCGACCGACTCGCTGGTGACCCGCGCCAGTGCGGCGGATCACCTGACCATCGGCATCCGGTTCGACGCGCCGGGGCTTTCCGAGCGCACCGTGGACGGCCGGTTCGTCGGGTTCGACGTCGATGTCGCTACTTTCGTCGCCTCGGAACTGGGTGTCGCCGCGAAGGACATCACGTGGCGCGAGACGACGTCCGCGACGCGCGAAACGGACCTCACCTCCGGCGCCGTCGACCTGGTCGTCGCGACCTATTCGATCACCGACAAGCGCAAGCAGCAGGTGGCGTTCGCCGGGCCGTACTTCACCACCGGGCAGGACCTGCTGGTGCGGCGCACGTCCCCGGACATCACCGGCCCGGAGACGCTCAACGGGCGGCGGCTGTGCTCGGTCACCGGGTCGACGCCGGCGCAGCAGGTGAAGGACAAGTTCGCGCAGGCCGTGCAGCTGGTCGAGTACCCGCGGTACCCGGACTGCGTGACCGCGCTGCTCGCCGGCCAGATCGACGCGATGACCACCGACGGGGTGATCCTCGCGGGCTACGTCACGCGCGACCCCGAGCTGCTGAAGGTCGTCGGGAAGCCGTTCTCGAAGGAGAGCTACGGCGTCGGCCTGCGCAAGGGCGACGGCCAGGGCGTGGCCGCGGTCGACGACGCGATCCGCAAGATGATCTCCTCCGGCGAATGGCTGCGCTCGCTCAACGCGAACATCGGGCCGTCCGGTTACCAGCTGCCCGCCCCACCCGAGGTCACCGAGAAGTGAAGCTGCCCGATCTGCCCGTCCGCGCCGTCCTGCCGGAGGTCCTTTCCGCTCTGGACGCCCACGGCACCGCGGTGCTCGTCGCGCCGCCCGGGACAGGGAAGACCACGCTGGTGCCGCTGGCGCTGGCTTCGGGTTCCGGCCGCGTCGTCGTCGCCGAGCCGCGGCGGCTGGCCGCCCGGGCCGCGGCGGCGCGGATGGCGGCGATCCTGGGCGAACCGGTCGGCGAGACGGTGGGCTACGCCGTGCGCGGCGACCGGAAGGTGTCGGCGCGGACGCGGATCGAGGTCGTGACGTCGGGGCTGCTGGTGCGGCGCGTGCAGGGGGATCCCGAGCTGCCCGGGGTGTCGACGGTGCTGCTGGACGAGTGCCACGAGCGCCACCTGGACGCGGACCTGCTGCTGGCCCTGCTGCTCGACGTCCGCGCGGGGTTGCGGGACGACCTGCGGCTGCTGGCGACGTCGGCGACGGTGGCCGCGGGCCGGCTCGCCACGCTCCTGGGCGACGCCCCGGTGATCACGGCCACGGCGCCGGCGTATCCGGTTTCCTTTTCCTACGTTCCGCCCGCGCGGAGCGAGCGCATCGAGGCGTGCGTCGCGCGAGCGGTGCGGACCGCACTGTCCTCAGGGGACGGTGACGTGCTCGCTTTTCTCCCCGGCGCGGGGGAGATCGCGCGGACTTCGGGGTTGCTGTCGATGTCCGATGTGGACGTTCTGCCGCTGCACGGGCGGCTTTCGGCGGCGCACCAGGACGAGGCGATGCGGCCGCGTGCCCGCCGGCGGGTGGTGCTGGCGACGGCGGTGGCCGAGTCGAGCCTGACGGTGCCGGGTGTGCGCGCGGTCGTGGATTCGGGGCTGGCGCGGGTGCCGCGGGTCGACCACCGGCGTGGCCTGCCGGGCCTGGCGACGGTGCGGGTCTCGGCGGCGGTGGCCACGCAGCGCTCCGGGCGCGCGGGCCGCGAGGGGCCCGGGCGGGCGTACCGCTGCTGGGCCGAGCACGAGCAGTCGTTGCTGCCGGCCTACCCGGAGCCGGAGATCCGGACGGCCGAGCTGGCCCGGCTCGCGCTGGAGCTGGCGTGCTGGTCGACGCCGGACGGGAGTGGGCTGGCGTGGTGGGACCCGCCGGGCGAGGGCGCGCTGGCGGCGGGGCGGGCGTTGCTGGTCACGCTGGGCGCGACGGACGCTTCCGGAGCGGTCACCGCCCGCGGCCGGCGGATGGCGGAGCTGGGGCTGCACCCGCGGCTGGCGCGGGCGTTGCTGGACGGCGCCGCGGAGGTCGGCGCCCGCGCGGCGGCCGAAGTGGTGGCGCTGCTCGACGCGGGCGCGACGCTGACGGACGTCAACGCCGAGTTGAGAAGGCTTCGCTCGGCCGGCGACGAAGGATCCCGGCGCTGGAAACGCGAAGCGCGGCGACTCGAGGCCTTGGCCGCGAAGTCTTCAGTGACGGAAACCGGTACAGCCACCCGAGGGCGGCGGCCCGATCCCGCGCTGGTCGTCGCGCTCGCGCATCCCGAACGGCTGGCCCGGCGGCGTCCCGGCGGTGCGCCCGTCTACCTCATGGCCGGCGGCACCGCGGCCGAACTCCCACCCGGCAGCGGACTCGATTCCGCATGGCTGGCCATCGCCGAAGCCACCCGCGACCCCGGCCGCGTCCACGGCACCATCCGCCTCGCCGCGGCCGCCGACGAAGCCCTCGCCACGCACGTCGGCCCCGTGTCCGAAGTGGACGAGGTCACCTGGGACGGCGACGTCGTCGCCCGGCGCGTCCGCAAGCTCGGTGCCATCACGCTGTCCGAGCGACCCCTGCGTGACGCGAACGTGCACGACGCCCTCGTCACCGGCCTCCGCGAAGACGGCCTCGGCCTCCTCAAGTGGAGCCAGGACGCGATCCGCCTGCGCGAACGGATGGCGTTTCTGCACCGCGTCGTCGGCGCGCCCTGGCCCGCGGTCGACGACACCACCTTGCTGTCCGAAGTGGACACCTGGCTGGACCTGACGCACGCGCGCCGGAAATCCGACCTCGCGAACATCAACGCGGGCACCGCCCTCAAGGCCCTTCTGCCCTGGCCCGAGGCGTCCAAACTGGACGAACTCGCCCCGGATCGCCTGGAAGTCCCGTCCGGGTCGCACATCCGCGTCGACTACCGCGGCGACCAGCCGGTGCTCGCCGTCAAGCTGCAGGAGACCTTCGGCTGGACCGAAACACCCACGCTCGCCGGCGTCCCGGTCGTGCTGCACCTGCTCTCCCCCGCCGGCCGCCCCGCCGCGATCACCGCGGACCTCGCGGGCTTCTGGACCAGCGGCTATCCCGCCGTCCGCGCCGACCTGCGCGGCCGCTACCCGAAGCACCCCTGGCCCGAGGACCCGGCCGCCGCCGTCCCGACCCGGCACACCCGCCGCCGCGGCTGACCCCTGCCGAAAGTCGGGGTCCGGCCGCGACCGTCGGCCGATGCCCCCGGCGTCCCGGAAATCCCAGACTGGGCCCATGATCACGCTCAGGGGACTCACGAAACGCTACGGGGAAAAGACGGTCGTCGACGCGCTCACCTGCGACGTCGCGCCCGGCCAGGTGACCGGCTTTCTCGGCCCGAACGGCGCCGGGAAGTCGACGACCATGCGGATGACCGTCGGGCTCGACCACCCGCAAGAGGGCGAGGTGCTCGTCGGCGGCAAGCGCTACGCCGAGCTACGGCACCCGCTGCGCGAGGTCGGCGCGCTGCTCGACGCCAAGGCACTGCACCCCGGCCGCAGCGCCGGGAAACACCTCTTGGCCATGGCGCGCAGCAACGGGATCGCGCCGAGCCGCGTCGAAGAGGTCCTCGCGACCGTGGGGCTTTCGGATGTCGCCGGCAAGCGGGCCGGGCAGTTCTCGCTCGGCATGGGCCAGCGGCTCGGCATCGCGGGGGCACTGCTCGGCGACCCGGGTGTCCTGATGTTCGACGAGCCGGTCAACGGCCTCGACCCGGACGGCGTCCGCTGGGTGCGGCAGCTGATGCGCTCGCTGGCGGCCGAAGGGCGGACGGTGTTCGTCTCCAGCCACCTGATGAGCGAAATGCAGCTGACCGCCGACCACCTGATCGTCATCGGCAAGGGCAAGCTGCTGGCCGACGCGGCGGTCGCGGACTTCATCGCGGGCAATTCCCGGACCACGGTTTCGGTGCGTGTCCCGTCCGACGGCGAACGCGCCGAGCTCGACGCGCGGCTGCGCGCCGAGGGCGGGTCGACGCACCCCGGCGGGCCGGGCGAACTGGTGGTGGACGGCCTCGACGTCACCCGCGTCGGCGATCTGGTGCACGAGCTGGGGATCCGCGTGCACGGGCTCGCCGAGCGCACGGCGTCGCTCGAGCAGGCGTACATGGAACTGACCGCTTCTTCGGTGGAGTACGGGGTGTCGGCATGACGACTGTGCCTTCTTCAAGCGTGCGGACGGGCGGCTTGTCCGGCGCGGTGGCGTCGGAGTGGACGAAGTTCTGGTCGGTCCGGGCGACCTGGTGGTGCCTGGTCACGGGGACGGCGCTGATGCTGGGCTACAGCACCCTGTCCGGGATCGCCCAGCACTTCGACGACGACCCCCAGGCGGCGAACACCATCGCCCTCGGCGGCGGTTTCTACCTGACGCAGTTCGCCGTGATCGCGCTCGCGACGCTGTTCGTAACGAGCGAGTACACCGGCGGCGGCATCCGGTCGACGCTGCTGTGGACACCGGTCCGCTCGCGCGTGGCCCTGGCGAAGGCAGCGGTGCTGCTGCCGGTGCTCTTCGCTTACGGCGTAGGGCTTTCCTGCGCGGGCATGGCGCTGGCGGCGGTGGTCAAGGACGGCCACGGCCACCCGACGACCCTCGAAGCCGGCTTCACGACGGCGTCCGGCATGGGCGGGTACTTCGCGTTGCTGGGGCTGCTGTGCACGGGCGTCGGCTGGGCGCTGCGCAGCGCGGCCGGGACGCTGGTGACGGTGATCGTGCTGCTGGTGCCGCTGCCGCTGATCGTGGCGTCACTGGGGCTGCCGGAGCTGGTGTCGTACTTCCCGGGCATCGCGGGGGTGAACGCGATGGTCGAGGCCGGCCGGCCGAACCCGATCACGATGGCCCCGGCACCGTACGCACCGTGGGCAGGGTTGCTGATCTGCGCCGCCTGGGCCGGCGCGGCACTGCTGGCGGGCGCCGAGGTGTTGCGCCGCCGGGACGCCTGACCCGGCCCGAAGTCCGTGAATGTCGCATTGAGGGACTTGAAGTCCCTCAATGCGACATTCACGGACTCGAGATCCCGATCCCGGCCAGGAGCTCCCGCGCGCTGTCGACCAAGGCCTCGAACGTCGGCGGTGCAAGAGAACCCGTTCCGGCCAGTGAGTCGAAGATCGTTCCCTCCAGCCAGTTCACCACCACCGTCGCGTGCCGGGCCGGGTCGGCGGACCCCGCGGCCGCCAGGGCCTCCACCGCCAAGCGGCGGATCAGCAGGCCGCCTTCGTCGTAGACCGCACGCAGCTCCGGGCGCCGCGTCGCCTCCAGGGCGAACTCGTAGCGGGCCAGCATCCGGGTCCGGCCGGACGTGATCGACTCGAACGCGAAGCCCGCGATCGACTCCGCCAGCCCGCCGGGCCGCGGCGAGACCTGGTCCAGCGCGACCATCCGCGCCATCGTCAGCTCGAGCAGCGCCGCCCGCGTGCGCGCGTAGTACGACGTCGAGCCGAGCGGCAGCCCGGCGAAACGGTCGACCGCGCGGTGCGTCAGCCCGCGCATGCCCTCGGCCGCGATCACTTCGATCGCCGCATCACCGATCTGCGAAAGCCGGTCCACGCCGGGCACTCTACAGGTGTAGAGTCCTCTACAGGTGTAGAGGAGGACTCATGCGAGCAGTGGTGGCCGGCGGCGGCATCGGAGGCCTGGGGGCCGCGATCGGGCTGCACCGGGCGGGCTGGACAGTCACCGTCCTCGAACGCGCGCCCGAGTTCGGCGACGTCGGCGCCGGCATCTCGCTCTGGCCGAACGCCCTGCGCTGCCTGGACGAACTCGGCGTCGACCTCGGCGAGCACCTGGCCGCCCAGGACCAGGGCGGCCTCCGCGACCGCCGCGGCCGGTGGGTCGCCCGGTGGGACGCGGCCGGCTTTCAGCGCATTCACGGGCGCCCGCTCGCCGGCATCCACCGGGCCGATCTCATCGCCGGCCTGCGCGACGCCCTCCCCTCCGGCTGCCTGCGGACCGGCACCGAAGTCACTGAAGTGACCGAAGACGGCGTCGTCCGCTTCGCCGGCGGCGAACTCCGGGCCGACCTCGTGGTCGCCGCCGACGGCATCCACAGCCCGATCCGGCGCGCGCTCTTCCCGCACCACCCCGGGCCGATCTACAGCGGCAGCTCGGCGTTTCGCGGCGTCGCCCGGCCGACGACGATCCCCGGGCTGAGCACCACCTTCGCCCCCGGCACCGAGGTCGGCGTGCTCCCGCTGACCGGCGGTGACGTCTATTGGTTCGCCTCCTCGGTCACCGAGCCCGGCGCCCGCCCGGCCGACCTCAAGGCCTACCTGAAGGAGCACTTCGGCGACTGGCACGACCCGATCCCGGCGCTCATCGACGCGACGCCGCCGGAAGCCCTGCTGTACCACGACCTCCAGCACCTGGCCGCACCCCTGGAAACCTACGTCCGCGGCCGGGTCGCCTTCCTCGGCGACGCCGCGCACGCGATGCCGCCGTTCCTCGGCCAGGGCGGCTGCCAGGCCCTCGAAGACGCCGTCGTGCTGGCCCACAGCGTGTCCGCAATGGACGATGTCGATGCCGCCCTCGCCGCCTACGACGCGCAGCGGCGCCCGCGCAGCCAGCGGGTCGCGCGCGCGTCGGTCCGGGCGGGCAAGGCCGGGCCGCAGGTGACCAGCACGGTGCTCACGGCCCTGCGCATGAACCTGCTGCGGCTCGTCCCCACGAAGCTGACGGCCCGCGCCGGCGCCTCGATCAGCGGCTGGCGGCCGCCTCGTCTCCCCCGGCCAGTCCCGCCTCGTACGCCGTGATCGCCGCCTGCACCCGGTTCTTCGCCCCGAGCCGGGTCAGGATCGTGCTCACGTGGGCCTTCACCGTGCCCTCGACGACGAACATCTTCGCCGCGATGTCCGCATTGGACAGCCCGGATCCCACCAGCGCCAGCACTTCCCGCTCGCGCGGGGTCAACGCGGCCACCTTGGAACGCGCCGCCGCGGCCCGGGAAAGCCGGCCGCCCGACAGCCGCGCGATCACCCGCTGAGCCACCTTCGGCGAGAGGAACGCGGCCCCGTCGGCGACGGCGTGGATGCCCGCCAGCAGCTCGCGCGGGTCACCCGACTTCAGCAGGAACCCGCCCGCGCCGAGCCCCAGCGCGCGCTCGATGTACTCGTCCTCGCCGAAGGTCGTCAGCATGATGACCCCTGTCGACGGCAGCAGCCGCCGGATCTCCGCGGCCGCGCCCAGCCCGTCCATCCCGGGCATCCGGATGTCCAGCAGCACGACGTCCGGGTGCGTCGCGAGCGCCTGGGACACGGCCGCACGCCCGTCCCCGGCCTCGGCGACGACCTCGATCCCCGGGTCCGCGCCGAGGATCGCCGCGACCCCCGCCCGCATCAGCGCCTCGTCGTCGGCCAGCACGACCCTGATCACGAATCCCCCTCGGCGAACCAGTCCTTCGAAACGAGCTTCCCGTCGGCGAAGCACAGCCGGTAGGCCGCGTAGTCGTCGTTCAGCCACGATCTCCCGGCACCGTAGTACTCGCACACGGCGCCGGGCACCGGTGGCGGCTCGCCCCGCACCGGACGCGCCGCGCGCTGGCGTTCCGGCAGGTTCAGCTCGGCTCGCGACTGCCCGGCCCGCATCCGCTCGTAGGCGCCACCGGGCAGCTCCGAGCCATTCCACTGGTAGAGGAACGCGATCCCGCTGACCGCGAGGAGCACGCCGAACAACGCGACCGGGATGGTGACCGCCTGGATCAGGCTGCGCCGCACGTCGCGCCGGGCCAGCTCCAGCGCCCGGGCCGACGTCGACTGCCCGACGGCGTCGTCGGCCGCCTCCCGCCGTTCCGGGGTCTCCTCGACCGGCGCGGCGCCGTGCGGCAGCTCCGCGATCACGGCGAACCCGCCCTCACGCGGCCCCGCGCTCAGCGTCCCGCCGACGAGCCGGACGCGCTCGCGCAGCCCGATCAGCCCGAGGTGGCCGGACACGGCCCCAGGCAGCGGGCCGGCGGGCCGCGGCGCGTTCACGACACTCACCGAAGTCCGCGAACCGGTATTCGTCACCCGCACGGTCACCGCGGCACCGGGCGCGTGCTTCGCCACGTTGGTCAGGGCTTCCTGCACCACGCGGTACGCCGCGCGAGCCACCATCGGCGGCGCAGGCGAACTGTCCACTTCTGCGTCGATGAGCAACCCCGACTCCCGGGCCCGCGCGATCAGCTCGCCGAGGTCGCCCTGCACCGGCTCGACCGGCGCGGCGTCCTCACGCAGGACACCGATGATCTCGCGCAGCCGTTCGGTGGCCGCCGCGGCGCTGGTCCGCAGCTGCGTGGCCGCGTCACGCCGGTCGTCGTCGAGCCCGCTCGCGACCTCCAGCGCCGCCGCGCGGACCGCGATCAGGCTCAGCTCGTGCCCCAGCGAGTCGTGCATGTCGCTGGCGATCCGCGCCCGTTCGCGCAGCCGGGCCTGGTCGGCGACCAGGCGCTGCCTGCTTTCCATCTCCTCGGCCCGGCGCCAGCCGGTGCGCGCGAGCTCACCGCGCACCCGGACGTACCGGCCGAGCAGCCACGGCGACAGCCCCGCGAACACGAGGATCGCCATCATCGATCCCCAGTCGCCGAGGCCGTCGGGCGCTACGAGCAGCGACACCGGGATGCCCAGCAGCGCGATGGCTCCACCGATCACCGCAGCGGGGCGGGCCCGTTCCATCCGAAGCGCGGCCTGGTAGCTCATCGCCACCAGCACGAACACCGTCCACACCGGGACGCGGTCGCCGTAGGGAAACGGGACGGCGAGCGTTCCGGCCAGCGCGATGCCGAGCGAGACGCCGGGGTACCGCCGAGCCGTCGCCACCGAGCCCGCGACCACGGCGAGGCCGCCGGCCAGCTCCCACCACGACCGCGTCTCGACCGTGCCGGCGACCACGGTGAAAGCCAGGAACAGCCCGAGGAGCACGTCCAGCACCACGCGCCACCTGCGCTTCGTCACCTCCCGCACAGGAACGAAGCTACAAGCCGCGCGGGCGGGCGACCACTGCCGAAAGTCAACCCTTCAGCGTGTCGATGAAGGCCAGCGTCTGCGGCCAGGACAGCGCGTACGCGTCGGCGTTGACCGTGGTGCCGTGCCGCGAGGAGTCGCTGAAGCCGTGCTCGGCGCCCGGGAAGTGCTGGGTGAACGTCGCGCCGCCCGACCGGGACTGCAATGCCGTCTGCAGGCGGGCGAAGGTCTCGTGCGAGACGACGGTGTCGGCCTCCGGGTAGGCGACGAGCACCGGCGCGGTGATCCGTGTCGACAAAGCGACCGTGTCGAGGTCGTGGTTCGGCGGCGCCGGCTCGCGGACCGTCGGGTGGTACGCGACGACGCCGGAAAGCCGCTGGTCGCGAGCGGCGAGCAGGAGCGCGAACCGGCCGCCGAGGCACCAGCCCATGACCCCGGCCGACGTGCAGCCGAGGTCGCCGAGCAGGTGGTCGAGCAAGACCGTCTGCTCCGCCAAAGCCGGCTCGTCACGCAGTTCGCCCAGCTTCGCGCCGAGGTCCTCGCGAGAGGTGTTGTCGGTGCTCGCGCCGTGGAAGACGTCCCAGGTCAACGTCGTGATGCCGCGCTCGGCCAGCTCGCCGGCCCAGGCCCGCACCTGCTCGCCGATGCCGGTGATCATCGGCAGGAGCAGCATCCCCTGCCCAGAGCCGCCGGCCGGGCGAGCCAGGTGGGCGGAGAGGTCGCCGACACGGACCGTGGACGTCTCGATGGTCATGTCCGCATGATGCATCATGATCCACCATGGCCGAGCGCACACTCGCCGAGCAGTTGGGCGGCTACCTCCCCGAAGGCATCGAGGCCCTCGAAGAGCACGAGCGGCAGGACCTCGCCGACGCACTGCGCGACGCGCGCAGGCGGCAGGCGAAAGCGCTCGCCGAAGCGGGCGAAGAGGGCCTCCGGTACGTCCCCGCGTTGCTGCGCGGAGCGGTCCGGAAGGCGGTCGGGCTGTGACCGCGAGCTACGAGTCCGAAGCGGAGATCCTCAAACTCGCCCGGGTCCTGGGTGTCGAGCCCGCCCGGCTCGAGTACCTCGCCCGCGTCGACGCCGACGACCTGCAGGCGTTCCGCGTGCAGGTCACCGACACGCTGTTCGACGCGAACGGCGCCGTGCTGCAGCGGATGGCCCTGGCCGCGCGGCTGCTGCCCGGCGGGGTGCTCGCCAAGATCGCCGAGAAGGTGTTCGGCCCGCTGCTCTGCGCCCGCATCGCCGGGGTGGTCGACGTCGCGCGCGGCGTCGACGTCGCCAAGCGGCTGCACCCGCGGTTCCTCGCCGAGGTCGCGGCCGAGCTCGACCCGCGGCGGGCGAGCGCGATCATCTCGCGCATCCCCCTGGAAACCGTGCTCGCGGTGGCGGCCGAGCTGGCGCGCAAGGAAGACTGGATCACCCTCGGCCGGTTCGTCGGGCACCTGCCGGACCCGACCGTGCGGCGGGCCCTCGAGGAGATCGACGACCCCGGCCTGCTGCGGATCGCGTTCGTGCTCGACGACAAGAACCGCATCGACCACGTCGTCGGCCTGCTCCCGGCCCACCGGCTCGGCCGGCTGATCACCACCGCCGGGGCCGACGAAGACCTGTGGACCCCGGCGCTCGACCTGCTGAACCACCTGGGCGACGCCCGCCGCGAGACGCTCAAGCCCCTGCTCGGCGGGCTCCCGGACGGCTTCCGGGAACGCGCTCAGGCGACGATCAGGTAGATCCCGTAACCGACGATCGCCAGGCACAGCGCGAAGCAGAGGACCGCCCCGGCCAGCGGGCCGGTGCCCGAGCCACCCGCTTCGCGGGCCGCCTCGCGCTGGGAGAGCCCCACCACCGCGAAGGAGAAGAGGCTCGTCAGCACGACCACCGAAGCGAGCGCGACGACGAAGACAAGACCGAGGGAACCCCAATCGATGTGCACGGCGCTCCTCAGGCGTTGGCCGGCTGAGCGACCGGCTCGGACTCGTTGACGGTGTTCGCGTTGATCGGGTTCCGCTTCGACGCGAGGTAGATGCCCACCGCGACGACGACCCCGGCGAGGCCGATCAGCACGGTGCCCCACGTCCCGAGCGTCGACACCTCGGCGGCGACCGCGCCGACGATCGCGGCGGCGGGCAGCGTCAGCGCCCAGGCCACGACCATCTTGCCCGCGACGCCCCAGCGGACTTCGGCGAGCTTGCGGCCGAGACCGGAGCCGATGATGCCGCCCGAGCAGACGTGCGTGGTGGACAGCGCGAACCCGAGGTGCGCCGAGGTCAGGATGACCGCCGCGGCGCTCGTCTCGGCCGCGAAGCCCTGCGGCGTCTGGATTTCCGTGAGCTTCTTGCCCATCGTCCGGATGATCCGCCAGCCACCGAGGTAGGTACCGAGCGCGATCGCGGTGCCCGCGGTCAGGATCACCCAGAGCGGCGGACCCGAGTTCGGCGCGAGCGAGCCGGACGCGATCAGCGTCAGCGTGATGACGCCCATCGTCTTCTGCGCGTCGTTCGTGCCGTGCGCGAGCGACACCAGCGACGCCGAAGCGATCTGACCGGCCTTGAAGGTTCGGCCCACCGTGCCCTGCTTCGCGCGGGCGGTGATCCGGTAGACGAGGAAGGTGCCGAGCGTCGCGACGATCCCGGCGACGACCGGCGAGGCGAGCGCGGGGATCAGCACCTTCTCGACGACCTTCCCGAAGTGGACGGCGTCCGAGCCGGACGCGATCCAGGTCGCGCCGATGAGCCCGCCGAACAGCGCGTGCGACGAGCTCGACGGCAGCCCGATCAGCCAGGTCACCAGGTTCCACACGATGGCCCCGACCAGCCCGGCGAAGATGATCACCGGGGTCACCTTCGTGTCGTCGACGATGCCGCCGGAGATCGTCTTCGCGACTTCGATCGAGAGGAACGCGCCGACGAGGTTCAGCACGGCGGACACGGCGACCGCGACCCGCGGTTTCAGGGCGCCGGTGGCGATGGACGTGGCCATCGCGTTGGCCGTGTCGTGGAAGCCGTTGGTGAAGTCGAAGGCCAGCGCCGCGACGATCACCACCAGCACGATGAGCGAGAAGTCCATGGCGGCCCTCTTCCGAAGCCGGAGGCTGTTCGTTGGCAACGCTACTGATCACCAGGACCCGCTCCGATCCCTGGCGCGTGACGGCTCCCTGAACTTCCGATGAACCGGGGTGGGGACAGCCCCACCCGGAACCCGGTGGTCCGGCCCAGTGCCCTCGCCCGCTTCACCTGCGACGGTCGATGCCGGACGAAAGGGGCAGTGATGAACAAGCTGGGGTGGGCGGTCGTCGCGACGGTGGCGTCGGCCGTGTTGTTCTTCTTCGGCACGGGCCTGGATCCCGTGCCCGAACTCGCATGGCCGGCCCCACTGCCGATCCTGCTGCTCGCGCCCCGCGTCCCCGGCGCGGCCGCGTTCGGCTGCGCGTTCATCGCCTACCTCGCGGGCAGCGCCGGCACCTGGAGCTACTTCTGGCACTCGCTGGCGGTCCCGCGCCCCGCGGCGATCGCGATCCTCGGCGGCAGCGCGCTCCTGTTCGCGCTGGCCGCCGGGCTGTTCCGGCTGCTGGTCCGCCGCGGCCACGGCTTTCTGGCGGCGTTGGCCGCCCCCGCGTTGTGGACCGTCGCGCTCTACGGCGTTTCCCTGCTCAACCCGACCGGGCTCATGGGCACCTTGATGACCACCCAGGCCGACCGGCCGGACGTCCTGCGGCTCGCCGCGGTCACCGGCGGCTGGGGCGTGGAGTTCCTGGTGCTGTTCGTCCCGGCCGCCGTCGCCGCCGCGCTCGCCCCCGGCGTACGCGCCCGGTCCCGCTTGACCGGGCTGGTCGCCGTGGCCGCCGCGCTGGGCGCGCTCGTCTTCTGGAGCGTTCCGGCGGCCACCGGGCCGTCGACGCGGATCGCCCTGGTCGCGCCGGGACAGAGCCGCTGGGCGGTCGACGTCGCCACCCCGGACGGTCAGGCGCTCATCCAGTCCTATGTGGACCAGATCCGCCGGCTGCCGGACGGCGTCCAGGCCGTCGTGCTGCCGGAAGCGGCCTTCGCGGTGGACCAGGCCAGTCGTCCCCGGCTCGTCGAGGCCTTCACGGAAGTCGCCCGGGTGCGCAATCTCGACGTCGTCACCGGCGTCCTCGACACCACCCCCGAAGGCCGGTTCAACGCCGCTCTCGCCGTGCCGCCGTCCGGCGCTCCGGTCGAATACCACAAGTGGCACAACGGGGATTCGCCGAACATCGCGTCCGGCACCGCACTCGCGCACCTCGCCGGGATCGGGCTCATGGTGTGCATGGACGTCAACTTCGCCGACCCCGGCGGCGAGTACGGCCAAGCCGGCACGGGCCTGGTCCTCATCCCGGCGTCCGACGAGGACGTCGACGGCTGGGAGCACAGCCGCACCGCCCTGGTCCGCGGCGTCGAGAACGGCTTCTCGGTGGCGTGGAGCGCGGCGCGCGGCACACCGATGCTCGCGGATGCGCGGGGCCACGTCCTGGCCGACGCCCACACCGGCGGCCGCCCGTTCACGGTGGTCGTCGCCGACGTCCCGGTCGGGCCGGGCAAGACCCTCTACGCCCGCTTCGGCGACTGGTTCGCGTGGCTCTGCGGCCTGGTCGCGATGGCCGGGATCGTGGTCGGCGCCCGCAAGCCGTCGTTGTCACCTGTCACAACGAACACCGGGCAACTCTGAGCGTTCTTCCAGCTCGCCTCCAGCGAGATGTGACTGATCATGATCTGCGTCACGTACTGACGGGTAACTGGAGGCAACGGGATGCGGGTCACCAACGGTGGTGTCAAGCGAATCCTGACCGTGCTGGCGGCGGCGGTGGGGCCGCCTCTTCAGAGGCGTTCGATGCGGTCGGCCTGCGGACCCCGGTCGCTCTGACGCACCGCGTACCGGACCCGGTCACCCTTCTGCAGCGGCTCCGACCCCATGATCACGGACGCGTGGGCGAAGAGATCGTCGCCGCCTGCGTCCGGGGTGATGAAGCCGAAGCCGCGGTCAGCGTCGTAGCGCGCGACGACGCCCTCGCCGCCTCGTACGGGCACGTCCCGCGCCGCCGGCCCTGCGGCCGCGGCAGGTGCCGACCGCTGCGGCGCCGTCTGGGGCTCGGCGCCCCGGACCAGGTGCACGTCGCGGGCCTGCGGGCCCTTGTCTCCACTGGCCACCTCGTAGGCGACGCGGTCGCCCTCCGCGAGCCACGTCAGCCCCTCGGCCAGGGCCCGGGCGTGAACGAAGACGTCCCCGGCGCCGGAGTCGGGGTTGATGAAGCCGAAGCCCTTGTCCTCGTCGTACCAGGCCACCGTGCCGTCGGCACCGTCCGCGATACCAGCCGCAGCGGGTGAGCCGGCCCCTGCTCCCAGCGGGATCACGTGCCCGGCCTGCGGGCCGCGCTCGCCTTCGACGATCAGGAAGGCCACCCGCTGCCCCTCGGTGACCACGCCGCCGGTCACGATGGCGGAGCTGTGCACGAAGATGTCGGCGCCGCCGCCGTCCGGCGACGCGAAGCCGTACCCCTTGCCCGGCTCGTACCAGTTGACGGTGCCGAGCAGGCCCACGGCGCTGCCGGTGGCCGCATCGGCGGTGACGCGAACGCGCAGCGCCTGGGGCCCGCGGTCGTTCTCGCCGACCTCGAACACGACGGCCTGACCCTCGCGGAGCACTTTCGCGCCGCCGTCCCCGACGATCTCGGAGGCGTGCACGAACACGTCCGGCGAGTCGTCCTCGGGCGCGAGGAAGCCGAAACCCCGTTCGGCGTCGAACCAACGGACGGTCCCTTGCGGCATCAAAGGCTCCAGGTCGAGAGGGCGGGCACTGGCCCCCAGTCTCCCTGACCGACCTCCGGTCCGTCGGGCCGGGCCCACAGGCGGGCGGTGCGGAGCCACGGGCGGGCCGTTGGTTCACCTAGCGACACGCCGAGTTTTGAGACCAGGTCTTAGGCGCGGTCGCTCCGGCGGTCGCCGAAGCGGCGCCGGGCAGCGGCTGGAACGACTGGGGCTGCCGTCCGTCGGCCGCGCACGCGGAACCCGTCGTGCTCGTGCACGGCCTCGGCGCGAACGACACCGTCAACTGGTTCTTCCACGCGCCGAAAATCGCCGCCCGGGACTACTGCGTCTTCTCGCTGGCTTCGGCGCGAACTACCGCGGCGGCGTGCACGTGGCCGGCCCGGCGTACACGAGCGGCATCCTGAACGAGCCGGGCGCGACGGACACCGTGTTGCAGGACTTCTGCCCGTCCGATGCGTCGGGCCACCTCAGCCAGGCAGTCGACCCGAACGTCACCGGCCTGATCTTGCACGCGCTCGACGCGTCCTCCACGCCGACGTGCACGCCGTTCACGCTTCCGCTGTGAGCGGGTTCTGCCCGAGGTACCGGCGGCCGTTTTCGGCGGACTCCCGCACGGCCGCGAACCCGTAGCCCACCATCGCGGCTTCGTAGGCCGCCACGGCCTCGAGCAGCGGGGCCGTGGCCAGCGCGGACGCCAAGGCCGCACCGTCGCGCAACGCGGTGTTGGCGCCCGCGCCGCCGGCCGGGCTCATCGCGTGGATCGCGTCACCGACCAGCGTCACGCGCGACGGTTCCCACGGCCCGATCGGCACGCTCGTGCGGATCGGCTGCGGGAACGTCGCCGGGACGTCCCAGTGCCCGACCATCGCGCGGGCCAGGGGGTGCCAGCCGTCGACCAGGCCGAGCGCGACCTTCTGCAGGTCGCCCGGGGTCATCGCGGCGAGTTCGGCCTCGGAGTGGCCGACGACTTCCCAGCGGGCCCCGACCGAGCAGGTCATGTACGGCTGGTCGTCGCGCAGCCGCAGGTCCGGCACCAGCCGTGCGCACGCGTCGGCGACCGGTTCGGGGTAGTCGACGGGTGCGAAGCCGGCCATCGTGCGGTCCGGGCCGAGCATCATGGAGAACACCGCGAACATTTCGGGTTCGAACAGCGCCCGGGTTTCCGGGGTGAGCGGGATCCGGCCGTAGAGGTGCACGAGCCCGGCGTCGACGACCCGGGCGTGCGGCAGGTACTGCCGCCGCACCGGCGAGGTGATCCCGTCCGCGCCCACCAGCAGGCTGCCGCGCGCGGCGGTCCCGTCGGCGAAATGCGCTGTCACGCCGTCATCGTCGGTCTCGTAGTGCGTGAATCGCTTGCCGTAGCGGACTTCCTGGCCGTGCAGCAGGATCTGCCGCAGCGTGAAGCGGTTGATGTTGAGGTGCCTGCCCTCGTCTTCCAGGCGGGTCAGCAGCCGCAACCGGTCGTCGTAGACGTTCGTGTGCGGCAGCGCCCGGCCCGCGGTGGCGCGGAAGAGTTCGTGCAGCTCCGGAGGCAGCACCTCGCTCAGCGCCGCATCGCCGGCGCCGCCGATGTGCAGCCGGTAGCCCTGCTTCCGCGCACCGGCCGACTCGTCGCGTTCGTAGACCTGGCACGGAATTCCGGCGCGGCGCAACCCGTGGGCGAGGCTCAGGCCGCCCAGACCGGCACCGATGATGATCACAGACACAGCTGTCCCTTCGTCGCTTCCGAGGAAGGGACGCACAGGTAAGCCTGCTGGTGCCGCCCGGACTAACCCATACCGGACTGTGTCTTCGCGCGTCCTCGCGTCCGACGTTAGCGCACCGGAACTCCGGCGCGCCACACCGATTTCGTGAGCGGCACCCCCGGCCGGTAGGCGAGGTGCGTAACCGACGGCGCGTCGAGGACGTGGACGTCCGCCCGCGCGCCGGGCCGCAGCACGCCGACGTCGTCGCGGCGCAACGCCTTCGCCCCGCCCGCCGTCGCCGCCCAGACCGCTTCCTCGATCGTCATGCGCATCTGCAGCACCGCCGTCGCCACGCAGAACGCCATCGACGTCGTGTACGAGCTGCCCGGGTTGGCGTTGCTTGCCAGCGCCACGGTCGCGCCGGCGTCGAGCAGCCGGCGCGCCGGGGCCAAGGCCTGGCGGGTCGACAAGTCGCACGCCGGCAGCAAAGTCGCCACCGTGCCGGAAGCGGCCAGTGCCTCGACGTCGGCGTCCGAAAGGTACGTGCAGTGGTCGACGCTCGCGGCGCCGAGCTCCACCGCCAGCCGCACGCCCGGGCCTTCGCCGAGCTGGTTGCCGTGCACGCGCAGACCGAGCCCGCGTCCGGCCGCGGCCTTCAGGACCCGCGACGACTGCGCCTCGTCGAACGCGCCGGTCTCGCAGAAGACGTCCGCCCAGCGCACACTTCCCACGACGGCGTCGAGCATCTCGCCGCACACCAGGTCCACATAGGACTCCGCGTCGGCACCCGGGGGCACGAGGTGCGCGCCGAGGAACGTGACCTCGTCGGCCACCTCCGCGGCGATCCGGGCGCTCCGGGCCTCGTCCGCGACCGTCAGGCCGTAGCCCGTCTTGGTTTCCAGGCAGGTCGTCCCTTGCCGGGCCGCTTCGTCGACGTGGCGACGCAGGTTCGCTGCCAACTGCTCGTCGGACGCCTCCCGCGTCGCGCCGACCGTGATCGCGATTCCGCCGGCCGTGTAGGGCTTTCCGGCCATCCGTGCCTCGAACTCGGCGGTGCGGTCGCCGGCGAAGACGAGGTGTGTGTGGCTGTCGACCCAGCCCGGCAGCACCGCGCGGCCGCCGACGTCGACGCGCTCGTCCGCGTCCGGCGCGTTGGCCGCCGGCCCCACCCAGGCGACTTTCGTGTCGTTGACGACCAGGGCCGCGTCAGTCAAGCGACCCAGCTCGGGATCGTTCGTGGTGAGCTCGCCGATGCCCGTGATCAGGATTGCCACAGCGCCTCGATCTCCTTCGCCAGCACGGTTTCCGGTCGTTCGATGAGCAGGTGCACGCCGTCGCGCACAACCTCGCGGCCCGCGACGACGACGTGCCGGACGTCGGCGCCGGACGCCGCGAACAGGACCCCGGACGGCTCGATCCCGGCCGTCCGGACCGAGTCCAGGCCGACCGTGACGAAGTCCGCGCCCCGGCCGACGGCGAGCGCACCGACCTCGGGCCAGCCGACGGCGGAGTGGCCGGTGCCCGCTTCGAGGAGTTCTTCGGCGGTGAACCTGCCTCGCTCTTCGCTGGCCAGCCGGTCGTCCAGTTCCAGCGCCCGCGTCTCCTCGAAGGCGTCGACGACGGCGTTGGAGTCACTGCCGATGCTCAGCCGCACCCCGGCGTCGCGCAGCGCGCGGGCCGGGCCGATGCCGTCGCCGAGGTCGCGTTCGGTCGTCGGGCAGAAGCACGCCCCGACCCGGAATTCGCCGAGCCACCGCACGTCCCGGTCGGTGAGGTGGGTCGCGTGGACGACGGTGAGCCGTTCGCCGAGTACGCCGTTGTCCCACAGCAGCCCGGTCGGGGTCCACCCGGTGGCCGCTTCGCACTGCTCGTTCTCGGCTCGCTGCTCGGACAGGTGGATGTGCAGCGGCCGGGCTTCCGGCACGGCGTTGTCCACTTCGGACAGCTCGTCTTCGGGGACCGCGCGCACCGAGTGGATCGCGCCGCCGACCCGGAACAGGCCATCTTCCTCGAGCGCGGCCACGCGCGAAGCCCACGCGTCGGCCGAGCCGTCGGAAAACCGCCGCTGGACCTCGTCCGGCTCGACGCCAATGCCGCCCGCGAGGTAACACGTGTCCAGGAGCGTCAAGCGGATCCCGGCGTCCGCCGCGGCCTGGCGCAGCGCCTCCCCCATCGCGTTCGGGTCGGCGTACGGCTTCCCGCCGGGCGCGTGGTGCAGATAGTGGAACTCGCCGACGCTCGTGTACCCGCCCAGGACCATTTCGGCGTAGACCCCGCGCGCCAGCCGGTAGTACGTGTCGGGGTCGAGCCGCGCGGCCAGCGAGTACATCCGCTCGCGCCACGTCCAGAACGTGCCCCGCTCGTGATGCGTCCGGCCCCGCAGCGCCCGGTGGAACGCGTGCGAGTGGCCGTTCGCGAAACCGGGCAGCGTCAGTCCACTCAGGACGTTTCCGGCGCGTGGCGAGTCCGGCACGACCGCGGCGATCCGCCCGTCGGAGACCTCGATCCGGACTCCGCGGGCGATCCCGCCGGGCAGCCAGGCCTGTTCGCACCAGAAAACTGTCGGTGCCGAGCGATAGGCTGGAAACGGGGGGCGCCCCCGCGGGCCGAGGGTCATCGCGCCAGCCGCTCCAGGACCGTGGCCAGCGCCGCGGCACCGGCTTCGACATCGCCGGCCTCGGCGAACTCCTCCGGCGAGTGGCTGATCCCGGTCGGGTTGCGCACGTAAAGCATCCCGGCCGGGACGAACCCCGCCAGGATGGCCGCGTCGTGGCCGGCGCCGGTCGGCAGCTCCGGCGGCCCGCCGAGCCAGCCCCCGAGATCCCGGCGCAGGGCGTCGTCGAACACGACGTCGTCCGAATAGGATTCCCGGGTCACGGTGACCCGGCACCCCTCCTCCTCCGCGGCGGCGGCAGCGGCCCGGCTGATCTCACCGACCAGGCCGGGCGTGCCCGAACCCGGCACCCGCGCGTCCAGCCACAGGTCCACAGTGGACGCGATGACGTTGGTGCCACCGGGGGTCGGCACGAGCCGGCCGACGGTCGCCCGCGCGTCCGGTACCGCGCGGGCCAGCCGCCGGACGGCGGTGACGGTCGCGGCGGCGGGCAGCATCGGGTCGGCACGGTCGGCCAGCAGCGTCGCGCCGGCGTGATTGCCCTGGCCGACGAAGGAGAACCGCCACCGGCCGTGCGCGATCACCGTGCTGCCGACGGCGACCGGCGCACCGAGGTCGATCAGCCCGCGCCCCTGCTCGACGTGCAGTTCGACGAACCGGCCGATCCGGTCGAGCCGCTCCGGGTCCGGCCCCATTCGAGCGGGGTCGAAGCCGGCCTTCGCGGCCGCCTCGGCGAACGTGACCCCGTCGGCGTCCCGCAGGCCGCGCGCCTTGTCGACGTCGATCGTGCCGGTGAGCAGCCGCGAGCCGAGGCACGGGACACCGAAGCGGCCGCCCTCCTCCTCGGCGAACACCACGACCGCGAGCGGCTTGCGGGGCCGGAACCCCTTGGCTCGCAAGGCTTCCACGGCGGCCAGCGCGCTCGCGACCCCGAGCGGGCCGTCGAACGCGCCCCCGCCGGGCACCGAATCGAGGTGGCTGCCGGTGACGACGGCGCCCCGCCCCGGCGTGCCCCACCAGGCCCAGATGTTGCCGTTGCGGTCGGTCTCGACATCGAGTTCGAGGCCCAGCGCGCGCTCGACGAACCACGCGCGCAGGTCCTGTTCCGGCCCGTCGAACGCGTGCCGCGAATAGCCACCGCGCTTCGGGTCGCGTCCGACGTCGCCGATCTCGGCGAGGAAACCGGAAGCACTCACGCGTTGTCTCGCATCGGCACGCGCACCCCGCGCTCGTCGGCGACTTCGGCCGCGCGGTCGTAGCCGGCGTCGACGTGCCGGATGACGCCCATGCCGGGGTCGTTGGTCAGCACGCGCTCCAGCTTCTGCGCGGCCAGCGGCGTCCCGTCGGCGACGCTGACCTGCCCGGCGTGGATGGACCGGCCCATGCCGACGCCGCCGCCGTGGTGGATCGACACCCAGCTCGCACCCGAAGACGTGTTGACCAGGGCGTTGAGCAGCGGCCAGTCGGCGATCGCGTCGGAGCCGTCGGCCATGCCCTCGGTCTCGCGGTACGGCGAGGCGACGCTGCCGGAGTCGAGGTGGTCACGGCCGATGACCACCGGCGCCTTCAGCTCGCCGCTGGCGACCATCTCGTTGAACCGCAGCCCGGCCAGGTGGCGTTCGCCGTAGCCGAGCCAGCAAATCCGCGCCGGAAGTCCCTGGAACGCGACGCGTTCGCCGGCGAGCTTGATCCAGCGGGCGAGGGATTCGTTCTCGGGGAACAGTTCCAGCATCGCGCGGTCGGTCGCGGCGATGTCCTCGGGGTCGCCCGAGAGCGCGGCCCAGCGGAACGGGCCGTTTCCCTCGCAGAACAGCGGACGGATGTAGGCGGGCACGAAGCCGGGGAAGTCGAACGCGCGCTCGCAGCCGCCGAGCTTCGCCTCGCCGCGCAGGGAGTTGCCGTAGTCGAACACCTCGGCGCCCTTGTCGAGGAAGCCGAGCATGGCGTCGACGTGGTCGGCCATCGACTCGCGCGAGCGGTCGGTGAACTCGTCGGGCTTCTTGGCCGCGTAGTCGTGCCAGTCCTCGACGCTGACACCCTTGGGCAGGTACGAAAGCGGGTCGTGCGCGGACGTCTGGTCGGTGACGATGTCGACCTCGACGTCGCGGCGCAGCAGCTCCGGCAGCACCTCGGCGGCGTTGCCGACGACACCCACGGACAGCGGCCGCTTCTCCTGCTTGGCCTTGGTGACCCGGGCGATCGCGTCGTCCAGGTTGTCGGCGACCTCGTCGAGGTAGCGCGTCTCGACGCGGCGGTGCGCGCGCTGCGGGTCACACTCGATGACGAGCGCGACGCCGTCGTTCATGGTGACGGCGAGGGGCTGCGCGCCGCCCATGCCGCCGAGGCCGGCGGTCACGGTGAGCGTGCCCTTCAGGGACCCGCCGAACTTCTTCTTCGCGACGGCGGCGAACGTCTCGTACGTGCCCTGGAGGATGCCCTGGGTGCCGATGTAGATCCACGAACCCGCGGTCATCTGGCCGTACATGGTCAGGCCCTGCTGCTCGAGGCGGCGGAACTCCGGCCAGGTCGCCCAGTCGCCGACCAGGTTCGAGTTGGCGATGAGCACGCGCGGCGCCCATTCGTGCGTGCGGAACACGCCGACCGGCTTGCCGGACTGCACGAGCAGCGTCTCGTCGACGTCCAAAGTGGTCAGTTCGCGGGTGATCGCGTCGAAGCTGGCCCAGTTGCGGGCGGCCTTGCCGGTGCCGCCGTAGACGACGAGGTCCTCGGGCCGCTCGGCGACGTCGGGGTCGAGGTTGTTGTGGAACATCCGCAGCGCGGCTTCGGTCTGCCACGACTTGGCGGTGAGCTGGGTGCCGCGGGCGGCACGGACTACGCGGGACATTCTCAGACCTCCAGACAGGCGGCGTCGAGGACGGCGCCGGAGCGGACGAGTTCTTCGGCGGCCGCGATCTCGGGCGCCAGGTGCCGGTCGGGGCCGGGACCGGCGACCTTCGTGCGGAGCAGGTCCCGGACGCGGCCGGTGACCG
Source organism: Amycolatopsis sp. NPDC028719 (assembly GCF_055565395.1). Taxonomy (NCBI): domain Bacteria; kingdom Bacillati; phylum Actinomycetota; class Actinomycetes; order Pseudonocardiales; family Pseudonocardiaceae; genus Amycolatopsis; species Amycolatopsis sp. NPDC028719. Next base: position 354,775 of record NZ_JBVHUL010000008.1, read on the forward strand.
GCGACGGCTCGAGCGGCGCCCGGAAGTCCAGCGCGCGGGCCGCCGTCAGCAGCTCGATGGCCAGGACGGTGGTCAGGCCGTCGACGGCCTTGCGCAGCTTCCGCGCGGCCGACCAGCCCATGGAGACGTGGTCCTCCTGCATGGCGCTGCTCGGGATCGAGTCGACGGACGCGGGCACGGCGAGCCGCTTGAGCTCGCTGACGATCGCGGCCTGCGTGTACTGCGCGATCATGTGGCCGGAGTCGACGCCGGGGTCGTCGGCGAGGAAGGGCGGCAGGCCGTGGGAGCGGGCCTTGTCGAGCATCCGGTCGGTGCGGCGCTCGGCGATGCCGGCGACGTCGGCGACCGGGATGGCCAGGAAGTCCAGCACGTACGCGACGGGCGCGCCGTGGAAGTTGCCGTTGGACTCGACCCGGCCGTCGGCGAGGACGACCGGATTGTCCACAGCGGACATCAGCTCGCGCTCGCCGACGAGTTCGGCGTGCGCGAGGCTGTCGCGCGCGGCGCCGTGGACCTGCGGGGCGCAGCGGAGCGAGTAGGCGTCCTGGACGCGGTTGCAGTCCGGGCCGCGGTGGCTCTCGACGATCTTCGAGCCCTGCAGCGCCTGCCACATCCTCGCGGCCGACGTCGCCTGGCCGGGGTGCGGGCGCAGGGCCTGCAGGTCGGCGGCGAAGGCGCGGTCGGTGCCGAGCAGTGCCTCGACGCTCATCGCGGCGGTGAGGTCCGCGACGTCGAACAGCCGGTGCAGGTCGGCGGCGGCGAGCAGGAGCATGCCGAGCATGCCGTCGGTGCCGTTGGTGAGGGCGAGGCCCTCCTTCTCGGCGAGGACGACCGGCTCGATGCCGGCTTGCTTCAGCGCTTCTTCGGCCGGTTTGGTCACGCCGTTGTGGACGACTTCGCCTTCACCCATCATCGCGAGCGCGACGGCGGCGAGGGGCGCGAGGTCACCGGAGCAGCCGAGGGAGCCGAACTCGTGGACGATCGGGGTGATGCCGGCGTTGAGCAAGGCCGCAAGCGTTTGCGCGGTGCCCGGGCGGACGCCGGTGTAGCCGCTGGCGAGAGTCCGCAGGCGCAGCAGCATCAGGCCGCGCACGACCTCGGTCTCGACGGCGGGCCCGGCCCCGGCGGCGTGCGAGCGGATCAGGCTGCGCTGCAGCGCGGTCCGGCTTTCGACGGGGATGTGACGGGTGGCGAGCGCGCCGAAGCCGGTCGAGACGCCGTAGGTGGGCGTGACGGCGTGGGCGAGGTTCTCGATGTGCTGGCGGGTGGCGGCGAGGTTCTTCTCGGCCGCGTCCGTGAGCCCGACGGGCGCGTGGCCGCGGACGACGTCGACGACCTGGGCGGCGGTCAGCGGTTCCGGGCCCAAGAGCACTTTTTCCGGCATGGGCTCATTGCACCCCTTCGGAACCGCTGGTGGAGTGCCCCACCGAGTGGTTCTGTCTGGTATCCCAGACTTCGGAGCTACCCTGGCCCCGAGCGCCCCAATGTGGCCTTGGGTGCGTCAGACGCACCCAATGTGGCGTTCGGTGCGTCCCACGCACCGAACGCCCCACTTGGGTGCTTGGGGGGGGGGGGGAA
>NZ_JBVHUL010000008.1:356362-427014 GCF_055565395.1 Amycolatopsis sp. NPDC028719
TTCTTTCTGCGCTCCGGTCTCTAGCGTCTCCCTTCCCCCTGATCCCCCAGGTGTGCCTTTGGTGCCGTCAAACCCCCCGGGTGTGGTTTCTGGTGCGTCCCACGCACCGAACGCCACATTGGGGCGCTGGGCGGGAGGTGAGCGGTGGGCGAGAGCAGCGAGGTTCCGGCGTTGCGCCGCGGCTTGGCGGTGCTGCGCCTGCTGGCGACGCGCGCCGGCCCGGTGACCGCGTCGGCGATCGCGCGCGAAGCGGGTCTCCCCCGCTCGACGACCTACCACCTGCTCAGCGAGCTCGAGGCGGCCGGTTTCGTCGTCCACCTGCCCGCCGAACGCCGCTACGGCCTCGGCATCGCCGCCTTCGAACTCGGCTCGGCCTACCTGCGCCACGACCCCCTGGAACGCCTGGCCGCGCCGTTGCTGCGCAAGCTCGTCGACCGCGCCGGCCACACCGCGCATCTGGGCGTGCTGCACGGCAACGAGTCCCTGTACCTGATCAAGGAGCGCCCGGCCCGCCCGGAGACGCTGGTGACCGAGGTCGGCGTCCGGCTGCCGGCCCAGCTGACGGCGTCCGGCCGCGCGATCCTGCGCCACCTGCCGGCACCCCACGTCCGGGCGTTGTTCCCGTCGGCGTCGGCGTTCGTGCTCCGCACCGGCCGCGGGCCGCGCACCCTGGCCGAGCTGCGCCGGACGTTGACGGCGGAGCGCCGCCTCGGCTGGTCGGTCGAGGACGGCCACGTGACGCAGGGGTTCGCGTCGGTGGCAGCCCCGGTCTTCGACCACGGCGCCCGCCCCCTGGCGGCGATCAGCGTGACCTTGCGCCACCACTGCACGGCGGAACCGTGCCCGGACACGTGGCCGGACCTGGCAGCCGAAGTAGCCGCGACGGCGGCCGAGCTGACCAGCCGGATCGGCGGCCACCCGGGCTGACGCGCTGCTGCGATCGGGGCAACTGTCACCGAACGGCTCGATTCCACTCCGCTGGGTTATTACCGTGGCTGAACAGCGGTCTTGAGGGGCACCGGCGATGGATGACGCACGGTCGACGAGGGTGGGGTTCGGCGCGGTCCTCGGCGTCGCCGAGTTCCGGGCGATGTGGTTCGCCGAGCTGCTGTCCGTCTGCGGTGACCAGCTCGCCCGCGTCGCGCTCGCGGTCCTCGTCTACCAGCGCACCAGCTCGGCGGCGCTGACCGGCCTCACCTACGCCCTGACCTACGTGCCGTCGCTGCTCGGCGGGATCCTGCTCGCCGGGGCGGGCGATCGGTGGCCGCGCCGGGACGTCATGGTCGTGGCCGATCTGGCCCGTGCCGCGTTGGTCGGCGTCATCGCGATCCCCGGTGTCCCGCTGTGGGTGCTGTGCGTGCTGGTCGCGGTGATGACGGCGCTCGGCGGGCCGTTCAAGGCGGCGCAGCAGGCGCTGCTGCCCTCGGTGCTCGAAGGCGAGCGCTACCTGGTCGGGATGGCCCTGCGGAACGTGACGATCCAGGGCGCGCAGCTGGCCGGGTTCGCCGGGGGCGGGCTGCTGATCGCCGCGCTCGCGCCGTCCGCGGCCCTGGCGCTGGACGCGGTGACGTTCCTGCTCTCGGCGGCGTTTCTGGTCACGGGCGTGCGGCGGCGCGCGGCGGTCGCGCAGGCGGTCCGGCCGGCCTGGCTCTCGACGACCTCGGCGGGGATCCGGCTGATCTGGCGTGACCCGGCGTTGCGGACGCTGGTGGCGCTGAACTGGCTGGCCGGGTTCTACGTCGTGCCGGAGGCGCTGGCCGCGCCGTACGCGGCCGGGATCGGCGCGGGCGCGGCGCTGGTGGGGCTGCTCATGGCGGCGGACCCGGCGGGCAGCGTGCTCGGCGGCGTCGTGTTCGGCAAGTGGGTCCCGGAACGCGTGCAGGTCCGCGTGCTGGGCTGGCTCGGGATCGCCGCGGGGTTACCGCTGGTCGTGTTCGTCTTCCGGCCGGGGCTGGTGCCGTCGGTGGTGCTGCTGGCGGCCTCCGGGCTGCTGGCCACGGGTTACAACATCCAGGGCACGGTGTCGTTCATGCGGCGGGTGCCGGACGAGCACCGCGCGCAGTGCGCCGGCGTGAACTCGGCGGGGCTGATCACCGTGCAGGGCGTCGGTGCGGCCGCGGCGGGCGCGCTGGCCGACGTGCTGGGCCCGGCGCACACCATCGCCGCGGCCGGGGCGGCGGGTGCCGCGGTGGCCGTGCCGATCGCGAGGGCGTGGCGCCGGGCCGGGCTGGAGGGACCATGACCTCAGTTGTCGCGTCCGCACATGGCGCGCCTCCCTTCGGCTCTTCGGGCCGGACCGGCTCCGTCACCGGCCGGACACCATGAGTATGCAGACCGGCGCCGGAGCCCCGCGCGGTATATCCCGCTTTCGTGACGTCCTCGTGGCTCCACGGCGCTGGGCGCTGTGGCGTCAGGGTCCGAGGGTGGTCGTCTACTGCCTGCTGAGCGAAGCGGTGGCGGTGGTCCTCACCTTGCGCCCGTTCCCGGTCGCCGTCGACCGCCGGACGCTGCTGATCCTGGTGGTGCTGCTGGTGCTGGGCGTGGTCCAGTCGGAGACGGGCCGCCGGGTCGAGCGCATCCGCCGCCGGGTGTCGGGGACGCCGCACATCAACATGACGTCGGTGTGGACGTTCGCCGGCGTCCTGCTGCTGCCGCCGGTGCTGCTGGCGGTGCTGGTCTGCGGGTTGTACGCGCACCTGGCGATCCGCAGCTGGTACCGCCTGCAGCGGGTGCCGGTGTCGAGGACGGTCAGCAACGCGGCCATCATCCTGCTCTCGTGCTACGCGGCCCAGGCCGTCCTGCGGCTCTCGGGCGCGCCGGACGTGCGTTCGGCGTTCACGCACGGCTGGGCCGGAACGTTCGCGATCGCGGCGGCCGGAACGACGTTCTTCGTGGTCAACGCCCTGCTGGTGCTCCCGGCTCGCCGCGAGGTCGGCCACACACCGGAGGCGTTGTTCGGCACGTGGTCGGACAACGGCCTGGAGGTGGCGACGCTCTGCCTGGGCGCGCTGAACGCGGTGACGCTGGCAATGCTGCCGGGTCTGGTGGTGCTGGTGCTCCCGCCGTTGCTGCTGTTGCACCGGACGGTGCTGGTGAAGCAGCTGGAGGTGGCGGCCCACCGCGACGAGAAGACGGGGTTGTACAACACGAGCGGCTGGCACGCGCTGGCGGAGCGCACCCTGGCTGCGGCCGCGCGCCAGCACTCCACGTTCGGCTTGCTGATGCTGGACCTCGACCACTTCAAGCAGGTCAACGACACCTACGGCCACCTGGCGGGCGACGCGGTGTTGCGAGCGGTGGCGGAGGCGATCATCTCAGCGGTCCGCGGCCGCGGCGACGCGGTAGGACGCTTCGGCGGCGAAGAGTTCGTGGTGCTGCTGCCGGGCATCGCCCACCCGGACATCGGAGCGGTGGCAGAGCGCATCCGCCGGGCCATCGCGGCCCTGACGGTCCCGGCGGGCCAGCTGTCGATAACGGGCCTGTCGACCTCGATCGGCATGGCGGTCTACCCGAAGGCAGGGACCTCCCTGCAGCGTCTGTTGGACGCGGCGGATACGGCGCTGTACCACGCGAAGGCCACGGGTCGTAACAAGGTGGTCCACGTAGCGGACCTGGTGTGATCAGGCGACCTTGTGCCGCCGCCCGGCATCGAGCCCCAGCATCGCAAGAAGCTCGGCACACTCGCTGACGTTGGACGAGTGCCCGGCCACGGTGATGACGGCCCGATCGTTCTGTTCGGCGAGCCTCACGGCCTCCTCGGCCCGGATAACGCCCATCCGGCTGTCTTCATCATTGGCGGTCGAACTGCCGTTGGAACGGGCCCAGGTCATCTGGCCACCTACTTCCGACTCCACGGGTGCGGAGCCATGGTCGGGTCCTAAGCATGACACTCACAAAAACTTCACCCACAAGTGGGCCCCATCACAAGCCCCTGAACACGGCGTGTGGCGTGGGGGTGGGGGGTGTCCGCTCGGGTGGGCTAAGGGGACGGAGTAGCAGGTAGACGGATAGTTGGTCATGGGGCCGGGCCGAGTTCGGAGGGAGGGAGGTGCGTGGCTGGAGCGGTACCCGGCGCTGCTGGCCGGGGACGCGGGAAGCGGGCGCCGAGGGGGCGCGGTCGGCTCGCGTATCCCGGTGGCCGGCTCGCGTATCCCGGCGGGCCGGCTCTCGCACCCAGACAGCCGGCTCGCATATCTGGCGGGTCGGCTCGCGTACCCAGACCCTCGACTCGCGCACCCGGACCGTCGGCTCTCGCACCCGGACAGTCGGCTCGCGTATCTGGTGAGTCGGCTCTCGCACCCGGACAGTCGACTCGCGTACCCGGACAGTCGGCTCACGTACCTGGCTGGTCGGCTCGCGTACCCAGACCGTCGACTCGCGTACCCGGACCGTCGACTCGCGTACCCGGACCGTCGGCTCTCGCACCCGGACCGTCGGCTCTCGCACCCGGACAGTCGGCTCGCGTATCTGGTGAGTCGGCTCTCGCACCCGGACAGTCGACTCGCGCACCCGGACAGTCGGCTCACGTATCTGGCGGGTCGGCTCACGTACCCGGACCGTCGACTCGCGTACCCGGACCGTCGACTCGCGCACCTGGCGGGTCCCGTAGCCCTTCCGGCACCCCGAAGCCCGGATTGTGACTACGGCCGACAGCACCGCGTCAAGGCGGGAAAGCGTGCCTTGACCCGGCACTGCCGGCCGTGTTCTGGCTTCGGATCGGGGTGCGGGGAAGTCTGGGTCCTCGTCGGTGCGTGTACGCGCGTCCACTTGCCTACGGGGGCACGGCGCGGGCTGTGGCGAGGCGCCAGCCGGAGCCGAAAGGGGGCAAGGGGCGAAGCCCCCGGAAAAGGGCGAAGCCCGAAAGGCAGGGCCCGGGCGAAGCCCGGGGGGACGGGGGCGAGGGGCGAAGCCCCAAAGGCGGGGTCCAGGGGGCGAAGCCCCCGGAAAGAGGGCGAAGCCCAAGAGCGGGGTCCCGGGGCGAAGCCCCCGGGGAGGGGGTCCAGGGGGCGAAGCCCGCCTGGCGGGGGTCTGGGGGTTCGACCCCCAGAGGACATGGACGAAACCGAAGAGAAGGCCCAAGCTCCGAAGGAGCGAGGGCCTTCTCGAAGGTGGAGCTTCTCCGCCGTTATTCGAACCGTCCTGACCTCCTGGGACCGCTGGTCAGCGTCTTGCGACAGATCAAGGACCCCGCCGAGGATGGACACGAGACGGTCACGACGATCGAGGGCAGGACAGCCTCTCCTGACTACGTGCGGCAGGTGCTCACGGAGCAAGACATCACCGACCTGATCGAGGCATACCTGTCGGGCGCTACGGCGAAGGAACTTGCCGAGCGGTATGGCGTACACACGAGCACGATCAAGAAGAAGCTGAGGCGGCACCGGGTGACGAGGCAGCCGAACATTTTGGCCGTGCAGTAGCCCTGGCCTGTTCAATAGCCATCTGGTCGATTATCTGCGCATCAGGCAGCTCAGATAAGACTCGCTCCAACATCACCCCGCATCTGATCCGCCAACTCTAAGGCTTTCTCCTGGTACGACGGATCGCGGACGCCCATATTCGCAAGTTTGAGGATCAGTATCGAATCAAGGTAGGTGGTCGAGCGCACGCTATTGCAACGCTTGCAGCGGAGTGTTGCTCTGAAGCCATGGCCTATGAACGGCAAGGCTGCTACAAGCTCGACTTCTTCTATGTACCAAGATTGAGGGTGCCAGTGGAACACGCTCATGACGTTGCCTCCATAGACTTCAGCCACTCCACAATCCGTTCAGCACCAGGCGTACCGTCGAGACCAGCGAGCAGGCGCGCGAAGAGCCTGTCAGCCTCGTAGCGGTAGAAGTGCTGATAGGGATTCTTGCCGTAGCGCCGTGGCAACTGGGACCACGAGAGCCCATGAGCCATTTTGAAAAGGCTGGCGTTGAAGACGCGGCGTTTAGCGACAAGCTCGTTTACGGTTGGCGTGTGCTCTCCATGCCGATTCCTGCGCAACCGCAGATGGGGCACGATAAGTTGCCATTCGTCATCGGTGAGATCGGTAGGTGCTGGCCCAACGACCTCGTGCCAAGCCTTCAGTAGCTCGGGTGGTTGGTATTCGTATACCAGATCCCATTGAATGAAGCGTCGTCGCTCTCTAGGTGCACTCCTCAAGTGAGAAATCAGGTCGTCTAACTCTGTATCGTTCACGTGCCGCTCAAGCCATGTCTCGGCATCAAAGCGTTCATCATCACTGGGCCAGGTGTCGAGATCGCCGATGAGCTGATCAAGCGTTGGGACAGCTTCAACGGCTGCATTCCGGACCTCCAGGGCGACCGTCCACGGTTCGTGGATACCAATCAGGGAATCGACAGCTTTTCGCTTCGCCTCTGCGTCCTGTAGAACCTTCGCATCTAACTCGAACAGTACGGCAGCGACAGCGCCCGGCAGCTCATGGAGCAGATAGTCTCTGATCGCTTCCCTGATTTCGTCCGTCCACTCCTGGATGTCTAAGCCAGCAAGACCGCCATCACCGAGGTTGTACTCGTAGATACTGCCGAAGCGGGGTTCAAGGTAGTTGGCGAGGAGTTCAAACCTAACGTGACCGTCGACAGCAGGTATCGCAGGTGACGTATCTAATTGTTGCGCGGTCGTAGCTATTGTCATACTAAGGTCATCTTACCTCCGTTAAGTTCTTTTGCCAAGCGTCAAGATGACAACATCAGGGAACTGATCGACTCCTATAAGACAGGCACCACAGCCAAAAGTTCTCGCTGAGCGCTACAAAATTCACTACACAACGATCAAGAAGAAGCTGTTGGAGAATCAGACCAATAGATGGTTGACTAGCAGCTATCCCCTGAGTCCACGGCGCGCCCGCGTCCGTGCCATGCGTGCCAGCGACAAGAACACGCGTGGTCACCAGTGCCGCCGTTGACGGCCGGGCCACCCTGCGTCACGATGGACGAGCAGTTTTCTCGAACTTCGAGCAAGGAGGCCCTGTGCGCGCCGAGTTTCTTGGCAAAGACCCCGAGTCCACCGAGGGGGCATCCCCTACGCTGTTCGCCACCGACCGGACAGACCGGGTGACCTACATCGCCCAGGGCTGGAAGGTGACCGATCCCCAGGTGCTCGCCGACGTCGGCCCGGTGCCGGACCACGAGACCCTGATCGAGATCCCCGAGGAAGTGCTGAAGTTCTACGCCCGCCGCTACGCGCAGGAGAAGGGAACGGACAACTGACCTTCATCGAGGCAGGCCCGGAGTTCGCCAACCTCTTCGAGACTTTTGAGCACACGGCCTACCGGCTGGAGACGCGCGATCAGTACAACATTCCGCGTGAGGCTGCGCCGCTCCGTAAGTTCCTTGCCGGAGAGCCGGACGTCTCGTACCACGAGAACTGGTCGAACATGGTCCGCCAAGCGACGGCCGAGGGACGCCGGTTCTCGCGCGTGCGAGTGGTGAGCTTCCCGCTCACCGACTACACCCGCTTCGCCATGTGGGTCGCTGGCTACACCCGCGAAGCGGGTGACGACATCCGCTACATCACCCGGGAACAGGCCGGCGACTTGCCGAAGTACGACTACTGGCTGTTCGACTCCCGCAAGCTGCTCAAGATGCGCTTCACCGACGACGATCAGTTCCTCGGCGGGGAGGTCATCGAAGACCCAGCCGAGATCGTTCAGCACAACTACTGGCGTGACGCCGCTCAGCATCACGCCATCGAGCGAGATGAGTTTGTCGCCAAACATGAGCAACGGGACGACCGGCGTTGACGAAGCACGCAATGCGCTGGGCAAACGACTCCGCGAGCTCCGGGTAGCCGCCAAGCTATCTGGCAAACAGCTCGCGGAGTCGTTGTCATGGGTGGGCTCCAAAATCTCGAAGATCGAGAACGGCAAGCAGACGCCGACCGACGACGACATCAGGGACTGGACGAGAGCCACCAAGTCGGAAGACCAGACGGCCAGTCTTCTCGCCGCGCTCCATAACCTTGAGTTGCAGCACGCCGAGTGGCAGCGCGTGCTCAAGGCAGGCATGAAATCCCATCAGCTGACGTTGTCGCAGCTGGACGAGCGAACCAAGTTCTACCGCGGATTCGAGAACACCGTGATTCCCGGCCTCGTCCAGACCCCCGAGTATGCCCGCGCCCGCTTCGCTCAGGTCGTCATGGTGCACAGGGTCCCGAACGACATCAACGAGGCTGTGAAGGCACGGATGCAGCGCCAGGAGATGCTGTACCGGCCCGACAAGCGCTTCCACTTCGTGATCACGGAGGCCGCGCTTCGCTACCGACTGGTGGCGCGCGACATCATGATCGGCCAGCTTGACCGCCTGATGGCGATGACCTCCATGCACAACGTCAAGCTCGGGATCATCGACTTCAAGACCCAGTACGTCACCGATCCCCGGCACGGCTTCTGGATCTACGACGACCACCTCGTGCAGTTCGAGTCGTACTCAGCCGAGATCAACCTCCGGCAGCCCCAGGAGATCGAGCTGTACACCGGCATATTCGAGCACTTGGCTGCCGTCGCCAGCTACGGCAGTGAGGCGCGGGCGATCATCAGCCGCGTCATGCGTGAACTGGCCGGCGAGGCCGAAGACACTGGCTCCTAATTTCCCCAGGTCAGGCAGGGCGAATTTTTTCGAGCAAAACCGAGCAAATTTCTGGCGACACCGTATCGGTCTGCTTACTCTCCAGAAGCGCCCACCCCGCTGACCTCGGAGAAGAGCCGCCTGATGATCCCTGTGCCCCTGTTGAGCAAGGACCGGATCGACCGTTTGCCCGAGCGTGCCCGAGAGGTGGTGGAGTACCGCAAAAGTGGTCTGAGTTTGAACCACATCCAGGGCTGTTCACTCGGCTGTGCCTACTGCATCCGGCACACGTACGGCCTGTGGGACGAGAACCAGCCGGCGGCGCTCATGTCCGACGCTCAGGCCGTTGAAGAGCTGGTCAACCACCGCTACTTCCAGCCCCACGTCACGCCGATACAGGTGTTCAACCGGGCGACCGAGCCATTCTTGCCGAAGGTACGGCCGCACACCTTCGCCGTGCTGGAAGACCTGGACGAGCGCGAGCTGACCAACCACGTTCTCGTTATTACCAGGCACCAGCTCAAGCCGTACGACATCGACCGGCTGAACCAGCTCCGGCATCTCAAGGTGACGCTGCTGTTCACGTACTCAGGTATCGACAACCCGAAGATCGAGCCGTACCCCTCGCACGTCGCGGCCGACTCGCTGAAGCTCATGAGCGCCCCGAACCACAGGAAGTACCGGACGGTGCTCTACTGGCGACCGCTGGTCCCCGGACTCAACGACACGGATGAGCACTTGACCGCCGCCCACTCCTTGAGCAAGCACGCCGACGCCACGGTGTTCACCGGCTTGTTCTACCGCGACCAGATCGCCGAGTACTACAAGGCCAACGGCATTCCCGAGCCGTACGAGGGCACCGCCCGCCGGAAGATCGTGCCTGAGACGCTTGAGCGCCGCGTGCTCGACACGTTCTCGAACTCGTCAGCCTTGTTCCGAAAGACCTCCTGTGCAGTGTCGTACGCCCATGGCCTGCCGGATTACAACGGCCACTACGGCATCCGGGAGCTGTGCGACATTTGCCCGCTGTCCCAGCTCGAGCTCTGCGCCGAGTCTCATCGGGTGCCGACCGCCGAAGATGTACACCAAGTAGCCCGCGTGTTGCCCGAAGCCGACAAGCTACAGGTCGTAGACATCAGCGAACGGGCAGCCATCGTGTCGGGACTAGAGGTCGAGCAACCGCGCTACTTCCTCCAGCACGCACTTGGCTTCCAAGTGCACGACCAGCGTCACCCACATCACGCGCACCGGCATGGTCGCGCGGACATCGGTTGGAAGGAAGCTAGCGCATGACTGACTGGACGAAGCTCAGCTACGTCGTTGTCGACGTCGAAGGCAACGGTCAGCAGCCGCCTGATCTCGTTGAGCTGGCCGCGGTGCCCATCGTCGACGGAGTCATCGGCGAGCCGACGAGTTGGCTGGTGCAGCCGGACCAGCCGATCACGCACTTCGCTCGAAGGATTCACGGGATCACTAACGAGCAGGTGGCCGACTCCCCGGTGTTCGGCTACATCGAAGCGGACGTGCTCAAGGCGCTCGACGCCTCCGCCCTGATCGCGCACAACGCCCACGTCGATGTCGGTGTGCTCCAGCGCAAGCTCGGCGACTGGGAGTGCCCCGAGGTCTTCGACACGCTCAAGCTCGCCCGCCGCCTGCTGCCTGGCCGGAGCACGTACAAGCTCGGCTCACTGGTCGAGGAGTTCGAGCTTGATCACGGCCTTGATGGTGAAGACCGGCCGCACCGCGCCACGTACGACGCCATCGTGACAGCCCGGCTGTTCGTCCATCTCGCAGGCCGGCGGAGCCTCGAAGAACTCAGGGATCAGCCGACAGGGGGTAGCTCTGATGACGAGCCAGCTCTTTTCTAGTTCGAACCGCATCGGCTTCGGCTCGATGCAGCTCACCGGCCCTGGCCACTGGGCGGCACCGGACAACCCGGAACAGGCCATGCAGGTACTCCGCGATGCTGTCGACGCGGGCGTGACGCACATCGACACCGCCGACGCCTACGGCCCGTTCACCGCCGAGAAGTACATTCGCAAGGCGCTACATCCTTACCCCGAGGGCGTGGTCATCGCCACCAAGGGCGGTCTCACTCGCCAAGGTCCCGACCGATGGGCACCGTGTGGGCGTCCGGAGTACCTGCGCCAGTGCGTCGAGATGAGCCTCCGGCGGCTCCAGGTCGAACGGATTGACCTGTACTACCTCCACCGCATCGACCCCGCCGTTCCCTTTGAAGACCAACTCGGCGTGCTTCGGGACATGCAGGCTGAAGGGAAGATCCACCACATCGGGCTGTCCAAGGTTGACATCGGTCAGATCCGCAAGGCCAGCGAGCTGATTGACGTCGCGGCCGTGCAGAACAAGTACAACGTGTCTAACCGGGTGTTCGAGGAAGTTCTTCGCTACTGCGAAGACGCCGGTATCGCCTTTGTGCCGTACGCCCCGCTGGCATCAGGTCGGCTCGTAGAGCCTCACGGTGTGCTTCACGAGCTGGCTACCCAGCACGGCGCGACACCGGCCCAGCTCGCAGTGGCGTGGCTGTTGCACCGATCCCCGGTGATGATGCCGATCCCCGGAACCAGTTGCAGTGCCCGTCTCCACGAGAACCTGGCAGCGCATCAGATCAACCTCACCCGCGGAGCCATGCTCGCTATCGAGTTGGCGGCAGCCAAGACCGCGCGGTCAGAAGTCGGGAACGAGCAATGATGAACCTTCGGCCCTCTTCTGACCATCAACGCGGCCTGTTCGTCAGTGTCGACGGCCCAGGCGGCGCGGGCAAGACCACCATCGTTCGGCATCTGGCCCAGCTGCTCCTTGCCGAAGGCCACCAGGTTCACGTGACCGCCGAACCGTCGAGCGGCCCTATCGGCAAGCTGGCCTCCGACTTGACGCCGACCGTCACCGGTCATGCGCTGGCCTGCTTGTACGCGGCCGATCGGTACCACCACATCGAGGCGGAGATCAAGCCGTTCCTGAAGACCGGCCATATCGTCATCTCCGACCGGTACGTGGCCTCCGGCCTCGTCGTCCAGCGGTTCGACGACGTTGACCCCGTCTTCCTCTGGCAACTCAACGAGGAAGTAGAACGGCCGGATCTGGCCGTCATCCTCGAAGCAGACCCCGACGTGATCGCTGAGCGGTTGGAAGCGCGGGGACCGCACAACCGCTTTCAGCACACACCCGGCAGTAGCTACGCCGAGGCAACGTTCTACCGGCAGGCGACGGAGACGCTGGAAGAAGCTGGCTACACCGTGTTGAGCGTGGACTGTTCGAGCCGACCGCCCGAGCAGTCCGCGGCGATCATCGCTGGCGAGCTGGTGGCTCTGCTCACCCCGAGCGAAGCGGTCAGCTGATGCACCAGTCGATCAACAACGAGGACGCCCTTCGCCGCTATCCAGAGCTCCAGCCGCTCATCACTGTCCGAGACGCGGGATGGGTGTTCCGGCCCATCCAATCCCAAGATGGAGAGCTGGAGGGCATCGCAGGCAGCTGCAGCCGTGACCAGTACACCGACGCCCTCTTCATCTTCGATCGGACCAACGTCAGCGGTGCGCGCGTTCTCGACGACGACTTCGGCGGCGGCTGCGTGTGGTCAAAAGAAGGTGCTGACCTGCAGGAAGTCATCTTCGAGCTGCTCGACCTCCCTGAGCCCGGGCAGCAGGGTGCGCCATACCTCGTCAAGCGCCGCAGCTTGCTGTGGACGCCCTAATGACCGCCTCGGTACAGGCCCGCGGCGAAGTATCCGCCCAAGCCGAGGTGCCTATGCCCCGGATGCCTGATCAACCCAGGTTCCTCGCTGAGCTCGATTTGGTGGCGCTCCCCACGGCTGTCTCGGTGACCCGCATCTTCGTCGCCCACACCCTGCGTCGATGGGATGCGATGTTCGTCGAGCCCGACATGGAAGACGTTGCAGCCGAGCTGGTCGCCCTCTCAGTGGCGGCCACCGGTCCCAGTGAAGAGTCGAGCTGGGCGCACCTCCAAAGGATCGCCGCAATCAAGGTCCGCTTGGTCGGCTGGCCCAAACACATCGTCGTCGAAGTCACCGATGAGCACGACCAGGAGCTGGTGCTTCCCGAAGATACTGAACCGCCCCAAGCCAGTGGCTTGGGGCTCGTTAACGCTCGGGCGGGGCGGTGGGGCTCCTGCGTGACTCTCTCAGGCCGAGTCATGTGGGCAGAGCTCGCAGTCTACGAACGCACCCCCGCCGGCCTGCCGCGGCGGGCAAGGAAGCCGTCGCCGACACCACGGGGCCAGACGAGCAGCAATCAGCATGACGCGGCAAGTTCAGAGCTTCTTCGCAGGGTTCGAGACGGCTTAGAACGCCTGTAGCTCCCCTGCGTCTCCCAGCACCCCTCGGCTAATCCCGCCCTGGCCGAGGGGTGCTTCATTTATCTATTAGCTCGCCACTAGAGCTTATCCTTGGTGTTGTTTATTCTACATCTTTGCAAGATTTCGAATTTATGTCATAAATAAAGCGGCTCTCTTCAGTTAATAAGAACGGTTTCAGGTGGCGGCACCTCCGGGTGCGAGCCGCTTTTTTCGTTCCTCGTTCATTCACAACCAAGCAATCAGGAAGGTGGTGTAAAGCCATCATGCACGGAAAGCGCACACCGATCATGCTCGCCTCGGCGGGCCTGATCGCATCACTCATGACGTTCGTTCCTTCGGGAATGGCATCGGCAGCTGAGTCTATTCCGGAAACCCAATGGTCACCGAAGGTAGTCAGCGGGTACGAACAGCGCACAATCACGAGCCCTCAGGGCACGGTGACCGAAGCATGCGTCGACAACTCCACTACGGGTGTCGGCAGCAGCCTCCGGACATATTCCGCGACCGGATCGCTAGTTCAGGATATTTCTTCCAGCCAGACCATCGACGGAATCCCGGTCTGCATCAGTAAGCCGACCGTTGGAAAGAACGGTGACGTTTACGGATCAGCGGGCGGTGTCGTCGACGGCTACTGGAAGAACAACCCCAACCTGCTGGCGTACAAGGGTAACGCCCTGAAGTGGAAGTATCCCACCGGATGCGATGCCACTCTGACCGCAAAGCCCGCTGCTGGTGCGGACGGTAACGTCTACTTCATCAACAGCAGCGGCCGGCTGGTCGGACTGACGCCGGATATCCAGCCGCCCTTGACGACACCCGCCAAGGTGTTGGACGTTCCGGTTCCCGGTACCGGCTGCGGTACGGATGTGCGTGCATTCAAGGATGGTCTTGCTGTCGTCAGCGACAGCTTCTGGGTGTACTTCTACACCTACAACGGGACATACCTTGGCTCTAGCAACGCGAACAATGATCCGGCGGCGATCAACGCCACAGGCCGTCTGTTCTCGCCGAGCTGGACTGGCTCGGGCGCCAGCCAGGGCATCCAGGTTTTGGCGTACGACCCGATGGCCAAGAAGGTGGCGTGGAAGGCGCAGGAATCCAACTTCGGCCAGGCTGCGGATTACTACCAGGCCTACCCGACACCGGACGGTGGCGCAGTCATTTTTCTCAAGCGGACAAAGGTCGTGGGCGGAGCGCCGACATCCGAGAAGGTGTTCGCGCTCGTCAAGCTCAATGCCTACGGCATAAAGGTGTGGGACAAGGACCTTCCGAACAAGGACACCAGCGGCATCAACACCGCTGGCAACAACTACATAACGGTAGACACCACAGGAAAGCTCGTTCTCGTCCGCGACTGGACGAAGCAGCTGACCAGTTCACCGTGGCAAGTACCGTTCATCACGATAGACGTTCTCAATGTCGCTACTGGTGATGCTACAGTCGCCACAAAGGTGATGAGTGGCAACCTCGACGCCACTAGCGGCAACGTGAACGGCTACCAAGTGCGCTACAACGGTGTCAATCGCCTCATCACGGGCGCGGACACCCTGTATCTGCACGCAGCCTGCAAGCTCAGCTGCACGGTCCACGACGAAACCAAGCTCTACCCCATCAAGGTGACGGGCCTCGGCTTGGATTACCCGCGTGGAGCAGTGCTGTCGGTTCCTTCACCGCTCAAGCCGTACGTGGCACTGGGTGATTCATTCTCATCTGGCCAGGGAGCTGGCGTCTATGATGCCGACACCGTGACCGACACCAACAAGTGCTACAAGAGCTACAACGGATTCGGGAGGATTCTCGGTCGAGACACTTCCATTCCGTTGGCACTTACCAACTTCGCGGCGTGTGGCGGTTCGGTCGCGGACAACATCGACACCAACACCACCTATCCGGGCGTCACGCAGAAGCAGGACCAAGCCCTGTCGAGTAACACCAAGGTGGTGAGTCTCACCATCGGCGGGAACGACATCGGGTTCGGGGACGTCGTCACCGAATGCGTCAAGGCTTCGGTGGGTCTGGGCAACTGCAACGCCGCTATCGCATCTGCTCGGCAGAAGCTCCAGAGTCTGCCTGTCAAGCTGAACCGTGTTTACACGGATATCCTCAGCAAGACCAGCAGCCAGAACGGGGGTGCAAACGCCCAGACGTACGTCCTGGGTTATGCGCCACTTCTGTCGGCGAATGCACCGGACTGCATGGTCGGTGACTACCCGTTCGGTGGAAACGACAAGGCGGCAGCCATCCAGTTGCTGGACGACCTGAACAAGGTGATCAGCGATGCTGTGGCGGCTGTCAACAACTCCCGTATCCAGTACGTGAATCCGATGGGTACGAACTCGCCGTTCACGGGACACAGCCTGTGCACGAGCGAGCCGTACTTCAACGGGCTCACGGGACCAGACACTTCGGAGAGCTTCCACCCGAACACCAAGGGACAAGGGGCGTACGCCAAGCTGCTCGCGCAGTACATGCTGACAAGCTGACCGTTCCTGACTGAAGAGCCAATGCTCCCGGTTCCAACGCCCACGAGGCGACGGAATCGGGGGCTTCTTCATTTCAAATGGTATTTGTCGATTAGGGACAAATGATATATAATCTAGCTAATGGTTAAACAAAATCAACTATCCAGATTCGATTCAGTTCTCTTTATTTTGGGATCCATCTCAGTAACACTCGTAGCCGCGTTCATCGCCAATGGCTTCTTCAAAGGACACGCGGAACTTCTACTGCTGGAAGTCGTTGCGTATTTGGCTATCGCGGTTATTTACATCCAGACTTTCCGTGCCTCACGCACAAATGCGTTGGTGCAAGTTTCGCGGATCGTTAGTTATGCCGGTATCGTGGCGGCAATTCTGATTGCCTCTTTCATTTCATACTTTGTGGCCACGTTCCACTGGTAGAGCGAGTCCGATCTAGCATACGCCCTGAAGCCGCTCGACCAAGCTGCAATGCAGGGAACGCATATAAGGCCATGCCTCGAATATCTTGGGATAGTGTAGCATTCACAACGGACCACCTTGCCAAGCTACTTCGTCGTGTCGTCCTTCACCTCATACATCAGCAAAATGTACTCGTTATCCCTCGTCTTGCTGGCGTTAAGCAACTCGAAGTTATTCCGGTCGAACTCACGGATGACGTCAAAGGTGTTCTGGTGACGAGCGCGCCAGAGCAAGAGCGCCTCGCCCTTCTCAAGGACGATCGTGCGCTCGCGGCCGTCAAGCTCGAACACGATAGACACCGTCACCTTGAGTCGGATGCGGATGTAGCGCGCCTGGTCGGCAGGATCAAACAGCTGCTCGACGTCGTACAGCGACTCATCGATGTTGAGCAGGTCAGGGATCATCTTCTGACTGGGCGGCAAGGGTGCCACGCTGTCATCGGGGTTGAAGTCGAAGAACATGCGCGCCCGCGGAGTGTCAAGTTTGCGGCTGAACACCAGGAGGTCATTTCTGCCCATGCTGCGGTGGATGAGCTGCAACGTGTGCTCGGGGTCGCGCAGGTTGCTGAGGGTGCCGCCGAGCAGCAACACCAGGTTGATCGAGTCACTGCCGTCGTATGACTCCACCGCCAGGAGGTCATCGAAGGGATCGGTCAGGATGTCGCGAACGTGCCCTTCGAAGTGCACACGGCCGCCGAACCACTCCTTGACGTTCCGCTCTGCGATGTCGAGCATCGCCTTGCTGTCGTCGATGGCGATGTATCGGCCCAGCCGGCCTTGGGCAAGAAGGTCGCCAAGCAGGCCGCGGACTGGCATGGCGTTACCTGCGCCGAGATCCAGGATGTTTACGTGCTGATGCTCAGCGGTGAGGTTCGCCAGGAACGCCTGAGCCAACTCTAAGAGCTTGATAGTGCTGGTGAGGGTATTCGGCGTGCTGTCACTCAGTAGCTTTTGCATGTACTGGTCCCAAAACTCCGCACCGCCGTCGAAGTAGGCGTACTGGAGCGGAATCTCCCGGTGTTTCTCGATGTTCGCAATAATATCGTAGATCTCTTTATTACTGAACATCTCGTAGAACCGAGCCTGAGGATGCACAACCTTGCGGAAGCGACTGTCGATGAACTTCTTGCCTTGCTTCGCCAGCTCGTCCATCACAAGCTGATTCTTCGCCGTATTGGCGATATAAGATCTTTTACCATCGTGGTACAGCTGCAGCTGAACCCTACCGTCTTGAGCAGCTTCTATCCACTTGCGAACGGCCTTTAGCGATACGTGATACCCCTTGGAAGTGTCAACATTCTTGTAATATTGCATGAAGCTACTGGTGTCCTACTGAAAATTAATATTGACTATGGGTCAGCAAAAAGTGTACCCTTTAAATAGCAGTGCTGCCATCTTAACGTACATATAAACATAACATGTGTGTACGTCTATTTCAACTCGCCCCAGCAACGGGAACGAGCTACAGGCATGTCTAAATTTTCTCAAGGTTTGGCCACCTTGTAAAGCATAAGCATTGGTAACAGTAAAAGGCAGACGCAGCGCGTGGCCTCAGGGCGAAGCAAAAGTGCGTGTAATTCGAAGACAATCTAGTGAGTCGCATCATGACAACATCAACGTCGTAACGGTGAAGCCGCGCAAGACGGCACGACTGGAGATCGGCATCTACGAGAGATCGATGCCTGTCCCCAGGCTGTGCCTGGAGTATGAGCCCAAGGTCGGAGACGACATCGGAGCTGCGCTGATGAAGCTCGACAGGGAAGACGAGTACACGCTGTACTACCAGCTGGAGAACTTCGGAGACGTGGCTTGCACGGTGACCGCAAGCGAGTGCGCAAACGACCTGCACACCTCCACCTGATGCGGTATGTCGCGTTACCGAGGTTTTGTGGTCCTCGAACGTGAAGGCTCCTCGTTCAACTCGTCATCGAGCACCCATACGAAGGCCACGCCGGACCGGGGGAAGATCCAGCCTTCGAAGGTAACGTCGATCGTCTTAGCCGGAGTGGATGCAGGCGCCTGGTCGACTCGGGAGGGCTGAGCCCCGGCGAAGTAGTCCAGCGTGTTGACGCGCCGGATGCCGGCATCGGCGTAGTTGAGCTGCACGTGGAGCCCCTTGGTAGGACGCGGCAGGTCGAGGTACAGCAGGTGGCCGTGACGCTGCGCGAGAACGCGGTAGGTGTATGTGACTGTCACCTCGTTGGCACTGTCCGCGCTGCCAATATTTACGACATAAACCTGAGCTCCCTCGCGAGCAGTGCGACGGATCTTCTTGGGTTTGCCATCCACGCTCACCTGCAGCAACTCGAAGACATCCTTGCTTCCAGGGTCGATACTGCTGGAGTGGTCGAAGTGCCACGCTGACGTAAAGGTCTTGTCACGTAACATCTCGCGGTACTCGTCGGCATCTGCGACACAGGCGAAGCGCATCACGCTGGTCTTCGGGGCTACGCGGTATTGCCAGCGGACGGTAGCGACGAACATCGAACCGCGGCCGGTCGCCGGCCCCTTCTCCCAGGGTGAGAGCGTGACCGATACATCGACGTCGCGCCAACGTTCAGGTGCCCGGATGACCTGGTCGCGCAGATCGGTGTAGGCGTCAGCTGCCAGCGTCTTGTCGCCAACCCGCAGCGCAAGGGCGTTCGTAGCGATCTGATCCAGGCGCTCAGACGACGCCACACCCTTCAACGTGTCAGGGTTGAAGGCAAGGCTGTCGAGGACCGCATCACGGATGGCGGGCGCCTCCTGGCGGATAACCTTGCGGAACCGCTCGGCCGCGACGGTCTCAGACTCCTTGCGTGCGTAGTACTCAAAGATGACGCCGAAGAGCCCCGCGCTGAGCGCGATGGCCCCAACCTCGCTGATCGGCCACTGCGCGATCCACCCCAGCGTTGGAACGTCCGAGACGTACTTGGCCACGAAGAGAAGGCCAATGCCAGCCAGCGCAGTTACCAGTCCGGCGAGACGGAGTTTGGTCTTGTAGAGCTGGGTAAGCAGGTTGGCCATACAAGATCAGTATAACAATAATTCTTATTTCATTGAATAGTGGGAAGAGTCATGGGTACGACGCAAGCCGCAACCCATGACTCTTCCTTACTGGGTGGCGCGCCTGATGCTCGATCAGGTGTCGCCGCCACCACCGCTCATGGCGATACGCATGGGGATCACCTCCTCACAAGGGACGCAGTACGAGCCACGCAAGATCAATTTTAACATACTAATTCAACGCATCATGAAAAAAGGGAACCCCCAGCCCGTAGACCAGGGGTTCCGTTCGGTCGGCTCGCTCAGTGTCAGGTGCCACCACTGCCGCCACTCAGTGCCATGCGCATGTCGTCACCTCCTCGAGGTAGTACTGCCACCAGCGGGTGAACCTGGCCACTTTCGAGCCTGACGATCGGGGGCGTCGTCGCTCACCGGCGCGTCCATATCCAGACGTTTTCGCTGGTCAGCCAGGCGATCCTGACCATATCAAGATCTGGCTCGCCTGTACATATATGTCCCAAACATAAATGTTGGCAACGTATAGTCTCTGGACGTTTACGGTTAGTGCGTATGGAGTAGGACGCCATGCCGACTCCTCCCATCTCGCCCGCCGCCGCCGAGTTCGGTGCCCGCGTTCGGCGTCGCCGCGAGGAGCTGGGCAAGAGCCAAGAGCAGCTGGCCGCCGACAGCAACGTTCATTGGTCGTTCCTCGGCCAGGTCGAGCGCGGCCAACGCAACCTGACCTTCCACAACATCCTGAAGGTGGCCGATGCGCTCGGTGTCGACGCGGGCGACCTGATGCGCGGCCTGCATTCGCCGGCTCAGTAGGACGCGGACGATCCACGTACACAACTTGCGCAGTCTGTTTCTGGATGCACCATCGCGAATGAACTGGGAGCGCTACGCGGGAGAGCCGTCCGGCAGAAGAATTGCTCTAGCTCGCGTCATGCCAGCTGCGACTATTCTTCTCCAAGCCTTTTAGTCGAATCGTTAAACAACGAAATTTCCGAGCTACTTGGCACATCACCCGAATCAACCGCCATCGAGTGCACGCTACTCCACATCGGAAAGTACTCCGAGAGGCGAAGAGTGCCCAGTGGCGTCGAGACTTCATCAAGACAGAAAGCGGCCTCCATTTCAGCAGTCATCTCAGCGAACCGCTTAGCAAAGTAAGTTCGGATCACCTCGTTGAAGTCGGCTTCGTCTAAAACCCGCGGAATGTTGTGAAAAAGGTCAGCGAGCTTCCTCGATGCACTTTCTACCGCTACCTGCATCTCAAGGATTCGGAATCGGTCGTGGAAATCAGGCAACTCGGTCTCTATATTCCACCAGTCATCAAGCCCGCTGTCCAATCGTGGTCGCACGCGCGCAACATAACGGTCAAACTCAAACAAGACCCACGAAAAAGCCGCCTTCTCGCGGCATCTGGTATGCAGAGCTTTCACGACAATCATCCAGTCCGCACCAGCGAGCCGCCCAGCTCGCGCCGACCGGTTATTATTCCACAACTGATCGTGCAGTCGAGTGGCAAGCACATAGTCAAGCATCCAGCGAGCCGCGATAGTCGTCGGGCTCCACTTCGCTTCCATGAGCTGCCGCGCCGACGGGGCCGCACTCAGATCGGTAAATCCACAGGAGACAAGGCGTTCGTTGATCTCCGAAGCCTTTTCACTCCGCAACTCCCGCACAACTGAGTGGACAAGCGGATTCATCCGCGTAAAAGCACCGTACTGCTCTAGAAGCCCCTCGTCGATCAGAGGCCGGATTGCTCCGCCGAAGATTAGTGCAGCGTGCTCAACTGTCTCGCGGTCAACGTACTGACGCTCCAGTAGATACGCCAGGACATACTCAGCAGAGATATACTCATGGTGAAGGTAGGCGATGAAGTCGAGCGCACGGATCGTCCGCGGATGTTCGGCCTCAAAAGTCTGAATCGTCTGACGCAGACGACGAGTAACAGATGACTGTCCCATATGGCGCGCGAGGGAGTCGAGGAAGATACCGACGTCCTTGGCCAGGATGCCACAGGCCGAATCCACGGAGAGGCCGTCAGACTTCAGGTAGTCACACGCGGCGCGGACGAGTGGCGGATCGAAGTTCAACGACAACGCCAAGCGGTAAACGGCGGTCTCGTCTGTTTCCCCCAAAACTTCCCGGACGATCTGCTTTGCTTTCTCCTCATCCATCGCCGAGCGCGCAGGAGACAACAGGAGAGGATTGGCAGTCGGGTCGACTTCCGCAGTTGGCAGGTAACCGAGGTCTTTGGCGAGCTGGGTCAGCTTGCCAGCTTCGTCATCGAGGTAGGTGCAAAGTTCATCCACGAAACGCTGGAATAAGACTTCTTCGGTAATCGTCTTATTTGTACGCAGCCATGTAATACCGTAGCCGAAGTGCCGAACCGCAAGAACAGTCCGCACTTCTCGACCGAAACGCTTGAACTCTTCTGGTCCATCTCTTTTGTGGCTGAGATAGTCCGCGTGGATCTTCTGGGCGTTCTCCCATGGCATGTCCGACAGGTCGCCAGGTTCGTCGTTCGACAGCCCGAGAAGATCTCCCGCTGCTCGAACTTCACGGCTCGGCGACCTGAATGCAGTGTGCTTCAGAAGCTGGCGAACAACGTGCTCACGCTTCTGCAACGGGCTATTGTTCCCAAGAAATACGTCAGGAACGCTTGCCAGCAGCGTAGGACATAGCGACGAAAGGTGATCAAGCGGCTCAGAGCCAGCAAGTTCCTTCGTCGGTATTGCCGCAACTGCCATCAACTCCCGACGCAGCTCGTCTTTCGGCCACTCGCCCATCGCCACCTCGATCTTCACCTCAGTAGCCGCCATCCTACCGGACACTCCTCAGCTGATGAAGTTTACTATTGCAAATATGTGATATTTGTGTTATAAATAGTAGTTGGGGTCGGCCTCTAGAAATCCGGAGGCTCGACTATGCAATCTCTCCGTTCCCATCCAGTTCCGTTCAATGCAGCCATCGATTCCTTCCGCAAGTACGCGACGTTCTATCGGGAGGATGACGA
Organism: Amycolatopsis sp. NPDC028719; assembly: GCF_055565395.1. Lineage (NCBI taxonomy): Bacteria > Bacillati > Actinomycetota > Actinomycetes > Pseudonocardiales > Pseudonocardiaceae > Amycolatopsis > Amycolatopsis sp. NPDC028719. The sequence goes on from NZ_JBVHUL010000008.1 coordinate 378,213, forward strand.
TCGTTGGGCATACGTACCGTTTGAGGACCGTGACATCTGTCTCGCGGACCTGATCCATGACTGGCTACGAGACGATGATTACAGTACGCATCACTGTTTCGGCGACTTCGAGGTGTTCCTCAAGGTCGTCTCGTACCTGATCGATGACTACTACCGGCTACGTGCAGGCAAGGACGTCGTCATCATTCGGGACGACCCCAACGAGCACGGCACACCGAAGAAGTGGCGTGTCAGCTCCGTGTTCGGCTACCAGCCGGGCGACGTGACGTACTCGCACCCGATCTTCGACCGGGACACTTTCGCTCATGCCGTCTGGCTGACGCGCACCGACTTCTTCGGCCGCAAGCATCAGTAGCCGTCAAGTCCAACCCATCGGGCCGACCCCATCCCAAAAGCCCGCTCCGTCAGGAGCGGGCTGCTTCACGTCCTGGGAACGTGGCCTCCGGCGTCGATTTCCCTTCATTGCCCTCCTTTTCCCTCTGTTGCCTCTCATTTCCCTGCGATTGCCTGTCGGCACATCTAGCCGTTTGCTTCACAGGTGGGCTTCAGTTGCTTTACGCCGGGAACGTCCTGTACCCGGGTCACCGTCAAGATGAGGAGGCACTTCTGATGTCTGACTATGTCGCTCGCCGCACCAGCGGCGACTCTCTTGACCGCGCCAGCGGTCGTTCTCCATCCCCGCGCCTCGAGCGCGCCGTTCGAAGCGAAGTTGACCTTGTCCACGGCCGGGCCGTCGTCCAGGCAGCCCGTACTCAGGCCGTCGAGTACGTCGCCCACAGTGCGCTTCGGGCGGTGGAAGGTCTGACCGAGATGGAGACGCAAGCCCTGATGCGTGCACCTCTCGGCGACGCGCGCTACAAGGCGATCGTTGACACGGCCGCCGGCGCGCTCGCCCGGATCGTGGCCGAGACGGGACGGGGCTGAATGATGTATGCCGCTTGGGTGGTGTTCGCTCTGCTCCTGTGGCTCGGCGGGGCAGCGTGGCTGGGCTACGCGCTGGCTGGTACTCGGATGGAGGACAAACAGGCCAAACTCAGGGTCGAACGCAAGGTCCTGGACGCCGAGTGGAAGGCGCTCGAGCAGACGCGACGCGTCAACGACGTGTTCTTCCAGGCGCGAGACGCGATGCGCCGCGCCGAGGAGGAGGCCGGCGGCTCCACGTTCGGCAGCCGACGTCGCCACGGCGGACGGCGGTGAGCCTGCCAGCACAGCTTCTGACAACACGGCCAGCCGGCGAACGGATCGATGATGTTCTCCTGGCTTCGTCCTGACGACAACACACCTCGGCCGCCGTTGGCCGGACGCCTGATCGGTCTGGCGGCTGGGGTGCTGCTGCTGTCACTCGCAGCGTACGTCGCAATCGATGTCCTGCAGCTACTCGTCCCGATCGTCGTACCACTGATTGTGGTTGTCGGGATCTACAAGGTCATTTTCGGCCGACGTTTCAAGTAATAGTTCTCAGTTCTCCTCCAACCTTCCTATTCAAGAGACGGGAGACGTATGCCCAGATGCACCCGCAAGGAACTCATTTTCGAAGATGAAGAGCAGGCACGTTGTGATCGGGAGGAGGGTTACAGGCGAGTTCGCGTTCAGCTCCGCCGCTTCTGGCGTGAAATGTGCAGGACGAACGTCTATCCGACCGATCCGCATCTCTTCTTGACGGATCAGGCTGTAGAGCAAGCCGAGCTTCGCGAGTGGCGACGCAGCGCGTGAGCAAGCTCAGAGAGGATGCGGGGGCCGCCTTCACGGGCGGCCCCGCGGTGGCCGTGAGGCGGACGGTGACGGCCGTCGTGTTCATCATCGCCGGTTTGACGTTCTGCTTCGGCTTTGGCAACGGCTACGCCGTCGGGGTCCAGCTCGGTGTTCCAGGCTGGATCGCCCCGCTGGTGGCTCCGGCCGTGGACCTCACGGTCGTGGCGCTGCTGGCCTCGATGCAGTACTTGAGGACGAACGGCCTCAGCGAACGACTGGTCGGGCCACGGCTGTTGCTGCTGTTCAGCGGCACAGCCACCCTGGCCATGAACACGGCGCACCCCATCATCACGGGCGCGTACGGGCAAGCCTGCTTCTACGCGGTTGCGCCACTACTGCTCATCGGCTGGAGTGAGGTCGGCCCCCGGCTGCTGGCGTCGCTCCATGGGACGGAGCCGGGACCGTCCCAGGCCGTCCCGGACGACGAGGCCGGCGGCGACGCGGAGCTGGTAGCCCGTGCGCGTCAGCTCGACGCCGAGTACCGCGAAGCCCATGGCCGTCCGATCACGCGGGACAAGCTACGGGCAGCCTTGAAAGTGAGCAACGCCGTAGCGAGTGAGGTGCTACGGCAAGTGCGTACAACAACAAAAGAGACCTGACCAGGCCTCTACTCGCCCACCATTCGATACAGCGTTACCAAGATTTACTACTGGCACAAAATATGAATCGCTGTTGTCGAATGATCAAACAGTATTCTTTTACCAAAAATTATGCTGGATAATTAGACATGGACCCGGAGCGTGCACTCTCGGCACGGAGACAGAAGCATCTCGCAGATGTTCTGTCCCGGCGACACGTAGCAGGTGTCAGACCCGCTCCAGGTTTGAATATTTATTAGCACCCTCGAAACTTCGGGGATGCGTACATACCATTACATTCCTGCCGCGCCTGCATGTCAAGACGCGGATGTGTGTTGAGTGTGCGCATATTCTCCCTCGTTTCGAGCTCATAAGAGAAGTCGAAAGGAGGTTTTTTCTATGTACAGCGTTGACTCAACGCGACGTATTAACGACAACGACAGCCGAGGGCACGCCTATGCCTGAACTTGTGTGGCGTGAGGTGTTCCCGCCGCCCGATCTGCCGCTTGCTCGGCTGACAGGCATGGTACGGGTCCTGGCTGGTCGCCCCCAGCTCGGTGTCCGACGGCATCAGCCGGTTGTGGTGTTCGAGCTGTGGATCAGGAAGGAGACCGTGCGCTGGCTCGTTGGCTTCGAGGAGCCGATCGCACGGCATCTGCCCGGCGACCTGGCCGCGCAACTTCCTGGGCTCTCGCTGGTCGCCGTGAAGTCTTCGCCGCGGGAAGTACCCGTCACGGCCCGTGAGGTTCAGCCGTCCAGCCCGGCATATCCGCTTCGGCTGGACACGGCGGGAGCGGTGGCGGCCGGTCTGCTGGCGCTGCGTCGTCGACTCGGTACCAAGGAAGCGGTCGTGCTGCAGTGGGTAGTCGGTCCGAGCTTCGCCCGGACGCAAGTGCCGGCGCGGTTCGCCCCGCTTGAGGCGCTGGGCATGCTGACGCCTCATGAACCGGACGGCAGCGAGCGCACCGCTTGGCGGGAGAAAATCGCTGAACCACTGTTCGGCGTCCGGGGCCGTATCGGAGCAGTCACCGAGGACTCCCGGCGTGGGGCTCAGCTCATCGGGCCGGTCGTCTCAGCGCTTTCGCTCGCAGCTGGTCCCCATGCCCGCATTGAAGGGTGGTGGCAGTCCAGTCGGATCGCCTCTCAGCTCTGGCGGGTTCAAGGTAAGCGGCGGACGTGGAGTGGCAGCGTCAACGCCGCCGAGTTGGCTGTCCTGATCGGCTGGCCGGTAGAAGGTGTCAGTGTGCCGGGGCAAACCTCCGTCCTGACAGCGCCGCCGCAGGCTTTGCTTGTGCCTGCCGAGGAACCAAAGCAGGCCGATGGTGATCGGATCATCGGCACCAGCGTTCACGTGCAGTCGATGGATCAGCTGGTGCGGGTGCCGTCCAAGAGCATCGCCAGCCACGTTCACGTCATCGCACCGACCGGTGCCGGAAAGTCCACGATGCTCGCCCGCTGGATCTTGAGTGATATTGAGGCGGGTCGCAGCCTGTTTCTCCTTGAACCCAAAGGAGATTTGGTATCCGATGTGCTCGCTCGGTTACCCCGCGAACAGCTGCATAACGTTCGCCTGATCGAGCCCGGCAGTCCTGGCCCGGTGCTCGGCTTCAACCCGCTCGCCGGCCCGCGGGAGGACGCGGAGCGGCGAGCCGACTCGCTTCTTCAACTGTTCCGGGAAGTGTTCGGGACGGCGATCGGTCCGCGCTCGACGGACGTGCTGCTACACGCCCTCATCATGGCCGCACGGCTGGAAGACGGGACATTGACTGACGTTCCGGTGATCCTCACCGACAGCGGCTTCCGGCGTCGGGTACTGGCGCAGGTCACCGATCCGCTGACGCTCGCACCATGGGCGGCCTGGTTCGAGAACCTTTCCGAGGTTGAGCGTTCCCGAGTGACCATGCCGATCCTCAACAAGACGCGCACCTTCACCGCCCGTGGCCCGATTCGCCGTCTCCTCGGCCAACCCTTGCCGTCTGTGCGCCTTGACGAGCTCTATGAGAAGCCGCTCATCGTCCTGGTGAACCTCAACGCTGGCAGCCTTGGCCCGGAAACAACGCGGCTGCTCGGCAGCTTGATCCTCGGCCAGCTCCGCGAAACGGTACAGCGACAAACCGCTGTGCCCCAAGACAAGCGGCGGCCGGTCTCGGTGGTAGTGGACGAGTGGCAGACGTTCACGGCCGGGATGGACTTCGGGGACATGCTGGCGACGGCACGAGGCATGGCGACCGGCTTCACGCTGGCGCATCAGCATCTGGCTCAGCTCACCCCGAGCCTGCGCGCGGCTGTGCTGGCGAACACCCGGTCACGGGTGGCGTTCCGTCCGGCCAAGGCGGACGCAAAGGACCTCGCCGGAGTGCTTGGCGGTGGCGTCAGCCCCGATGACCTGATGCGGCTTCCTGCTTACCAGGCCGCCGCCCAAGTGTTGGTCGGTGGCGCGACAAGCGACCCGTTTCTTGCCCAAACCCCTCCGTTGCCCGGCGCCACCGAAGACCCCGAGTCCGCGCGTCGGGAAGTCACCGGACGCTACGGGGTGGACCCTGCCGAACTCGACGCGCAGCTTGTCAAGCGTTGGCAGAGCGGAGGTGACAAGCCTGACGGCGCTATTGGTATGACGAAGCGGAGGACGTCATGAAGCAGACCAGTCCTCCTACCGATCGCCCTACCTATCGTGTCGAGTCGACATCGCTGCCACGTGCGAAAACGCCTCGTTCGCGCCATCGACACATCGCGCCGTACGGAGGTGCCCAGTGAGCCGCCGTGGTCATGCTGTTCGGCTGCGGGAGCGACTGTCCGAACGGGATGTGGCGGTCCTTCGTGATCTTGAGAGCCTGCGTCTGCTGACCGGTGAGCAGGTGCGGCGCTTGCACTTCCCGGACGGCGACACGACCACTCAAGGCCGAAAGGCCCGAGCGTCGCTCAAGCGGCTCAGCGACGTCGGCGTCATCGTCCGCCTGTCTCGACGTGTCGGCGGTATCCGCGCCGGAAGTGAAGGCTTCGTCATCGGTCTGTCCGGCTGGGGTCACGCCGTGCTCGACCTCGACAGCCCGGCCCCACGTCGGCATCGTCGCGTCATCGAGACCAAGCCTGCCTTCCAGACACATGTGCTCGCCGTGGCCGATCTGTACGTGAACCTGACTGAACATGCGCGCACTGGTTCCAGTGACCTGCTGGAGTTCGCGGGTGAACCCGGGGCATGGCGACGGTTCGGCGGCATGGGCGGGCAGGTGATCACGCTCAAGCCGGATGCCTTCGTTCGGCTCGGTGTCGGCGACTACGAACTGGCGCACTTCATCGAGCAGGACATGGCCACGGAGTCACCGTCCACCATCGCCCGCAAGCTCGCCGCCTACGTCGCGTACTGGCGTACCGGCCACGAACAGCAAACGCGTGGGGTGTTCCCGCGGGTCTGGTGGCTTGTACCGACCACAGCTCGCCTGCAAGCAATCACTGGCAGCATCCGCCGGCTGCCCGCCGAGGCACACGCACTGTTCGCCGTATGCCTGACCACCGAAGCCGTCCAGCTGCTTACCCAGCTCCCGTCAGAAGGAGGTGCCCTATGAGTTCGACTCCAGCCCTGCCGCTCAACCAGATTCTCATAGGGGACGCCCGTGCCCGGCTGGGGGAGCTACCCGACGCCGCGGTGGACAGCATCATCACCAGCCCGCCGTACTGGGCACTGCGCGACTACGGACACGATGACCAACTCGGCTCGGAGGCCACAGTCGACGCCTGGGCCGACGAGATCGCTGCCTTGTCCGTGGAGTTCGCTCGGGTGCTCACGCCACGCGGAAGTCTCTGGCTGAACCTCGGCGACAGTTATGCCCGAAGCCCGAAGGACGGCGCTAGCAAGAAGAGTCTGCTGCTTGCCCCGCAACGGGTCGCGCTGCGGCTGACTCGTTCGGGCTGGCTGCTGCGCAACCAGATCATCTGGGCGAAGACCAACCCGATGCCGTCCTCAGTCACCGACCGGCTGACCACCACGCACGAGTTCGTCTACTTCTTCACTCGATCAGCCCGCTACTACTTCAACCTCGACGCCATCCGGGAGCAACCGAAGGGAACCAGCCGGCCGGGGCGCCGAACGCGGGAGGTGTATCCACCACGCTCGGCTGTGCCAAGCCTCGGGCAGGGAGTGACGCCGCGTGTCGATCTCAACCAAGGCCTGTCCGAGATGAAGATGGGCGGGCGTGACAGCCACCCTCTGGGCAAGAACCCCGGCGATGTCTGGCGACTCGCCACCGCTAACTACAGGGGTGCGCACTTCGCCACCTTCCCGGCTGAACTGGTCCGCCGTCCGTTGCTGGCCACGACACCAGAGCGAGTCTGCCTCGAGTGCGGCGCACCATGGATGCCCGCACGGGAAGTTGTCAACGGTCGAGAGCTCCCAGTCAGGCCGCTGACACCAACCTGCGGGCACACGGCCTGGCGCCCCGGCCGCGTACTCGACCCGTTCATGGGCGCGGGCACCGTCGCCATCACAGCTGAGACCCACGGCCGCGACTGGGTCGGTATCGAGCTGAACCCGGCGTACGCACAGCAGGCCCAACAGCGGATCGCAGCCGCGAGAACAGAACAAATAACGAGAGGAGGAACGCAATGGAAACGCCACCGAAGAACCCGGAAGGAGGTGAACACACACCCGCCGAAACCAACAGTTACGGCACCGACGACCCCGAGGCTCAGGCCCACATCGAGAACGCACGCATCGACGCCGCCAGAGAGCGCAAGCGTGACCGCGCCAAGCTCGAACGACTCATCGAACTCGGCATGAACGCCGAGGACGCCCAGAGCTTCATCGAGTTTGAGGACTCCATCACCGGACACACCGACCAGCCACCCGCACGAGAGGAGGCACCACCTTGGCCCACCCACGACACCGACGAATCGGCTGAGCGCGTGAAGCAGTGTGAACCCCGCATCTACGTCGCCGACATGACCAGCGCCCAGCGCGGCATCTCGCACGGCCTCTGGATAGACGCCGACCAGGAGCCGGACGAGCTGGACTCCGACATTGCTGCCATGCTCGAAGCCTCACCCACGCCGGGCGCAACCGAGTGGGCAATCCGGGCAACCGAAGACTTCGCCGGACTCGACCTCCACGACAACACCGACACGGCACTCATCTCGTTGCTCGCCAAGGGAGTCGCCGAGCACGGCTACGCCTACAGCGCATGGGTTGCGATCAACGGCACGGACGACCGGACGATGCTCGAACGGTTCAACGACTTCTACGTCGGCAACTACGAGAGCGCGGAAGCCTGGATGCGGGAAGTGGCTGACGATCTCGGCTGGCAGAAGCAGCGCGAGCGCATCACCGACCCGTTGCTTCAGCCCTACGTCACCCTCGACTACTCCGCGATGGCCGAAGACGCCGCGCGAAGCTGGGACGCCGTCACCGGCCTCGACGGCCACCTCTACGTATTCCTGCGATGAGATCGGCTTGGCCGCCGTCCTCGGTGGCCTGTGGCTGCTCACCCTCGCTTCGCGAACTCGCGGACATGGGCAGTCACACCACACCGAGGAAGGGGTTTCCGTCATGACGGAGCCACGCAACGGTGGCGTGAAGACGTTGGGCATCAAGTTGCCCGACGCGCTCCACGCCCAGTTCACGCTCGTCGCCCAGCTCGACGGCATCAACCTTGGAGATGCCGCTCTGCGGGCGGTTGAGCACTACGTCCAGACCAAGCGAAGTGAACCCGACTTCGCCGAGCGCGCCAAGAAGGCGCTGGAGGACATCGAACGCGAGGCCGCCGCCAGGCGCGGCGCTATCGAGGGCCTGTTCGGCGGCAGCGACATCACCCCGCAGCCGAAGACCACCGGCCGAAGCCGCAAGGCCGACACCGAGGGATAGCACCAGCCGGCCCGCACTCCACCTCGAAGGGCGGCGGGTAGCACTCATTTCTGCTACCTGCCGCCACGATCAACACACACCAACAACTATTAACAAACAAACACAAATGAGTTATAACTGAAGGGAAGGAGAAATTGGAGGATGACCTCAGAATCTGACATAAAGAGTTTGGAACCATCGAAGACTGACCTACTCACGGTCAAGGAAGTCTGCGAAAAGCTGCGCATCAGTGCATGGAGCTTCCACAAGCTGGTGAACCGGGGCGAGATCAAGACGATCAAGATCGGCCGACGTCGACTTATGACAAGAGCCGCGCTCGAAGAGTTTATTGAGAAACGTAGCGAGGAACTTGGATAGATGGCGCGCCGCAACGCCAACGGCGAGGGGTCGATCTACCGACACAAAGACGGGCGCTGGGTGGGCGCACTTTATGTACTAACGACTTCAGGCATACGCAAACGACTTCGAGTCTATGGCAAAACCCGCGCAGAGGCCCACTCTAAGCTTACTGAAGTGAAGGCCAAGCAAGCCCACGGCATTGCTATGCCTGACAAAGAATGGCGACTCGGCGACTATCTCGACTACTGGCTCGAACATGTCATCAAGCTAACCAGGCGGCCAACCACGTACGAGTCCTACGAGATTAAGGTGCGCCTTTACCTCAAGCCGGATCTGGGCCACCACTTAATCACACGACTGACAGCACCCATGCTGCAGAGTTATCTCAACCACCAACTAACAAGCGGCAAACCTGAACGCGTCGTTCAAGTAATCCGCGAAGTGTTGAGTTCGGCAATGACAAGTGCCATGCGACAGGAACTCGTTAGTCGAAATGTGGCACGCTTAGTGCAACTTCCCGGACGGTCACCTTCGGTTGGTTCAGCATGGACGCTAGCCGAGGCGACGCACTTTCTTGAAGAAAACCAGAGCCATTGGCTCTACCCTGCATTTGTCTTGTTGCTGCTCTATGGCCTTCGCCGCGGCGAAGTGATCGGGCTCAGGTGGGAGGACGTGCGCTTCGCTCGTGGCGAGTTGCACATTGAACAGCAGGTTTACCGAGCCAACGGGATCGTCAGCGAAGGCCCTCTTAAGACGAAGGCCAGCCGTCGGGTCTTGCCCTTGGTCAACCTTGCCCGCGAGGTATTGCTTGCCAAGTACTCAGCGCAGCGTGGCATTCTTCCACGCTTGGTATTTGCGGCCCAGAAGAGTGACGGCCCGGTAGCTCCACAGACCTTCACCCGGGCATTCCAGCGTGCCTGCAAGAGTGCAGGGCTACACGTCGTCCGAGCTCACGATATGCGTCATACCACGGCGACCCTACTGAAAAATCTCGGCGTCCCCGCCCGAGACGTCCAGCTCATCCTGGGCCACTCCAACATTGTTACGACGCAGCAGATTTACCAGCACGACGATATGAGCACACGTCGAGATGCGCTTACACGACTTGAGGAACAATTTAACCTTGACGGCAACGTGGACGGCTCAGGTGAGCCAGCGTTGCCGTCAAAGCAGCCGTCAACACTGGCTTTGACTATTGACACACAACAGGAAAAGACGCCCAATAGGCGCCTTCACCTCTATAAATTCATGGCTGGGGTGGAGGGATTCGAACCCCCGAATGCTGGGACCAGAACTCAGGCCACACCCACCGTGGAGAGTCGAATCATAGAGGTGCGAAGGGTAGTTCAGAAGCGGCAACATGCCTGGTTCGTCGGCGTCGTTGCCGTCAACTTAGCCGTCAGCAACTCCCCAATTCACTCTCACGCAGTCGACAAGCACTTACTTGTGATAAATTGGAAAGGTAATGAGGGAAATTCATGAATCTTGACGAACTCACCGACGACCAATTGATACAAATAATTGCAAGCTCCTTAGTGGCAGCCTTAAAGGTATCCGGTGCCCAGGAGCGCATAGATACAATCTATAGATACTGTTCAGAAAACGATAAGATACATCTGTACGAGCAGGGCCATAAGGAATTCTTGAGCATGGTCCAGCCTTACGACTCAGCCTGACACCTGTTGGCCGATCCTCGACCGGCCACAGAAATCCCTTCGCAGGTTAGGACAGGATGTCCTTTCTTGGCACACATGACCCATCCTGAAAGAATCTTTGGAGGACCAATGTATGCAATCCAAGCGACCCGAATGGGAGGTGCGCGCGTATGGCGATCAGCTCGATGACATAGATGCCGACCTCATGGCTCAAATCGTCATCATGCTCGGTCGGGAATTTATGAACGAATCTGACCAAAACCCCACCGAGGACTCACTTTCGTAGGGAGGCATCATGAGCGAGACCACACTGAACAGTCACGTGCGGGACTTTGCTACAGGTACAAGACGACGTAAGCGCGCTGTCCTTTACCTTCGCGTATCAACACCAGGACAGGTGCACACCGACTACGACCCGGAAGGAATCTCCATCCCGGCGCAGCGTGAAGCCGGAAAGCGCAAAGCCGACTCACTGAACGCCGACATCGTGGAGGAGTTTGTCGAGCCCGGTCGCTCGGCGACGAGCATCGACAAGCGGCCCAAATTCCAAGAGATGATCGCCTGGGTCAAGGCTCAGAAAGACATCGACTATGTGATCGTCTATCACTTCAACCGCGTCTTCCGTAACGGCGTTGATGCTGGCATCACCAAGCGTGACCTCAAGAAAGTCGGCACGCGCGTCGTCTCGACCATCCTCGACATGGGTGAGAGCCCCGAGAGCGCGATGGTCGAAGCCATCATCCACGCGGTTGATCAGTATCAGTCTGAGGCGAGCGGGGCGGACATCAAGTACAAGATGGGCCAGAAGGCCAAGAACGGCGGCACGATCGGACCGACTCCGCTCGGCTACCTCAACGTCCGCGAGCCGAAGCCCGAAGGCGGAGAGATTCGCACTGTCATCATCGACCCGGAGCGCGGGCCACTCATCCGCAAAGGCATCGATCTGTTCGCTAGTGGCCAGTACACCGCCGAGGAGGCCCTTGAGCGGGTCAACGCCGCAGGCCTGCGTACGCGACCAACCCGACGCACTCCGGCGAAGCCGCTCTCACTTAGCCAGTTCTACGAAATCCTGACCGACCGCTACTACTGCGGCTTTGTCACGTACCAGGACGACGAGTACCCCGGCCGGCACCAGGCGCTCATCACCGAGGAAACCTACGACCGGGTTCAGCGCGTGCTTGCCCTGCGTAGGGGCGGCGGCATCCGTCAACGTCGACACCACCACTGGCTCAAAGGTCTGCTCTGGTGTCACCGTTGCGGCGCGCGGCTGGTACTCATCCCCGGCAAGGGCAACGGCGGCACCTACTTCTACTTCCTGTGCCGAGGCCGCCAGAAGCACCTGTGCGACCTGCCGTACTTGGCCATCGCCAAGATCGAAGCCGCCGTGGACGCACACCTGGGCACGGTACGACTCCGCGACGACTTCCAGGTCGCGGTACGTCGTCAGCTCAAAGACGCCTTGCTGCTGGAGCAGGGCCACCTCAGTAGCCTCAAGAAGCGCATGAGCACCAGGTTGGACGAGCTGGAGACCAAGGAAGACCGCCTGCTCGACCTGCTGGACGACCCGGAGTGGCCCAGAGCGAAGATCAAGAAGAAGCTGGCCGACATCGAACGCGAGCGCACTGAGATACAAACACAGCTCGCCGACACCGCCAGCAAGCTGGACGAAGGACAGCAGTTCTTCTCGGCCGCCCTCGCGCTGCTGGCAGACCCTCAGGCCTTCTTCCGCCGCGGTAGTGACGCTGTGAAGCGAGCTGTGACCAAAGTCATCTTCAACAAGCTCCACATCGACGCCGCGGATGTCGCCGGGCACGAGCTCAGCGACGGCATCAAGAGCCTCATCGAGGCTGGAGCAGGAACCGAACACACCGCGCTGACCAGCGCAAATGACGAAAGCGACTCCGCCCTCGATGAGGATGGAGCCGCTTTCGATCTTGCTTCCGACACGGTCCTTCTCGCCGTGGTCCTCGCGGACCACGGTTCAAGTAGGACCGCCATGGTGGAGGTGCCGGGAATTGAACCCGGGTCCTCTGGCGTATCAACAGGGCTTCTCCGTGCGCAGTCCGCTACGTCTCTGCTTGGCTCCCTCAGTCACGCGAACAAGCTGAGGTGACGAGCCCAGCCACTGTTTGCTTCACGACTGTTCCCCGTGGCCGGGACAGTCGCTGAGCCTCCTAGCTGATGCCGGTACCCGGGCCGGAGGCGAACCCGGGCCGACAGAGACGCACTCGCTCAGGCGGCGAGGGCGTACTCGCGCTGACTGGAGTCGGCGCTTATTTGGTTGCGATGACGCTTAACGGTGGTCTCTCGCCTGCACCGGCACGCTTCTCCTGAATCAACGTCCAAAGTCGAAACCGTTCACCCCCTTGGTGGGACACAACCTGTACATCATAACGCGCCGCGCCAGCTCTTTAGTCCCAGGTGGGTAGGGCCAGCCCTACTGCGGGGATGCCCGCGCGCACCATGTCGGCCGGGTGCTCGAACCGCGAGGCTGGGAACCATCGTGGGATGAAGGGAGCCTGGTCATGGGTAGCGAGAGGCGGGATCCGCCGTTCGGTGGGTCGGTGGTGTTCCTGCTGATGAACCTGCCGATGGGAATCGTGGCGTTCACGCTGCTGACGTCGTTCGCGGCGGCCGGGCTGGGGACCGCGGTGGTGTGGGTGGGTGTGGGCCTGCTCGCGCTCTTGGTTTTGGCGGTGCGGGGGGCCGCCCGCCTGGAGCGTGCGCGGGTCTACGCCCTGCTGGACCGGTACATCGATCTTCCGTATCTGCCGTTGCCGGCCGAGGGGCAGAAGAACCGGTGGAAGGGGCGGTTGAAGGACCCGTCGACGTGGCGGGACTTCACCTACTTCGTCCTGCTCTTCCCGCTGGGTGTCGTGGAGTTCGTGCTGGTGACGACGTTCTGGTCGACGAGCTTGGCGCTGGCCGGGCTGCCGATCTACTTCCGGTGGCTGCCGGACGGCGCGTACTACTTCCCGTCGTACGACGTGCGGTGGCTGGCCGTGGATTCGACGGTGGAAGCGCTACCGTGGGCAGCGCTGGGGGTGTTGTTCATCGCGTTGTCGGTGGCGCTGACCAAGGCACTGGCGGGGGTGCACGCGCGGCTGGCGAACGCGCTGCTGGGGACGACCGTGGCCCAGCGTCGTCGGATGGAGCGCTGGTGGGAAGACGCGGAAGAGAAGAACCTGGTGGCGGGATGACCGAGGCGCGACAGCTGGAGCACCCGCGGCCGAACCCGGCTCGCACGATCGTGTACATGATCGTGAGCTTCTTCTTCCGGATCCTGCAGTTCGTGTTGATCGTGGTCGGGATCGCGGTGGGGGTCGGGACGGCGGTGGTGTGGGTCGGGTTCCCGATCCTGCTGGCGACGACGAGCTTCATCCGCTGGTCGGCGGACCGGGAGCGGGCGTGGCTGGGGTCGATGCTGCGGGTGCCGCTGCCGCCGGTGGAGCGGCGTTCGCAGGAGGGCCTGCCGCTGCTGCGGCGCTGGATGGTGCGGCTGAGCGATCCGACGACGTGGCGTGACCTGGCGTACCTGATGGCGGCGTTCCCGCTGGCGTGCGCGGAGCTCGGGATCGCGATCGCGTCGATCGTGCTGCTGCCGATGGCGATCTGGGTGACGCCGTGGCTGGGCTGGCTGCACGGTGAGCTGGGCCTCGCGTTGCTGGGGCCGGACCGCACGTCGCGGCTGGAGCAGAAGGCCGAACGGCTGCAGGCTTCGCGAGCGCGGGGTGTCGACGCGGCCGAAGCCGAGCGGCGCCGCATCGAGCGTGACCTCCACGACGGCGCGCAGCAGCGGCTGGTCGCGGTCGCGATGAGCCTCGGGCGGGCGAAGTCGAAGTTCGACCAGGATCCGAACCTGGTGCGGGAGCTGATCGACGAGGCGCACTCGGACGCGAAGCTGGCCGTGTCGGAGCTGCGGGACCTGGCGCGCGGCATCTACCCGGCGGTGCTGGGCGACCGCGGGCTGGACGCGGCGTTGTCGGCGCAGGCGGCGAAGTCACCGATCCCGGTGGATGTGACGGTGACCGTGGACCCGCGGCCGCCGGCCGCGGTGGAGACGACGGCGTACTTCATCGTCGGCGAGACGCTGACGAACATCGCGAAGCACTCCGGAGCGTCCGAAGCGGAAGTGAAGGTCTGGCGGACCGACGACCACGTCGTCGTCGAGATCACCGACAACGGTCACGGCGGCGCCGAGGTGCGGCCCGGCGGCGGGCTGGCGGGCCTGGCCGACCGCGCCGCGACGATCGACGGCGTGATCACGGTCGTCAGCCCGGTCGGCGGGCCGACCGTGATCCGGGCCGACCTCCCTTGCCAGTGGTGAATAGGCTGGACCCCGTTCATCCACGAGCTTGGGGGCCGGATGCGGGTAGTCATCGCCGAAGACGCCGTGCTGTTGCGGGCCGGGGTGACCCGCCTGCTCGCCGACGAGGGCATCGAGACGGTCGCGGCCGTCGACAACGGCGACGACCTGCTCGGCGCGCTGAAGGAACATCGTCCTGACCTGGCGATCGTCGATGTCCGCATGCCCCCGACGTTCACCGACGAGGGCTTGCGCGCGGCCCTGGCGGCGCGCAAGGAGATCCCGGGGCTGCCGGTGCTGGTGCTCTCGCAGTACGTCGAGGAGTCGTACGCGGTGGAGCTGCTGTCGGGCGGCGCCGGCGGGGTCGGCTACCTGCTGAAGGAGCGGGTGGCGGACGTCGACGAGTTCCTGGACGCGGTCCGCCGGGTGGCCAACGGCGGCACGGCGATCGACCCGGACGTGATCGCCCAGCTGATGGCCCGCGGCCGCCGCAACCCCCTGGACGCGTTGACCGCCCGCGAGTCCGAGGTGCTGGGGCTGATGGCCCAGGGCCTGTCGAACACGGCGATCGCGAACTCCCTGGTGGTCTCGCACGGCGCAGTGGAGAAGCACATCGGCAACATCTTCTCGAAGCTCGGCCTCGAGGCGAGCGCGGAGGAACACCGGCGGGTGCGGGCGGTGCTGACCTACCTGGGCCGCTGATCCGACGGACAGTGACCAAAAGTCCCGTAAAGTGGACATAGGGTCACCCGTTCCGCGGGCGGCACCCCCCACACCGCTCACTTACCATGAGCGGACCCGCCGGAGAGGAGCCCGCAGATGCCCGACGAGTCACGCTGCGTCCGCTTCTTCGGCGGCCCGCTCGACGGCCGTGTCCAGGAGCTCGGGGACGCCGAACCCGTGCCCGGCACCGTCATCCGGCACATCCACCTGCACGGCGGCCCGAAGATCGAGACCCGCTACGAGCTCGGCCTCACCGAGCACGGCTGGGAGTACCGCGTCACAGCGACGCAGCACGAACCCGAGCCCGACGGCCTGAGGTAGGGAGAACCCCCGCATCGACCGGGGGTGAGCAGCACCCCGAAGACGCCGGTCAGCACCGCTGTTCCCGCAGGTCGAACCGGCCAGGCTTAGCGCATGCAGACAAGCCAGGGGGTCGCACGGGGCGGCCGGGACAGGTTTCTCGACGTCGTCCGGGCGGGGGCCATCCTCGCCGTCATCGCCCAGCACTGGGTCATGCCGGTGCTCTCCTACTCCGGCGGCACCCTCGCCACCGGCAACGCGCTCGCGACGCCCGGCTGGTGGGTGGTCACCTGGCTGTCGCAGGTCATGCCGTTGGTCTTCTTCGCCGGCGGCGCCGCCAACCTCATCTCGCTGAGCCGCGCGAAGGCGACGCGCGAGTGGCTCGGCGCGCGGCTCAAGCGGCTGATGCTGCCGGTGCTGCCGCTGATGGCCGTCTGGCTCGTCATGCCGGACTTCCTGCGCGGTCTCGGCATCCCGCCGCAGCCGGTGCAGGTCGCCAGCGCGATCGCCGCGCAGCTGCTGTGGTTCCTCGCGGTCTACGTCCTGGTCGTGCTCCTCACGCCGCTGATGGTCGCGGCGCACCGGCGCTGGGGCCTGAAGGTCCCGCTGGTCATGGGGGTCGCCGGCGTCCTCGTCGACGTCGCGCGCTTCAACGACCTCGGCTACGTCGGGTACGCCAACGCGATCTTCGTCTGGGTCGCCGTCCACCAGCTCGGCTTCCACTACGTCGAAGGCCGGCTCGGTTCGCTCACCCGCCGCGCGGCGCTCGGCTTGTCGGCCGCCGGCTTCGGCATCACCGCGATGCTGGTCGCCTTCGGCCCGTACCCGGCCAGCATGATCGGCATGCCGGGCGCGCCCGTGTCGAACATGAGCCCGCCGACCGTGCTGCTCGCCTTCCTCGCCGTCGGCCAGATCGGCCTGCTGCTCGCCTTCCGCCCGCAGCTCAACGCGCTCGCCGAACGCCCCGGCGTCGGGCACGCGCTCGGCTGGCTCGGCGCGCGGTTCATGAGCGTCTACCTCTGGCACATGCCGGCGCTGATCGTGGTGGCGGGCGTGACGGTCTACGGCCTCGGCTACGAGACGCCCGCGCCGGGCACGCTGCTCTGGCTCGTCATGGCACCCGCGTGGTTCGCGGTGTGCGGGCTGGTGCTGCTGGGCCTGCTGCGGCTGTTCGCGCACTTCGAGATGCAGCGCGACACCGCCGCGATCACCGCGCGGGTACCGCAGCTGGTCGTCGCCGGGCTGATGATCTCCGGCGGCCTGCTCGGCCTGGCCGCGCACGGGTTCGCGCCGCTCTCGGACGGGATCGCGCACGGCCCGGTGCCGTGGCTGGTCCTCGCGGTCGCCGGGTTCCTCCTCGCGGGCAAGCAGGTTCCGGTGATCGACCTGCTCGGCCGCGCGGTCGCCGTGAGCGAACGGACCGCCGTCAGGCGGTGAGCAGCCGCAGCGGGGTGTCGTGCAGGACGGCCCGCAGGAAGGGCTCCCCCAGGCGATCGTCGGCTGCCCAGCCGGCGATCGCCTGCAGCTGCGTCGCGTAGGAGTACGGGATGTTCGGGAAGTCGGTGCCGAGCACGACGCGGTCGGCGACGTCCGCCAGCCGCGCGGTCCAGTCCGGCGGCAACGGCGACATCCGCTCGGCGAACGGGACCCCGACCATCGTCGTGTCCAGGTGCACGCGCGGGTACTTCGCCAGCAGGTCGAACGCCGTCCCGAACTCGGGCATCGCCGCGTGCGCGAGCACCGCCGTCAGCTTCGGGTACCGCGCCAGGACCTCTTCGAAGACCGACAACCCGGTGAAGTCGCCCCGCAACGGACCGTGTCCACAGTGGACGACGACGGGGACGCCCGCGTCGGCCAGCGCACCCCACACCGGGTTCAGCAGCTCGTCACGCGGGTCGTACGCGCCCACCTGCACGTGCGCCTTGAACACCCGGGCGCCGGCGCGCAACGCACCGTCCACAGCGGACCCGGCGCCGGGTTCGGGGTAGAACGTCCCGGTCGGCACCGCCTCCGGAACCCGCGCGGCGAACTCGAGCGCCCACTCGGTCAGCCACTGCGCCATGCCCGGCTTGTGCGGGTAGACGAGCGGCGCGAAGCGGCGGACACCCAGCGAGCGCAGGGTGTCCAGCCGCTCCTCTTCGGACGTCCGGTAGTGCACCGGCCAGTCGGTGCCGTAGTGCGTCGAGGCCCGGTCGAAGTACGCCCAGACCTTGTCCATCACCGGTTTCGGCAGGAAGTGGACGTGCAGGTCGACCAGGCCCGGCAGGCCCAGCGACGCCGTCCACCGAGCGATGTCACCGTCATCCGCCGGGCCGGCCGTCACTCCGTGAACCGGCCCTTCAGCGCGCGGCCCATGGCCTTCCTGATGTCGCGGTCCGCGTCGCGCTTGGCGAGCGTCTGCCGCTTGTCGTAGGCCTTCTTGCCCTGGGCCAGCGCGATCTCGACCTTGACCTTGCCGTCCTTGAAGTACATCGACAGCGGGACCAGGGAGAGCCCGCTCTCCTTGGTCTTGCCGATGAGCTTCTCGATCTCACGCCGGTGCAGCAGCAGCTTCCGGGTCCGCCGCGGCATGTGGTTGGTCCACGTGCCCTGCGTGTACTCCGGGATGTGCACGTTGCGCAGCCACACTTCGCCGTCGTCGACCGTCGCGAACGCGTCCGCCAGGGACGCCTTGCCCTCGCGCAGGCTCTTCACCTCGGTGCCGACGAGCACGAGACCGCACTCGTAGGTGTCGAGGATGGAGTAATCGTGCCGCGCCTTGCGGTTCGACACGATCACCTTCTGGCCACGTTCCTTGGGCATACGACCACTCTACGTGATTCTCGAAACGACGAGCAGCTGGTTAAAACTAGTGCCGGACGTACAGCCGCAGCGTGACGTAGCCGGTGATGGCGGAGATCACCACGGACACCCCGAGCAGGATCGGCGCCACCGGGAACAGCAGTTCCAGCATGGTGATCTTCGGGAACACGTCCCCGGTGAACACCGAGTCGAGGAACCCGGCCTTGGTGATGATCAGCATGATGATCCCGAGGACCGCACCGACCGCGCCGGCGACCACCGCCTCCAGGAGGAACGGCAGCTGCGTGTACCACCGCGTCGCGCCGACCAGCCGCATGATGCCGACCTCGGTGCGGCGGGTGAACGCGGACACCTGGATCGTGTTGGCGATCAGCAGCAGCGCCGCGATGGCCATGATGAGCGCGGCGCCGAACGCCATGTTCCGGACACCGTTGAAGGCGTTGAAGACGCGGTCCAGGAACTTCTTCTGGTCGTCGACCTTCCGCACGCCCGGCTTCGTGCCGTACTCCTGCACGATCGACTCGCTGCGGTCCGGGTCCTTCAGCTTCACGTGCAGCGACGCGGGCAGCGACTCCGGCCCGGTCAGCTGGATGAGCTCCGGCTGGCTCTCGAAGATCTTCTTGAACCGGTCGAAGGCCTGGTCGCGGTTCTCGAACACGACCGACTCGACACCGTCGTTGCTCTGCAAGGACGTGCGCAGCGACTGGCACAGCGACTGCGTGCAGTTCTTGTCGGTCGCGCTGATGTCGTCGGTGAGGTAGACCGAAACCTCGACGTCGGCGAGGAAGTTGGACTTCATCTTGTCGATCGTTCGCACGGCCAGGAGGCCGCCGCCGAGCATGGCGAGCGACACGGCCGTGGTCAGCATCATCGCGATGGTCATCGTGATGTTGCGGCGCAGGCCGGTGATGACCTCGCTGAAGACGAAACTGGCGCGCATGTCGGGGTCTGGTCCTTGAGGTCGGGGGCGTTGGCGGGGCGGGGAGTGCCGGGGTCAGCGACCGATGCCGTAGACGCCGCGGGCGTCGTCGCGGATGACCCGGCCGAGCTGCAGCTCGACGACGCGGCGCCGCATCGAGTCCACGATGCCGTGGTCGTGGGTCGCCATCAGGACGGTCGTGCCGGTGCGGTTGATCCGCTCCAGCAGCAGCATGATGTCCTGGCTGGTGTCGGGGTCCAGGTTCCCGGTCGGCTCGTCGGCGAGCAGCACCAGCGGCCGGTTGACGAACGCGCGCGCGATCGCGACGCGCTGCTGCTCACCACCGGAGAGCTCGTTGGGCAGCCGGTCGGCCTTGCCGTCGAGGCCGACGAGCTCGAGCACCTCGGGCACGACCTTCTTGATGGTCGGGGCGGGCTTGCCGATGACCTCGAGGGCGAACGCGACGTTCTCGGCGACGGTCTTGTTGGCCAGCAGGCGGAAGTCCTGGAACACGCAGCCGATGGTCTGCCGCAGGCGGGGGACGCGGCGGCGGGCCAGCTTGACGACGTCGAAGTTCGACACCATCACGCGGCCCTTGCTCGGCGTCTCTTCGCGCAGCAGAAGCCGGAGGAAGGTCGACTTCCCCGATCCCGAGGGACCGATCAGGAAGACGAACTCACCCTTTTCGATGTTGACGGACACCCGCTCGAGCGCGGGCCGCGTCGAGGTCTTGTAGACCTTGGAAACCTCTTCGAGCCGGATCACGATTCGGCATACTACCCACCGGTCTCGTGAAGCCCCGGTTGCCCGGTCCACCCGGGTGGAGCAGCGGGTGTTTGCGTACGGTGAGCGGTCACCCGAACACCCGCTGCGCCGATCAGTCGGTCTGCATCCGCCAGCGGATGCCGGCGTCGAGGAAACCGTCGATGTCGCCGTCGAGCACCGCGGTGGGGTTGCCGACCTCGTAATCGGTCCGCAGGTCCTTCACCATCTGGTACGGGTGCAGCACGTAGGAGCGCATCTGGTTGCCCCAGCTGGAGCCGCTGTCCTTGAGCGCGTCCATCTCCTTGCGCTCTTCCTCCTTCTTGCGCAGCATCAGCCGGGCCTGGAGGACCTTCAGGGCAGCGGCCTTGTTCTGCAGCTGCGACTTCTCGTTCTGGCAGGAAACGACGATGCCGGTCGGCAGGTGCGTGATGCGCACCGCCGAGTCGGTCGTGTTGACGCTCTGTCCACCCGGGCCGGACGACCGGTAGACGTCGACGCGGATGTCCTTCTCCGCGATGTCGACGTGGTCGACCTCTTCGACCTCGGGCAGCACCTCGACGTGCGCGAACGACGTCTGGCGGCGGCTCTGGTTGTCGAACGGCGAAATCCGGACGAGCCGGTGCGTGCCCTGTTCGACGGAGAGGGTGCCGTAGACGTAGGGGGCGGTGACCTTGAACGTCGCCGACTTGATGCCCGCCTCTTCGGCGTAGGAGATGTCGTAGACGTCGGTCGGGTAGCCGTGGCGTTCCGCCCACCGCAGGTACATGCGGAGCAGCATCTCGGCGAAGTCGGCCGCGTCGACGCCGCCGGCCTCGGAGCGGATGGTGACGACGGCGTTGCGGTCGTCGTACTCGCCCGAGAGCAGGGTGCGGACCTCGAGGCCGTCGATGGCCTTGCCGAGGTCGGCGAGCTCACTCTCGGCCTCACTCATGCTGCCGGCGTCACCCTCGGCCTCGGCGAGCTCGTACAGCACGCCGAGGTCGTCGAGCCGCTGGCGCAGCTCACTGACCCGGCGCAGCTCACCCTGCCGGTGGGACAGCTGGCTCGTCACCTTCTGCGCCGCCTCCGGGTCGTCCCAGAGGGTGGGGCTCGATGCCTGCTCTTCCAGGTCGGCCACCTGGGCGCGCAACGCGTCGAGGTCCATCACCGACTCGATCTGCGTCAGCTTGCCGGTCAGGTCCTTCAGTGCCGCGTCGAACTCATCACTCACGTTTGTCAAGGTTACGGCAAAACCCACGACCGGTTGCGAGGACCGGTCGTGGGCGCGCGAACCTCAGGCCGCGGGGATGGCGTCGAGCAGCTTCAGCGCGGCCTTGGCCTGAGCCTGGGCGAACTCGGCGACGGCCTTTTCGTAGGGCCCGTCGGCCGCCTTGGTGGCCGCCTTCGCGTCGTCGAGCTGCTGGCTGTAGCTCGTCCGGGCCGAGTCGAGCAGCACCTGGCGCTGCTTCGCGGTCAGCGACGCCGCGTGCACGAGCCGCAGGATGAGCGGGCTGCGCAGGTGGTCGGGACCGGCCTCGGACGTCAGCCAGGCCTTGAAGGCCTTCTTGCCGGCGGCGGTGATCAGGTACTGCTGGCTGGAGCGCGGGCCCTGCTTGCCGAGCCGGACGAGACCTTCTTTGGACAGCGCCGGGAGCTCCCGGTACACCTGGCTGCGGGTGACGCTGAAGAAGGCGCCGAATCGCTCACCCGCTCCCGCGACGAGCTGCCCGCCGGTGGCGGGACCGTCGTGGAGCAGACCGAGCAGGGCGGCGGCTGTTGCATTCAATTCGGACACGTCCCCTAGATTCCCACTTATCGGCCGCTGTGTCCACAGTGGTCAGCAGATCTGTCCATTGTGGCTAGACAGATCCCCTCGTTCGGCCCAATGCGACCAGGTCCACTGTGGACCCCGGACACGCTGCGCAACCACCGGGGCGGCACTTTGGTCCAACCAGCCGCACGAGAGCCGTCCCGGCGCCGCCAGGCAGGTGAGTCCGGCGGGCAGTTCTCCCCGCATGGCCGACTCCGGACACGCACCGCAATCGCCGGGAAACGGGGTTCACATCGTGGGATCCGCAGTGATTCGACGGTTTCACGGAAAAGTCGGCAGTGAAACTCGTGCGAACATGACAAAAGAGGCGCGTTCCCGAATTTTCCGGGAACGCGCCTCTTCGTGGTAGCGGGGACAGGATTTGAACCTGCGACCTCTGGGTTATGAGCCCAGCGAGCTACCGAGCTGCTCCACCCCGCGCCGTTGTGGTACTTGAATAGATTACACGGGGTGGCGACCGGCTTTTCACCGGGGTACCCGAACTCGCTGACCAGGCGTTACTCCACCCCGAGCCACTGTCGGGCTCCACTGAGGACCATCTGCGGGCCGTCCTCGAACCGGGAGCCGACGTCGGCGAGGAGGCCCCTCGGGTCCCCGACGTAGGTGCCGGCGAAGACCTTCCCGCCGTCGCGATAGGACGGCATCATCCGTCGCAAGGCCCGCCCGCCGTGCGCGACGGCCTCCCAGCGCTTGGCAATTTAACGATGCTAAGGAACGGGGGACGAGGTTGTCGTCGCGGGAGGGGGCGGGGCGGACCGGGCTGATGCCGGCGAGCGCGCTGGCTGACCGGCTTCGAGCAGGACACCGCCGGCGTGCCGGTCACGGCGGGCGACCCGCTGGGCGAGCCGAACCTGTACCGCCTCGGCTACGGCGACCGGCTGAACCGCCCGGCCCACCTCCGGCCGAGGTGCCGGAGGGAGAGGTCCGCGCGGCCGTGCGCGAACGGTTCGGCGAGGAGGCGGAGAGCGAAGAGATCCGCTGGATCCCGTATTTCCCGGACGACAGCCGCCCCGCGGCGAAGTACCGGGTGGGCCGGGGCCTCCTGGCGGGCATTCCGGAGGTCCAGCGCTCCCGCATTTCAAGCTGGGCAACGGCTTCGCCGGCGACTTGTTCCACAGTGGAAAGTTCGTCCTGCTGACGAAAGCCCCGGCCTTCCCACCCCACACAGAGGTAGTCGTAGCCAAGGTCCCCGAACTCCCCCTGGCCCGACCTGACGCGAGTCCGGGTCCGCCCCCGACGGCTACGTGGCAAGCACAACAGGCTCAACAGAAGGCTGGCTGACCCCCTAACGCAACCAAGCGCCAGGGGGGTCCAGGGGCGGCGAAGCCCCCTTGGCGGGGGTCTGGGGGTTCGACCCCCAGGGGGGAAATGCGAAGGAGGCGCGGCCGGCGATTTCCGCCGGCACACGCCTCCCACATCCGTAGCGGGGACAGGATTT
The DNA here is from genome assembly GCF_055565395.1 of Amycolatopsis sp. NPDC028719. Lineage (NCBI taxonomy): Bacteria > Bacillati > Actinomycetota > Actinomycetes > Pseudonocardiales > Pseudonocardiaceae > Amycolatopsis > Amycolatopsis sp. NPDC028719. Next base: position 401,454 of record NZ_JBVHUL010000008.1, read on the forward strand.
GAACCTGCGACCTCTGGGTTATGAGCCCAGCGAGCTACCGAGCTGCTCCACCCCGCGTCGTAGTACCTACCTTACGCCACCCTTTCCAGGGGGTGCAAAGCAGGTACCCCGTAGGTACCTGACGTCACCCTCCCGGCTGCGAACTCGGCGGCGGAGTGCTGGTCCCGGGCGCCGCGGTCTTGGCCGCTTCGTACTCCTTGGCCGCGGCATCGAGCGCCGCCAGAGCCGCACCCTGGTCGGTGAAGTTGCCCGACTGCTGGGCGGCCCGGAGCTTGGCCAGAGCGGACTGGATGTCCGTGACGGCCTTGTCGAGCGCCGCGTTGCCGCCGCTGGTGTTGGGTGGCGTGGTCGTCGGCGTGGTGGGGGTGGTCGGTGTCGTCGGCGTCGTGGGCTGGCCCGCCTGGGGCGGCGTGGTCGTCGCCTCGCCCGTGCCGGCGCCGAAGATCTGGTCGAGGGCTTCCTGGAGCGTCGCGCCGTAGCCGACCTTCGGGCCGTACGAGACGAGCACCCGGGCCAGCTGTGGGTAGCTGTTCTGGTTGCGCTGCCGGATGTACACGGGCTCCACGTAGAGGAAGCCCTGGGCGACCGGCAGCGTGATCAGGTTGCCGTAGATCGGGATGACGTTGGGGTTGTTGAAGAGCGTCCGGTCCTGCGCCACCCGTGGATCGCTCTGGAACCGGTTCTGGACCTGGACCGGGCCGTCGACCTGCGTGGCGCCGGTGGCCGCGCTGGGTAGCTGGAGGACGCGGATCTTCCCGTAGTCGTTCGCGTCGGAGGAGACCGACATCCAGGACGCGAGGTACTGCCGCTGCAGACCGGTGAGCGAACTGGTCAGCTGGAACGTCGGTTTGCTCTGGCCCGGGGTGTCGGCGAGGACGTAGTAGCCGGGCTGGTTGGCGGCGCCGGCCGCGGCCGGGTTGGAGCCGCCTTCGGCCGTCGGGTCCTGCGGGACGCTCCAGAACGCCTGCTGCGAGTAGAACTCCTGCGGGTTGCTGACGTGGTAGCGCGACAGCAGCTCACGCTGGATCTTGAAGAGGTCCTCGGGGTAGCGGAAGTGGGCCCGCAGGTCCGGCGAGATCTCGGAGCTCGGCTTCACGAGCCCGGGGAACACCTTCTCCCACGCGTTGAGGACCGGTTCCTTGTCGTCGATCGAGTACAGGTTGACCGTGCCGTTGAAGGCGTCGACGGTGGCCTTGACCGAGTTGCGGATGTAGTTGATCGAGCTGTTCGCCTGGCGGGCGACGCCGTTGAGCGAGTCGTTGGTGGCCGCGCCGAGCTGCGTCTGCTGCGCGTACGGGAAGTTGTTGAGCGTCGTGTAGCCGTCGATGATCCACTGGATCTTGCCGTCGACGACCGCGGGGTACGGGTCGCCGTCGAGGGTCAGCCACGGCGCGACCTTGCTGACGCGCTCGCGCGGGTCGCGGTTGTACATGATCTTCGAGTTGTCCGCGATCGCGTCGGAGAACAGGATGTTCCGTTCGCCGTACTCGGCCGCGAAGGCGAGGCGGTTGAACCAGTTGTCGATCGAGACGCCGCCGGTGCCCTTGTAGGTGTAGCGGTCGGTGGCGGTGTCGTACTCGCCGGGCGCGTTGCCGGAGGTGCCGCCGACGATGGCGTAGTCGGAGTCCGCGGCCGACAGCTCGCCGTAGTAGATGCGGGGTTCCTTGACCTCGATGCCCGGCTGGCCGGGACCGGGCGAACCGGCGCCGCCGGGGTTCTGCGTGTCGCTGGTGGTGGCGATCGGGTAGCCGCCGTCGGAGTTGGCGTCCTTGACCGCGCGGTCGATCGTGTTCGCGGGCGCGGCCACGAAGCCGTTGCCGTGGGTGTAGACGAGGTGCTTGTTGATCCAGCTGGTCTGGTTGCCGGTGAGGCCCTCGGTCTTGATCTCCTTGGCGGCGACGATGTAGTCCTGCGTCACGCCGTTGACCGTGTAGCGGTCGACGTCGAGCTTGGCCGGGAAGCCGTAGAAGTTCTCCCGGCCGACCCGCTGGGTGAAGGTGTCGGAAAGGATGTTCGGGTCGAGCAGCCGGATGTTCGACATCGTCCCGGCGTCGGCCTTGAGCTGGTCCGGCGTGGCCGACGCGCTGCCCGTGTAGGGCTGGTACTGGACGTCGGTGAGGCCGAAGGCGCGGCGCGTGGCGTCCATGTTGCGCTGGATCGACGCCGCTTCCTTCTCGTTCGCGTTGGGCTTCACCGAGAACTGGTCGAGGATCGCCGGCCACGCGACGCCGACGAGGATGCTCGACAGGATCAGCAGCACCAGGGCGATCGCCGGCAGCTGCAGGTTGCGCAGGAAAGCACCGGCGAAGAAGGCGATCGCGCAGATCACCGAGATGCACAGCAGGATCAGCTTCGCCGGCAGCACCGCGTTCAGGTCGGTGTAGGTGGCGCCGATGAACAGTGGCGCGCCGCGGTCGGACAGCAGCAGGTTGTACCGGTCGAAGAAGTACTCGGCCGCCTTCAGCAGCACGAAGAGGCCGACAGTGATGGCGAGCTGCGCGCGGGTCGGGCCGGCGAGCTGGCCGCCCTTGCCGGCCAGCCGGATGCCGCCGAAGACGTAGTGCGAGATGAGCGCGCCGAAGAAGGAGATGACGACGGCGATGAACAGCCAGCCGAGCAGCCAGTTGTAGAAGGGCAGGTCGAAGGCGTAGAAGCCGACGTCGTTGCCGAACTCGGGATCGGTCTGGCCGAACGAGGTGCCGTTGAGGAACAGCTGCACGACCTGCCAGTCGCTCTGGGCGGACAGGCCGGCGATGAGGCCGGTGAGCACCGGGATCCCGATGCCGAAGAGGCGGATGCGCGCGACGATCGCGGACCGGTAGCGGGCCAGCGGGTCGTCGGCGCCGGAGATCGGCACGAACACCGGGCGGGTCCGGTAGGCGATCATCAGGCTGATCGCGAGCGCGCCGCCGACGAGCAGCCCGACCGCGAAGAACAAGATGACGCGGGTGACCACCTGGGTCGTGAACACCGAACGCGCGCCGACCTCTCCGAACCACAGCCAGTCGACGTACGTGTCGAGCAAGCGGGCCCCGAGCAGCAGCGCCAGCACGATCACCGCGGCGATGATGAGGAGGATCCGGCTCCGCCGGGACAGCTTCGGCAGGCTCACCGGGGGCCGAGTCGCCACGGTGCACGCTCCTGTCATTCGTCAGCACTTGAACAGGGGCGCACGCGCCCCCTGATTCCCTAACTCTACGGATGCCCGGGGAAGTTCCCGGGACCCGCCCAAACCGGACTCGCGGCGTCGTCGCGAGGACCGGCCTGACACCATGTGCGCATGGAACCGCAGCAGGCCGGGGTGGCCGCTCTCGCTCGCGAGGTCGAGGAGTTCATGGCCGCGGGCGGCTGGGACCAGCCGCCGCAGCTGTTCGCGCTGGTGCCGACGGCGGCGCTGCTGGACGAGCAGCCGGAGCTGGCCGGCCAGCTCGACCGGGCGAACCCGCTGACGCCGGTGGCGCAGGAAGCACTGCCCGAGGGCGACCTCGCCGACGCGCTGGCCCGGATCGCGTGGCCCGATCTGGTGATCGGGTGCGCGCTCGCCCAGGAGATCATCGTGCTGCCGCCGGGCGCGGAGTCGGAGCTGCCGGACGTCGCGGAGGCCGACGCGGACAGCCTGCGCCGCGCGGCCGCCGACCACCCGCGGCGGACGGAGGCCCGCCTGGTGGCCGCGATCCTGCGTGACGGCGAAGGCGCGTGCGTCATGCGGCTGCGCGGGATCGGCGGCGAGGAGGCGATCGACGAGATCGTCGAGAGTCCTGACCTCGCCCCGAACCTCCTCGAGGCCCTCAAGGCGACGCTCCTCCCCTAGCAGGACGCCGTCGGGCGGCCCGCCTTCAGGTTCGCCAGCTGCGCGAGCGCGTCGTCCAGTGTGGACACCTTGATGAGGTTGAGCCCGTCCGGCGCGGTGGTCTTGGCCTCGGCGCAGTTGTGCTCGGGCACCAGGAAGTCGGTGGCGCCGGCCTCGCGCGCGCCGACGACCTTGAACGAGATCCCGCCGATCGGGTCGACCTCGCCGGTCTCGGTGATCTCGCCGGTGCCGGCGATGTGCCGCCCGCCCGCGATGTCGTCGCCCTTGAGCCGGTCGATGATGGCGAGGGTGAACATCAGCCCGGCCGACGGCCCGCCGACGTCCTGCAGGGAGATGTTGACGTTGAAGGGCACCTCGGCGCGGTCGGCCGCGGTGAGGCCGATGAAGCCCTCCTTGCGGTCGGGGCGCGAAGCGAGGGTGAGCGGCACGGTGCGCTCCGGCTGCCCGTCCGACTGGAAGGTGATCTGCACGGTCTGGCCGGGCAGGGTGCCGGCCAGCGCGGCCCGGACGTCCGCGGCCTCGACGATCTTCTTGCCGTTCACCGTGATCAGCTTGTCGCCGGGGGCGAGCACGTGGTCGGCCGGGCTGCCGGAGACGATCTGCTTCGCCAGCACCTTGATCGGGTAGCCGAGCTTGCGCAGGGCGGCGACCTGGGCGTTCGACTGCGAGTCCTGCAGCTGCTGGATGTTCTCCTGCTTGACCTGTTCGTTCGTCTCGCCCGGCTTGAAGTACTCCTCGCGCGGCGCGAGCGCGTAGCGGCCGCTGGCCCAGAAGCCGAGACCCTGGAAGAGCGTGACGCCGTCGTGCAGCGAGACGGTCGTCATCCGCAGCTCGCCGGTCGTCGGGTGGGTCTCGTGCCCGGTGACCTGGATGACCGGATTGCCTGCGGCGTCACGACCCAGCGTGTCGTAGGTCGGGCCCGGGCTGATCGCCACGAACGGCACCGGCACGACCAGACCCAGCACCACGAAGACGAGGAACAGCGAGCCGCTGACCACGAGCGTCCAGCCTCGGCGGGTCATCCGCCGGGGGTCACCGCCGGCCTCGGCACCGGGGTCCGGGCTGCTCTTCGCGGGCACGGTCTGCTCGGAGGACTTGGTCACGACCGACAGCGTACGGTGACCGTGTTCGCTTCTCGGTGAAGGCCACGCACATGGCGCGCTCGAGGCTTCCCGACCCGCGTACGGTGGACGCATGAGCAAACCCCCGTTCGGCTTCGGACCTTCCGATCCCGACAAACGAGGTGAGAACGACCCCTCGGAAGGCGGACAGCAGTCCGGCGCCGAGGCCTTCAACCAGCTCGGGCAGATGCTGAGCCAGCTGGGCCAGATGCTCAGCCAGGCCGGCACTTCCACCGGGCCGGTGAACTACGACCTCGCCAAGCAGATCGCCCTGCAGACCCTGGGCAGCGCCGGCAACACCGGCGAGAGCCGCCTCGGCTTCTCCGGCGGAGACGACTCGAACGCCGCCGTCCGCGACGCCGCCCACCTCGCCGAGCTGTGGCTGGACGCGGCCACCCAGTTCCCGGCCGGCGCGACGTCGGCGGTCGCCTGGTCGCCGCGTACCTGGGTCGAGAAGACGCTGCCGACGTGGCAGCGGCTGTGCGACCCGGTCGCCCGCCAGGTGTCGGGCGCGTGGATGGAAGCGCTGCCCGCCGAGGCCAAGGAAGCCGCCGGCCCGCTGCTGCAGATGATGGGGCAGATGGGCGGGATGGCCTTCGGGTCCCAGCTCGGCCAGGCGCTCGCACAGCTGGCGTCGGAGATGCTGACGGCGTCGGAGATCGGCCTGCCGCTGGCCCCGGCCGGGACGTCCGCGCTGCTGCCGGCGAACATCGAGAAGTTCGCCGAGGGCCTGGAGCTGCCGAACAGCGAGATCCTGGTGTTCCTCGCCGCGCGCGAGGCCGCGCACCAGCGGTTGTTCACGCACGTGCCGTGGCTGCGCCAGCGCCTGCTGGCGACGGTCGAGGAGTTCGCGCACGGCATCTCCGTGGACACGTCGGCCCTCGAGTCGCTGGCCGGCCGGATCGACCCGGCCAACCCGGCGAGCATCGAGGAAGCGATGTCGTCCGGGCTGCTGGAGCCGCAGACGACGGAGGAGCAGAAGGCCGCGCTGAGGCGCCTCGAGACGCTGCTCGCCCTGGTGGAGGGCTGGGTGGACGTGGTGGTGGCCGACGCGGTCGGCGACCGGCTGCCGGGAGCGGGCGCCCTGCGCGAGACCCTCCGCCGCCGCCGCGCGACGGGCGGCCCGGCGGAGCAGACGTTCGCCACGCTGGTCGGCCTGGAGCTGCGCCCCCGCCGCATGAGGGACGCGTCGAACCTGTGGAAGCTGGTGGGCGACCGGCACGGACTGGAGAAGCGCGACGGCCTGTGGTCCCACCCGGACCTGATGCCGACGGCGGAGGACCTGGACGAGCCGATCGACTTCGCGGACCGCGTCGGCGAAGCGGGTTCACTGGACGACCTGGACCCGATCGCGGAGCTGGAGCGCACGGAACGCTCGGAGCGCGAAGGCCGGGAGTCCGCAGGTGACGACACCGAGGACGGCGACAGCAAGAGCTGAGCTGGTCCCCGGAACCGGGCGCCTCGCGATCCGCGAGGCGCCCGTTTTCGTCTACCCCCGTGTCGACCCTCCAATCACGCGAGTCGACCCTCCAATCACGCGTGTCGACTCCCCAATCACACGAACCGACTGTCCAGGCACGCGGGCCGACCTCTCCGGATGCGTGGCCGGCCGCCGAGCCGGGTGCGATTCCAGCGCCCGGCCATCACCGCACCGGCGCGACCGGGATGACCCACCACCGCAGGTCACCCCGGTCGCCGTCATCCGCTCACTCCTCGATGTCGATCCCCCACCCGGCGGCGGCCGCCAGCCCCTCGAGGTATCCCATCGCCCGCTCGGTCTTCGGGTACCGCCGCACCAAGGCCCAGAACGCCGCGTCGTGCCCGGGCTCGCGCAGGTGCGCCAGCTCGTGCACCAGCACGTAGTCCAGGACCCACGGCGGGACCTTCCGCAGCCGGTCGCTGACGCGGATGGTCGCGTCGACCGGGGTGCAGGACGCCCACCGCGTGCGCATCGGCGGCACCCAGCGGACGCTCGCCGGCATCGCGGTGCCGTCCAGGTACTTGCCCGACAGCAGCGCGCAGCGCGCCAGCAGGGCTTCGTCCGACGTCTTCGGGGGCGCCGGCCGACGTGGCTCCGGGCGCAGGAGCTTGCGCTCCATCTCGGCGACCCAGTGTTTCTCCTCCGCCCTGGTCATCCGCGCGGGGATGAGCACGACCAGCGTGTCGTCCTTCCAGTACGCGGTGACCGTCCGGTGCCGGCGCTGGCTGCGCCGCACTTCGACCCTGTGTCCGGGTGTGTCCGACGGGGGGTTCGTTTCCCCCCGGCCTCTCAGTGAAGGCATCTGTGCTTCGACCACCCGACAACGGTAAGGCCAGGCACCGACAACTCCGAGCGCGTTGAGGTCACAGAGCCGAGTTGTCCACAGGCCCTTTCACTTGTGGACAACTCGGCCGATCCGGCGTCTTCAGGGGCTTGATCGTCGCCGCCGGGTGCCATCCTGCGGACATGATCCTCTCGACCGCGGACATGCCTCCGGTGCTCCTGCCGGCCCATCCCGCCCTGCTCCCGGGCATCATGGTGCTCGAACGCGGCCCGCGCGAGATCCAGCTCGGGCTCGACCCGCGCCACGGCGTGATCGTCGAAGGCCTGCCGCCACGCCTCGTCGCGCGGCTGCGGAAACTCGACGGCAGCAAGCCCGTCGAAGGGCTCTTGCTCGCCGAGAGCGAACACCGCGATCAGCTGCGCACGCTGCTGCGGCAGCTGGCCGCGCTCGGCCTGGTCACCGACGCGGGGCGCCCGGAGGGCCCGGGTCTGCGCGGCGAAACCGGCCTCTGGTCGCTGCGGGCGCGCCACCACCAGGCCGCGCTGAGCGACCGGCGGCGCGCCACCGCGATCACCGTGCACGGCAACGGCCGGGTGGCGGTCGCGGTCGCCGTGCTGCTGGCCAACGCCGGGATCGGGCACGTCGAGCCGCAGCTGCCCGGCACGGTGACCGAGCACGACCTGGGCACCGGCTTCACCGAAGCCGACCTGGGCCGCTCCCGGCGACAGGCCCTCGGTGACCTGCTCCGCCGCGTCGATCCCGGCGTCCGCGTCACCCGCCTGCACGACCGGTACCCGGAGCTGACGCTGCTCACCGACGCCATCGTCCCGGCGCCGGAGGTCGTCGCCGAGCTGATGGAGGACGGCGTCCCGCACATGGCCGTCCGCGTCCGCGACGGCACGGGCATCGTCGGGCCGCTGGTCGTCCCGGGCCGCAGTTCGTGCCTGCGCTGCGCCGACCTGCACCGGACCGACCTCGACCCGTGCTGGCCGCGCGTCGCCGGGCAGCTGACCGGCCGGCACCAGCGGCCCGACCTCGGGGCGGTCCACGCCTGTGCTTCGCTGGCCGTCGCGCAGGCCATGCGGCTGCTCTCCCCCGCCGAACCGGCGCCGCCGGCGTGGAACGCGACCCTCGAGATCGACGCCTTCGACGGCCGCATCCGCCACCGCGGCTGGCCACCGCACCCGCGGTGCGGGTGCGGTGCCCCGGAGGTGCACCAGGAGACGTAGGCCACTAAGACGTCGCGAGCAGGCTGCGCGCCGCCGAGGTCGCAAGGCAGAATCGCGAGGGTGACCGACTACCGCGACCCAGGCGATCGTGACCCCGCGATGCCGCGCAAGGGTGCCGCCCGTACCGCCAAGCTCGCCAGTCTGCCGCTCGGGATCGCCGGGCGGGCGGTCGGCGGGTGGGGCAAGCGGCTGGCGGGACAAAGCGCGGAGCAGGTCAACGCCACGCTCTCGGCGAAGGCCGCCGAGCAGCTGTTCGAGGTGCTCGGCACGCTCAAGGGCGGGGCGATGAAGTTCGGCCAGGCGCTGAGCGTGTTCGAGGCGGCGGTGCCGGACGACATGGCGAAGCCGTACCGCGAGGCGCTGACGAAGCTGCAGGCCGCGGCGCCGCCGATGGCCGCCCGGCAGACCCACCGCGTGCTCGCCGAGCAGCTCGGCCGCACCTGGAGCAGCCGGTTCGCCTCGTTCGACGACGAGCCGGCGGCGGCCGCGAGCATCGGCCAGGTCCACCGCGCGGTCTGGCACGACGGCCGCGAGGTGGCGGTCAAGGTGCAGTACCCGGGCGCCGACGAGGCGTTGCGCAGCGACCTGCGCCAGCTGCAGCGGTTCAGCCGGCTGTTCCAGGCGTTCGTGCCCGGCACGGAGGTCAAGCCGCTGCTGGCCGAGCTCGCCGAGCGCATGAACGAGGAGCTCGACTACCAGGCCGAGGCCCAGCACCAGCGCGCGTTCGCGAAGGCGTTCGAGGGCGACCCCGGCATCCTGGTGCCGCGCGTGGTGGCCAGTGCGCCCAAGGTCGTCGTGACGGAGTGGGTGACCGGCACACCGCTGTCGAAGGTCATCGCGGACGGCGACCGCGAGACCCGGAACCTGGCGGGCCGGCTGCTGGCGGAGTTCCACTACTCGTCCCCCGAGCGCGTCCACCTGCTGCACTCGGACCCGCACCCGGGCAACTTCATGATCACCGGCGACGACCGGCTGTGCGTCATCGACTTCGGCGGCGTGGCGCGGCTGCCCGACGGCATCCCCCGCCACCTGGGCGAGATGACGCGGCTGGCCTTGGACGGCGAGTCCGCCGAGCTCATGCGCGTGCTGCGGGAGAACCGGTTCATCCGGCCGGACAGCGACCTGACCGCGGACGAGGTGCTCACGTACCTGGCGCCGTTCACCGAGCCGCTGGCCGAGCCGACCTTCCACTTCACGCGCAAGTGGATGCAGAAGCAGGCGGGGCGGGTCGGCGACAGCCGCGGCAACGACTTCCGGGTGGGGCGGTCGCTCAACCTGCCGCCCGAGTACCTGATGATCCACCGGGTGACGGCCGGGTCGACGGGCATCCTCTGCCAGCTCGACGCGGAGATCCCGGCGCGCGGCATCGTGGAGCGCTGGCAGCCCGGTTTCGCCGCCTGAGTTGTCCACAGGCCGGTCCGCGAACGGACGGTTTCCGGCGAGTTGTCCACAGCTGCGGGAAACGGGGTTCCACCCGGTTGGCGGAGCCGTCATGCTCGGTTCATGACTGCTACTCAATGCACCGACCCGCTTTCCCTCCGTAACCCCGGCTCGTGCGAGGTGATGAACCTCGAACAGCTACGCAGGGCCGGGGTATCCGACCGAAGAACCCGGCGGCTCTGCGGGCCCGGAGGGCCGTGGCGCCGCCTGCACCCCGGTGTCGTCCTGCTGCGCAACAACGCCCCGACGCGGCAGCAGCTGCTGCACGCCGCCTTGGCGCGCTACGGGCCGCGGGTGGTGATCACGGGCGCCGACGCGCTGCAGGCCCACGGCCTGAAGTGCCCGGCGGACGACGAGGTCCGGCTGCTGGTGCCGGACCACTGCCGGGTGGCGGCGTGCGACGGGGTGAGCGCGGCGCGCACGGCCCGGATGCCGGCGCCGGTGGTGGTCGACGGGCTGCCGTTCGCACCGCCGTCCCGGGCGGCGCTCGACCTGGCGCGGTCCGAGCCCGACCCGGCGCGGATCCGCCACCTGCTGACGCTCCCGCTCTACTGGGGCCTGTGCGACCGGCAGGAGCTGCTGACGGAGCTGGCCGAAGGACCGCAGCGCGGCACGGCGGCGGTCCGGAAGGTGCTCCGCGAGCTGGACGAGGGTCCGATCCAGGCCCACGGCCTGGCCGCACAGGTTCTGGACACGGCGCGCCTCCCACCGCCGATCTGGGACGTGACGATCTGCGACCGCCGAGGCCGCCGCATCGGCGAGGCGGACGCGTGGTGGGACGAGATCGGCCTGGCCTGGCAGTACCGCTGCGGCCCCGGCACGGGCGGCTTCTCCCACCTGGCCCTGGCGGCGACGGGGATCGTCCTGGTCCGCTGCACGGTCCGCCAGCTGCGCCAGGTGCCGCGCGAGGTGGCGCGGGAGCTGGCCCAAGCATTCGGCGAGGCATCCCGCACACCGCGCCCGAAGGTCCGCGCGGTCCCGACAACCCCGACCGGCGACGCGGCATGACCCGCACAGCCGACATCGGCGGCACCGGCCACGCCGCTCCCCACAACGCACCCGGTGGACACGAACCACATATCGCCGCTCAACCCGCCTGGGTCGCACCCACCTCACGCGACCCGACCGGAGGGCGCGGGTCATCCCACGGCACCCGGGCTCCCGCGCCGGTGCGCCGTTCCGCCACCAGGCCGTGCGCCCGCCTCCGTGCGCGGCACCTCACGCCATCCGGCGCAGGCGCACACCCTTCAGGAGCGCGGGTCGATCACCAGTACTCGTCGGGCAGCTTGCCCTCGATGTCGCGCACGTGCTGGCGCGCGCAGGCCGGGCACAGCCACCGCAGCCCGCCGCGCTCGCGGCTGGATACCCAGGCGAGCGCCGTAGCCGGGTCCTCGTCGGCGCCGCGGGTGCGCCCGCACCTCGTGCACGCGACCGGCTCCAGCGCGCTCACCGCAACCGTCCACAGTGGATCGCCTTGGCGCCGAACAGGAACAGGTCGTCCCGGCGGGCGAGGAAGTGTGGGCCGCCAGGATCGGTCAGCGCGGCGACGGTGGCGCGATCGTCGGCATCGAGCCGGTCCCCGGCCGACTCGGCGAGCCACCCGACCCGCTGCACGACGTACGCACGCAGCAGGTCCGAACCCGGCATGGGGTGATCGATGAGTGCACCGAACGACTCGACGTCCTCGAGCCCGGCCTCGCGAAGGGCACGCGGCCAGCCGTAGGGCATGGCGACGCTGCCCGGAAGGGCGGCCCGCATCCCGGCGAACCACTCGGCCCGCGCGGCGAGCAGCCGGTTCTCCAGCCCGGGCCGGCCCACCCCGACATCCCAAGGGAGGCACCGCATTTCGAGACCACCCTCGCCGATCGCGAGCACTCCGCCGGGCCGCAGCAGCCGGGCGAGCGCGCACAAGGCGGCCTGCTGGTCGCCGACGTGGTGCACGACGCCCGACGCCCACACGAGGTCGGCGGCGGGCACCCGCTCGGCCACCCGCGGGTCGGCGAGATCGTCGTGCACGCCGACGACCTCGACGTCCCCGCCGGCGGCCTCGGTCACGGCGCGCCGCGCTTCGGACAGCAGTTCGGGTGTGGCGTCGAGGAGCACGACGGTGCCGCCGTCGCCGCGGGCGAGCTCACGCGCGAAGAGCACGCTCATCCCGCCGGCTCCGCACCCGACGTCGAGCACGGTCGGCCGCCCGGGCACGCGCCCGAGCAACCGCCGCGCGACGGGCGCGAGCGCACCGGCATCGAGCGTGTCGGCCATGCGCAGCTGAGCGAGCCGGTCCGCCCAGTCGATGTCGTCGTGGCTGTGTGCGGACATCACCCCATTCAACACCAGCGAGCGCGACCGGACCGCACCCGAAGGAGGCCAAACCACCTATACCCGCAGGTCCGCACCGGCGACCGGGTAGCGACGCCGAACAACGAGCACACGGCTACGCGAGCGACCACGTCCTAACAGGCTCGCCGCCGAACAACCTGACCCGGCACCCACACCCGCGACCGCCAGGCGCCACCAGGCCCCGGGCAGCACAAGAGCCCCCGCCGCCCGGAGGCGGCAGGGGCCTGCGCTCAGTTCTGGTCCAGCTCGTACCGCTCCGCTCGGCGAGCCGCCCACCGGGCCACTCGCGTCCAGCGGCGTACGGCACGCGCGCTACCTCGGGCCCGCTGGTCGCGGATCCCTTCTTCCAGATCCCGTATTCGGGCCCTGGACAGTTCTTCGTAAAGCAACATCTCGCTGATCTCCTCGATCTCGGTCTTCGTCAACTGCAGTTGCGGACGCATCCGCGCTTCGTAGTCCTTCGCGGTAACCGGTTCGACGCTCATGCGGCGGCGCTCCGGTGATCGCCGCCGGCCTTGGCCGCGGCGGGCTCGACGGTGGCGTTCTTGCGCGGACGGCCACGGGGCCGCTTGCGCGCGATGACGACACCGCGCTCGAAGATCTCGCCGCCCCAGACGCCCCACGGCTCGCGGCGAGCCAGTGCGCCCGCCAGGCAGGCCTCGCGCACCGGGCAGTCGGCGCACTGCGCCTTCGCGCGCTCGAGCTCGGCCGGGGACTCGGCGAACCACAGGTCCGCGTCGCCCGAACGGCAGGGCAGAGCCGCGTCCGGCACGGCGATGGGGTCGAGCAGGTCGGCGAATATTGCCTCACCCGAGGTGTAGGCGATGGCCGAAGACATGGCAGTTCCTCCTTGTGTCGTACGGGTTTTCGGTTGGGAGATGGAGCTGGGCAACGCTGTTCCTCTTGGGTTGTGCAGCCAAAAACACGAAGGCCGCGGATCCGGGTTATCCGGTTCCGCGGCCTTCGTGAGCCTCTAGTCCTGACTAGGTCAGGAACTTCGCTCCCGTATCGACGACGGAACACGGAACTGCTTGATGGTCGGCAGATCAGCCTGCGGGTACGCGGCGAGAACGCCCTGCGTCCCGAAGACGACGACACCGGTGGCCCAACGACGCTCGACGCGCCGCATGCCACTGACCCCGTGCGCGCTCACGGACACACCGGTGCCCGGGCGCTGAGCAACCGCGACTTCCGCGGCGCAGGACAGACGGGTGCCCGGATTCGTGAGCGTCATGGTGTTGATCATTTCACCGGCACCTCCTTCTGTACTCTGCACACACTGCCGCCGAGCGGCGCTGTCACGTGGATCCCCAGGCGAGCCCTTCGGGCTCGGTACTGGCAGGTTATTGCCCCCCACCACACCGGGGCAACTCAATTAACCGGAAAATCCTCGAAGATACGAAGATCGGCCCTGAGCAGCGGGTTCGCCGCGTCGATCATGGTCCGGACGCGGTCAACACCACATCGCGCGACACCGCCACCCGGGTGATGCGACCCGGCGGCACCGCACCGGACAGCACTACTCCACCGAAGCCCGGACGACGCCGAGGATCTCCGTGCCGAACCGCTCCAGCTTGGTCGCGCCGATCCCCGAGATCGACACCAGCGCCGCCTCGTCCACCGGGCGCTGCTCGGCGATGGCCATCAGCGTCGCGTCGGTGAACACGACGAACGCCGGCACCTTCAGCTCGCGGGCCCGGTCGCCGCGCCAGGACTTCAGGCGTTCCAGCAGCCCCTCGTCCACCGTGGACGGGCACTTCCCGCAGCGGCCCAGCTTGACGTCGAGGGTCTCCAGCAGCGGCCCGCCGCAAACGCGGCAGCGCGTCTTGACCGGCGTCGCCGGCTTCTGCTGGGTGCGCGCCGCCCGGGCGGCCGGGTGGTCCTCCGGGATCAGGCCGTAGAGAAAACGGCTGCGCCGCCGGTTGCGCCGCGCTCCCGGCGTGCGGGCCAGCGCCCACGACAGCCACAGGTGCTCGCGGGCCCGCGTCACGCCGACGTAGAAGAGCCGCCGCTCCTCTTCGATCGCCGCCTCGTCGTCGCCGGCGTGCAGGATCGGCATCGTGCCCTCGGCCAGGCCGACGAGGAACACCGCGTCCCACTCCAGGCCCTTGGCCGCGTGCAGCGACGCCAGCGTCACGCCCTCGACCGTCGGCGGGTGCTGGGCCGCGGCGCGCTGGTCGAGCTCGGCGTTGAAGCGCGGCAGGTCCGCGTCCTCGACCGTCGAAGCCAGCTCTTCGGCCAGCTCGACGATCGCCAGGAGCGCGTCCCACCGTTCCTTGGCCGCGCCACCCGCCGGCGGCGACTCGGTGAGCCCGACGCGGGCGAGCACCGAGCGCACCGTCGTGACCAGGTCGGAGCTGCCGTCGCCGCTCGCGGCCCGCAGCGCCGACATCGCCTGCCGGACCTCGGTCCGGTTGAAGAACCGCTCGCCGCCGCGGACCAGGTACGGGATGCCGGCCTCGGTCAGCGCCGACTCGTACGCCTCCGACTGCGCGTTCACCCGGTACAGCACGGCGATCTCGCTCGCCGCGACGCCGCCGTCGAGCAGCTCGCGGACCCGCCGCGCGACGGCCTCGGCCTCGACCGCCTCGTCGTCGAACTCGGCGAAGCGCGGCTCCGGCCCCGGCGCGCGCTGGCCGATCAGCTTCAGCCGCGAACCCGCCGGCCGCCCGCGCGCCGCGCCGATGACCCGGTTCGCCAGCGAGACGATCTCGGGGGTCGACCGGTAGTCGCGCTCGAGCCGGACGACCGTCGCGTCCGGGTAGCGCCGCGTGAACTCCAGCAGCGACTTCGGCGACGCGCCGCCGAAGGAGTAGATGGTCTGGTTGGCGTCGCCGACGACGGTCAGGTCGTCGCGGCCGCCGAGCCACGCGTCGAGCAGGCGCTGCTGCAGCGGCGTGACGTCCTGGTACTCGTCGACGACGAAGCAGCGGTAGCGGTCGCGAAACTCCTCGGCGACGACGCCGTGTTCTTCGAGCACCGCCGTCGTGTGCAGCAGGAGGTCGTCGAAGTCGAGCACCTGCGCGGCGTTCTTCAGCTCTTCGTACGTGCGGTACACCTGGGCGATCTGCGCGGCCGGCGCCGGGATGTCGCGCTGGATGCGCGCGGTGACGGCCGGGTAGTCGTCCGGGCTGATCAGCGACGCCTTCGCCCACTCGATCTCGCTCGCCAGGTCGCGCAGGACCTCGGTCTCGGTACCGAGCTTGGCCCGGGTCGCGGCCTGGCCGACGTAGCGGAACTTGTTCTCCAGCAGGTCCCACGGCCGGTCGCCGACCACGCGCGGCCAGAAGTAGCGCAGCTGGCGGCGGGCGGCGGCGTGGAACGTCAGGGCCTGCGCGGCCTCGACGCCGAGGCCGCGCAGCCGCGTCCGCATCTCCCCCGCGGCCCGCGTCGTGAACGTGACGGCGAGCACCTGACCGGCGGAAACGTGCCCGGACCGGACGAGGTGGGCGATCCGGTGGGTGATGGTGCGGGTCTTGCCCGTGCCGGCCCCGGCGAGCACGCAGACCGGCCCCCGTGGGGCACTGGCGGCGGCGCGCTGCTCCTGGTCGAGACCATCGAGCAAACGGTTCAGGCTCTTGGGTGAAAGTACGCCGGTCACGTCCGGCATCCTCGCAGAGGGGGACGGGGAATCGGGGCAGGGGCACGCGGCCGTATCCTGGTCATATGGCGGGTAAGCAGGACAAGGAAGCGGCCAAGCAGGCCAAGAAGGAGAAGCGCGCGGCGAGCAAGGCCCGCCGGGGCCAGCTCTTCGAGGCCTTCAAGATGCAGCGCAAGGAAGACCCGTGGCTCATCCCGTGGATGGTCGGGTCGATCGTCGTCGTCGCCGGCGTCCTGTTCGGGGTCGGCTTCTTCTTCGACGCGCAGTGGGTGCTGCTGCCCCTGGGCCTGGTGCTCGGCGCCCTGGTCGCCATGATCATCTTCGGCCGGCGCGTCCAGAAGACCGTCTACTCGAAGGCCGACGGCCAGCCCGGCGCCGCGGCGTGGGCGCTGGAGAACCTCCGCGGCAAGTGGAAGGTGACGCCGACCGTCGCGGCGACCACGCAGCTCGACGCCGTGCACCGCGTGCTGGGCGGCCCGGGCGTGGTGCTCGTCGCCGAGGGCGCGCAGCACCGCGTCAAGACGCTGCTCGCCCAGGAGAAGAAGCGCGTCTCCCGCCTGGTCGGTGAGACGCCCATCTACGACGTGACGATCGGCCACGAAGAGGGCCAGATCCCGCTGAAGAAGCTCCAGGGTTTCCTGATGAAGCTGCCCCGCAACCTCAAGCCGGCCCAGGTCGACGCGCTGGAGGCGAAGCTGGCGGCGCTCGGCAACCGCGGCGCGGCGATGCCGAAGGGCCCGATGCCGGCCGGCGCGAAGATGCGCAACGTCCAGCGCACGATCCGTCGTCGCTGACCCGCCCCGACGACGAAGGCCCCGTCCGCGCCGGACGGGGCCTTTCTCGTGGGTGCGGTCAGCGCATCCGGATGACGACGGTGCCGGTCAGCCGGTCGAGCCAGCTGCGGCCGTCGGCGTTGCGGACCGCCGCCGGAATGATCAGGAACGTCAGCACCGCCCGGACCAGCGCGCGCGGCGGGCCGACCAGCGCGGCGCCGTCGAGCCGGGCGACGCGGATGCCGGCGACGGCCATCCCGGGGGTGAACCCGAAGAAGCCGGCGGACACGACGGAGATGACCGCCCACACGCCGCCGGACCAGAGGTTGAAGTTCTGCATCGCGACCGGGTCCTGCAGGCTGGGGTGCAGGAAGATGGCCGTGACCAGGGCCGCGATGACGAGGTCGACGACCAGCCCGAGCAACCGCGCGCCCCCGCTCGCCGCCGAGCCCACGCCCGATTCGGGCAAACCGAACTTCTCGCCCGGCCAGCGCGACTCGCGCTGATCAGCGTCCTGCCGGCCCTCGCCGGTGCCGGGTAGCCATTCACCGGTCCATCTCGCCACCCATCCAGGGTATGCCGGTGGCGCGGACCACATCCGCCCTGGTCGGATAGCCGGTATCCACCCACCCGTTAACACCCGCGAAACATACGGGTGACGGTCGGGCAACACCGCCCTCTTAGCGTGAGCCGAAGAGAGCACTGCCGTACGAGCTCGAACGAGAAGGAGTCACCGAGGGTGCCCACTACTCCAGACGACATCCAGCGCCTCATCGCCGATGAGGACGTCGAAGTCATCGACGTCCAGTTCTGCGACCTGCCCGGCGTGATGCAGCACTTCACGGTCCCCGCGAAGGCCTTCACGGACGAGGCCTACGAAGAGGGTCTCGCGTTCGACGGCTCCTCGGTGCGCGGCTTCCAGTCCATCCACGAATCCGACATGCTGCTGCTGCCGGACCCGGCGACGGCCCGGATCGACCCGTTCCGCAAGGCGAAGACGCTCGCGCTCAACTTCTTCGTGCACGACCCGTTCACCCGTGAGGCGTACAGCCGCGACCCGCGCAACATCGCGCGCAAGGCCGAGCAGTACATCTCCGAGTACGGCGTGGCGGACAACGTCTACTTCGGCCCCGAAGCCGAGTTCTACATCTTCGACTCGGTCCGCTTCGACTCCGCCGAGCACGCCTCGTTCCACGAGATCGACTCGATCGAGGGCTGGTGGAACACCGGCGCCGACGAGGTCGGCGGCAACCAGGGCTACAAGACGAAGTTCAAGGGCGGCTACTTCCCCGTCCCGCCGGTCGACCACTTCGCCGACCTGCGCGACGACATCGTCCGCAACCTGACGAACACCGGTTTCGAGATCGAGCGCGCGCACCACGAGGTGGGCACCGCCGGCCAGACCGAGATCAACTACAAGTTCAACACGCTGCTGCACGCGGCCGACGACCTGCAGCTGTTCAAGTACATCGTGAAGAACACGGTGTTCGCGGCGGGCAAGACGGCGACGTTCATGCCGAAGCCGCTCGCCGGCGACAACGGCTCGGGCATGCACTGCCACCAGTCGCTGTGGAAGGACGGCCAGCCGCTGTTCCACGACGAGTCGGGCTACGCCGGCCTGTCGGACACCGCGCGCCACTACATCGGCGGCCTGCTCAAGCACGCGCCGAGCCTGCTGGCCTTCACGAACCCGACGGTGAACTCCTACCACCGCCTGGTGCCGGGCTTCGAGGCGCCGGTTTCGCTGGTCTACTCGCAGCGCAACCGCTCGGCCTGCGTCCGCATCCCGATCACGGGCAACAACCCGAAGGCCAAGCGCGCCGAGTTCCGCTGCCCGGACTCCTCGGGCAACCCGTACCTGGCGTTCTCGGCGATGATGATGGCCGGGCTCGACGGCATCAAGAACAAGATCGAGCCGGCGGACCCGATCGACAAGGACCTCTACGAGCTCCCGCCCGAGGAGGCCAAGAACGTCAAGCTGGTCCCGGGCGACCTCGGCACGGTGCTGGACACCCTCGAGGCCGACCACGACTACCTCCTCGAGGGCGGCGTCTTCACGCCGGACGTGATCGAGACGTGGATCTCCTACAAGCGCGAGAACGAGATCGACCCGCTGCGGCTGCGCCCGCACCCGTACGAGTTCGCCCTGTACTACGACGTGTGATCGCCTAGTACAGCCACGGGCACGCCGGCGGCGAGGAGCGAACAGCCCTCGCCGCCGGCGTTTCTCATTCCGAGGTCGACAGCAGCTTCAGGTCCGCGCCCGCGGCTTCGAACTTCCCGCGCGGGTCCGCCACCAGCTTCCGGATCTCCAGGTCCATCAGCCCCATCGTGCAGGTGATCTCCGCGGCCAGGGTCCCGTCGGCCTTGTAGATGTTCGAGTCCATCGAGAACGTCTTGCCGCTGCCGAACTTCACGTCGCACGTCACGTCGACCTCGTCGCCCGCGCGCAGCTCGCGGCGGAACACCACGTGCGTCTCCAGCAGCACCGATGCCACGCCGGGTAGTCCCTTCAGCGCGCCCGCCGCTTCGAGCAGCTCGAGGCGGGAGACCTCGCCGTACGAGTGGTAGACGGCGTGGTTGAGGTGGCCCAGGGTGTCCAGCTCGTAGTGCCGGACCTTGATCCGGGTCCGGAACGGCTCGCGTTCAGTCACGAACCCCACTGTAGGTCAAGCCTCGTAGAACAGGTGCTCCACCACGGTGTGCGCCCGCCGGGTGAGGCGACGGTACGTGTCGAGGAACTCGCCGGGGTCGTCCGCGGCCGACTGGCCGAGGACCCGCGCCACCGCGGCCAGGTCGCGACCCCCGCCCGGCACCTCGTCGACGGCCTTGCCGCGCACCAGCATCCCCGCGTTGCGCACCCGGGTCGCCAGCAGCCACGCCTCGCGCAGTGAGTCCGCTTCGGACTGCTCGGCCAGACCCGCTTCCGGCAGGCAGGCCAGCGCGTCCAGCGTCGACGTCGTCCGCAGCCCCGGAACCGTACAAGCGTGCTGGAGCTGCAGGAGCTGGACCGTCCACTCGACGTCGGCGAGGCCGCCGCGGCCGAGTTTCGTGTGGCGGGTCGGGTCGGCTCCGCGGGGCATCCGCTCCGTCTCGACGCGGGCCTTGATGCGGCGGATCTCGCGCGCTTTCGTCGCGTCCAGGCCGCCCTCGGGGTAGCGGATCGGGTCGATCATCGCGATGAAGCGCTCGCCGAGGTCGTCGTCGCCCGCGACGAACCGGGCGCGCAGCAGCGCCTGCGCCTCCCACACCTCGCCCCAGCGCGCGTAGTACGCGCGGTACGACTCCAGCGTCCGCACCAGCGGCCCGCTCCGGCCCTCCGGCCGCAGGTCGGCGTCGACCTCCAGCGCCGGGTCCGAGCTCGGCGCGCCCAGCATCTTCCGGACGGTCTCCGCGACCGACGAAGCGAACTTCACCGCGTCGGCGTCCGAGACCCCTTCGGACGGCTCGCACACGAAGAGGACGTCGGCGTCGGAGCCGTAGCCGAGTTCGGCGCCGCCGAGCCGGCCCATCCCGATCACCGCGATACGCGCCGGCGTACGGCCCAGCTCCGCCTGGCGCTGCCGGAACGCCGCGGCCAGCGCGCCCTGCAACACGGCCACCCACACGCTGGACAGCGCTTCGCACACCGCGGGCACGTCGAGCAGGCCGAGCAGGTCGGCGCACGCGATCCGCAGCAGCTCGTGCCGCCGCAGGGAACGCGCGGCCGCGACGGCGGCGTTCAACCCGGGCTGACGCCGGACGGCGGCCCGCAGCGACGTCGCCACCTCGGCGGGTGTCCGGCCCAGCAGCCGGGCCGGGTCGCCGAGCAGTCGCAGCACCTCCGGCGCGCGCACGAGCAGGTCCGGCACCAGCCGGGACGTGCCGAGCAGGGCCGCCAGGTTCTCCACGACCGTGCCCTCGTCGCGCAGCACCCGCAGGTACCACGGGGTGTCTTCGAGCGCCTCGGACACCTTCCGGTACGACAGCAGCCCGCCGTCGGGGTCGGGCGTGTCGGCCAGGAGGTCGAGCAGCACCGGCAGCAGCGCCTGCTGGATCGCGGCGCGCCGCGAGACGCCGGAAGTGAGGGCCTTGATGTGCTGGAGCGCGCCGTCGGGGGCGGTGTAGCCGAGCGCGGCCAGCCGGCTCGCGGCCTGCTTGGTGGTCAGGCGCAGCGCCTCGGTCGGCACGTTCGCGACGGACTGCAGCAGCGGCCGGTAGAAGATCTTCTCGTGCAGGCGCCGGATGCCCTTGCCGTGCTTGCGGAACTCGGCCAGCAGCGCCTCGCCCTGGCTCTTGCCGCCGCTCGCCTTGATCCCGCTGGCCCGCGCCAGGATCCGCAGCTCGTCGGTGTCCGACGTCGCGGGGAACAGGTGCGTCCGGCGCAGCCGCCGCAGCTGCAGCCGGTGCTCGATCATCCGCAGGAACTCGTACGACGCGCCGAGCTCGGCGGCGTCCTGGCGGCCGACGTAGCCGCCTTCGCCGAGGGCGGCGAGCGCGTCCATCGTGGACGGCGAGCGGAGGTCGGCGTCCACGCGGCCGTGCACGAGCTGCAACAGCTGCACGGCGAACTCGACGTCCCGCAACCCGCCGCGGCCCAGCTTGAGCTCGCGTTCGGCGTGTTCGGACGGCACGTGCCCCTCGACGCGACGGCGCATCTGCTGCACCTCGCCGACGAAGTTGTCCCGGTCGGCCGCCGACCACACCAGCGGCGCGACCATCTCGGCGTACTGCCGGCCGAGCTCGGCGTCACCCGCCACCGGGCGCGCCTTGAGCAGGGCCTGGAACTCCCAGGTCTTGGCCCACTTCTGGTAGTAGCCCTGGTGACTCTCCAGGGTGCGGACGAGCGCGCCGGCCTTGCCTTCGGGGCGCAGCGCGGCGTCGACCTCGAAGCACGCCTTCCCGACGACCCGCATCGTCGTGCTGGCCAGCCGCGTCGCGACGCCGAGGTCGTCGGCGCCGACGAAGATGACGTCGACGTCGCTGACGTAGTTGAGCTCCCGGCCGCCGCACTTGCCCATGGCGATGATCGCCAGGGTGCCCTCGGCCGGCGCACCGGCCTCGGCTTCGGCGACGGCGAGCCCGGCGGCGAGCGCGGCCTCGGCCAGCTCGGTCAGCTGCGCCGCGACCTCGGCGTAGCCCGGGTGCTCCAGCCCGGCCTCGACGAGGTGACCCAGGTCGGCGGCGGCGATGCCGAGCAGCTGGCCGCGGTAGGCGATCTTGAGGGCCTGCTCGGCTTCGAGGCCGGTGACGACCGAACCGTCTTCACGCACGAGCGACGCGCGCAGGTTTTCGCGGTAGCAGGCGGAGTCCGTGCACTTGTCGCTCGTGAGCGACTGCCACTGCTCCGGGTTCGCGGCGAGGAAGTCGGCGAGCGCGCTCGACGTCCCGAGCACGCTGAGGAAGCGGCCGCGGAAGGTCCGGTGGGCGCGCAGCTGCTCTTCGAGCCGGGTCCACTCACCCTCGTCGGCCTCGCGGATGCGGTCGATCCCGCGCAGCGCGAGGTCCGGGTCCGCGGTGCGGGACAACGCCGCGAGGACGTCGGCGGCGGCCTCGACCGGACCGCCGTCGTCCCACCAGCCGGCCGCGCGCAACTGACCCTCGGCACGGGCATCGGTGAAGCCGTACCTCGCCGCCGAAGCGGTCGAACGCGCGCGGTCTGCCATCACGAACCACCGTATCCCGGGCGACCGGGTTCAAGCGGCCAGCCGGCCCGGTTCGGTCCCGGCGGGCGTCGGCTCGGGGACCTGGAAGCTGTGTGCGGTGACGGGGTGCCGACGGGACAGCAACCAGATCCCGGCCCCCACACCGATCCCGACAACGCCGACGGCGATCGTGCCCGCGGTGCCGAGGGAGGCGATCTTGCCGGAGATCGCACCGACGATCGCCGCCGCGGGCAGCGTGAAGAGCCACGCGAGGACCATCCGGCCCGCCATCCGCCAGCGCACCGGGGCCTCCCGGCGGCCGACGCCGGAGCCGACGATCCCGCCGGAGCACACGTGCGTCGTCGACAGCGGGAAGCCCAGCCGGGACGACACGAGGATGACCAGCGCCGAGCTCGTCTGGGCGGCGAAGCCCTGCGGGCCCTCGATGTCCGTGAGGCCCTTGCCGAGGGTGTGCGTGATGCGCCAGCCGCCGAGGTAGGTGCCGAGCGCGAGGGCGCAGGCGGCGCTGATGATCACCCAGAAGGGTGGCGATGCGCCCGCGGGCAGGCTGCCGGCGGTGACGAGCGTGAGCGTGATGACGCCCATGGTCTTCTGCGCGTCGTTGGTGCCGTGGGCGAGGGAGACGAGCGACGCCGAGACGACCTGGCCGACCTTGAACCCGCGCGTGGCCGGGCGGCCGCGGACGAGGAAGCGGTAGACGAAGTACGTCGCGAGCATCGCGACGACGCCGGCGATCACCGGGCTCGCCGCGGCCGGGACGAGCACCTTTTCGACGATCTTTCCGAAGTGGACCGAGTCGGCACCGGCCGAAACCCAGGTGGCGCCGATCAAGCCGCCGAACAGGGCGTGCGACGAGCTCGACGGCAGGCCGACGAACCACGTCACGAGGTTCCAGACGATCGCGCCGATCAGCCCGCCGAAGACGACCGACGGGCCGATCTTCGTGTCGTCCACCAGACCACTGGAGATCGTCTTCGCGACCTCCACCGACAGGAACGCGCCGACCAGGTTCAGCACCGCCGAGATCGCGACGGCCACGCGGGGCTTGAGGGCCCCGGTCGCGATCGACGTCGCCATCGAGTTCGCGGTGTCGTGGAACCCGTTCGTGAAATCGAAAACCAAGGCCGTGACTACCACGATCACGACCAGCAACGAGGGCTCCACCCCGACCTCCGAACCCTTGTGGGGACTCCTTCCGCAAGGTACCTGACGGGTGACGCCTGGCGTTAACAGGCTGTTGCTGATTGTGATCCCAGGCGTTAAGCCAGTGGTAAGGAGCGTTGACTGTCGGCGGCGGGCCGGAGCTCTCCGGCGGCCAACCGGACGAACCGTTGCGCGAACGGGCGCCAGGTTTCTTCGATGTCGGTGTGCACGGTGATCAGCGCGTCGTGGTCGAGTGAGCCCGGACGGGCGAATTCCGCCATCTCGGGCTCGTCGGCGGCCCAGCTCTCGACGACGGCGGGCGTCGTCTCGATGTGGAACTGGACACCGTAGACACAACGGTTGAACCGGAAGGCCTGGTTTTGGTACAGCGGCGCGGAAGCGAGCAGATCGGCGCCGGGCGGGAGCCGGGTGATCGCGTCGGTGTGGAACTGCAGGACGTCCTGCATGAGCGGCAGCTCGGCGAAGAGCGGGTCGGTCCACGCCGCGTCCTTTTTGGCGACGAGGTGCGGACCGACCTCCGGCCCGTCCGTCCCGGGCTCGACGCGGCCGCCGGTCGCGACGGCCAGCAGCTGGGCGCCGAGGCAGATGCCCAGGGTCGGGATCCTCTTCGTCGCGGCTTTCGCCAGCAGGCGCCGGACGTCGGCGAGCCACGGGTGTTCCGCGTCGTCCTCCGCGGCCATTCCGCCCCCGAGGCAGACGACGCCCTGGTAGCCGTGGGGGTCCGCGGGCAGGTCGTCCTTCGGCAGCAGCCGGAGGTCGAGCTCCGCGCCGGCGTCGGCGAGCCAGTCGCCGAGGGGGCCGAGCGGGTCCGACGCGTCCGGCTGGATGATGAGCAGTCGTGTCACGCTTTTCAGGGTAGGTGGCTCAGCAGGCGCAGCGGATCCCGGCTGTTTGTCCGGCTCCTTCGACGGGGTAGCCGGCGGCGATCCAGGCGGTGATGCCGCCGGAGAGCCGTTTCACCTTGAACCCGAGCTCGGCGAGCTTGAGGGCGCCCTTGGTGGCGGCGTTGCAGTGGATGCTCTCGCAGTAGCAGACGTAGACGAGCTGCTTGTCGAGGTGAGCCGTCGTCTCGGCCGTCATGTCCCGGTAGGGCAGGTTGATGGCGCCGGGGATGCGGGCTTGGGCGTAGACCTCTTCGGCCCGCGTCTCGACGATCACGTAGCCGTCGGTGTGACCGGCTTCGAGGTCGCGGACGAGATCGTCGGGATCGACCTCGAAGGCGAGTTCGGCGCCGAAGTAGGTCATGGCGGCTTCGGGAGCCGGCGCGGGGACGGTGAGCGTGCGTGCGGTGGTCATGCCCTGAATCCTGCTGGTCACGAGCGTCCGGACACAGGGCAGAATCGGCGTGGAAGCCCGGGCCGGCCGGGGATTTCCCCGTTCCGGCCCTGCACAACTGGGAGAATCACGGTGGACCTCGACGACGTCGACTGGCACTTGCTGGAGCTCCTCCAGGCGGACGGCCGGCTCAGCTTTTCGGAGCTGGGCCGCCGGGTGTCGCTGTCGGGCTCGGCGGTGACGGAGCGCGTGCGTCGCCTCGAGGAGCGCGGAGTGATCACGGGCTACGGGGCCCGCGTCGACACGACGAAGCTGGGGTTGCCGATCGAAGCGATGGTGCGGGCCCGGGTGCGAAGCCTGGACACGCCGCGGTTCCGGACGGTCGTGTTGCCGCTGCCGCAGGTCGTCTCGGCGGACCACGTCACCGGGGAGGAGTGCTGGATCCTGCGGGTGCTGTGCCGAAGCACCGCGGAACTGGAGGAGCTGGTCGAGAAGGTGCAGCGGTACGGGGAGACGACGACGTCGCTGGTCTTGTCGAGCCCACTGCGGAGCCGGCCGGTACCTCGGCCGTAGCCGGCTTGCGGCTTCGCCGGTGTGATCGGGGAGGCATCTCGCGTGTCTGGGAAGGCATCTCGCGTGATTGGAGAGGCATCTCGCGTGATTGGAGAGGCATCACGTGTGATTGGAGAGGCATCACGTGTGATTGGAGGGTCGGCTCGCGTGCCTGGACGGTCGGGCTGAGTGGATGCGGGCATGAGAAAAGGGCCCGGGCCGGGAGACTCGCGTCTCAACCGGGCCCAGGCCCTTCCCCAACGTAAGTTCGGCGGTGTCCTACTCTCCCACAACCCTTCGGTTGCAGTACCATCGGCGCTATCAGGCTTAGCTTCCGGGTTCGGAA
>NZ_JBVHUL010000009.1:0-30390 GCF_055565395.1 Amycolatopsis sp. NPDC028719
GCACAGTAATGTGTTGTCGAGTTGACTGGTACTAATAGGCCGAGGACTTGTCTACGAAGGTGTTACGCATCCACTCTACGGTTCTGAAACACCACGCCAGGTGCGTGTGTTGTTTCGTAGTGTTTCGGTGGTTTTAGCGTCAGGGAAACGCCCGGTCCCATTCCGAACCCGGAAGCTAAGCCTGATAGCGCCGATGGTACTGCAACCGAAGGGTTGTGGGAGAGTAGGACACCGCCGAACTTACCTTCCGTACGGCCCGTTAGGATAGCCAGTTGGCTGCCCTAGCGGGCCGTACGCGTATGTCCAGAACAAGATTTTCCACGGCAGGAGGCCAGGTGTCCGAGTTCGGTCGACGAGACTCAAGCGATGATGGGTCCGGCCGGTCGGCACGCCGGGACGAAGGCTCCCGGGGCCGGTCGGACGCACCCGGAGGAGACCGGCGCGGTGCGCGGCAGGACCGCGGCGGCCGCGACAGCGCCCACACGGGCCGGCCACGCCGGGACGACCAGGGAGTCCGCGGCGGCGGCAAGCCCTTCCGCGGCGGCGACGGTCCCCGCGACCGCGATCAGCGCGGAGGATACGCAGGTCAGAGCCGTGACAGCGGCCGCACCGGTGACCGCGACGACCGCCGCGGCGGCTACCGCGACTCCGGTGACCGTGCCGGCCGGCCCGGCGGCGGCAGCAAGTTTTCCGGCGGCCCCGCCCGCTCGGGTGGCGGCCGGTTCGACGACCGTGGTGGCAACCGTTCCGGCGGTCGCTACGAGGATCGTGGTGGCGAGCGCTCGGGCCGCGGGTCCGACGACCGCGGCGACCGTCCCGGCGGCAGCCGGCCCCAGGGCAAGGCGTCGTTCGGTGACCGCAAGCCCCGTTGGGAGGACCGCGGCGGCTCTTCGCGCCGCGACGACGACCGCGGTGCTCGTTCGGGTGGTTTCCGTTCGGACGACCGAGGCGGCAAGGACTCCGGCGGCAGCTACCAGCGCCGCGACGACGACCGCCGCTCGGGCGGCTTCCGGTCCGACGACCGCAACCGCGGCGGCGACTCGCGCGGGTACCAGCGGCGCGACGACGACCGTGGCAGCCGCACCGGTGGTTACAAGTCCGACGACCGCGGTGGCAAGACCGGCGGTTTCCGGTCCGACGACCGTGGCCGCGGTGGCAGCGACCGTCGCGACGACGACCGCGGTAGCCGCACCGGCGGGTACAGCTCGAGCGACCGCGGCCGGGGAAGCGACGACCGTGGCGGCCGCACCGGCGGCTTCCGCTCCGACGACCGTCGAGACGATTCACGTAGTGGCAGCGGTAGCTACCAGCGCCGGGACAACGACCGAGGCAGCGACCGCCGCGACGATTCCCGCGGTGGCAGCGGTAGCTACCAGCGTCGCGACAACGACCGCAGCAGCGACTCCCGTGGCGGCAGCGGTGGTTACCAGCGCCGGGACAACGACCGCGGCAGCGACCGCCGCGACGACTCCCGTGGCAGCACTGGTAGCTATCAGCGTCGCGACAGCGACCGTAGTAGCGACTCTCGCGGTGGCAGCGGTGGCAGCGGCAGTTACCAGCGCCGCGACAGCGACCGCAGCAGCGACTCTCGCGGTGGCAGCGGTGGCAGCAGCAGTTACCAGCGTCGCGACAACGACCGTGGCAGCGACTCCCGTGGCGGCAGCGGCAGCTACCAGCGCCGTGATGACGACCGCGGTGCCCGGACCGGCGGCGGCTTCGCCGGTTCGAACAAGCAGGGTTCCGACAAGCGGGGCTCGGACAAGCGCGGCAGCGACCGTCCCGCGGGCTGGCGTGAGCCGCGGCCCAAGGTCGGGTCCGCGCTCGACGACGAGGCCCTCGCCAAGGAGCTCCTCGAAGCGCCGGAGCTGCCGGAGGACATCGAGTTCTCCGACCTCGACGAGGAAGCCCGCCGTGAGCTGAGGACCCTTCCCAAGGGTCTGGCCGACACAGTCGGGAAGCACCTCGTCGCCGCCGGGAACCTCATCGACAGCGATCCCGAGGCCGCGCTCGAGCACGCCAAGTACGCCAAGGCCAAGGCCTCGCGCGTGCCGATCGTGCGGGAGGCGCTCGGCCTGGTCGCCTACCACGCCGGCAACTGGTCGGAGGCCCTCTCCGAACTGCGGGCCGTCCGGCGGATGACCCGCACCGACGACCACATCGCCATCATCGCCGACGCCGAGCGCGCGCTGGGCCGGCCCGAACGCGCCCTCGACCTCGCGAAGGAGGCCGACAAGGCCACCTTGAGCAAGGCCGTCCAGGTCGAGCTCGCGATCGTCGCGGCCGGGGCGCGGCGGGACCTCGGGCAGCTCGATGCCGCCGTCGTCTCGCTGCAGAGTGACGACCTCAAGGCCGAGAAGCGCGATCCGTGGAGCGCGCGGCTCTTCTACGCCTACGCCGACAACCTCGCGGCCGCCGGGCGCAAGGACGACGCCATCCGCTGGTTCCTCAACGCGGCCGAGGCCGACGCGGAGGACGAGACCGACGCCTCCGAGCGCGCCGCGGAGCTGGCCAACGAAAAGAACGACAACACCGAGAAGACCGAACAGAAGGACACCGAAGACGCGGATGAGTGACGCCCTGCTCGCGGCCTACGACGCGATCCTGTTCGACCTCGACGGCACCGTCTACCACGGCGCCCGGGTGATCCCGGGCGCCCCGGAGACGGTCCGGGCCGCGCGTGAGCACGGCACGCCCGTCCGGTTCGTGACGAACAACGCGTCGAAGGCCCCGGGCGAGGTCGTCGACCACCTCACCGGCCTCGGCATGCCCGCCGGCGCCGATGAGGTGCACACCAGCGCCCAGGCCGGGGTCCAGCTGCTCGGGGAACGCCTCGAGGCCGGCGCCGAGGTCCTCGTCGTCGGCACGGAGTCGCTGGCCGCCGAGGTCGCCGGCGCCGGGCTGAAACCGGTGCGGGAGAACGGCGACGGCGTCCGGGCGGTCGTCCAGGGCCACTCGCCGGACAACACCTGGGCCGCGCTGGCCGAAGCCTGCCTGGCCATCCGCGCGGGCGCGCTCTGGGTGGCCTGCAACGTCGACGCCACGCTGCCCAGCGAGCGCGGGCTGCTGCCCGGCAACGGGTCGATGGTGGCCGCTCTGCGCACCGCCACCGACGTCGAACCGCTCGTCGCCGGGAAGCCGCAGCCGCTGCTGTTCGAAACCGCGGCGAAGTCCGCCGGTGCGGAGCATCCACTCGTCGTCGGTGACCGGCTGGACACCGACATCGCCGGCGCGGTCGCCGCGGGCATCGACTCGCTCGTCGTCCTGTCGGGCGTCGCGACGCCGAAGCAGCTGATCGAGGCCATCCCGGCCGAGCGCGCCACCTACCTCGCCGAGGACCTCACGGCGCTCGAAGAAAAAGCCGAGGACCTGAGGATCGGCCCGCGCCCGGGCTGGACCGTGACCGTGGAGAACAACACCCTGGAAGCAACCGGCGAGGGCGACGCTTTGGACCTGCTCCGCGCGCTCTGCCACACGGCCTGGGAGACCGGCGTCACCGAACTCGGCGAGCGCGCCAAGGCGAAGCTCGCCTGACTGATACCGTTTGTGCCGTGCAGGACCACCCGTACCCCGTGCCGGGCCCACCGCCCGGTGCGTTCTCGCAGCAGACCGACCCGCGGGCCGGCATCGACGAAGCCGTCGCCGGCCTGGACGACCTCGACGCGCTGCCGCTCGCGGAGCACGTCGAGCGCTTCGACGCCGTGCACACCGAGCTGACGGTCGCCCTCTCCAGCATCGACAAGGTCTGACCACGGTGCCCAAGCGGGCGCGCCTCGACGCGGAACTGGTTCGGCGCGGCCTCGCCCGGTCGCGTGAACAGGCCTCAGCCCTCATCACCGGCGGCAAGGTCACCGTGCGCGGCATGGTCGCGAGCAAGCCCGCCACGGGCGTGGAATCCGACGCGCCCATCGTCGTCCGCGACGAGGACGACCCGGGCTGGGCTTCCCGGGGCGCGCACAAACTGCTCGGCGCGTTGGAAGCGTTCACGGACCTGAGCGTCGAGGGCAAGCGCTGCCTCGACGCCGGCGCGTCCACCGGCGGCTTCACCGACGTTCTCCTGCGGAACGGCGCCACGACCGTGATCGCCGCCGACGTGGGCCGCGGCCTGCTCGACTGGCGGATCCGCACGGACGAACGGGTAGTCGTCATGGACCGCACCAACGTTCGCAACCTCTCTCCCGACGACCTGGGCGGCCAGGTCGACCTCGTCGTCGGTGATCTCTCCTTCATCTCGCTGAAGCTCGTGCTGCCCGCGCTCGCCGCCTGCGCGCGCGACGGCGCCGACCTGGTGCCGATGGTGAAACCGCAGTTCGAAGTGGGCAAGGACCGGCTCGGCAGCGGCGGCGTCGTCCGCGACCCCGAGCTGCGCGCCGAGTCGGTGCTCTCCGTCATCGGCGAGGCCGCGAAGCTGGGCCTCGCGCTGCGTGGCGTCACCGCGAGCCCGCTGCCCGGGCCGTCCGGGAACGTCGAGTACTTCGTGTGGCTGGCGAAAGAACACGTGGCCGAGTCCACTGTGTCCACTGTCGGCACGGTAGACAGGTCTGAGGCCGAGCGGCTCGTCCGAACCGCCGTCGAGGAAGGGCCCGCATGACCACCGAACGTGAAGTTCTCCTCATGGTGCACCCCGATCGCGAAGCGACGGGCGAGGCCGCGCGCGAGGTCTCGGCGCGCTTCGCCAAGGCCGGCATCCGGATCCGGGTGATCGAGGAAGACGTCTGCGCGCTCATCAACCCGGACCGCCACGGCGTCGGGTCGTCCTGCACGGTCGTCGACCCCGACGACAACCCCGCCGACGGCGTCGAGCTGGTGTTCGTCCTCGGCGGCGACGGCACGCTGCTGCGCGCGGCCGAGCTGGCCCGCCCGGCCGGGGTGCCGGTGCTCGGCGTGAACCTCGGGCGCGTCGGCTTTCTCGCCGAGGCCGATTCGGACGCGCTGGCCGACACCGTGCAGCGCGTCGTCGACGGCGACTACCAGGTCGAAGAGCGGATGACCATCGACGTCACGGTCACCCACGACGGTGCCGAGGTCGCCCGCACGTGGGCGCTCAACGAGGCCAGCGTCGAGAAGAGCACGCGAGAGCGAGTCCTCGACGCGCTCATCGAGGTCGACGGCCGGCCGGTGTCCGCCTTCGGCTGCGACGGTGTGCTGTGCGCCACACCGACCGGTTCGACCGCGTACGCGTTCTCGGCGGGCGGCCCGATCATCTGGCCGGACGTCCAGGCGCTGCTGGTGGTGCCGAGCAACGCGCACGCGATGTTCGCGCGGCCGCTGGTCGTCTCGCGGAACTCGGTGATCACCGTCGGGATCGACCCCGACGGCTCGTCCGCGGTCCTGACCTGCGACGGCGGCCGGCTCATCGAGCTGCCGCCGGGCGCCCGGGTGCGCGTGACGTGCGGCAAGACCCCGGTCCGGCTGGTCCGGCTGTGGGACGGCCCCTTCACCGACCGGCTGGTGCAGAAGTTCTCGCTCCCGGTGAAGAGCTGGCGCGAGCGGCACGCCCGCCCCTGTGAGTAAGGGACCCTCCGCCTTCCTCCCCACCACCCTCAACGGAGGCGCTTCGCGCCGCTGATTCGACTCGAATTCGAACATATCGGCGACTCGCCGGGGTCCCGCGCGCGCAGAGTGTCGGTGGGGGCCGCTACGGTAGGCGGCGTGCTGGCCGAGATGCGCATCCAGGGCCTCGGAGTCATCGAGGACGCCCTGCTGGAACTGCACGCGGGCTTCACCGTCGTCACGGGTGAGACGGGTGCGGGAAAGACCATGGTCGTCACCGGGCTGCACTTGCTGTCCGGGGGCCGAGCCGAGGTGTCCAAGGTCCGGACGGGGATGCTCAAGGCGTTCGTGGAAGGACGGTTCACCTACTCCGGCGTCGAAGGCGCCGAACGGATCGTCGCCGAGTCGGGTGCCGACGTCGACGAGGACGGCAGCGTCATCGCGCTGCGGGCCGTCGCGGTCGACGGGCGCTCGCGCGCCCACCTGGGCGGCCGGTCGGTGCCGGTCGGCGTGCTCGCGGAGCTGTCCGAACAGCTGATCGCGGTGCACGGGCAGAACGACCAGCTGCGGCTGCTGCGCCCGAGCGAGCAGCGCGACGTGATCGACCGGTTCGCCGGCGACGCGGTGGGGAAGCCGCTGAGCGCGTACCGCGAGGTCCGGTCCGAGTGGCTGGCGGTGATCGCCGAGCTGACCGAGCGGTCGACCCGCTCGCGGGAGATGGCCCAGCAGGCCGACCTGCTCAAGCACGGACTCACCGAGATCGACGCCGTCGCGCCGGAACCGGGCGAGGACGTCGAGCTCACCGCCCAGATCAAGCGGCTCGCGGCGGCGGACGAGCTGCGCGCGGCCGCGTCCGAGGCGCACGTCGCGCTGTCGGGCTCGCCGGACGGCGACCCGGACGTCCCGAGCGCGATGGGGCTGGTCTCCGAAGCGCTCCGGCGGCTCTCGACGTCCGAAGACGGCGTGCTGCGCGAGCTGGCGCCGCGGCTCGAGGAGGCGTCGGTGCTGCTGACCGACGTCGGGGCCGAGCTGGGCAACTACGTCGAGACGCTCGACGCCGACCCGGCGCTGCTGGAGAAGGTGCTGGCGCGCCAGGGCGACCTCAAGCGGCTGACCCGCAAGTACGCGGCGGACGTCGACGGCGTGCTCACCTGGGCCGACGACGCCCGGCGCCGCCTGGCGTCGATGGACACGTCGGAGGAGGCGCTCTCCGAGCTGGCGCTGCGTCGCGACCAGCTCGCGGGGCAGCTGGCCGCGCACGCCGCCGAGGTGTCGGCCGCGCGCGAGAAGGCGGCGGCCGAACTGGCGGCGGAGATCACGCGCGAACTTTCGGGCCTGGCGATGGGCCAGGCCGCGATCGAGGTGACGGTCGAACAGCGTCCCGCCGAGCACGGCGACACGCACGCGCTGACCCTCGACGGCCGCGCGGTGCACGCGGGCCCGGACGGCGTCGACGACGTCGAGCTGCTGCTGCGGGCCCACGACGGCGCGCCGCCGCTGCCGGTGCACAAGGCCGCGTCGGGGGGTGAGCTGTCGCGGGTGATGCTCGCGATCGAGGTCGTCCTCGCGCACGCGGACACGGTGCAGACGCTGGTGTTCGACGAGGTCGACGCCGGGGTCGGCGGCCGCGCCGCGATCGAGATCGGCCGCCGGCTGGCCCGGCTGGCACGGACCCACCAGGTCCTGGTGGTGACACACCTGCCGCAGGTCGCGGCGTTCGCCGACCAGCACCTGGTGGTGGACAAGGGCCACAGCGGCGGCGTGACGCGCAGCGGGGTCAAGAACCTGAGCCAGGCCGAGCGGGTCAACGAGCTCGCGCGGATGCTCGCCGGGATGGACGACACGGAGACGGGCCGCGCGCACGCCGAGGAGCTGCTGGCCACGGCGGAGAAGGCCAAGGCCGAACCCGCCCCGAAGCCCAAGCGGGGCAGCAAGAAGAAGTAGGGCTGGTTTCGCGGCCCGGGAGGGCGCAGGGGCGGGTCCGCCGGGGCCCTCCGAAGACCTGAATGAGTCATTCAGGACATCGCGGTGGGGGTGCGCTCAGTCCTCCAGGTCCGCGGTGATGCCGCGGAACACCTCCGCCAGCGTTCGCGCCTGCTCCTGGCTGACGTGGCCGGCGAAGTGGCGCTCAACCCCGCGCAGGTGCGTCGGCCACGCGTTCTCCAGCGCCGCGAGCCCCGCGGGCGTCAAGACCACCAGCGTGGACCGTCGGTTCGCCGGGTCCACCTCGCGGCGCGCGTAGCCGTCCCTCTCCAAGCCGTCCACCACGCGCGTCAAGCCGCTGGTGCTGTGCACCAACGCGTCCGCCAGCTCCTTCATGCGCAGCCGGCGGTCCGGCGCCTCCGAGAGCTGGACCAGCGCGTCGTACGTCCGGTGCGTCATGCCGTGCTCGGCTCGCAGCTCGGCGTCCAGCACCCTCAGCAGCAGCGCCGACGAACGCAGGAACCCCCGCCACGCGGCGTCGTGTTCTCGGGACAAGCTCACTCCGGGAATACTACTCCCGCGGACAGTTGTTGTGCGGACTGTTCGCAAGCGAAGAAAGGACCTGCGATGCGCGCGGTAGTACTCCGAGAACCCGGTCCCGTGGAGAACCTCGAGCTGACGGATCTCCCGCTGCCGGAGCCGGAACCGGGGTGGGTGCGGATCGCCGTCCGGGCATTCGGCCTCAACCGGTCCGAGCTGCACACCCGTCTGGGCCTGGCCGACGGCGTCACCTTCCCGCGCGTGCCCGGCATCGAGGCGGTCGGGGTCGTCGATGCCGGTGACGGTTTCGAACCCGGGCAGCAGGTCGCGACCATGATGGGTGGGATGGGCCGCACCTTCGCCGGCGGCTACGCCGAATACACCGTCGTGCCGAAGAGCCAGGTCATTCCCTTCGAAAGCGCTTTGCCCTGGGAAGTCATCGGCCAGGTCCCCGAGACGCTGCAGACCGCGTACGGCTCGCTCACCACCGGGCTGGACCTGCGCGAAGGACAGACCCTGCTGGTCCGCGGCGGGACGTCCGCGCTCGGGTTCGCCACCGCGGCCCTGGCGAAAGACCTCGGGGCCACCGTCTTCGCCACCACCCGGCAGCCGGACCGGCTCGCGGTCCTGCGCGACCACGGCGTCGACCACCCCCTGCTCGACGACGGCGACGTCGCGGAGCAGGTCCGGAAGATCGCGCCCGAAGGGGTCGACGCGGCCCTCGAACTCGTCGGGACGCCGACCCTGCCGGACACCCTGAAGGCCACCCGGGTGCACGGCACCGTCTGCTTCACCGGCATGTTGTCCAACCAGTGGACGATCTCGAACTTCTATCCGATCGGCTACCTTCCCGCCGGGGTGCGGTTGACCGCTTATGGTGGTGAGGCGGACGACCTGCCCGCCTCCGTCCTCCAGCGTCACCTCGACCGGATCGCCGCCGGCGAAGCGAGCCTCGGCCCGGCGAAGGTGTACGCGATGGCGGAGATCCGGCAGGCGCACGACGACTTGGAACACAACCGGACGGCGGGCAAGCTCGTCGTGCTGACCGGCCCAGCGGAGGGAGCCGCCCCGTGATCCTGCCGCCGCCCGCCGACGTCGAAGCCCAGCTGGCCGCCGCCCGCCGCGACGGCGACCTCGACCGCTACCTCGGCCTGCTGGCCGGGGAAGAGCTGTTCGTCCCGATCCGGCGGGTGGACGCCCACAGCATCCTCGACGAGCGGGCGGAGACCTTCCCCAACGTCTACTTCGAGACGGGCGGCGACGAGTTCCTGCAGGTCTTCACCCGCGGCGCGCTGCCCGACCTCGGCTCGGACGTCGTCGCCATGAGCGGTGCGCTGGACTGGGCGGTCGACGGCGTCGGGCGGCACGAGCGGGTCGTGTTCAACCGCGGCACCCGCGGCGAGTGGCGGCTGCCGGGCGCGACCCTCCAACCGTGGCTGGACGCGCACAAGGACGACGTCACGCCGCTGGAAGAGCAGGTCGAGCGGCTGATCACCGCACCGTACGGGCACCTCGAGGGGCCGATCGCGCACGCGCTGGCCTGCGGCGCGCACCTGGCGGTGCTCAACGCGGCGCCGTGGAACGTGCTCGACGCGCGCCGCCACGACTACGTCGCTGAAGTGCGGGGCCTGCGGGACTGGTGGGGCGTGCCGGACCCGCCCGGCTGGCGCGCGACGATGGCTGACCTCATCGGCGACGGCTACGCGCTGACGCCCGGCAACCTCGTGCTCATGCTGCGCCTGCGGTTCGCCGCCGAGTACGGCCTGACGAGCGGCGAGTTCGATCCGCTGACCTGGGTGGAGCTGGTGGACCGGTGGTGCGCGGAGAACGACGCCGAGGACCAGGCCGCCGAGCTGCGGGACACCGTCCGCCGGGTGTCGCGCTGCGAGCAGCGCTTGCGGGCCGACGGCCTGGTGGCCGCGGACGGGTTCGTCACGACGGCGCTGTCGTGGGACGTGGGCCGCGCCGTCAACATCGCCCGGTGGGGTCTCGCGGCCGGTTATTGTGACGCGCTGACAGCGGAACTGATGGTGCTCGAAGCCGGTTCGCTCGCGCGCCGCTACCACCAGTCATGGGCCGACCTGTCGGCCGGGTACGTCATGGGCCGCGTGCTGCACGCCGAGGACGACGAGTTCGGCGAGTGGTATCCGGCGGCCGTGCGGGTCCACCACCAGCTCCTTCAGGACCCGGCGAGCCCCTGGGTGAACCTCGGTTTCGGGTCACTTTCGGAGGAGTCGGAGGCCTGACCCGCGCGGGGGATGCGCGACCCGGCTCACCACAACGAGTCACGCCTGCTACGGCGTGGCGTCCGTTGTCCCACGGGCAAATTTGTCACCATCGGCCACATGAAGCTCACCGGCCTGCTCACGCGGAACCAAGAACCCCTCCCGGGGATCACCGGGGTCGCGCGGGTCGACCGCCGCACCCGGGAGCTGCTGCGCCGGATCAGTCCGGGCGACATCGTCGTGCTCGACCAGCTGGACCTCGACCGCGCGACGGCCGACGCCCTCGTCGAAGCCGAGGTCGCCGGCGTGGTCAACGCGTCGCCGTCGATCTCCGGCCGGTTCCCGAACATGGGTCCCGAGATCCTCGTCGCGGCCGGTGTCCCGCTGGTCGACTCGGTCGGCGGCGAACTGCTGCGCACCATCAAGGACGGCACGAAGCTGCGGCTGCACGACGGCGTCGTGTACGTCGGCGAGCGCCAGGTCGCCTCCGGCATCGAGCAGACCGCCGACAGCGTCGCGGACCAGATGATCGAGGCCAAGGCCGGGATGTCGACGCAGCTGGAGGCGTTCTCCGCCAACACCATCGAGTTCCTGCGCCGTGAGCGCACGCTGATCCTCGACGGCGTCGGCGTGCCGGAGCTGAAGGTCGCGATCCGCGACCGGCACGTGCTGGTCGTCGCGGGCGGCAACGGGCACGCCGAGGACCTCAAGAAGCTCAAGAAGTACATCGCCGAGCACCGGCCGGTGCTGGTCGGCGTCGACGCGGGTGCCGACACCCTGCGCGTGCAGGGCTACACGCCCGACATCATCGTCGGCGACCCCACCGGCATCGGCACGACCACGCTGCGCGGCGGCGCCGAGGTCGTGGTGCCCGCGCAGCCCGATGGGCACGCGCCGGGGGTCGAGCGGATCCAGGACCTCGGCATCGGCGCGGTGACGTTCCCGGCGTCGGGCAACGCCGAAGACCTCGCGCTGCTGCTGGCCGACGCGCACGGCGCGACCCTGGTCGTCACGGTCGGCTTCCAGGCCACCCTGCGCGAGTTCCTCGACCACGGCCGGTCCGGGTCGAACCCGTCGACGTTCCTGACCCGGCTGAAGCTCGGCACGAAGCTCGTCGACGGGAAGGCGGTGGCGACGCTGCACCGCAGCCGGGTGTCGATCGGCGCGGTCGTGCTGCTCGTGCTCGCCGCGGTCGTGGTGGTCGCCGCGGCCCTGCTGGTGTCGGACGTGGGCTCGGTCTACCTGGACTGGCTCCGGCACACCTGGAATTCGCTCGCCGCCTGGGTCAAGGGATTGTTCACGTGATTTCGCTGCGCTACCACGTCGTTTCCATCGCCGCCTGCTTCCTGGCGCTGGCCGTCGGGGTCGTCCTCGGCTCGACCGCGCTGAACGGCACGCTGCTGTCCGGCCTGGCGGGGGAGAAGAAGGACCTGGGCAGCCAGGTCTCCGACCTCGAAGCCCAGCGCAACGCGCTCAACGCCCGGCTGGCCGACGCGGACGCGTTCGCCGGCGCGATGGGGCCCAAGGTCGTCGCCGGGGCACTGGACAAGCGGACGGTGGTGCTCGTGACCACCGAGGACGCGCGCCCGGCCGACCGGGACGCGCTGAAGCAGCTGATCGGCCAGTCCGGCGCCGCGGTGACCGGTGAGGTGCAGCTGACGGCCGCGTTCGCCGACCCGGAGAAGGCCGACCAGCTCCGCGACGTCGTCACGCGCCTGCAGCCCGCCGGGTCGAAGTTCCCGACCGCGGGCGACTCCGGCACGCTCGCCGGCGCGCTGCTCGGTTCGGTGCTGCTGCTGGACAAGACCACCGCGAAGCCGCAGTCCTCGGGCGAGGAGCTGGCGGCCGCGATCGGCGGGCTCACCGACGGCGGGTTCGTCAAGGCGGGCCAGGAGGTCAAGCCGGCGCAGCTGGCGGTCGTGCTGACCGGCGGCCAGGCGACCGGCGACAGCGCGGGCGACCGCGCGGCCACGATCGCCCGGTTCGCCACGCAGCTCGACCGCGGCGGCGCGGGCACGGTCCTGGCCGGCGACGCCGGTTCCGCCGAGGGGACGGGCGCGCTGGGCGTGGTCCGCGCGGACACGTCGGCGACGTCGATCCTGTCCACTGTGGACAACGTGGACTCGTCGGCCGGGCGGGTGAGCACGGTGCTGGCGTTGAAGGAACAGCTCGACGGCGCCGCGGGCCGCTACGGCATCGCGGGCAACGCGACGGCCCCCGCGCCGGGCGTCGGCGCCCCCAACGGCAACTGACACTCCGCGCGCCAGTTCCCGTCACGCAAGCAAGTCAAGGCGGGTGGGGCACCGAGCGAACGCAGCCCTACTTGAGGGGCGGGTCCAGGGGGAAGCAGGAGACCCGGACCGGCCACGTGTCGCCGCCGGCGGGCAGCGGCATCTGCTTCAACGCGGCCGCCGCGTCGGAGTCGTGCGCCTCCTCCGCCGCGGCGTGGAAGATGTCCGCCGCGATCGACTGGTCGAACACGCCGATCTGCTGGTGCGGCCAGCCCGCGGCGCCCTGCAGCGCGCCGGGGATCAGCTGGTCGACGACCTTCCGCAGGGTCACGCCGTTCGGTGCCCGGTACTTCCAGACGTCGATGCCGAGGTTCTTACCGAGCTCCGCCATCCGGCCCCACGCGGTGAGGTTGAAGTTGACGTAGTGCCACGACATCGTGCGCGACAGCTCGAGCGGCTGGCTGCCGTCGGCGGCGAACTGCACCGGGAACCGGTTCTTCTCCGCGTCGAGCACGATCTTCCGCGCGGTGTCGCGGTGGCCCAGATAGGACGCGATGGTCGCGTTCTGCAGGTCGAGGAACGTGCCGTGGTTGTTGGTGGCGGCCAGTTCCAGCTTCGCCTGCGGGCTCGTCCGCATCCAGTCGAGGTACTGCGTGAGCCACGCCCCGATGCCGGATCGGTCCTTGCCGGACCAGCCCGGGGCGCCGCTGTCGAGCAG
Organism: Amycolatopsis sp. NPDC028719; assembly: GCF_055565395.1. Taxonomy (NCBI): domain Bacteria; kingdom Bacillati; phylum Actinomycetota; class Actinomycetes; order Pseudonocardiales; family Pseudonocardiaceae; genus Amycolatopsis; species Amycolatopsis sp. NPDC028719. Next base: position 13,128 of record NZ_JBVHUL010000009.1, read on the forward strand.
CGCGAACGTGTCGAGCAGCTGGCTGAACGACTGCGTCGAGTCGATGATCCCGGTGCCGCTGATCGTGGTCCGGCACGGGATGATCTGCGAGAAAGTCATGTTCGGGTTCATCTTGGTGGCCGGGTCGAGGAACCACGTCCGGATGTCCAGAGCCGCGCGCTTCGCGTACTTCGCGTCGCCGGTGTAGTACCAGGCGAGCGAGAGGTGGTACATCGCGTCCCAGGCCCACATCCGGTAGGTGTGGTCGGTGATCGCGTCGGCTTCCGGGTTGCGCTGGCCGTCCTTGTTGACGTATGGGCAGCCCTGCGGGTTCTCCGGGGTCTTTTCACTCGCCCACCAGTACGGGGCCTGGCTCAGGTAGTCGTGCTTGTCGCCGCTCGGGGGCGTGGCCGGCTTGTCCATGACCGACCACGGCCCGGCCGTCAACGCCGTGTTCGCCTTGTCCAGCACCACTTTCAGCGCGTCGTGCTGGGCCCGGGACGCGTGGCCGCCGCGCAGCGCCTGCTTGATCCCCGCCAGCTTCGCCCCGTCGGTGATGACGGTGTGCGGTGGCGACGCGGCCACCGCCGCCCCGCTCACCGGGACCAGGAGCATGCTCGCCGACACCGCCAGCGCGCCCAGAACCCTTCGCACTTCGACCGCCCTTCACGGGGACGTCAGAATCCCCACGTCGTCACCGGGCGGCGGTACGGCTGGGGGGATTCTGACGTCCCGGCAAGGCGGGTGTCAATTGGTCGGCCAGGTGCGGCGCTTGTCCAACGGACGCGCGTACGACCCCGCGCGGCTCGTCTTCAATCCCAGAGCCACCAGCGACTCCGCCAGCCGGACCGCCGCGGCGACGCCGTCGATCACCGGGATGTCCAGCATCGTCGAGATCTTCCGGTCGAGGCCCGTCATCCCGGCGCAGCCGAGCACCAAGACCTCCGCTCCGGCGTCCCGCGCACGACGGCCGGCGGTCAGCAGTGCCGACTCCGTCCGGCGTTCGTCGGTCAGCTCCAGCACGCCGAGCCCGGCGCCGGTGACCGTGACGCAGTTCTGCGCGACGCCGGCCGCGTGCAGGCTGTCCTCGATCAGCCCGCACGTCCGGTCCAAAGTGGTCACCACGCCGTAGCGGCGGCCGAGCAGGCAGGCCAGGTGCGCGGCCGCTTCGGTGATGTCGACGACCGGGACGTCCAGCAGCTCGCGCGCACCCTCCCGGCCGTGCTCGCCGAAGCCTGCGAGCACGACCGCGTCGAACGGCTCTTCCAGGCCGCGCAACAGATCCAGCACCGCCGCGGCGGACAGGAAGCTGTCCAGCCAGCCTTCCGCGGACTCCGGTCCCCAGCGAGGCGTCCTCGCCAGGATCTCGGTGCCGGGGCTCGCGGCCGCGCGGGCCCCGGCTTCGATCTCCTTCGTCATCGCTTCGGTGGTGTTGCAGTTGGTGACGACGATCCTCATCGGTGCTTCCTCGAGACCGCGTAGTACAGCAGCGCCGACGAGGCCGTGCCGATGAACCACGAGTACGGTGCGGCCGGGGCGAAGAACGGCACGAGCGCGATCACCGCGGCGAGCGCGGCGGTCGGGAAGAACGTCACCAGCGCGCGCGGGTTCACCCGGGGATAGCTCCCGCCGTCGACGAACAGTTGCGCGACGTCGACCTGGCCGCGCCGGATCAGGTAGTAGTCGACGATCATGATCCCGAACAGCGGCCCGAGGAACGCGCCGAGCCCGCCCAGGAAGTAGTTGACCACCGTCGGCGAGGAGTACAGCTTCCACGGCAGCACGCACAGCGCCGCGACCGCGCTGATCATCCCGCCGATGGTGAACGTGATCCGCTTCGGCCAGATGTTCGCCAGGTCGTAGGCGGGGGAGACGAAGTTCGCGACGATGTTCACGCCCATGGTGGCGATGGCGAAGGTCAGCGCGCCGATGATGAGCACCGGCGTGTTGTGCACCTTGGCCAGCAGCTCGGCCGGGTCGGTGATCGCCTCGCCGAACACCTGCATGCTGCCCGCGGTGACGACGACCGACAGCAGCGCGAACGCCGTCGAGTTGATCGGCAGTCCCCAGAAGTTGCCGCGCCGCACGGTCTTCTGGTCCGGGGCGTTGCGGGAGAAGTCGCAGAAGTTGAGCATCAGCGTGCCGTAGGTGGCCAGGATCAGCCCGGCCGCGCCGAACCACTGGCGGATCTGCTCGCCGGTGGACAGCTGCTTCGGGCTGCTGGTGAAGGAGATGTTCCAGTGGCCGGCGGCGAGGATCCACACCGCGAGGGCGATCATCACGACCCAGATCGCCGGGCCGCACCAGTCCTGGAACTTGCGGATCGACTCCATGCCGCGGGTCAGGATCAGCGCCTGGGCCGCCCAGAGCGCGATGAAACAGATCCAGCCGAGCGCGTGCAGGCCGAGGAAACCGTGTTCGGTCAACGGTTTCAGGCCAGGGTCGATGGTGAGCACGAGCAGCGTGATGGCCACGCTCGCGAGGTAGGTCTGGATGCCGTACCAGAAGATCGCGATGACCGCGCGGATCAGCGCGGGCAGGTTGGCGCCGAACGTGCCGAAGCTGATCCGCGCGACGACCGGGAACGGGACGCCGGTGCGCTGCCCGATCCGGCCCATCAGGTTCATGCCGGCGTAGATGATCACGAAGCCGAACAGCAGGGCGGTGAACACCTGCCAGGCCGAGAGGCCGAGCACGAACAGGCCGGCCGCGAAGGTGTAGTTGCCGAGGTTGTGCACGTCCGACATCCACAGCGCGAAGATGTCGTAGACCTTCCAGCGGCGGTCCTTCGCCGGGGCGAGGTCTTCGTTCCAGAGCCGGGGATCCGGCGGGGCGGTCGTCTCTTGCTGGGATTCGGTGAGCGGGGCGGCGGTCAAGGCGGGCCTCCGATCGACGGATGCTTTCGGGGGTTCCGGGTGGCGGAGCCCCCGGCCGGGGCGGAGCCCCGCGTGTCACAGTGCAGCGACGGCGATTTGGGATACCAAAATTTGGCATCCCAAATATCACCCCGAGGTCCGCCGCCGTCAACCCTCCGGTCCGTAAACTCGTGTTACGAGCTTGTTGAGGAGAGGGGAGCCGGTGACGACGGCGAGCGAGCGGCAGCCTCTCGCGGCCACCCGGCAGCGGGTGCGCGACGAGCTGCGCGAACGGATCCTGACCGGCCGCCTGCGTCCGGGCGACCGGCTGGTCGAGCGCGAGCTGGCCGAAGACCTCGGCGTGTCCAGGGTGCCCGTGCGAGAAGCCATCCGCAGCCTCGAGGCCGAGGGCTTCCTCGTCGAGCAGTCGGCGCGCCGGATCGTCGTGCGGCAGCTCGCGCGCGTCGACGTCGAGGAGCTGTTCGACGTCCGGGAGGCCCTCGAAGGACTCGCCGCGGGGCGGGCCGCCGAACGGGCGGGCGCGCCGGAGCTCAAGCGGCTCGAGCGGATGCTCGCCGACGCCGCCCGCGCGACGGCCCGCGGTGACGCGGCCCGGATCACCGTGCTCAACTCGCGCTTCCACGACGAGATCGTCGCCCTCGCGGGCAACACCCTGCTGACCACGATGCTGCAGCCGTTGCAGGGCAGGCTCCGCTGGCTCACGAGCCAGAACGAGCACTGGACCGAGCTGCTCGACGAGCACCGCCGGCTCTACGAAGCGATCGCGTCGGGCGACGCGGACCGTGCGCACGCCGAAGCCGTCGAGCACGTGCGAGTCAACCGCGAGGTGACGCTGAAGTCCCTCTTCGGCACCGATCAGGCGGAGATCGCGGCCGGCTCGAGGTAGGGCGTCACGTTTCGCAGGGCGCGTTCGACGTACTCGTCCTTCTCGCCGACGGGCGCGACGTAGTGCATGGCGTGCTCGGCGGCTTCGAGGCCGCGGAGCCGGGCAAGGACCCACGTCGCGAGGTAGGCCGAGGCCAGGCAGCCGCCGGCGGTGGCGAGCGTGCCGCGGGCGAAGAACGGCTGGTTCAGCACCTCGACGCCGGCCGCGAGGACCCACGGCTTCGTCGTCAGGTCGGTGCACGCGGGCACATCGTCGAGCAGCCCCAGCTTGGCCAGGACGAGCGTGCCGGAGCACTGCCCGGCGAGCAGCTGCCGGGCCGGGTCGAGCCCGGCCAGCGCGGCCGTGATCGCCGGGTCCTCGACGACCTCGCGGGTCTTCGAGCCGCTGCCGACGATCACGGCGTCGGCCGTGCAGGCCTCCTCGAGGCCGATCATGGCGTCGATCGTGACGCCGTTCATCGACGTCACCCGCGGCGTGGGGCTCGCGATCGACACGCGCCAGCCCGGCTCCTTGATGCGGTTGAGCATGCCGAGCGCGATGAGCGAGTCGAGTTCGTTGTAGCCGTCGAAGGTCAGGATTGCGGTGTGCATGACCGCACGCTAAGACGGCCAAGGCAGGACAGTCCATAAATTGTCCTGCCTACAATCGCGGCGTGCGGGTGCCGAAGTACAAGGTCGTCGTGGACGCGTTCGCGGCGAAGATCCGCGGCGGGCAGTGGCCGGCCGGGACGCGGCTGCCCACGCACCGGCGGCTCGCGGCCGACGAGGGCATCGCCGTCGTGACGGCGTCCCGCGTCTACGCCGAACTCGAAGCGATGGGGCTGGTCAGCTGCGAGCAGGGGCGAGGGACGTTCGTCCGCGACCTGGCCGCCGGCGACGGCGCCGACGAACGAGCCGTCGCCGCCGACGCCGTCGACCTGAGCTTCAACTCGCCCTCGATCCCCGGTCAGGCCGACCTGCTCCGCCAGGCGCTGCGGGACCTCGCCACGGCCGGCGACCTCGACGCGCTGCTGCGCTACCAGCCCCATCGCGGGCGTGCCGAGGACCGGGCCGCCGTCGCCCGCCACCTGCGCCGGCGCGGGCTCGACGTCGGGCGCGAACGCGTGCTGATCGTCGACGGCGCGCAGCACGGCCTGGCGGTGACGGCCATGGCGCTGCTGCGGGCCGGTGACGTCGTCGCGGTGGACGCCCTCACCTACCCGGGGTTCCGGGTGCTCGCGCGCACGCTCGGGCTCGACCTCGCCCCGCTGCCGGTGACCGCCGACGGCCCTGACCTCGACGCGCTCGACCGGCTGTGCCGCCGTCGCCGGGTCCGCGCGGTGTACGCGATGCCGACCCTGCACAACCCGCTGGGCTGGGTGCTCACCGCCGGGCAGCGCGCGCGGCTCGTCGAGACCGCCCGGCGGCACGGCGCGACGATCATCGAGGACGCGTCATACGCCTACCTCGCCGAGAACGCGCCGCCGCCGTTGGCGATGCTCGCGCCGGAGACCACCATCTACGTCTCGGGGCTGTCGAAGAGCGTCGCGACGGGGCTGCGCGTCGGGTTCGCCGTCGCGCCGAGCGATCTCGTCCCGGCGCTCGAGAGCGCGATCCGGGCCACGACGTGGAACACGCCCGCCCTGACCGCGGCCATCGCGCGCCGGTGGCTCGACGACGGTACCGTCGGGCGCTTGGAAGCCCGGAAGCGTCAAGACGCGCGACAACGGCAGGCCCTCGCCTCGGAGGTGCTGGCCGGGCTTCCGTGGACCGGGCACCCGACGTCGTACTTCCGGTGGCTCCCGCTCGCCCGCGACTCCCGGCCGGACCGCATCGTCGCGGCGCTGGCCCGGCGGCGGGTCGCGGTCGCCACGGCCGAGCCGTTCGCGACGACGCCGGCGGTGCCGCAGGCCCTCCGGCTGGCCCTGGGTTCGGTGGGACACGCCGAACTCCGCGACGCGCTCGCGGCGGTCCGGCAGGAGGTCGAGCGGGATGTTTCCCGCTGATCACGGCGAGATGACGAAGGTCACGCTCGGTACCGGAGAGCTTACGTATTAACATGATCGACGGGTCCCCGCGCCGCGAGCGGGAGTGGCATATCCAACAGCCCGCCAGGCCTCCGCCAACAGGCGCTTCCCAGTGCCTTCATGGGAAATTCACAGAATGGGTGGCAAGTCTGACAACGTGAACCACGCCGACGACGGTGCCGGAACGGCGGCACGATGACGACTGCCCAGGCCACTCTCGAAGCTCCCTCCCGGATCCCGAGACCGGGTGGGAAAGCGCCGTACCTGCACCAGATCGACCTGTTCCGGCTGGTCACGTTCGCCTGCGTGATCCTCATCCACGTGGTCGGCGCGACGAACTTCGCGCAGGACGTCGGCGCCAACGCCGTCGAGACGCCGCTGCACTTCACGCGGGAGGCGTTCTTCGCGCTGACCGGGTTCGTGCTGGTGTTCCAGAACCGCGGCCGCGAGATCGCCCCCGGCGACTTCTGGCGCCGGCGGCTGCCGCTGGTCGCGACGCCGTACCTCGCGTGGTCGATGTTCTTCTGGGCGTTCTCGCTGGTCACCGGCACCCAGCAGCCGGGCTCTCTCGAGGCGTCGATGCGCCTGCTGCTCAAGGACCTCGTCACCGGCGGCGCCTGGTACCACCTGTACTTCCTGCTGGTGACGATGCAGGTGTACCTGCTGTTCCCGGTGCTGATGAAGCTGCTGCGGGCGACCGAGGGCAAGCACAAGTGGCTGCTGCTGGGCAGCGCGGTGCTGCAGGTCGGCGTCACGCTGTTCATGACGTACCAGCCGTTCGGCGTCGGCTACGAGACGATCACTCACCTGTACGCCACGGTGCTGCCGTACCAGTTCTACACGCTGTTCGGCGCCCTGGTGGCCATGCACTTCGAGGCCGTGCACGCCTGGGTCGGCCGGCACCGGCTGCTGCTCGGCGGCGCGCTCGTGGCGGTGCTGGCCGGCACCGAGTGGTACTACCTCCGGACCGTCCACAGTGGAACGTTCCCGCAGGTGGCCAGCGACCCGTTCCAGCCGTACCTGATCCCGTGGTTCCTCACGGTCATCGCGGCGATCTACGCCTTCACGACGTGGTGGGCCGCGCGGCGCCGTGAGGGCGGCCGGGGTGCCCGGCTGGTCTCCTGGGCGGCGAACCGGTCGTTCAGCATCTTCCTGGTCCACCCGCTCGCGCTGGCGTTCCTCGGCCCGGTGATCCCGCACGTGGCCGAACGCTTCGGCGCGCCCTGGCTGACCGTGCTCATCTACTTCGGCACGATCGCGCTGACGATCGTGATCGTCGAGGTGCTGCGGCGCCTGCCGGGCAGCCAGGCGCTGACCGGCCGGCCCCGGCTGCGACTCGCCAAGGCGGCTGCCTGACGCGTGGTCAACGGCACAAAACGCCGTTCGGGCATGGCGCAGCGAGCGGATCCTCAGGTTTCGGATATGCTGGCGGCCCGTGGGACTTCAGTCGCGGGCTACCAAGTACGTATTTGTCACCGGAGGCGTCGCCTCCTCTCTGGGTAAGGGACTCACGGCTTCGAGCCTGGGCCAACTCCTTACCGCGCGCGGGCTTCGCGTCACGATGCAGAAGCTCGATCCGTACCTCAACGTCGACCCCGGGACGATGAACCCGTTCCAGCACGGTGAGGTGTTCGTCACCGACGACGGCGCCGAGACCGACCTCGACATCGGGCACTACGAGCGCTTCCTCGACCGCGACCTCGACGGCAAGGCCAACGTCACGACCGGCCAGGTCTACTCCGAGGTGATCGCCAAGGAACGCCGCGGCGAGTACCTCGGCGACACCGTCCAGGTCATTCCGCACATCACCGACGAGATCAAGTCCCGGATCACCGCGGCCGCCGAACCCGACGAGGCCGGCCAGACGCCGGACGTCGTCATCACCGAGGTCGGCGGCACGGTCGGCGACATCGAGTCCCTGCCGTTCCTGGAGGCCTGCCGCCAGGTCCGCCACGACGTCGGCCGCGACCACTGCTTCTTCCTGCACGTCTCGCTGGTGCCGTACCTGGCACCCTCGGGCGAGCTCAAGACGAAGCCGACCCAGCACTCGGTCGCCGCGCTGCGCAACATCGGCATCCAGCCGGACGCGCTGGTCTGCCGGGCCGACCGGGAGATCCCCGAGGACCTCAAGCGCAAGATCGGCCTGATGTGCGACGTCGACAACGAGGCCGTCATCGCCTGCCCGGACGCGCGGTCGATCTACGACATCCCGAAGGTGCTGCACCGCGAGGCGCTCGACGCCTACGTCGTCCGCCGCCTCGGGCTGCCGTTCCGCGACGTCGACTGGACGGTGTGGGGCGACCTGCTCGACCGGGTGCACAACCCGAGCGAGGTCGTGCGGATCGCGGTCGTCGGCAAGTACATCGACCTGCCGGACGCCTACCTGTCGGTCACCGAGGCCCTGCGCGCGGGCGGGTTCGCCCACCGCGCCAAGGTCGAGATCGTCTGGGTCGCCTCCGACGACGCGCAGACCGCGTCCGGTGCGGCGTCCGTGCTGTCCGATGTGGACGGTGTGCTGATCCCGGGCGGGTTCGGCATCCGCGGCATCGAGGGCAAGGTCGGCGCGATCGAGTACGCCCGCACCCGCGGGGTGCCGCTGCTCGGGCTGTGCCTCGGCCTGCAGTGCATGGTCATCGAGGGCGCCCGGCACCTGGCCGGCATCGCCGACGCCGGGTCGTCGGAGTTCGACGAGAACACCGAGCACCCGGTGATCTCGACGATGGCCGACCAGCGCGACGTCGTCGCGGGGGAGCGGGACATGGGCGGCACCATGCGCCTGGGCGCCTACCCGGCGAAGCTCAAGCCGGGTTCGCAGGTCGCCAAGGCGTACGGCACCACCGAGGTGTCCGAACGGCACCGGCACCGCTACGAGGTGAACAACGCCTACCGCAAGCAGCTCACCGACGCCGGCCTGGTGTTCTCCGGCACGTCGCCGGACGACCGCCTGGTCGAGTTCGTCGAGCTGCCGGCCGACGTCCACCCGTTCTTCGTCGGCACCCAGGCGCACCCCGAGCTCAAGAGCCGCCCGACCCGGCCGCACCCGCTGTTCAGCGCGTTCGTCAAGGCCGTCGTGGACCGCAAGGTCGCCGAGCGGCTGCCGGTCGAGCTGCCCGAAGCGCCCGTGGCGGCCCGATGAGCGCGCCGGGCGAGCACGAGTTCAGCGTCGCGTCCAGCCGGGACGTCCACATCGGACGCGTCGTCGGCCTGCGGATCGACGACGTCGTGATGCCGGGCGGCGACACCGCGGTCCGCGAGGTGATCGAGCACCTCGGCGCGGTGGCGATCGTCGCGCTCGACGACGAGCAGCAGGTCACGCTCATCCACCAGTACCGGCACCCGCTCGGGAAGCGGCTGTGGGAGCTGCCGGCGGGCCTGATCGACCACGTCGGCGAGGACCCGGTGGGCACGGCCGAGCGGGAGCTCGTCGAAGAGGCCGGCCTGGCCGCCGCGGACTGGGTGACCCTGGTCGACGTCGCGGCGTCACCCGGCTTCACCGACGAGGTCGTGCGGGTCTTCCTGGCCCGCGGACTGTCCGATGTGGACCGTGACGTGCTCGGCGAGGAGGAGGCGGACCTGGTCATCCGCAAGTTCCCGCTCGCCGAGGCCGTGCGGATGGCGCTGGCGGGCGAGCTGGTGAACGGCGCCACGGTGTCCGGCGTGCTGGCCGCGCACGCGGTGCTCTCGGGCGCAGCTCCGGCCCGCCCGGCGGACGCCCCGTGGGAAGACCGCCCGACAGCGTTCGCCAAGCGCAAGCAAGCCTGACCCGCCTCAAGCGCCCCAATGTGGCCTTGGTTGCGTTCAACGCACCCAATGTGGCCTTCGGTGCGTTCAACGCACCGAACGCCACATTGGGGCGCTGGGGTCAGGGGCGCAGGGGGCGGCCTTGGGCGTCCAGGCCGCCGTCCCTCAGCAGCATGATGCCGTCGATGATCGGCCAGAGGATGCCGATCCCGGTCACCAGCACCACGAACAGCTGGAGCAGGGCCAGCCCGACCTGACCGGTGTAGAACCGCCCGACGCCGAAGGGCAGCACGATCTGGAGCACCCCGGCCACGGTCTTGGACCGGTAGGAGTAGGGGACCGGCATCGGCGGCGCGTACGGCATCGGGGCCGGCGGCGCGTACGGGTCCGGCGGCGGCCCGTACATCGGCAGCTGCATCGTCGGCTGCGCGTACGCCGGCGGCGGCCCGAAGAAACCCGGGTGCGGCTGCGGCAGGTCGCCGAACAGCGGCCGCAGGTCGCCCAGGGTCGTCGCCGCGTAGGCGTCGGTCACCCGCGTCTCGTACTCGTCCGGCGTGATGCGCCCCATGCCGAAGTGGTCGGCGAGCAGCCTCGCCGCCTCTTCCCGCTCGGCCGTGCCGATCCGGAGCTGGTCCGACTCCATGAATCCAAGGTAACCGCGGGAAGCTGAGAACGGGGTTTCTCCCGGGTCACGGTGCCCGCACGGCCTAAGGTGACCGGCGTGGTAGCCGCGGGCAGCACGGACGGCGTGATCGCCGCGTACCTCGACCACCTGGTCGTCGAACGCGGGACCGCGCGCAACACCCTGGACAGCTACGCCCGTGACCTGCGCCGGTACGCCGCGCACCTGGACGGCGGGGGCGTCGCCAAGATCGCCGACGTCACCGCCGCGCACGTGACGTCCTTCGGCGCGGCTCTGCGGGAAGGCGACGGCGAGCACCGGCCGCTGGCCGCGTCGTCGGCCGCGCGGGCGCTGGTCGCCGTGCGGGGGCTGCACAAGTTCGCCCACGCCGAAGGCCTCACCGAGCACAACCCGGCCCGCGAGGTCCGGCCGCCGACACCGGCGAAACGGCTGCCCAAGGCGCTGCCGGTCGACGACGTCCTGCGGTTGCTCGAGACCCCGCCGCCGGACGGCGAACGCCCGCTGCGCGACCGGGCGCTGCTGGAGGTGCTCTACTCCACCGGCGCCCGGATCTCCGAGGCGGTCGGCCTGGACGTCGACGACGTCGACGACACCGAACGCACCGTCCTGCTCGACGGCAAGGGCGGCAAGCAGCGCATCGTCCCCATCGGCCGTCCCGCGCTCGCCGCGCTGCACGCCTACACCGTCCGCGCCCGGCCCGCGCTCGCCGCCCACGGCCGCGGCACCGCGGCGCTGTTCCTCAACGCCCGCGGCAGCCGGCTTTCGCGCCAGAGCGCGTGGCAGGTCCTCAAGGACACCGCCGAACGGGCGGGGATCACCGCCGTGGTCTCGCCGCACACCCTCCGCCACTCCTTCGCCACGCACCTGCTCGAGGGCGGCGCGGACGTCCGGGTCGTGCAGGAACTGCTCGGCCACGCCTCGGTGACGACGACGCAGGTCTACACGCTGGTCACGGTCAACACCCTGCGCGAGGTGTACGCGACGGCGCACCCCCGGGCACTGGGCTAGACGGCCGTATGGCGGGCTCACAGCCTTCCTACGCTGGACCGACTTCTCGAGTGACATTGCCCCGTCGAGTCCGGCGCGTTGCTTTGCCGGGGCTCCGACTCCGCGCATAGGCTGCGGCGGACGCGACGAACAAGGAGCTTTCCCGCCATGTCGACACCGAACCAGCCGGCCCACCCGGCCGAGTCCGCCGGGTCGGCGGCGGCGAACCTCAACGACGTCAAGATCGCGACCCCGGCGGTCCACGACGGCGACGAACCGCAGGAGCGCAACGGCAAGAAGGTCAAGCTCGAGGGTATCGGGCCGACCGGCCGCCCGATCCGCGAGCACGCCGATCCGGCGCCGCTGGACCACCACGGCCCGGCCAAGATCATGGCGATGTGCAACCAGAAGGGCGGCGTCGGCAAGACGACGTCGACCATCAACCTGGGCGCCGCCCTCGCCGAGTACGGCCGCAAGGTGCTGCTCGTCGACTTCGACCCGCAGGGCGCCCTCGCGGTCGGTCTCGGCATCCAGCCGCACGAACTGGACCAGACCGTCTACAACGCCATCATGGAGCGGTCGGTCAGCGCCACCGACGTGCTGATGAAAACCCGCGTCGACGGCGTTGACCTGCTGCCGAGCAACATCGACCTGTCCGCGGCGGAGGTCCAGCTCGTCGCTGAGGTAGGGCGCGAGCACACGTTGTTACGGGTCCTTCGTCCGGTCATGAACGACTACGACTATGTTCTTGTCGACTGCCAGCCCTCACTCGGCTTGCTCACGGTGAACGCGCTGACCGCCGCGGACGGCGTGATCATCCCGCTCGAGTGCGAGTTCTTCAGTCTCCGAGGTGTAGCGCTCCTGATCGACACGATCGAGAAGGTGCAGGAACGCCTCAACCCCAAACTGGACATAGTCGGGATTCTCGCCACCATGTACGACCCGAGAACCCTGCACTCGAAGGAGGTCATGGCTCGCGTGGTGGAGGCATTCGGCGAGACCGTGTTCGACACGGTCATCAACCGCACCGTGCGGTTCCCCGAGACGACGGTCGCGGGTGAGCCGATCACGACCTGGGCGCCCAAGTCGGCCGGCGCCGCGGCGTACCGCCAGCTGGCCCGCGAGGTGATCGCTCGGTGAGCAGGCGTGCTTCCCTGCCCGGAGCGTCGGAACTCTTCCGCCTCACCTCCAGCCCCGCTCTCGAACTCCCGCCCCAGGCGGCGCCCGCGCCCGCCGAGCCCGCCGACAAGGCCAAGCCCGCGGACAACGGCCGCACCGAGCAGCTCGCTCGCAGCGCGGCCCCGCACGGGTCCGGCCGGACCAAGCACGACGCGAAGATCACCGTGTACGTCTCCGGCGACGAGCTCGTCGCCATGGAGCAGGCCCGGCTGACGCTGCGCGCGAAGCACGACCTGGTCGTCGACCGCGGCCGGCTGGTCCGCGAGGCGGTCGCGGTGCTACTGGCCGACTTCGACCAGAACGGCGAGGAGTCGGTGCTGGTGCAGCGACTGCGGGTGGTCGGCTCAGACGGCGGCGAAACCGAGGGCTGATGGACGAGCCGGCACCGGCTCCGGAGGACCAGGTCCCCGAAGAGCACCAGACGGTGCACGGCGGGATGATCCCCGAAGGCGTCAACACCGAGGACCTGAGCACGTCGAAGTTCAAGGTGCGGCTGGCCAACTTCGAGGGGCCGTTCGACCTGCTGCTGCAGCTGATTTCGCAGCACCAGCTCGACGTCACCGAGGTGGCGCTGCACACGGTCACCGACGACTTCATCGCCTACACGCGGGCGTTGGGTGCCGACTGGAACCTCGACGAGACGACGGAGTTCCTGGTCATCGCGGCGACCCTGCTCGACCTCAAGGCGGCGCGGCTGCTGCCGTCGGCCGAGGTGGAGAACGAGGACGACCTCGCCCTGCTCGAAGCCCGTGACCTGCTGTTCGCGCGGATCCTGCAGTATCGCGCGTACAAGCAGGTGGCGGCGCTGTTCGGCGAGCTGGAACAGGGCGCGCTGCGGCGCTACCCGCGGTCGGTGGCACTGGAGGAGCGGTTCGTCGGGCTGCTGCCCGAGGTGATGCTGGGCGTGACGCCGGAGAAGTTCGCCGACATCGCGGTGGCGGTGTTCCGGCCGAAGCCGCCGCCGACGGTGTCGATCGCCCACATCCACATGGGCCGCATCTCGGTGCGCGAGCACGCGGCGATCCTGCGGGTGATGCTGGCCGAACGCGGCCAGGCGACGTTCGGTGAGCTGGTCGACGACTGCGAGCACACGGTGGAAATCGTGGCGCGCTTCCTGGCGCTGCTGGAGCTCTACCGCGAGGCGACGGTCCAGTTCGAGCAGAGCGAGGCACTGGCCGAGCTGCACGTCCGCTGGACGGGCGGCTCGAAGGAGGAGGCCTCCGCGGCGGCCGAGCTGGACCGGACCGCCGGAGACGAAGAGGAGTACGGGTGAACCCCGAAGACAACGAGCGGCCGGCCGGCGAGGTGCCGGCGCCGGAACCGCCCGCGGGCGAACCGGCCGAGATCGAGGCCCCGGAGCCGCCGGTGGGCGAGCCGGCCGAGGCCGCGGCGGAGCTGGCGCTGGACGAGGCCCTGTCCGGCGAGCCGGTCGACGAGGACGGCTCGCCCGTGGAGCCGCTGGTCGAGGAGGCGCGTCACGGGGAATCCGAGGGGGACCCGGCACTTTCACGTGAAAGTGCCCCGCCCGCGGTGTCCGAAGGTGCCGAGCCCGAGCCCGAGCCTGGTCCGGAGGATCCCGAGTCCGACCTCGTCGCTGCCGGAGACGCCGACTCCCTGCCCGACGTCACCTCCGACGAGACCCTCGAAGCCGCGCTCGAGGCGCTCCTGCTGGTCGTCGACTCGCCCGCCAGCGAGGAATCGCTCGCCGAAACCGTCGGGCAGCCGAAGGCCCGGATCGTCGTCGCCCTGCGCACCATGGCGCAGAAGTTCACCGATCGGGCCAGCGGGATCGACCTGCGGCGCGTCGGCGAAGGGTGGCGGTTCTACACTAGGGACGTCTATGCCCCGTTCGTGGAGAAGCTCCTGCTGGACGGCCAGCGGTCGAAGCTGACCCGGGCCGCGCTGGAGAGCCTCGCCGTGATCGCGTACCGGCAACCGGTGACCCGTGCCAGGGTCGCCGCGGTGCGCGGCGTGAACGTGGACGGCGTGATCCGGACGCTGCTCGCGCGCGGCCTCATCGAAGAGATGGGGACCGACCCCGAGACGACCGGGACGCTGTACGTGACGACCGAGCTGTTCCTGGAGCGACTGGGGCTGTCGTCACTGAACGACCTGCCCGCGATCGCTCCGTTGCTACCCGAAGTGGACACCATCGATGACATCCAGTGAACACCCCGACGGCATCCGCCTGCAGAAGGTGCTGTCGCAGGCCGGGGTCGCCTCCCGCCGCGCGGCGGAGGACCTGATCGCGGCCGGCCGGGTCGAGGTGGACGGCGAGGTCGTCACCGAGCTCGGCCGCCGGGTTCACCCGGACGAGGCGGTCATTCACGTCGACGGCACCCGCGTGAACCTGCGCGACGACCTGATCTACCTCGCCCTGAACAAGCCCAAGGGCGTGCACTCGACGATGTCGGACGACCGCGGCCGCCCGTGCGTCGGCGACTACCTCGCCGGCCGCTACGAGGAGACCCCCGGCGTCGTGCACGTCGGCCGCCTCGACGAGAACACCGAAGGCCTGCTGCTGCTCACCAACGACGGCGACCTCGGGCACCGGCTGATGCACCCGTCCTACCGGGTGCTCAAGACCTACCTCGCCGAGGTCGACGGCCTCGTGCCGCGCGGGCTCGGCAAGGAGCTGCGCAACGGCTGGGAGCTGCCGGACGGCATCGTGAAGGTCGACCAGTTCCGGGTCAAGGACATGCACTCCGGCAAGTCGCTGGTGGAGCTGGTCATCCACGAGGGCAAGAAGCACATCGTGCGCCGCCTGCTCAAGGACGCCGGGCACCCGGTGCTGAAGCTGGTCCGCACGGCGGTCGGCGACGTCCAGCTCGGCAACCAGCGCGTCGGCTCGATCCGGCGGCTGACCAAGGGCGAGGTCGGTGCGCTCTACCGGAACGTCGAGCTCTGACACCGCTTCGGGGGTCCGGGTGGCGAAGCCCCCGGCCCGGGGCGAAGCCCCGGTGGTCACAGTCCCGACTTTCCGCCGTGGCGCGCGCCCGCCGTCGCTGCCAGCGTGGAGCCATGCGATCACGTCTGGCAGGCGGAGTTCTCGCGACGATCTTCCTCACCGCGCTCCTCCCCGGGGTGGCGCACGCGGCGCCCGCGGCGAGCGAGCCGGTCTACGACTACGCGAAGGCGATCCGCGAGACCGTCTGGGTCGACATCGGCCACGACGGTGACGGTGACGGCAAGCCCGACCGCGTCGCCGCCGACATCGTGCGGCCGGGTGAGGCGACCTCGCGGGTGCCGGTGATCATGGACGCCAGCCCGTACTACTCGTGCTGCGGGCGCGGCAACGAGAGCGAGCTGAAGTCGTACGACAGTGCCGGGAAACCGGTGAAGTTCCCGCTGTTCTACGACAACTACTTCGTGCCGCGCGGGTACGCCGTGGTGCTCGTCGACCTGGCCGGGACGAACCGCTCGGCCGGCTGCGCGGACGTCGGCGGCGCTTCGGACGTCGACTCCGCGCGCAAGGTCGTCGACTGGCTGAACGGGCGCGCCACCGGGTACAGCGCGAAGACCGGCGGCAGCGCGGTGACCGCGGGCTGGAGCACCGGCAACGTCGGCATGATCGGGAAGTCCTACGACGGCACGATCGCCAACGGCGTCGCGGCGACCGGCGTCGCGGGCCTGAAGACGATCGTGCCGATCTCGGCGATCAGCTCCTGGTACGACTACTACCGGTCCGACGGCGCGACCTTCGGCTTCAACCCGGACGGGCTGGCGCAGACGGTCGAAGCCCGCAACAGCGGGCAGGACTGCTCCGCGCAGAACCAGGTCCTCAGGCAGGGCGCGACGGCCAACGGCGACTACGGGCCGCTGTGGGCGGACCGCGACTACGTCACCCACGCGGGCAACGTGCGCGCCAGCGTGCTGCTTTCCCACGGCGTCAACGACCTGAACGTCAAGACGATCCACTTCGGACAGTGGTGGAGCGGGCTGAACGTCGAGAAGAAGATCTGGCTGGCGCAGACCGGGCACGTCGACCCGTTCGACTACCGGCGCGCCGGCTGGGTCGACCTGCTGCACCGGTGGTTCGACCACTACCTGCTCGGCATCGACAACGGCGTCCAGAACGGGCCGATGGCCAGCGTCGAGCGGCAGCCGGACCAGTGGGTGGACCAGAGCGCGTACCCGGCCGCTGGTGCGATGGCCACGACCCTGCGGCCGCACACTTCCGGCTCGCTCGGCACCGCGGCGGCGTCGGGGACGGCGTCGTTCACCGACAACCCGAACCTCGGCGAGGACACCTGGGTGACGAACCCGGGCAGCGCGGCGCTGACCTACTCGACCGGCACGCTGGCCTCGGACCTGCAGGTGTCCGGCACGTCGAAGATCACGGTCACGGCGACGCCGAGCACGGCGTCGGCCCGGCTGTCGGCGCTGCTCGTGGACCTCGGCCCGGCGACGATCCGCAACTTCGCCGGCAGCGGCGAGGGGATCAAGACCGGCACCACGGAGAACTGCTGGGGCTCGTCGACGTCCGGGGACGACGCTTGCTACCGCGTGGCGTCGGCGGACGTGAAGAAGGTGAACTACACGATCCTGAGCCGCGGCTGGGCCGACCTCGCGAACCACGCTTCCCTGTCGCAGGAACAGACCCTGACTCCGGGCACGGCGTACACGATGACGTTCGACCTTGCGTCCACGGACCACGTGGTGCCGAAGGGGCACGCGCTGGCGCTGATCGTCGGCGGCACGGACGGCAGCTTCATCCGCGGGCCGGCCCAGCCGGGACGGGTGACGCTGGACCTGGCGCGCACGTCGGTGTCGATCCCGCTGGCCGGGGTCGTTCCACCGGCGACCACGCACCCGAGCCTCGACGCAGGTGCGCACGTGCCGTCGTCGGCCCGCTCGGACCTGCGCTGACCCCCAGCGCCCCAATGTGGCGGTGGGGGGGGGGGGGGGAACGAAAAACCAAAAAGGGGGGGGTTGCAGAACCCCAAACACAACCCTGGTACTCCTAA
>NZ_JBVHUL010000009.1:30400-398260 GCF_055565395.1 Amycolatopsis sp. NPDC028719
CGTGGACCCCCACCACCCCAGTGTGCTGTTGGGGGCGGGGAACACACCAAACGCCACATTGGGTGCGTCTGACGCACCCAATGCCACATTGGGGCGCTCCGGACCGGGGCTAGCCCGCCTCGATCGGCGCGGTCTTGGTCGCCGACTTCCGTTGCAGCGCGCGGGCGATCGGCTCGACCACCCGCGCCGCCGTCGGGCCCAGGATCGCCATCAGCAGCACGTACGCCGTCGCGAGGGCCGCCAGTTCACCCTCCACCGCGCCCGCCGTCACCGCCAGGCCCGCGATGACGATCGAGAACTCGCCTCTCGCCACCAGCGCCGCTCCGGCGCGGGCCCGGCCCATCTTCCCGATGCCCTGGCGGCGCGCCGCCCACCAGCCGGTGCCGACCTTCGTCAGCGTCGTCACCACCGCCAGCACGATCGCCCAGCCGAGCACCGGCGGGATCGACGCCGGGTTCGTGTTGAGCCCGAACACCACGAAGAACACCGCGGCGAACAGGTCCCGCAGCGGTTCCAGCAGGTGCGTCGCGTTCTCCGCCGTCGAGCCCGAGATCGCGATGCCGAGCAGGAACGCGCCGACCGCGGCCGACACCTGCATCGCCGACGCGAGCCCCGCCACCAGCAGCGCCGCGCCGAGCACCTTGAGCAGGAACACCTCGCGGTCCGGGCTGTCGACGGCGGCCGAGACGTACCGGCCGAACTTCAGCGCGATCACCAGCACCACGGTGATCACCAGCAGCGAGATCCCGACGGCCTCCATGCCGCCGAGGAAGCTGACGCCGCCGAGCACCGCGGTGAGGATCGGCAGGTAGAGCGCCATCACGAGGTCTTCGAACACGAGGATCGACAGCACCACCGGCGTCTCGCGGTTGCCGAGCCGGCCGAGGTCGCCGAGGACCTTCGCGACGATCCCGGACGACGAGATGTACGTGACGCCCGCCATCACCATCGCGCCGACCGGGCCCCAGCCCAGCAGCAGCGCGACGGCCGCGCCGGGGGCGGCGTTGAGGACGATGTCGAGCAGGCCCGCCGTCCACGAGCGGCGCAGCCCGGTGAACAGCTCGGCCGCGGAGTATTCGAGCCCCAGCAGCAGGAGCAGCAGCACGACGCCGATTTCGCTGGCCAGGTGCGTGAAGCCGCCGATGTCGGTCAGCGGGATCAGCCCACCGGAGCCGAAGCACAGGCCGCCGAGCAGATAGAGCGGGATGGGGGAAAGGCCGATCTTGCCGGCCAGGCGCCCGAGCGCGCCCAGCACGAAGAAGACCGCCCCCAGTTCGATCAGGGACAGCGCGGTGTGGTCCATCGTGGCTCAGCCGTACTTGAGGATCTTGGCGGCGGCTTCGAGACCCTCGCTCGTGCCGACCGCGACCAGCAGATCGCCCCCGGTGAGGGTGAAGTCGGGCGTGGGCGAGGGGTGCACCTGCCCCGCCCGCGCGACCGCGACCACCGAGACGCCCGTGCGCGTGCGCATCGCCGTGTCGCCGAGCGTCCGGCCGTCGAACGGGCCGGACGGCTTGATCGGCAGCTGCCGCGTGCTGATCCCCGGCAGGTCCCGGTGCTCCTCGGTGAGCTGGGCGACCAGCTGGGGCGCGCCGAGCAGGTTGGCCAGCGTGCCCGCCTCGTCCGCGGTCAGCGGGATCGAGGCGGCGCAGGCGTCGGCGTCGTCCGCCTTCGACACGATGAGCTCGGTGTGGCCGTCCCGCTGGGTGACGACGCCGATGCGGCGGCCGGTGCGGGTGCTGAAGTCCTTGCGGACCCCGATGCCGGGCAGGGGGGTTACTTCGACGTTCACCCAACCACCGTAACCCACGTGTCCGATTCGCGACGTTCAGCCGAGCAGCAGGAACAGGCCCGCGACCACCATCACCGCGGCGGTCAGGCCGTGGACCCCGAAGGCGATGGCCTTCTTACCCCGGTGGCGCAGGACGATCAGCATGTCGAAGACGGGCCAAACGGCCGCGACGAGGATGACCCAGCCCAGCGCGTGCGGGTCGCCGTAGACGATCAGGGCCAGCGGGATCAGGCCGGCCCCGATGTCACGGCCGCCCTTCACGTTGAGGAAGCTTTCGGCGTTTTCGGGGACCTCGGTGAAACCGAAGCCCGCGGCGATCTTGGCCGGCGCGAAGAGGTAGTTGAGGCCGACGTAGATGATGCCGAGCGAGACGATCGCGACGAGGACGTAGCCGGTGACGAGCATGGTGTTCCCTCCAGGTTTCTAGCATCGCTAGGATTGCTAGCAACGCTAGTCTAGCGGCGCTAGTTTGTCTAGCAGTGCTAGCATGTGACGTATGACCCAGCGACAACGGCGAGTGCGCGACCGGACCGAGCGAGGGCAGCGGATCGTCGCCGCGGCCAGGGAGCTCGCCGAGGCGGAGGGCTGGGAAGCGGTCACGACCCGCCGGCTGGCGGCGCTGATCGAGTACAGCCAGCCGGTGCTGTACAGCCACTTCCCGGGCGGCAAGGACGCGATCATGACGGCGGCCGCGCTGGAGGGGTTCGGCGAGCTGGCCTCGGCGCTGGCGGCGGCGCGCGACCGCGGTGTCGCGGGAGTGGCGGGCGCGTACCTGGAGTTCGCCGAGGCGAAACCCGCGCTGTACGACGCGATGTTCACGCTGGCCTCGGAGCTGCCGTTCGCCCAGGACGACACGCCCGCCGTCATGAAGGAGGCGTTCGACGGGCTGTTCGCCGTGGTCGAACCGGTGGCGGGCGACGAGGACGCCGGAACGCTGACGGAGGTGTTCTGGGGCGCCCTGCACGGCCTGATCACCCTCGACCGCGGGCACCGTCTGTCGCCCGCGCACCGAGCCGGGCGGCTCGAGCTGGTGGTCGCCCGCTTCGGCGCGCGGGACGGCTGAGCCCGGGCCGATCCACGTACCCGGAGGGTCGGCTCGCGTACCCGGACGGTCGGTTCGCGTGATTGGAAGGACGACACGCGTGATGGGGAGGACGACACGGCGGAAGTCGGCCCCGTGCGGGGCGACTGATCTCCCGCACGGCCCGACCGGCAGAATGGGGGACGGCCCGAACGAGACGAGAACGCGAGGAGAGTGCCGGTGACGGGAGCCCTACGAGGTGTGGTCGCGCTGGACGGCCCGTCGGGGACCGGGAAGACCACCGTCGCGCGCAAGCTCGCCCAGCGCCTCGGCGCCGGCTACCTCGACACCGGCGCCATGTACCGGATGGTCACCCTCGCCGTGCTGCGGGCCGGCGTCGACCCGGCCGACGCGGCCGCCGTCGCCGTGCTGGCGGACAAGACCGACTTCGGCATCGGCACCAGCCCCGACCGGCTCGAGATCCGGCTGGCCGGCGAGGACGTCGCCGCCGACATCCGCGGGCCCGAGGTCACGAAGGCCGTTTCCCCCGTCTCGGCCGTGCCGCACGTGCGGGAGCTGCTCGTCGCCCGGCAGCGGCAGATCATCGACGACGTGGTCGGGCACCGCGGCGGGATCGTCGTCGAGGGCCGGGACATCGGCACCGTCGTCGCGCCGGACTCGCCGCTCAAGGTCTACCTGACCGCCTCGGCCGACGTCCGCGCCTCGCGCCGCAGCACCCAGGACACCGCCGCCGGGCGCAAGTCGTCGGTCGCCGACGCCCTGGCCAGCGTCGAGCGCCGCGACCACCTCGACTCCACTCGCACCGCCTCGCCGCTGCGCGCGGCCGACGACGCCGTGCACGTCGACACGTCGGAACTGTCGATCGACCAGGTGATCGTCGCCCTCAGTGAGCTCGCCAGCCACCGCGGACTGCTGGCGGGGTGCAACGCAGAGGTAGCTCGATGAAAGCTGACGGACTGCCCGAGGGCTCCGTCGGCTGGCTCCACGACGCCGGGCGAATCTTCGGCCGGTATCATCTGCGGTCGGCCTTCCGCATTCGCGTGCACGGCCGTGAGCGCATGCCCGCCACCGGGCCGGTGCTCGTGGTCGCGAACCACAGCTCCATGATCGAACCGCAGCTGATCTTCGGAATGCTGCCGCGGCGTTCGGCGTTCCTGGTCAAGGCCGAGCTGTTCAAGGGCGTGGCCGGGAAGTTCCTGGTGGCCATCGGGCAGATCCCGCTCAAGCGCGGCGCGATCGACCGCAAGCCGCTGATGACGGCGGCCGGGGTGCTCAAAGACGGCGGCGTCGTCGGGATCTTCCCCGAAGGCACCCGCGGTGCCGGGGACGTCGGTGCGGCCGAACGCGGCGCGGCCTGGCTGGTCCGGGCCTCCGGCGCGACCGTGCTCCCGGTCGCGACGCGGGGGACGCTCAAGCCGGCGGACGGCAAGCGGCGCTGGCGCCCGCGCGTGGACATCCTCGTGGGGGAGCCGTTCACGCCGAAGGTCGGACCCGGGAAGACCGGGCTCGACCAGGGCACCGAAGAGCTGCGCGGCGAGCTCGCGGCGCTCGTGAAGACTTTGGACGATTGGCGTTCCGAAAACGGATTCGGCTCGCCATAAGGGAAATTGGGTTCTGATGGAAGAGTTGGACAGCGTCGGCGAAGTCGACGGCACCTGGTCGGACGAGACCGAGTTCGCCAAGCTGGACGCGCAGATCGAGGCGGCGGAAGCGGCCGAGGAGGCCGCGCTCGCGCAGCCGGTGCTCGCCGTGGTCGGGCGGCCGAACGTGGGCAAGTCCACGCTGGTCAACCGCATCATCGGCCGCCGCGAAGCCGTGGTGCAGGACGTGCCGGGCGTCACCCGCGACCGCGTCGCCTACGACGCCTACTGGGGCGGGCGCAAGTTCACCCTGGTCGACACGGGCGGCTGGGAGCCGGACGCGACCGGGCTGCAGGCCTCCGTCGCCGCCCAGGCCGAGCTGGCCATGCAGACCGCGGACGCGATCCTGCTGGTGATCGACGCCTCGGTCGGTGCCACGGCCACCGACGAAGCCGCCTCCAAGGTGCTGCGCCGCTCGAAGAAGCCGGTGCTGCTGGTGGCGAACAAGGTCGACGACGACCGGCTGCTCGCGGACACCGCGTCGCTGTGGTCGCTCGGCCTCGGCGAGCCGCACCCGGTCAGCGCGCTGCACGGCCGCAGCTCCGGCGACCTGCTCGACGCCATCCTCAAGACCCTGCCTGAGGCGCCGCGCGAGGGTGTCGCCGCGACGTCCGGGCCGCGTCGCGTCGCGCTGGTCGGCAAGCCGAACGTCGGCAAGTCGAGCCTGCTGAACAAGCTCTCCGGCGAGGAGCGCTCGGTCGTCGACTCGGTCGCGGGCACCACCGTCGACCCGGTCGACTCGCTGGTCGAGCTGGACGGCGAGACCTGGCGGTTCGTCGACACGGCGGGCCTGCGCAAGCGCGTCAACTTCGCCGCCGGCGCCGAGTACTACGCCTCGCTGCGCACCAAGACGGCGATCGACGCCGCCGAGGTCGCGGTCGTGCTGCTGGACGCGGCGGAGCCGATCTCGGAGCAGGACCTGCGGGTGCTGAGCATGGTCGTCGAGGCCGGGCGCGCGTGCGTGCTGGTGTTCAACAAGTGGGACCTGGTCGACGAGGACCGCCGGCACGCGATGGTCCGCGAGCTGGACCGCGGCCTGGTCCGCGTCCCGTGGGCGGAGAAGGTCAACGTCTCGGCGCTGACCGGCCGTTCGGTGCGCAAGATCGCCCCGGCGCTGCGGACGGCGCTGGCGTCGTGGGACAAGCGCGTGCCGACCGGGCAGCTCAACGCGTGGCTGTCCGACTTGATCGCGGCCACCCCGCCGCCGGTCCGCGGCGGCAAGCAGCCGAAGGTGCTGTTCGCGACGCAGGCGGGCATCCGGCCGCCGACGCTGGTGCTGTTCACCACCGGCTTCCTCGAGGCGGGCTACCGCCGGTTCATCGAGCGCAAGTTCCGTGAGCAGTTCGGCTTCGAAGGCAGCCCCGTCCGGGTGAATGTGCGGGTTCGCGAAAAGAAGGCGAAACAGAAGATCGGCGGAAAAGCGGCCCGTCCCGCCAAATCCCGGTGACGTTTCGGGCATCACGCGTGATCCGGCGGGCATCACCCGTGATTGGAGGGGCATCACTCTCGATGCCCTTCCAATCACGCGTGATGCCTCTCTGAACACGCGTGATGCCCCTCCGGTCACGGCGATCTTCGTGAGGTCCGACACTCCGTCGTGACCGTGCGGATATCTTTCCTTCACCTGCGGGTATGGTGAAGGGTCGTTGCGGGCGCCTCGTTCGGAGAGCAAGCCCGGTGAGGCTCCCGGAAGGTGAGTGGTGGGCTTGCGCGCCCGAGGTTCGTCCCTGCACGTCTGCGTCACGGCCGAGGTGAGTGGCCGATGACCGTCACCATCGAACCGGTCGAGCCCGCCCCCGAAGTCACCCTCGCCCCGGTCGCCGACCGAGCGCTGTTCTGGTCCGGCCTCGGGGCCGGCGAGCGCACCCTGCTCGACGTCCTCGCCGCCACCGCGGAGCAGCACCCCAACGCCGCCGCGATCGACGACGGCACCACGACGCTGACCTACCGCCGCCTCCTCGAGGAGATCGACGCCTACGGGCGCCGCCTCAAGAGCTACGGCGTCGGCCTCGGCGACCGCGTCGGCATCCGGATCTCCTCCGGCACCGCCGAGCTGTACGTCGCGATCCTCGCCACCCTGTCCGTCGGCGCCGCCTACGTGCCGGTCGACGCGGACGACCCGGACGAGCGCGCCGAGCTGGTCTTCGAGGAAGCCCAGGTCGCGGCGGTCGCCACCGACGGCAAGATCCACGTCCACAGCACCCCGGGTGGCCGTGACGGCGTCCCCGGCCCGGCCGACGACGCGTGGATCATCTTCACCTCCGGCTCCACCGGCAAGCCCAAGGGTGTCGCGGTGAGCCACGCGAGTGCCGCCGCGTTCGTCGACGCCGAAGCCGGGCTGTTCCTCACCGAGGAGCCGATCGGCCCGGGCGACCGCGTCCTGGCCGGGCTGAGCGTCGCCTTCGACGCCTCCTGCGAAGAGATGTGGCTGGCCTGGCGCCACGGCGCCTGCCTGGTGCCGGCGCCGCGTGCGCTGGTCCGCACCGGCGTCGACCTCGGCCCGTGGCTGGTCGCGCAGGGCATCACCGTCGTCTCGACCGTGCCGACGCTGGCCGCGCTGTGGCCCGCCGACGCGCTCGAAGACGTCCGCCTGCTCATCTTCGGCGGCGAAGCGTGCCCGCCGGAGCTGGCCGAGCGCGTCGCCGTCGAAGGCCGCGAAGTCTGGAACACCTACGGCCCGACCGAAGCCACCGTCGTCGCCTGCGCCGCGCAGCTGACCGGCGAAGGGCCGGTCCGGATCGGCCTGCCGCTGGCCGGCTGGCAGCTCGCCGTCGTCAACGACGAGGGTGAGCCGGTCGCCATGGGCCAGACCGGTGAGCTGGTCATCGGCGGCGTCGGCCTGGCCCGCTACCTCGACGCCGAGAAGGACGCCGAGAAGTTCGCGCCGCTGCCGTCGCTGGGCTGGCAGCGCGCCTACCGCTCCGGCGACATGGTCCGCGCCGAAGAAGAGGGCCTGCTGTTCCTCGGCCGCCTCGACGAGCAGGTCAAGCTCGGCGGGCGCCGCATCGAGCTGGGCGAGGTCGACGCCGCACTGCAGTCGCTCCCGGGCGTGCAGGGGGCGGCCGCCGCGATCCGCCGCACCAAGGCGGGCAACCAGGTCCTCGTCGGCTATGTCGTGCCGGCTCCTGGCAAAAAGTTCGATCACGACCAGGCCGCGACCCGGCTGCGCGAGCACCTGCCCGCCGCGCTGGTGCCGCTGCTGGCCGTCGTCGACGACCTGCCGACCCGCACCTCCGGCAAGGTCGACCGCGCCGCCCTCCCGTGGCCGCTGTCCACAGTGGACGCCACCGGGCTGTCGCCGACCGAGACGTGGCTCGCCGAAGGCTGGGCCGAGATCCTCGGCGTGTCGGTCGACGACCCGAAAGCCGACTTCTTCACCCACGGCGGCGGCAGCCTGACGGCCGCGCAGGTCGTCGCGAGGATCCGCACCCGGCACCCGCAGGTGTCGGTCGCCGACATCTACGCCCACCCCAAGCTGGGCGCGATGGCCGCGGTGCTGGACGCGCTGAGCGGCCAGGCCACCGAGCGCCGGGACATCGCGCCGACCCCGCGTCGCGCCGGGGTGATCCAGACGCTGCTGATGGTTCCGCTGATGGGTCTCGTCGGCCTGCGCTGGGCGACGCTGGCCGCCGCGCTGTCGAACATCCTTTCGCTGCTCGGGTTCGCCTGGGCGCCGACGCTGAGCTGGGCGTGGATCGGCCTGGCCTGGGTGGCGCTGTTCAGCCCGGCGGGCCGGATCGCGATCGCCGCGGGCGGCGCGCGTGTGCTGCTTTCGGGGGTCCGTCCCGGCACCTACCCGCGCGGCGGGAGTGTCCACTTGCGACTGTGGACGGCCGAGAAGCTCGCCGGGTTCTCCGGCGCGGACAGCGTCGCGGGTGCCTCCTGGATGACGACCTACGCCAAGGCGCTCGGCGCGCGGATCGGCAAGGACGTCGACCTGCACTCGCCGCCGCCGGTCACCGGCTTCCTCAAGCTGGGCCGCGGCGCGGCGATCGAGCCCGAGGTCGACCTGACCGGGCACTGGGTCGACGGCGACCGCGTGCACATCGGCAAGGTCCGCATCGGCGCGGAAGCCCGCATCGGCGCGCGCAGCACGCTGTTCCCCGGCGTCCGCATCGGCAAGGGCGCCGAGATCGCGGCCGGGTCGACCGTCCGCGGCGTGGTCAAGGCCGGTCAGCACTTCGCCGGTTCTCCCGCGGCGCCCGTCGGGAAGGACGGCAAGGACGCGAAGGACGCGCTGAAGTGGCCGTCGAGCCGCCCGCCGCGGTCGCACTTCTGGGCCACCGTGTACGGCGCGACCTCGCTGCTCCTCGGCTTCCTGCCGGGCATCGCGGCGCTGGCCGGTGTCGCCGTGCTCGGCTACGCGATCGCCGGTGCGCCGACGCTCCTGGCGGCGTTCGTCCAGGCGCTGATCTTCGTGCCGGTCGCGACCGTGGCGTACTTCGCCGCGTACATGCTGTTCGTGCTGGCCGGCGTCCGGTTGCTGAGCATCGGCATGGTCGAGGGCTACCACCCGGTGCACGGCCGCGTCGCGTGGCAGGTCTGGGCCACCGAACGCCTGATGAGCATGGCCCGCGAAGGCCTGTTCCCGTTGTACGCCAGCCTGTTCACCCCGGTCTGGCTGCGGCTGCTCGGTGCGAAGGTCGGCCGCAACGTCGAGGCGTCCACCGTGCTGGCGCTGCCGAAGATGACCAAGGTCGACAGCGGCGCGTTCCTGGCCGACGACACCATGGTCGCCACCTACGAGCTCGGCCACGGCTGGCTGCACGTCGCCCCGGCCCGGATCGGCAAGCAGGCCTTCCTCGGCAACTCGGGGATGACCGCGCCCGGCCGTTCGGTGCCGAAGCGCGGCCTGGTCGGTGTCCTGTCCTCGACGCCGCTGAAGGCGAAGAAGGGCTCGTCCTACCTCGGCATGCCGCCGCTGCCGGTCCGCCGCGCGATCGGCGACGCCGACACGAGCCGCACCTACACCCCGGCGCTGCACCTCAAGGCGGCGCGGGCGCTGGTCGAACTGTGCCGGATCATCCCGGTCATGTGCGGGGTTGCGCTGACCGTCTCGGTCGCCTTCGGGCTGCTGTGGGCGGCGACGGCGTTCGGCTTCGGCGTCGCCGCGCTGCTGGCCGGGCCCGCCCTGCTGGCCGCCGGGATCGTCGCGGCGCTGACCGCGACCGTCATGAAGTGGCTGCTGGTCGGCAAGTTCCGCGAGATCGACCACCCGCTGTGGAGCTCGTTCGTCTGGCGCAACGAGCTGGCCGACACCTTCGTCGAGGCCCTCGCGGTGCCGTGGCTGATCGGCTCGCTCGGCGGCACCCCGCTGCTGGGCGCCTGGCTGCGCACGATGGGCGTCAAGATCGGCCGCGGGGTCTGGCTGGAGACGTACTGGCTGCCCGAGGCGGACCTCGTGTCGCTGGGTGACAGCGCGACGATCAACCGCGGCTGCGTGGTGCAGACGCACCTGTTCCACGACCGGATCATGAGCATGTCGCGGGTGGTGCTCGGCGAGGGCGCGACGCTCGGCCCACACGGCATCGTGCTGCCGGGTGCCGGGATCGGCGCGCGCACCACGGTCGGCCCGGGGTCGCTGGTGACCCGCGGCGACGAGGTGCCGGCCGACACCCGCTGGCTCGGCAACCCGATCTCCGCGTGGCCGGGTAAGTAACGAAAGCGGGGCCAGGCGCGCCGGATTCACCTCTCCGTGCGAGCCTGGTCCCAGCACGCACGAGGAAAGGTTCGCCACGGGTGATTTCGAAGGCCCCCGCTCCCGGCGCGGACACTTCCGGTGACTCCTACCTCCCCGCGCACGGCAACGGCGGCTACCGGGTCCGGCACTACGAGCTGAACCTGGACTACAAGGTCGCGCCGAACCGGCTCTCGGCCTCGGCGGTGATCACGGCCGAGGCGACGCAGGCGCTTTCCCGCGTCAGCCTGGACTTCGGCGAGTTCCGCATCAACCGCGTGCTGGTCGACGGCAAGGCCGCGAAGTACCTGAAGCGCGGCGCGAAGCTGCACGTCCGGCCGGCGAAGGCGGTTGCGGCGGGGGCCGCGTTCACCGTCGAGGTCCACTACGTCGGCAACCCGCGGCCGGTGGGCAGCCGCTGGGGCGACGTCGGCTGGGACGAGCTGACCGACGGCGCGCTCGTGGCGAGCCAGCCGGTCGGCGCGCCGTCGTGGTTCCCGTGCAACGACCACCCGGCGGACAAGGCGGCCTACCGCGTCACCGTGACGACGGCGTCGCCGTACCTGGTCGCGGTCACCGGCGACCTGGTCGAGCGCGTCATCGGCGGCAGCGCCACGCGGTGGGTCTTCGAGCGGCCGGAGCCGACGGCGACGTACCTGATGAGTGTGCAGATCGGCCGTTACGACGAGCTCGAGCTGTCCGGCCGCGGCTGGTTCCCGCGCACGGGCGTGAGCGCGCGCCGGCTGATGGTCGGCTTCGGCCACGGCCGCGTCGAGTCGGTCCTCGAATCGGTACCGCAGCGGGCCGCCGTACCTCCGCGGCTGCGTCGCCTCTTCGAACGCGACTTCGGGCGGCAGGGCCGGATGCTGGAGATGCTGCAGCGGCTGTTCGGCCCGTACCCGTTCGGCGAGTACGTCATCGTCGTCACCGACGACGACCTCGACGACCCGATCGAGGCCCAGGGCATGGCGATCTTCGGCGCCAACCACGTCGACGGCCGCCGCACCCACGAGCGTCTCGTGGCGCACGAGCTGGCCCACCAGTGGTTCGGCAACAGCCTGACGGTGGCCGACTGGCGCCACATCTGGCTGAACGAGGGCTTCGCGACCTACGCCGAGTGGCTGTGGTCGGAGGAGTCGGGCGGGCAGTCCGCGCAGGCGCTGGCCCGCGGCTGGCACACGCGGATCAAGGCCAAGCCGGCGGACGTCCGGATCGCCGACCCGGGTGTGGCCCGCATGTTCGACGAGCGGGTGTACAAGCGTGGAGCGCTGACGCTGCACGCGCTGCGGGCGGAGATCGGCGATCCGGCGTTCTTCGCGCTGCTGAAGGCGTGGGCGGTCGACCACCGCCACGGCGTCGTGACGACGGAGGGGTTCGTGGCGATGGCGGCGGCGTATGCGGGACGGTCGCTGGACGCGTTCTTCACACGCTGGCTCTCGACGACGGCGTTGCCCCCGCTGCCGGGGGCCTAGGATCCGCCGCGGGTGGCGTCGACCAGCCAGACCGCGCCCGAAATGCGAACGCCTTCGGGCGTCTCGAACGCTTCGAGCCCCGCCCGCAGCTGTTCCCGCGTCCGCTCCACGACGCCCGGGTCGAGCCCGGCCAGATTGCTGCGGACCGGCCCCTGGCCGAGGATGAACTCGGCCGCGTCGGCGGCGTCACGGCCGTAGTCCATCGGCGCGGTGACCGGCTCGATCCGGATGCCGGTGAAGCCGGCCGCGTCGAGCACTTCGCGGATGCGGGCCGGGTCGACCAGTGATCCCATGCCGCGCGAAGCGGGCGACGGCTTGCGCATCAGGGGCCGCAGCGCCGTGGTGGCGCGGGCGTATTCACTGTCCGGCGTACCGCCCTGCGGGCCGATGAACACCAGCCGCCCGCCGGGCCGCAGCCCGCGCCGGATGTTGGCGAACGCGGCCACGGCGTCCTCGAAGAACATCACCCCGCCCCGGCTGATCGCGACGTCGAACCCGGCGTCGGGAAAGGGGTGGACCTGCGCGTCGCCCTGCTCGAACCGCACGTTGGCGATGCCTTGGGTGGCCGCGTCGGCGCGGGCGCGCTCCAGCATCGGGGCCGAGAGGTCGACTCCGACGACGTGCCCCCGGTCCGCCCGCCGCGCGGCCAGCAGCGTGACCTGGCCCGTGCCGCAGCCGACGTCGAGGACGTGGTGGTCCGGCGCGACCGCGGCACACCGGAAGAGGTCGTCGTTGAAGGCGGCGACGGTCGCGTTGTACCGGGCGCGGTTCTGCGCCCAGTGCGCGCCTTCCCAGCCGTTCCAGGCTTCGGCTTGCCGGACGTTGGCGATGGCCTGCATGGGTTCCTCCGTTACTAGAGTTGTACTCTAGATGTACACTCTAGTAATGGAGCAGCGCAAGAAACGGGCCCGAGACGCCGCTGGGACGCGCCGGCGCATGCTGGAGGCGGCGCGCGAGCTGTTCGTCGTCAAGGGGTACGGCGCGACGACCCTCAAGGAGATCGCCGACCGCGCCGGTGTCGCCGTGCAGACCATCTACTTCACGTTCGGCAACAAACGGGTGCTGCTCAAGGAACTGGTCGACGTGGCCATCGCGGGCGACCTCGAGCCGGTCGCGACGATGGACCGAGAGTGGTTCCGGGAGGTTCTCGCGGCCCCGACGGCCGAGTCGCACCTGCGGCTGCTCGTCCGGGGCACCCGCGGGATCCTGGAGCGCGTCGCCCCGATCGTCGAGATGCTGCGCGCGGCCGCCGCGGCCGACCCGGCGATCGCCGGGCAGTGGGACGACGGCGCCGACCCGCGGTTCGCCGTGCACCTGGAAGCCGCCCGGTCGCTGGTGACCAAGCCCGGAGTGCGCGTCGGATCGACGGCCGAGCACGCCGCCGACCTGCTGTTCGGAGTCCTCAGCCCGGAGCTCTACCAGGTGTTCGTCCGCGACCGCGGCTGGTCGCCGGAGCGGTGGGAGGACTGGGTGGCCGGCACCTTGGTCGCTCAGCTCTGCGACAGCAGCTGAGCGACCAGATACATCGGATGTATATGCCGCTTTCCGGGTGAATCCTCCTGGCGTTTCGGGACGCCTTCTGCAAGTATGGCCGCACGCCGCCTGCTGATCTCACCGAAACGTAGTATGAATTCGGAGGATGCTTCATGGACGCAGTGTCGCGGCGTACCCTGCTCCGCTCTGCCTCGGTCGTGGCGGGAGCCGCCGCGTTCGGGGGACTCTGGGCCCGAGCCGCACCGCCCGCCGCCGCGCGGCCGGGAAACCCGCATCGGGACGTCGCCGCCGACGCGCGCATGGTCTGGAAGCGGCTCCCGAAGAACTGGCAGGAAGGCCCGTTCCTCGCCAACGGCTACCTCGGCGCGCAGGTCTACGCCGGGAAGACACCGCAGGTCCTCAAGGTGATGCTGAGCCACACCCAGGTGCAGGACCAGCGCGTCCACTGGGAGGCCGGGATCGGGCTGTCCCGCCTGCCGATCGGCTACCTGACGCTCACCCTCGCCGGCGCGATCACCGCCGTCGACTGGACGCTCGACCTCTACAACGCCGAGCTCGGCGGCACGATCACCACCACCCAGGGCTCGGTCGCGTTCTCCGCCGTCGTGCACAACGACCTGGGTGTGCTGCTCGTCTCGCTCACGCCGAGCGCGGGGGAGACCGGCGCGGCGTGGGCGTTCCAGCCGCTGGAGTCGGCGACCACCCGGACCGTCCGGAAGCCACCCGAGTACGTCGCGAACCCCGCGCCCGAGCTCGGTGCCGGGTACTGCGCGCAGCCGATGCTCGCCGGGGGCGGCTACACGACCGCCTGGCGCGAACGCTCGGTCGGGGCGCGACGGCTGCTCGCCGCGACCGTCGCCTACAGCTTCCCGGGCACGACGCACACCACCGACGCTCTCGAAGCCGTCCGGAAAGCGCTTGCCGCAGACCCTGACGCGCTGCTCACCCGCCACCGCCGCTGGTGGAACGACTACCACGCGCGCAGCTTCGTTTCGGTGCCGGACAAGCAAATCCAGCGGTTCTACTGGATCCAGCTCTACAAGATCGCGGCCGCCACCCGCGCCGGCGGGCCGGTCGTGTCCGAGTGGGGACCGTGGTTCCCCGAGGTCGGCAACAGCTGGACCGCGGTCTGGTGGAACCTCAACGTCCAGGTCACCTACCCGATCGTCAACAGCAGCAACCACCCCGAGCTCGACGCCGTCACCGAGACCTTCCGGCGCGACCACGCGAACCTGGAGACGTCCGTGCCGCCCGCCTACCGCGACGGCGACACCTACGCCCTCTCGCATCCCGGCGACTGGCGGCTGCGGCCGGGCGGCACGCGCTCGGTGGGCGTTCCCGGGACGACGTCCAAGACCGACCAAACCGGGAACCTGTTGTGGGGCCTGCACAACGTCTGGCTCGCCTACCGCCACCACCTGGACCGGCGGGTGCTGCGCGACGTCCTGTACCCGACGCTGGCGAAGGCCCTGAACTTCTACCGCCACTTCCTCTTCACCGGCCCGGACGGGTCCCTGCACCTGCCGCTGACCCGGTCGCCGGAGTACGCCGACGCGGCCGACTGCACCTACGACCTGTCGCTGATCCGCTGGGCCGCCCGCACGCTCGTCGACACCGCGCGGATCCTGCGCCTCGACGAACCACGCGTCCCCATCTGGCGGGAGATCGGCGCGAAACTGACGCCGTACCACGAAACCGCCGCCGACGGCGTCCTGATCGGCGACGGCGTCCCCCTGTCCGCGTCGCATCGGCACTTCTCGCACCTGCTGTGGCTCTACCCGCTGCGGGAGAAGGTGTGGGACCGCCCCGCCGACCGCGACGTCATGACGCGGACGTTCCGGCACTGGATCGCCGACCAGACCGCCTGGCACGGCTACAGCTACGCGGCCGCGTCGTCGATGAGCTCGGTGATGGACGCGCCCGAGGAAGCGTTGCGCTACCTGAAGTTCTTCCTCGACCGCAACATCGTCGCCGATACCGGGCTGACCGCGAACACGATGTACCGCGAAGGCTCGAACTTCGCGATCGAAAGCCCGGTCACCGCCGCCCAGTCCGTGGTGGACATGCTGATGCAGGGGTCCGGCGGCGTGCTCAAGGTCTTCCCGTCGGTGTCGGCGACCTGGCGCGATGCGTCGATCGCGGGCCTGCGCGCGGAAGGCGCGTTCCTCGTGGACGCCTCCCGCCGAGGCGGCAGGACGGAGTTCGTACGTGTGCGCAGTGAAGCCGGCGAGCCGCTGGTGCTGCAGCACGGCGTCCCCGGCGACGTCGACGTCCGGGACGAGCACGGCCGGCGGCTGCCGTGGCGCCCGGCCGGGCCCGGGCGGATCGCGATCGGGCTGCGGCATGGCGGCACCGCCGTCGTCACCCCGCGCGGTGCGCGGCCGGACTGCGCGCCCCGTGACGTTCCCGCCCTCGGCCCCGCACCGGCGTGGGGCCTGCCGAGCTGAACCCGTTTTCGACAAGGAGGTCGGAATGGACATCACCCGAAGGACCGTGCTCGGCGGGGCGCTCGCCGGGATCGCGGCGGGCGCGGCCGGCATCACCCCCGCCTTCGCCGACGTGCCCGGCAGCGACGACTTCGGCTGGGCCGGGTTCCTCGGCACCGCGGACCTGCACTGGCGGCGGCTGCCGAAGACCTGGTACGAAGGTCCCTTCCTGGGCAACGGGTTCCTCGGCTCCGGCATCTACGCCGAGCCCGGGCAGAACGCGATCCGCTTCACCGTCCAGCACAGCCAGGTGCAGGACCACCGCCCGGAGTTCGGCTCGCTGTTCGGCCTCGCCCGATTGCCGATCGGGTACTTCACGCTCGAACCGGTCGGCGCGATCACCGCGATCGACTGGCGGATGGACCTGTGGAACGCCGAGCTGACCGGCACGATCACGACGACGTCGGGCAGCCTGAGCCTGTGGGCGATCGTCCACACCGGACAGTCGTTGCTGGCCGTCGAGATCCGCCCCTCCGAGGGGGAACGCGCGTTCAAGTGGGTCTTCCACCCGGCGGTCGCGGTCAGCCCGCGCGCCGACCCGGTGTGGAACAAGCCGCCGCCCGCCGGCTACACCGCGAACCCGCCGGTGCAGCTGAACGGCAGCGGGGACGCGCGGCTGGCCGTCCAGCCGCTGCTGGCCGGCGGCGAGCACGTGACGGCCTGGCGGGAGGTCACCCGCGGCGGCACGCGCACGCTGTACACGTCGGTGGCCTGGTCGCACCCGGCGAAGACGGCGACCGCCCGGGCGCTCTCGACGGTTCGCCGAGCTGAGCCGTTCGGGGCGCTCACCCAGGACCACCGGCGCTGGTGGCACGACTACTACCGGGCGAGCTTCCTGTCCATTCCGGACACCCGGCTGCAGAGCTTCTACTGGATCCAGCTGTACAAGGTGGCGTCGGCGGCGCGGCGCGAGGCGCCGGTGATGGCGACGTCCGGGCCGTGGCTGGAAAACACGCCGTGGCCGGCGACGTGGTGGAACCTCAACGTCCAGCTCGAATACTGGCTGATCCACGGCTCGAACCACCTGGAACTGGACGCCGTCAGCTATGCGCTGGACAAGTACCGCGCCAACCTGACCAGCCAGGTCGCATCGCCGTACCAGGCCGATTCCGCGGGCATCCCGCGCACGACCGACATGACCCTGCTCAACGGCGTCTCGAACGCCACCAGCGGGTTCCCGGTCGGCGTTCCCGGGCAGGACACGCCGACGCCGGAGGTCGGCAACCTGACGTGGGCGCTGCACAACGTGTGGCTGTCCTACCGCCACACGATGGACCGGAAGCTGCTGTCCGGCACGCTGGTCCCCTTGCTGCGCAGGGCGATCAACTACTACCTGCACTTCCTCGCGCCGGGCCCGGACGGGAAGCTGCACCTGCCGCCGACGTTCTCGCCCGAGTACGGCGTCAACGCGCCCGACTGCAACTACGACCTCTCGCTCATCCGCTGGGGCTGCAAGACGCTCCTGCAGAATGCGCCCGGCGACCCGCTGGCGCCGAGGTGGCGGGAGGTCCTGGCTTCGCTGGTGGACTACCCGGCCGACGCCGACGGGTACATGATCGGCGCCGGTGTCCCGTTCGCGAAGTCGCACCGGCACTACTCGCACCTGCTGCAGATCTACCCGCTCTACGACGTCACGTGGGAGCAGCCGGAGCACCGGCAGATCATCGAGACGTCGCTGAACCACTGGGTCGGCTTCGAGGGAGCGCTGCAGGGGTACACGTTCACCGGGGCGGCGTCGATCTCGGCGCAGATGCTGCGCGGCGAGCAGGCGGCGTTCTACCTCGGCGAGCTGCAGCGCCGGTACATCCAGCCGAACACGATGTACAAGGAGTCGGGGCCGGTCATCGAGACGCCGTTGTCCGCGGCGAAGTCCCTGCAGGACATGCTGGTGCAGAGCTGGGGTGGCGTGCTCCGGCTGTTCCCCGCGGTGCCCGCGGCCTGGGGCGACATCGCGCTGCGCGACTTCCGCACGGAGGGCGCGTTCCTGCTGAGCGCGTCCCGGGCCGGGGGGAAGACGCGCTGGCTGAAGGTGCACAGCGAGGCGGGGGCGCCCTGCGTGCTGCGGCCGGGCATCGAGGGCGACCTCGCGGTGACGGACGCGCGAGGCCGTTCGCGGCACTGGCGGCGGCTGGGCAACGGTGACGTGCAGGTGGAGCTGGCCCGCGGTGAGGACGCCTTCGTGCACCGGAAGGGCGACCGGCCGGACTTCGGCGTGCGGCCGGTCGCGCCGGGCGGGGCGAGCGTGCCGTGGGGGCTGCCGTGAGGGGCTGATCGGGCAGGCTTTCCGGGTTCGCGCCCGGGGAGCCGGCCCGCGCGGCAGAATGGGCTTCCTGACGAGGGGAGCGGGATGAGCGAGCCGGGGCCACCAGGGGAGCGGCCGGATGGGGACAGTCCGAACGGGGCACCGCCGCAGCCGCCCTTCCCGGGGTATGACGCGCGTCCGCAGCAGCCCTACCAGCAGTTCTCCCAGTACCCGCAGTGGCAGCCGCCGGTGCCGCCGAAGAAGACTTCGCCCGCCGCCGTCGTGCTGATCGTCGGGTCGGTCATCGTCGTCATCCTGATGGCGCTGGCCTTCCTGGCCTGGGGCTACCCCGGTTTCCTGCGCGAGCCGGACGGCGAGGGCGCCATCGGGCGGTTCACGGCGTCGCCCTCGCCGACCTCGGTCGTGGCGCCGACGACCACGGAGAGCGCCCCGGTGTCGATCGCGGGCGGCCGGCACCCGATGCCGACGCGGCCGAGGCCGCTCGCCAACCCGATCACCTGTGCGTTCACGCCCGCCCCCGGGTCACCCGCGCCGAAGCCGGCGACACCGCCACCGGACGGGCCGGCGCCGTCGTCGGGGACTTTGAACGTGAAACTCGAGACCAGTGCGGGCGCCATCGTGCTGACGCTCGACCGCGCGCTCGCGCCGTGCACGGTGGTGAACTTCCTGAGCCTCGCGAAGCAGGGGTTCTACGACGGCACGTCGTGCCACCGGCTGTCGGTGACGACGGGCCTGCAGATGCTGCAGTGCGGAGACCCGGCCGGCGACGGCACCGGCGGGCCGGGCTACACGATCAAGGACGAGACGTTCCCCGAGCTGACCTACGGCCGCGGCATCCTCGCGATGGCGAAGACGGCCGAACCCGACACCGGCGGGTCCCAGTTCTTCCTGGTCTTCGGGAAAACGGAGATCCCGCCGGAGTACACGGTGTTCGGCCGCATCGACGACGCCGGTCTCGAAGTCCTGGACAAGGTCGCCCAGGGCGGAATCGACACGTCCAAGCCCGGCATCGGCGACGGCAGCGGCCCCCCGAAGATCCCGGTCACCTTCACCGAGGTCACCACCCCGTGAAGGAATGGGCATCACGCGTGATCAGAAAGGCATCACGCGTGATTGCAGGGGCATCACGTGCGATGCCCCTGCAATCACAGGTGATGCCCGCTCAATCACGCGTGTCGACCCTTCAAGCACGGTCCAGGAGGGTTCGCAACGCCGTCAGGAGGGACTTCGCCGCTTCCGCGTCGGCTGTGCGGTGGCGCCAGGCGACGTAGCCGTCCGGGCGGACCAGGAGGCAGCCGTCCTCGTCGATGCCGCTCAGCCGGGACCAGTCGCCGTACGCGTCCCGGCCCTCCGGGTCGCCGACGCGTACCGCGCGCAGGTCGAGGCCCAGTTCGGCGCCCACCTTGGCCGCCGCGTCGCGCCACGCCGTGCCGGTGAGGCCGGTCAGCACCGTCCAGCGGCCGCCGCCCACGAGGTCCAAAGTGGACACCCGGCGCCCGTGCGGTCCCACGAGCCACGCGTGCGGCAGCTTCGCACCCGGCTCGGTGCTCGGCCGGTGGAACAGCTCGGGATCGCGCTCCGAGGGGGCCACGACCCCGTCCGGCAGCACCGCGCCCGAGACATACCGCTGATCCATTTCGACGCCGTGGGCGTTGAACTCGTAGTGCTTCAGCTCGATCGCCCTCTCCAGCTCACGCCGTTTCAGCGCGCCCTCGGCCGTGGGCGCGAGGCAGGTCTCGAGCCCGGCGGTGATGCCGTCGGCGTCGGTGTCGCCGGTGATGCCCAGCGCCGCGAAGATCGGTCCGAACTGGTCGCGGCTCAGGTTCGCCCGGTCGACGATCTGCTTGCCGACCGGCGCTCGCTCGGCGCTGTAGCTGTCCAACAGCCCTTCGCCCGCTTCGCCGCGAAGCACCATCGCGAGCTTCCACGCGAGGTTGGCGGAGTCCTGGATCGAGGTGTTGGAGCCGAGCCCGTTGGACGGCGGGTGCCGGTGCACGGCGTCCCCGGCGCAGAACACCCGGCCACTCCGGTACTCCGTCGCGTAGTTGTGGTTGACCGTCCACAGGGACGTCGAGGTGATCTCGACGTCCAGGTCCGGGTCGCCGACGAGGTCGCGCACCAGCCGCGTCGCCTCTGCGACGTCGACCTCCGGCGGGGCCTGCTCGATGTCGTAACCCCAGGTCAGCAGCCACTCGTTCCACGGCCGCACCATCCGGACCAGGCCCATCCCGATCCCGCCGAGGTGCGCACCCGGCCGCATCACCCAGTAGAGGACGCTCGGGCGGTGGGCCACGTACGGCCCGAGGTCGGCGGTGAACGTGATGTTCATGCTGCCCGCCTTGCCGGTCTGCCCGGCGATCGGCAGGCCGGCCTGCTCGGCGACGCGGCTGCGCGCGCCGTCCGCGCCGATCAGGTACTTCGCCCGGAGGGTGAACTCGTCGCCGCGCACGCGGTCGTGGAACCGCGCGGTGACGCCGCCGGAGTCCTGCGTGAAGCCGAGGAACTCGGTGTCCAGCCGCACTTTCGCGCCGCGGGCGGCGGCCTCGCTCACCAGGATCGGCTCGAGGTAGGTCTGCGGCAGGTCGATCATGTGACACGGGCTGGCCGCGGTGTACTCCGACGCCGACCGGTCGCCGGTGCCCCAGCTGGCGATCCGGCCGATCTCCGGCCCGGTCAGCGACGTGCAGAGCACGGTGTCGCCCATCAGCTCCGGCGGCGTCCCGACGGCGAGGGCCTTGTCCTCGACGCCGAGGTCGCGCAGCACCTCCATGGTGCGCTGGTTGGTGATGTGCGCGCGGGGCGTGTTGGCCGTCCAGCCGTACTTGGTGGCCAGCACGGTCGGCACGCCGTAGGTGGCGAGCAGCAGCGCGGCGGATCCGCCCGCCGGTCCGCTGCCGACCACGAGGACGTCGGTGTCGTAGCTCATGCGCTGCTCCCCGAGATGCGGAAGGTGAAGTCGAGCCGGCGCCCGGTTCCCCCGGGCTGCTCGGTGAAGTCGACGATCAGGCCGTCCTTGACGCCGAACACCGTGTCCGAGTCGAGGTACTCGCCGCCGGCGACGAACAGCTGCGTGATCAGCGTCCGGTAGCCGGGCTTGGCGATCATGAAGTGCACGTGCGGCGCGCGAAACGGGTGCCGGCCCACGGCGTCGAGCATCTGTCCGACCGGGCCGTCGGCGGGAATCGGGTACGCGCTCGGCACGATGGTCCGGAAACGCAGCCGGCCCTCGGCGTCGGTGCGGAACCGGGCCCGCAGCACCGGACCGTCGACGTCGGGCAGCTGGACGTCGTAGAAGCCGTCCTCATTGGACTGCCAGACGTCCACGACCGCCTCCGGCACCGGCTGGTCGTCGGTGTCGGTGACGCGGATATCGGTCCACAGTGGAGTGCCCGGAAGCCCTGCCGCGATGTCGGCGCCCTGCGGGGTTTCGGGCGGCCCTTCGACGTAGAACGGGCCGAGCACGGCCGACGGCGTCGTGTCCGGCGTCCGCGAGTTCGTCAGGACGTCGACGACGCTCGACACACCGAGGGTGTCCGACAGCAGGATGAACTCCTGCCGGGTGTCGGTCGTGATGTGGCCCGCCCGGGTCAGGAAGCCGATCGCGTACTCCCACTCGTCCTGGGTGAGGTCGGTGCGGACGGCGTACCCGTGGAGCGTCTCGACGAGGTCGGTGAGGAGTTCGCGGATGCGGTCCGGGGCGGCGGCGAAGCTGTCGACGACCTGTTTCGTGAGTGCCTTGAGACTCGGGCGTGCGGCGGGCCGGGTGCCGGCGATCGCTTGGCGGAGCAGATCCGCCTCCGGCTCGTCCGCGATGTCCGCTTCGGTGAGCCCGAGCTCGGCCAGCGAGTGCGGGATGGGGAGGCTCGCGGCGAGTTCGAAGACGTCACCGGCGTCGTCGAGGCCCTTGTGGGCCATGACGTACGGGAGGAGGACGGCGTGCGTTTCCGCGTGCGGCAGGCCGAACTTGCCGCCGAGGAGGTGGCAGAGTTCGTGGTGCAGGCCCATCGAAACGGCGTCGAGGCACGTCCCGGCCAGCCACGCGCCGCGCAGGGCGTCGGTCCGCGCGTCCGCATCGGACGGATCCCGCGCGATGCGGGGCAGGGCGCTCGTGAGCAGCTTCGTCGCTTCCGCGGCGAGCAGGTCGGTCATCGGGCTGGCGTCGGGGGCGTAGCGGGCCTCGACGGCGTGGGCGAGCGCGTTGAGGCCGCTGGCGGCGGAGAGGGGCACGGGCAGGCCGAGCGTGAGGCCGACGTCGTACAGGACCGTTTCGGGCCGGACCTTCGGGGTCTTCTGCGTGGTCTTGCGGCCGTCGGCGGTCTGCCCGAGGACTTCGGTGAGCTCGGAGCCCGCGTACGTCGTCGGGACGATCAGCTGCGGCAGATCGGTGTGCAGGGCGATCGCCTTGGCCAGCCCGGTGGCCGAGCCGCCGCCGATGGCGACGACGCCGTCGACGTCGTGCTCGGCGACGACCTTGAGCGCGCGCTCGGTGACGTCGACGGGGGTGTGCATGGTGGCGTCTTCGAAGCGCGCGGCCAGCAGCGGGCCGAGCGCTTCGGCGGCCTGGCCGGCGTGGCGCGGAGTGCCGATGAGCAGGACGCGGCTCATCCCGAGGCGGCGTGCCTCGTCCCCGAGGGCGCCGAGCGTGCCGCGGCCGAAGACCACCCGGACGGGGTTCGCGGCGTAGGTGAACGAGGTCATGCGAGCGAGTATCCGGCCGGCCTGGCGTGCGGTCCTGCACGTTCGTGCTGCGGGACGGCACGAAACGCGCGTGTGCCCTTCAGCCGGCCCGGCGCAGGGCCGCCGGGGTGGTGCCGAGCTGGGCGCGCAGCACCCGCGTCAGGTGCTCCTGGTGGGAGAAGCCGCAGCGGGCCGCGATCTCGGCGATCGGGTCGTCGCCCGTGCGCAGCAGCAGGCCCGCCCGCTCCACACGCAGCCGCAGCAGGAACCGGTGCGGGGGCAGGCCGGTGCGGGCCTTGAACTGCCGCGAAAACTGGCTCACGCTCAGCCCGGCGAGCGCGGCCAGCTCCGCCAGCGGCACCGGCTCGGCCAGGCGTTCCGCCATCACGTCGCGGACCCGGGTGAACTGCCGATCGGAGAGACCCCGCGACGGCGCGGGCTCGCGAGCGGGGCCGGCGTGGTGGCGGCGGACCAGCTGCGCCGCGACGAGCGTGCCCAGCTGGTCGGCGTACGTGCGCGCGCTCGGCTCCCAGTCGCGGACGACGCCGTCGAGGCCGAGCACCAGCTGTTCGAGCAGGGGATCGGAGCTGCCGAGCTCCTCGGCGAGCCGCAGGGGCGCGTGGTCACCGGCCGCCTCCTGCACGGCGTCGTCGGCGACGTAGACGTGCACGGTTTCGAGCTCCCCGCCGAGCTCGACGGACAGATCGGCGTGCGAAGGCTGCAGGAAGAGCCCACCGGCGGGCATCCGGCGGCTGCGTTCGCGCGGGGTTCCGACGCCGCGCCGGACGGTCACCGGCCCGTCGAGGTGCAGGATCAGCTGGTGGCTGCGGGCGGGCGCGAACTCGGCGCGGTAGGGACGTTCCCGCTGCCGGGAGACGTAGACGCGGTCCCAGCCGAGCCCGGCGCTGGTGCGTTCGGGCCGGACCCAGGGCAGCGCGAGGATGCCGTTGGTGTCGGTCAGCCCGAGTTCGCCCACGCCTGCCTCCTCGACGTCGAGGCTGCTCGCGATGGTACGCGAACCTCGTAGGTGGGCCAGGCGTCTTCTCCGTAGTCCGTCCGAGTGCTGGAGACCCCTTGCCGTTCACCTTCGCCCACCCGGCCGCCGTGCTGCCGCTGGCCCGCCGGCTGTGGCTGCCGGGCCTCGTCGCGGGCTCGCTGGCCCCCGACGTCGCCTACTACCTGCCGGTGCCGGGCGGTGAGCTCACCCATGAGCCGCTCGGGCTCGTGACGCTGGATCTGCTGCTGGGGCTCGCCCTGGTCGTGGTCGGCCACGGGGCGCTCGGCCCGGCACTGGCGCTCGGCCCGGCGGGTCTGCGGGAGCGGGTGCCGCGGCCGGCCGTGCGCGTGCGGTGGCCCGGAGCGGTGGTGGCGATCGTGGTGGGAGCGGCCACCCACCTGCTCTGGGACGCCTTCACGCACACGGCCGGCTTCATGGTCCGGCACTGGCCGCTGCTGCGGGTGCCGGTGGCCGGGCCGCACCGGTTGTACAACGTCGTCGGCTACGTCTCGTCGGTGCTGGGTCTCGTTGTGCTCGGCATGGCGGCGACGCGGTGGTACCGCCGGACGCCCCGGGCCGGCCGCGCGTGGCCGGTGCTTTCACGAGCCATCCGCGCGGTGGTGTTCGCCGGGCTCGGGGTGGGGCTGGTGGCCGGCGCGCTGCTCGGCCTGACCGACCCGGTGAGCCGGGTGAGCGGCTACGACTGGGTGCGGTGCCTCCTGCTCGGCGCGGTGCGCGGAGGCGCCCTGGCCGCAACGGCCTACGTACTGGCCTGGACAGTCGCCTCGCGTACCCAGAGGGTCGGCTCACGTACCCGGACAGTCGGCTCACGAACCGGCCCTCCAGGTACGTGAGCCGACCCTTCAGGTACGCGAGTCGTCAACCGGGGGCCGCTCGGCCGTGACGCCAGTAGCCCAGGAACGCGATGTCGGACTTCGCCCAGCCGCGCTCGCGCACCAGGTGACGGCGTACTCCCGTGGCCAGCGCGGCCTCGCCGGCCACCCACGCGTAAGCCCGCCCGCCGGGCAGGTCGGCCGCGAGGACCGTCTCCAGCGCCAGCACCCCCGGACGTCCGGGCCGCAGGCGGGGCAGCCAGTGCACCCGGACCCCCGGCGGCGCCGACACCGGCCGGACGTCGGCGGCCGACGGCACCTCCAGGAACACCTCGGCCATCAGGCCGGCCGGAGCGTGCTCGAGGATCGCCAGGATCGCCGGCACCGCACTCTCGTCGCCGGCCAGCAGCTGCCACGCCACCCCGGACGGCGGCAGGTAGCTCACGCCCAGGTCGAAGATGCCCGCCGGGTCGCCGGGGCGCGCCCGCCGGGCCCACGACGCCGCCGGGGCGTCGCCGTCGTGCAGCGCGAACTCGATGTCGATCTCGCCCGGACGCGCCCGCCGGATCGTGTAGTTGCGCACCCAGGGCCGACGCGACTTCGGCAGCAGCAGCACCTCGGCCATCCAGCCCTCGTTGTCCAGGGTCGGCATCCGCAGCCCGTCCTGGCCTGCCCGCGGGAAGAACAGCCGCACGGCCTGGTCGTCGCCCGCCACTGCGAGGTCCGCGACCGCGGGGCCGCCGAGCGTAATGGTTCTGAACGCCGGGCTCGGCGCGGTGTTCGCCAGGACTTCGAGGGTGATCATCCGCCGGGAAGCCGGGCGACGCACCTTCGGAATCATCAGATGTCCAGCACGAGCCGCGGCGACGACGCCCGCGACACGCACGCGTACATCCGCCCGGCGGGCGCGCCGATGTCGTCGCGGTGCTCGGGCTCGCCGGCGAGCACCGACAGCTCGCAGCTCCCGCAAACGCCTTCGCGGCACCCGGACGGCACCGGCCGCCCGGCGTGGTTCAGCGCGTCGAGCAAGGACTCGTCGGCCGGGACCTGGATCGTCGCCCCGGACCGCGCGCAGACCACCTCGAACGCGGTGTCGGGCCCGAACACCCGCGCGGTCGGCTGGAAGCGTTCGGCGCGCACCCGCGGGAACACCGCTTCGGCCGCGGCCAGCATCGACGCCGGTCCGCAGCAGTAGACCTCACCCGCGAAATCCGCGAACTCCCCGAGATCCGGCCGGCCTCCGGAGAACAGCCGTACGCGTTCGCCATACGTGTCGACGAGTTCCGCCGCGAACGGCATGGTCGAAGCGGACCGCCCCACGTAGACCAGCGAAACGGCGGCCCCCGAGGCGACGGCCGCCCGCAGCATCGGCACGATCGGCGTGATCCCGATCCCGCCCGCCAGGAACAGGTATTCCGGCGCGGGAACGAGCGGGAAGTGGTTGCGCGGCGAAGAGACTTCGAGCGTCCGGCCCGGGTTGAGGTACCAGTGGACGTACTCCGAGCCACCCCGGCTCAGCGGGTCGAGCCGGACGGCGATCCGGTACGCCGAGAGGTCGCCGGGGTCGCCGCACAGCGAGTACTGCCGCGTCAGCCAGTTCGGCAGCACCAGGTCGATGTGCGCGCCCGGCTCCCACGCTTCCAAGGGCCCGTCGTCGCCGCGAAGCACCAGCGAGACTACGTCGTCGGCGACCCGTTCGACCCGGTCCAGCATCGTTTTCTG
This sequence comes from Amycolatopsis sp. NPDC028719, assembly GCF_055565395.1. Taxonomy (NCBI): domain Bacteria; kingdom Bacillati; phylum Actinomycetota; class Actinomycetes; order Pseudonocardiales; family Pseudonocardiaceae; genus Amycolatopsis; species Amycolatopsis sp. NPDC028719. The sequence goes on from NZ_JBVHUL010000009.1 coordinate 56,496, forward strand.
CATGTCAGTACAACTTCCGGTAGCTGTCTTCGAGGAGCTGCTCGAACATCGCCGGGTCGACGGCCAGGCCCAGCTGGTCGGCGACGATCTCGCCGGCCGACGGCATCTCCGCCGCCAGCGCCTGGCTGGCCGGGTCCCACAGCCGGGACCGCAGCAGCGCGCGGCCGCAGTGGAAGTACGTCTCGGCGACCTCGACGATGATGGCGAAGATCGGCGCCTTGGCTTCGGTGCGCATCCGGGCCAGGACGTCCGGGTCGTCGGTGACGTACGCGCTTCCGTTGACGCGCAGGACTTCCCGCACGCCGGGGATGAAGAACAGCAGGCCGACGCCGTCGTTTTCGGCGATGTTGCGGAACGAGTCGGCGATCTTGTTGCCGGGCCGGTCGGGCAGCGCGACCGTGTGCTCGTCGAGGACCTTCACGAAGCCCGGGTAGTCGCCGCGGGGCGAGCAGTCCGCGCGGCCCGCGGCGTCGGAGGTGGCCAGCGCGAGGAACGGCGAGTGCGCGATGAACCGGCGGGCGTGCTTGTCGACGTGGTCGAGCTTCTTGCCCTCGAGCATCTCCTCGGGGGCGCCCAGCCGGTTGCGCACCTCGGCCATGGACACCCGCCGGTACCGGGTGCTCAGCGTGTTTGTCCTGGTCATGGCACAATTATGAGCAAACATTCAGGTCTTGCGCTACTCGCTTTCGAGCCGCGCGGAAGGGAGCGTCGTGACGCCGGACCAGCGCCGCATCCAGCCACGTAAACAGCCCCGGCAGGTCCGCGCCGAGCTGACCCGGCAGCGGATCCTGACGGCGGCTGCTCACGTTTTCGGCGAGCACGGCTACGCCGCGGGCACCACCAACCGCATCGCCGAGCGGGCCGGCATCTCCATCGGCTCGCTGTACCAGTACTTCCCGAACAAGGACGCGATCCTCGCCGAGCTGCTCGTCCGCCACCTCGACGACGGCGCGGCGATCGCCGAGCGCGTCCAGCGCGAACAGCTGCCCGGCCCGATCGAGGAGGTCTTCCGCCTCTTCGTCCACGGGGCGATCGAGAGCCACCTCGACGAGCCCCGGCTCCTGCGGGTACTGCTGGAACGGGCCCCGAAGTCCACCGACGTCCTCGAGAAGGTCGAGCGGATGAAGACCCACCTCGTCGGCTACCTGCGGGCGCTCCTGGACGGGCACCCCGAAGTCCGGATCGCCGACACCGAGACGGCGGCCCGGCTGATCGTCACGACGGTCGAGCTGGTGATCCACCAGCTCGTGGCCGACCATGAGCCGGTCGACACCGGGAAGCTGGAGGACGAGATGGTCGCGATGCTGACGCGGTACGTCAAGGGGTGAACCGGCGGGGGCGCCGTGCTCACGCGTTCGCGCGGCGGAGGCGTTCGGCCGCCTGGGCGCGGACCGCGTCGCCGGACACCGGTGGGTCGCCGTGCAGTGCTTCCCACCGGGCTTTGTGCGCCGCTGCCCACAGGCTCGCCGCCCACGCCACCTCCTGCTCCTCCTCGGTGAACCGGCGGCCGCGAAGCTCCTGGTAGGCCGACAAGAACGCGGCCGAACTCGCGATCGGCGCGAGCGTCGGGGGCGAGTCACTGGCTAACGCCCCGGATGCCGCCCCGGCCAGTGCCGCTTCCGGTTGCCAGGCCAGGCTGTCCCAGTCGTGTACGGCCCAGATGTCGTCGTGCCAGCGGAGGTTCTGCGCTTCGAAGTCCGCGTGGCCCAGCACGCACGGCAAGTCCGCGGCCGGCAACCGTTTCCGGGCCCGGGCGGCCACTTCGACGACGTGGGCGGGCACCACGCTCTGGTCGCGCTCGTCGAGGAACCCGATCGCCGGCCACAGCCCGGGATCCCGGTGGTCCCAGCGCGCCCAGCGCGGGTTCGGCAGCGGTGGTGCCACGTCCACCTCGGCCAGCTCGGTCATCAGCCACGCGAACACCGCCGCGCAGCGCACGGCGACGTCCGGCGAGTCGCCGCGCAGCACCGCACCTCCGGGGCGCGACTCCTCGGCGTGCACGGCCAGCGTGCCGACGACGGACACCGCCGTCAGGGGCCAGGGACACGGAAACCCGCGCTCCGCCAGCCGGGCCTGCGCGGTGACGCACGAGGACGCCCGGCCGTCGTCTTCGCGGGCCTTCACCACGACCTCCCGGCCGTCGGCCAGCCGCAGCCCGCACACCGACGAGAGGGAGTGCCGTTCGAAGAGCACGCCGGCCGGCGAGGCGCCCAGGTGGTCGGCGCACCAGCGCGGCAGCCAGTCCACTCAGCGGTCCCGCGCCACGAGCGCCGCCTGCGTGCGGCTCGTGACGCCCAGCTTGGCCAGCACGTTCCCGACGTGCACCTTGACCGTCCGCTCGGCCAGCCGCAACCGCGCGGCGATGTCCCGATTGGAGAGTCCCTCGCCGAGCAGCTCCAGCACGTCCCGTTCGCGCGGGGTCAGCGCGCCGCCGCCGGTCAGGGCCGACGCCACCGCCGGGCTCAGCGCGGTCACGCCCTGGTGCGCGGCGCGGACGGCGGCCGCGAGCTCGTCGCCGGAAGAGTCCTTCAGCACGAACCCGGCCGCGCCCGCGCTGAGCGCTTCGCGGATTTCGCGGGGGCGGCCGACCGTGGTCAGCATCAGGACGCGCGGCGCCGGGGGCCGCAGCCGGCGCAGGACTTCGAGGCCGTCCATGCCGGGCAGGTAGAGGTCGAGCAGGACGACGTCGGCCTCGACGGCGGAGCCGAGCAGCTCCGGCCCGCTCGCGTACTGCGCGACCACGTCGAGGTCCGGCCGCGCCCCCAGGATCAGGGCGATGCCCTCGCGCACCAGCGCGTGGTCGTCGACGACCTGGACCCGGATCATGCCGGGCACTCTACTGTCGGCGCATGCGCCAGTCCCTCCTCACGACGGCCGCGGCCGCGGCGGTGTTCTTCGCCAGCGGCGCCTGGACCCCGTACCAGGGCTGGCTCGCCGCGCTGCTCAGCGCGGTGCAGCTGGTCCCGCTGCTGTGGTCGCGTCGCGCGCCCGCCCTCGTGCTGGTGGTCGTCACCCTCGCGACCGCCGGGCACCTGCTGCTCGACCAGCCGCGCAACACGATGTACGTGCCCGTGCTGCTCGCGCTCCACAGCACGCCGCAGCGGTGGCTCGCGGCGTCCTCGGCACTGGTGATCGGCGCGGCGGTGTACCCGGCGAAGGGGCCGGTCGACGGCACGGTCCTGGTGCTGACGATCAGTGCGGTCGCCTGGCTGCTCGGCGCCGAACGCCGTCGCGCGCTCGCGGACCGGGCCGAGCGCGCCGCCCGGCGGCTGCACGACACGCTCGCGCAGACCACGGCCGTGATGCTGGTGCAGGCGGAGACGTTGCGCGCGGTCGGTGACCTGACCGACGCCGACCGCGAACGCCTCGACACGCTCCTGGCGGCCGGCCGCGGCGCGCTGACGCTGGTCCGCCGCACGCTCGACGACCTCCGGGAAGACGAAGACCGGGCCCCGGACCTCGCGGAGGTGCTGGCCCGGTTGCGCACCGCCGGCCTGGTCCTCGACCGCGATCCGGTGCTGCCCGCGCTGCCGCGCCCGGTGCGGGAGCTGGCCGAGCGGTTCGTCGCGGAGACGGCCGTGAACGCGTTGCGGCACAACGGTCCCGGCGTCCGGCTGCGGTTCCACGTCGAAACCGGCGACCCGGTGACGATCACCGCGCGCAACCCGCTCAAGGGAAGTCCGCGCACGGGCGGGGGGTACGGCCTCGCCGGGCTCGCGGAGCAGGCCGCGGCGGCCGGGGGAGCGTTGACGCACGGGCCGCGGGACGGCGAGTGGGTCGTCAGCGTCGCATTGCCAGCAGCTGCGACACGGTCACGAACCGGTAGCCGCGCTGCTTGAGCCCGTCGAGGATCGGCCCGATCGCCTGGCGCGTCTGCTCGCGGCCCGCGTACATGGCGTGCAGCAGCACGATCGAGCCGGGCCGCACCTGGCCGAGCGTCTCCGAAACGACCGTCGCGGCGGCCGGTGTTCCCGCGGAGTCCGGCTCGACGTCCCAGGTGATCGTGGTGCGGTGGTGCTCGGCGAGGTAGTGCGGCAGGGCGAAGAGCTTCTTGCCGTTCGGGGGCCGGAAGAGGATTTCACCGGGGTAACCCGAGGTCCGGATGAGCGCGTCGGTGGCCTCGACCTCGTCGGCGACCCAGGCCGGCGTCACGCCGATCATCCGGTCGTGGCTGAAGCTGTGGTTGCCGATTTCGTGCCCGGCGGCGGCGATGTCGCGGGCGAGATCGGGGTGCGCGGCGATGTCCCGGCCGATGAGGAAGAAGGTCGCGGGCACCTGCCGGCTCTTCAGCGCGTCGAGGATCGCGTGGGTCCCGGCGGGATCGGGGCCATCGTCGAAGGTGAGCGCGACGACCTTCTCGCTGGTCTCGACGCGGTTCACGAGCGTGCCGAAGAACTGGAAGGTCGGCGACTTCGACACCTGGAACAGCGTGAACGCGGCGCCCAGGACGACGACCAGCACGCACGCCACGACGATGGTCCGCTTCCGCGCGCGGCGGGATCTCAAGATCATGGCGTCACCCTGGCGATCTTCCCGCGGCCCGGGAAGCCGCCAAGGTACTAGTACCAAAGCCGTGAATGTCGCATTGAGGGACTTCAAGTCCCTCAATGCGACATTCACGGAACGTCAGAGCGGGTTGAAGACGCCCAGGGGAGCGGTGCAGAACGGGCCGCCGACGTACTCCGCCGCGGCGCCGGTCGGTGCGGGGCGGGAAGCCAGCTGCTCCGCGTACACCTCGGCGTCGTCCAGGGACTTGTAGCCCAGCGCTTCGGCCTCGGCCAGGGAGTAGATGCGGCGCGTGTTGTCCGAGACGCCCCAGATCAGCCGGTACCCGGGCGACGGCGCCGACAGGCAGGCCTCGAACAGCCGGGCGCCGTCGTCCGGGGAGAGCCACGTCGTCAGGCCGCGCGGGCCCAGCGGCAACGGCGTCTCGAAGCACGAGCCGATCCGGATCACGATGACGTCCATGCCGAAGCGCGAGTGGTACAGGCTGCCCAGCGCCTCGATCGCCGCCTTGCTGACGCCGTAATACGTGTCCGGGCGCGGCGAAGAGTCCGCCGGGAGCTCGGAGTCGTTGCGCCGGAAGCCGACCGCGTGGTTGCTGGACGCCAGGATCACCCGCGAAATCCCCGCCGTCCGCGCCGCTTCCAGCACCGTCTGCGTGCCGTTGATGTTGACGTCGAGCGTCGCTTCCCATGTGTTCTCGCGGCTGTGCCCGCCGAGGTGGATCAGCGCGTCGACGCCTTCGCACGCCGCCGCCATCGCCGCCGGGTCGGTGACCGACGCCGTCACGATCTCCTCGGACGCGTCCGACGCCGTCTGCGGGGCCAGGTCGAGCAGGCGCAGCACGCGGCCGTCGCGCTTCAAGCGGGGCCGCATCAGGGTGCCGACGACACCCGCCGACCCGGTGATGAGCACGCGCTGGTCCGTCATGGGATTCCTCTCCTAACAGGGAACGGCGGCGGACTGTGGTGTTATCGGATACCGGCGCGGCGCAGCTGCTGCCCGAGCTCGGCGGTGATTTCGGCGAGCAGTTCGCCGACGCGCTGCGCGTCGGCGTCGGTCACCTGGGAGATCGGCATCGAGCAGCTGATCGCGTCCGTCCCCGGGATCCGGTAGGGGATCACCGCGGCGACGCAGCGGACGCCGAGCGTGCCTTCCTCGATCTCGGCGGCGTACCCGCGCTCGCGGGTCGCGGCGCACTCGGCGTGCAGGCCTTCGAGCGTGGTGATGGTGTTCGGCGTCAGCGCGGTCAGCGACGCCGGCATCAGCGCCTCGATCTCGTCGTGCGTCAGCTCGGCCAGCAGCGCCTTGCCCAGCGCGGTCGCGTGCGTGGGCAGCGTGCGCCCGACGCGGGAGACGAGGTGCGTGGAGCGCTGCGACTCGCGCGTCTCCAGGTAGACGACCTCGGTGCCGTTGCGCCGCGCGAAGTGCGCGGTGAAGCCGGTCTTCTCCCGGATGCGCTCCAGGGCCTCGGTGGCGAACGGTACGACGGCGTCGCGGTCCAGGTACGCCGTGCCACAGATCAGCGCGCGGACACCGAGGCGGTAGCGGGCGGTGTTCGTGTCCGCCTCCAGCCAGCCGGCCTCCAGCAGCGTCCGCAGCAGGCCGTGCAGCGACGAGCGCGGGAAGCCCGTGCGCGCGTGCAGGTCGGACAGCGACAGCCAGACGTCGTTCGCCGCGAACGTCTCGATGAGGTCGACGGCCCGGCGCGCGGACTTCACTCCCGACGACTCGGCGGGGGCACCGTCGGCCGCTACCGGGTTGTCCACCTTCTGCGGCATTTGTGCTCCTCCGTCCGGCCGTTGACTTGTGACTCCGGCCATATTAGCGTCCCGAACAACGTTCTTATGGATGAACATAATCACTATAACAGACTCCGTTCATGGATGTGAACACCTCCTTCGGGAACCGCATCACTGTGGACGCGGAAAGGAGCCTGCGGTGCACGTACTCGACTGGGCGATGGTCTGCGCGTACTTCGTGCTGATGATCGTGATCGGCTGGTGGTCGCACAAACGGGTCAGCGACGTGAAGGACTTCTTCACGGCCGGTGGCAAGATGCCGTGGTGGCTGGCGGGCATCTCGCACCACATGTCCGGCTACAGCGCGGTGCTCTTCGTCGCGTACGCGGGCGTCGCGTACACGAGCGGCGTCACCGTGTACTTCTGGGGATTCGCCAGCATCGGCATCGGCGTCGGGATCGGCAGCTGGCTGTTCGCCGCCCGGTGGAACCGGTTGCGCTCGAAGCTCGGCGTCGCCTCGCCGCTGGAGTACCTGGCCAGGCGGTACAACGTGCCGACGCAGCAGGCGCTCGCCTGGAGCGGCAGCCTGCTGAAGATCTTCGACATCGCGGCCAAGTGGTTCGCCGTCGCGACGCTGCTGCACGTCTTCGCCGGCCTGGACTACAACCTCGGCATCCTCATCACCGGCGCCGTCACCCTCGTCTACTGCACCATCGGCGGCCTGTGGGCCGACGCGCTCACCGACTTCGGCCAGTTCGTCATCCAGGGCATCGCCGCGATCGTGATGATCGTCGTCGTGCTGGGCAAGCTGGGCGGGATCTCCGCGCTCTGGACGATGTGGGACAAGCTGCCCGAGAACCACGTCGACCCGGTGACGTCCAAGTACACCACCATCTTCTTGCTCGTTTACGTGCTCGTGAAGACCCTGGAGTACAACGGAGGCATGTGGAACCTGGCGCAGCGCTACATGGCGGCGCCGAACACCCACGAGGCCCGGCGCGGCGCGCGGCTTTCGTCCGCGCTGTACCTCTTGTGGCCCCTGGTGCTGATGTTCCCGATGTTCGCGGCGCCGCTGCTCATCCCCGGCATCAAGGACCCGACGCAGTCCTACGCGATCATGACCACGACGTTCCTCCCGCCGGGCCTGGTCGGCCTGGTGCTGGCCGGGATCTTCTCGCACACCATGGCGATGGTCTCCTCCGACGCCAACGCGATCTCCGCGGTGATCACCCGCGACATGATCCCGGCGATGGTCCGCCGCACCCGGCAGTGGACCGACGTCCAGGGCCTCAAGGCGGCGCGGATCACCACGGTCGTGTTCGTCGCGCTGACGATGCTCGTGGCCACGCAGGCGCAGAACCTCGGCGGCGTGCTGCAGATCGTCGTCAACTGGGTCGCCGCGCTGATGGGCCCGATCTCGATCCCGCTGCTGCTGGGCATGCTGCCGTGGTTCCGCAAGTGCGGCCCGCGCGCGGCGCTGGTCTCCTGGGCGGGCGGCCTGGTCGCTTACGGCCTCTGCTACTACGTCTTCAACGCGAACCAGACGGTGCTCGTCGCCACCCCGATCCTGGTCTCGCTCACCCTCTACGTCGGCCTCGGCCTGATCGCGCCCGAGCGCAGCGCGGTCGCCGATGAGATCGTCGACACCGTGAACACCGACGACGACGTCGACCGCAAGAAGGAAGGCACGACCGTGCCCGCCTGACGTTGGCCACACCCGGGCCGAAACCGAAAAAGGACGAGAGAGCAGAAACTGATGGCACAGACCGAGATCGAGCTGGACGGCCTGCTGGCGTTCCCCCTCACCCCGTTCACCGAGGACCTCGAGGTCAACCTCGACGCGCTCGCGGAGAACGTGGAGAGCCACATCGCGGCGGGCGCCGGTGCGCTGTTCGTCGCGTGCGGCACCGGCGAGTTCAGCTCGCTCTCGCCCGCCGAGCACGCCTCGGTGCTCACCCGGTCCCGGGAGGTGGCCGCCGGCCGCGTCCCGGTCTGGGTGGGCGCCGGGGGCGGCGCGGCGTCGGCGCGGGCCGGCATCGCGGCGGCTCAGGCCGGCGGCGCGGACGGTGTCCTGCTCCTCCCGCCGTACCTCGTTTCCGGTCCGCAGGCGGGGCTGGTCGACTTCGTCCGCTACGCCGTCGGCGACTCGTCCGTGCCGGTGATCGTCTACCACCGCGGCACCGGCGTGTTCGGCGCGCCGGCCGCGGCCTCGCTGCTCGAGATTCCCTCGATCGCGGGCCTCAAGGACGGCTACGGCGACGTCGAGGTGATGACCCGGATCGTCACCACCATCCGGTCGCTGGACACCGAACGGGCGCGGAACTTCCTGTTCTTCAACGGCTTGCCCACCGCCGAGGTGTCCGCCAAGGCGTACGCCTCGATCGGCGTCGCCCGCTATTCCTCGGCCGTGCACTGCTTCGCGCCCGAGATCGCGCACCGCTTCCACCGCGCGCTCGGCGAGGGCGACACCCGCGTGATGGACGCGCTGCTGACGGGCTTCTACCTGCCGCTGGTGGCGCTGCGGGACGAGACGCCGGGCTTCGCGGTGTCCCTGGTCAAGGCCGCCGCCCGGTTGCGCGGGGACAAGGTCGGCCCGGTCCGGCCGCCGCTGGTCGAGCCGACGCCGGAGCAGATCCACCGGCTCGAGAAGGTCGTGGAGGACGGCTTCGTGACGCTGAAGGCGCTGGGCTGATGAAGATCCTCGATGTGGCGCTGACGCCGGTCGCGTTCGCCGACCCGCCGCTGCTCAACGTCATGGGCGTGCACGAGCCGTTCGCGTTGCGCAGCGTCGTGCAGGTCGAATGCGAAGACGGCATCGTGGGGCTCGGCGAGTCCTACGGCGACGACGCGTTCCTCGGCGAGGTGCGCAAGGTGCTGCCGCAGCTGCGCGGCCACGACGTCTTCGACCTGCCCGGTCTGCAGCGGCTGGTCGCGCGGGCGTTGTCGGGCACGGTCCTGACCGACGCCCACGGGCTGATCGGCGGGTTCTCCATCCGCAAGACCGTCGCGAGCGTCTACTCGCTGTTCGAGGTCGCGTGCCTGGACGCGCAGGGTCAGTACCTCGGACGCCCGATCGCCGACCTGCTCGGCGGCAAGGCCCGCGACGCCGTCGAGTTCTCCGCCTACCTGTTCTACAAGTACGGCAAGCACGTCGACGGCCGCGAGGACTCCTGGGGCGAGATCACCACGCCGGAGACGCTGGTCGGTTCGGCGAAGCGGATGGTCGACGAGTACGGCTTCCGGTCCATCAAGCTCAAGGGCGGGGTCTTCGAGCCCGCGCAGGAGGTCGACGGGATCCGCGCGCTCGCCGAAGCGTTTCCCGGGCACCCGCTGCGGATCGACCCGAACGGCGCGTGGACGCCGCAGACCGGTATCCGGGTGGCTCGTGAGCTGGACGGTGTCCTGGAGTACCTCGAAGACCCGACGCCGGGCATCGACGGCATGGCCCAGGTGGCCGCCGAGGCGTCGATGCCGCTGGCCACCAACATGTGCGTGGTGAACTTCGGCGACATCGAGCCGGGCTTCCGGGCGCGCGCCATCGGCGTGCTGCTCTCGGACCACCACTTCTGGGGCGGGCTGCGGGCGACGCAGTCGCTGTCCACGACCTGCGAAAGCTTCGGCGTCGGCCTGTCGATGCACTCGAACAGCCACCTCGGGATCAGCCTGGCCGCGATGGTCCAGGTCGCGGCGGCGACCCCGCACCTGACCTACGCCTGCGACACGCACTGGCCGTGGAAGGTCGAGGACGTCATCGAGCCGGGGGTGCTGGAGTTCCGCGACGGCGCCGTGGCGGTGCCGCCGGCCCCGGGCCTCGGCGTCAAGCTGGACGAGGACGCGCTGGCCCGGCTGCACGAGAACTACGTCCGATGTGGACTGACCAAGCGGGATGACGTGACCTACATGCGCGAGTACGTGGCCGGGTTCGAGCCGAACACGACGAGGTGGTGATCCGGTGAAGGTGACGGGATACGCCTATCCCTGGGACGTCCTGGAGGCCGGGTTCGCCGCGCGGGCCCGCGACCTGGGCGTCGACGAGGTGGCCGTCGCGCTGTCCTACCACAGCGCCCGGGCGGCGACGCCGTGGTCGGCTTCGCGCACGGCGGTCGTGGCGCGGCACGCGGCGTTCTACCGGCCGGTGCGCGAGCAAGCCTGGGGAAGCAAACGTCTGCGTCCGTCCACTCCGGACTGGCTAGCTGCCCCGGACAGCGGTTCTGACGCTGTTGGGGTGCTGAACGAGGCCGGGATCCCGGCAGCCGCGTGGATCGTGCTGACCCACAACTCGCAGCTCGGCTACGAGCACCCGGACGTGGTGATGCGCAATTGCTTCGGAGAGAGCTACCCCTGGGCGCTGTGCCCTGCGCAGCCCGCGGTGCGCGAGTACGCCGCGACGCTGACCGCCGAGGCCGTCGCCGGGCTCGAGCTGTCGTCGGTGATTCTCGAGGCCTGCGGCCCGCTCGGCGCGGTGCACCAGCACCAGCACGAGAAGACCGACGGCGTCTGGGCGCCCGCGGTGGCCCGGCTGCTGTCGATCTGCTGCTGCGAGGCCTGCGCGTCTTCGTGGGACCTCGACCCGGACGCTGTCCGGGCCCAGCTCGTCGAGGAGGTCCGGCGGCTGGTCGCGACCGGCGACCTGGGCATCACCGGCGATCGGCTGCCGCCGGAGTTGACCCGGATGCTGCTGCGGGTCCGGCAGAAGGCGACCGACGAGCTGCGAGCCACCGTTTTGGCCACGCTGCCGGAGGGCATCCGGATCGTGCTGCACGGCGCGCTCGACCCGTGGGTCACCGGCGCGCTGCCCGGGCTGACGCCGTCCGCTGCGGACGACGTCGATGCGGTCGTAGTGTTCGGGTGGGCGCCCGCCACCGGCGCCGAGGCCGTCGCGGCGGCCCGGGAAGCCTTGCCCGAGCGTGTCGCGATCGGCAGCTACATCACCGCGGTCGCCGCCGCACCGGTGCCGGACATCGCCGCGTACGCCGGCGAGCTGGCCAAGGCGGGCGCCGCCGAGCTGCACCTGTACCACCTCGGACTGGCCGGCCCGGGTCGCTGGAGCGATCTGGGCGCGGCCACCGCCGCCGCCCACGAGATGCACTGAGGAGCTGTACCGAATGAGCCAGGCCACTGACGCCGCCACGCTCGAGAAGATCCTGACGGGAGCCGCCGCGGCAGCCCGTCCCGCCGCCGAGGCGACCCCGGCCGAGCGCGCCCGCTGGCTGGTCGCGGCCGCCGACGCGCTCGACGCCGCCGCCGACGACCTCGTCCCGCTGGCCCACCGCGAGACCCACCTGCCCGCCACTCCGCGGCTGGCCGGTGAGCTGAAGCGCACGACGTTCCAGCTCCGCCTCTTCGCGGAGGTGCTCACCGACGGCGAGTACCTCGGCGCCACCGTCGACCACGCCGACCCGGACTGGCCGATGGGCCCGCGTCCGGACATCCGCCGCGTGAAGACCGCGCTCGGCCCGGTGCTGGTGTTCGCGGCCAGCAACTTCCCGTTCGCGTTCAGCGTCGCCGGCGGCGACACGGCGTCCGCGCTCGCCGCGGGCTGCCCGGTGGTCCTCAAGGCGCACCCCGGCCACCCCGAGCTGTCCGCGCTGACCGGCCGGATCGTGCGCGAAGCCCTGGTCGGCGCGGGTGCGCCCGAAGGCATCTTCGACGTCATCTTCGGGCAGGAGGAAGGCGTCACCGCGCTGAAGGACCCGCGGATCGCGGCGGCGTCGTTCACCGGGTCCATCCCCGGGGGGCGGGCGCTGTTCGACATCGCGAACGCGCGGCCGCGGCCGATCCCGTTCTACGGCGAGCTCGGCAGCGTCAACCCGGTCGTCGTCACCGAGGCCGCCATCGCCGCGCGCGGGGAGGCGGTCGCGAAGGGGTACGCCGGGTCGTTCTCCCTCGGGGCCGGCCAGTTCTGCACCAAGCCGGGCCTGCTGTTCCTGCCCGAGGACCACGGCCTGACCGACGCGCTGCGCCAGGCGTTGTCGGGTGCCGCGGCCCAGCCGATGCTCAACGACCGCATCGCCGCGGGGTACGCCGACAAGCTCGCGCAGCTGCGCGAGGTGCCGGGCGTCGACGTCGTGTCCGAAGCGGCTTCGGAGTCGCCGTCCTTCACCCCGACGCTGCTGGCCACCACCGGCAAGCAGTTCCTCGAAGGCGGCGACTCGGTGCACGAAGAGTGCTTCGGCCCGGCGTCGCTGATCGTCACCTACGCCGATCAGGCCGAGCTGCTGAGCCTGCTCGACGTCATCGAACCGGGGCTCACCGCCACGATCCACGGCGAACAGTCCGATGCGGACTGGATCCGGCCGGTGCTGCCGGCGCTGGCCCGCATCGCCGGCCGGCTGCTGTGGAACGACTGGCCCACCGGCGTGACGGTGAGCTGGGCCCAGCAGCACGGCGGCCCGTACCCGGCCACGACGGCCCCGACCACGACGTCGGTGGGCACCGCCGCGATCGAGCGCTTCCTGCGTCCGGTGGCGTGGCAGGGCTTCCCGGACGCCCTGCTGCCCGAACCCCTCCAGGAGGCCAACCCCTGGCAGCTGCCCCGCCGCACCGACGGCTCCCGCTGACCCGGCGGGGCGCCTCCCGCGGGGGGCGCCCCCCCCGGTTTCCACTTTACCGCCTGGCACCGACAGTTTCCGGCGCCGCCGACCCCGGCCCTGACTCGCAGTCCCTGCTCCCGCGGGGGCGCCCCCCGTTTCCACTCTATCGCCCGGCACCGACAGTTTCTGGTGCCGAGAACCGAATCCGCCGCCGCACAACTGAATTCCGTTCCCCTTTCCCCGCAAGCCGAAGATGTCTTCCTGGGAGGCATTGTCATGCCCGTGAACCGGAGAAACGCCCTGCGCGGCGGCGCGCTGGCGGCCGCTTCGACCGTGTTGCTCACCCGGCCCGCGTTCGCGGCGGCCGCCACTCCGGTGGCCGCCGCCGCGCGTGGGGTGCCGACCGCCACCGCGCCGATCGTCGCCGCCTACCGGCAGCTGCAGACCGGCATCGACCGGCCGTCGCCCGAACGCACCGAAGCCCTGGCCAACCTGAGCCGCGTCGCGAAGGCGTACAACGACAGCCTGTCCGTCGCCGGCGGTGACACTCCACTGTGGACGGACCTGCCGCTCGGCCCGGGCAGTGACTACACGACGTCGATGTACGCCCGGCTGCGCGCGATCGCCGTCGACTGGGGCACGCCGGGTGGTGCGCTGGCCGGCGACCCGGCGGTACTCGAGCGGATCAAGGCCGCGCTGGAACTGATCTACGCGAGCCAGTACAACCCGGCCGTCGGCGAGATCGGCAACTGGTACACCTACGAAATCGGCGTCCCGTACTACGTGCTGCACACGCTTTCGGTGGTCGCCGACCAGCTGACCGCGGACGAGCTGGCCCGCTACGTCAGCCCGATCAAGCGGTTCGTCGGCAACCCGAACGTCCGCGCGAACACCCCGTCGCTCGTCGAGACCGGCGCGAACCGCGCGGACAAGGCCCTGATCTCCATCGTCGCCGGGGCGCTGATCGGCGACACGGGGTGGATCAAGACGGGCATCGACGCGCTGACCGACGTCGCCGGCGGGGGCGCGGCGAGCGTCGTCGCGAAGCTGGACCGCGCGGCCGGCGACGGCTTCCACGTCGACGGCTCGTTCATCCAGCACGACACCATCCCGTACCCCGGGCACTACGGCATCGTCCTGCTCACCGCGCTCGCCGGCGCCATCCACGTCACGCAGGGCACGGAGTTCGCGCTTCCGCAGCCGCTGAAGGACAAGATCTACGCGCTGGTCGCGGACAGCTTCGCGCCGTTCGTCTACGCGGGCGCGCTGATGGAACCGGTGCGCGGCCGGATGCTTTCGCGGCAGGGCGAGACCGGGCACGACATCGGCCACCAGTTGACCGTCGCGACGCTGGTCCTGGCCCGCACGGCCTCCGGGAAGACGAAGACCGACCTCAACGCCCTGGCCGCGAAGTGGATCAAGGAAGGCACGTACGCGCCGTTCCTGAAGATCCCCGACCCGGAGCGGTTCGCGCCCGGCCCGGACCTGGTGGCGACGCCGGGGATCGAGTTCGCGCAGGACATGCTGGCCTCGGGCGCGCGGCCGGCGCGGGTGGTCGCCACGCACCGGATCTTCGGCCAGCAGGACCGGATGGTGCACGTCACCGACGGCTGGTCGGCGTCCCTCGGCGTCAGCTCGACGCGGATCTCGCGCTACGAGTCCATCAACGGCCAGAACCTCAAGGGCTACCACGTCGGCGACGGCGTGCTCTACACGTTCCTGCCGAACGCGAAGGGCCACTACACCGACGCCTACTGGCCGACGGTCGACCCGCTGCTGCTGCCGGGCACGACCGAAAACGACGGCCCGGCCGACCCGAAGTTCGGCGGCGTGCCGGTCGGCCCGAACCCGCACACCGGTGGCGTCCGCTGGGACGACGAGCACGGCACCTACGCGTTCGACTTCACGTCCTGGGACGGGTCGCTGGTCGCGAAGAAGTCGTGGTTCTTCACGCCGTCGGGGATCGTGTGCCTCGGCGCCGGGATCACCAGCACGTCGCCTCACGCGGTGCGCACGGCGATCGAGAACCGCAACCTCGGCGAGGGCGGCCGCGGCGCGCTGACCGCCGACTTCCGGCGCGTCGCGACCGACCTCGGGAAGGTCTCCGCGCTGCGGCGGCCGCGCTGGGTGCACCTGGAGAACGTCGGCGGGTACGTGCTCCTGGACGACGCTTCGGTGACGGCGTTGCGGGAGGACCGCACCGGTGCGTGGCGCGACATCGACACCGGCGCCAACACCAAGGGCACCACGACGCCGAACACGCGCCGGTACCAGAAGCTGGTGCTGGAGCACGGAGTCCAGCCGACGGACGCGAAGTACGCGTACGCGGTGCTGCCCGGTGCGTCGGTCCTCGGCACGGTCGGTGCGTCCTGGGCGTGGCAGGTGCGGGCGAACACCGCGACGGTCCAGGCGGTCCAGGTCGGGGAGACGCTGCTGGCGAACTTCTTCGCGGCCGGCTCGGCCGGCGACGTGCGCGTCTCCGGGCCCGCGTCGGTCGCGGTGGGGCGGTCCGGCTGGCGCCGCCAGCTCGCCGTGTCGGATCCGACCCAGACGCAGGACAGCGTGACGGTGACCGTGCGCGGCAAGTCCGTGGTGGTGCCGCTCAAAGGCAGCTTCGGCGCGACGAAGGTCGTTCCCCTGTAGCGGGTCTTCCCCGCCGGACCGGTGCCCCGACCCGGTCCGGCGGGGTCCCCACCTCGGTTAGGCTGGATTTCATGACCACCGCCGACCACGTGGACGTCCTGATCGTGGGCGCCGGCCTGTCCGGCGTCGGTGCGGCCTGCCGGCTCCAGGAACGGCTGCCGGGCAAGACGTACGCCATCCTCGAGGCGCGCGACACGATCGGCGGCACCTGGGACCTGTTCCGCTATCCGGGCATCCGGTCCGATTCGGACATGTTCACCCTCGGCTACCCGTTCCGGCCGTGGAAGGACCCGAAGGCGATCGCCGACGGGCCGGCGATCCTGGCGTACATCCGGGAGACGGCGGCGGCACACGGAGTCGTCGATCGGATCCGCTTCGGCCACCGGGTCGTGCGGGCATCGTGGTCGTCCTCGGACGCGCTCTGGACGGTGTCGACCGGGCACGGGGCGACGTTCACCTGCCGGTTCCTGTACCTGTGCAGTGGTTACTACTCCTACGAGTCCGGGCACGTCGTCGACTTCCCGGGCCGCGCGGAGTTCGCGGGGGAGATCGTGCACCCGCAGCACTGGCCCGCTTCGCTGGACTACGCGGACAAGCGGGTCGTGGTGATCGGCAGCGGCGCGACGGCGGTGACGCTGGTCCCGGCGATGGCCTCGCAGGCCGCGCGGGTGACGATGCTGCAGCGTTCGCCGTCGTACATCGTGGCGCGGCCGGGCCAGGACGCGCTGGCCGACCGGATCCGGGCGCTGCTGCCGGAGAAGCTCGCGCACCGGGTGGTGCGGGGCAAGAACGTCGTCATGGGGACGCTGTTCTTCCAGCTCATGCGGCGGCTGCCGCGCCGGGCGGCCCAGGCGCTGCGGGACCGGGTGGCGGCGCAGCTGCCGGCGTCGATCCCGGTGGACCCGCACTTCGTGCCGTCGTACGACCCGTGGGACCAGCGCCTGTGCCTGGTGCCGGACGCGGACCTGTTCCGGGCGCTGCGGTCGGGCAAGGCGGACATCGTGACGGACCGGATCGCGCGGTTCACGGCGTCCGGCGTCCTTCTGGAGTCGGGCCGCTCGCTGGACGCCGACGTCATCGTGACGGCGACCGGGCTACGTCTGGTGGCCTTCGGCGGGATCTCCCTGACGGTCGACGGCCGCGCGATCGAGCCGGGGGAGCAGCGGGCGTACAAGGGCATGATGTTCGGTGGTGTGCCCAACCTGGCGTGGTGCGTGGGGTACACGAACAACTCGTGGACGCTGCGGGCGGACCTGACGTCCCAGTACGTGTGCCGGCTGCTGGCGTACCTGGACCGGCGCGGGTACGCGTACTGCGCCCCGGACGCGGCCTCGGCGTCGACGGCGGGGCGGCCGCGCCCGATCGTCGACCTGGCGTCGGGGTACATCAAAAGGGCCGCCCCCGGCCTGCCGAAGCAGGGCGAGAGGCGGCCCTGGATGATGCGCCAGAACTACTTGCTGGATCTGGCCGACATGCGGTTTACCCGCGTGGACGACGGAGTGATGCGGTTCGGCCGCGCGGAAGACCGGGCAGCCGCGCCCAGTCAGCCCTGACGGGCCTTCGAGCGCGGGTTGTCCTTGTTGATCACGAACACGCGGTTGCCGCGCCGGATCACCTGGGCGCCCGGCTGGCGGGCGAGCGAACGGACCGAGCTGCGAACCTTCATGGTGAGCCGTCCCTTCCTGGTCGGCGGTGCGGGCCCCGAATGCGTCCCGCTTTCGTCTCAACCGCCGACCACTCGGTTTCATTCCGCAACTCAGCTGGTCTCGCGCGCGACCCAGGCCTGCAGGTCGTCACCCCGGATTGCCGCCGCCATCAGCTCCGGGAACTGGTCCGGCGTGCACGCGAACGCCGGCACCCCCAGCTCCGCCAGGGCCGCCGCGTTCTCGTGGTCGTACGACGGCGCGCCCGAGTCGGACAGCGCCAGCAGCGCCACCACCTGGACGCCCGAGCCCGCCAGCTCGGCGATCCGGTGCCGGAGCTCGTCCTCGTCGCCGCCCTCGTACAGGTCGCTGATCAGCACCAGCAACGTCCGCTCGGGCCGGCCGACCAGGCCCTGGCAGTACGCGATCGCCCGGTTGATGTCGGTGCCGCCGCCCAGCTGCGTGCCGAACAGCACGTCGACCGGGTCGGCGAGGTGCTCGGTGAGGTCCGCGACCTCCGTGTCGAACGCGACGAACGACGTCTTCAGCGCCCGCATCGAGGCCAGCACCGCGCCGAACAGCCCCGAGTACACCACCGACTCCGCCATCGAGCCCGACTGGTCCACGGCCAGGACGACGTCGCGCTGCACCGCCTGCTGACGCCGGCCGTACCCGACCAGCTGCTCCGGCACGATCGTGCCCAGCTCGGGGGAGTAGTGCTTGAGGTTCCGGTGGATCGTGCGCGCCCAGTCGACGTCGCCCGGCCGGGGCCGCTGCGTGCGCGACGCCTTGTCCAGCGCGCCCTTGATCGCCGCGCGCGTGCGCTCGGCGAGCCGCTCTTCCAGCTCCTCGACCACCTTGCGGACGACCTCGCGCGCGGTTTCCTTGGTCTCCTCGGGCAGGACACCGTTCAGCGAAAGCAGGGTGCCCACCAGGTGCACGTCCGGCTCGACCGCCGAGAGCAGCTCCTTCTCCAGCAGCATCCGGGTCAGCCCCAGCCGGTCGACCGCGTCGCGTTGCATCACCTGCACCACGGTGCTGGGGAAGTACCGGCGGATGTCACCCAGCCACCGCGCGACCCGCGGCGCCGACGCACCCAGGTTCGCGCTGCGCGGGCCACCCGCCGCCTCCTCGTCCGGCTTGTCGTAGAGAGCGGCCAGGACCGAGTCGACCCCACTGTCCTCATCGGACAGTTCGGCGTCGGCCAGCCCCGACCCCGAACCCGCGCCCTCGGCACCCAGCACCAGCCGCCAGCGCCGCGTGCGCTCGGCGTCCGCCTTGATCATGCCCCCACCCCCAGCAGCGTCGCGAGCACCGGCAGCACGCGCTCCGCCCGGTCCTCATCCAGTTCCTCGGCCGTCGCCACCACCGCCGCGGTGCCGGTGAGCCCGGCCGCGCGGTCCCCGATCGCCCGCTTCTCGGGCCCGCTGAACGCGCCGAACGTGCGGCGCAGCAACGGAAGCACCTCGGTGAACACGTCTTCGTGGATCCCCGCGAGCCACGCGTCGATCACCCGCAGCAGACCTTCGTCGTGCACCAGCAGCAGCGCGCCGCCGTCGAAGAAGCCTTCGACGTACGCCGCGCCCGCCGAAGGCGCGATGCCCGGCGTGAGCGCCCGGCCCAGCCGCAGTTCGATGTCCAGCGCGTCGAGCAGCCCGGCGTCGTGCAGGATCCGGGTCAGCCGGCCGGCCAGCAACGGGGGCAGCGACGGCCGTTCGGCCAGCCGCGCCAGCGCCGCGAGCCAGCGCTCTTTCGGGTCGTCGCCCAGCAGGGACGTCGCGTCGTGCACCCCGTCGACCAGCTGGGCCATCCGGGCCGCGGCGTCGTCGTCGATCCCGTGCGTCGCCGGCGGCAGCCCGGCACAGATCCGGTCGAGCATGCGGTCGGCGACCGCGCGCAGTGCACCGGTGTCGGTGCCGCGGACGTTCCCGTACCGGGTCGCCCGGGCCAGCGCGGGCAGCGCCGACATGAGCCGGGCGACGTCCGCGTCCGCCGCCGCCCGCGCGTCCAGAGCCGCGAGCGCTTCGGGCAGCGCCTCCGGCAGATCGGCGAGCAGGCAGTTCTCGACGGCCGTGGTCACCTCGTCCAGCGGAGGCGTGCCCTCGACGGTGTCGCGGACCGCGGCGGTCGCCGCCGACGGCACGGTGGTGCCGTGCACCGCCGCCGCGACCAGGTCGACCTCGAACGCCGGTTCCCAGCACAGCGCCCAGGTCTCCCGGAACGTGCCCCGGTTCCGCCGCGCCGACGCCTCCCGGCTGCCCCACTCGATGCCGAGGATCCGCAGCCGGTGCAGCAGCTTCGAGCGCTCGAGCCCGCCGGGTGTGCGCAGGTCGAGGTCGAGCTCCTTGACGATCGGGTCCTTCTTGAGCCGCAGGCGTTTCGCCGTCGCGGTCAGGTCCGCCGCCAGCGGCGGCTGCGGCACCCGCTCGGGCACCTCGCCGAGCCGTTCGCCGACCACCAGCCGCCGCGTGACCAGCTCGACCTGCACCTCGTCGCCGCCGCAGAGCACGGATCGAGTGGCTTCGGTGACCTCGGCCAGCCCGGCCGACGACCGCCCGCGCAGCGTGGCCAGGGTCTCGGACAGCCGGACCGCCTCGATGACGTGCGCGGTCGAGACGGGCAGGTCCTCCTCCCGCAGCACCCCCGCGACGCCGGTCAGCCAGCGCGTGGTGACGTCCTGAGCCGTGGTGAACAGGTGGTGGTACCAGCCCGGCGACCGCACGCCGGCGCCGTAGCCGCTGGCCGTCGCGAGGCGCCCGTGGGTCCACGGCACCCAGGTGCACGCGACCTTCCGCTTCGGCAGTCCTTTGAGGACGGTCTGGTCGTGCGACGCCGGCGGCAGCGGGTCGGCCAGCGCGGGCACGTGCCAGGCCCCGCAGACGACGGCGATGTTCCCGAAGCCGTCCTTGCGGGTGCGGCGCAGCACCGAGCGCATGTAGGCCTCGCGCCGCGCTTCGTTGCCGCGTGGCGGTTCTTCGTCCTCCCGCAACGCGGTCATCGCCTCGGCGATCACCTCGAACGGGTCGTCGTCGCCGCGCCGCGACTCGACGACGTCGTCCCACCAGCGTTCCGGGTCGTCGTAACCGCCGGCCGAGGCCAGCGCGGCCAGCGGATCGCCGGGCGGCCCGGCGTGCTCGTCCGGCCCCGCGGCGAACGTGTTCGCGGCCGGGAGGTCGCAGAACCGCACCGGGATGCCGGCTTCGCGTGCGTAGGTGAGCGCCTGCCACTCCGGGCTGAAGACGGCGAACGGCCAGAACGCGGCGCGCGAGACGTCGTCGGTCGCGTACGCGAGCAGCGCGACCGGCGGTGCCATCGCGGGGTCCTCCGTCAGCTCGACCAGGGCATCGGCCTCGGGCGGGCCTTCGATCAGCACGACGTCGGGTTCGAGCTGCGCGAGCCGCGTCGCCACGGCCCGGGCCGAACCCGGGCCGTGGTGGCGGATGCCGAGCAGGTGCGTCGTCACGAAAGCTCCTGGCCCGCCCGGTAGAAGTCGGCCCAGCCGTCGCGCTCGCGAATGACCGTCTCGAGGTACTCGATCCAGATCGCGCGGTCGGCCACCGGATCCTTGACCACCGCGCCGTGGATGCCGGCCGCGACGTCGTGCGGGCGCAGCACGCCGTCGCCGAAGTGCGTGGCCAGCGCGAGGCCGCCGGTCAGGACGCTGATCGCCTCGGCCGTCGAGAGCGTGCCGGACGGGGACTTCACCGCCGTGCGCCCGTCCTCGGTGCGCCCCGAGCGCAGCTCGCGGAACACCGTGACCACCCGGCGGATCTCGTTCAGCTCGGCGGCTTCCACCGGCAGCTGCAGCGATGTGCCCAGCTCGGCGACGCGCCGGCTGACGATCTCGACCTCAGCCTCGGCGCTGTCCGGCAGCGGCAGCACCACGGTGTTGAACCGCCGCCGCAGCGCGCTGGACAGCTCGTTGACGCCCTTGTCGCGGTTGTTCGCCGTCGCGATCAGGTTGAAGCCCGGCCGCGCCTGGACCTCGGTGCCCAGCTCCGGGATCGGGAGCGTCTTCTCGGACAGGATCGTGATCAGCGAGTCCTGGACGTCGGCCGGGATGCGGGTCAGCTCCTCGAGCCGGGCGAGCTTGCCGTCCCGCATCGCGTGCAGCAGCGGGCTTTCGACCAGCGCGGCGGCGCTCGGGCCTTCGGCGATCAGCCGGGCGTAGTTCCAGCCGTAGCGGATGGACTCCTCCGACGTGCCCGCGGTGCCCTGCACCAGCAGCGTCGAATCGCCGCTGATGGCGGCGGAGAGGTGCTCGGAAACCCAGGTCTTCGCCGTGCCGGGCACGCCGAGCAGCAGCAGCGCGCGATCGGTGGCCAGCGTCGCGACGGCGACCTCGACCAGCCGCCGTGGGCCGACGTACTTCGGCGTGATCACGGTGCCGTCGGGCAGGGTGCCGCCGAGCAGGTACTCGACGACGGCCCACGGGGACAGGTTCCAGTTGGGCGGCTTGGCCCGGTCGTCGGCGGCGGCCAGCGCGGCCAGCTCGGCGGCGTGGTCCTGCTCGGCGTGCGGCCGGAGGACGGTGGCGGGGGCGGTCATGCGAGCTCCTCGTACATTTCGCGGCGGAAGTTCAGCGTTTCGGTGAGCGCCCGGCGCCACGGACCGGCGTCCATGCTCAGGCGCGTGGTGGCGAGCGGGTGACGGAGGCACCCCGCGGGGACCGCGCGGGCGATCACGACGGCGGCGTGCGAGACCAGGCGGTGGTCGTCCTGGCGGGCGATCCAGTCGAGCAGGGCGGTGCCGAGCTCCTTGGTCCACGGCCGGGGCAGCTCGTGGACCAGCCGCGCGAACGACTCGACGGGCAGCCGGCTCACCAGGTGCCCCACGGTGGCGGCCTGGCTCGCCGGGCTCAGCACGCCGAGCAGCGGTGGCGTGGTGCGGCCGCCCGGATCGGCGCCGATCAGCGCCTGCGCCCAGGTTTCGTCGCGCTGGCGCAGGGCCGCGGTGGCCCAGGAGTCGCGCAGGACGCCGGGCGGACAGCCCTCGACGGTCATCCGCACCACTTCGGCGGGCGGGCCGAACTCGGTCCAGAAGGCCAGGGGAGCGGCGGCGGCCAGGGTGCGCAGCCGGACGGTGCCTTCGCCGCGTTCGCCTTGCGGGACGGACACTTCGAGCACCCGGCCCTTCCGGCGGACGAGCGGCCGCAGCCGGTCGGCCATGGTCTCGCCGTACCGCGTGCCGGGCAGCCGGCCGAGCAGGTCGGCGGCCCGTTCGCGGACGGCGGCGGCGCGATCGCCGAGGGCCGCTTCGAGGAAAGCTTCGTCCTCGGCGCGCACGTGTCCGGCGAGCACGCCGAGGAAGTCGGACCGGACGTCGGCCGGTTCGCTCTTCCACGACGTCGTCAGGGCTTCGCGGGCGGCCGCGGGATCGTCGGCCAGCTTGGCGGCGAGCCAGCGGCGGCGCTGGGCCAGGCTGCCGTACTGCCAGACGTCGCCGGATTCTTCGGGCGGCGCGGCGAGGAAGGCCCAGTCGGGGTTGCGCTGCCCGAGCCACGCCCCGACCGGCCCGGCGACGGCGACGAGCGGCCCCCGCAGCGCGGCCTTGCTGCGCGCGGCTTCGGCGAGCAGGGGAAGGGTTTCGGGCGGGACGCGGTAGTCCGTGCCGGCGACGATGCCGAGCCACTCCAGCAGGAGATCGGGGTGGCTGGCGGCGAGCAGTCGGGCCAGCCGTTCCCGCGCGAGGGGAGGGACGAACGGCCGCTCGTCGGGCGCGGCGACGGGCAGGGGACGGACGTCGTGGAGCGGCCGGCGCCCGGCGCGCCGGTAGGTGGTGAGGACGGCCGCCGCGGAGAGGAGCTGTTCCGCGGGGTCGGCGCGGTCTTCGACGAGGTTGCGGACGGCGGGTGGCTGGGTGGCGGGGTCGAGGGTGCGCCGGCGGGTGCCGAGCAGCGCGGTGCCGACGAGGTCTTCCCAGGCTTTCACGGCTTCACCGCCTTCCGGAGTCGATGGGGTGCTGCGGTGGGTGACTCGGGTTTCGCCGATCGGAGCCGGCTGAGGCGGGATGGCATCACAGCCGCACCGCCCGGTCGTCCTGCCAGCACATCAGCGGCCGCAGCCCCGACTGGCTCCATTCGCCCGCCACCGTCAGCGGCTTGCCCGCGGACATCGCCAGCAGCGACCACGGGAACGCGTACGGCACCAGCGGCAGCGCGGTTCCGTCCTTTTCGGACAGGCACCAGCCGCCCGCGTGTTCGGCCGGCGTGACTTCGGACAGCAGGACCGGCCAGCGTTCCAGCCACGGGTCCGCCGCCATCGCCCGCGCGTACGCCGCCAGCGCGTCCGCGATCGACCCGCCCTCGGCGGCCGGGGCCGGCAGCGGGATGCCGCGCTCGGCCACCAGCGCCCGCAGGGGCGCCGCGCCCGGGTAGAACGCCAGCTCCGCCGTCAGCAGGTGCCCGGGTGGCAGCGACGCGTCCAGCGGACGGCCCGGCGGCGCGAACGACAGCACCAAGGCGTCGCGGCCCGTGAGCCGGCCGCGCAGCCACGTGCGGCGGGTGAGCAGCCGGTCGTTCTCCTCGTCGGCCGCGCCGGTGATCAGCCATTCGTCCGACACGCGCTCGCCGCTTTCCAGGACCCGGGCCGTCTCCACCGAGAAACCGAGCCGCGTGCGGACGGTCTCGGCCAGCGGACCCGGCAGCGTGTCCAGCCGGGTCGCCGCGTCCGCCAGCAGGTACAGCAGCGACAGTTCGCCGAGCAGCGCCTCCGGCCAGTCGCGGCGGCCGACGATCCCCGCCGCCCGCCGCAGCCCGCCCGCCAGGCCGGACGCCTGGGCGTCGACCATCCGCGCGGCCACCGTGCGCAGCTCTTCGCCGCCGCTGCGCTCGAAACCGGCGAACCCCGCGCCGATCCGGTCGGTGAGCCAGACCTTCAGTTCGGCGACACCGCCTTCGACGCGCGCGGCGCGTTCACCGGCCCGGCGAGCGGCGGCCTCCTCGTCCTTGGGGCCGGCCGCTTCCGCCCGTTTTTCGGCCCGCTGAGCCCGATCGGCGCGTTCGGCGAGCCAGGCGTGCACCCACTCGGGCGGCTCGGCCGTGTCGAGCTGCCGCGCGGCCCACACCATCAACAGCCCGAGTGCGTGCTTGCACGGGAACTTCCGGCTGGGGCAGGAACACCGGAACGCGGGCTCGGCGAGCTCGACGCACGTCTGGTACGGCTTCTTGCCGCTGCCCTGGCAGAAGCCCCACACGGCCTCTTCGGACGCACCCGCGCCCGACCACTTCGCCGGCGTGGCCAGCGCCCGGCCCGCCTTTTCCGAAGCGGGATCCGGCGCGAGCCCGGCCACGCGTTCCGCGGTCCACGGCACCGCCGTCACCACCTGTCCCCCCACTGGTTTCCTTTGCCGTCCGGTCGGATTCCCCAGGTTAGTGGCCCGGGGAGGCTTACCCGGTGAAGCATGCCAGCACCCACCGACAATTTCCGGCGACCTGGACACGCGGCTCTATTCTAGCGTTAGAATAGTCCGGTGCTGACCGACGCGGAACTGACGGTGCTCGGCCTCCTGGTCGAGCGGCCGAGGCATGGCTACGAGCTGGACGAGGTCGTCTCGGAACGCGGCATGCGCGACTGGACCGCCCTCGGCTTCAGCTCGATTTACTACGTGCTCGGCAAACTCCGTGACCGCGGGCTGGTCGCCGAGGTCGTGGCGGAGCGGCCGCACGCGAAGGCCAAGAAGACGTACACGGCGACGGACACGGGCCGGCGGGCGTGCGCGGAAGCCGCGGAGGCGGCCATCGCCGAACTGCGCCCGGTGCACCCGCCGGTGCTGACCGGGCTGGCGAACAGCCCGGCGATCCCGCCCGAGCGGCTCGCGAACGCGCTGGCCCGGCGCGCCGAAGCGGTGGCGCAGCGGCTGGCCGAAGTCCGCCGCGCGGCGGAGGTCGACGCGCCACCGTTCGTCCGGGCGATCTTCGACTACTCGATCGCGCAGCTCGAAGCGGAAGCCGCGTGGCTGGAAGGAATGACCTGATGCCCTACGACGTCAAGAAAGACCTGAAGCAGCTGTACGCGTCGAAGAACACCGACTGGGCGCTGGTCGAGGTGCCCGGGCAGCAGTTCCTCGCGATCGACGGCCGGGGCAACCCGAATACGGCCGAGAGCTACAAGCGGGCTGTCGAAGCCCTTTACGCCTTCGCCTACACGATCAAGATGACGGCCAAGCGTGCCGGTGAGGACTTCGTGGTCGGGCCGCTGGAAGGTCTGTGGTGGGCGGGGGACTACGCCGCGTTCACCGTGCGGGCCAAGGACTCCTGGCAGTGGACGATGCTCATCTCCCAGCCCGCGTGGATCGGCGAGGGCGCCGTCGAGGAGGCCCGGGAATCGGTGCGGCGCAAGAAGAAGATCGACGCGCCGGTCCGCCTGGAGAAGCTGCACGAGGGGCGGTGCGCGCAGGCGCTGCACGTCGGCTCGTACGACGACGAAGGCCCGCTGCTTGCCCGGCTGCACGGTGAGTTCCTCGAGCGGCAGGGGCTCCGGCCGGCCGGGCTGCACCACGAGGTCTACCTCGGCGACCCGCGGCGGGTGGAGCCGGCGAAGCTCAAAACCGTGCTGCGTCAGCCGGTGGCCAGGGTGTCTCCGATGCAGTGAATGACTCATTCCTGGCGTCCGGTGCAAGGAATGAGTCATTCACTGCATCCGGGCCAGCGTCGCCGCAGCGATCAGTCGGTGGGCCCATCCAGCTCCGCGAGGCCGCTTTCCCACCGCTCACGCCGTTGCGCGGATGTCTGCTCCCACCACGGCTCGCCGCGTTCGCCCAACGCCACCTTCGCCACCTGAGTACGCGCGCGGTCCTGTACCCGCCGGGCCGCCATCAGGTGCTTCTGCAGCCGGTCGCGGACGTCGTCCGGGATCTCCGGGTCCGTTGCGCGCCAGCGGCGGCCGTCGACGATGAGGTAACGGCCGTCGGGGGTGTGTTCGGGCATCAGTAGTCGGAGGTCGCCGGCCAGGTGTCGTCGTGCAGCAGGCGCTTGAGGATCTTGCCCGTCGCGTTGCGGGGCAGGTCCGGCACGAAGTACACGTCGCGCGGCACCGCGAACCGGGCCAGCCGCTGGTGGATGTAGGCCCGGATGTCCTCGGCGTGCAGCGAAGCCCCGCGCCGCGGGACGACGTACGCCGCGAGGCGCTGGCCCCACTCCGCGTCCGCCACGCCGACCACCGCCGCGTCGTGCACGCCCGGCAGGGCCACCAGCGCTTCCTCGACCGGACGGGGGAACACGTTTTCGCCGCCGGACACGATCATCTCGTCGGCGCGGCCGGTCACGAACAGGCGGCCCGCCGCGTCGAGGTAGCCGACGTCGCCGGTCGCCATCAGGTCCGCCGCGCGCGCCGGGTCGGTGCCGTTCGTGTAGCCGTCGAACAGCATGTCGTTGCCGACGAAGATCTGGCCCTCGCCGCCCGGCGGGACGGGCTTGCGGTCCTCGTCGAGGATCGCGACGCGCGTGCCGAGCGGGCAGCGCCCGGCCGTGCCCGGCGCCGCGCGCAGGTCGTCCGGGTCGGCGATGCTCGCCCAGGACACCTCGGTCGAGCCGTAGAAGTTGTAGAGGACGTCGCCGAAGGTGTCCATGAACTGCGTGACGAACGCGCCGGACATCGCCGACCCGCTGCTCGCGACGATCCGCAGCGACGACAGGTCGTAGCGCGCCCGCACCCGCTCGGGCAGGTCCATGATCCGCTGCAGCATGATCGGCACCACGAACAGCGCGTCGCACTTCTGCTCGGCGATCGCCCGCAGCGTCTCCTCGGCGTCGAACTTGCGGATCAGCGCCAGCGACGCCCGCAGCGCCATACCGAGCTGCATCGCGGCCAGGCCCCAGCTGTGGAACAGCGGCGCCGCGACGAGGATCCGGTCGCCGGCGCGCAGCGGGATCCGGTCGAGGATCGCCGCGGCCGTCCCCATGCCCTTGGGGGTGGGGCGCCGTGCGCCCTTCGGCGTCCCGGAGGTCCCGGACGTGAGCACGACCACGCGGCCCGGCCGGTCGACCGGCTTGGGCGGGTCGGCGGGCGCGGCGTGGATCAGCTCGTCGACGGTCGGGTAGCCGGTTTCGGCGTCCGGCCACGTGCTGATCCGAGCGAACTCGCCCGGGACGTTCGCGATGGTCTGCGCGAACTCGTCGTCGGCCAGCACCGCCGCCGGCTCGTGCTCGGCGATGACGTCCTTGACCGAGGCCGCGGACAGCCCGGTGTTGAGCAGGATCAGGTCGGCGCCGAGCTTGCTGGCGGCGACGAACGACTCGACCATCGCGGCGTGGTTGCGGCACATCAGCGCGATCCGGTCGCGCTCGCCGACGCCGAGCTCGCTCAGCCCGTTCGCGAGCCGGTCGCTGCGCTCCTGGACCTGCCGGAAGGTGCGGAGGTTGCGCTCGTCGTGCAGGGCGGGCTCGTCCGGCACGCGGGCCGCGGCGGCCTGGTAGCCGCCGGCGATCGTGGCCCCCCACTGGGCGAGCTGGCCGAGCTGGCGGGCGATCTTGTCCGGGCGGCCCGCGCTGAGGACGCCGGCGCGCACCAGGATGCTCGTGGTGCGCAGCTTCGTGGCCTTGTTGCCATCGTTGTCGGCGTCGGGGTCGGACTGCCCGGCCAGGTGCAGGTCGAGGCGCCGCGCGAGGGTACGGACGTCCTTCTTCACCGACGACACCAGATCCGCGTGCGCCGGCGGCAGCATCATCCGGACGAACAGCTCGGTCTTGCCCCCGGC
Source organism: Amycolatopsis sp. NPDC028719 (assembly GCF_055565395.1). NCBI lineage: Bacteria > Bacillati > Actinomycetota > Actinomycetes > Pseudonocardiales > Pseudonocardiaceae > Amycolatopsis > Amycolatopsis sp. NPDC028719. The sequence continues at coordinate 84,255 of NZ_JBVHUL010000009.1, forward strand.
CAGCGGTCTCAGCTCGAGGGAGACCCATGTGCCCTCGTCGGGAACGCCGCACCACACGACGTGCTCGCCCGGCCGGTAAACGACGGCCTGGACCTGGGTCTCCAGCACCCGCCCGCGCTCGGGCACGATCCGGATCACGCCCCGGGGGCCCCGGCCCCGGGCGGCGGGCTCGACGATCTCGCACCCGCTGATCTCGGGCACGAACCGCGAGTACCACTCCGGCGATCCGACGATCTGCCACACCACGTCCGGCGTGTGCCCGACCACCGCACTCGCCTCGACCACATCGTCACGCATCTTTACCCTCACCGAAGTGTCACCGAACACACGTTCAGGTCACGGAGGCGTCACAGTAACAGCAAACGGGTGATCCCGGATACTCCGAACGGCCAGATACCGGAGGGTAACGGACACCCGCAGTAGGTGCCTCCAATGTCCACTGTGGAGTGATTAACGCTGTTCACCGAGGATAGCGGCCACCGGACGGGTGCGCGTGCCGTCGGCGGTGTCATGAAGGGCTCATTGCGGGATCCGCGAAGACCTGAATGAGTCATTCAGGACATTCCTTGCCGTATCGGGCAATCAGCTCGGCTCCCAGACGCGCCAGCTCGGCTTTCACGGACTCCGGGGACTCGACCTCGACGAGCGCGCCCCAGCCCGCCAGCTCCTGCGCGATCATGATCGGCGCGGGCGCCGCGACCCGCGCCCGCACCCGGTCGCCCGGCAGCTCCGCGACCCATGCGCAGTGCCGGCCGAACCGGTCGCGCAGGACGCCGAAGTAGCGGCGGCCGAGCACCACGTCCGCGGTGAGGAGCGACCGGCGCCGTTCGATCTCCTCGACGACCTCCTCCCACACCTTCGCGAGCTCGAGGTCCGCCGGGCGGACCGTGGCGTCCCCGGTCGCGGCCGCCTCGACGATCCGGTCCACCCGGAACGTCCGGCGCCCCTCCGGCGTCCCCGCGACCAGGTACCAGACGTCGTCCTTGTCGACCAGGCCCCAAGGGTCGACGACGCGTTCGGTCTTCTCGCGTCCGGCGTAGGTCAGCCGGACGCGGCGGCGCGCGATGACGGCGTCCTGCAGCAGCGAGACGATCGGCGGCCGGTCCTTCACACGCTCGCCCCAGCCCGCCTGGTCGACGAGGACGGCGTCGGCGGCCGCGGAGGCGTCCGCGCGGAACGTGCCGGGCAGTGCGCCCATCAGCTTCCGCAGCGCCGACTTGACCTCCGGGGCCGCCGCCGCGGCCGGGCCGGCCAGGAGGAACAAGGCCTGCGCCTCGCGCGCGGTCAGGCCGGACAGGTCCGTGCGCGCGCCCCCGACCAGTCGCCAGCCGCCGCCCCGGCCCGGCTGCGGGTAGACGGGCACTCCCGCCGCCGAGAGCGCTTCGAGGTCACGGCGGGCCGTCGCGACGGAGATTTCGAGCTCGGCCGCGAGTTCGGCGGCCGTGACGCGGCCGCGTGTCTGCATCAGCAGGAGGGTGGCCACGAGACGGTCGGCGCGCATGGGAGCAGTCTCGCAAACAAAGTGCTCATTCGGTGCGCACTTTCACCCCGCATGATGGCTCCACACGATCGCAAAGGAGCAGACATGCTGCGAGGAATGGCCACCGTCTCCTACTTCGCCGACGACCACGCGGCCGCACAGGCCTGGTACACCGAGTTCCTGGGGATCGAGCCGTACTTCCAGCGGCCCGGGTACGCCGAGTTCCGGATCGGCGACTACCAGCACGAACTCGGCCTGATCGACCGCAAGTACGTCCCGGCGAGCATGGGCGGGGCGAGCGGCGAGATCGTCTACTGGCACGTCGACGACCTCGAGGCCACCGTCGCCCGCTTGCACGACCTGGGCGCGAAGGAGAACGAGCCGATCACCGAGCGCGGGCCCGGGTTCGTGACGGCGTCGGTCGTCGACCCGTTCGGCAACGTCCTCGGCGTCATGACGAACGTGCACTACCTGGCGGTCCTGAAGGAACGCTCATGAGGCGGTAGGCCTCCTCGACGCACTTGTCGCACCGCTCGTGCCGGACGGTCTTCTCGGCCGGATCGGTGCCGTAGCAGGGAAAGCAGCCCGCGCCGCAGCTCGCGTAGTAGATGAGCCCGAGCCGGACCTCGCCACGGCCGACGTAGTGCGCGAGACGGCGGCGCGGATCCGGCCCGCACTCGGGGATCCAGCCGTGGGCGGGCAGGCGGGCGGCGGCGATCTCGTCGAGCACGCCCGCCCGGCCGATCAGGTCCGCGCCGAGGCAGGCCAGACGCTCGCCGAGGTCGCGCAGGCCGTCCGCGCGCAAGGGCGGGCCGGCGAGCCAGGAGACGTCGCCGGGGAGGGATGCCGCCAGGTCTCGCAGACGGGTCAGCAGGGCGTGGTCCGGGTCCATGACCTGCAGGGAACCTGACGCGGATTTGTGACACCAGCCGAAGTGGAGGCGCCGGGACCGTCGGACCCCGGTGACAGAATGCGGTCATGGCGACACCCTTCGCGACACCCCGGGCGAGAGCGCTCGGCTTCGGGCTGCGTGCCTGCCGGACGGACCGGGACCTCGGCGTGCGGGAGCTCGCGAGGCTGATCGGCGTGCTGCCGCAGGAGCTGTCCAACTGGGAGTACGGGAAGCGGATTCCCAAGGTGGAGCAGGTGGCTCTGTTGCTGGGCGTGCTCGTGGTCGAGCCGGGGGAACGCGCCCGGCTGCTGGAACTGGCGGGCAACGCGCGGGAGCCGAGCTGGCTGGAGAAGGCGGTGCCGCCGTTCGTTTCGGCCTACGTGGAGTACGAGCGGGCGGCCACGGAGATCTTCAACTGGGAGCCGTTGCTGGTACCGGGGCTCCTGCAGACCGACGAATACGCCCGGGCGCTGCTGGGAGGCGGCGGTCTGGGGGCGAACGACATCGAGAACCTGGTGCTCGTGCGGCGAATGCGGCGAGGTGTGCTCGCCGGGCGCAGCCCGGCGAGCTGCCAAGTGGTGATCGATGAGCGGGCCTTGCGGCCGGGCATCGCGGAGGGCGGGGTGATGGCGGGGCAACTTCGGTATCTGCTTGCCGTCTCCCGGCGGAAGAACATCCGGCTGCAGGTCTTGCCGAGTGGCGACCGGGTGCATCCCGGGCTCCACGGGAACTTCGCGATTTTCGAGTTCGAAGCTCTGCCACCGATCGTCGCCATCGAAGAATTCCGGGCTGTCGCCTACCTCTACGATGAGGATCAGGTGGCCGGCTACCGCGAAGCGGCCGAGGGCCTGGCGGCCTCGGCCTTGGATGAGCAGGGCAGCTCGGCACTCATCGAGGCGATGGTCGCCGATCTGGAGGTGCGGAGTGGATCCGGGGGTGTGGCGGGCTTCCAGCCATAGTCAGCAGGCGAACTGCGTGGAAGTAGCGCTTGGACCTGCGGCAACAATCCGCGACACCAAGGACCGCACCGGCGGCACCCTGGAAATCTCCACCCGATCGTGGGATGCCTTCCTGATCACCTTGTGTCGGCCCGCACCACAGGATCTTCGCGAGCTGTAGCTCTCCGGCACATAGCCCGCGACCCGGGTCACGCTTACCGTTCCCGTCTATGACCAGCGATCTGGACGGGCGCACCGCCCTCGTCACCGGCGGGGCCGGCGGTATCGGCCTGGCCTGCGTCCGCGCTCTCGCCGCGGCCGGGGCCAAGGTGCACGTCGTCGACATCGATGCCGAAAACACCGAAGCCGTCGCCGCCGAGGTCGGGGGCTGGGCGCACGTCGCCGACCTGACCGATCCCGACACCATCGATACCCTTCCCGCCGAGGTCGACGTCCTGGTCAACAACGCCGGGATCCAGCACGTCGCGCCGCTCGAAGACTTCCCGCCGGACGTGTTCACCCGCATCCAGGCGCTGATGGTCACCGCTCCCTTCCTGCTCATCCGGCACACACTGCCGTCGATGTACGCGCGGGGCTTCGGCCGGATCGTCAACATGTCGAGCGTTCACGGGCTTCGCGCCTCCGCCTTCAAGGCCGCGTACGTCGCCGCGAAGCACGGGCTCGAAGGACTTTCCAAGGTCGCCGCGCTCGAAGGGGCCGAACACGGCGTCACCAGCAACTGCGTGAACCCCGGGTACGTCCGCACGCCGCTGGTGGACAACCAGATCGACGCGCAGGCCGCCGAGCACGACATCCCGCGCGAGGACGTCGTCGCCGAGGTCCTCCTCAAACGCGCCGCCATCAAGAAGCTCATCGACGCCGACGACGTCGCTTCCCTGGTGACGTGGCTGTGCTCGCCGCACGCCGGCCACGTCACCGGGGCCTCCATCCCGCTCGACGGCGGCTGGACCGCTGCTTGAAATCCGCTTGAAACCGCTGAATATCGCTCAACCACAAGGAAGTGGAGCCCGCAGTGAGTCAACCGAACCGGTCGGCGATCGCCAAGATCGTCGGCGCGAGCCTGATCGGCACCACCATCGAGTGGTACGACTTCTTCCTCTACACCTCGGCCGCCGCGCTGGTGTTCAACAAGCTGTTCTTCCCGACGGCGAACCCGCTGACCGGCACGCTGCTGGCGTTCCTGACCTACGCCGTCGGGTTCCTCGCCCGCCCGGTCGGCGGCCTGGTCTTCGGCCACTACGGCGACCGGCTCGGCCGCAAGAAGCTCCTGGTCGTCAGCCTGGTGCTGATGGGCGGTTCGACCTGCCTGATGGGCGTGCTGCCGACGTTCGCGAGCGCGGGCGTCGCGGCTCCCATCCTGCTGACGCTGCTTCGCCTCGTCCAAGGCTTCGCGCTCGGTGGCGAGTGGGGCGGGGCGGTCCTGATCGTCTCCGAACACGGTGACGACCGCCGCCGCGGGTTCTGGGCGAGCTGGCCGCAGTGCGGCGCGCCCGGCGGCAACCTCCTGGCGACCGCTGTCCTGGCGATCCTTTCCGCGACGCAGTCGGACGCGACGTTCATGGCCTGGGGCTGGCGCGTCCCGTTCCTGCTCTCGGGCGTGCTGCTGCTGATCGGGCTCTGGATCCGGCTGGCCGTCGCCGAGTCTCCGGTGTTCCTGGCCGCGCAGAAGCAGGCCGAAACCCGCGCGGACAAGCACGTGCCGGTCGTGGAGGTCTTCCGCAACAGCTGGCGCCAGGTGCTGATCACGATCGGCGCCCGGATGGCCGAGAACGTCTCGTACTACGTGATCACCGCGTTCATCCTGGTGTACGTCACGACCGGGCTCCACCTGCCGAAGGGCGTCGGCCTCAGCGCCGTGCTGATCGGCTCGGCCGTCCACTTCGTGACGATCCCGCTGTGGGGTGCGCTGTCCGACCGCGTCGGGCGCCGTCCGGTGTACCTGTTCGGCGCGATCGGGATGGCCTTGTGGAGCTTCGCGTTCTTCGCGCTGCTGGACACGAAGTCGTCGCCGGTGATCGTGCTGGCCGCGACCGTCGGGCTGGTGCTGCACGGCGCGATGTACGGCCCGCAGGCGGCGTTCTTCGCCGAGCAGTTCCCGACGCGGGTGCGCTACACCGGGCTGTCGGTCGGCGGCCAGCTGTCGTCGATCGCCGCGGGCGCCGTCGCCCCGCTGATCGCCGTCGCGCTGTTCTCCGCCTGGGGCAGCACCGTGCCGGTGTCGCTGTACGTCGCGGCGATGTGCCTGATCACGGTGGTCGCCCTGCTCGCGGCCCGCGAGACGCGCGGGGAGTCGCTGCACGACGATGGTGTCGATGCCGTCGAGGCGGAGACGACGGCCGTTTCGCCCTAGCATGACCGCCGTGACCGCACCCACGGACGCGCTGCGCCGGCTGCTCGACCTGCTCGCCTCCGGGGCGAGCAGCGAGCAGCTGGCGCACGTCGTCGTGGCCGCGCGCGCCGAAGGTGCCCTCGGCGCCGCCGACCTGGCCGCCCTGGCCAGCGCGGGCGAGCTGGCCCTGCGGATCCGCGAGACGCTCGCCGAGCACCGGCGGCGGGAGGCCCAGCTCGGCGCGCTGTTCGACACCGCGAGCGAGCTCGCCGCACTGTCCGACCCGGACACCGTGCTGCGCTCGATCGTCCGGCGGGCGCGGGCGCTGCTCAACGTCGACGTCTCCTACCTCTCGCTCAACGACGAGGCCGAGAACAAGACCTACGTCCGGGTCAGCGACGGGTCGGTGTCGGCGGAGTTCCAGCAGATCGTGCTCGGCATGGGGGAGGGCCTCGGCGGGCTGGTGGCGCAGACCGCGCGGCCGTACGCGACGTCGGACTACTTCCACGACGACCGGTTCAAGCACACCCGCCACATCGACTCCGGTGTCCAGGACGAGGGCCTGACCGCGATCCTCGGCGTCCCGCTGGCCATCGGCCCGAAGGTGCTCGGCGTCCTCTTCGCCTCGGACCGCGGCTCGCGGGAGTTCTCCGCGGACGAGGTAGCACTGCTGTCGTCGCTCGCCGACCACGCCGCGATCGCCCTCGACAGCGCGAACCTGCTCGACCAGACCCGCCGCGCCGTCGCGGAGCTCAACGAGGCCAACGCGACGATCCGCGCGCACACCGAGGCGATGGAACGCGCCCAGGACGCGCACGACCGGCTGACCGACCTGGTGCTGCGGGGCGGTGACCTGCCGGACGTCGCGGCGGCGGTCGCCGGGGTGCTGCACGGCGACCTCACGGTCTACGACGCCGACCGCAGGCTGCTGGCGAGTTCGGCGGAACCGGCCGCGCTCGACCCGGACGCGCTGTTCGCGGCCCGGGCCGCCGGGCGGGCGGTGTCCACAAAGGACACCTGGGTGTGTGCGGTCCAAGCCGGTCCCGAGCTGCTCGGCAGCCTGGTGCTGGCCGGCCGCGACGGGCTCACCGACCCGGACCGGCGGCTGTTCGAACGCGCGGGCGTCGTGACGGCGCTGCTGCTGATGCTGCGTCGGTCGGTCGTCCGGGCCGAGGACGAGGTCCGCGGCGAGCTGCTGACCGACCTGCTGACCGCGCCCGACCGCAACCCGCGGGCGCTGCTGGCCCGTGGCCGCCGGCTGGGGATCGACCTGTCGGCACCGCACGCGGTGCTGGTCGCGCACGCGGACGGCGGGTCCCGGCGGCGCGTGGCGAGCGCGGCCGCCCGGCACGCGACGCTGGTGGGAGTGCACGCGGAGGAGGTCGTCCTGCTCGGCACGGGCGACCCGGACGAGCTGGCGCGGCGAGTGGCGGCCGACCTCGGCGCGGCGACGGGCCGTCCGGTGACGGTGGGCGCGGCGGGCCCGGCGAGCGGCCCGTCGGCGATCGCCGCGGCCCACGGGGAAGCGGCGCGCTGCGTCCGGGCGCTGCTGGCGCTGGGCCGGACGGGCGAAGGCGCGGCGATGGCGGGACTGGGCTTCCTCGGCCAGCTCCTGGGCGACCACGCGGACCTGGACGGGTTCGTGCGCCAGACCCTGGGGCCGGTGCTGGACTACGACGCGCGCCGGGGGACGGAGCTGGTGGCGACGCTGCGGGCGTACTTCGCGAGCGGGTCGCAGCTGGCGCGGACGAAGGACGTGCTGCACGTCCACGTGAACACGGTGGTGCAGCGGCTGGAGCGGGTGGCATCGCTGCTGGGGGAGGACTGGCAGTCGCCGGACCGGGCACTGGAGATCCAGCTGGCCCTGCGGGTGCACCGATTAGGCGGGTGAGGCGAACGCCTTCGACCGCCACGCCACGAGCGCCGACGTGAGGCCGCCGACGGCCGCGATCACCACCGCGACCGTCAGCATTCCGTGGTCCAGCCCGAGCCCGCCGAGCGCCGCGCCCAAGGCGATGCCGATCTGGAACGCCACGATGTACACCGCCGACGCCAGATCCGGCCGGTCCTTCGCGACCCGCAGGACCGCCGCCTGCAGCACCACGCCGATCCCCGCCGCCGGCCCGGCCCACGCCACGATCGCCGTCCCCGCGGCGAGTGGCCCCGGGGACACCAGCAGCGCCACCATGCACAACGCCAGACCGCCCGTCGTGAGCAGCGCCGTCGCTCGCGGACGGCCGTCGATGTGGCGGCCGATCAGGACCAGGCCGAGCAGGCCCGCCGTGCCGTGGGCGAGCAGCAGCAACGACGTCGGCGAGCCGGTGAGGTGGACGTATCGCGCGATGATCGCCGTGATGTACGTGAACGCCGCGAAGTGCCCGGTCACCAGCAGGAGCGTCGTCACGTTCACCGGAAGCAGCGAGCGGTGCGCGACGCGGCCGTGGAGAGCCGACGCCGTCGCGGGCATCGGGCCGACCGTGAGCCGGATGACCAGCGCCGTCACCGCCGCGGCGCCCGCCACCGCGAAGACCGCCGGCCGCCAGCCGAGGGCCGTGCCGAGCCACGAACTGACCGAGAGCCCGAAGAGGAACGCCAAGGAGTTCCCGGCGAACACCACCGCCGTCGCGCGGCCACCCCGGCCGGGGCCGAGCAGCCGGGCGGCCATCGACGCGACCACCGACCAGAACACGCCGTGCCCCGCGGCCGCCACCAGCCGCGCGGCGACGGCCACGCCGTAGTTCGGCGCGACCGCCAGGACCAGGTTCGACACCACGATCATCCCCAGCGTGACCAGCGCGGTCGTCCGGCGGTCCCAGCGCGACGTCAGCGCGACCAGCGGCACCACCGAAACCGCCACGACCAGCGCGTACCCGGTCATCAGCAGCCCGATCGCGGAGTCCGCGACGCCGAGCCCGGACGCGAGCCGGGGCAGCAGCGCGACCGGCAGGTTCTCCGAGGTCACGGACACGAAGCAGGCCGCGCTGAGCGCGCCCAGGGCGAGCTTCGTCCGGGGTTCGACGAGCATTGTTTAACGATACACAGATAAGGTGGGGCGGTGTCCGGACCCGCTCGCGTCACGATGGCGGACGTCGCTCGCCGCTGCGGCGTCTCGGCGATGACCGTGTCGTACTGCTACAACCAGCCCGACCGGGTCGCCCCGGAGACGCTGCGCCGGGTCCGCGAGGTCGCCGCCGAGCTGGGCTACCGCGGGCCGGACCCCACCGCGCGGTCGCTGCGCCGGCGACACAACGGCGCGATCGGCGTCGTGCTCGGCGAACACCTCGCCTACGCCTTCGAGGACCCGCAGGCCCGCCGGTTCCTCGCCGGCGTCGCCGAGGTCTGCCGCGAGCGCGGCAGCGGGCTGAACCTGATCCCGACCACCGGCGCGGCCGACGACGTCGAGCGCGTGCGGTCGGCGTCGGTCGACGGCTACATTGTCTGGACGACCGTCGACACCGACCCGGTGCTCGACGTCGTGAGCGGCCTCGGCAAGCCGGTCGCGATCCACGGCGGGCCCGCGTTCGCCGGGGCCCAGGTCGTCTCCATCGACAACCGCGCGTCGGCGCGGGAGCTGGCCGCGCGCACGTTCGCCGGCGCCCACCGGCCGGCCGTGCTGAGCTTCCCGTTCGACCGCGACCGCCGGCCGAGGCTGGAAACCGGGCCCGCGCCGGAAGAGGCGGTCTTCCCCGTCACCCGCGAACGGCTCCTCGGCATCTACGACCACCTCGGCGACCCGGGCGGCCTGCCGGTCGCCGTCGTCGCCCGCAACGACCGTGACGACGCCGCGAAAATGGCCGACGCGCTGCTGGACACCGAGCCCGACGCCGTCATCGCCATGAGCGACCAGCTCGCCTTCGCCGTCCTCGACGCGGCGAAACGCCGTGGCCTGCGCGTGCCCGAGGACGTCGCGGTCGCCGGATGGGACGACGACCCGGACGCGGACCGTGCCGGGCTCACGACCATCGCGCAGTCGCTCTTCGCCCAGGGCCGGGACTGCGCCCTGATCGCCCTCGGCGAGCGGGGCCCGGGCCGGTCCGCCGAGTGGACCGTGACCGTCCGGACCTCTACCCGCTGACCGCGACGACCAGCTTTCCCCGCCGCGGCCCGCGTTCGGCGGCGGCGTGCGCGGCGGCCGCGTCGGTGAAGACCTCCTCGACCGGCACGCGGAACCGGCCTTCCTCGAAGAGCCCGGCCGCGACCGCGAGGCCGTGGCGTCCGTCCGGCTCGCCGCCGACAGCCCCGGTCGACACGCGAACGCCGTGGGACGGGCCGGTGAAGTCGGCCAGCGTGACCACCGACGACGGCGACCCGGCCAGCGCGACCAACTCCGGCAGCGAGCCCTGGCCCGCGACGTCGAGCGCCGCGTCGACCCGGCCGGACACCCGCGTGGGCAGGCCGGGACCGTACGGAACCGGTGTGGCACCCAGACTTTCGACGAACTCCAGGTCGCCCGCCGTCCCGATGACCCGCGCGCCCCGCGCCAGCGCCAGGCCCACCACGAGACTGCCGACTCCGCCGGACGCGCCGTCGACGAGCAGCGTCATGCCGTCGCGGATGTCCAGGAGGTCGAGCGCGCGGATGGCCGTCTCGATCCCGGTGCCCGCCGCGCCGGCCTGCTCCCACGGCATCGAGGGCGGTTTCGGAGCCCAGAACGCCAGCACGGCGAACTCGGCGGAGGCCCCGCCGAGCCGGGCGACGTCGACCGCGCCGAACACCTCGTCGCCGACCTCGGCCCCGGGACCGGCCTCGTCCACGACCCCCGCGGCGTCGACGCCCGGGATGTGCGGCAGGACGATCGGCGAGCGCGACTTCCCGGCGCGGATCGCGAGGTCCACCGGCGAGACGCCGGCCGCCCGCACGCGGATCCGCACCTCACCGGGGCCGGCGTGCGGCTCCGGGAGCTCTCCCACCGACAGGACGCCGGGCGGACCGAACCGCTCGAACCGGGTTGCGAACACGATCACTCCTCCACCTCGGCCACCTCGACCGCGCCTACGCTAGGAGCGATCACCGGCGACGAGCGGGGAAGTGAGAGCCGTGCGCGACGAACTGACTCGGAAACGCCGGACGGACGCCGAGGACAACCGCCGTCGCCTGGTCGCGGTCGCGCACACGGCGTTCGCGCGCCACGGCCCGGACCTGCCGGTGCGGGAGATCGCGCGGCGCGCGGGCCTGGCTCCGGCGACCGTCCACCGGCACTTCCCGTCCCGCGACGACCTCCTCGCGGCCGTGCTCGACGGCCAGGTGCGTCGGTGCGAGGAGCAGCTGCGCGCCGCGCTCGCCGACCCCGACAGCCGTCGCGCGCTGAGCCGCACGTTCCACCGCTTCGGCGAGTGGCGGGTCGAGGAGCCGGGGCTCCTGGGTGCCCTCGAAGGACCGCGGTTCGCCGACCGCCGCCGCGCGCACGCCGAAGCCTTCGCGCGGCTGGTCGACCGGGCCCGCGCCGACGGCGTCCTCCGGCCCCGGGTGTCGCTCGAGGACGTCCGGCTCGCCCTGACGGCGACCACGTCGGCGCGGACGGGCCCGGCGGCACGGAGGCTGACCGCGGTGCTGCTGACCGGACTGCTGACCTGAGTCCCGGGCGGCCCGGGCCGCTCGGCCGAGCCGCCCGGGATGCGGATCTTCCTTCAGCACTGCCCGTCGGCGAGGACCCAGTAGCCCGGGGACGTCTCGCGCAGGGCGTGCGTGGTGAACGTGTTCCACAGGCCCATCGCCTGGTCGGAGCCGTTGGCGTACACCTGGCCGGCGCTCTGGTGCGCGCGTCCCGCCTGGGTGTGGGCGTAGTTGCTCGCGTTCACGCACGCGCCCGCGGGCTGGGTGGTCGTGGTCGTCGTCGGCGGTGCCGTCGTGGTGGTCGGGGTGCTCCCGGATCCCTTGTCCAGCCCGAAGAACACGCCCGTGTAGTAGCTGGAGCAGATGCCGGCGAGGAAGTACGCGCCGGTGCTGCCGCACTGCGTCGCGCCGCTGCCCGGGTCGACCGCGGTGCCGTGCCCCATGCCGGCGATCGAGTACAGCTGGACCTTGTCGCCGTAGTTCGTCAGCGTCGTGCCGCCGGGCAGGGACTGCGTGCTCGTCGGCGTCTGCGAAATCCCGTGCACCGCGGTCCACTGGTCGCGCAGCTCGGTGCCGTTGACCGGGTAGACCGTGTAGTCGCCGGTGCCCTGCCAGATCGCGACGCGCGGCCACGGCCCGCTGTAGCCGGGGTACTGCGCCTTGACCTTCGACGCCCACTGGGCCGGTGTCAGGTTCTGGTTGTTCTGCTGGCAGTTCGTCGCCTGCGTGATGCTCGTGGCGCACTGCGCGGGCAGCCCCGCGTTGATGCCGCCGCCGGCGAAGACGTCCGGGTACGCGGCGAGCAGATCGGCCGTCATGCCGCCGCCGGCGGAGAGCCCGGTGACGAACACCCGCGAGCGGTCGGAGCCGTGGTCGCCGATCGCCTTGTCCACCATGGACTTGACGGACGCGGCCTCGCCGTTGCCCCGGGTGTCGTCGGCGGTGGAGAACCAGTTGAAGCACTTCAGCGAGTTGTTCGCGGTCGACTGCTGCGGGAACACGACTTCGAAGCGCCACTTGTCGGCCAGCTCGGGCCAGCCGGAGTGGGCGTAGTAGTCGGCCGCGCTCTGGGTGCAGCCGTGCAGGGCGACGACCACCGGGCGGCCGGTTTCGAGCCCGGACGGCGTGTAGGTGTACATCGTGAGGGCGCCGGGGTTGGCGCCGAAGTTCGACACCGGGACCAGGGACGACGGCGGCGGGTCGGCGGAGGCCACGCCGACGGTGGTGAGCACGGCGGCGGTGATCGCGGCGAGTCCGGCGAAGGCGAGCTTGCGCATGGTGGCGTCCTTCTCGTCGTTGAGAGGGGTTTCCAGCGACGCTAGGTCGGCCCGCCGGTCCGGGCCATGTGGCCGTCCACCACATCCCCGCGGCGATTCATGGTGACCGGCGGGGTGGCTCCGCCCGGGCGCACGCGCTTGGGTTCTGTTCCATCGAGACCGGAGGTGGACCGTGCGCAGATGGCTGGTTGTGGTTCTGGCGGGGGCGCTCGCGGCGGCGCTGCCCGCTCCGGCGTCGGCTTCGGCCGGGCGCTGCCGGGTGGACGTGCCCGGGGCCGAGCAGTCCGTGTCGACGTGCCTGGACGACCTGACGACGACCGGCACGCTCGCGTCCGGGCACACCGTCGAGGCGGACTGGGCCGGGCTGACATCGGCAGGGCTGCCGGGGTACGGCCCGGTGCCCGGTGTCCAGGTCGACGGGTACTTTCCGGACACGTCGACGGCGAACACGAACCACGGCTGGAACCACGACTCGCAGTTCGTGCTGCGCCTGCCGGCGCGCTGGAACGGCGGCCTCGTCGTCTCCGGTTCGCCGGGCGTGCGGCGCCAGTACGCGAACGACCGCGCGATCGGCGACCAGGCCCTGGCCGAGGGGTACGCGTTCGCCGCGACCGACAAGGGCAACACCGGCGCCGCGTTCTACGACGACGGCGTCCGGCCGGGCGACGCGCTCGCGGAGTGGAACACGCGCGTCACGCAGCTGACGCTGGCCGCCCGCTCGGCCGCGGGGTCGCACTACCGCCGTCCGGTGACGCGGACGCTGGCCGCCGGGCTGTCCAACGGCGGGTACCTCGTGCGGTGGCAGCTCGAGAACCGGCCGTGGCTCTACGACGGGGGCGTCGACTGGGAGGGGACGCTGTGGCGTGCCGACGGACCGAACCTGCTCACGTTCCTGCCGCCGGCGCTTCGCGCTTACCCGGCCTACGCGGCGGGGTCGTCGTCGGCGCACCAGTCCATTGTGGACGCCGGGTTCGCGCCGGGGTCGGAGTTCCTGTGGGACTACCACTACCGCGTCTACTGGGACCTGACCCAGCGGATCTACCGGGAGGAGGTCGATCCGTCGTTCGATGGTTCCGCGTCGGCCGGAACTCCTTTCTGTGCCTCGGGAACGCCGTCGTGTGACGCGGACTACGAGTACGCTTCGCGGCCCGCTTCGGTGGCGCGGGCGGTGGAGCGGATCTCGCTGACCGGGCGGATCGGCAAGCCGCTGCTCACGCTGCACGGGACGCTGGACACGCTGCTGCCGATCACCCGGGACTCCGATGTGTACGACCGGATGATCACTTCCGCGGGACGCGGGTCGCTGCACCGGTACTACCGGGTGGCCGGCGGCAACCACGTCGACGGGCTGGTCGATCAGTTCCCGGACCGGCTGCGGCCCCTGGGTCCGTGCTTCCGGACGGCGTTCGACGCCCTGGGCGGGTGGTTGCGCGGGGTCCGGCCGCCGGCGTCGTCGACCATCGCGCGTCCGGCCGGCGCGACCCCGGCCGACCTGGCTCGCACCTGCTCGCTGGGCTGAGGCCCCAGCGCCCCAATGCGGCGTTGGGTGCGTCCCACGCACCCATCGCCACATCGGGGCGCATTCGGCGAGTTCACCGCGGCGTACCCAGCGTGTGCGAAAAAGAAAAGTGAACCGGACGCCGCCGGTGCCCGTACTACCTGGTGAGGGGCTCGTTGCGGCTACCCTGAAACCGGCTCCCACCTGCGGTTTCACCGTCCGGACGGACCACCCCGTTCGGCCGCTTGCGGGAGCGACACCGGTCGTTCATGATGGGGATCCGGGGTCCGCGAAACATTCGTTCACGTCGAATATCCAGGTGTCGGCCATGCTTCGGAAGACCCGCAAGTCCGGAAGTGAACGCCATGCTGCTACCCGTCGCCGGGGCCTCCTGATGGCCGCGGACCTGTCCGGTTTCGCCATCATCGCGGGCCTGCTGCTGCCGGTGCTCGCCGCGGCGGCCTGGGCCATCACGCTCGAACGCCGACCACACCGTGCGGCCGTCGACCGGGAGCCGGACCCCGAGCCGGACTGGACGGTGGCCGGCATCCAGGCCCGCCTCCGCTTCGAGCAGGCGGACCGGCGGATCGCCGAGGCGGGCACGATCGCGCTGCCGACCCTCCCGATCCCGGAACAGACCGGCCGCGACTCGTCCCCGGACCGGCTGCCGTGGCGGGTGCCGCGCACGATCCCGCCGGCCGGCCCGCCCTCAGGCCGCTTCCTGGTCCCCCGGCTGGCGTTCGCGGCTCCGGACAACGAGCTGATGCACCGCATCCTCGACGGCCTGCGCAAGATGGACTGACCCCGCTGTCGATCCGCGGCTCCGCCGTTCGTTCAGGAGGTGACCGGTCACCTGGACGAAAGGAACCCACCCCATGCGTTCGATCAGCGTCACCATGAGCGTCACCCTCGACGGCGTCGTGCAGGGCCTCGGCCGGCCCGACGAGGACACCCGCGGCGGCTTCGCCCACGGCGGCTGGGGCACCCGGTACCAGGACGACGTCCTGGCCCGGGAAATGGGCCAGGGCATGAGCCGGGCCGGCGACATGCTCTTCGGGCGGCGGACCTGGGAAGGCTTCCTCGGCGTGTGGGCCGGGCGCGAGGACGGCAACCCCTTCACCACCCACATGAACGCCGTCACGAAGTACGTCGCTTCGACGACCCTCGAGGACGCCGGGGCCTGGCGGAACTCGGTGCTGCTCGCCGGGGACGCCGAGAAGACTGTCGCGGATCTGAAGGCCCAGCCCGGCGACGACCTGTCCGTCATCGGCAGCGCTTCGCTCGTGCGCTCCCTGCACGCCGCCGGCCTGGTCGACCGCTACACGCTGCTGATCCACCCCCTGACCCTCGGCGCCGGCCGGCGCCTGTTCGAGGGACCGGCGCCGCTCACCGAGTTCACGCTCACCAGCAGCGTCACGACCACGAAGGGCGTGCTCATCACCCGGTACGAGCGTCGGTGAGCGCCGCGGGGGACTCGGCCTCCGGGATCAGCAGCCGGGCCGCGCCGGAGCCGTCGGCCGGGACCGACCAGACGTCCGCGTGGCCGGGCCCGCGGGGCACGCCGTAGCCGATCGTGTGATCGTCGAGCCACGCCGGCTGGTCGTCGACGCTGCGCGTCTCGGCCAGCGGCGTCACCCTCGACGTCGTCAGGTCCACCACGGACAGCCGCCAGCCCTTCGCGGGATCATCGTCCACAGCGGACTTGAACGCCACGCGGGTCCCGTCCGGGGAAAGGGAAGGACACTCGACGTTCTCCCGCAGCGTCCGGATCGTGTGCGCGGCGAAGTCGCCCGCGACGAGGTAGCGGTGCCCGGCCGTCGACATCGTCGCGTAGAAGTGGTGGTCGTCGCGGGTGAACGTCACGCCCCAGAAGTTGAGGTCCGCGGCCTGGTACGGCTTCCCGTCGAGCGTCACCGCGTAGTCCTCCAGGGTCCCGGCCAGGTCGCCGGTCGCGGTGTCGAGGATGCCGGCGCGGGTGGAGAACATGCCGCCGTTGTAGGAGTCGCCGGTGACGAACACCGTCCACGCGAGCATCCGGCCGCTCGCCGACACCCGCGCCCGGTTCGGCAGCCCGACCAGCGGGATCTCCTGGCTGATTCCGAGACCCGCGTCGAGCACCGCCAGCTGGTAGGTGGTCAGGTCGCCGTCCGGGCGCAGGCAGAGCCCGGTGCCGCCGGCGGCGTACACCCGGCTGCACGACAACGGTGACACGGTCCGCGGGCCGCCGGGGTCGGTGACGGACACCGTGGCGACGTGCCCGCGGTCGGCGTCGGCGGTGCTGCGGAACAGCAGCCGCGGGCCGGGGGAGAGGCTCACGACGCCGGTCGCCGCGACGTCGTGGCCGCGCGCGCTCGCGAAGCCGACGTACGCGACCGCCGCTCCGGCCAGCACCAGCACCCCGGCGACGGCGATCAGGATCCGTCCCTTCACGTGACCACCTTCCGGGGCGAGAGCACCACGAACGTCACGGCGATCGCGACCACCGCCGCGCCCGCCGCGACGCCGATCGCGATCCCGGCGCCCCAGAACTGCCAGGCCAGTCCGAAGAGGACGGACGACGCGAAGTACGCAAGCGCTTGCCCCGTCTGCACCAGCGAAATCCCCGTGGTGCGCAACGACTCCGGCAGCAGCGGCCCGGCCAGCGCCATCAGGACGCCGTCGGTCGCCGCGTAGAACGCGCCGTACAACGTGAGTGCCAGGGCGAACAGCGGCCAGCCGGACACCGGCCCGGCCAGCAGCAGGTAGACGAGCGCGAGCGCGCCGTAGCCGCCGAGCACGACCGGCAGCCGGCCGACGCGGTCGGCCAGCACGCCCAGCGGCGCGGCGAGCAGCAGGTAGCTGAGGTTGGTGCCGACCGCGAGCAGCGGGAACCAGCCGGTCGCGATGTCTTCCTTGTGCTGCAGCAGCAGGTAGACGAACCCGTCCCCGACCGTCGCCAGCCCGAGCACGCAGGCCGCCACGAGCAGTCGCCGCACGCCGCTGCCGCGCAGCAGGGCCGCCGCGGCGCGGGGCGAGACCGGGTCGGCGGGCCGCGGAGTCCGGTGGTCGCGGACGAAGAGCACGAGCAGCAGCACGCCGATCGCGGCGACGCAGAAGCTGACGACGAACACCGCGTCGAACGCCTCGGGGTCCGTCGCGCCGACGGCGGCCAGCACGGCGAGCGCGACCAGCGGCCCGGCGAACGCGCCCATGCTGTCCATCGCCCGGTGCACGCCGAAGGCGCGGCCGAGCAGCGGCTCCGGCGCCGACAGGGTGATCAGCGCGTCGCGCGGCGCCGTCCGCAGGCCCTTGCCGGTGCGGTCGAGGGTGATCACGGCGCCGATCGCGGCCGCCGACGCCCCGGCCGCGAGCAGGCCGAGCTTCGCCACCGCGGAGAGCGCGTAGCCCACGCCGGCCACGACCTTGCGGCGGCGGATCCGGTCCGCGACGTACCCGCCGACGATCCGCAGCAACGCCGTCGCGCCGGTGTAGAGGCCGTCGACCAGGCCGTACGCGGCGGGGCCGAGGTGCAGCCCGAGCACGAGGTACACCGGCAGCACCGCGGTGACCATCTCCGAAGAGACGTCGGTGACCAGGCTGACGGCACCGAGTGCGAAGACGTTCGCGCCGACCGTCGAGAGCTTGCCCTTCGCGGCGTGCTCTCGGCGGCCGATGGTGGAGAGGTACACGCGGTTACTGCCAGACGTCGAGGATCGGCGACTTGCTCGCGGCGCCGCCGATGCCCGGCAGGCCGTAGGACGCCTCGATCGTGCGCAGCACGGTGTAGTGGTTGATCGACTCGCTGTAGCTGCCGACCTTGACGTGCGCGCCGGTGAAGCTGGTGAAGATCTGGTTCACCGACGTGCCGCTGTCCTCGTCGAAGGTGGTGATCAGCAGGCTGTTGTGCGTCTTGGCCCACTGGGCGTAAGTGTCGAGGTGGTTCTTGAGCCAGGTGTCGCCGGTGCCGATCGAGCAGTCGTGCATGTCGTTGCACATGTCCGGCGTCACGAAAGCGACGGTGGGCAGCTGGGTGAAGTCGGACGGGAAGGCGGAATACCGGACATTGCTGGCGGCCGGGACGTTGGAGAAGTCGACCCAGCTGTTGTGCTTGCGCCGGTAGGTGCCGCTGGAGCAGCCGGTGTAGCCGTCCGAGGGCATCGCCTCGGAGTAGCCCTTGAAGGTCTTGCCCGCGCCGATCAGCTGCTGGCCGAGGTTGGCCTTCGCGCCGAGGTTGGCGGGGCAGGAGTCGTCGGTGACGCCCTGCGTCGCGCCCGAGAAGAGGGCGACGTAGTTGGGCTGGCTCGGGTGGGTGATCGCGAAGGAGCTGGTGAACTTCGCGCTCTGTGACGCGAGGGTGGTGAAGTAGGGCGCGCTGGAGCTGCCGTTGATCGAGGAGTACTTCTTGTTCTCGAACATCACCAGGACGATGTGGTCGAACGCCGGTACGGTCGAGGCGGTCGGCCGGATGGCGGCGGGCTCGTCCGTTCCGGTGACGGCGGCCGCCGTGACGACACCGGCTGTGACCAGGGTGGCGGCGGCGAACGCGGCGAAGATCCGCTTGCGGATCATGGGTCCTCCAACGGTGGCGGGTGAGGGCGCCTCATGATGTCCACTCCACGGGGCCGCTGCGTGCCCTGTTGTGGTCCGGTTCGTGAACACCAGGAAACCTCCGGCGGACAACGGAAAGAGTGGGTCAACGGCTTTCCGGTGTCAACCTCCTAAGGTAGGTGTCCTTTGTGGACAGCCGGGGAGGGGTGGACCGGGCACCAGGTCCGGGTCGGCGCGCCGCTGGCGAAGGCGTTGGAGGCGGCGTTGCGCGCGGCCCGGTTGACCAAGGGGCTGGTGGACCCGACGGTCGGCATCGCGGTCCGGGCGCTCGGTTACGACCACGACTTCGCCCTGCTGCACGGTTCGGGTGGATTGGGCGGTTCGGTCGCCGGTGCGGGCGCTCGGCCCGGTTCCCGTGGTGGCGCCGGGCCCGGTGCCACCGGGACTGGTGGCGGAGGCCCACCGCGTGCCCCGCCTTTGGCGTTGCGGCTGCGGAAGGACTGATCCCGCCGTGCCGGTAAATCCGGTCGTCGCCGCGCTCCCGGGTCATTAACCTTGCGGGCCATGGACCTCATCGACCGGATTCGCGGTGCCCGGCTGATCGGCGTGCTGACCGGCGCGGGCATCTCCACCGCGTCCGGCATCCCCGACTACCGCGGGCCCGACGGCGTCTGGACGCGCTCGCCGAGTGCCGTGAACGCCTTCACGCTCGAGAACTTCCGGGCCGACGCCGAAGCGCGCCGGGAGTTCTGGCGCAGCTACGCCGGCCACGCCGCCTGGCGGGCCGAGCCGAACGCCGCCCACCGCGCCCTCGCGGACCTGGACGGCTCGGGCGCCGCCGTGCGCGTGCTCACCCAGAACGTCGACGGCCTGCACCAGAAAGCCGGCCTCGCCGCCCGGAAGGTCCTCGAACTGCACGGCACCATGCACACCACGCGGTGCACGTCCTGCCCGGTGCGGCTCCCGACCCCCGAAGTGCTGGAGCGCGGCGAGGAAGACCCGCGGTGCCCGGAGTGCGGCGGGATCCTCCAGCTCGACATCGTCCTCTTCGGACAGACGCTGGACGGCGAGGTCCTCGGCCGTGCGCGGAAGGTCGCCGCGGCGAGCGAGGTCTTCCTGGCCGTCGGCAGTTCGCTGCAGGTGGAGCCGGCGGCGTCGCTGTGCACGATCGCGCTGCAGGCCCGTGCGACGCTGGTGATCGTCAACCACCAGCCCACGCCGTATGACGAAGAGGCGGATTTCGTGCTGCGCGAGGACATCGAGACGGTGGTCCCGCAACTTTGCGCGGCGGTGCGCGCGTGATCCGGGAGGCCCGCGACGGCGACTGGCCGCGGATCTGGCCGATCGTCCACGACGTCGTCACCGAGCAACGGACGTTCGCCTACGACCCGGCCATGACCGAACCCGAGGCCCGGCGGACGTGGCTGCTCGACCCGCCGGCCCGGGTGGTGGTCGCGGTGGAGGGGGAGCGGGTGGCCGGGACCGCGAACATGTACGCCAACCGGCCCGGGCCCGGCAGTCACATCGCCTCGGGCAGCCTGATGGTCGCGAGGGAGGCGCGGGGCACGGGGGTCGGCCGTGCCCTGGCCACGGACCTGGTCGCCTGGGCCCGGGGGAGCGGGTTCGCGGCGATCCAGTTCAACGCGGTGGTCGAGGTGAACACGGCGGCGCTCCGGCTGTACGAGAGCCTCGGGTTCGTGACGATCGGCACGGCACCGGGCGCGTTCCACCACCCTGACCACGGCGACGTCGGGCTCCGCATCCTGTGGCTGGACCTGCGGTGACCACTCGCGGGTCCTGAACGTCCGTCACGCTGGCTGCCCGTCCCGTCGCAGCTGCGCCATCCGCTCGTCCAGGCGGGCCACGACCGCTTCCAGGCGCCGGCGCTGCGAGGCGCACGTCGCCTCGCCCGTGTCGCGGCCGACCGGATCCGGTGGGACGTGGCGGTTCCCGACACGACGAAGCCCGCACTGTGCTGGAAGAGTTCTACGAGCCGGCCGGGTGATCAGCCGGGCGGATCGCGGCGACCAGCATGCGCACGAGCTCGTCGCCGTCGACCGTCCACTTCTCCTTCGCCAGGTGGCCGCTGAGCTCCAGCCCGGCGATCCCGTGCGCGCTCGACATCAGCAGTGCGCCGTAGCGGCGCGCGCCGGCATCGCCGACCACGCCGGCGACCAGCGTCAGGAACTCGTTCTCCACGCGGGCCGCCGCCGCGGCGGCCACCGGGTCGCCGCCCACCGGGGTGCTGAACATCAGCGCGTACAGGTGCGGCTGCCGGCGGCCGACCCCGATGAGCGCCAGCAGGCCGCGCTCGAGCCGGGCGCCGGGGGACGCATCGAGGTCGGCCCGCAGCTGCTCCACCTCGTCCGCCACCGAGTTCCAGGCGTCGACGGCGAGCGCGGTGAGCAGGTGCTGCTTGTCCTCGAAGTGCCCGTAGGGCGCGCCGCGCGAGACGCCGGCGCGGGCCCCGACCGCGCGGAGCGTCACCGCGTCCGGGCCGCCCTCGTCGAGGAGTTCGGAGGCGGCCCGCACGAGGGCGCTCCGGGTCGCAGCAGCGGCTTCAGCTCGCGTCACCATGGCGCCGAGTATAGTTGACAGTGTCACACGAGTTGCGCACACTGGTTCATATGACAGTGTCACATCAGAACGAGATCATGGTCGTCACCGGCGCCTCGACCGGCCTGGGCGCCGCGACCGCCCACGAGCTCGCCGCCCGCGGCTACCACGTCCTCGCCGGCGTCCGCCGCGAAACCGACGGCGACGCGATCCGGGCCGCCGGCGTCGAGCCGGTGCTCCTCGACATCACGCGACCCGAGCACGTCGAGGCTCTCGCCGCCCGCATCGCCGCCGATCCGGACCGCCGCCCGCTGCGCGCCCTCGTCAACAACGCGGGCATCTCGGTCAACGCGCCCGTCGAAACCCTTCCGCTGGCCGAATGGCGGCGGCTGTTCGACGTCAACCTGTTCGGGCACGTCGCCGTCATGCAGGCGCTGCTGCCGTTCCTCCACCGCAGCCGGGGCCGGATCGTGAACATCAGCTCGGTCGGCGGCAAGGTCGCGATGGCCACGTACGGGCCCTACGCGGGGACGAAGTTCGCGCTCGAAGCGGTCAGCGACTCCCTCCGCCGGGAACTCGCCCCGCACGGGGTGCAGGTCGTGGTCGTCGAGCCCGGCGCGGTGCGGACCGAGATGGGCGACCGCGGTGCCGCCACCGCCACCGGCCTCGCCGAGAAGATGACCGCCGAACACCGGCAGCGGTACGGCGGGCTCGTGCGGGCCGTCGTCGCCCATTCGCAGCGGTTCACGCGGGCGGGCATGCCGGCGGACGAAGCCGGATCGATCGTCGCCAAGGCCGCAACCGCGCGGCGTCCGCGCACGCGCTACACGATCGGCCGCGACGCGGCTTTCCTGACCCGCCTCACGCGCGTCCTGCCGGACCGGCTCCTCGACCGGGTGACCGCGGCGACCCTCCGGCCTTACCTGCCGTAGCTCGGCCCTGGTGGACCCCAACCATCCGCGCGGGTGCCTGACGTGACCTTTGACGAAGAACCCGCGGTCGCCTGGTCCTTGACCCTTTGCCGAGGAGCGGTTCTGTGGCGAGGGGAAATGATCTGCAGGTCAGGAGATCTAGATGCTCTCGCGGATTTCGGCAGGCGTTTCCCGCGTCAGTTCTTCGGCGAAGATGGAGCCGATCTTCCGGGCCGCGGTCCGCAGTTTCACGACGCCGGCGACGAGCAGCACGAGCGCGGCGGCGGGCACGACGAGCAGCACCGGCGGCCAGCCGGCGCCGGAGACCGCGCCGACGGAGAGCGCCGCGCACAAGAGGAAGAGCGTCCTGGCGGCCACACGCGGCCACGCGGGGCGAGGCTTGGCGTGCCGTCCGCGCGGTGTTCCGAAAACCGGCCGCACCAGGGCAGCGTGGACACTCATCAAGACCTCCGGAAAGTCGGCGAACCGGCCGGGACGGGGGATCCCCGGCGGTGGTGCCCGGGGCGGAAACCCGGTGCGGACACGTGATGTGTGTCGGGGCGGAGAGGGTTCCGGTTACCGGTCGTTATTGCTTCGAGTCCCAATTCGGGAAACAATTCGAGACGACTTACGGTCTATTCGCAATGGGTTTCCGGCACCAGGGCCGTTGGGCCCTGGTCGGCCCGGCCGGTGGTCCTAGTCGTGGCCCGGGCCCTTGCCTTTCGTCTTGCCGTTGCCGTTGCCGTGGGTCTCGGGTTTCAGTGGCTTGCCGGGCTTCTCGGGCTTCGGCTCGGCCTGGGTCCGGTGCGTGACGGCGGCGGGTTCGAGCTCGGCGGACTCGGTCGCGCCGGGGCCCGTCGGATCGGGCGTCCCGGATCCGGCGAGCGGCGCCTGGGTGGGAGCGGAAGAGCTGGGCGCCGGCGGCTGGGCGGGGGTCGAAGTCCCGGCGCCGGGTTCCGGAGCGGAGAGCACCATGGCGGAAACGGCGGCGACGGCCGCGGCGGTCAGCCCGGCGGCCGCGGTGAACCGGCGGCGCTGGGCGGGGTGGCTCGCCGGCGAGAGACCCACGGCGGTGAGGATCTTACGGGGGCCGCTGGGTCGGGACTGGTGCGAAACGCCGGTGTTGCGCACGGTGGACGGGCTGTGGTGACCGGGCTCCCGGGTGATCGCTGCCGCGCCCGCCCGTGAGCCGTCGCTCGGCTGGTGGTGGTCGGTGGCGGGTTCGCGCCGGCTGGGGTCGCTTGCCGCGCTGTCAAACCGGTCGGACTCACGGGCGATCGCTGCCGCGCCCGCCTGCCTGCTGTCGCTCGGCTGGTGGTCGGTGGCGGGTTCCTGCCCGCCACGGTCGCTCGCCGTGCCATGGAACTGGCCGGACTCCCGGGCGATCGCTGCCGCGCCCGCCCGTGAGCTGTCGCTCGGCTGGTGGTGGTCGGTGGCGGGTTCGCGCCGGCTGGGGTCGCTTGCCGCTCCGTCGAACTTGCCAGGCTCTCCGGCGATCGCCGCCCCGCCGACCTGCCCGCTGTCGACCACCGCGGCTTGGCGGCGGCCCGCCCCGCCGAGCCGGCCACGTACTCCGCGGCCGGCCGGGGCCGCGCGGTGCCGTCTTCGCAGCACCCCCGCCGCGGCGAACCGTCCGCTTGCCCACGGCAACGTCGGCGCCGGGGCCGGGGCGTGCAGCAGCTGCCGCACCTCCGCCGCCGTCGGGCGGTCGGCCGGTTCGCGCTGGGTCATCCGGCGCAACGTGTGCGCCAGCGAGGGCGGCAGATCCTCCGGCACCCGGGGCGGCCGGGTCAACCGGGCCATCGCCGCCTCGATCATCGTGCCCGGGTACTCGCGGCGGCCCGTCGCGCACTCCAGGAGGATCAGCCCGAGCGCGTACACGTCCGCCGGCGGGCCCGCGGGTTCGCCGCCGACCTGCTCGGGCGCCAGGTACGCCGCCGTGCCCGGGACCACGCCCGTGCCGGTGATGTGCGTCGTGTCGAGGGCGTGGGCGATGCCGAAGTCGCCGATCAGCGGGCCGTCCGCGGACAGGAACACGTTGGCGGGCTTGAGGTCCCGGTGGACGACCCGCAGCGCGTGGACGTGGGCGAGCGCCTCGGCGAGCCCGTCGGCCAGCGCCGTCACCTCGGCTGCCGGCATCGCGCCGCTCAGCAGCCGCTCCGCCAGGTTCTCGCCCTCGACCAGCTGCATCACCAGGTACGTCCGGCCGTGGTCGGTGCCGCTGTCGAGCAGCGCCACCACGCCCGGGTGGGTGATGCTGCCCTGAATGCTCATCTCGCGCAGCCGGCGGCGCTGGTCCAGCGCGACCACGTCCAGGTCGTAGATCTTGACCGCGACCTCCCGCTGGAGCCGGAGGTCGTAGGCGCGGTACACGCGCGCCGTGCCGCCGCTGCCGATCAGCCGGCCGACCTCGTAGCGCCCGGCCAGCAGGTCCGGCGGACGTTCGTCGAGGGGGCGCGGTTGGACGGCGAACTCGCCGAGGGCGAACCGGGCACACGTGACGTCGTCCGCGTCGCTCATCGGCGCGTTCCCCGTTCTCCCGCCGTCGTCGGCCACGGCCGCGGTGTACCCCGATGACGTGACCGGCAAACGTCAAAAGATCATGCGAAAGCGTCCACGCCGGTCAGCTCCGCCGACAGCGTCCACAGGCGACGGGCCTCCTCGCGGTCCACGGCGTACCGGCGGACGCCCGACTCGGTCATGCCCTCGGCGTCCGGAGGGGACAGCTCGGCGACGTCGCAGTCCTCGAGGTACAGGCCGCCGAGCCCGGCCAGCTGCGGCGACGTCGCGGCCCAGACCGTGGTCGCCGCGCCCTGCTCCGGCGTCTTGAACTGCACGAGGAAGGTGCCGGCCTCGTCGATCCAGCCGCGCTCGATCATCTCCTCCTTCGGCAGGTGCCGCTGCAGGGGCGTCATGATCCCGCCGGGGTGCAGCGCGAACGCGCGGACGCCCCGGGAAGCGCCCAGCTCGTCGAGCCGGACGGCGAAGAGCACGTTGGCGGTCTTCGCCTGCCCGTAGGCCGCCCACTTGTCGTAGCCCCGCTCGAACTGGACGTCGTCCCAGCGGATCGGCGAGTAGTGGTGCCCGCGGGAGGACAGCGAAACGACGCGGGCGCCGTCGGCGACGGCCGGCCACAGCCGGTTGACCAGCGCGAAGTGACCGAGGTGGTTGGTGGCGAACTGGGCTTCCCAGCCCGGGCCGACGCGCGTCTCGGGGCAGGCCATCACGCCCGCGTTGGCGATGAGGAGGTCGATTCGCCGTCCGGTGGCCAGGAAGCGCTCGGCGAACGCGCGCACGCTGCCGAGGTCGCCCAGGTCCAGCTCGTCGACCTCGACGTCTTCGATGCCCGCGAGGGCCTCCTCGGCGGTCGCGCGGCGGCGGGCCGGGACGACGACGTGCGCGCCGGCGCCGGTGAGCGCGCGGGTGGTCTCGAGGCCGATCCCGGAGTAGCCGCCGGTGACGACGGCGAGCTTGCCGGTGAGGTCGATGCCCGCGACGGCTTCGGCGGCCGTGGTGGTGGCGCCGAAACCCGATCCGATCTTGTGCTGTGCGGTGCTCATGGCCTCGACGGTACGAGCTGGAGTGCGCTCCAGCGCAAGTCGCGCGGCCGGAGCCGAAACAGGGGACAATCGACCCCGAGAGGCAGCCGACCCAGGAAGGCTCTGATGTCCGACTACTACGGGAACCAGCCCCAGGACGTCCGCCCGGGGATCGACGCGCGCCGGCTGTGGGCCGGCGGCGTGGCGACGGCGGTGATCGCGGCCCTGCTCGCGGTGGTCGGGTTGCTGATCGCGCGCGGCGTCTTCGAGGTCGAAGTGCTGGCCCCAAAAGGCGAAGGCGTCTGGGGCAACGCGAGCACCACGACGTACGCGCTGGTCGCCGCCGCGGTGGCCCTGCTCGCCACCGGGCTGATGCACCTGCTCAGCGTCGCCACGCCCGCGCCCTCGCAGTTCTTCGGCTGGATCATGGTCCTGGTGACGCTGATCGCGGTGGTCCTGCCGCTGACGCTGACCGTCGCGCCGAGCGCGAAGATCGCCACGGCCGCGATCAACCTCGTCATCGGGCTCGTGATCGCCGCGGTGGTCAACAGCATGGCAGCGAGCGCCCGCACACTGCACCGGCGCCGGTCCCAGCAGCAACCCCCGGCGCCGACGCGGCAGCGGTCACCGCAGGAGCCCCCGCCGACCCGCTACTACGACCAGTGACCGTGGACACCGTCGACATCCAGGCGACGAACCGCCGCGTGATCGAGCAGTTCCGGGCGGGCGGCGAGGTCGAGGGCATGCACCGCGAGCGGCTGCTGCTGCTCACGACGACGGGCCGGAACTCCGGGAAACCGCGGACGGTCCCGATGATGTACCACCGCGACGGCGACCGGCTGCTGGTGGTGGCGTCGAACATCGGCGCGCCGAAGCACCCGGGCTGGTACCTGAACCTGATCGCCGATTCCCGGGTGAAGGTGGAGGTGGACGGCCACGAGTTCGTCGGGGAGGCGCTGCCGCTGCTGGGGGCGGACTACGTGCGGACGTGGACCGAGCTGGAGGAGCACTACCCGTTCCTGGCCGACCACCGGGCGAAGGCCAGGGAGGTCAAGCGGGTGATCCCGATCGTGGAGCTGTCCGAAGAGGACCTCGGCTGAGGTCCACTTCGGACAGTGCTACTTGCTCGCCACGCGCCGGTACTTCGCCGTCGCCAGGGGAGCGAAGACCGCGATGATCGCCACGCAGCAGAGGATCGCGTACAGCGCCGCGTTCTCCGCCGGCCACCCCGAAGGCGCCGGCCCGAAGCGGTTGCCGAACAGGTCCCGCGTCGCGTTGATCACCGCCGTGAACGGGTTCCAGTCCGCGATCGCCTTGAGGAACGCCGGCAGCGTCTGCGTCGGGACGAACGCCGACGAGATGAAGCTCAGCGGGAACATCCAGACCAGCCCGAGGCTCTGGGCCACCTCGACGCTGCGCGCCGCCAGGCCGATCAGCGCGCCCACCCACGACAGGGCCCACGCGAACATCAGCATCACCAGGTAGCCCAGCAGCGCGTCCCAGAAGCTGCCGCGGATCCGCCAACCGACGATCAGGCCGCACAGCGACATCACGACGAGCGCCACGACGCTGACCACGAGGTCCGACGTCGTGCGGCCGAGGATCACCGCGATCCGGGACATCGGCAGCGAGCGGAACCGGTCGATGATGCCCTTCTGCAGGTCGTTGGCGAAGCCGATGACGGTGAACGCCGAGTTGAACGCCACCGTCTGGGCGAAGATCCCCGCGATGAGGAACTCGCGGTAGGCCGCGCCGCCCGACTCGCCGCCGATCGCGTTGCCGAAGACGTACGCGAACAGCAGCACGAACATGATCGGCTGCAGCGTCGCGGCCATCAGCCAGTCGGGGTTGCGGCGGACGTTCATCAGGTTGCGCCACGTGATGATGCCGCCGTCCGAAATACTCTTCGCGATCGCGTTCACTTCGCCACCTCCTCGGCCGGCGCGGCCTCGGCGCCGTGGCCGGTCAGGGACAGGAACACGTCGTCGAGCGTCGGCCGGTGCAGGGCGACGTCCTGGACGGCGATGCCCTGCCCGTCGAGCCGGCGCAGGGCTTCGATGAGCGCCTTCGGCCCGGTGTCGACGAGGATCTCCGCCCGCCGCGTGTGGTCGTCGCCGGACGGCTCGCCGGTCCCCACCTCGCGCAGCACCTCCAGCGTCGCCGGCAGGTCCGCGGCCGAGGCGACGACCAGCTCCAGCCGCTCGCCGCCGATCTGCGCCTTGAGCTCGTCGGCGGTACCGCGCGCGATCACCCGGCCGTGGTCGATCACCACGATCGAGTCGGCGAGCTGGTCGGCCTCTTCGAGGTACTGGGTGGTCAGCAGCACGGTCGTGCCGTCCGCGACCAGCTCCTTGATGACGCCCCACGTGTCGAGGCGCCCGCCCGGGTCCAGGCCGGTGGTCGGCTCGTCGAGGACCACTACGGTCGGCTCGGCGACCAGCGCGCCGGCCAGGTCGAGCCGCCGGCGCATGCCGCCCGAATAGCCCTTCGCCGGCCGGTCCGCGGCCTCCTCGAGCGCGAACCGCGCCAGCAGCTCCCGGGCACGCGACCGGGCGGCGGACTTCCGCCGGCCGTACAGCCGCCCGACCATGTAGAGGTTTTCGAACCCGGTGAGGTTCTCGTCGACCGCCGCGTACTGGCCGGACAGCCCGATCCGCTGCCGCACTTCGTCGGGCTGGGTCAGGACGTCGTACCCGGCCACGTGCGCCTCGCCGGAGTCCGGCCGCAGCAGCGTCGTCAGGATGCGGACCGTGGTCGTCTTCCCGGCGCCGTTCGGGCCGAGGAGGCCGAGCACCCGCCCGGCCGGGATGTCGAGGTCGACGCCGTCGAGCGCGCGGGTCGACCCGTAGGTCTTGACGAGTCCGCGCACCTGGACGGCACTGTCCGGTTCGGGCATGGCGGTTCCCCTCTCGGTGACCCCGCCAAGCTAGGGCACGGGCGTCCGCTTTGTCCTCCGGGTTTCTCCCTGAGCCCGGTCAGTTCGCGGACAGCGTGACGGCGAACTCCGGCGGCGTCCGCAGCGTCTGGAAGACGACGCAGTAGCGCTCGGTCAGCTTCTTCAGCGTGGCGAGCTGTTCTTCGGAGGCATCGGTGTCCAGCGCGAACGCCAGCCGGATCGCGCGGAAGCCCACCGGGGCGTCCTTGGCGACGGCGAGGGTGCCGCGGAAGTCGAGGTCCCCTTCGGCGCGCACGCGGCCACCGCGCACTTCGAGGCCCAGCGACGTCGCCACGGCCCGCAGCGTCACCCCGGCGCACGCGGCGAGCGCCTCCAGCAGCATGTCGCCAGAGCAGGCGAAGGAGCCGTCGCCGCCCGTGGCCGGGTGCAAGCCGGCCTCCACGACCGCGCGACCGGTCTCGACCTTGCAGGAGATCCCGAGGCCGTCGAGCTGGGCGTCGGCGTGCAGCGTGACGAGCGCGCTCTCCGGCTGCTCGCGGTACTTGTCCTTCAGCGGGGCCTGGGTCGCGCGCAGCTCTTCGGTGTCCATGGGGCGATTCTGCCCCCGAAAACGGAGAAGCGGGGAGACCGGAGGCCCGGTCTCCCCGCTTCAGCGGTTCAGCTTCAGCTCAGGGTGACAGCCACGTCGTCGATGACGAACGAGGTCTGCAGCGAGCTGTCCTCGGTGCCGGTGAACTTCAGCGCCAGGGTGCCGCCGGCGGCCGACGAGACGTCGATCGTCTTGAGGGCGTACCCGGAGGCCTTGTTCAGGTTGGAGTAGCTGCCCAGCGTCGCGCTGCCGTTGGTGACGGTCAGCTTGTCGTAGGCGGTCGTGGTGGTCGTCTCCGCCGTGTCGATGTGCAGGTAGAACGTCAGGCTGGCGTGGCAGCCGGCCGGGATGCTCACCGACTGCGCGACGGACTCCGTGTGGGTGGAGCCGTAGCCGTCGAGCCAGGCGCTGTAGGTGCCGCCGTGCGCGGCCTGACCCTGCGAGCCCCACTGGCCGATGGCGCCGGTGGTCCCGGTCCAGCTGCCGCTGCCCGACTCGTAACCGCCGTTGACGACCTTCTGGCCGGAGCAGCCGGTGGTGGTGCCGACGGTCCAGCTGAACGACGCCGTGCCGGTCTTGGCGGCCGCGTCCTTCGCCGTCACCGTGACGTTCGAGGTGCCCGCGGTGGTCGCGGTGCCCGAGATCGTGCCGGTGGAGGCGTTGATCGACAGGCCGGCCGGCAGGCCGGTGGCGGTCCAGGTGTACGGCGCGGTGCCGCCCGAGGCCGACAGCGGCAGGTTCACCGCGGTGCCGGTGACGGTCGACTGGTTGCCCGGGTTGGACACGGTGACGGTGCCGGTCGCCGAGCAGGTCGGGTCGGCCGACTGCGCCGGCACGCTGATCGCGTCCCACGCCGCCTTGACGGTGTTGAACTCGGTGCAGCTGCCCGGGAACAGGTTCTTCGCCGCGGTCAGCGTCCAGGTGCGGTACTTCAGGTACGAGCTGCTGGAGGTCTTGAGCAGCATCGCGTTGTAGAAGATCTTCACCGCGTTCTGGACACCGATGCCGGTGACCGTGGAGCTGTTGCAGGTGGTGCTGGTCGGCTGCCCGTTGGTCGGGTTGGTGCCTTCGGCCAGCAGGTAGAACCAGTGGTTGCCGGGGCCGGCGGCCGCGTGCACCTCACCGTTGGGGACCGAGCTGTCGTAGCAGTTCTTGTCGCCCAGCGCCGACGGGTTGTACATGTTGCGGATCGGGCCGGAGCCGACCAGGTTGACCGTCTCGCCGACGAGGAAGTCCGGCACGTCGCCGCCCGAGGGCTCGTTCGCGAACCACTCGGTGGAGGCGCCGAAGACGTCCGCGACGAACTCCTGGGTGCCCGCGCCCGAGATGCCGCCCGGGGTGTGGTCGTCGATGCCGTGGCCGAGCTCGTGCGCGACGACGTCGAGCGAGCTGATCCACTGGCCGTTGGTGTTCTTGCCGATCTGGACCTGGGTGCCGTCGTAGTAGGCGTTCTGGTCGTTCAGGCCGACGCGGATCGGCCAGCCGCCGCCGCTGCCGTCGAAGGCGTTGCGGCCCAGCCACTGCGAGAGCATCTTCTTCTCGGTCTGCGCGGCGAACAGGGCGTCGACGCAGCCGGTCTCCCGGCTGGTGGCGTTGCCGGTGCCCCAAAGGTCGTCCGGTCCGCTGAACGTGGTGTTGTTGGCCGCGTCCTGGCAGCTGACGTTGGTGAGGGACGGGTCCTTGAGCGAGTACGTGCTGCCGGACTGGGTGGTGTCGAGGTGCACCGGGTTCGGCCGGTTGTACGCGCTGGTGCCGTCCCCGTTCATGACGTGCTCTTGGGTCTTGAGCACCTTGCCGGTGGCGGCGTCGACGATGACGTCGAGCCGGCTCGGGCCTTCGGCGTCGCGGCCGACGACGGTGCTCTTCCACGCCAGCGCCGGCGTTCCGAGCGCGTAGACGACCTGCTGGGCGGGGCTCACGCTGTCCACGGCGGACAGCTGCTGCCGCGCGGTCGCCTCGGCCGCGGCCTTCGTCACCTTCCCGGTGGTCGTGGCGAGGTCGATGGTCTGGTCCTGTGCGACGGAGGTGCCGAGCACCTGGCCCGTCGAGTTCGTCGCGACCACGAAGTCGCCGCCGACGACCGGCAGGCCCTTGTAGCTGCGCTCGTACGGGATGTACTGCAGCCCGTTGGTGGCGGAAATCGCTTTCTGGGCCAGGAAGACGTCGTCCGCGCTGGCGTGCAGCGCGGCGGGCCTGCTCGCCACGAGACCGGCAGCCGCGGTGGTGGCCTGGGCCAGGGCGGTCGGGGCGGCGGTCGGGGCGGCGTTCGGGGTGGGTTGTGCCTGGGCGGTGCCGGTGATGCACAGCGCGCCGACGAGTACGCCGGTTGCTGCCAAGACGACAGGACGTCTCAGATCCATCGAGGAATTCCCTCCGGGCAGGGTGAACCAGGCCCGGGGTCGAGGCCGGGCCGGGTCAAGGGGACGAGAGGTGGTGCTGTGGAACGGAAATCAGAATCCGGTGCCGGAGGCTCGTGAACAAGCGACTAACGTACGGTCTTATCTATCGATGGCAATACTTCCCAAAAAGGACATTCCGCTCATCGGGATCATGGATG
This sequence comes from Amycolatopsis sp. NPDC028719, assembly GCF_055565395.1. NCBI lineage: Bacteria > Bacillati > Actinomycetota > Actinomycetes > Pseudonocardiales > Pseudonocardiaceae > Amycolatopsis > Amycolatopsis sp. NPDC028719. The sequence continues at coordinate 115,818 of NZ_JBVHUL010000009.1, forward strand.
TCGACTGTCTACTCAGGACTGGAGTAACCTCACCGCCGTTCGGGCGATCTTTCCCGCGTCCGAACGGCGAAGGCCCCTTCGCCGTGGGCGAAGGGGCCTTCTTGGTACGACTGTGTCAGGCGGTCTTCTCGCGCTTGGGAAGCTTCCAGCCCGGGCGCACGAAGTGGCAGGTGTACCCGTTCGGAATGCGCTGCAGGTAGTCCTGGTGCTCCGGCTCGGCCTCCCAGAAGTCGCCCACCGGGCTGACTTCGGTGACGACCTTGCCGGGCCACAGCCCCGACGCCTCGACGTCGGCGATCGTGTCTTCGGCGACGCGCTTCTGCTCGTCGTTTTCGAAGAAGATCGCCGAACGGTAGCTCAGGCCGATGTCGTTGCCCTGGCGGTTCTTCGTCGTCGGGTCGTGCACCTGGAAGAAGAACTCGAGCAGGTCGCGGAACGTCGTCCGCGTCGGGTCGTAGACCACCTCGATGGCCTCGGCGTGCGTGCCGTGGTTGCGGTAGGTGGCGTTCGGGACGTCGCCGCCGCTGTAACCGACCCGGGTCGAAATCACCCCGGGCTGACGGCGGAACAGCTCCTGCATTCCCCAGAAGCAGCCGCCGGCCAGGACGGCCCTTTCGGTTGACGTGCTCACGGCGTCACTCCTTCTCCTCGTGTGGTGCTGCCCCCTGTACAACTTCGGCGGCGTACCGATGATTCCACGCGAGGGTTACGGAAGCCTGACGTCACCCCGCCTGCAGCTTCGCGAGGGTGAGCACGTCGCCGCCGATGCCCCAGCCGCCGTCGGCGACCTCCTCGACCAGCACCATCGTGTTCGCGCGGGCGCGGTCGCCGTAGATTTCGGCGTACAGGTCGGTGGTGCGGGTGACGAGCTGCTCCTTCTGCTCCGGGGTGAGGGTGCCGGCGGGGACCTTGAAGTTGGCGAACGGCATGGCGAGTCCTTTGGTATCGACGTTGTCGTGAATGTGTAATCGACGCTAACACAGGTCACGAACCGGCGCTACCTCCTGCTTGATATCGGTGATATCCGCTGGTAGCGTCCCTGTTGTGGACGTGAGAACGCGGATTCTGGAGGCGGCGGCCGACCTGCTGGCGCACTCCGCCGAGGCCGACTTCTCCACGCGGGCGGTCTGCGAGGCCGCCGGAGTCGGCGCGCCGGCGCTGTACCGGCAGTTCGGCGACAAGGAGGGCCTGCTCGCCGCCGTCGTCGACCTCGGGTTCGAGAAGTACCTCGCCGGCAAGCGGGCCGCCGAGCCGTCGGACGACCCGGTGCGCGACCTGCGGGACGGCTGGGACAACCACGTCGCCTTCGCGGTCGGCAACCCCAACCACTACCGCCTGATGTACTCGGGCCTGTCGACGCCGCCCGGCGCGGCCGCCGAGGCGCACGGCCTGCTGCTCGCGGTCCTGGAGCGGTGCGCGGCCGCCGGACGGCTGAAGGTGCCGCCGCCGCTCGCCGCGCAGATGGTCATGGCGGCCAACGCCGGCGTCGCGCTGTCGATGATCACCCGGCCGGAGCTCTACCCGGACCCCGGGTTTTCCGTCCGCGTGCGGGAAAGCGTGCTGTCCGGCGTGCTGGCCGAGGCGCCCCTGGAGCACCGCGACCTCGCGGTGACGGCGACGACGCTCGCCGCCCGGCTGCCGGAGGCGGTGCCGGGCGAGCTGACGGCGGCCGAGGTGACGGTGCTGCGGGAGTGGCTGGTGCGACTGAGTCTCCACAATGGACATTGAGTCGGACGGCGGTGTGGGTTGGGCCGTCCGCCATCGGGACGGCCGCGACCTCGCGGGAGTGGGACGATGGGCTGGGAGCCGTCCCCGATCCGGCTCCGGGGAGGCGCGCGATGCGCGAGCGGGAAGAAGCCGTCGCCGAGCGGATCAGCGGCGTGCTGGTCGTCGAGCTCCGTGGTGAGCTGGACGTCGACACCGTGCTGCGGTGGACGACGCTGATCGAAGCCGCGATCTGCGAGCTGCCGGGACCGCACCTGCTGGTGCTCGACCTCACGACGCTGGAGTTCTTGTCGGCGCAGGGAGCCCGGGGACTGCTCGCGGCGGTGGAAAGCTGCCGGGACCGCGGGATAGCCGGCTGCCTGATCGTCAGGCCCGGGACCGTGGCCGACCGGGTCGTGCGGCTGACGGGACTCGCCGACCGGGTGCGGGTGTTCCCGAACCGGCTGACGGCGATCGCCACGTGCCAGCCGGTGGAGATGCGCTGGCTGCCGGGCTGACCGGCTCGCGCCCCCACCGGACGACTCGCGTGCTCAGGCGGACGACACGGCCAGGCACGGGGCTTCCGCCGTGTCGTCCATCCGGATACGCGTGTCGTCCCGTGGGGGACGGTCGTCAGGCCGGTTCGCGGACGAGGTCGGCCGCCGCTTCGGCGAAGGCGCGCACGCGGGCCGTCGCGGACCCGTCGAGCCAGAAGAGGGCCCACTTGAGCCGGGGCGCGCCGTCGAGCGGGACGTACGCGACGTCGGGCCGCGGGTAGTAGCGCCGGATGTGGGCGCCGACCGGCAGCACGCCTTCGCCGGCGCCGGCCAGCGTGAGCAGTTCCTGCAGCCCGGCGCGCGGCCGCGACGTCGCTCCGGGAGCGTGGTCGTCCAGCCACGGGTCCGGCAGCGCGCAGCGCAGCACCGTGACCCGCGCGAGGTCCGTGACCGGGACGGCGTCGCGCCGCGCGAACGGATGGCCCGCCGCCACGGCGAGGAAGCGCGCCTCCCGCACCAGGACCGGCCCGGTGACCAGGCCGGGGCCGTCGAGCGGGAGCCCGGCGAGCACGACGTCCACCTCGCCCTCCCGCAGCCACGGCAGGATCTCGGCCGGGCGCACCTCGCGGAACTCGACCGCGCAGCCGGGCGCCCGCCGCCGGAACAGCTCGGCCACCCCGGCGAGCAGCTGGCCGCCCGCGGCGTCGCCGAACGCGACGCGCAGCGTGCCGGTGACCCCGCGGCCGGCTTCGGCCGCCCGGTCCAGGGCCGCGCCGACCGCCGACCACGCCGGCCCGAGATCGGCGAGGAGCTGCCGCCCGAGCGGCGTCAGCTCGACGCGGCGGCTGGTCCGGGTGAACAGGGGCGCGCCGATCCGCCGTTCGAGCTTCCGGATCGTCTGGCTGACCTGGGCGGTCGACACGCGCAGCCGTTCCGCGGTGCGGCCGAAGTGCAGCTCCTCGGCCAGCGCGAGGAACGACTCGACCTCGCGGGTCTCGGCCATTCCGCCCCTCCATCGTCAACTCCTGCTTCACGATCGTGGCACAGAAGCGCGTTGATCGGCTTCGCGGGCGTGGCGAGGCTGGGGACATGACCACGGATCCGCGCGATCGCGCCGAAATCATCGACGCGCTGTACCGCTTCGGCCTCGGCCAGGACCTCAAGGACCGGGAGCTGTTCGCGTCGTCGTTCGCCGCCGACGCGGAGCTGGACTTCCGGCCGGCGGCCGCGCGCTGGGGTGCGGAGCCGCCGCTGATGACGGGCCGGGACGCGATCGTCGACACGATCCTCGCGTTGTTCGAGGGCCGCGTCGACACGACGCACCAGGTGACCAACCCGCGCGTCACGGTGGACGGCGACACCGCGCGGCTGACGGCCCTGGTCGAGGCCCAGCACCTGCTGAGCGACGACCACGGCCGGCACGCGCTGCTGAAGAACCGCTACGACGTCACGCTGGTCCGCGACGGCGACCGCTGGGTCATGCGCCGAGTGCGGATCGAAAACGCTTGGTACACCGGCGATCCGGTCGCGATCTTCGGTTGAGTCACTCGCCGCGCATCGAGCGGCGAATCTCGGCCAGCCGGTCCTTGGCGGCCTGGTCGCGGTCGGCGATCTGCTTGTCCAGGGTTTCGGCGGTGTTCTCGGTGCCCAGCCCCGCCAGCTCGGTGGCGCCCACCGACGTCGTGTAGCGGTTCTCGATCTTGTCTCGGACGAAGTCGAAGCTGGGCACCCCGCCCTCGCTGTAGTCCGGGTCCGGCAGCGGCGGCGAAGGGATCGCCAGTGCGGCGGTCGGCGTCTCGTCGACGATCTCACCGTCCACGACGTCCGGGTCGTCCTGGGGCTTGTCCATCTCCCGACTTTAGCGCCGGTGGCGGCCCGGCGGTTCCTCGAGGGACTCGCGGGCGGCCCGTTCGACGAGGATCGGGACGAACGCGACCGTGTCGGGCGTCTGGGGAGTCATGGAGACCTGGTACCGCGCCAGGAGACCCCGCGTGAACTGAAGATGAACGACAGGCGAGGTTCGGGCAGTGGGTAATTCGGCCGTGTGCCGGGATCGTCGGCTGAGGAATTCTCGACGCGCACAGCCGGTGTCCGGAGGGAGCAGAGCATGAGTGCCGGGGCCTACCGCGCCGAAACCACCGAAATGGGGACGGTCGCCAAGGCGGTCGAAGAAGTCGGGTCGTCCTTCCTGTCGACCACCCGCGACCTGGAGGGCCTGGTGCTGGACGCGTTGTCGTTCGCCGGCATCGGCAGCGGGGTCGCCGCCGCGAACTCGGCGTTGCACTCTTCGCTGGGGAGCGCGCTGCAGAAGTTCCTGAGCCTGATCACGAACGTCAACCAGAACGTCCAGACGGCCGCGAACGGGTACAACGCGGCCGACTCCGACGTCGCGCAGGCCTACGGCGGTGGCCAGGACGCCGCCCAGGGCGGTGGCGGGGGAGCGGCGGCCGCGGCGGCGCCGCAGCAGCTCGACCCGCGGGTCGTCGACTCGATCATGCGCTCCGAAGGCGCGACGGGGGAACAGGGCGGCGTGCCGGAGGCGTACGGCTTCCGGCAGAACATGCACAACGGCTACGACCGGATCATCGCGGCGCGCGAGCAGTACGGCATCGGCAGCGCGGAAGAGCGCGCCGTCGTCGCCGACCTGATGACAGCGAACGCGCGCACCGCGGGCGCGCTCAACTTCACCGATCCCGGCACGCAGGCCGCGGTCATGTCCGGCGCGCACATGCGCGGCGCCGGCGGGGTGCGCGCGATCCTCAACCACATGGCGGGCGACGACATCGTCCGCAGCTCGAACACGATCAGCGACGCGGCGGTCCAGCATGCGCAGGGCCTCACGCCCGAGCAGTTCCAGCAGGAGTTCCACGACGCGCGCATCGAGTACGACCGCCAGATCTACGGGGACACGACCACCCGCCAGGGCGGCCACACGGCGAACTGGTGGGACCGCTACGGCAACGGCCTGACCCAGCGCTACGACCGCGAGCAGAACGAATTCCTCCGGCTGTCGCAACCGCGGGAGTGATGCCCGGTTCGTTGATCGGAAAACGGGGCATCCTACTTCCTGTAGCCGAACGACAACGGGAGGCACACGATGAACCGGAGGATGATCGCACTACTGGGCGGGGTCGCCGCGATGGCGGGGACCCTGGCGTTCGCGGGGACGGCCGAAGCGGCATCGACGCCGTGCGACGCCGCCGCGAAGGCCTGTGTCCAGCGCAGTTCGAATACGGCGTGGCTGACGGACGGCGCCGGGAACGTCACCTACGGCGGCGTCCCGATCACCGTCGGGCTGGCGAAGTACCCGACTCCGGTCGGGACGTTCCACGTGCAGTACAAGGACATCGACCACTACAGCAAGCAGTACAACGGGCCGATGCCGTACTCGGTGTTCTTCACGAACACCGGCGTGGCGTTCCACCAGGGCAGCCTGAAGGTCAAGTCGCACGGGTGCGTGCACCTTTCGCACGCGGCAGCGGTGACGTTCTACAACTCGCTGCACCCCGGTGACGTCGTCCAGGTGGTGCCCTGATCCGTCCTGTGTGGACGGTCGAGGAGGGCGCCGGTGACGGCGCCGAAGACCACGTGGTCCAGGACCTGCGGGGCGCGGGGAAGCGCCCGCACGGCCGGGTAGGCCCGGCCGGCTACGCCCAGGTCCAGCGCCGCGATCACGAACCCGGCCGCCGCGCCCCGGAGCAGTCCGAGACGGTGGCGGCGGGCGATCGCGGCGAGGACCCCGGTCCAGGCGGCCGAGACGACGACGTGCGCGACCAGCCCGGCGGCGACGCCGGGCCGGTCGCGCCGGCCGGGCAGAAGCGTCCCGGCGGCGCGGGTCGCGGCGAGCAGGTCGCGGCCGGTGAAGAGGGCGTGGGCGGTCGACGGTATCCCGCTGAGGATTGCGGCGAGGGCTCCGGCTCGGGCGGCGTCGCGCGGCGATGTCATGAACGACCTTTCACCTCGTGGACGACATGAACGACCCTTTCATGTCGTCTGCCCGACCGCCGCGGCCGGATTCGTTTGGCAGCGGCGCCACTCCGGTCGACCGGCGCTGGGGGCGGCAGGCCGGGCGACTTTGCCGGCCTCAGCCGGCGGCCAGGTAGGCGGCGACGCGGATGCGCAGGCCGCGGACCTGGGGCAAGGCGATCGTGAAGCTCCGCGCCGGCCGGTACCCCGGCCACGGGTCGCCGTGGGTGCACGGTCCGGCGAAGTAGACGAAGCCGTCTTCGTCGTCGTAGCGGCCTGGGGACCAGCGCGCGGCGTCGCCCGCCCGGCGGTCCGGGCACTCCGCTCGCGCCAGCCAGTACGCCTCGTGCTTCATGACGCGCTTGAGCTGGCCGGCGAAGGCCGGCAGCTCGTCTTCGGGCAGGCCCAGACCGCGGCCGCCCCAAACCCGCGGTGCGCGTTCGTACATGCGCCCGGGGCAACCGAACGTGACCGCGCCTCCTGCGTAGCGACGGGTCCAGCTATTCGTTGCCAGGGCGGAGAAAGGTGTTCCGCCGGTGATCTCCAGCGTCATGCGAAAACGATAGTCGATCACGCCGTGCGTGGTACCGCCGCGCGGGTGTCGATTGTCCGCCCCATGCTGTATACAGTATGCAGTAGGCGACTGTGGGCAGAGGAGACCGCCATGTATTCCGTCACCAACCCCGCCACCGGTGAACTCGTGGAGGAGATCCCGAACGCGACCGACGAGGAGGTCCGCGCCGCGATCAGCCGCGTCCACGCCGGGTTCGCGGCCTGGCGCGCCCGGCCGGTCGGCGAGCGGGCCGCGATCGTGCTGCGCGCGGCGGAGCTGTTCGCCGAACGCGCCGACGAGCTGGCCGCGGTCATGACCCTCGAAATGGGCAAGCGGATCAACGAGGGCCGCGGCGAGGTCGGCGTCGTCGTCGACATCTTCCGGTACTACGGCGAACGCGGCCCGGACCTGCTGGCCGACGAGCCCCTCCCGATCCGCGGCGGCGAAGCCGTGCTGACGAAGGAGCCGATCGGGGCGCTGCTCGGCGTCATGCCGTGGAACTTCCCGGCCTACCAGGTCGCCCGGTTCGTCGCGCCGAACCTGGTGCTGGGCAACACGATCCTGCTCAAGCACGCGTCGATCTGCCCGCGTTCGGCGACGGCGATCGAGAGCGTGCTGCGGGACGCCGGCGTGCCCGCGGACGCGTACGTGAACGTGTTCGCGTCGAGCCGCCAGGTCCCGTGGATGCTCGCCGACCCGCGCCTGGTCGGCGTCTCGCTGACCGGCAGCGAACAGGCCGGGATCTCCGTCGCGGCCGAGGCCGGGCGGAACCTCAAGAAGTGCGTCCTGGAGCTGGGCGGGTCCGACCCGCTGATCGTGCTGGACACCGACGACCTGGACGAGACGGTCAAGGTCACCGCGACCGCCCGCATGCGCAACTGCGGCCAGTCGTGCAACGCGCCCAAGCGGATGATCGTGCTGGGCGAGCTCTACGACGAGTTCGTCGACCGGCTGGCCAAGCGCGTCGCGGAGTACTACGTACCGGGCGACCCGGCCGACCCGGCGACGACGCTGCCGCCCCTGGCCTCGACCGCGGCGGCCGACGAGGTGGCGGCCCAGGTCGAGAAGGCGATCCACGAGGGCGCGACACTGCGCGCGGGCGGCCGCCGCGTCCCCGGCCCGGGCGCGTACCTGGAGGCGACGGTGCTCACCGACGTGACCCCGGAGATGGCGGCCTACCACGAGGAGATCTTCGGCCCGGTGGTGCTGGTGTTCCGCGCGGAGACGGAGGAGGAGGCGATCGCGCTGGCCAACGACACGCCGTTCGGCCTGGGCGCGAGCGTGTTCGGCACGGACCGCGAACGGGCGGTCCGGGTGGCCCGCCGCATCGAGGCGGGGATGGTCTACCTGAACAAGTCGGGCGGGTCCGAGGCGGATTTGCCTTTCGGCGGCATCAAGCGGTCGGGCATCGGGCGGGAGCTGGGGCCGCTGGGCATCGAGGAGTTCATGAACAGGAAGCCCATCCGGCTTTGAGCGGTGATGGGGGCCGAGCGCCGTCCCCACCCAGGCGGGACGGCCTACGGGATGATGCCCCGCGAGTTCAGCGCGTCCGTCAACCGCTCGCGCAGTTCGCTCGCCGTTGCCTCGACGTCGATCTCCGCCGGGGTGACAGGACCTTCGAGATCACCGTCGACAGGTTCTGGTACGCCGGCGCGAGCGGGCGGACCGCCGCGTTCGTCAGGGCTGCCTGGATGTCGCCCTTCATCGGGTACTGGTCGGCCATCGTGGGGTTCGACCGGGGGGTCCGCCGGTGCGAAGTCGCGTTGCGCAGGCGCAGCGCCGCTTCGAACGCCTCCGGCTTGTGCTGCGAATACGTGGAAACCGCCAGGGTGAACCCGCCGATCGTGACGCGGCTGGGCTGACCGGCGACCACCGACGGGTAGCGCGTCCACTTGAAGTGGGCCAGGTCCTGCGGCTTGGCGGGGAAGAGGCGATGGGTGCCCTCCTCGGCCTGCCCCGCCGGCCGACCGCGGTGTTCGCCGCGTCGGACGAAATGGCGTTCGGGGCGCTGCGGACGCTGCGCCGGGCCGGGCTGCGGGTGCCGGAGGACGTCTCGGTGCTCGGGTTCGACGATCACGACCTCGCCGACCTGCTCGAGCTGAGCACGGTCGCGCAGCCCGTGGCCGAGCTCGGCGCGTGGGCGGGCGGGCTGCTCCTGGCAAGGTTGTCCGGCGGAAAAATCGCGACATCGCCGTCGATTCTCGGGACTCGACTAGTCCTTCGCGGCAGTACCGCCCCGCCGTCGGTGCGCTGACCTGCTGATCTTCCGGCGTTGCTCTGTTCGGTCGATTGCGGCCTACTCGATCTTTAGGTCAAATAATCGCCGACAAGGATTAATCGCCGTGAGGAGCTGGCTGTGCACTGGGGGTCCGTGCTCGAAGAAGGCGGGGCGGGGATGGTCCGCCCGTACTTCCGCACCCATGGCCGAACCCGCCCGACCCGGGACCTGCCGATCGAGACGCTCGTGTCGATCACCCAGCGCGGGCGGGCCGTCGTGCGGGGGAGCACGCAGGAGGAGACGGAGATCTGCGCGCTGCTCCGGACGTCGCAGTCGGTCGCCGAGGTCGCGGCGCGGCGGCGGATCCCGCTGGGGGTGGCGCGGGTGCTGCTGTCCGACCTGGCGGACCGGGGGATCGTCGCCGTGCACAACACCGCGCGGAAGGGGTCGGGGAACCGGCCGAGCCTCGAACTGATGGAACGCATCCTGCACGGCCTCAGCCGGCTGTGAACTCCCGGACCAGCCGCGCGAACCCCGCCGGCTGATCCAGCGGGACCAGCGTGTAGCTGTCGTCCACCTCGACGAGCTTTCCCTTCGGCAGCAACGCCGCCAGCCGTTCACCGTGCTCGGGGGGCATCACGCGGTCTTCGCGCGCCCACACCACCAGCACCGGCCGGTCGAAGGCCGGGAGCCGCTCGGCCACGTCCAGCAGGATCCCCGGCGACGCGGCCGCCGCACGCAGGACGCGAACCGTGTCGCGGCGGATACCCGCTTGCGAGAGCACCGGCCGGATCCAGCGGGCGGACACCGCGTCACCCCGCTTCGTCAGCCAGCCGAACGCGATGGGCAGCCGGCGGACCGCGCGCAGCCGCATCTGCTGCATGAACAGCCCGAACAGGCCCGGCGACAGCTTCCCCGTGAGGAACAACGTCTTGCCGGTGAGCCCGGGCGGGAAGTTGTCGAACGCGTCGCACGAAGCCAGCACCACCCGGCTGATCCGGGGCTCGCCCGCGACCATCAGCAGCTGCACCAGCGCGCCCCCGGTGTCGACGCCGGCGAGCGTGACGTCCCGCAGGTCGAGACGCTCGAGGAATTCCGCCAGCAGAGCGGCGATGCCGGGCAGCGAAAGGTCGGCGCCGGCACGTATCGGCACGCGGTGCGCGCCCAGCGGCAGGGTCGGGACCACGCAGCGGTGGTCGTCCAGCGCGGCGACCGGGCCGTCCCACAGCGAGCCGTCCATCAGCAGGCCGTGGACGAAGACGACGACCGGGCCCGGCCCGCCCGTGTCGGTGTACTCGACGGTTCCCGCGGACAGCTCGACCTGCATCCCGGCCTCCCAGTGAAGTCCCCCGGGCAGAAGTGAACCACGTGGTTCGCAAACTGTCGAGGATCAGGGAGCCGCTTCCTCTCGTTCGACCGCGCGCAGCAACGCCGCGAACCCGGCCTCGGCGCCGGAGCCGTCGTCGCTGGTCAGCAGGTCGACGAGGAAACCGCGCAGGGTCGCGAGGATCATCGAAGCGACCTCGAACTTCCGCTGCTCCGGCCAGCCGGGCGGGCAGAACGACTCCAGCGTCGGCAGGTACTGCTGAGACGCGCCACGGCCGAGCGCGGCGTATCGGCCCGGGTCGTACATCGCCAGGCCCATCGCCTGGTCGAGGACGCGCCGCAGCTCCGACTCCTCGTCGCGGAGGCTCTCCCAGGCGGCGCGGACGCGGCCGGCCAGCGTCGACGACGAGGCGGCGACCGCGGTCAGCGCGTTGCCGATCCGTCGTTCCCGCAAGGCGAAGACCACCTGCCGCAGCAGGTCTTCGACACCGTCGAAGTGGTACAGCAGCACCTTGTGCGTCGTCCCCGCCGACCGCGCCGCACGGCGCAGCGAGAAGTCGACGAGACCGTTCTCGGCGACGTCGTCGGTGATCTTCGCCAGCAGCTCCCGGCGCCGGGCCTCGCCGCGGGCCGAGCCGGCCGACCGCCGGTAGCCGGTAGCGTTGTCCATGGCGGACAGCTTGGCACGGGGAGGGGACGCCGATGCGGGTGCTGGTGACCGGGGGCAACGCCGGGATCGGCTACTTCGCCGCCGAGCAGCTGGCCTCCGCGGGCGCGGAGGTGGTGATCGGCAGCCGTGACCCGGCGAAGGCCGAGACGGCGGCCGCGGCCATCCGCTCGCAGGTCGCCGGGGCGAAACTCGAGCACGTCCCGCTCGACCTCGCCGACCTGGCCTCGCTCGAAGCGGTCGACCCCGGCGCGCTCGACGCCGTCGTCTGCAACGCGGGGGTGATGCTGGACCACCCGCCGCGACGCGAAACTCGAAGCGGCCACGAGCTGATGTTCGGCACCAACCACCTCGGCCACTTCGCGCTGATCGCCCGGCTGATGCCGCGGCTGGCGCCGGACGCGCGCATCGTCACCACCGGCAGCTTCGCGGCGAAGTCCGCGAGCCTCGACTTCGCCGACCTCCAGAGCGAGCGCGACTACCAGCCGAAGCGCGCCTACGAACGGTCCAAGCTGGCGCAGATGCTCTTCGCCTTCGAACTCGACCGGCGGTTGCGTGCAGCCGGTTCGAAGCGGCTGAGCGTGGTGGCCCACCCCGGCGGCGCGCTCGACTCGCTGACGCCGTCACGCCCGCCGGTGCACGTCCGCACCGGCGGCCAGTGGCTGCGCGGCCGGCCCGCGAGCCTGCTGCTGCAGGGCAAGGACGCCGGCGCGCGGCCCGCCGTCCGCGCGGTGCTCGGCCCGGACGTCACCGGCGGGCAGCTGTGGGGCCCGCGCGTGTTCGGCCTGCGCGGCCGTCCCCGCCTCGAAGAGCGCTGGACGAACCTGACCGACGACGCCGCCGCCGGGCGCCTGTGGGCGGAAAGTGTCACGCTGACCGGTGTGGATCCCGTCGGTTGACCGTGCACTTCGCACAGCGCTGACTGCGTGGCTGTGCACATCGCACGGTGACGCCGGGGGGACCGCTGCCTACGGTGCGGGGAACCGTTTCCCTTCCCGGATAAGGAGGTCGGCGTGGCCTCAACAGTCGGTGTCGATGACTATGCCCTCACCAGAGTGCCGGAGCACGCCCGGTACTCGTGGTGGTCGGTCGCCGTCCAGCGGTTCGGCCAGGTGTCCGCCTTGTCCCAGTTCCTGCTCGGAGCCACCGTCGGCTTCGGGATGAGCTTCTGGAACGCGGTCCTGGCCTTCACCCTCGGCTCGGTCATCCTGGAGCTCATCACGATCCTCGTCGGCGTCATCGGCGTCCGCGAAGGTCTGTCCACGTCCATGATCGCCCGCTGGACCGGCTTCGGCCGCGGCGGCTCGGCGCTCATCGGGCTCGCCATCGGGATCAGCCTCATCGGCTGGTTCGGCATCCAGTCCGCGGTCTCCGCCCAAGGTCTCGTCGCGCTCATCGGCGGCCTGCCGGAGTGGGGCTGGGCGCTGCTGTTCGGCCTGCTCGTCACCGCGATCGTGGTGCGGGGCTTCCACTCCATGGCCTGGACGGCGTACCTGACCGTGCCGGCCTTCCTCGTCCTCGTCGGCTGGTCGGTCATCTCGGAACTGACCCGCCACGACCTCGGCACGCTCGTCTCGTCGGCCCCGCCCGGGCCGTCGCTGAGCCTGCTGCAGGGCACCACGCTGGTCGCCGGCGGCTTCATCGTCGGTGCCGTCATCACGCCCGACATGACCCGCTTCAACCGCACCACCGCCGACGTCGTCAAGCAGACGCTCGTCGGGATCACGCTCGGCGAGTACGTCATCGGCCTGTCCGGCGTCCTGCTCGCGCACGCCGTCGGCAGCGCCGGCATCACGACCATCGTGACGTCGTCGGTCGGCTGGATCGGGCTGCTGATCGTCATCGCCGGCACGATGAAGATCAACGACTGGAACCTCTACTCCTCGGGCCTCGGTGTCGTGAACTTCATCGGCACGGTGTCCGGCCGCAAGGCCCACCGCGGGCTCGTCACGGCGGTGCTCGGCCTGGCCGGCAGCGTGCTCGCCGCGGCCGGGATCCTGGCGAAGTTCACCGACTTCCTCACCGTGCTGGGCGTCGCGTTCCCGCCGATCGCCGGGATCATGGTCGCCGAGTACTTCGTCGTGAAGAAGTGGCGCGGTGACCTGGAAGCCGCCCGCGCCCGCGGCACGGTGCCCGAAGACGCCCCGGTGTGGGTGCCCGCGACGCTCGTCGTCTGGGTTGCCGCCGCGCTCTTCGGCGAGTTCGTCGAGTGGGGCCTGCCGAGCATCAACTCGCTCGTCGTGGCCTTCGTCCTGTACGTCGTCGCCGGGAAGCTCGGCCTGGTGCGGGGGATCGGCAGCAGCCGGACCGCCGACGCCCGGCCCGCTCCCGTCGTCTGAGTCCTCCAAGGAGAATCTTCGTGCGCATCGGCATCGACGTCGGCGGCACCAACACCGACGCTGTCCTGCTCGACGGCCGTCAGGTGCTCGCCTCGGTCAAGACCAGCACCACCGCGGACGTTACCTCGGGCATCGTCGCCGCGATCGACGGCCTGCAGCGGCAACGCGCGTTCGACCCGGCGGCGGTGCGGGCGGTGATGATCGGCACCACGCACTTCATCAACGCCCTCGTCGAGGCCCACCGGCTCGCGCCGACCGCGGCCGTGCGGCTGAGCCTGCCGGCCGGGGCGTCGCTGCCGCCGATGGTCGACTGGCCGCAGCGGCTCGTCGACGCGGTGTCGGGGCGCAGCTACCTGGTCCACGGTGGACACGAGTTCGACGGCCGCCACATCGCGGAGCTCGACGAGAGCGAGCTGCGCAAGGCCGCCGACGACATGGCGGAAGCCGGGGTGCGCAGCGTCGCGATCACCTCGGTCTTCTCCCCGGTCAACGCCGAGTTCGAGGCCCGCGCGGCCGAGATCATCGGCGCGCAGCTGCCGGACGTCGCGATCTCGCTGTCCCACGAGATCGGCCGGATCGGCTTGCTGGAGCGGGAAAACGCGACGGTGATCAACGCGGCGCTGCGCGAGCTGGCCGCGCACATCGTCGACGGGCTGTCCGCGTCGGTCACCGGCGCGGGCATCACCGCGCCGCTGTACCTGAGCCAGAACGACGGCACGCTGATGGACGTCGACTTCGCCCGCCGGTACCCGGTGGCCACCTTCGCGTCCGGGCCGACGAACTCGATGCGCGGCGCGGCCGTGCTGTCCGGTTTGGACACCTGCGCGGTGGTCGACGTCGGCGGCACGACTTCGGACGTCGGCGTGCTGCGGCAAGGGTTCCCGCGCGAGGCGACCACGGACGTCAGCGTCGCGGGCATCCGCACCAACTTCCGGATGCCGGACGTCCTCTCGATCGGCATCGGCGGCGGCAGCCGCGTGCGCGGGAACGTCACGGTGGGCCCGGATTCGGTCGGCTACGAACTGACGTCGAAGGCGCTGGTCTTCGGCGGGGACACGCTCACCGCGACCGACATCGCGGTCGCGGCGGGACGAGCCGACATCGGGGACGCCTCGCTGGTCGCCCACCTCGACCGCTCGCTGGTCCGGGCGGCGCTGGACAAGATCGCCGCCGACGTGTCCGATGTGGTCGAACGGATGCGGACGTCCGCGGAGCCGCTGCCGGTCGTGGCGGTCGGCGGCGGTTCGGTGCTGCTGCCGGACGAGCTGGCCGGGTGCGGCGAGGTGCACCGGCCGGAGAACTACGCCGTGGCCAACGCGATCGGCGCGGCCATCGCCCAGATCGGCGGTGAGGTCGACCGCGTCTACGTGATCGAACCCGGCCGTCGCGAGGCCGTCGTCGAGGAGGCGAAGCAGGAGGCCATCGATCGCGCGGTCGCCGCCGGTGCGTCGCCGGCGTCGGTCGGCATCGTCGACTTCGACGAGGTGCCCATCCCGTACCTGCCCGGCAACGCCACGCGCATCCGCGCCAAGGCCGTCGGCGACCTGCAGCTGGGGGCGTGATGCGCGAGATCACCGAGAACGACCTGCACGACATCGCGCGCGGCGCGGCGATCCTCGGCACCGGTGGCGGGGGAGACCCGTATATCGGGCGGCTGCTCGCGCTGTCCGCGGTCCGCTCGCACGGGCCGGTGCCGCTGGTTCCGCTGGCGGAGGTGCCGGACGACGCCGTCGTGCTGCCGGTCGCGATGATGGGTGCGCCGACGGTGATGGTCGAGAAACTGCCGTCGGCGGAGCAGGTGGGGCTGGCCGCGCGCACGCTCGCCGGCTACCTCGGCAAGGAGCTGACGCACATCGCGTGCGCCGAGGCGGGCGGGGTCAACTCGCTCATCCCGGTCGTCGCGGCGGCGCAGCTCGGGTTGCCGCTGGTCGACGCCGACGGCATGGGCCGCGCGTTCCCGGAACTGCAGATGGTACTTCCCACACTGTACGGAATCCGGGCGACGCCGATGTCGATTGCCGACGAAAAGGGCAACCGCGGAGTATTGGATACCGTCGACAACCACTGGGCCGAGCGGCTGGCCCGCTCGGCGACCATCGACATGGGCTGCTCGGCGATGATCAGCAACTACGCGATGTCCGGGTCCCAGGCGCGCGAGTCGCTGGTACCGGGCACGCTCAGCCTCTGCGCCGAGCTGGGCGCGCTGGTCCGGGCGGCGCGTGAGGAGCACGCCGATCCGGTTTCGCGGGTCGTTTCCCGCTTGGGTGGCCGCCGGCTGTTCACCGGCAAGGTCGTCGACGTCGCGCGCCGGACGGTCACCGGCTTCGCCCGCGGCGAGGCCCGGCTGTCCGGAATGGACGGTGACACCGGCGCCGAGCTGGTGCTGCGGTTCCAGAACGAGCACCTGGTGGCCGAGCGCGACGGCGTCGTCGAGGCGTCGGTCCCCGACCTGATCTGCACGCTGGAGCGGGAGACCGGGGAAGCCGTCACGACCGAGGGCCTGCGGTTCGGCCAGCGCGTCACGGTCATCGCCGCGCCCGCCGACCCGCGCTGGCACACGCCGGAGGGCATCGCGCTCGCCGGGCCGCGGTACTTCGGCTACGACATCGACCCGATCGGGGTGACCGGGTGAGCTGGACCCTGACCGAGGCCGACCTGCCCGACCTCGCCCGCGGCGCCGCCGTGCTCGGCACCGGCGGGGGCGGCGACCCGTACGTCGGGCGGCTGCTCGTGCGCGAGGCGATCCGCGAGCACGGGCCGATCACCATCCTGGATCCGTCCGAAGTGGACGACGACGCGCTGGTGATCCCGACCGCGCAGATGGGCGCGCCGACCGTGGTGCACGAGAAGCTGCCCAACGGCGCCGAACCCGTGCTGGCGCTGCGGACGCTGGAGAAGCACCTCGGCCGGCGCGCGGACGCGACCATGCCGATCGAGTGCGGCGGCATCAACTCGATGATCCCGCTGATCGTCGGTGCCCGGCTCGGGCTGCCCGTCGTCGACGCGGACGGCATGGGCCGGGCGTTCCCCGAACTGCAGATGGAGACGTTCGGCGTCTACGGCGTCACGGGGTCGCCGATGGCGATCGGCGGTGAACGCGGCGAGACGACGGTGATCGACACCGGCGCGGACAACAAGCGGATGGAGTGGCTGGCCCGCGGCGTCACCATCCGGCTCGGCGGCGTCGCGCACATCGCCGAGTACGCGATGAGCGGCGCCGACGTCAAGCGGACCGCCGTGCCGCAAACGCTTTCGCTGGCCTTGACGGTGGGCCGGACGATCCGGTTCGCGCGTGAACGCAACGAGGATCCGGTCGACCGGCTGGCCACGGCGTTGCGCTCGACGCCGTACCAGCACCTGCGGGTGCTGTTCCGCGGCAAGGTGTCCGATGTGGAGCGCCGGACGGAGGCGGGCTTCGCCCGCGGACGCGCCGCGGCGGTGTCGTTCGACGGCTCGAGCAAGCTGGAGATCCTGTTCCAGAACGAGAACCTGCTGGCCACTGTGGACGGCTCCGTGCGGTGCGTGGTGCCCGACCTGATCTGCGTGCTGGAGGCCGCGACGGCCGAGCCGATCACCACCGAGACGCTGCGGTACGGCCAGCGCGTCACCGTCGTCGGCATCTCGACCCCGCCGCTGATGCGCACGCCCGAGGCACTGGACACCTTCGGGCCGGGCGCTTTCGGGTTGCCGCACGACTTCGTCCCCGTGGAGGAGATCGGATGAGCTTGGCCGGGAAGCACGTCGTGATCATCGGTGGCGGTTCCGGCATCGGGCTGGAAGTGGCCCGGCGCTCTGCCGCCGCGGGTGCTTCGGTCCACCTCGGCGGGCGGACGCCGGAGAAGCTGGCGACGGCGGCGAAGGAGGTCGGTGGCACCTGGCAGGTGGTCGACAGCACCGACCAGGAATCGCTGGCCGCGTTCTTCGGTGCTCTCGACCGTGTCGACCACCTCTTCACGCCCGGCGCGTCGTACACGGTCGGGCCGCTGCGGGAGCTGAGCGACTCCGACGCCGCCAGCCCGTTCGTGACGAAGTTCTGGGGCCAGTACCACGCCGTCAAGCACGCGGCGCCGCGGTTGGCTCCCGACGCGTCCATCGTGCTGATGTCCGGGGCGGCGAGCGTCCGGCCGCCGGGTGCGGCACCCGCGTACGTCGCCTGCAACGCGGCGGTCGAAGGGCTCGGCCGCGGGCTCGCGGTCGAGCTGGCCCCGGTCCGGGTGAACGTCGTCGCGCCGGGGACCATCGACGGCAACCTGTGGGCCGGGCGGCCCGCGGACGTGCGGGAGGCGAGCTTCGCGCAGTACCGCGCGGACACGCTGCTGCACCGCGTCGGGAAGGAGTCCGAAGTGGCCGATGCCGTGCTGTACCTGTTCGGCAGCACCTACACGACCGGGTCGACGCTCTACCCCGACGGTGGGTACGCCCTGCGCTGAGCTCGTCTACTGTGGTCAGTCATGCGCATCACCGCTGGTGACGTGGCCGCCCTCGAGCGCGGGGTGGCCCTGCTCGGGTCCGGCGGCGGCGGGGACACCGTGACCGCCGCCGTGCTGCTGCGCCGGTTGCTGTCCGACGGCCGGTCGCTTTTCGCGCGTCCGGCCGGCCAGCTGCCGCCGGACGCGCGGGTCGTGCCGATCGGCGTGGTCGGCGCGACGGCGGCGTTCACCGAGAAGCTGCCCGGCGGCGGCGAGTTCGCGGCCGCGGTGGCCGCCGTCGAACGCTGGACCGGCGAACGCGCCGACGCGCTGATGTCCATCGAAATCGGCGGCCTCAACGGGCTGCTGCCCCTGGTCGTCGCCGAGCAGCTCGGGCTGGGGTACGTCGACGCCGACCTGTCCGGCCGCGGGCTGCCCCGGCTGGACCAGTTCTCGGTGGCGGCGACCGGCCGCGGGGTCGCCCCGGCGGCGCTGGCGGAGCCCGGCGGGCAGGTCGTGGTGCTGGCGGCCGGATCCGACGTGGTGATCGAGCGCGGCACCCGGGCGTTCCTGGCCGGCTCCGGCGGGTGGGCGGCGTTCGCCCTGGCCCCGATCCCGGCCGGCGAGCTGGCCGGGTGCTCGGTCCCGGGGACGACGAGCGGCGCTTTGGAGCTGGGCCGCCGGGTGCTGGCGGCGGGGGAGAGCCCGCCGCGAGACGCGCTCGAAGCGGCGTTGGCGGGGTCGGTGCTGGCTCGCGGCAGGGTCCTGGAGGTGGCGCGGCACCTCGGCCCGGGGCAGCACGGAAGCCCGGGGTTCGGCCGCGGAAGCGTCACGCTGGCCGACCACCGCGACGGCGGGCTCCTGCGGCTGGAGATGGAGAACGAGTACCTGCTGGCGCTGCGCGACGGGGCACCGGTGGCCTCGACCCCGGACGTGCTGTCGGTGCTGGACCACCGCACGGGGGTACCGGTGTCCTGCGACGCGATCCGAACGGGAGTGGAGGTCGACGTGGTCCGGCTGGCGGCGGCGCCGTTCTGGCGGGACCCGCGGTGGCTGCCGGTGGTGCGGCCCCGGGCGTACGGCATCGACTGCGACCCGGTCGGTCTCCCGTGACCCCGCGAGCGCCCCAAGGCGGCCTTCGGTGCGTCAGACGCACCCAAGGCGGCCTTCGGTGCGTCAGACGCAACCAAGGCCACATTGGGGCGCTTGGGCCTGCCGGGTTGGGGCGGGTCCGGTGAGCCTGCGGCGGGTTCTCTCCCTTCCCGGCTGGGCGGCGCACGTCCGGCTGCTCGCCGGTGCGGCGGGACTCGACCGTCCACTTGCGACCGTGCAGGCCACTTTGGACGCGTCGCACCTGCCCGGGCCCGGGGAACTCACCGTTGTCGCGCGGCCCGTCGCCGGGACCGACTGGCAGATCGATGCCCTTCTCCGGCGCTGTGCCGATGCCGGGGCCACCGGGGTGCTGCTGCCCGGGACCGAACCGCTCACCGCGTCGCGGCTGCTCGCCGATCGGCTGGCCGTTCCGCTGCTGACCACCGGGGCCGCGCCGCTCGATCTGCTCGTCGAGGCGCGGCTGCTGCTCGCCGCCCCCGAACTCGCCCGGGCGGACCTGCTGCTGGCCACCCATCGCGCGCTCGGGGACCGGCTGCGGCCGCCCGAAGAGGTCGTCGCCGTGTTGCGGCGGCTGCTGCGGTCGGCCGTCGCCGTGCTCGATGATCGCGGCGTGCCGCTGGCCGGGGAAGTCACCGGGCGCGTCCGGCTCGACGAAGCCGTGCCGCAGCGGACCGACGGTGACGACCACGTCTTCCTGGCCCACCCGGTGCTTCTGCAGCGCCCGGCGATGTGGCTCGCGGCCGAACTGCGGGGGGCCGAAGCCGCGCGGGCCGAGGTCGTGCCGCCCGCGCTCGCCGTCGCGGCCGGGGCGCTGCAGCGGTGGCTGCTCGCCAACCGGCTCGAGCTGGAACGCGACGCGCGCTCCCGCACGGCGTTGCTCGGCGACCTCCTGCGCCTCGACACCGAGCCCGGCGCGGACCTGCGCCGCCGCGTCGCCGACGCCGGCTGGCGGCTCGGTGGCTGGCACGTCGGCCTGCACATCGGCGTCCCGGCGGCGGTCGACACGGTCGCCCGCACGCAGGAGGTCATGCGCGCGCTGGACGTCGAGGCGGTCGTCGTCGAGCACGGCGACGGCTGGACCGGCTGGGTCACCTTCGACCACGAACCCACGGCGGAACGGGTGCGCGCCCTCGCGACCCGCCTCCAGACGGCGCACCGGGCGCTGCGCCTGGGCGCGCACATGGGGGTGGGCCGGCCGCACCCGCGGCCGGAAGGGCTCGCGGCGACCGTCGCGGAGGCCCTCGACGCGGCCCGGCTCGCCGCGACCCGGCCCGAAACCGGTCACTTCCTGCACGTCGACCAGCTCGGCATGGCCCAGCTGCTGCTGGAGTGGACCCGCACGGACACGTTCGAGCCCGCGGCCCGCGCACTCGTCGCGCCGCTGCGGGACGCGCCGGGCGAGCTGGTCCGGACCCTCGCGGCCTACCTCGACGCGGAGTCGTCGATCGCCGAGACCGCCACCGTGCTGGGCGTGCACCGCAACACCGTGGCGGCCCGGGTCGCGCGGATCGAGCAGCTGCTGGGAGTGGACCTGTCCCGCCCGGACGAGAGGCTGGCGCTGCACCTCGCGTCCCGGGCGGTGATCCTCTCCGAGGAGTGACTACTCGTCGTCCCCGCCGGTGACGTTGCCGATGCTCGCGGGCACGCCCTTGATCATGTCGACGACGGTCTTGCCGGCCAGGCCCGACTTCCCGAACCACGGGTCGGTCATGATCTTGATGGCCGACTCGAACTTCTCGGCGCCTTCCTTGCCGAAGACCTTGCCGAGCTGCTCGACCGAGAAGTTGTTGATCTTGTCGAACTTCGCCATGATCTCGGGCGTGACACCGTCCACCTTGGACAGCTTGTCCTTGATGACGGCGGTCATCTGGTCGGTGAACGGCTTGTGCGGCTTGGGTTCCGGAGTGGCCGACGACGGGGTGGAGTCCGGCTTCGGTTCCGGCGTGGCGTCGGGCTTGGGGTCCGGCTTGGGCTCGGGTGTGGTGTCCGGCTTGGGTTCCGGGGTGGCTGAAGACGGTGTCGTGTCGGGCTTCGGCTCGGGCTTGGGTTCCGGTGTGGTGTCCGGCTTGGGTTCCGGCTTCGGCTCCGGGGTCGCCGAGGAGGACGATGGCACGGGCTCGGGCTTCGGTTCGGGCTTGGGCTCGGGGGTTGTGTCCGGCTTGGGTTCGGGCTTGGGTTCCGGTGTGGCCGACGATGGTGTGGTGTCGGGCTTCGGTTCCGGCTTGGGCTCGGGGGTTGTGTCCGGCTTGGGTTCGGGCTTCGGTTCCGGGGTAGCCGACGACGGTGTGGTGTCGGGCTTCGGTTCGGGCTTGGGCTCCGGTGTCGTGTCCGGCTTGGGCTCGGGTTTCGGCTCCGGCGTCGCCGACGACGGGGTCGTGTCCGGCTTCGGCGCGGGCGTCGAGTCCGGCTTGGGCAGCGGCGTCGCGTCCGGCTTGGGGGTGGGGGTCGGCGTCAGGCTGCTCGTCGGGGGCTTCGCCCCGGCGATCTCGTCACCCGCCTTGCCCATCTTCGCCAGCGCCTGCACCAGGTCGCCCAGCTTCCGGCCCAGCTGGACGAGCTTCGCGCCGATCTTGCCCAGTGCCGTGGCCACCGTGCCGATCGTCGTGCCGATGAAGATCGCGATCGACGCGCCGAACGTCACCGGGGCCAGCGCCGCCGCGATCAGGGCGCCCTTGATGATCGTCGCCAGGAGCATCGCGATCAGGTCGCGGAAGATGCCGCGGAACGCACCGACGATGCCGCCGGCGATCTTCATGTTCTTGCCGGCCTGGTCGAGGTAGCCGCCGAGGGAGCTGAGCTGCTCGGTGACCGCGTCCATGTCCTTCTTGAACTGGTCCGCGGCGTTGCCGGACCAGTCCTTCATGAGCGTCTCGAGTGCCGTCTGGTGGTCCGTCGACCACTGCTCCAGCTTCTTCTTCTCGGCCGAAAGCGCTTCGGCGGCCGCGTTGATGCCGATGGGGTCGCCCATCAGGATGTCCAGCGGCCACCGCAGGATCGTGATGTGCTCGATGAGCCACCCGATCCCGGCGGTCAGCAGGCTGCCGATCGGGTCCAGCACGAGCCCGATGGTCTCCAGCGCCATGCCCGCCGCGCCGATGCCGATCGCGACCTGGTCGTTTTCCTTGACGGCCTTGTCCAGGCCCACCGCGGCCTCGAAGAACCCCGCGCCGGCCGACCGGTTGTCCTCGTTGAAGAGTTCGGAGCCGTGGAGGCTGACGTCCTTGCTCTGGTAGTCGTCGCCCACTATTCGAACCTCACGATCGAGTCGACGGCGTCTTCTTCGCCCGCCTGGTAGCGCTTAGCGGCCTCGGCGACCTTGTCGGAGAACTCGCCGATCGTCTTCGCGTAGTCGCCGAACTGGTGGTGCGCCTTGTCGGTCCAGGTGCTCGCGCCCGCCGCCATCAGCTGGCACGCCGGGTTGATGCCGAACATGCCGGGGTCGCACGTCATACCGCCGACCAGGTCGGCCGTGCCCTGCAGGTTGCTCTGGAGCTCGTCGAGGTGCTTCGCGAAGGTGGCCAGGGGTTCCGAGTCGACCCTGAAGCCGCCGCCGCTCACCAGGGGTTCGATTCGTCGTCGGAGTGGTCGTCGGCCGGCGGACGGCGACGCGAGGCAGGTCCGGCGGCCGGCGGGGCCGGCGGCGCGGGCGGCCGCGCCGGGGGAGCGGCCGGCGGCGGGGTCCGCTCGGGCTCGGCGCTCTCCGGTGCCGCGAAGTCGCCGTCGGGCGGCGGGTCCGGCGGCAGGAACGAGCGGACCATGTCGGTCGACTCGCCGTCGCCGTTGATGGTGGCGAAGGAGTCCGCGACGCTGCGGGCGGTCTGGCGCTGGGCTTCGCGCACCGTCCCCATGATCGTCGCGGTCAGCCGCGCGGGCCCCAGTTCGCACGCCCGGTGCCCCAGCTCGAGGTTCGTGAGCGCGCCGTTCGGCGCGAGCGTCACGGTGACCGCGCCGTCGCGGGAGCGGACCGTGGCACCGGCGGCGGAAAGCGCTTCGTTCAGCGCCGCCGCCTTCGACTGCATTTCCCGGACCTGACGTTCGAGCAGGAGCTCGAAGTCTTCACCTGGACCCAAGTCGGGTTGCACGAATTCGACTCCTCGCGACGCCGGGGTACGGGGCCCCGGGCCCCACGATCGGGCCAGGCTAGCGCACCTCTGATGTTCATCCCGGGCTAACCGGGAGGATGGCTCGATTTCCCCCCGACGTTGCCCCGGAATGCCCTCGATCGGGTTTGACCCGGACCGTGCTCCGGGTTGCACGATCGGGGACATGACACGACTGGACGACTACCGGCCGCTGGGCCGCTCGGGGCTGCGGGTCTCGCCGCTGGCGCTGGGCGCGATGACCTTCGGCACCGGCTCCTTCTGCGCCGGCGACGACACCGCGCGCGAGATCTTCCGCGCCTACGTCGAGGGCGGCGGCAACTTCGTCGACACCGCCGACAACTACAGCGCCGGCCGCAGCGAGGAACTGGTCGGCGAGTTCCTCCGCGACGTCGCCCGCGACGACGTCGTCCTCGCCACCAAGTACTCCGGGCCCGGCTTCAGCGGTGGCGAACCCCGGTCGGACCCCCGCCGCCGCAGCAACGGCCGCAAGAACATGGTCGCCTCGCTCGAGGCGTCGCTGCGGCGGCTGCGCGTCGACCACGTCGACCTGTACTGGCTCCACCTCTGGGACGGCTTCACCCCGGCGGAGGAGGTGATGGCGGCGTTCGGCGACCTCGTGCGCGCCGGGAAGATCCGCGCGGTGGGGCTCAGCGACGTCCCGGCCTGGTACGCGACGAAGGCCGCCATGCTCGGCGGCCCGCCGGTGACGGCGCTGCAGCTGGAGTACTCCCTGGTCGAGCGGTCGATCGAAGCCGAGTACGTGCCCCTGGCGCGGGAGTTCGGCATCGCCGTCCAGCCGTGGGGCGCGATCGGCGGCGGGTTCCTGTCCGGCAAGTACACCCGCGACGGCGCCGGTGAGGGACGGCTCGCCGAGGGCGCGCCCTACCGGTCCCTGCCGGAAACGCGCTGGGCCGTGCTGGACGTCGTCCGCGAGGTGGCGGCCGAGGTGGGCGCGACCCCGGCCCAGGTGGCGCTGCACTGGGTGACGCGCCGGCCGGCCATGCCCGCGCCGCTGATCGGCGCCCGGTCGCCGGAGCAGCTCGCCGAAACCCTCGGCGCGCTCGACCTCGATCCGACCGACGCCCAGCTGGACCGGCTGACCGACGTCAGCGCGCCGGAACTGCCGTTCCCGCACGGCATCCTGGCCCGGCTCAACGCCGGGCTGCCGCGCTAGCCGCGGCCGTGGTGGCCCTCGTCGGCGACCGTTTCGGCGTGCGGCTCGCTGTCTCGGCACGTCACGACCGTCTCGTTCTCGGTCCCGTCGTTCTTGAACTTCACCGACGCGGTGGCGGCGGGACCGCGTGCGACGTCGTCGGTGCGGTAACCCGGGGCCGGGCTCCACGACACCAGCTCGACCTGGTCCCCGGTGCACTTCGCGACGAGGCTGCCGCCGGGGACGGTCAGGCCGCGCGGCGCCGGGACGCTCGACGGGGTGGCGGCCGAGGCCGGCGTCACGGGGGTCGTGCTCGCCGGCACGGTTTCCAGCGCCCGGGCGACGTCGTCCTGGGACAGCGGCTGGTTCTGCGGGCCGAGGATGCCCGCGCCGACGACGTCGAGGGCCACCGTGCCGGCGCCCGCGGTGACCGCGGCGGCCAGCAGCCAGCCCCCGGTCATCAGCAGCCCGCGCCTGGTCACCCGTCCACTGTGCCATCCGGAAGGGTTAAGGCGCGGCTAAGACGTCCTTAGCGTTCGCCACGAGCCCGGTGAAGCGGCATCGCGTGTGTAGCCTCCCGAACATGGCGACCGTGCTGCTCGTCGAGGACGACCCGACCATCCGCACGGCCGTGCTGCGCGCGCTGGGCGAGCGCGGGCACACGGTGACGTCCGCGCCGACCGCGATGGCCGGGCTGCAGGCGGCCGTCACCGACCGGCCCGACGTCGTCCTGCTCGACCTGGGCCTGCCCGACCTCGACGGCCGCGAGGTGCTGCGGATGGTGCGGGCGGTCAGCGCGGTGCCGATCATCGTGGTCACCGCCCGGGGCGCGGAGGAGGAGATCGTCCGGCTGCTCGACTCCGGTGCCGACGACTACGTGGTCAAGCCGTTCGGCGGCGCCCAGCTCGACGCGCGGATCCGCGCGGTGCTGCGGCGGGCCGAGCCGGAGGAGACGACGGCCCCGGTCGTCGTCGGTGGCCTGTCGGTCGACGCGCGGACGCGGCAGGCGGCCCTCGACGGCGCGCCGCTGGACCTCACCCCGCGCGAGTTCGACCTCCTGCACTACCTCGCGAGCCGGGCCGGGACCGTGGTCAGCAAGCGCGAGCTGCTCGCCGACGTCTGGAAGCTGCCGTACGCCGGTGCGGACAAGACGGTGGACGTGCACCTGTCGTGGCTGCGGCGCAAGCTCGGCGAGACCGCGCAGGAGCCGCGGTACCTGCACACCGTGCGGCGGGTCGGCGTCCGGCTGGCGGCCCCGGAGGGCCCGGCGTGAGGAAGCGGCTCGCGGTGCTGGTCGCGGCCGCGATGAGCCTGGTGCTCGTCGCGTTCCTCGTGCCGCTGGCGATCCTGCTGCGGTCGGTCACCGCGGACCGCGCGGTCACCGCCGCGACGGCCAAGGCGCAGTCGCTGACGTCGCTGGTGGCGACGTCCGACGCGGCGTCGCTGCGGCCGGCGGTCGACCAGCTCAACACGACCGCGGGCCACCCGGTTTCCGTGTTCCTGCCGGACGGCACCGTGCTCGGCGCGCCCACCCCGCGCACTCCCGGGGTCGCCCTGGCCGCGGCGCAGGGCAGCAGCCTGACCGTGGAAGACGCGGGCGGGCGCGAAATCCTCGTCGCGGTCCAAGGCCTGCCGGCCGGGACGGCGGTCGTGCGGGCCTTCGTCGACCGCGCCGAGCTGACCCGCGGGCTCAGTGCCGCCTGGCTGGTGCTCGCCGGGCTGGGCGTGGTGCTGCTGGCGCTCGGGGTGTTCGTCGCCGACCGGCTGGCCCGCTCGATCGTGCGGCCGGTCCACGAGCTCGCCGAGGTGTCACGCCGGCTCGCCGAGGGCGACCTGGACGCGCGGGCCCGCCCGGGCGGGCCGGGGGAGGTGCGGTCGGTCGCCGCCGCGCTCAACCTCCTGGCGGCGCGGATCCGGGACCTGGTGCGGCAGGAACGCGAGGCCGTCGCCGATATCTCGCACCGCCTGCGGACGCCGTTGACCGTGCTGCGGCTGGACGCCGAGTCGCTGCGGGACCCGGCCGAGGCCGAGCGGATCACCGGCCACGCGGAAAGCCTGGAGCGGCAGGTCACGGCGTTGATCGAGCAGGCGCGGGCGCGGGACTCGGCGCCCGGCTCGTGCGACGCGGCCTCGGTCGTCCGGGCGCGGGCCGAGTTCTGGTCGGTGCTCGCGCAGGACCAGGACCGAGCGGTGACGGTGTCGCTCGACCCGGGTCCGCTGCCCGTCGCGGTCGGCGAACCGGAGCTGGCCGCGTGCCTGGACGCGTTGCTGGGCAACGTCTTCGCGCACACACCCGAGGGAACGCCTTACGCCATCAGGCTGACGGCGACGTCCGGTGGGGCACGGCTGGAGGTGTCGGACGAGGGCCCGGGCTTCGACGAGGGGGCGCGGGGCGCGAGCGGCGCCGGCTCGACCGGGCTCGGGCTGGACATCGCGCGCCAGACGGCCCGCGCGTCCGGCGGGGAGTTCACGGTCACCCGCGGGCCGGGGGCGCGGATCGTGCTGGACCTCGGGAAGGCTTTAGGGATGCCTTAAGCGTCGCGCAGCGCGCCGCTATCGCCGGGCGCGTGATGCTTCTTTCGTTGTCGGAGAACGAGAAGGAGCAGACATGCGCAAGATTCTGGTGATCGCGGCGGCCGGTGCGGTGCTCGCGGTGGGCGGGACGACGGCGGCCTTGGCGCAGTCCGGAGCCGACGACGGTACGCGGGTGCCGGCCACCACGACGAGCGAGTCGTCGGCCACCGCCTCGGCCACCACGGAAACCCCGGGCAGCAGCGAAGTCACCGCGTCGCCGAGTACGGCCCGCCCGGCGCCGAGCACGTATCCCAGCCGGCCCGCGCCGAGCACGTATCCGTCGCGCACCCACGACCTCGGCGACGACCACCGCGGCCACGGTGCCGAGCCGGGCGACGACCACGGGCGGCACCACGAGGACGGGGACGACCACGGCGGGCACCCCGAGGACGGGGACGACCACGGTGGCCGTCGCTGACCGGTCCACAGTGGACGACACGCGTGTCCGGATGGACGACGCGCCTGTCTGGGCGGACGACACGCGTGATCGGGCGGACGACACGGCGGCAGCCGCCGTGTCGTCCGCCCGCGTGCGCGTTACGGCCGGGCCGGGCCCGCGGCCGCGGCGGCCCGCTCGATCTCCGCGTGCCTCGCCGTCCAGAAATCCGCGTCACGGCTCGGCGCGCTGGTCGCCCCGTCGAGCTGTTCCCGCAGGATGTCGGCGTGCCCGGCGTGCCTGGTGGTCTCGGTGAGCACGTGCACCATGACGTTGAACAGCAGGACATCCGGCCGCGGCCACCACGGCACGTGGCCGGGTGCGTCGACGGGGAGAGCGTCGATCGTCGCGTCGGCGTGTTCCGCGGCGCGGCGGAACCGGTCGACGATCTCCGCACGCGTCTCTTCCGGGGTCGCCCAGAAGTCACGGCCGCGTGCCTCGGCGTCGTCCCAGCGGGGCAGCGGCTCCGGGAACGGCCGGCCGAACACCTCGCCCAGGTACCGGGTCTCCCACAACGCCAGGTGCTTCACCAGGCCGAGCAGGTTGGTCCCGGTCGCGGTCAGCGGGCGGCGCACGGAGTACTCGTCCAGCCCGTCGAGCTTTCCGAGCACCGCCTCCCGGGCCTCGCGCAGATCGTCGTGCAGGTACCGCTTCGCGAAGTCGTCGATCACGGCTTCGACCCTGCCAGATCAGCCCACCGGCACGCCACGCACCGCGACCGGCCCCCGCGTCGGATCCAGCTCGGCCGCCTGGTCCACACCGGACGGCGTCAGCACGTCGACCGCCTTCGGGGCCGTCGCCGGGTCCGCGGCGCAGAGCGGCGCCGTGCCGCCCGCCGCGCACAGGCCGAACGTGTACTGACCCGCCGTCGGCGTGAACGGCCGCGCCTGGTCGGGCGAGTTGCCGTCCTGGCCGGTCAGCACCACCGCGAACGTCCACCCGGCGGCCGGGGTCCCGAACGCCGATTTCGCCACGCTCACCGTGATGTAGCGCGTCGCCTGCGAAGCCTGGACGGACGGCGTGGCCAGCGAAGCGCCCGAAGCGTCGACGAGAACCGGGTCGGCGAAGCCCTGGACCTCGAGGCGCCGGCTCCACGCGTCCTGCGCGGCGATCGAGTACGCCCGGCTCGGGAACGGCGCCGCGGTCGCCGTCGCCGTCGCGGCCGGGTCGTGCGCGTAGATCGTCAGCAGCTGCGCGCCCAGCGGTGAGCCGAACGTCGGGGACAGGTCGCGGACCTGGGCGCGGAACACCAGGCTGGTGCCCGAATCGATGACCTGGAACCGCTGCAGGTCGAACGCGCCCGCGTGGAAGTCGCCGGCCGTCGGGTAGGTGTACGTGCCCGGGCCGTGGTCGTCGCCGTCCGGGTCGGCCGCGTCGAGCAGCACCGTGCCGGTGACGAAGTCCGAGCTGATCGTCTTCTGCGCGTAGCCGGTTCCGGTGCCGGAAGTGGCGGCCGCGGTGACGACGTTCGCGCCCAGCGGCGTCGGCACCGTCGCGCTGAACGTCCCTGCCGCCGAAGCCCGGGTCGACAGCACGGTGGTCGTCCCCGCGTCGGTGGCCGACACGGCGAGCTCGACCCGGCTGCCGGCGGGGGCGGTTCCCGTGACCGTCGCGGTCGAGGTGGACACCGAAGCCGGCGCGTCAAGGGTGATCGCCAGCGCCGCGGGCGGAGCGTGCGTGACGTACCGGGCGCGGACGTCGGCGGGCTGTTCGGTCAGCCGGCCGTCGTCCAGGGCCCGGGCCAGGCGCACCGACTGCGACTGCGCCCAGCTCAGCGGCGCGACCGAACCGGCGGGCTGCCCGGGGGCGAACCCGATCGACGCCGTGCGCGGGTCCGCACCGTAGGGCGACGCCGGCACCGCCGGGTTTTCCCACGCCTGCTCGGGAATCAGCCCGGTGCCCCCGGTCTGGGCCCGCATGGCGCGCAGCAGCGCCGCCGCGCCGGCGCGGTCACCGGTCTGCACGGCCTGCTCGCCGCGTTCACCGGCGAGCACCGGCCAGAGGTGCCCGGACCCGGTGTTCGGCCCCGGCCACGGCGCCCCGGTCGGCGCGCAGTTCGTCGGGTCGGGCCCGTAGCAGTCGCCGTAGCCGTCCTCGCTGCCCGCCGAGGAAGTGCCGTAGCGGTACCAGCCCGGACCGGCCGGCGTGTCCCGTTTGATCACGCGGTCCACGACGCCGAGCGACGCGGCGACGTCCGGGTCGTTCGCCGGCAGCACGCCGAGGCGCGTCAGCTCGAGGAACCCGGCGTCGACGACCGCGCGCTGGTCGGCGTCGACCGAGCCGTTGCCGAGGTTGTAGATCCACTCCGAGTCCGGATCGCCGTTCTTGGTCAGGCGCAGGAAGTACCGGCCGCCGTACGGGCCGGTGGACGTCACCGTCCAGCCCTTGACGCTGCGCTGGAAGTGGTCGGCGGTCGCCCGGTAGACGCGGGCGCGCGCCGGGTCGCCATTGCGGTCGGCGAGCACGCCGGCCGCGACCAGCCCGGCGATCTCGGCGGCGATCGTCGAGGGGGAGTAGCCGCCCTGCTCCTCCCAGCGCTCGGAGCCGAACGCCGGGCCGTGCGCGACGACGAAGTCCGCCGCCGCGCGGATGTGGTCGGTGTAGAGCGTGCGGTCGCGGTCGAGCCCGGCCTGCAACGCCATCAGGATCGGGTACGCGCTCTCGTCGAGCTGGTCGCCACCGGAGTCGGGCGCCTTCATGCCGTTGAGCAGGGAGTTGCGCGGGAAGCGTCCGTCGGGTTGCTGCTGACGGCCGAACAACCACCGCACGCTCGCCCGCGCCGTCTCGCGGTCACCCGCGGCGAGCAGGCCCGAGAAGCTTTCGTAGAGGTCGCGGGCGAAGATCTCGCGGTAGGACCCGAAGTAGACGGGCTTGCCGCCGGGTGCGTCGCCCGCGGAGACCGCCTGTCCCCACGGGCTGCCGAGCGACGCGACCACCGCGCCGGGGAACGTCTTGTCCTCGCTGGCCTTCAGCACGTTGACCGACTGGTAGTACGCGTCCGAGTCCTTGCCCCGCAACGGAGTCAGCCCGTTGTCGTAGTCGCGCCAGCCGCGCGCGTACTCGCGGTAGCTCTGGTCGAACGGCGTGCGCAGGCTCGCACCGGCGGTCTGGACGGCGGCGCGCGCGTCCGAGCCGAAGCCCAGCGCCAGCACGCTCGGGCGGCGCGGCTCCAGGTCCAGCTGCGCGGTCTGCACGACGTTGCCGTTCACCGCCGACGGCGTCCGGTCGGTGAGCCGGTGGTCGCGGTCGAGCTGGGCCAGGCCGTCGCCGGCGGTGCCGACGAACCCGCTGGACGTGCCGAGGAACCGGCGGTCGGCGCGCAGGGCGGCCGCCAGCGGGGTCCCGTAGTCGCGGGCCGGCGCGCTGGACACCGTGTTCGGGTCGGCGCTGACCAGCGCGGACGTCGCCGCGTCCACCGAAGCCGTGTCTCCGCCGCCGTTCGCCGGGCCACCACCGCCGTTGCCGTTGATGCTCGCGTCGAACCGCACGTAGACCTTGAGGTCGCGGCCCGATCCCCGCAGCGGGTCCAGGCGCGTCCGGATGAGCACGCCGGTCCGGGCCGGGTCGGTCAGGTACTCGGTGACCAGCCGGTACCGGCCGCTGCGCGGGGTCGACGTCACCTCGCAGGCCATCCCGCCCGCGCTGGTGCGGACGGTGTAGGTCATGTCCCGCGCCTGCAGGTCGGTGAACGTCCGGCCGTCGGTGACGGCGAACTGCAGCGTCTCGACGTTCGTGTTGTCGATCACCGGCGCGTAGACGTCGGACAGCACGCCCCCCGCCACCGTGAACCACGCCTTGCCGGCCGTGGTCCGCGAGGTGCCCAGGCAGTCCTTGCGAGCGAGCCCGAAGTGCGAGAGGGCGCCCGGCCCGGGTGCCGGTGCGGCGACCGCCGCCGGAGCGGGAAGGAGGGCGGCGGCCAGCACCGCGCAGAGCACCACGGACGACGTCGACCGAGTCATCCGCACATCCGATCACGCCGGCCCGCGCCGCACCAGAGCCGAACGCAGCAGGGAAAGCCGTTACCCGTGATTGAGAAATCCGACCGGTGGGTAGCAATCCCACAGTCCCCCGAGGAGGTGAACGTGGAAGAGCACGGAGCGGATGGCTGGCGGTACCGCGGCACGGTTTCGCCACGGACTCTGCCGAGCTTGCGGCGGCACCTCGTGTCGTGGCTTCGCAGACGTGCCGGTGACGAGGTCGGCAGGCAGGCCGACGACGTCGTGCTGGCCTGCTGGGAAGCGATGGCGAACGTGCTGGACCACGCCTACCACGGCCGGCCCGGGCTGATCGACGTCCGCGCACGGGTCGACGAGGACGTGCTGATCGTCACCGTCGCCGACCAGGGGCGCTGGACCACGATCGCGGAGCGGTCCGACGGCGGCCGCGGCCTGCGCCTGATCCAGGCGCTGGTCGACGGGCTGGACCTCCGCTCGACCGACGACGGCACGGTGATCACGCTGACCTGGCCGTTCCCGGTCCGCCGCACCGCCTGAGCGTCAGCCGGCCGAGAGGCTTTCGACGAACCGGGCCGCGACGTCCCGGAGCTTCACGTTGGTGTGCTGCGACTCCGCGATCAGGCGTTTCATGGCGTCGTCGGCGGTGATCCCGTGCACGGCCATCAGAATGCCCTTGGCCTGCTCGATCACCGCGCGCGAGTGCATCGCCGCCTCGAGTTCGGTGGTGCGCTGCCGGGCCCGGTGGTAGCGGCGCGTGGTGCGCAGCCCGAACGAGACGATCGTCGTGTACAGCCGCAGCAGCCGGGAGTCGGTCTCGGCGAAGCCGTGGTCGCCGAAGCCGAAGAGGTTGAGCGCGCCGGCGAGGGCGCCGTCCACCCGCAGCGGCGCGGCGAGGTAGCTGCCGACGCCGAGGCTCCGGGCGTGCGCGGTGAACTCGGGCCACAGCGCGCCGGCCGTGGCGAGTGGCAGCCGGACGATCTCGCCGCTCTCGGCCGCTCGGAGGCACGGGCCATCGCCCGCCGCGTACTGGACGCCGTCGATCTCGACGGCGCGTTCGTCGGTGAAAGCGGCGGTTTCCGGCTTGCCGTCGCGGATCGCGGTGATGCTGGCCATGTCGGCGCCGGGCACGGCCCGGACGGCTTCGGCGCAGACGGCGTCGAGGATCTCGGCCTCGGAAGGCTCGGTCTCCAGCGCACGCGTGAGGTCCGCCATCGCCGCGGTCAGCTCGTCAAGGTGCTCGGACGGGATCGGATCACCGGTCACTGCGCCCACCTCCGTCCCGGTTCCTGCGCGCACAGTACCCGTGGACGGCCCGGACCCGGCGACCGAGGAGGGCGGTGACTCCGGCCCGTCGCTCGCTGCTGAACGTCGTGGGTTGGGTGCCGGAACCACCTGGCGACGACCGGCAGCGCAACCCACCCGGCGACCGTCGCTGCGCTGCGCTTACCCCGTGGCGGGAAAGCCAACCGTTCAGCGGATGATCACTTTCGTCACCTGGGTCAGGCCCGAGATGCGCAGCACGCGCTCGAGCAGGCGGGGCGCGGCCAGGCGCAGGTCGTGGGTGCCGGCCCGGTCGAACAGGGCGGCGACGCCGGCGCTGTCGAGGTAGGTCACCCCGGTGAGGTCGACGGTCAGGGCGGCCGCGGCCGCGAGCTCGCGGTCGAGGGCGGCACCGAACTCGGCGGCGTTGCTCATGTCGATCTCTCCGGTCACGGCCAGGATCCGGTCCCCGTCGTCGCCCGCGGAGGCGACCAGCGTGAGTGCCGTCGTCACGAACCGATTCTCCATTCCAACGTGACGGTGGTGCCGGTCGTGTCGTGCCGGACCGCGACCGCGTCGGCCAGTGCTTCCATCATCGCCATCCCGCGACCGCGCAGGACGTGGTTGTCCGGGGGTGGCCGCTTCCAATGGCCGCGGTCGGTCACCGTGACCGTCAGGTGCGAACCGGCGAAGCGGGCCGAGAGGTGCGCGGTGCCCGAGTCTTCGGGGTAAGCGTGCTCGACGGCGTTCGCGCAGGCTTCGCCGGTGGCGACGAGCACGTCCTGCGCGAGTTCTTCGCCGAGCGACGCCGTGCCCAGCCACGCTCGCAGCCAGTGGCGCGTCGAGGCGAGGCTGTCCGGGTGCGCCGGGAAGTCCAGCTCCAGCGGCGGCACCGACCGGCGGTAGAGCAGCAGCGCGACGTCGTCCTCGTACCCGTCCGCCGGCCGGAGCCCGCTCATCAGCTTCGCCGCCAGGTCGGCGAGGTCGGCGTCCCGCGCGTCGTGGGCGGCCGAGGTGGCCCGGTCGATGCCGTCGTCCAGCGACTCGCGGCGGCGTTCGACGAGCCCGTCGGTGTAGAGCATCAGCAGCGAGCCGATCGGGACGACCGCCGTGGCCTCCGGGCGCGCGTCGGGGACGCGGACCGCGAGCGGCACGCTGCCGCCCGCGTCGAGGAACTCCGACGAGCCGTCGCTGTGCACCAGCGTGCCCGGCGGGTGCCCGGCGCTGCTGTAGGTGAGCGCGCCGGTGGCGGGGTCGAGGATCCCGCAGAAGACGGTGGTGCACAGGGCACCCGGCAGCCGGTCGGCGAAGCGGTCGAGGGTGGTCAGGGCGTGCGCCGGGCCGTTGGCCTCCAGCAGCAGCGCGCGGCACGCACTGCGCAGCTGGCCCATCACCGCGGCCGCGGCGAGTCCCCGGCCGACGCAGTCGCCGACGACGATGCCGATCCGGTCGCCGGACAGCGGGACGACGTCGTACCAGTCGCCGCCGACCTCCAGCGGCGGGTTCGCCGGTTCGTAGCGCACCGCGAAGCCGTCGGGCAGCAGGGCCGGTCCGAGGATCGAGCGCTGCAGCGCGATGGCGACCTCGCGTTGCCGGTCGTCGCGGTGGGCGCGGCGCAGGGCGTGCGCCAGCGTCCCGGCCAGCAGCGCCAGCAACGTCCGGTCCTCGACGCCGAGCGGGCGGCGGGGGTCCGGTTCCACCCAGAGCGTCAGCCGGCCGCCGGGGTGGTCCAGGGTCGCGCCGGCCCCGCCGTCGGCCGAGGTCGCGTGCAGCGCCGGGAGCGAGCGCACTTCGCCGAGCCGCGCGCGCAGCGGCGCGGCGAGATCCGTCCACCGCCGGTCGGCGGGGTCGGTGGACATCAGCTCGGGCTCGTCGTCGTGCGGCCAGGTCACCGCGAGGACGCGCTCGGCCAGCCACAGCTCGCGCAGCAGGTCCAGCCCGGTGCGGAGCGAGGCCGGCACGCCGCTGACCCCGGCGAGGCGCTGGTTCATCGCGGCGAGCGCGTTTTCGCGCTGCACGGCGTAGCGCTCCGCGGTGACGTCGCGGATCGTGCCGACGAGCCGGCGGCTGCCCTCGTCGTCGTGCAGCTCGTTGTAGGCGATCGCGGCCCACACCCGGTGCCCGTCACGGTGCCGCAGCGGCAGCACGAAGCTCCCGGCGGCCTCGTCCCGTGAGCGGGTGAAGGCGGCGGCGACCTGCCGGTACGCGTCGGGGTCGGCGTCGCGGGGCGGCCACCACGGGTGCGGCGCCGGGTACGGCAGCCCGTCCGGGCCGAAGCCGAGCAGCTCGGCGCACGCGGCGTTGATCTCCACGACCCGCCCGTCGGCATCGCAGACGAAGAAGCCCTCCTGCAGCGAGTCGATCATCGCCGCGCGCCACCGGGAGTGCTGCGTCCGCAGCCGGGCCAGCCGGATGGTCGTGCGGACGCGGGCGAGCAGTTCCTCGGCCGAGAACGGCTTCACGAGGTAGTCGTCGGCCCCGGCGGCCAGCCCGTCGACCGCGGCCTCCTGCCCGGCGCGGGCGGACAGCAGCAGCACGGGCACCGAGGCGGTGCGCGGGTCCTCGCGCAGCTCGGCGAGCAGGCCCAGGCCGTCCAGCCGCGGCATCATCACGTCGCTGATGATCAGGTCGGGCGGCTCGCTCGCCGCGGCCGCGAACGCCTCGACGCCGTCGCGCACCGCGGTCACCGCGTAGTCCTCGCGCAGCAGCCGGGCGAGGTAGTCACGCATGTCGGCGTTGTCGTCGGCGACCAGCACCCGGGCGCCGGCGACCGGGACCGGCGCGACGTCGGGGGCCGGCTCGTCGTCCGGGAGCCAGCGCAGGGTCTCCTGCACGTACGGCTCGGCGGTCTCCGCGTCGATCCCGGACGCCGACGGCTCCGGGACGAGGTGCTCGGCCGGCAGGTGCTCGGTGCCCAGCGGCAGCCGGATCCGGAACGTCGTGCCCACGCCGGGCGTGCTCTCCGCGGCGACGGTGCCGCCGTGCATGCCGACCAGCTCCCGCACCAGGGCCAGGCCGATCCCGCTGCCCTCGTTCGAGCGTGCCCGCGCCGACGGGATCCGGTGGAACCGCTCGAACAGCCGGGGCAGCTCGGCGGCGTCGATCCCGATCCCGGTGTCGGCCACGGTGACCACGGCGTACCCGTCGTCCAGGGCGGTCGTCACCCGGATCGAGCCGTCGAAGGTGTACTTGACCGCGTTGGACAGCAGGTTGAGGACGACCTTCTCCCACATCCCGCGGTCGACGTACACCGCCTCGCCCAAGGGGACGCAGGCGACCTCGAACGCCAGCCCGGCCCGCTCGACGGCGGCGCGGAACACGCTCGCCAGCTCCGCGGTGAACGTGGCGAGGTCGACCGGTTCGTAGCTGGCCTGCATCCGGCCCGCCTCGATCCGCGAGAAGTCGAGCAGGTTGTTCACCAGCCGGCCCAGCCGCAGCGCGTTGCGGTGGATGACGGCGATCTCCTCGCGGACGCGCTCGTCCGCGTCGCCCAGTGTCTTGTCCAGCTCGGCGACGGGACCGAGGATCAGGGTGAGCGGGGTCCGGAACTCGTGGCTGATGTTGGCGAAGAAGGTGGTCTTCGCCGCGTCCAGCGCGGCCAGCTCCTCGGCGCGCTGCTGCTGGGCCTGGTAGGCGAGCGCGCTGTTGACCAGCGCCGCGGTCTGCTGGGCGACCAGCCCGAGGAACGTCCGGTAGGACTCGTCGAGGGCGCGCCCGGCGCTCGCCGCGAGCACGATCACGCCGGTGGCCGGGGTGCCGGGGGCGCCGGACAGCGGCAGCACCATCGCCTCGGTGGGCGGCGTGGACCAGCCGCCCGAGGGCAGCTCGCCGAAGGTCGCCGGCAGATCGGACACCGTGCGCGGTGTTCCCTCGGCGAGCACTTCCGCCAGCGGCCAGCTGTCAGTGGGCCCGGTACCGCCGGGGGTGACGGTCGCGAGACCGAGCTCACCGTCGCCGTCGCGGACGTGGATCGCCGCGTAGGGGACGTCGGCGCCGGCCCGGCCGAGCACGCCGGCGACCAGCTCGCAGGCTTCGCCGACGGTGCGGGCGATGCCGGCCAGGGTGCCGAGCTCGCGCAGCGTGGCCAGCCGGCGTTCGCCGATGACACGCTCGGTCGTGTCGGTGACCGCGGTGAACACGGCCCGCACGGCGCCTTCGTCGTCGTGGACCGGGCTGTAGGAATAGGTCCAGTAGGTCTCTTCCCAGTAGCCGTGCCGGTTCATCGGCAGCAGCAGGTCCTCCGACCAGGTCGCCTCGCCGGTCGTCATGACGCTCTCGAGCATCGGGCCGATGATGTGCCAGATCTCGCTCCAGACGTGCGCGCCCGGCTTGTCCAGTGCCGGGTGCTTGGTGCCGAGGAGCGGCAGGTACGCGTCGTTGTAGAGGAACCGCAGATCCGGCCCCCACCAGACGATCATGGGGAAGCGCGAGGTGAGGCAGATCCGCACGGCCGTGGTCAGGCTGGTCGGCCACTCCGCCGGTGCACCCAGCGGCGACGCGGTCCAGTCGAACTCGCGCATCCGGGCCGCCATCTGGCTGGTGCCCGGAAAGACGGCGCGCTGGCCGGATTCCTCGCCGACGCTCATCACTCTCCCGGTTGCCGCGACCGGGGTGAGCCTACCCGCGCGGGCCCGGCGCCGCCGTCTACGCGGGCCGGGGCGAGGTCGTCAGCCCGGGGCGTCGGAGAGCCACGTCATCGTGACCGTCGTGCCGTCTTCGCGGTGCACCTGTGCGCTGTGGTCGGCGAGGCTGTCGATGAGCAGCAGGCCGCGGCCGCGCAGCCCGTTCGTCGCGGCCGGGGGGCGCCAGGCTCCGTAGTCGGTGACCGTCACCGTCAGGCGCCCGTTCTGCGCCTCGGCCCGGACGTCGACCGTACCCGCTTCGCCGTCGCGGTAGGCGTGCTCGGCGGAGTTGGCCATCGCTTCGTAGCCCGCGAGGACGACGTCCTCCTGGCGGTCTTCGCTCAGGCCGAGCCCGCTCAGCCAGTCCGCCAGCGCTCCGCGCAGCTCCGGCAGCCGGTCCGCCACCGCGGCGATGCGCCGGTGGAACGTCACCGGGGGTGCGGGGGCGCCCGGGGGGAGGGGGTCCGTCATGCTCCGTCCTCTCCGCGGTGACGCACGTGGATCAGCGCGATGTCGTCGTCGTGCCGGCCGTGGGTGAGCTCGTCGACGAGCTTGTCCCACGCCGTCTCGAGGTCGGTCGCGGCCAGCAGGACCGGGATGCCCGCCAGGAGCCATTCCACACCCAGGGTGAGGTCCCGCGTGCGGCTTTCGACCAGTCCGTCGGTGTAGAGCACCAGGTCCGCCCCGGGCGGGAACCCGGTGGTGCGCTGGGGGAACTCCGCGCCGATGCCCAGCGGCTGCGCCAGCGCCTCGCCGATCTCCTCCGGCGTGCCGTCCGGGCGGATGAGGATCGCCGGCAGGTGGCCGGCGTTCGCGAAGGTCAACGTGCCCTCGTCCGGCCGGTGGACCGCGTAGAAGCAGGTGACGAAGCTCTCGCCGAACAGCCCGCCGGTCAGCGCGGAGACGTTGCGCAGCACCTCCGACGGGGCGAGCTCGAGCAGCGCGTAGCAGCGGATGGCCGTGCGGACCTGGCCCATCACGGTCGCGGCCGTGACGCCGTGGCCGACGACGTCGCCGATGACGAACGCGGTCGCGCCGGACGGCAGCGCGATGACGTCGAACCAGTCGCCGCCCACCTTGCTCCCGGTCGCCGCGGGCAGGTACCGGGTGAGCACGTCGAGGCCCTCGACGGCGGGCGCGACCGGCAGCATGCTGCG
This sequence comes from Amycolatopsis sp. NPDC028719, assembly GCF_055565395.1. NCBI lineage: Bacteria > Bacillati > Actinomycetota > Actinomycetes > Pseudonocardiales > Pseudonocardiaceae > Amycolatopsis > Amycolatopsis sp. NPDC028719. The sequence continues at coordinate 153,871 of NZ_JBVHUL010000009.1, forward strand.
CGAGAGCTCCGAGGCGAGGGTCCGCTCGCGCTCGTACAGGCGGGCGTTGTCCAGCGCGATGGCCGAGTAGGCGGCGATGCCCTCGGCGAGGTACTCGTGCCGCGCGGTGAACCGGCCGGGCTCCGAGTGGCCGAAGAAAAACCCGCCCAGCACTTCTCCGCTGGTCGGGCTGATCGCCGACACGGCCAGGTAGCTGCACACGGGGAGGTGCCCCTCCGGCATCCCGTGGTGGGGCGCGTTCTTCCCGAACCGCGGGTCCCGCGTGATGTCGGGGCTGCGGACGGTGCCGGCGCCGTCGAAGGTCGGCGCGAACACCTCGGTGTTGCGCGGCATGGGAAACCGCTCGAACGCCGCGCGCGGCACGCCCGAGATCGTGTACAGCGTGTAGGACTCGCCGAGCTCGTCGATGAGGTTGTAGAAGAACGCGCCGAACTCGGCGCCGGTCGCCTTCGTGGCCGCGTCGGTGGCGTCCTGCACGATCCGGTCGATGTCGAGCTGGGCGGTCAGTTCGCGGCCGGTGGAGTGCAGCGCGTCGAGCACCCCCGCTTCGCCCCGCAGCCGCCGCACGGTGTCCGCCAGGTGGGCGGTCGCGGCGTCGATCGCGGCGGCGACGGCGGACGGCGCCCGGCCGCCCTCCTCAGTGGTGTAGACCAGTGCGGCCTGCCCGTCGCCGGCGACGGCGATCGCGCCGGTGATCTCCCGGCCCGGCACCAGATCCGCGAGGAGCGCGCGGTCGGTCACGGCGACCGCGACGTGGTCACCGAGCACCGAGCGCGCTTCGGCGGGGGTGAGGAGGCGGACCTGGGTGACCGGCGGGGTGCCGGAGCCGTCGTCGAACGCCCGGCGCACGGCGCCGAGCAGCCCGTCGAACCCCGGCGCGGTCATCCGGTGGCCAGCGCCTCGGACAGCGACGGGTAGATGGCGAGCTCGTCGGTCAGCCTGGTCAGCTGCAGCGGCCGCAAGGTGATCCGGCCGGTGGCCACCACCCGCAACGGTGCGGACACCGTCCGCCCGCGGTGCGTCCGCACGAGCTCCGCCATGCCGGCCGACGCCAGGAAGGTCACCGCGGTCAGGTCGATGACGAGGAACGTGGGCTTCAGGCGCGCGGCCCGCTCGGCCAGCTGCCGCAGCTTCGGCGCCAGCGCGAGGTCGAGGGCTCCGTCGATCCGGAGCACGGCGGTGCCGTGCCGGTCTTCCAGCGTCACCGTGCCCGCTGAGCTCGCGGCGGCACCGAGGGTGTTCCCGGTTTCGTCCGTTTCGGCCATGACCACCATCCTGCCTGCTCGTGGCGGGTGTGCAAGACGGACACGGGGTTGAAACGGCGGCGGGCGTGCGGTGCGGGCATGATTGACAGCGGTTGAGCAGACAGCCTTCGTGATCACGCGCGCCGCCGGAAATCCCGGGGCGTAGCCGAAGGCGAGGAGACGAAAGACGATGACGGAACACATCCACAGTGAGGGTTCGGCCACCGCTGTGCCATTCGGCGAGTTCCGGATCGCCCGAACGGAGCAGGACGGCGCGGTCGTCGTAGAGGTCACCGGGGATGTGGACACGACCACCGCACCGGCTCTGGTCCAGGCCGCCGAAGAGGCGCTGGCGGCCGCCCCGCCGCTGCTGGTGGTCGACCTGACGGCGGTGGACTTCCTCGCCTCGCCCGGCCTGACGGCGTTGCTGACCATCCACCGCGACGCCGGACCCGGCACCGTGGTGCGGATCGTCGCGGCCGGCCGGGCGACCCTGCGCCCGATCCAGCTCACCGGGCTCGAGGACAGCCTTTCGCTGTTCCCGACCCGCGAGGCGGCGCTCACCGCGTCCTGAGCGGTGTCCCGGCCGGGGGTCAGCCGCCGGCCGGGAGCTCGCGCCGGATGGCCAGCAGGGCGACGTCGTCCTGGGCCGGCCGGCTGCCGATCATCGCGGCCATCACCTGCGCGCAGACCCGGTCGGGCTCGTCGGCGCGCAGGGCTTCCGCAAGCTGCTTCATCCCGGTGTCGACCGGTCGGTCGCGCCGCTCGACCAGACCGTCGGTGTAGAACGCGAGCACGCTGCCCGGAGCCAGCTTGATCACCGCCGTACGCCGCTGGGGCTCCCCGATGGTCAGCCCGATCGGGGGGTCCGGCGGCATGTCCAGCAGCCGGCCCGGTCCGCCCGGCTCGGCCTGCACGGGTGGCAGGTGGCCGGCGAGCGACAGGGCGATGGTTTCGCGGCTCGGCTCGACGATCCCGTACGCGACGGTGGCCATCGCGCCGTGCTCGAAGTGGTTGGCCTTCCGGTCGAGCTTGGCGAGCACGTCGGCCGGGTTCTCGCAGTCGAGGGCGTAGGCGCGCAAGGCGCTGCGCAGCCGCCCCATGATCACGGCGGCCTCGAGACCGTGGCCGGAGACGTCGCCCATCACGACGCCGACGCGGTCGCCGGGGAGCGAGAACAGGTCGTACCAGTCGCCGCCCAGGCCGCTTTCCGCGCCCGGCACGTACCGGGCGCCGAAGGTGAGGCCGGGCAGGTCCGGGAGGCTGTTCGGCAGCAAGCTGCGCTGCAGCGCCATGGTGGCGGTGCGGTTCTCTTCGAGCGCTTCGACCTGGATCGCCATCGCCAGGCGGTCGGCGAGCAGCTGCATGGTGGCGACTTCGGCTTCGGAAAACTGCCGGGGCTCGACGCACCCGACGTGCAGCACCCCGACGAGCTCGCCCGTGGCGACCATCGGCACGCCCAGCATGGACCGCAGCCCGCGCTCCCACAGCAGGGAGTTGACGACGGTCGTTTCGTCGACGTGGTCGAGGATGACCGGAGCCCGTTCGAGCGCCACCCGGCCGGCGAAGCCGCTGCCGATCGGTACCCGCACGCCCTGGTGGACCTCTTCTTCGATACCGGCGGCCGCGAAGGCCACCAGCTGACGGCCACTGTGCTGGTACCGCAGCACGGTCGCGGTGTCGACGGCCATGCCGTCCCGCAGGCGCTGCAGGGTTTCCGCGAGCAGGGCGGCCAACCCGAGGTGCTCGGCGGGCGTGCCGATGATCGTCTCCAGCAGTTTCAGACGATCCTCGGCGTCGAGACTTCGCGACATGGAACGACCCTAGCCGGGAGTCTTTTGCGCGCCTAACCATCCCGGGTTTCGTCGGCGGGTCCCCGGGGGTAACCAGCCCGGCGTGAGCGTCGACTTGGAGTGGGTGGCCGTGCTGCGCCACGGCCAGAGCACCGGGAACGTGGCCCGGGAGGAAGCGGAGTCGGCGGGAGCGGACGTGATCGACGTCGCCGAACGCGACGCCGACGTCCCGCTGACCGACCTGGGCCGGGAGCAGGCGAAGGCCGCGGGGGAGCTCTTCGCCGAGCACCCGCCGGACCTGGTGGTCACCTCGACCTACCGCCGGTCCTGGGACACCGCGCGCCTGGCCACCCCCGATGGTGTGCCGATCATCCCGGACGAACGGCTGCGCGACCGCGAACTCGGCGTGCTGGACCTGCTGACCTCCCACGGCGTCCGCGAGCGGTGGCCCGACGAGCTGCGGCGCAAGCGGCGGCTGGGCAAGTTCTACTACCGGCCGCCGGGCGGGGAGTCGTGGGCGGACGTCGTGCTGCGGCTGCGCTCCCTGCTGACCGAGCTGAGCGCGGAGCACGCCGGGAAGCGGGTGCTGCTGGCCGCGCACGAGATGACCGTCTTCGGCCTGCGCTACCTCCTCGAAGGCCTGCCGGAACCCGATCTGCTGCGGGCCGCCCACGCCACCGAGGTGCCGAACGGCTCGGTGACGACGTGGGAGCGCGACCGCGACGGCGCGTTCACCATGGTGCTGGCCCAGGAGGTCGGCCACCTGCACGCCACCGACACCCCGCCGACGGCGGACGACGATGCCGCCGAACAGCTCACCTGACCCGGCGCCGATCAGCCCGGCCCTGTTGCGGGACCGGCGGATCGGCACCGGGGACCGCGGCACCGTGCTCGTCGTCGGCGGCGCCCGGACCGTGCCGGGCGCGCCGGCGCTGTCCGGCACGGCCGCGCTGCGCGCCGGGGCCGGCACGCTGCAGCTCGCGGTCAGCGAACGGCACGCCGGCGCGCTCGGGGTGTCGGTGCCCGAGTCTTCGGTGTTCGGGCTGCCGGAAACGGATTCCGGGGCGATCGGCGGCGACGCCGTCGACCGGCTGGCCGACGTGCTGCCCGGCGCCGGCACCGTCGTGGTGGGCCCCGGCCTCACCGGCGTCGAAGAGACCGAAGACCTGCTGCGGCACCTGATCCCCGCCATCGCCCCGGACGCCCGGGTGGTGCTCGACGCCTTCGCGCTCGGTGCGCTGAGCCGGGCCCCGGAGCTGGCGAAACCCTTGTCCGGCCGGCTCGTGCTGACGCCGAACCGGACCGAAGCCGCGTTCCTCGACGGCTGTGACGAAGCAGACGTCGACGACCTCGAGACCGCCGTCCGGATCGCCGAGCGCTACGAAGGGGTGGTGCTGCTCTTCGGTGTGGTCGCCGAGCCGGGCGGGCGGACCTGGCGGGACGGCAGCGGCCACATCGGGCTGGCGACCTCCGGCAGCGGCGACGTCCTGGCCGGCCTGACCGGCGGGTTCCTCGCCCGGGGCGCGGACCTCGCCCAGGCCGCCTGCTGGGCGACGCACGTCCACGCCGTGGCGGGGCAGCGGCTGATCCCGGACACCGGGAGCACGGGCCTGCTCGCGCGGGAGCTGGTCGCCGAGATCCCCCGGGTCATCGCGGAGCTGGAACGCTGAGCCGTCACCGCTGGGCGGTGGGCCGCACGATGACCTCGTTGACGTCGACGCCGGCCGGCTGCCCGATCGCGTAGGAGATCGCTCCGGCGATGGTGTCCGGCGGGAGCGTCACCGCGCGGTAGGTGCGCATCGCTTCCTTCGCACCGGGTTCGGTGATGGAGTCGGCCAGCTCGGACTCGACGACGCCCGGTGACACGGTCGTCACGCGGATGCCGGGGTCGGCCTCCAGGCGCAGGCCCTCGGTGATCGCCCGGGCGGCGTACTTCGTGGCGCAGTAGACCGCGGCGGTCGGCACGACCTCGTGCGCGCCGGTGGAGGCGATCGTCACGAAGTGCCCCTCGCCCTGGTTCCGGAAGTGCGGCAGTGCGGCCGCGATCCCGTGGAGCAAGCCGCGGACGTTGACGTCGAGCATCCGGTCCCACTCGTCGACGAGCAGGGAGTCCAGGCGCGACAACGGCATCACGCCGGCGTTGGCGACGAACACGTCGAGCCGGCCGTGCGCGGCCACGGCGGCGTCGGCGAACGCGGCGACGTCCGCGCGGTCGGTGACGTCGAGGGGGCGCACGTCGGCGGTGCCCCCGGCGTCGTGGATTTCCTTCGCCAGCGCGGTCAGCCGGTCTTCCCGGCGGGCACCGAGCACGACGTGGTGGCCTTCGCGGGCCAGCCGCAGCGCGGTGGCGCGCCCGATGCCGCTGCTCGCGCCGGTGATGAGGACGATCTTCACGGGTTCTCCTTGGCCGGGAAGTCGGCGCCGAGGGTGGTCTCGCGCCAGGTGTCGAAGGTGGAGCGGAGGGTGTCGAGCCGGGCGGTGGCGATGTCGTAGGCGGCCTTGCCCAGGAGCAGCCGCAGGGGCGGCTCGTCGGCGTCGACGGCGGCGAGGATCGCCTCGGCCGCGCGGACCGGGTCCCCCGGCTGGTTGCCGTAGGACGCCGTGGTCGCGGCCCGGCGGGCACCGGCGGTCTCGGCGTAGTCGTCGATGCGGATCGCCGACTCGCGCATCGAGGGCCCGGACCAGTTGGTGCGGAACGCGGCGGGCTCGACGATCGTCACCTTGATGCCCAGTGGCGCCACTTCGGCGGCCAGGGACTCGGAAAGCCCTTCCACGGCGAACTTCGTCGCGTGGTAGTAGCCGGTGGCCCCGAACGCGGCGAGCCCGCCGAGGGACGACACGTTCACGACGTGACCGCTGCGCCGGGCACGCATGCCCGGCAGTACCGCTTTCGTGACGTCGGCGAGACCGAACACGTTGGCGTCGAAGAGTTTCCGGATCTCGTCGTCCTCGCCTTCCTCGATCGCGGCGAGGTAGCCGTAGCCGGCGTTGTTGACCAGGACGTCGATCCGGCCGAACGCGGTTTCGGCGCGCTTCACCGCGTCGGTCACCTGCGCGTGGTCGGTGACGTCGAGCGGCAGGGCCAGCGCGCGGTCGCCGTGCCGCTCGACGAGGTCGGCGACGCTCGCCGGGTCGCGGGCCGTGACGACGGCCCGCAGCCCGCGGCCGAGCACGGCTTCGGCCAGGGCGCGGCCGAGGCCGGTCGAGCAGCCGGTGATGAACCAGTTTTCGGGCATGACGAAGTACTCCGTCCATGGGTGAATTGACAGAAAAGGGGGGTTTCTAGCTCGCGGCGAGGCTGCCGAGCAGGGCGAGCCCGGCTTCCGACGGGCTGCCGGGCTCGGCCTGGTAGACCACCAGCTGCTGGCCGGGCGCGCTGTTCACGGTCAGCGCCTCGTAGCTCAGCACGAGCTCGCCGACCTGCGGGTGGTGGAACCGCTTGGTCTCGTGCGTCTTCTGCCGGATGTCGTGCCGGGCCCAGAGCCGGCGGAAGTCCGCGCTCTTGACCGACAGCTCACCGACCGTCTCGACGAGCCGGGGATCGTCCGGATCGAGGCCGGCGGCCACGCGCAGGCCGCCGACGGTGTTCACCGCGACGCGCTCCCAGTCCGGGTAGAACCGCCGCGCGTCCGGGTCGAGGAACACCAGCCGGACCAGGTCATCACTGTGGGTGTGGCCGCCGAACAGCGCCTCGCCCAGCGCGTTGTGCGCGAGCACCTCGAGGCAGCGCCCGAGCACCAGCGCGGGTGTGTCCGGCCAGCCGTCCATCAGCCGCAGGAGGTTCGGGCTGACCTGCTCCCGCCGCCGCGCGCGACGGCGTTTCGGAGCCGGCTGCGCCAGCCGGTGCAGGTGGGCGGTGGCGTCCTCGTCGAGGGCCAGCCCGTGGGCCAGCGCGTCGAGGACCTGCGGTGACGGATTCCGCTCCCGGCCCTGTTCGAGCCGGACGTAGTAGTCGGTGCTGACGCCGGCCAGCACCGCGACCTCCTCGCGGCGCAGCCCGGCGACCCGGCGCGCTCCGCCCGCGGGCAGGCCGAGCTCCTCCGGTCCCACCTGTTCGCGGCGGGCGCGGAGGAACTCCCCGAGCGGGTTTTCCGCCGATGCCCCCGCCGCCACCCTCAACGGAGGAGCTTCGCTCCGCGGGTCTTTCTGAGCCATGATCCGAGGCTAACGCCGATCAGGCCGGGAAGGGTGGCCGCGCCGCACCCACCCTCACCCTCATGCGAGCCGGATCGGCTCTCCGTCCCGTTCGGGCTGCAGCAGGGTCGCGGTGGCTTCGCGCCCGTCGACGTCCAGCGTCATCACGGCGTTGCCGAAGTGCGGCCCCGAGACGCAGCCCCAGGTCAGCGGCGCGGGCGGGACGCCGGCCCGGCGCGCCAGGGCGGCGCTCAGCCGGGTCAGCTTCCGCGACCAGCCGGCGCGGAACAGGCGGTTCATGTACCAGGGGACGGTGTTGTGCACCGGCGAGCAGGTGAGCTGGTGGACCGGCGCCCCCGGGAGGTCGGCCCGCGCGACGTACGCGTGGTGGACGTCGCCCGAGAGCACGCTCACCGACGCCGGACCGTCCTCCGCGACCCGCCCGATCACCCGCGTCAGCCGGTCGAACGACTCGCGGAAGGCCGGCCAGTGCTCGAGGTCGGCGAGCTGGCGGAACCACTCCGACACCCGCCCGACGAGCCCCGGCCGCGCGCAGAGGTTCTCGTTGAGCGACTGCGCGGCCGACAGCGCCGTGGGCATCAGCCACGGCAGCGACGTCCCGATCAGCAGGTGGTCGAACTCGCCGGAGGTCTGCTCCTCGATCCAGCGGAACTCCTCGTCGCCGATCATCGACCGCTGCCCGCCCTCGAGGATCCGCCCGGCGCGCGAGTCGATGACCAGCAGCCGGACCGGGCCGAAGTCGCGGCGGTAGGACCACCGGGTGCCCTTGGCGCCGTCGGCCTCGCGGTCGGCCTGGTCGGCGAACGCGCGCAGCAGCTCCGCGTTGTCCGTCCCGGACGTGCTCACCCGCTGGTAGAGGTCGTCTTCGGCCAGCTCGCGCGGCCCGAGGTTGCCCAGGTGCTGGTAGACCCAGTACGACACGAGCGCGCCGCGGATCCGCTCCGGCCACCACGAGGTGCGAGCCATCTCCTCGCGCCAGGCCTGGGAGGTGTTCCAGTCGTCGCGGACGTCGTGGTCGTCGAAGATCATCGACGTCGGCACGGTGGACAGCAGCCAGCGCACGGCCGGCTCGCACCAGGCCTCGAAGTACAGGTGGCAGTACTCCTCGAAGTCGGCGACCTCCTTCCCCGGCGGCTCGCTCGTGTCCCGCCGGGTCGCGAGCCACTCCTGCGTCGCGCCGGTGGTCTCGTCGGCGTAGACCTGATCGCCCAGCAGGAGCAGCGATTCCGGCCATTCGGCCTCGTCGAGCCCGGCCATCCGGTGGGCGTAGGCGGCCAGCGCGTCCGGGCCGAGCGCGTCCTCCTCCCGCGGCTTGCGGCACGACCCGAAGACCAGCCGGAACCGCGGGTCGTCCGGGGCCAGCGTCCGGATCCGGCTGGGCGGCAGGTCGCTGTCCGGCTCGGGCCAGACGAGCTCGCCGTCGAGCCGGACCTCGTACGGCGTGCTGCGCCCGGGCTCGAGCCCGGTGAGCACGACGAGCGCGTAGTGGTGCCCGGAGACCTCGAAGGTCCGCGCTTTCGCTTCCGAGACAAGGACTTCGCACGGTCCGCCGGTCTCGACCCAGATCGTCGCGGAAGTGGCGTCGACGTGCCGGAGCAGCGGTCCCAGGAGGAGCTCGGTCATCCCCGGATCCTTTCAGCAGAACGGCGGGTCGGCAGTTCGGGAAGTCCCGAAACATCCCGATAATCGTTGACCGGTCCCGGGTCGCGAACGAACGATCGTCGCAGCTGCGCCTTGCTCCCGGAAAGGATTCGTCGAGTGCGAAGACTCCTCACCGCCTTCCTCGCCGCCGTGGTGTCGATCGCCGCCGCCATCGTGCTGGTGGTCACGGCGCAGCCCGCGTCGGCGGCCACGCTGACCCGCGTGACCGGCTTCGGCACCAACCCGAGCAACCTCAACATGTACGCCTACGTCCCGGATCACGTCGCCGCCCGGCCGGCGCTGCTGGTTGCCATCCACTACTGCACCGGCTCGGCCTCGGCGGTGTTCAACGGGTACGCGCGCGACTACGTCACCGCCGCCGACCAGTACGGGTACGTCATCGTCTTCCCGGAGGCCACCCGCAGCGGGCAGTGCTTCGACGTCTCCTCGCCGCAGGCCCTCACCCGCGGCGGCGGCAGCGACCCGGTCGGCATCCTCTCGATGGTCGACTACGCCAAGCAGCACTACAACGTCGATCCCGCCCGCGTGTTCGTCACCGGCTTCTCCTCCGGCGCGATGATGACGAACGTCCTGGCCGCGGAGTACCCGGACGTCTTCGCGGCCGGTTCGGCGTTCATGGGCGTGCCCGCCGGCTGCTTCGCCACCACCGACGGGTCGAGCTGGAACAGCCAGTGCTCGGGCGGCCAGCTCATCAAGACCGCCCAGCAGTGGGGCGACCAGGCCCGCCAGATGAGCGGCGGGCGCAGCGGGCCGTACCCGCGGATGCAGCTGTGGCACGGCACCGCCGACGACACCCTTCGCTACCCGAACTTCGGGGAGGAGATCAAGCAGTGGACGAACCTGCGCGGGGTGAGCCAGACGCCGTCGTCGAGTGACGCGCCGCAGTCCGGCTGGACCCGCACGCGCTACGGCGGCACCGGCACACAGGCGCCGGTCGAAGGGATCAGCGTCCAGGGCGCCGGGCACGCGCTGCCGCAGAACGGGATGGTGGCGTACGCGATCGCCTTCCTCGGCCTGACCAGCGGCTCGGCCACGACGACGCCGACGACCACCACCACGCCCACCACCACCACCACCACGCCGACGACGACCACGACGCCGCAGCCGGGTGGCTGCACCGGGACCTACGCCAAGACGGCGGAGTGGAACGTCGGCTTCAACGGGCAGGTGACGGTGACCGGGGCGAACAACTGGGTGCTCACGCTCACCTTCCACGCTCCGCAGAAGCTCATCGGCAGCTGGAACTACAGCGGGACCTGGGACAGCACCGGGTACGTGCTGACCGCGCGGCCCAACGGGAGCGGCAACGTCATCGGCTTCACCGTCGAGCACGGCGGGAACCTGACGCCGCCGGCCGTGTCCTGCGCCGTGGGCTAGAACAACCGGCCGACCTCGTCCGCGGGCGGTTCCTCGAGACTCAGCAGGAACCGCTTGCGGGCGAGGCCGCCGGCGTACCCGGTCAGGCCGCCGCTCGTGCCGACCACGCGGTGGCAGGGCACGATGACGCTGATCGGGTTCCAGCCGTTGGCGTTCCCGACCGCCTGCGCGGCGCCGGGGTCGCCCAGCTCGGCGGCCAGCTGCCCGTACGTGCGGGTCTCGCCGTACGGGATCTTCGTGAGCAGCGCCCAAACCTGCTTCTCGAACGCCGAGCCGCGCGGCGCGAGCTCGAGGTCGAACGCGCGCCGCGTGCCCGCGAAGTACTCGCCGAGCTGCTGCTTCGCCGTCTCGAAACCGTCATCGTCCCGGGGCCCGAGATCGGTGAGGCGGGGTGTTCGGAGGTGGCCGTCGAAGTAGAGCCCGGCCAGCGCCTCGCCGTCGCCGACCAGGGTCAGCGGTCCGATCGGTGACGTGATGACGGCGTGCTTCATGGCGCCCAGCCTACGGGTCAGCCCACGCTGGTCTTCACCGAGAGCGAGTCGATGCTCATCTCGGCGCCGGGCGTGATGTCCGCACCCGGGGAGGTGCACCCGCAGACCTTGTTCGGGTAGGAGCCGCCGATCGCGACGTCGAAGATGACGAAGAACCCGTGGTCGACGGCGGCCTTCCAGGTCGCGTCGGACACCTGGTTCTGCCGCACCGCGAAGGTCTGGGTGCTGTCGAGGAAGAAGCGCAGTTCCTCGGCCGCGGCGTCGCGGCGGTCCACGACGACGGAATAGGTGTGGTAGCCGTCCTGGCAGCCGGCGCAGTCCTGGAGGTCGCTGGTGATGCCGTCCGGGTCGTGGCACTCGCCCTGCCACTGTCCACAGTGGAAGGTGGTGGAGTGCTTGCTGAGCGCGTTGACGTCTTCCATGATGTCGAGCTCGCCGATGCTCGGCCAGTTCGTCGCGCCGACCGGGCGGGCGTCGGCGCCCATCGCCCAGAACGCGGGCCAGTAGCCGAGCCCGCTCGCGGGGGAGGGCTGCTTGAGCGTCGCGCTGATCTCCAGCCGGCCGCCCGCGGGCGCGGCGAAGTCGGTGCGCTGGGTTTCGATCCGGCCGGAGGTCCAGTTTCCGGCCGCGTCGCGCAACGGCTTGATCGCCAGGTGACCGGCACCGTCGTGGTAGACGTTGTCCGTCGAGTTCGTGGCCGTCTCGATCTCGCCGGTGCCCCAGTTCGCGGCGCCACCTGGGTAGCCGGTTCCCGTGTCGTAGAGCCAGTCCTGGGTGTTGAGGCCGGTGCCGGCGGCGCCGTCGAAGTCGTCCTGGAACACGGTGGTCCACTCGGCGTCGGCGTGCGCCGGGGCGGCGGTCAGCACGAACGACAACGTGGCCAGCACGGCGGTGAGCCGCTTGACGGTGCGCATGGGGTCTCGCTTCCTGAGGGGAACGGGGTCGTCCACGACCTGCGAGGCCTCCCACTGTCACCGCCGGTCCGCGGCCGCGTCAAGGGAGGTGCCCGGAAGTACCCCGCACCCGGTACCCGGGGGCAGTCCCGGGGGAGCCGCGTTTGGAATTCGCCGTGCCGGGGCATCGCGCGGGCCAGGCCAGACAGTGGTCTGGACCTTCTTTCGAAGGGTTGCCAGGTAACGAAACCCGGGTCATAGTTTGTTGGCGTCCACAACGAACTGCGAACCGTCCTCGGATGTCCTTTCCGGACTCCGCAATCTGTCTCCTCAACGTGGAGGACATCATGATCTCCCGTCGCTCGTTCCTCGGCCTCACGGCGGCGACCCTCGCCACGGCCACCGCGCTGCCCCTCGCGCGGTCCGCCTACGCCGCGACGCCGGACACGTTCGGCCTCAAGCTGGTGAACAACTCGGGCTCCGGCACCGTGTACGCCTACGTCACCGGCACCACGCCGGACGGGCGCCTGGTGCTGCTGCGCGCCGACGGCACGCCGTACTACCCGGACTCGCCGTCGGCGCCGACGACGCCGCTGCCGGAAGACTGCGCCATCCCGATCGGCTCCGGCGCGCAGGTGCCGGTCCCCAAGATGGGTGGCGCGCGCATCTACGTCGTCACCGACGCGAAGCTGGACTTCTTCCTCGACCCGGGGCCGAACCTGGTGCACCCGAGCTTCCTGAACTCCGGCGACGCGAACTACGGCAAGAACTGGTCGTTCAGCGAGTTCACGTTCAACGACACGCAGCTGTTCGCGAACATCAGCTACGTCGACTTCGTGGGCATCCCGATGGGACTTTCGCTGACCACGTCCGGATCCGGTACGTCGACGGTCAACGGGCTGCCCGCGGGCGCGCTCGACCAGATCGCTTCCGAGCTGTCGGGACTGGGCGGCGAGTGGCCGGGCCTGGTGCAGACGGGCGGTGGCGGGAACCTGCGCGTGCTGTCGCCGCACCACCACGCCCAGCAGTTCGGCGGGTACCTCGACGCCTACATCGACCAGGTCTGGCAGAAGTACGCGGGCACGGACCTGGTCGTCGACTCGCAGAACCCGGGCGTGGGCACGTTCACCGGCCGCGTCTCGGGCGACCAGCTGGTGTTCGGGTCCGAGTCGTTCGCCAAGCCGGCGACGGCGGACGTGTGGAGCTGTGACAGCGGCCCGTTCGCGTTGGCCCAGGGCGCGAGCGACGCGCGCAAGGCGATCGTCCCCCGCCTGGCGGCGGCGTTGAACCGGACGACGTTGCTGGACAACCCGAACCAGCCCACGGCGGAGGACCCGGCGAAGTTCTACCAGGGCGACGTGACCAACCACTACGCGCGCATCGTCCACTCGAAACTCCCGGACAACCGCGGCTACGCGTTCCCGTACGACGACGTGAGCCCGGGCCCCGACTTCAGCGGCGCGGTCTTCGCGGGCGACCCCGAGGTGCTGACCCTCACCGTCAACGCTGCGCACGGCTGAGGCCGTGCGAAAACTGTCGGTGGTGACGGCTAGCCTCATGGCATGAACACCGACGACGCGACGGTCCCGGCGGACCAGCTGACCAAGGGCCAGTGGTTCTGGCACGAGCCGGCGCCGGGCCTGCCCGCGTGGCAGCTGCAGGTGACCTCGGCGGAGTTGCTGGAGGACTCCGTCGAGATCTTCACCACGGATCAGGAGAGGGAACTCGTTTCGTACCCGCGGAACCGGCTGGTGCGGCTGGCCGGAGCCGCTTGAGGGGGTTGTGACGTAGGACACTGGGGGAATGGCGGGGCGGAACCGGCTGTTGTAGCGAGTCGAGTTCCGCCCTTCGCCGTTCCGCGGAAATCCAGTGGATTCGCCGCGGTTCAGGCAGGTATCCGGCGCAAGCCGCCGTGCGAAGCCGCCTCCGTGCAACGCATGCTGCGTGAGTAGTAGCTCGCTGCGTCAACTCACCATCCCTGGCAATCGAGCACCACCCGCACCAGCGCTGGTGGTGTCCCTCGATCAGGCCGGGTTCTCGTCCCGCAAAGCCGCCGGCCGCCACGTCATGCGGACCGTCGTCCCGGCGTCACCCGTGTCGATGTCGGACTGGTCCGTCACCTTGTCGATCAGCACCAGGCCCCGGCCACCCGAGGTGCGCAGGCCAGCCTGGCGCGGGCGGGTCGCCGGAATCCCGCACCCCGTGTCGGTCACCGTGACCGTCACGGCGTCGCCGGTGCGCGACGCCTGGAGGCGGGCCCAGCCGTGGCCGTCGGGGTAGGCGTGGGCGGCCACGTTCGCCAGTGCCTCGTACGTGGCCAGCGTGATGTCGTGCGTGCTCTCCGGGTCGAGCGGGAGCTCGCCCAGCCAGCGGGTCAGCTTGCGCCGCAGATCCGCCATCTCGTTCGGCAGCGCGGGCGCCAGCTCTTCGAACGTCGAGATGACCACGGCGCCGGCGCGGGTGCGCGCCCTCGCCGTGGTCCCGGTTTGGTCGGCGTCGGTGCTCTCGCCCGTGTCGACGCCGGCTTCCGGAGTGTGTCGCTGCACGATCCGCTCCCATCGTCAGCCGCGGTTCCCCCGTACTTCGGGCTTCTCTGAAGACCTACCCACCGCCCCGGGGTCTTACCCGTTGTGCTTTGCGTGACGTCGCGCTAACGTAAAGGTGCTCCTCGCGGATGTCGGCCCTCGGCCGCCCGGAGGAAGCTCCCCGGATCCAGGCCGATCGGCCTTCTTCCTCAGCTCCGGTCCCGCCGTTCGCGCGGGCCGATCCCTCATCAGGAGAACACTCATGTCTTTTCACGGAATCCTTGACCTGTCCGGAAAAACCCCGTTCGTCCGCACCGGCTACCGGCCGGTGCCGGACGACATCGCCCTCCCGCTTTCGGTCGTCCGCAAGCACAAGCTGCGTCCCGGCGACGAAATCACCGGCGCGGGCGAAGAAATCGTCAGCGTCAACGGTGCCGACCCGGCGGAACCGCGGCCGCACTTCGCCGATTTGGTCCCGCTGCACCCGGATCGGCGGCTGCTGCTCGAAACCACCCCGACGCGCCTGCTGCCGCGCGTCATCGACCTAGTCGCCCCACTGGGCAAGGGCCAGCGCGCGCTGGTCGTTTCCCCGCCGAAGGCCGGGAAGACCACGGTGCTGCGCGAGATCGGCCACGGCATCGCCGTCAACCACCCGGAATGCCGGCTCATGGTGCTGCTCGCCGACGAGCGGCCGGAGGAGGTCACCGACCTGCGCCGCACCATGCGCGGCGAGGTGATCGCGTCCACTTTCGACCGTCCGCCCGCCGAACACGTCGCGGTGGCGGAACTCGCCGTCGAACGCGCGAAACGGCTGGTGGAGCGCGGCGAAGACGTCGTGCTGCTCCTCGACTCGCTGACCCGCCTCGGCCGCGCGTACAACCTTTCGGCCCGCGCGTCCGGCCGGACACTGTCCGGCGGCGTCGACGCGGCCGCGTTGCAGCCGATGAAGCGCATCCTCGGCGCGGCCCGCAACCTCGAAGGCGGCGGTTCGCTCACGATCGTCGCGTCGGCGCTGGTGGAAACCGGTTCGCTGGCCGACACGGTGTTCTTCGAGGAGCTGAAGAGCACCGGCAACGCCGAGCTGAAACTCGACCGCAGGATGGCCGAGCGCCGCGTCTTCCCGGCGGTCGACCTCGCCGCGTCCGGTACCCGGCGCGAAGAACTCCTGGTCACGCCGGGCGAACTGGCCGCGATGCGCGAGGTCCGCCGCGCGCTGCCGGGGCCGCACGCGACCGAGCAGCTGCTCGACCAGCTCCGCAAGACCGGCTCCAACGCCGAGTTCCTGTTCCGCGTGACGGGCGCCGCGCTGCCCGCCGCGGCCTGACTCAGCTTTCCCGCCGCTCCCGGAGTTCGCCGATCACCTTCTGCCCGACGCCGTGCGCCTCTTCGGCGCTGTCGGGTGGATCGCCTTCGCCTGGCTCGTAAAGGTTGTCCTCCGCCCGGCCGGGGTCCGGAGTGCCGGGCCGCGCGATCTCGGGTTGCTCGTTCGGTTCGGACATGGTCGCTCCCGTCATCGAGGCGGCTGGTGCGGAGTGGCGCGCGGGTAGGAAGCCCGTTCCGGCCCGCGATTCAGGGTGGCGCCGAGGAAACCCAGCCCGGCCACGATGACGACCAGCGGCGCGGCCCCCGGAGCGGCGGCCCACCACCCGGTCCCTCCGGCGGCGGCGACCCAAGCCGCGACGAGAGTGCGCTTCGCGGTCAGGGGATAGGGCTTGCGGAGCTCGTGAAGGGCGGTCGCGCCGAGAACGAGAAGCCCGGCGACGGCCACGAGCAGCACGGTCAGGTACACGGATGTCCTCCTTCGGGGAAATCGGGCATCTGGGTACGGGCTACCCGTGCGAACCGCCGGCAAGCCGTGTCGCCGAGCACAACCGGGCCCGGCCACGCTCCCCCCACCGCTCCCTCAGTTCCCCCGCCCGGTCGCTCGCTGGAGCTCATCGATCCGCTCCGACGCCTGGGCCTTCGTCAAGCCGTCCGGCACCTCTTCACCGGCCTCTTGGGCCAGCGTCTGCAGATAGGACTTCTGCGGCCCGGTCATCGGCTCGTCGCCGGTGGTCCAGTCGCTCGGGTCCTTCTCCGGATTGGGTTCCACCTGATCAGTCACCACAGCCTCCAATCGAACATCTGTTCGTCCGGGTTCGACCCTAGCGCAGGGGTCCGACGATCGCCGGTCACGAGCCGGCGGGCGGGGTGCTCGGCGGCCCCGCCTCGTGGCCCGGGCGCCCGCGGGTCCGCCGGTCGTCCTTCATCTGCTGCTCCTGCACGTGGCGGCGGCCGCCGGTGAGGCCCTCCCGCACTTCGCGCGTGAATTCCCGGGTGGTCCGGTAGTAGCCGTCGTCGTACTCCTCGACGACCTGGAACGTCCAGCGGTCCGGGAGCACGTTGAGCCCGATCAGCTCCTCGTCGATCCGGTCCGCCCACTCGGCGTGGCCGGCGTCCCGCAGCATCTTCGCGGCGTCTTCGAACAGGAGGTCCGCGCTGCCGGTCATCTGGTGGAAGGCGTAGAGGTGGCCCCGCGCGCGTTCGACCGTCTCGAAGGCTTCGGTGACCTTGCCGACCGCGTCCGAGGTCGGCCGGTCGACTTCGTGGTTCTCGGGCATGGACGCAGAGTGCCCCGTCCGAAAGGTTCCACACCTCCCGGACGGGGCACTCGCGAACGGACGGTCAGGCCGTCGGCCGCGTCGCTCCCGCGTACTGGCTCAGCAGCGGCGAGATCTTGACGACGTCGCCGCTCGTCGGCGCGTGCACCATCTTGCCGTCGCCGATGTACATCCCGATGTGGGACACGGGGGAGTAGTACGCGACGAGGTCGCCGGGCTGCAGCTGGTCGCGCGGCACCGACGTGCCGAAGCCCGCCTGCGCCGACGACGTGCGGGGCAGCGAGATCCCGGCCTGCTTGTAGGCCCACTGCATCAGGCCCGAGCAGTCGAACGTGCTCGGCCCGGTGGCGCCGTAGACGTAGGCGCTGCCGAGCTTGCTCAGCGCCGCGTCGACCGCCTTCTGCGCGGCCGAGGAGGCCGCCTTGACGACCGGCGCCTTGCCGCCGGTGTCCTTCTGGGCGGTCTTGTCGGCGGTGCTGAGGGTCTTGCTCTGGGCCTCGATCTGGTCGATCTGGGCCTGGAGGTTCTTCTTCTTGCCCTCGATGTCCGAGGCCAGCTTCGCCGCCGCGTCACGGGCGTCCGTCGCCCGCTTCGCCGCGTCCGTCGCCGCCTTCTCGGCCGCGGTGGCCTTCTCGGCCGCGCCGCTGAGGTTGTCCATCGCGGCGTTCTTGTCGGTCGCGATGACCTCGAGGGCCGCCGAGCGGTCCAGGAAGTCCTGCGTAGACGTGCCTGCCAGCAGTGCCGACAGCTTGTTCAGCTGGACGCCGCTGGTGAACGAAGCGCCGGCGAACTTGTCGACCTGGCCCTGGTACTTCTGCTTCGCCTCGATGGCCTGGGCACCGGCGTCCTTGGCGGCGGTGACGTCGGCGGTGGCCTTGTCGAGCTGGCCCTGCTTGGCGGTCAGGTCGTCCTGGGCCTTGAGCAGGTCTTCGTTGAGCTTCTCGGCCTGGGCCGAGAGGTCGCGGTACTTGGCCAGGGCGTCGGACCCGGTGGGGGGAGCCTGGAGGACGGGGATGGGGGCGGCGGTGGCCGGCGCCTGGGCCATGGTGACGACAGTGATCACCGAGGCAGCGGCGAGCGCACCTGACACCACGCGCTTGACGGGATGCGAACGCATTCTCGCGCGGGTCTCCTTTGCTGATCGGCCGCCGTCGGGTACCGGGGCGAGTCGGGGGCCTCGCCCGTGTCCGGCGCGTGCTCGACCGCAACAGGAAGAGCAAGCGGTGGGGTCCGGTACCCGGCGAGGGGTATCGGCGGCGATCTCGCGTCGCCGTCTCATCGACGACCGGGGGCCGCGAGATCTCGAACAGGTTACGAAATAGACACGGCCGCGTCCAGGGGCCCCATCTGGCAACTCTCCGTGACGGTAAGAAACACGGCTGGACCAGTGGTAACCGGATCGGCTGTGACCGGGATTACATGTCGTCGGTGTCTGCGGGGCTGCTGCGGAAGGTGAGTTTTGTACGGTCCTTGTACCGGGCCGGGTGAAGCTGATCGCGTACGGATTCCGATCAGTGGAGGACACGGATGTTCACGAAGGCCGCCGTGCTGACGGCACTCACCGCAGCGGCGTTCGCCGTGGCCGCACCGGCGCAGGCCGAGCCCGCGGCCACGACGGCGCTGCCCACGGCGAACATGGAGGCCGTGCTGAAGGCGGCCCAGATCGACCCCCGCCGGGCCGACGACACCCAGACACCGGGCGCGCACGACAGCG
The DNA here is from genome assembly GCF_055565395.1 of Amycolatopsis sp. NPDC028719. Lineage (NCBI taxonomy): Bacteria > Bacillati > Actinomycetota > Actinomycetes > Pseudonocardiales > Pseudonocardiaceae > Amycolatopsis > Amycolatopsis sp. NPDC028719. Next base: position 172,325 of record NZ_JBVHUL010000009.1, read on the forward strand.
TGCTGCTCGTCGAACAGGCGCTGCAGGCCAAGGGCCTGCTGGCCGCGACGTACGTCGACGGGTACTTCGGCACCACGACGATCACGGCGTACTCGCAGTACCAGAAGTCGCTGGGGTACACCGGGATCGACGCGTCCGGCCTGCCGGGCAAGACATCGCTGGAGAAGCTGGGCGACGGCCGGTACACGGTGACTTCGCCGGTTTCGGCCGGTAGTCATGTCACTTACCACGGGGTCACTCTGAACGCCCGCACCAAGGCGATGCTCGTTGCCGCCGAAGGGATTTTCGGGTCTTCGGTCAGTTTGACCCAGGGTTCTTACAACCCGGGTGGTGTCGATGCGTCCGCCGGCACCCATGACGGTGGTGGGGCGATGGACATCTCCGTGTCGAATCTGTCGTCGGCTTCCCGGACGAATCTGCTGAAGGCTTTGCGGAAGGTCGGGTTCGCCGCCTGGTTGCGGACTCCTGCGCAGGGGTTCGCGTATCACATCCACGCCATGGCCATCTCCGACCCGGATCTCTCTTCGGGGGCTCAGCACCAGACCGGGGACTACTACCTCGGGATGAACGGGCTTGCCGGGCGGGGGGCTGATGATGGTCCTTCGGTGGCGAAGGTTACCTGGGAGGAGTATCAGCGGGGCTGATCTTTATTGATACGGCTTCGCCGGGGTGTGGGAAATCGGCGCTTCTTGTCCTTGCTTGCCGCTCGGTGCCGGAGCGCCGGTTCCCCACGCGACAGTGTCCCCGCCGATGCGGTGAATGACTCATTCACCGCGCCCGACGCCATGAATGACTCATTCATGGCGTCACGACCCACCGCCCCGGCCCGGAACGCCGGCGGAGTGGCCGCGCCTGCCGATCGAACCCCGAGCCCGCGGTGGCACCGCCGGCCCCGGCGGTGGTTTGATCGAAGTACCAACCAAACCTGGGGGTGCTCGATGGCCAAGAAGGCGTTCCGGTTCGGCGTGGTCGCCGGTGCGACGGAAGGCGGCGCGAAATGGCTGCAGACCGCGCGGCGCGCCGAAGAGCTCGGTTACTCCACCCTGCTCTGCCCCGACAACCTCAACCTGCCCACCCCCACCGCCGCCCTCGCGGCCGCCGCTGCCGTCACCAGTGAGCTCAAAGTCGGCTCCTTCGTCCTCGCCAGCCCGCTGCGGACCGCCCGGGCCGCCGCCTGGGAGTCGCACAGCCTCTCCGTTGTCACCGGCAACCGGTTCGAACTCGGGCTCGGGACCGGGCTGCCTGCCATGCGGCAGCAAGCCGAAGAGCTCGGGCTGCCCTACGGCTCGGGCCAGGAGCGGCTCGACTCCATCTCCGAGACCATCGACCACGTGCGCCGGCTCGACGGCGACGCGCACACCCCCGTCATGGTCGCCGCCGGTGGGCCCAAAGCTCGGCGGCTCGCCGCCGCGAAAGCCGACATCGTCACGCTGGCCGGCGGGGTGCTCACCACCCGCGAGGAGATGGCCGGCTACGTCGAAGAGATCAAAACCGCGGCCGGCGAGCGGGACATCGAGCTCGCGCTGAACATCTTCGTCGTCGGTGAGCAGGTGCCGCCGTGGATCCGGGGGTTCATCGGCGTCGATGCCGAGACGCTCATCGAGCACGACTCGCTCACCATGATCCGCGGCAGCGTCGACGACATGGCCGCCGAGCTCGAACGGCGGCGCGAGGAACTCGGGGTCTCCTACGTCAGCGTCAACAGCGCCTTCATCGAGGAGTTCGCACCGCTGGTGGAACGGCTGTCGGGGAAGTGAGCGTCGCCGGGTCGGTGTTCGCGCCGCAGAGCAGGACCGCGACGCGTTCCCCCGGCTCCGGGCGGTAGGCGCCGGCCAGCAGCGCCGCGTACGCCGTCGCTCCGCCGGGCTCGACAGCCAGGCGGTAGCGGTCCCACAAGGCCAGCCGAGCCGAGACGATCGCCGCGTCGTCCACCAGTACCGACCCCACGCCGGTGCGCGTGGCCACCGCGAACGCGATGTCGCCGAGCCGCGACGCGCCCAGGGAGTCCGCGGCCACGCCGGACACCTCCACCGGCACCGGTTCACCGGCGGCCAGCGCGGCCTGCAGCGTCGGGGCCGTGCGCGGCTCGACGCCGACCACGCGCGCCCGGCCTTCGACGGCGGCCGCGATGCCGGCCAGCAGCCCGCCGCCGCCCACCGCGACCAGGATCGTGTCCGGCCCGTCGATGTCCGCCAGCAGTTCGAGGCCCACCGTTCCCTGGCCGGCGCAGATCTCCGGCTGGTCGTAAGCGTGGCAGAAGAGCGCGCCGCGGTCCGCCGCGTCCTTCACCGCCGCGTCGTAGGCGTCCGCGTACTTCTCGCCGACCAGCTCGACCGACGCGCCCAGCTGCCGCAGCTTCGCCACCTTCACCGCCGGCGCGTTCACCGGGACGTAGACCCGCGCGGCGACCCCGAACTCCCGGGCGGCGTAGGCGACGGCGAGCCCCGCGTTGCCGCCCGACGCGGCCACCACCCCGGCCGCCGAAAGCTCGCCCGCCGCGATGATCCGGTTGAAGGCGCCGCGGGCCTTGAACGACCCGGTGTGCTGCAGGTGCTCGAGCTTGAACCACACGCCGTCGTCCTCGAACACCGGCGTCCGGCGAACCCGGCCTTCGATCCGTGCGGCGGCCCGCTCGACATCCGAAATGCTGATCATGCGCACCAGCATGCGCGCGGACCGCCGTAAGCACCAGCGCCGTCTCCTATGCTGGCATCAGCGACGCTTACGGCTGGAGGCCGCCATGCTCGACGCTCACCGCCTGGCCCTGCTCGCCGAGGTCGCGCACGCCGGCTCGATCGCCGGGGCGGCTCAGCGGCTGTCCTTCACACCGTCCGCCGTCTCCCAGCAGCTGGGCAAGCTCGAACGCGACGTCGGCGCGCCCCTGCTGCACCGCAACCCCCGTGGCGTCACGCTCACGCCGGCCGGGGAGGCGCTGCTGGGGCACGCGGAAACCATCGTGGGGGAGCTGCGCACCGCCGAACGGACCGTCCGCGCCCTGCTCGGCGAGGAACCGGCGCAGCTCACCGTCGGGACGTTCGCCAGTGCCGGCATGACGCTCGTGCCCGCCGCGCTCGCCGGCTTCCGCCGCGACCACCCCGCCGTCGCGCTGCGGCTGCTGGACCTCGAACCGCCCGACGGGTACGGACTGGTCAGCTCGCGCGACCTCGACCTGCTGATCACCCACCGCTATCCCGGCGCGCCGCTGCCCGACCCGCGCGGGCTGACCCGGACGCTGCTGCGGTCGGAGCGGTTCCGGCTGATCCTGCCCGAGGGACACCCGAAAGCCCGCGTCCGCCGGCTCACGCTGGCCGCCCTGGCCGGCGACGACTGGATCTCCGGCAGCCCGGGCGTGCCCAACCGCGTGTGCCTGGAGCAGCTCGCCGGCGCCGCCGGAGTCACGCTCGGCGTGGCTTACGAAACCCGGGACTACCAGGTGATCCTCGCGCTGGTCGAGGCCGGGCTGGGGGTCGCGTTCGTGCCGGAGAGCGTGCTGGCCCGGATGGGGCCGGCGCGGATCGAGGTCCGCGACGCGGCCGACGCCCGGCCGGTGCGCGACATCTTCCTGGTGCACCACCGGCGGCCGGGCAAGCTGGTGACCGAGATGGTCGAGCGGCTCAGCCGTCCACAGTAGCCGGCTCAGGCGGTGGTCCGTCCCCCGCGCTGGAACCGCGCGGAGGCGTCCTGCAGCACGTCCAGGCACGCGCGCACCGCGCCGTGATCCTCTTCGCCCGCCCGGCAGATCGCGTAGATGGTCCGGGTCAGCGCCGGGCGCGTGGCCAGGATGCGGACGCCCTCGGGCTGGAGCTCGCGGGCCAGGCGCGGTACCAGCGCCGCGCCGGCGTTGCCCGCCACCAGGGCCAGCTGGGTCGGGTAACTGCCGACCGTGCAGCTGATCCGGGGCTCCAGCCGTTGCTTGCGCAGCACCTGCACCAGCCATTCGTAACAGCCGGACCCCAGGGTCCAGCCGATCCACGGCAGGTCGTCCACTTCGGACAGATCGACCGCCTTGCGGTGCGCGAGGCGGTGCCCGGCGGGCAGCGCGAGGTCCGCGACGTCGGAGAACAACGCGATCCGCGTCGTCGCCGGCGGGAGCACCGTCGGCCGGTCCTCCCAGCTCTCCAGCACCGCGACGTCGAGGTCGCCGGCCAGCACGCGCGGCATCGTCTGCTCCGCCTCGCCCTCGTGCAGCGTCACGGCCAGCCGGGGGTGCTGCGCGGCGAGGGTGGCCAGCGCGGGCGGCAGCAGCGCGTGCACCGTCGTCGGGATCGCGCCGATCCGCAGCGGCCCGATGACGTCCTCGCGCAGCAGCTCCAGGTCCGCTTTCGCCTCGGCGACCTGCGCCAGGATCCGCTCGGCGTGCCCGGCCAGCACCTGGCCCGCCTTCGTCAGCCGGACGCCGCGGCCGCGCGGCTCCAGCAGCCGCTGCCCGGCTTCCCGTTCCAGCTTCGCCAGCTGCTGCGACAGCCCCGACGGCGTCACGTGCAGGGACGCGGCCGCCGCGGCGACCGAGCCCTGGGTCGCGACCGCGTGCAGCGCGCGCATCCGCTCGATTCCGAACACGGTAGAGATGCTACCGAATTCCGCGCAGAAACAATCGCTTGTCCTTGACAATCATGGCCCGCAGGCTGGAGGGGTGACCACGACCGCGCCCCGACCCGCAACCACCACGCCGTTCACCGAGCGCTTCGACCCGCGCCTGCTCGCCGCGCTGGGCAGCTTCTGCATCTCGCTGTCGTCGGTCTTCATCAAGGTCTCGCACGCCAGCGGCAGCACGAGCGCGTTCTGGCGCTGCCTGCTCGCCCTGCCGCTGCTGCTCGCGCTCGCCGCGCGGGAACGGCGGAAGTCCGGGCCGGCGCCGCGCGTGCTCTTCCCGCTGCTGGCCGGCACCGGGCTCGGGCTGGACTTCGTGCTGTGGGGCGAGGCGATCCCGCGGATCGGCGCCGGCATCGCGACCGTGCTGCTCGCCGTCCAGGTGGTCATCGTGCCGCTGCTGGCGTTCGCTTTCCTGCGGGAACGGCCGGCTAGGCGGTTCCTCATCGCCGTGCCCGTGCTGCTCGGCGGCGTCGTGCTGGCCGGCGGGTTCGCCGGCACCGCCTCGTTCGGCCCCGACCCGGTCACCGGTGCCGTGTTCGCGTTGCTGGCCGGCGCGGGGTACGCGGTATACCTCTTCCTGATCCGGCTCAGCGGCGGCGCGGGCGCGCAGGCGCAGTCCCTGGTGCTGGCGACGATCTCCGCCGGCGTCGTCGCGGTCGTGCTCGGGCTCCCGACCGGCACGCTCGACTTCAGCCCCGGCCTGGCGACGCTCGGCTGGCTGGTCGCGCTCGCCGTGGTGGGTCAGCTGATCGGCTGGATCCTCATCTCCGCCGCGCTGCCCCGGATGTCGGCCACCACCGGCGCGATGCTGATGCTGCTGCAGCCGGTCGGCGCGGTGCTGCTGGGCATCGGCCTGCTCGGGGAGACGCCGAGCGTGCTGCAGCTCGTCGGCTGCGCGGGCGTCGTCGCCGCGGTCTGCTTCGCCGGGCGGGCCCGGCGCGGGTGATCTGCGGGCCGGGGCCGTCCCGGCTAACGTCCCCGGTATGCGTGTGCTGGTGGCCGGGGCGTCGGGGTTCGTCGGCAGCCGGTTGTGCCCGGTGCTGGCAGAAGCGGGGCACGACGTCCTCGCGATGACGCGCCACCCAGCGAAGTACGACGGCGCCGGGACGCCCGTCCGCGGCGACGTCACCGACGTCGGTTCGCTGCGGGACGCGCTCAAGGGCGCCGAAGCCGCCTACTACCTCGTCCATTCACTCGACAGTGCGGACTTCAAACGCCGTGACGCCGACGCGGCTCGCGCGTTCGCCCGGGCGGCGGCGGACGCGGGTGTCGGCCGGATCGTCTACCTCGGCGGTCTGGGGGACGACGACGACACGCTTTCGGAGCACCTGGCCAGCCGGCGCGAGGTCGAGCGGCTGCTGGGGGAGACCGGGGTGCCGGTGACCGTGCTGCGCGCCGGGATCGTGGTCGGGCACGGCGGGACGTCGTGGGAGCTGACCCGCCAGCTGGTGGAGCACCTGCCGGCGATGGTGACCCCGCGCTGGGTCGGCACGCGCACCCAGCCGATCGCGATCGCCGACGTCGTCCGCTACCTGGTCGGCGTGCTCGACCACCCGGAGGCCGCGGGCCGCGCGTTCGACATCGGCGGACCCGAGGTGCTGGCCTACCGCGACATGCTCCAGCGGGTCGCGGCGATCGAGGGCCGGCCGCTGCTGATCCTGCCTGTGCCGTTGCTGTCGCCGAAGCTGTCCTCGTACTGGCTTTCGCTGGTCACGGACATCGACGTGACGACCGGGCGGGCGCTGATCGACTCGATGACGAACGAGGTCGTCGTCCGCGACGACGCGATCCGCCGGATCGTCGAGTTCGAGCCGATGGGCTACGACGAAGCCGTGCTGCAGGCCCTGGGCGAGCGGGCGAAGAGCCGGCGGCCCGCGTGAAGAAGGCACTCCTCGCCGGGGTGACGGCCGCCGGGTCCGGCTTGCTCGGCGCGTCCCTGGCCAGCCGGCCGGGTTCCCGCCGGTTCCACGTCCTCACGGCCTCGGTCGCGGCGACCTGGTTCGCCGGTGCCGGACCGGTGCCCCGCGGTCGCCGGGACGTCGCGCAGCCGGTCGTGGTGGGGGCAGGCGCGTTCGGCGTCTTCTACGGCTGCGCGCTGGTGGCCCGCCGCATCCCGCCGCTGCGGCGGGCGATCGCGGGCGTGCTCGGCCACGCCCACCACGGTTCGGTGCCTTCGGTGGCGGCGACCACGCTCGTGACGGGCGTGGCGGAGGAGTTCTTCTTCCGCGGCGCGCTTTACGACGCTTTCGGCGCCCGGCGATCGACGGCGCTGTACGTCCTCTCGACGACGGCGACGCGAAACCCCGCGCTGGTACTGGCCTCGACGGTGATGGGCACGCTCTTCGCCGTGCAGCGCGGCCGGTCCGGCGGGGTGCAGGCGCCGCTGCTGACGCACGTCGTCTGGTCGGCGCTGATGCTCGCCTTCCTGCCTCGCCTGTTCCCGCCGGAGCTCGACGGCTAGGCCGTGATCGCCTCGTAGGCGGCCATCACGACGCCCAGGCCGCGGTCGTACCCGCCGTCCCAGAGGGTCTGGTTCATCACGTACGACACGGCCAGGTGCTGGTCCGCGTCGACGAGGACCACCGAGCCGCCCCACCCGCCCCACGAACACGTGCGGCCTTCCAGCCGGAAACCCAGGCCGTAGCGCATCCGCGTGCCGAGGACGCGGTCCTCGCCGTGGAACTGCTCCTCGAAGACCCGCTCGGCGCCCGCCGGCGACAGCAGCCGTACGCCGCCCGAGACTCCCGAACACGCCAGGACCGACTGCACCGCCGCGACCGAGCGGGCGTTGCCGTACCCGTTGATGGCGGGCAGTTCCGCGCGCCGCCAAGCTTCGGAGTACGAATCCGAGACGCCGACCAGGAACCCCGGCGGCTTGTCGCCCTGAGGATCGGGGATCAGCGGGCCCACCCGGTGGTCGTGCTCCGCGGCCAAGCCGATGTGGAAGTCCGCGCCCAGCGGGCGGGCCACCTCTTCGGCGAAGAACGTGCCGAGGCTGCGCCCGGTGACGCGGCGGACGACTTCGCCGACCAGGAACCCGAAGGTGACGGAGTGGTAGCCGCCCGCGGTACCGGGCTCCCACGCCGGCGCCTGCGCGGCCAGCCGCGTTGTCACGGCCGGCCAGTCGAAGAGGTCTTCGACCGCGATCGGGCCGTCGAAGTCCGGCAGGCCCGCGGTGTGCCCGAGCAGGTGCCGCACGCGCGTGGTTTCCTTGCCCGCGGCCGCGAACTCGGGCCAGTACCGCGCGACCGGCGCGTCCAGGTCGAGGTCGCCGCGGTCGGCCAGGACCAGCGCGCACAGCGCGGTCATCGTCTTGGTGGTGGACCAGACGTTGGTGAGGGTGTCGCGGTCCCACGCGACGGTGCGCGCGGTGTCGACATATCCGCCCCAGAGGTCGACCGCCGGCTCGCCGTCCACGAACACGGCGACCGAGGCGCCCACGTCGTCGGTGTCCAGCGACTCCGCCAGAACGTCGCGCACCTTGCCGAACCGGTCCTCGCAGTTTCCCCAGATGTCAGCCACGGCGCCAGCCAACTCCGTCCGGCCGGGCGGCACCACTCATTTATCCGGTGGAGAACCTTTGTCCGGAACGAGCCAGAACCGGGCGGAATCCTTCATAACCGCCGGGAAAGTTCCTATCCTGGAGCGAACCCCGGTGCGTGGAGAGGGATGTCGATGCGGACATTGCTCGTGCTGCTGCTCGTCCTCGGTTCCTTCACTCCGATGTCCCTCCGGCCCGCCGAAGCGGCCACGGCGGTGTGCGTCACGTCGTGCGACACGCTCGACCCGTCGCGGGCCGCGCGGGAGAGCTTTCCCTTGCCCGACAAGGTGATCAACGGCCGCGTCGTGCGGCTGCACGCTTCCGACCCCGACGGCATGGCGTGGGCGAGCATCGACAACGGCGTCGCCGGTGACGCCGTCTGGCTCGATCGTTCCTGGGACGCCGGCGCCACCTGGGAAGGCCTGCTGGGCAAGGCGAGCGTCCCCGGCACGTGGACCGGCACCCGCACGCTCATGTACAACCTGACCGATCCGCAGCACCACCGCCGCGGGCTGGTCCGGGCGTGCGGGGACGCGCAGGGCGTCGCGTGCACCGCGTGGATCCACCCGGACGTCTGCGACGCCGCCTGCGACCGCACCACCCCGGGATCCGGGGACAGTCAGCCGGTCGCGCCGGCTACGCTGTTCGGCCGCACGATCCGGCTGCACTTCGACGGCAAAGGCATGGCCTGGGCCGGGATCGAAGCCGGCGGTGCCGGCGACGAAATCTGGCTCGACCGCTCCTGGGACGCCGGCGCGAGCTGGCCGGACGGCTCGTCGCTGGGCCGGACGAGCGTCGCCGCGGGCGCCGCCGGCACCCGCACCACGGCGTTCGCGACGCGCGATCCCCGCGGCCGGCTCTACGGTGGCGCGGTGCGCGCTTGCGGCCGCGAAGCCACGCACGCGCAAGGGAGCTGCACGGCCTGGGCACGCCCGGCGACGACCCGCGCCGCCGGTGCGCTCGACGCGCTGATGTGGTCCTACGACCCCTCCACCGCCTGGTGGCCGTCGAGCTGGTGGAACTCCGCGGTCGCGGTGACGGCGGTGGCCGACGCGGGCGGGTTCGACGCCGCGCTGGCCCGCACCTTCGACGTCAACCGCGCCGCTTTCCCGGCCGGGGCAAGGAGTTCCGACGCGATCGAGGGCCACTTCGTCAGCCGCGCCATCGACGACAGCGCGTGGTGGGGGCTGGCCTGGGTCGCCCTTTACGACCGCACCCACGACCCGCGCTACCTCACCGAAGCGACGACGATCGCGAACTACGTCCACGGGTTCTGGGACACCGGCAGCTGCGGCGGCGGAGTGTGGTGGAACCGCGAGCGGACGTACAAGAACGCCGTCACGGCCGGGCTGTACCTGCGGCTGACCGCGTCGCTGCACAACCGGCTCGCCGGGGACACGGTGTGGGGCCAGCGGGCCCGGACCGCGGGCGACTGGTTCCTGAGCAGCGGCTTGATCAACTCCTCGGGCCTGGTGAACGACGGCTTGACGGCGTCCTGCGCCAACAACGGCCAGACGGTCTGGACGTACAACCAGGGCCTCGGCATCGGCGGGCTGCTGGAGCTGGGGCGCGCGACCGGCGTCCAGTCCTATGTGGACGCGGCGAAGCGGCTGGCGGACGCGGCGATGGCGCGGCTCACCTCGGGCGGGGTGCTGGTCGAGTCTTGCGACCTCGGGACGGCGTCCTGCGACGACAACCAGAAGCAGTTCAAGGGCATCTTCCTGCGCTACTTCGGCGACCTGGCCACGGCGACGGGCTCGGCGACCTACCGCGCGTTCGCGCAGCGGCAGGCGGATGCGCTGTGGTCGGGCGACCGGGACTCGCTGAACCGGATCGGCCAGCGCTGGACCGGCACGACACCGAACGTGACGGACTGGCGGACCCAGGCCTCCGGGCTCGAAGCGATCCTGGCGGCCGGGTAGGTCCGCACGCCAGAATGGCGCCGTGCGGATCCTCCTCCTCGCGGCCGTCGCCGTGCTCGTCACCGGGTGCCAGGCCGAGGTCGCGGGTCAGGCCGCGCCCACCGGCTTCATCGTCAAGGACGGCTCCCAGCTGCGGTTCCGGCCGGTCCTGGCCGAACTGCCGCCGGGGCCGGCGGCCGGCTCCGTGACCGAGCGGCAGAGCACCGACCCGGCCACGCAGCAGGCCGCCGCGCAGGCGTTCGACTGCGCCCAGGGGAAGCCGGATCCCCTCGACGGCCGCGACGACCCGGCGTTGCCGCTGGTCAGCTGCGACCGCGCGGAGGGCACGAAGTACATCCTCGCGCCCGGCTTCCTCAGCGGCGCCGACGTGAGCCGGGTGGACGCCACCGTCGATCCGCAGACCGGCAGCTCGGTCATCACCCTGAGCTTCACGACCGCCGGGACGAAGGCCTGGGCGGAGTGGACCGGGCGGAACATCGGCGAGCAGGTCGCGATGGTGCTGAAGAGCCGGGTGCTGACCGCGCCGGCCGTGCAGTCGGCCATCACCGGCGGGGAAACGCAGATCACCGGGAAGTTCACGCTGCCCGAAGCGCGGCAGTTGGCGCGTGACATCGCCGGCGGCTGACGCTCAGCAGGTCGGCGGCAGGGCTTCCCGGCAGGCTTCGGTCTCCGTCTTGTTCGTCGCCTGGCGGAGCAGTTCGTAGAGGTTTTCCCGCTGCTCGTCGCTGAGGCCGCTGAACACCTCGTCCTCCACCGCGGCGAGCGCGAACTCGGCCCGGACCAGCAGCTTCGCGCCGACGTCGGTGAGCTCGACGACGTGGCGCCGCCGGTCGACGGGGGAGCGGCGGCGCTCGATCAGGTTTTCGGCCTCGAGGTCGTTCAGCAGCCCGACCACGTTCGTGCCGTCCATCTCGAGGATCTTCGCCAGGTCCTGCTGCGAGCTGCCGCCCAGGTCGCGCAGGACCGTGAGCGCGATGAGGTGCCGCGGCCGCAGGCCCAGCGGCGTCAGCACCGACTCGCTGCGCAGCTGCAGCCGCCGCGTGAGCTGGCCGAGCAGTGCCCCGCAGCGGTGAGGCGGCTGGTTGACGACCGGCAGCGAGGTCATGCGCCCAGTATATGGGCAGGCGAACAGTCGATGTGCTATTAATGGTTTGTCTTACATCAACGATCTATGGGCGGCTAACGACATGGCGCATCTCCTTCACATCGACTCGAGCATCCAGGGCGAGCGCTCGGTGAGCCGCCGGCTCAGCGCGCGGGCCGCGGCGGCGTGGCGCGCCGCGCACCCGGACGGCACCGTCACCTACCGCGACCTGGGCGCGCACCCGCTGCCCCACATCGACGCGGCGAGCGGGCTGGCCGGCATGGTGCCGCCGGAACAGCACACGCCCGGGCAGGCGGCGGCGTGGGCGCGGACCCGCGAGCTGGTCGACGAGATCAAGGCGGCCGACACGGTGCTGCTGGGCCTGCCGCTCTACAACTTCGGCGCGCCGAGCAGCGTCAAGACGTGGGTCGACCACCTCATCGCGCCCGGGCTTTCGGTCGACCACGAGACGCAGACCGGCCTCCTCGGCGGCCGCGAGTTCATCGTGCTGGCCTCCCGCGGCGGCGGCTACGGCGAGGGCACGCCCCGCGAAGGCTGGGACCACGCCGAGCAGTGGCTCCCCCACGGCGTTTCGCTGACCGGTCTCGAGCCGCGCTTCATCACCGCCGAGCTGACGCTGGCCCACGTCAACCCGGCGATGGCGGAGCTCATCCCGCTGGCGGACGCGAGCCTGGCGACGGCCGAGAAGACCATCGACGACCTGTGGGCCCCCGCGCGGGTCTGACGCGCTTTCCGAGGCGGCCTCCGGTACGGCGGACGGACCGAAGGCCGCCTCGGGGAACCGTTCGGCGCGCAGAACTTCGCCTTCGCCGACTTCGCCCCGGGCCCCGCCGGTAGCAGCGCGGACACAGCCGGTACCGTGCCGCCGGAGGCCGGGTGGAAAGATGCGGAAACCCGGACGGTCCGCACCTGGGCGAGGAAGGTCAGGTTTGAGCGCGCACACCTCGCAGATGGACGATATCCGGCTGGTCGCGCAACCGAGCGCGTTGCCGGTCACGGAGCTGTTCGTCCGCCTGATTCTCACCGACTGGTCCCTGCTGCCGATGCTGGAGCAGGTGACCGCCACCGCGAGACGGCTGGTCGAGACCGTCATCGACGCCGGTGACCCGCGATCACCCGCCTTCGTGACGCTGCGGCTGCGGCTGCGCGCCGACGTGCTGGTGGTCGAGGTCGACGACGACGTGCCCGGCCTGCCGGAGCCGAAGGTCGCCGGGCCCGGCGAGCGCGTGGGCGTCACGCCCGGTGCCGGCGGGGCCCGCACCACCTGGTGCGAGCTCGAGCTGCCCGGCGGGATGAACGCCAAGCAGGTGCGCCTGCCGCGCCGGCAGGACCGCCGGACCCTGGTCGACGAGCCGGTTTCCGGCGATCCCGTGGCCGCGGACCCGGAGGTGCTGGAGCGCCTGCTCACGCGGCTGAGCGGCTGGTCCGGCCAGGGCTGACGTGCGCGGCCGTCTCGTCCTCGTCGTCCTCTACGACGGCGTCCGGCTCCTGGACGTCTCCGGGCCGCTCGAGGTCTTCGCCGAAGCCAACGAGCACGGCGGCCGGTACGAGCTGAAGACGGCGTCGCCCGGCGGCGCCGACGTCCGCGCCAACACCGGGACGCGCCTGGGCGCCGACCTCGACCTCGCGGCGGCCGATCCGCGCGGGGCGACCGTGCTGGTGCCCGGCGGCCCCGAGTGGGTCCGCACGATCGCCGACACGGAGCTCGTCGCGCAGATCCGGCGCCTGGCCGGCGGCGCGGACCGCACGGCGTCGGTGTGCGCGGGCGCGTTCGCGCTGGCCGCGGCGGGCGTTCTCGACGGCAGGCGCGCCACCACCCACTGGGACCTGACCGACCAGCTCGCCCGTCGCTTCCCGCGCGTGCGGGTCGACGGGGACGCGATCTTCGTCAAGGACGGCCCGGTGATCACCTCGGCGGGCGTCACGTCCGGCATCGACCTGGCCCTCGCGCTGGTCGAGGAGGACCTCGGGGCCGAGGTGGCCCGGCTGGTGGCCAAGCACCTGGTCGTCTTCCTGCAGCGGCCCGGCGGGCAGTCGCAGTTCAGCGTCCGGCTGGAGACGGGCCGCCCGCGCACCGAGGTGCTGCGGGCCGTGCTCGACGCCGTCGCGGCCGATCCGGCGGCGCCGCACACCCTCGGCGACCTGGCCGCCCGCGCCGGGGTCAGCGCGCGGCACCTGACCCGCCTGTTCCGCGAAGAGCTCGGCCGCACGCCCGCGCGGTTCGTCGAGCAGGTGCGGCTCGAATCGGCCCAGCAGCTGCTGGAACGCACGACCGAGCCCCTGGACGTCGTGGCCCGGCGAGCGGGCTTCGGATCCGTCGAGACGCTGCGGCGCGCCTTCGCGCGCGGCCTAGGCGTGACACCGAGCGACTACCGCGCCCGGTTCCGGACCACCGGCATCGGCTGAACCGGACCCACCCCCCGATCCGTGCATCCAGGCAGGGAGAGGACGTGGAGGCGAGGAGGCAGCGTGCGCATTGTCATCGCGGAAGAGGACGCCCTGCTGCGGGAGGGGCTGGTCCTGCTCCTGCGCAGCGAGGGGTTCGACGTCGCCGCGGCCGTCGACCACCCCGGCGACCTGGTGGCCGCCGTCGCGGCGGAGATCCCGGACCTGGCCGTGGTCGACGTCCGGATGCCGCCGACGTTCACCGACGAAGGACTGCGGGCCGCCCTCGAAGCGCGCCGGCTGATGCCGGGGCTCGCCATCCTCGCGCTCTCGGCGTTCATCGAGGACGGCTACGCGGGCGACCTCCTGGCCGCCGGGGGCGGCGGCGCGGGCTACCTGCTCAAGGAGCGTGTCGGCAAGCCCGGCGAGTTCCTCGACGCCTTGCGGCGCGTCGCCGCCGGGGGCACGGTGCTGGACCGCGACGTCGTCGCCGTGCAGCTGGCCCGGCCGCGGCCCGGCGACCCCGTCGGCACGCTCACCGCGCGCGAACGCGAGGTCGTCGCGCTGCTGGCGGAAGGCCACTCGGTGCCGACGATCGGGCGGCTGCTCGGCATCGGCACCGCCGCCGCCCGGCAGCACGCCGGGGACGTCAGCGCGAAGCTGCGCGTCCCCGACGAAGCCCGGGCGATGCTCAGTTATCTACGAGCGTGAAGACTTCGGCCTGCTTCGCCCGGTACCGGGCGACGTTGGCCAGCTTGACGTCCTCGTAGCCGCGCACCAGGTCGGGCAGTTCGGCCAGCGCCAGGACCCGGGCCCGGTCGACGTCGTCGGCGCGGAAGGCGCGCAGCACCGAGGCGCGGTAGTCCTCGACGAGCTCGCGCTCGACCCGCCGCACCTCGGCGCGGCCGAACGGGTCGAACCGGGTTCCGCGCAGCCGCCGCAGCGCGTGCAGCAGCCGGAACGCCGGGCGGAACCACGGGCCCAGGCTGATCTTGCGCTTCATGCCCAGCGCCCGCAGGACCGGCGGGTGGAGGCGGTAGGCGTACTTCGTGCCCGCGCCGAACTGCTCCTCGAGATCCGCCGTGAACGCCGGGTCCAGCGACAGGCGCGCGACCTCGTACTCGTCCTTGTAGGCCATCAGCTTGTACAGGTGCTTCGCGACCGCCTCGGTGATCTCCGTCGGCCCGTCCTCCAGCACGCGCACCTGCTCGACGAACTCCGCGTACGCCCGCGCGTACCGCTCGTCCTGGTAGGCGACCAGATCCGGGATCCGGACGTCGAGCAGGCGCGCCAGCTCGGATCCGGGGGATGCGTCCACCAGCTTGCGCGCGGCGGGCTGTGCGACTGTGCGCGTCGGAGCCGGCGACGTCGTCAGCGCGTCCGGGTCGGCCACCAGCTGACGACCGCGGCGGAAGGCCTGCAGGTTCGCGGCCACCGCGGTGCCGTTGAGCTCGATCGCGTGCTCGATCACCTCGGCCGGCAGGCCGATCACGCCGGTCTGGAAGGCCGCGCCGAGCTGGAGCACGTTCGCGAACTGGTCGTCGTCGAAGAGTTCTTCGGCCAGACCGCGCGCGTCCAGGGACACCGTCCGCGATGCGGCAGTGTCGATGGGCGCGAGGACGCTGCCGGGGTCCGGGAAGGCCACCGTCGTGTCGACGACCATCCGGCCGGTCGGCACCTCGGTGGTCGAGACGACCGCCGTGGTGCGGGCGGCGTCGGCCACGCCGAGGTTCGTCGCGTCCGCTCCGACCAGCGCGTCGCACGCCAGGTAGAGGTCGCACTCGCCGGTGGCGAGCTTCGGGGCCTGCTCGACCGGCTCCGCCGTCACCTTCAGGTCGGACACGACGGCGCCGCCTTTCTGGGCGAGCCCGGTCTGGTCGAGCGTGCGGACGTGCCGCCCGTCGAGCACCGCGGCGGTGGCGAGGATCTGCGTCACGGTGACCACGCCGGTGCCGCCGATCCCGGTGATCCGGACGGTGAAGTCCTTCTCGGACACCGGGGGAGCGGGCACGGCGTCCGCGGCCAGCTCGCCGAGCTTCCGGCGCTGCTTCTTCCCGGTGGGCACCACGGTGACGAACGACGGGCAGTCCCCGGCCAGGCACGAGTAGTCGACGTTGCACGACGACTGGTGGATCGCGGTCTTCCGGCCGAACTCGGTGGCCACCGGCTGCACCGACAGGCAGTTCGACTTGGTGCCGCAGTCGCCGCAGCCCTCGCAGACGCGCTCGTTGATCACGACCCGCGTCGCGGGTGTCTCCTGCTTGCCGCGACGGCGCTTCCGGCGCTTCTCGGCCGCGCACTCCTGCTCGTGGATCAGCACGGTGACGCCCTTGACGGCGGCCAGTTCTTCTTGCGTGGCCAGGAGTTCGGTACGGTCGCGGACGTCGACGCCGGCGGGCAGCTTCCGGCGCCGCAGCCGCCGGGGCGCGTCGCTGGTGATGACGACCCGCTTCGCGCCTTCGACCAGCAGCAGCTCGGCGACCTTCTCCACCGGTAGCCCGCCGACGGCGTCCTGGCCGCCGGTCATCGCGACGGCGGAGTTGTAGAGCAGCTTGTAGGTGATGTTCACCCCGGCGGCGACCGCCGCGCGCACGGCGAGGCTGCCGGAGTGGGTGAACGTGCCGTCGCCGATGTTCTGGACGAAGTGCTCGGCGTCGACGAACGGCGCCATGCCGATCCACTGCGTGCCTTCGCCGCCCATCTGCGTCACGCCGAGGACGGTGCCGACCTGGTCCGGCTCCATGAACAGGGCCATGGTGTGGCAGCCGATGCCGCCGCCGACCAGCGTGCCTTCGGGCACCTTCGTCGACGAGTTGTGCGGGCAGCCCGAGCAGAAGTACGGCGTCCGCGCGAGCAGCGGCACGGAGATGCGCTCGCGACGGCGGCGCGCACCGAAGGCGTCCACCGACGCGATGCCCTCGGGCAGCCGCCGGGCCAGGCCGGCCGCGATGCCGTCCGGGTCCAGCTCACCGAGCTCGGTGAACAGCGTGCGGCCGTCGCGGTCCTTCTTGCCGGTGATCGCGGGCGCGCCGGGAACGCCATAAAGCTCCGCCCTCATGGCGGTCTCGACGAACCCGCGCTTCTCCTCGACGACGATGATCTCGTCGAGCCCGTCGGCGAACTCGCGGACGATCCCGGGTTCCAGCGGGTTGATCGCGCCGAGCTTGAGCACGCGGATGCCGTGCTTTTTCAGTGTTTCCGGGTCGAGGCCCAGTGCACGCAGGGCCTGCTGGAGGTCCAGGTAGGACTTCCCGGCGGAGACGATGCCGATCCGGTCGGCCGGTCCCCGTTGCGTGATCCGGTTGATGCCGGCCGCGCGCAGGTAGTCGAGCACGAGGGGCAGCCGGACGGTGAAGAGGCTGCGTTCCAGCTCGGCGAGGCTCGTGCCGAGCAGACGCGACGTCGGCGTGTGGCGGTAGGCTCTGTCGATCTCCGGAGCCGTCCACTGTGGACTCACGGTGGCGGTGCCCGAAGCGTCGGCGACGTTGGCGACGATCTTCAGCGACGTCCAGACACCGGCCGCCCGGGACAGCTCGACCGCGTGCATGCCGAGGTCGAGGACGTCCTGGGAGTCGGCCGGGTAGAGGATCGGGATCGCCAGGTCGGCGAGGGCGAGCTCGGACGCGCACGGGACGGTCGAGGACTTCGCGTTCGGGTCGTCGCCGACCAGGGCGACCGCGCCGCCGCGAGGGTCGGTGCCGGCCAGGTTGGCGTGGCGGAGGGCGTCGGTGGCGCGGTCGAGGCCCGGGGCCTTGCCGTACCAGAACCCGGTGACGCCGCGCCGCCCCCCGGCGCCCGCGACGAGCTGGCTGCCCATGACCGAGGTCGCGGCCAGCTCCTCGTTGAGGCCCGGGCGGTGGACGACGTCGTGCTTCTCCAGCAGCTTCGCGCGGCGGCCGAGTTCGAGGTCGTAGCCGGCCAGCGGCGAGCCCTCGTAGCCCGAGACGAACACGGCGGGGTCGCCACCGTGGGCGCGGTCGTGGCGGACGCGGTCGAACAGCAGCCGGACCAGGGCCTGCACCCCGGACAGGTGCACGGTCCCCGCTTCTCGCAGGTAGCGGTCCTCCAGCGTGAACGTCTCCACGGCGCGGGCCTCCTTCGCGTCGGTTGTGCTTCGGAGCACAGTGCGGCGCGGGTCACCCTCACGCAACAGCCGGGGCCGGATCAGGGTGTCACACGCAAAGTTCAGCGTATCCAGTGACTGAGTGGTCCCGTTTTTTGCGTCCGTTTACGCTCGGAGGCATGACCGAAGACCTGCTCGACGCGACCGACCACGAGATCCTCGGCCTGCTGCGCGAGGACGCCCGCCGGACGCTGTCCGACATCGCCGGCCGCGTCACGTTGTCGACGGCCGCGGTCAAGCGCCGGATCGACCGGCTGCGCGAGACCGGCGTGATCACCGGCTTCACCGTGCAGGTCGACCACGCGAAGCTGGGTTGGGGGATCGAAGCGTTCACCGAGCTGCGGTTCGTCGGCAACACGAAGGTCGCGGAGATCCTGCGCACCACCACGCGCATGCCCGAGGCACAGGCGGTGTTCACGATCGCGGGCGACCCGGACGCGCTGGTGTGGCTGCGGGTGCGCGACATGGCCCACCTGCAGAAGACGATCGACGAGATCCGCCGGCACCACCAGGTGACCGGCACGAAGACGTTGATCGCGCTGGAATCCTGGTCCCGGGGGAACTGACGTGCTCGTGACGCTGGCTGAGCGCCCCGACCTCGCATCGGCCGCCTACGCGATCCCGTACCCGCCGGGCTCGCCGAAGTTCATGGCCGGCAGCCTCGCGAGCCTGCTGGTCCGTCGCCGCCGGGTGGCGAGCCGCTGGCCCCACCTGGTCGTCCTGCTGCTGGAGGGTGACCGGCCGGTCGCACGCGGGATCATGGTGCCGTTCCGCGACCGCGGGTCGTTGCCTTCCCGCGGCTGGGACGAAGTGGCGGTGTGGGCCGCGGAGGACGCCCTCGACGGCGTCACTCCGGACACCGCTTGCGCGTTGGAGATCGCGGTGCACCCGGACCACCAGGGGCGCGGGCATTCCCGCACGGTGCTGGAAGGGATGCGCTCGGCTGCCGCCGGATTCGAGTCGCTCGTCATCCCGGTCCGGCCGCCGGACAAGGCCGCGGTGCCGACGATGCCGATGCGCGAGTACGCCGCTCGGGTGCGGGCTGATGGTTTGCCCGCTGATCGTTGGTTGCGTACTCATGTGCGTGCTGGTGGCCGAATTCTCGGTGTCGCTTCCTGCTCGGCGACTGTGCAGGCTCCTTTGGCCGACTGGCGGGAGTGGACCGGGTTGCCGTTCGATCGGGACGGTTCTGTTGAGGTTCCCGGCGCTCTTGGGCCTGTGTTCGTCTCTGTTGCGCAGGACTTTGCTGTTTACGTTGAGGCTAATGTCTGGGTTTCTCATCGGGTTGGCTTCTCCTGATCCAGCTTCGCTGGGGTGTGGGAAATCGGCGCATCGGTGTCCATGCCGAGGACTTGTTCGCACCTGATCGTGTGATGACAGGCGTTCGATCTTCGGTAATCTTGTTGTATGGACCGGGAAGCGGTGTGGAAAGCGGATGCGGTGGCTCTGGCCGACCGTGTCTCCGCGCTGCTCACTGCTGTGTGGTCTGCTTCAAGCCGTACCCTGGATGGCACGCCCATCCCCGCTTTGGCTCCCGCCACTGGCGCTGCCGCATCGGAAGGCCGGTTGAGCAGCCCGATGATCGACACGATCGTCGGGGTGATGACCCAGGTCCCGGCTGAGCACCGCGACGACGCCGAGCAGCGCCTGCTGTCCTTCGCCTCCGAAGCCGGGCACAAACAAGTCGCCGCTCTCGGTGCACGCATCCTCGCCCACCTGGATCCTGACGGCGGAGCCCCTGACGAGACCGAACCTGCCACTCCCAGCCGAGAGTTGTCGTTGCGCCGGAAGAGAACCGGGTTCTGGGAGCTGAACGGCCGTTTCGACGACGAGACCGGCGCCCGAGCCAGCGCCCTGTTCGACTCTCTCGCCGAGCGTCACAGCACCGACGAGGGCCCGGACTTACGCTCGCCGTTGGAACGCTACGGCGACGCCTTCTCCGACGTGATCGACTTGGCTTTCAACTCTCCAGACCTGCCGATGCAGGCCGGTGAGCGGGCTCATGTGGTGGTGGCGGTGTCGTTGGCGGACCTGAGGTCGGGCATCGGTCAGGCCATGCTCGGCGACACCGGAACCACCTCCGCTGCCGGTCAAGCCGCCCAGGTCGGCACCGTGTCCAACGCTGCTGCCGGTCGGGCCACCCTCGGCGGCATCTCCACGCCCGCCGCCGGTCAGGCCGCACTGAACAGCACCGGCACGACGCCCAAGGCCGGCGCCGGTCAAGCCGTCCTCGGCACCACGTCCAAGCCCGGCGTCGGCCGGGCTCTCCTGGGCGACCTCGGCACGATCTCCGCGGCCGAAGCCCGGATGCACGCCTGCGACTGCAAGCTCATTCCCGCGGTCCTCGGCACCCAGAGTGAGCCTCTCGACCTCGGCCGTCACCATCGCCTGGTCTCCACCCCGCTCCGCCGAGCGCTCTACCTCCGAGATCGCGGCTGTGCCTTCCCGGGCTGTCATCGCTCACCTCGGCACTGCCAGGGTCACCACGTCCGGCACTGGGCTGATGGCGGGCCGACCGAGCTGGACAATCTGGTCTTGCTGTGCGCTCATCATCACCGGTTGCTGCACCGTTCCGGCTGGCAGGTAAGGATCGCTGCCGACGGGTTGCCCGAGTTCCTGCCACCGGTATTCCTGGACAAGCGCCGAAAACCCAGGCGCAACAACCTCCACCAACCACTGCCATTCGCGGCGTGAACACGGGAAAGGCTCGCCGCCAACCGGCTTCGGGCCTACACCCACGCCCGGAGTCATGCCGGCCGTGCCGCAGGGCCCCGGAGCACCTGAATCCGGTCAAGAGGGTCGCGGCGCCTTCAGGCACCGAAACCGGCGCCAGCAAAGTAATCGAGATCGGCTGCCAGACGGTCACGAGCATCGCGCTGAGCACAACCGCGATTCAGCCTCCCAGTGTTCGGCCCTGCCGCCCGACGGCGGGTACCCCAGGCAACCGGCCCGCTTCGAACCGGCTAACCGTGCAGCAGTACCCCGGAAGTGCGCTCCCGCTCGAAGAACGTCTCCGGCCACAACAACCCATCCGGCGGCGAGTCCACCGCCACCGCCCGACGCCGCAGCTCCTCCAAGAACCCCGTATCCAGCACCGCTCGAGCCGACAACGGCTCCCTCAGCAGCAGGTCCGCCGGGCCCTCGTACAAGTACGCGTCCACGCCCGGATAACCGCGCGTGCCCGGCGGATACTCCCGGTTCGTCGGGAACAGGCGAGTGTCGAGAGTGCTCAGCCACGATCCCCGGAGCGAAATCAGCGACGGCCATGAGCCCAAGCTTTTCTCGAGCCGTGCGTTGTCCGATGTGAACCCGCGGTGGTCCGCGACCACGTACGCCGCGCCGGGGTACTCGCGCTCCAGTTGGGCCACCGCGCCGCTGCCGCCGTCGTGGGTCAAGTGGCCCAAGCCGAACAGCATCAGCGCTTTGCGGTTCTTCTGCAGCACCTGCGTCTTCACCACGGACACGATCGATGCGTCCCGGTCGTGGAACGGCTCCATGTCGGCCGGCGCCTGGATACGGCTCCAGTCGATCGGCGGGTCGCACGCCAGCACGCGGATCCTGCGGCTCGCCGGCAGTGTCGTGTTCACCTGGCGCACCAGGGCGAAAAGCTGTTCGTAGAACGTCGAAAACCCGCAGCTCGGCTGGGTCGTGTCGCGCCAGACCCGGCTGATGTCCGGCACGTCCGCACCGCCGATGTAGGCGTCCAGCAGTGGCTGGAGGCGCGAGTTCCCGCACTCCACCGCGATGTCGTTCACCCGGCCCGGGAAGCGCGGGTCGCGGATCAGGTCGAACACGAACGGCCCGACGTCCGGGCTGGACTTCGCGACGATCGGATGCGTGTCGAACGCGGCGAGCAGCGTGCCCGCCGGGTCGGACGGTGGCCGGGGCTGACCCGCGTCGGCGGGTGCGGCTACCAGGGTGGTGGCCGCGAGTACGGCCAAGATGAACAAGCGCATGACAACTCCCCAGAAGCAGAAAACCTGCTGTCTTACGACAGTAGGACAACTCGCTCAGCATCCAGCCCCGGCCGAGTCGCTGTCAAGGCCGGGTCAGTGCCGGAACGCCTCCGCGAGCCACCAGGAACCGCCGTCGTCGGCGATCTTCGCGTCGATCACCAGCGGTTCGGCGCGCGGACCCGCGAGCCACTCGCGCACCGCGAACAGGTCTTCGGCGGAGCGGACCGTCACCCCCGCGCACCCGAAGCCGCGGCCGATCGCGGCGAGGTCGGAGTCGGGGAACCGGACCGTGGTCATGTCCGCGTCGCCGAAGTGGTGAACCTCCGCTCCGTAGGCGGCGTCGTTGTACACGATCACCACCAGCGGCAGACCGAGCCGGACCGCCGTGTCCAGTTCGGACAGTGCCATGTGGAACCCGCCGTCACCCGTGCCCAGCACCGGGAGCCGGTCCGGGCGGGCGAGCGCCGCGCCGATCGCCGTGCCCAGGCCCAGCCCGATGCTCTGGAACGCCTGCGTGAAGCAGAACCCCTGCTCGTCGGGCACCGACAGGTACGCACTCGGGTAACCCATGAAGTTGCCGGAGTCGATCGCGACGATCCGCTCGGCCGGCAGCAGCTCGTCGAGCAGCTTGCTCAGGGTGCGCGGGTCGATGCGGCCCTCACGGGAGAGGTCCTCGTGCTCGACGTCGGTCCAGCGGCCGGCCGCGATCCGGGCGGCGACCTCTTCGGTGCGGTAGCCGACCGCCTGGTGGTCGCCCAGCTCGCTCAGGACGTCTTCCGCGGTGCACCCGGCGTCGCCGACGACGCCGAGGTCGATCGGCCGGTGGGCGCCGAGCGCGCTCTGCTCGAGGTCGACCTGGACGAGGTCCGCGTGCGGGCTGAGCAGCTTGCCGTGGCGGGTGGTCCACGTGTTCAGCGCGCACCCCCACCCGACGACGAGGTCGGCGCCCGCGATCAGCTCGGCGGCCGTCGGCGACGCGAACCCGCCCGAGATGCCCAGCGCGAACGGATCACCGTGGAAGAGCCCGTGCGCGACGGCCGAGGTGGCCAGCAGCGCGCCGGACCGCGCGGCCAGCTCCCGCAACGGCTTCCGGCTCCCGCGGGCGCCCCGGCCGGCGATGAACACCGGCCGTTCGGCGGCGATCAGCAGGTCCGCCAGGTCCGCCGCCGCGCCGATGTCCGGCCGCATCGGAGCCGGCCCCTCGACAGGAGGCAGCGACAGCGCTCCCGGTGGCGCGGGCTCGGCCTGGACGTCCAGCGGCAGGTTCAGCACCACCGTCCGGCGCTGCTGCCACGCGGTCCGGAAGGCCCGCACGGTGTCGTCGACCGCGCTCGCGGCCGAGTGCACGCGTTCCGGCACCGCGCCGACCGCGGCGGCCAGCCCGTCCTGGTCGATGCGGAAGTTGGACAGCACCGACGCGGCGGCCGAGTCCGCGGTGAGCACGAGCATCGGCGTCCGGCTCTTGGCGGCCTCGGTGATCCCGGTGACGGCGTTGGTCAGCCCGCAGCCCTGGTGCAGCGACAGCACCGAGACCTTCCCGCTCATCCGGGCGTAGGCGTCGGCCATGCTCGCGGCGCCGCCTTCGTGGCGGGCGGCGACGAACCGGACGCCGCCCGCGCGCAGCGCGTTCGTCACCTCGAAGTTGCCGCTGCCCACCACCCCGAACGCCGTGCCGACGCCGAGGCCGGCCAGCGTGCGGCCGACGAGTTCGGCGACGTTCACCGCTCCACCAGGGCCAGCACGCGGGCGGGGCTGCCGGAGCCGCCGACGATCGGCAGCGGCGAGACGACCAGCAGCGTCCCGGTCGGCGGCAGCGTGGCGAGGTTCTGCAGCTGCGTCAGGCCGTGCTTGCCGGCACCCAGCAGGAGTTCGTGGCACGGGAACATCGGTTCGAAGCCGGGCGCCTGACCCGCGTCGGTGCCGACGGTCTCGACGCCGAGCCCGGTGATCGGGCTTTCCTCGGCGAGCCACCGCGCGCACTCGGGGGAGACGCCGGGGGCGTGCGATCCGGTCTCGTCGGCGTTGAGGAACCGCTCCTGGTCGTCGCTGCGCGCGTCCCAGCCGGTGCGGTAGAGCAGCCAGCCGCCGTCGGGCAGCGGGCCGTGCTCGGCCGTCCAGGCGCGGACGTCGTCGACCGACAGGAGGAAGTCCGGGTCCTCGGCGGCACGGGCCGAGAAGTCCAGCACGACCGCGGGCGCGACCAGGGTCTTGAGCGGCACCTGCGAAACGTCGTGACCCTCCTTTCCGGACACCCAGTGGACGGGGGCGTCGAGGTGGGTGCCGGTGTGCTCGCCGGTGTGGATGTCGTTCCAGTACCACCGCGGGCCGCGCTCGTCGTAGCGGCTGATCTCCTCCAGCCGGAACGGGATCGTGTTGGCGAACGGCTCCGGCAGCTGCAGGATCGGCGTGCTCGCGCTCAGCGGGGCGGTGAGATCGACGATCTCGATCGTTCCCCCGGCAATCGCCTTGCTCAGCCCGTCCAACAACGACATGCCTGCCTCCTGGTGCCGGTGTGCCTCTTGATCGGAACCTTATGCCCGGCGGGCGTTCCTTGACAGCGGTGCGTTCGCGGGTGTTGTCTTAATGTCGTAGGACAATAGGAAGGTGCCGGGTGATCGAGTTCGTCCTGGACGGCCGCTCGCGGGTCGCCACGTACATGCAGCTCGTCGTCCAGGTGAAGCAGGCGCTGCGGGTCGGCCTGCTGCGCCCCGGCGACCAGCTGCCGAAGGTGCGGGATGTGGCCGAGGCGCTGGCGATCAACCCGAACACCGTGCTCAAGGCCTACCGCGAGCTGATCCTGGAAGGACTCGCGGAAGGCCGGCCGGGGGTGGGCACGTTCGTCACCGGCAGCCTGGCCGGGCCGTCGCTGGGCAGCCAGGGGCGGCTGCGCGACGAGCTGGTGGCCTGGCTGGAGCGCGCCGAAGCCGCGGGGATGTCGCCCGACGACATCGCCGCCCTGATCGAGACCACGTTGCGCGGCACCCGGGTGCCCCGCGACCTTGCGTAGGGAGTTGGCGGAGATGGAGCTGGCCGTGCAGGCCCGGGCGCTGGGCAAGCGCTACGGGCGCACCTGGGCGTTGCAGGACTGCGCGCTGGAGGTGCCCGCCGGGCGAATCGCCGCGCTGGTGGGCCCGAACGGCGCGGGCAAGACGACCTTGCTGCACCTGGCCGTCGGGCTGCTGCGCCCCGACGCGGGAGAGGTGCTCGTGTTCGGCCGCGACCCGCGGTCCGTGCTCCCGGACGTCGGGTTCGTCGCGCAGGACACCCCGCTGTACCGCGACTTCACCGCCGCGGAGCTCGTCACGATGGGCGGCAAGCTGAACCGCCGCCGCTGGGACGCCGCGCTGGCCCGCGAACGGCTCGCCATGCTCGGCATCCCGCCGGACCGGCCGGTGGGCAAGCTGTCCGGCGGGCAGCGGGCGCAGGTCGCGCTGGCGCTGGCCCTGGCCAAGCGCCCGAGGCTGCTGCTGCTCGACGAGCCCATCGCGAGCCTGGACCCGTTGGCACGCCGCGAGTTCATGCAGACGCTGATGGGCGCGGTGGCCGACAGCGAGACGACCGTCCTGCTGTCCTCGCACCTGCTCGCCGACCTCGAACGCAGCTGCGACTACCTCGTCGTCCTGCAGCAGTCCCGGGTCCAGCTGACCGGACCCGTCGACGAACTGCTCGAAACGCACCGCACGCTGGTCGGCCCGCGGGCCGGCAGCGAGTCGATCGCCGGGGTCGCGAAGGTGGTCCGCGCGAGCCACACCGAACGTCAGTCGACCCTGCTCGTCCGCCGCGGCGACGGGCCGGTCGATCCCTTGTGGACGGAGCACGAAGTGACGCTGGAGGACCTGGTGCTGGCCCACCTCGCCGACACGGAGCCCCGCGTCGCCGCTACCGCGTGGGGGGTGCCGGCATGATCTGGCTGACCTGGCGCCAGCACCGCAAGCAGGCGCTGTTCACGCTCGGCGCCCTGGTCGCGCTCGCCGCGATCATGGTGCCGACGGGCCTGGCGATGCACACGACGTTCGACAGCCTCGGCCTGCCCGCGTGCCGGGCCGCGCTCGGCAGCGCGTCGATGATCACCCAGACCGAGGAGGTCAGTCGCTGCGGCGGCCTCGGCCACCAGTTCCAGCAGCAGTTCGGCGGCATGGTGTTCGTCGCCGTGCTGTTCGTGGTCCTGCCCGTGCTGGTCGGCGTGTTCTTCGGCGCGCCGCTGGTCGCCCGCGAGGTCGAGCAGGGCACCCACCGTCTCGTGTGGACGCAGGGCGTCAGCCGCCTCCACTGGGCGCTGGTCAAGTTCGGCCTGGTCGGCGGGATCACCGCGGTGCTGGCCGTCGTGTACGCGCTCGGCGTCTCCTGGTGGTTCGAGCCGCTGGTCACCGCGAGCACCGGACGGCTGGGGTACTTGTCCTTCGACGTCCAGGGCGTCGTCCCGATCGCGTACACGCTGTTCGCGCTCGCGCTGGGCGTCTTCGCGGGAACGTACTGGCGCAAGGTGCTGCCCGCCATGGGGATCGCGCTGGCCGGCTTCGCGGCGGTCCGCGTCGCGATCGAGGTCCTGGCCCGGCCGCGCTACCTCCCCGCGCAGGCACTGACGTTCTTCCCGGACGGCAACCGGACACCGAACACGGCGTCGGGCGACTGGGTACTGTCCCAAGGCGTCCGCAACGCGGCGGGGGAGATGGTGCTGCCCAACGCGGAGATCGGCCCGTGCGGCCCCGGCGGCTGCGGGCAGAGCGAGGCCGGTCCCGGCGCGTACAACTGGCTGCAGTACCAGCCGGGCGACCGGTTCTGGACGTTCCAGGGCATCGAGACGGGGATCTTCGTGCTGCTGACGGCGGCACTGGTGTACTTCGCGCTCCGCCGGTTGCGCACGCTCGCCTGAGACGGCCGTTTCCTACCGGGCCGTCCGCCGGGTGGTGAGTTGCCCACGACGGCCCGGCGCCCCTGCGGCCGTTCGGGTGGTCTGCCGGGGGAAGCGGGCGAACCGCGCCCGGACTGTCGGTGCGCCGCCGTAAGGTCGCTCCCGGTGAGGGAGCACAACGGGGATTTGTCCGCTGGGCGCGCGGGGGATTCGGAACCGTGGCGGGTGTGCTTGCTGGACTCGTCGGGCCGGACACTGGGTGCCGGCATGCTGCTGGGCGAATCCACGGTGCTGACCTGCGCGCACGTCGTGCAGGCCGTCAGCGCGGAAACGCTTTCGCCACCCGAGTGCCCGGCCGGGCAGCTCGTGGTCCGCTTCGTCGGCCTGCCCGGGATGCCGGAGGCGTACGCCGGCGTCCGGCCGGGGTGCTGGGTGCCGCCGCTGCCCGACGGCCGCGGGGACATCGCGCTGCTGGAGCTGAGCGAGGCGTTCCCCGGCGTGCCGGGTGCGCCGCTGGTGCGCCTCGGCGCCGTCCGCGACCGGGTGGTCCACACCTACGGCTTCCCGCCGCCGCACCAGCACGGCGTGTGGGTGAACGACGCCGAGCTGGCCGGCCCGGCCGGGGCGGCCAGCGAGTGGGTCCAGCTGAACTCGAAGCCGCCCGGCGAACGGGTCCGCCGCGGGTTCAGCGGCGCCGGGGTGATCGACAAGGCCACCGACGCCGTGCTCGGCATGGTGGTCACCGAATACACCGACGAACGGCTCGGGCTCGCCTACCTGATCCCGGTCGAGACGATCGTCCGGCACGTCCCGGAGGTCGCCCGGTGGGTGGGCGAGCCGCCGCGGCCGCCGTCCGGTCCGCTGGTCGTCGTCATCGGCGACCGCGACTCGGCGGTGGTCCGGGACTTCCTGACCCAGGTCCGGCGCGAACGCCGCGGGTCCCGGCCGGGCCGGGGCGACCGGCTCGCCGCGATCGTCGACGCCACCGGCAAGACCGCCGACGAGGTGGCCGAGAACGTCAGCGCCGGCATCAGCACCGAGGAGGTCACCACGGTGCTCGCGACCAACCCGGAGGACGTCGCCGTGGCGGTGGCCGGGGTCGATGCCGCCCGCGCGCCGGAGGAGGTGCTGACCGGCGCGGTCAAACCGTTGATGGACAAGGGAGCCACCGTGCTCGTCCAGTTCAGCGGGCCGGACTCGCCCGGCGTGCGCCTGGCCCGCCGCTGGGAAAGCGAGCGGAACGCGCGGCGGCTGGACCGGCTGGCGCTGCTGGTCGAAATGGTGGAGCACGAAGAGGAGCGGACACGGGAGCGGGCCGCCCAGGTCGGTACGCGCGCGCACCCGGCGGCCGAAGTGCCCGGCCACGCCGCGGACCTGCGCCTGCGGCTGGCCGCGCTGCGCTCGGCGGGCGAGCGCATCGATCCCGGCCGCGTCCGGCGCGCGCTGACGGTGACCGAGCGCGACGCCGAAGCGGCCCGCCGGGAGCTCGTCCGGCTGCACGCCGACCTCGATGCGCACGCCGCCCGGCACGACGAACTGCGCGGACGGCTCCGCGGCTACAACGCGAAGGCGACCGACGCGGGCTTCATGGAGGACGAGGAACTGGCCGGGCTGTACCGCCCGGCGATGGCGGCGCTGACCGCGGTCCCCGGCGACCCGGCGGCGGCCGCGGAACTGGTCGAGCGCTACGTGCGCGCGGTCCGCCACCGGCTGGCCGGCTCATGACCGCCGAGCCGATGTGGTGTCACGGGCAGCCCGTCGGGCCGGCGGGGTTCTGCGAGGTGCGCGGCCACCGCCGGGTGCCGGTCGAAACCCCCACCGTCGTGCTGAGCACGCCCGCTCCGGAGAGCACCCGGCGCAGTGTCGAGCTGTGGGGCGGGGAAACCGACTTCCAGTCGCTGCCCGCGGTCGAAGTACCGGATCCCGAGAAGCTGGTCCTCGCCGATCCGGACTACCCGGAGCAGCACCGATTCTGCGGCCGCTGCGGCGAACCGGTGGGCCGTGCCTACGCCGGCGAACCCGCGTTCGCCGAAGGGTTCTGCGAGAGCTGCGGCGAGCGGTTCTCCTTCCTGCCGAAGCTTTCGCCCGAGGAGCGGGTCGGCGACCGCTACGAGGTCCTCGGCTGCTTCGCCCGCGGTGGGCTCGGCTGGGTGTACCTGGCCGCCGACACCGCGCTCGCCGGCCAGCACGTCGTGCTCAAGGGCGTGATCAACAGCGAAAGCGCGATGCTGCGCGCGCTCGCGCGGGTCGAGCGGGACGTGCTCATCCGGCTCGACCACCCGAACATCGTGCGGATCACCGACTTCGTCGAGCACACCCCGCCCACCGGTGGCGAGCCGGACACCTACCTGGTGATGGAGTACGTCGGCGGCCGGTCCCTGCGCGACCTCCTCGTCAAGGGGCCGCCGCCGCGCGTGGAGCACGTCATCGTCTACGGCCGCGCGATCCTCGGCGCGCTCGACTACCTCCACGGCGAGGGCCTGCTGTACTGCGACATGAAGCCGGAGAACGTGATCCACGGCGACAAGCGCGTCAAGGTCATCGATCTCGGCGCGGCCCGCGCGATCGACGACTCGGCGAGTCCGAGCGTCGGGACCGAGGGGTTCCAGGTGCCGGCGCACGAGCTGACCCGGCACGGCCTGACCGTCCGGTCCGACCTGCACACCGTGGGCCGGACGCTGCAGGTGCTGCTGGACGCCGCGGGTGAGGCCACCGACCCGGACCGCGTCGCCGGCGGTGTCGATTCCCTGCGCCGGGTCCTCGAGCGCGCGGTCGCGCCGTTCGAGCGGCGGTTCGCCACCGCGGCCGAGATGGCCGAGCAGCTCGACGGCGTGCGCCGGGAAATCCTTTCGCTGCGCGACGAACGGCCGCGCCCGGTGCCGTCGGCGCTGTTCGAGGACACCGCCGAACTGCTCGACGACGGCCTCGGCGCGGTGCCCGGTCTCGACCGCTGGGTCGCCGGCACCTCCCGGGCCGGGGAACTGGGTCACGGGCTGCCGCGCGCCGCCGACGGCGCCGGCCGGCTCCCGCTTCCGCGGGTCGCGCCGGACGACCCGGCGGCGGAGTTCATCGCCGCCGCCGGCGCGCCGGGACCGCACCGCTGGCTGGACAAGCTCGCGTTCTTCGGCGAACGCTCGGTCGAGATCGAGTTCGCCCGGACGCGGGCGCTGGTCGCGGTGGGCGACTCCGACCGCGCGGCCGTGACCTTGTCGAGGGCCGAAGAGCTGCTCGGCGCCGAGGCCGCGCGCGACTGGCGGGCGGCCTGGCACCACGGCCTGCTGGCGCTCGTCCGCGGCGACACCGAGCCGGCCGCGGCGGCGTTCGACCGGGTGCACCGCGCGTGGCCGGGCGAGCTCGCACCGAAGCTCGCGCTCGGCTTCTGCGCCGAACTGCGCGGGGACATCCGGCAGGCCGAGCGCTGCTACCGCTCGGTGTGGCACCGCGACCACGGTCAGGTCAGCGCCGTCTTCGGCCTGGCCAGGAGCCACCTGCGGGATCGGGGCCGCGACGGCGCGGTCGCCCTTCTGGACGCCGTCCCGCCGATCTCGCGCCACTACGACGCCGCGCGGATCGCCGCCGTGCGGATCCGGGTGGCCCGCCTGCCGTCCGGGCCGCCGGGCCCCGACGACCTCGCCGACGCGGCGCGGCGGCTGCCCGAGCTCTACCTCGACGGCGAGTCCCAGGACCGCTTGGAGACGCTCGTCCGCGAGGCGGCACTGGACGCCCTCGGTCACGGCGCCCAGCCCGGCTGGAACGGCGGTGCCCTGCTCGGCGAGCGCGTCACCGACCGCGGGCTGCGCACGCTGCTGGAGCAGTCCCTGCGCCGGCTCGCCGAGCGGGCCCGGGACCGCAACGACCACGGCGTGCTCGTCGACCTCGCCAACTCCGTCCGGCCGAAGACGAGAAGGTGATCGGATGCCCGAAACCCCGTCGTTCACCCTGCAGCTGAGCCAGAACAAGTACCTGGCCCCCTCGGACGAGCGGATGGACGCCGTGCTCACCGTGCGGGTGGGCGACGCCGGGGCGACGGTGGCGGACGGCGTGCCGCAGACCGCGGAACTGCTGCTGGTGGACTGCTCCAGCTCGATGGACTGGCCCCCCACGAAGATCGAGGCCGCGCGGCACGCCTGCCGGGTCGCCGTCGACTCCCTGCGCGACGGCGTGCTGTTCGGGGTGGTGGAGTGCACCGCGCACGCCGAGCTGGTCTACCCGGCGACCCCGGAGCTGGCCGTGGCCGGCCCGCGGACCCGGCACGAAGCGAAGACGGCCGTCTCCGGTCTCATCGCCGGCGGCGGCACGGCGATGAGCCAGTGGCTGGACCTGGCCCGGGAGCTCTTCGCGCGCAATTCCACCGCGATCCGGCACGCCGTGCTGCTGACCGACGGCAAGAACGAGTCCGACCGCACGGGCGCGCTGGAGGCCGCGCTCGAGCGCTGCCGGGGCGAGTTCGCCTGCGACGCCCGGGGAATCGGTGACGACTGGGAGCCGCGGGACCTGCAGCGCATCGCGTCCGTGCTGCGTGGCAGCGCCGACGCGGTGCTGGAGGACGCCGAGCTCGCCGGGGACTTCCGGCGGCTGGTCGAGCAGGCGATGGGCCGGACGGTGCCGGACCTGCGGCTGCGGCTGACCACGATGCCCTACAGCAGGTTGAGGTTCGTCAAGCAGGTCTTCCCGACCGAAGTGGACCTCACCGCGCAGTGCCGGGCCGGCGGCCGCGTGCTCGAGCTGCCCACCGGCGCGTGGGGCGACGAGCAACGCGAGTACCACCTCTGCCTCGACGTCGAAGCGGCGGAGCTGACCCGCCACGAAGACAGGCTGCTGGGTACGGTCACGCTGCTCGAGGGCGCGGACACCGTGGTGAGCGACCAGTTCCCGGTCGTCGGCTACCTGACCGACGACCTGGCGCTCTCGAGCGTGCCGGACGAGAACGTCGCCCGCATCACCGGGCAGGCCGAGCTGGGCCGGGCGGTCCGCGCGGGCTGGGACGCCTTCGAGCGCGAAGACCGGGCGGAGGCGGCGCGGGAATGGGGCACCGCGTACCGGCTGGCCACCGACCTCGGCAACGCGGAGATCCTCAAGCGCCTGGGCCGCCTGATCGACGTCCGCGACGACGGCGCCGTCGCGATCAAGGAGAACGTCCGCCCCCGCGACGGGTTCTCGCTCGTGCTCGGGTCGACCATCTCCACCTACACCGCCGAACCCGTCGCCGCGCCGCTCCGTCCGGAAGACGGTGGTGCGCCGCGTGAGTGTGTCCATTGTGGACATAAAGCGCGGCCGTCGGCGAAGCGCTGCGGGCGGTGCGGCGAACCGTTCGAGGATCCGTCGTGAGCGCCACGAGCACCACGCGCAAGACCCTGTGGTGGCTGCGGCTCGGGCTGGTGGCCGGCAGCGCGCTGGTGCTGGTGACCGCGCTGGCGACCTTCCTCGGGGTGCGGGCGAGCATCGCCGAGGTCCGCGAACGCACCGCGCCGGCCGTGACCGAGGTGTCGCTGGCGAGGGAGGCGCTCGTGGCCGCCCACGGCGCCGCGGTGGCCGCCTTCGAGCACGGTCACGCGCGCCTGACCGGCCCCAGCGAACAGTACGAGGACGAGATCGCGCTGGCCGGCCAGCAGCTCGCCCAGGTCGCGGAGCACAACGCGGCCGGCGAGCAGGGCAGCCAGACGCTGCGGCTCATCGAAGGGCTGCTGCCCGCGTACAACAGCGTCATCGGGCAGGCCGGCGCCCACTTCCGGCAGGACAACGGCGGCGCGCTCGCCGCGAGCGACCTGCAGTCCGCGGCCGACCTGCTGACCG
Source organism: Amycolatopsis sp. NPDC028719 (assembly GCF_055565395.1). Taxonomy (NCBI): domain Bacteria; kingdom Bacillati; phylum Actinomycetota; class Actinomycetes; order Pseudonocardiales; family Pseudonocardiaceae; genus Amycolatopsis; species Amycolatopsis sp. NPDC028719. The sequence goes on from NZ_JBVHUL010000009.1 coordinate 204,595, forward strand.
CGAAGGAGAACGGCATCCTCGCGCGGCTCGACACCCTGGCCGTGGCCCAGCGCGCCGCGCTGGACAGGCAGCTCGGCACCGACTGGCTGGACCCGGCGATCACGCTGCTGTGGGCGGTGCCGGTGCTGCTTCTGCTCGCCCTGCTGATCCGGACCCAGCGCTTCCTCGCCCGCCGGTTCCGGCGGACGGTCAACTCCGCGCTGCTCGCCGCGACGGCGGCGCTGGTGGTGCTGGGGGCGGGGACGGCGCTGCTGCTCGGAGTCCAGTCCGGCGCCCGGGACAGCGGTGCCGCGCTGGAGCGGACGGTGGACGCACGCTCCGCCGCGACGACGACAGCCGCCGGCCAGGCCCAGGCGTCGCTCGCCCGGGTGCTGGTCACCTCGTGCCGTACCGAAGGAGTGGCAGCCTGCGGCGACACGGTGGACGCGTTTGTTGCCGCGACGGCCTCCCCGCCCGAGGGCCCGCCCGCGGCCGACATCGACGAGCCGGCGTTGCCGGGGCTCACGGAGCCGGGCTGGAACGGGCTACTCGGCTACGGGATTCCCGTGCTGGCCGCGGGAATCGGGGTGCTGGCCGCGGGCGGCCTGCAGCCCCGGCTCGACGAATACCGGTTCCGGGGAGCGAGAAGCCGATGAGGAAACGCTTCGCCGTGGCCGTGCTGGCCGCCGCTTTGGCGGCCGGGGTACCCGCCTGCTCCGCCGAACCCGGTGCGGAGGTCGTGACCGTGCTCGGCCCGTGGACCGGCGACGAGCAGGCCGCGTTCCAGCGCGTGCTCGACGGCTTCACCCGCGAGACCGGGATCCTGACGCGGTACCAGGGCACCCGCGCGCAGAACCAGGTGCTGCGTGGCGACCTGCAGCAGGGCACCCCGCCCCACGTGGCGGTGCTGTCCAACCCGGCCGAGCTCGCCCGGTACGCGCACTCGGGCGACCTGAAGCCGCTGGATGCCGTCCTCGGCGCGGCGGCGGCCGAGACGTACAGCCCGCCATGGCTGAAGCTGCAGCAGCTCGGGCGCGGCGCGATGTACGCGGTCGCCGTCAAGGCCGACCTGAAGAGCATCGTCTGGTATTCGCCGAAGACGTTCACCGGGCCGGCCCCGGCGACCTGGGACCAGCTCCTGGCGACGTCGCGGCAGCTCGCCGCGGGCGGGCAACGTCCTTGGTGCCTCGGCATGGGTGCCCCGCCGAACTCCGGGTTCCCGGGCACCGACTGGATCGAGGACATCCTGTTGCACAGCGCCGGCCCGCGGGTCTACAGCGCCTGGGCGGCCGGCACCCTGCCGTGGACCGACCCGGCGGTGCGGGCCGCATGGCGGAGCTGGGGCGACCTGGTGCTGGCGCCGGGCGCGGTCCGCGGCGACAGCACGGCGGCGGTGCTGACGTCGTTCGCCGACGCGGGCAAAGCGATGTTCGCCGAACCGCCGGGGTGCGTCTGGGAGCACCTGGGCTCGTTCGCGATCGGCGGGTACGGTGCGCTCCCGGGACCACCCGTACCCGACCGCGACTTCCGGTTCTTCCCGTTCCCGGGCGCGGGGGCGGGCGGTCCCGTCGAGGTCTCGGCCGACCTCGCGGCGATGTTCCACGACACGCCGGCCGCCCGGAAGCTCATCGTCTACCTCGCCAGCGAGGCGGGCCAGCGCATCTGGCCGTCGGGCGGGACGACGTTCTCGGTGCACCAGCGGCTCGTCGGGCAAGGCGTCTACCGCAGCGACGTCACCCGGCGGATCGCGACGACCCTCGCGCAGGGCACCGACCTGTGCTTCGACGCGTCGGACCTGATGCCGTCGGCGATGAGCAGCGCGTTCTCCCAGGCGGTGCTGGAGTACCTGGTCCACCCGGACCGCCTGGACGGGCAGGACGGGCTGCTCGCCGAGCTGGAACAGGTGCGCCGCGGCATCGGCCCGGAGCAGTGGCTGGATTTGTCTTGTTGATCGGTGCCGCCTTGGAGGATCACTTGCCGGAATTAGTGCGTTTCCCGCTGGCCGACGGCGGATCGGTGCTCGTCGAAGTGGAGGTGGAACCCGGCTTCGAGCGCGCTTCGGCGCCATCGGGGGTGCTCCGCAAGGCGACGACGACGTTCGAGCACGCACTGAACGAGGTCCGCGCGGCAGCGGGCGCGGCGCTGGCCCAGTTCCGCGACCTGGGCCCGGACGAGGTCGAGCTCAAGTTCGGCGTCAAGCTGGACGCCCAGGCCGGCGCGGTGATCGCGCGCACGGGGTTGCAGGGCCAGTTCGAGGTGAAGCTGAAGTGGATGCGCGGCGAGGCGTCCACTGAGGACAGTGCAGAGGAGGAACCGGCGGCCGCGCAGGTGCCGCTGCCTTAGCACGGTTCCCATGCTTGACATGACCGCGGTGGAGCTAGTGGCAGAGAGGTGACAGCTCAATGCAACTCGCGGCGCTGGTACTGTCGATAGTCGCCTTGGTGGCGTCCCTGGCGAACACCCGGCGGCAGACCCGGCTCTCCAGGCATTCCAACTCGATCTCCGTCCTGGTGGATCTCTTCAGGGAGCACCGGGGCGACCGGTTGGCCCGCGCGCGGATTCATCCACGCCGAACTCTCCACCTACGATCTTTCCCGTGGGCTGGAGGGCTTGCCCGCGGACGAAAGAGAACTCGTTCGTGACCTGGCCTGGTTCTATGACAACCTCGGCGCGCTGGTGCTCCACGACATCATCGACATCGAGCCTGTCGCCGGCTACCTGGGCGGCTCGATAGCGGACTCATGGAAAAAATTGTATCCGCTCGTGGTGGTCGAGCGTGCGAAACGCAGAGCGGCTGGTTCCGCTGATCCGGGGCGCTGGCAAGAGTACTTCGAGTACTTGAACAACTTGGTTGTCCACCGAACGCCCCAGGGGTACCGAGACGGGCGGCTTCGCGCGAGCCTGAAAGTTCCTTTCCGGGTTCGCCTTCGTCGCAGGTTCGTCAGAGGTGGCGCGCCTTTCTTCCGGGAGAATACGGGTGGATTGGCGCGCGACCCGGCCGACGGTGCTCCCTCTGCGGGATCTGATCCGGTCTCGCCGAACGCGCCCTAGGTGTTCTGTCCACGGTGGACAGAGCCCGGGTGGTGCAGTTCGGCGAACCGGAACCGCGGACCACTGCGGTGGCGAGCCAAGCTAGCGCTTGACGCCGACGATCCCGGCCACGCACTTGGCCGAGCCCGACAGCGGGGTGAGCCGGGGGCCGTCCGGCCACCACTCGTCGCACACCGCGAGGCCCGGCTCGGAGGTCGCGTTCGGCTGGAGGAACTCCAGGCCCGGCAGCATGGCTTCGATCTCCGCCCGCGTGCGGAACCGGCCGGCGCCGAGGGGGCCCTGGGTCAGGATGTCCTCGATGCGCTTGGCGATCGCGGTCAGCTCCGGCACCTCGGGGTCGAAGAAGTGCGACAGCACCACGTACGAGCCCGGGGCGAGCGCGTCGATGTACTCCCGCATGACGTCGGCCGCGCCGTCGCCCTCGAAGTGGTGCATCGTGCCGACGTGCAGCAGCGCGACCGGCTCCGAGAAGTCGATGTGCTGCCGGACGTCCTCGTGGCCGAGCACTTCTTCCGGCTTGAAGATGTCCGCCTCGACCATGTGCGTGAAGTCGTTCTCCACGAGCAGCGCCCGGCCGTGCGCGAGGACCACGGGGTCGTTGTCGATGTAGACGACCGTGTGGTCCTTGTCGATGCGCTGGACGATCTGGTGCGTGTTCTCCGCCGTCGGCAGCCCGGACCCGCAGTCGACGAACTGCCGGATCTTGGTCTGGGCGGCCAGCATCCGCAGCGCTCGGTTGTGGAAACCGCGGTTTCCGCGGGCGATGTCGACCGCTTCCGGGACCGTCGCGCGGATCTTCTCCATCACCACGCGGTCGACCTCGTAGAAGTTGTGGCCGCCGAGGAACCCGTCGTAGATCCGGGCGATGCTCGGCCGCTCGGGGTCGACCCCCACCGGCTTCTGGCTGGGGGACAGCGTCTCGGACATGGCGACCTCGCAGTACTTCGGCGCGTGGCGTGGAGCCACCCAGCGTAGTAGCCCGGGTCCGCGCGGTGAACGCGAGGTCAGCCGCTCGGCCGGAGCCGCTGGTCGGGAATGTCGTCCCAGGCACGCTCGGCGCGTTCGCGGCGCAGCCGGGCGAGGTGCTGCTCGATCCGGCGGTCGAGGTCGCGTGCGGCCTCGGACAGTTCCGTCAGGTCGCGACGGGACGCCGGGTGCCCGACGGCCCCCGTGTCCACTTCGTCCCCTGCCCTGTCCACTACCGGCACCTCCCGGGTCGGATCGGCCCTGACCTCGTCCCAGCGTTACTGCCCCAACCGGCCCTCGCCAAAACGGTGCCTGTCGAAACGACGGCGGTGAGCCCGGGCACGCCGGTGCGGCCGTCCGGCTGACCAGGCGGGAAATCCCTGGTGCCAATTTTGACCAGGTGGTAGAAATTCAGCGAACCCCGTGACCTCCAGGAGCCGGTGATGAGCGAGCATTCCGTGCAGCTGTACTCGGTCCGCGACGCCTTCGCGGCCGATCCCGCCGACACCCTGCGGCGGCTCGCCGCGATCGGCTTCACGCGCGTCGAGCCGTACGGGGTCGTCGAGAACGTCGAAGCGCTGCGGGCCGGGCTGCCGGCGAACGGCCTGAGCGCCCCGAGCGCGCACGCCCGCCTGATCGGCGCCGACCAGGCGGCCGTCTTCACCGCGGCCGCCGAGCTGGGCATCGGCCTGGTCATCGACCCGCTCGTCAAGCCGGAGCAGTGGCAGGACCCGGCCGACATCGCCGCCACGGCGGACGCGCTGAACGCCGCCGCCAAGCTCGCGGCCGAACACGGTGTCCAGGTCGGCTACCACAACCACTGGTGGGAGCTGGAGTCCCGGATCGACGGCCGCAGCGCCTTCGAAGTGTTCGCCGACCAGCTCGATCCGGCCGTCGCGCTGGAGGTCGACACCTACTGGGCCACGGCGGGCGGCGAGGACGCACCCGCCCTGCTGCGCCGGCTCGGCGACCGCGTCCGCGCGATCCACGTCAAGGACGGCGGCCTGGCCACCGACGCCACCGGCCAGGTGCCCGCCGGACAGGGCCGGCTGCCCGTCACCGACGTGCTCGCCGCCGCGCCGGACGCGCTGCGCGTGGTCGAGTTCGACGCCTACGACGGCGACGTCTTCGAGGCCATCGCCGCCAGCCACGCCTTCCTGACCGGCGCGGGCCGGTGACCGGCGGGCCGGTCGGCGTCGGGATCATCGGCGCCGGCGTCATCAGCGGCACCTACCTCGAAAACCTGACGAGCTTCCCGGACGTCAGCGTGCGGTGGGTTGCCGACCTCGACACCGGGCGCGCGGCGGCCCAGGCGGCGGCCCACGGCGTGCCGCATTCGGGCACGGTGGCCGAGCTGCTCGCCGACCCCGAAGTCGAGATCGTGGTCAACCTGACCCTCCCGGCCTCGCACGTCGACGTCGGGCTCGCGGCCCTGGAGGCGGGCAAGCACGTCTGGGCGGAGAAGCCCCTCGCGCTCGACCGCCAGACCGGCCGCAAGCTGCTGGACCGAGCACGGGAGAAGGGATTGCGCGTGGCGAGCGCGCCCGACACCGTGCTCGGCGCCGCGCTGCAGACCGCGCGCCGGAGCGTCGACGCGGGCCGGATCGGGCGTCCCCTGACCGCGTTGGCCCTGTTCCAGGTGCCGGGGCCGGAAGTGTGGCACCCGGCGCCGGAGTTCTACTTCCAGGCCGGCGGCGGGCCGCTGCTCGACATGGGCCCGTACTACCTGACGACGCTGGTGCACCTGCTGGGCCCGGTCCGGCGCGTCACCGGGGCCGGCGGGCGGGCGCGCGACACCCGGGTCGTGGGGTCCGGGCCGCGGGCGGGGACGGAGTTCCCGGTGCTGGTGCCGACCACGGTCACCGCTCTCGTCGAGTTCGAAAGCGCCTCGGCGCAGCTGGTGCTGAGCTTCGACTCGGCACTCAAGCGGACCGGGCTGGTGGAGCTGACCGGCACGCTCGGCACCGCCGTGCTGCCGGACCCCAACCGGTTCGACGAGCCGACCCGGCTGCACCTGCTCGGCCACGACCAGCCGGAAGAGCTGCCGGCGGCAGGACACGCGGCGTCGCGCGGCACCGGCACCCTGGAACTGGCGCGGGCGATCCGGGCCGGTGTGCCGGAACGCGCGTCCGGCGAGCTGGCCTACCACGTGCTCGACACGATGCTGGCGATCGACGAGTCGATGACCCGCGGCCAGGCGGTGGACGTCGGCAGCACGGTCGACGTCCCGCCCTTGCTCCCGGCGGACTGGGACCCGTACGCGAAGACCCTCTAGACCGGGACGGTGAGCAGGTTCTGCAGGTAGAAGCGCAGCGAACCGACCAGGTCGACGTCGCCGGGGACGGTCAGCCACTGCACCTGCAGGCCGTCCATGAGCGCGATGAACGTCAGCGTCGCGAGCCCGGGGTCGACGCCGTCCCGCAGTTCGCCGCGGGCGGCCAGCACCGCGAACGACTCGCGCACGCCTTCGCGCGCGGCCCGGTAGTGGCGCACGAAGTACTCGTGCGCCGGGTGGTCCGGGGCGACGGCCTCGGCGGCGAGCCGGGAGTAGAGGTCGACGATCCCGGGGTGGCGGACGTTGTGCTCGGCGAGCGCGACGAAGTGGCGCAGCACCTCGAGGCCGGGCGGCACCGTCAGCTGCTCCCGCTCGGAGTCCTCGGTGTCGCGCCGTTCGAGCACGGCGGCGAGCAGGGCCTCCTTGGTGGGGAAGTAGTACAGGAGGCCGGCGTGCGAAATCCCGACGCGCTTGGCGATCTCGCGCAGCGACGAGCCGTGGTAGCCGAGCTCGCCGTAGGCCGCGGCCGCCGCCGTGATGATGTCCTCGCGGCGGATCCGGCCCTTCAGGTAGCCCCCGGTCACGGGGTCGCGGTGGTCTCGGCGGCGTGCACGGCACCATCATGCCGCAGCGGTGTTTCGACAAGCGACGTGAGCGGACGAACAAATCGGTTGTGCGAATGCTCGTGGCTTGCGAACATCGCGGCGTGAAGAGTGCGGAACGGCAGCGGATCATCGTGGAGCGGCTGCGCGACACCGACCAGGTGGCCGTCGCGGACCTGGCGGCGGCCACCGGCGCGTCCGAAATGACCGTGCGCCGCGACCTCGACCACCTGGCCTCGCGCGGCGTGCTGCGGCGGGTGCACGGCGGAGCCGTCCCCGCGTCGCCGTCCGGGGTCGAGCCGCCGTTCGCCGCCCGTGCGACGGAAGCCGTCGCGGCGAAGCGGGCCATCGCGACCGCGGCGGCCGAGCTGATCCGCGACGGCGAAACGATCGTCCTCGACAGCGGCACGACCGCGCTGGAGCTCGCGCGGCTGCTGCGCGGGCGCCCGGTCACCGTGATGCCGCTGTCGCTGCACGCGGCCCGGGAGCTGGCCGACGACCCTGACATCCGCCTGCTCCTGCCGGGCGGCGAGCCGAGGCCGGGGGAGCAGGCCCTGGTGGGCCCGCTGACCGTCGCGTCGCTGCGCGCCCTGCGCTTCGACGTCGCCGTGCTGAGCCCCTGCGCGTTCGGCCTCGACGCCGGGCTCACCGCGTTCGACCTGGGCGACGCCGAGGTCAAGCGGGCCGCCCTCGACGTCGCGGCCCGGGCGATCGTGCTCGCCGACGGCGCCAAGTGGGGCCGCGCCGCGCTCGCCCACGTCTGTCCCGCCGACCGCGCGGACGTAATGATCACCGACCCGGGCGCGCCCGAGGACCAGCGCGCGGCGCTGGCCGGCCTCGGCGTGCTCGTGCACGTCGCCGTCCCCTGGGAGAACCGATGACCGCCCCGCCCCGCCCGCGCGCCGCCCGGTTCGCGACCTTCATGTTCTTCGGCCTCAACGGGTTCGCGATGGGCATGTGGGTCGTGCACATCCCGAACGTCGAGCGCGCGACCGGCATCTCGCACAGCACGCTGGGGGGCCTGCTGCTGGTGCTCGGCGGCGCGGCGTTCGCGGGCATGCAGATCTCCGGGCCGCTCGTCGACCGGCTCGGCCACCGCCGCCTGGTCCCGGCGGCCGGGGTCCTGCTCGGGCTCGCGTTGCTCGCACCCGGGTTCGCGAACTCGTGGTGGACGCTGGGCCTTTCGCTGATCCTGTTCGGCTTCGGCAACGGCGCGATCGACGTCGGGATGAACTCGCACGCGGTGGTGGTGGAACGCGCCTACCCGCGCCCGATCATGGCGGCGTTCCATGCGATGTGGTCGATCGGCGGCGCGTTCGCGGCGGTCATCGGCGCGGCGACGCTGGGCGCGGGTGTGCCGACGGGCGTGACGCTCACCGGCACCGGCCTGCTGTGCGTGGTGCTTTCCCTGGTGTCGGCCCGGTTCCTGATGGAGCCGACGGACGCGCCTTCGGTGGTCACGGAATCCGCCGCCGAAGCCACGCCGGCCCGCCGGCGCACGCCGGGGCGCGTGGTGTGGCTGCTCGGCCTGCTGGCGCTGGCGCTGATGCTGTCGGAGGGCGTGGCGAACGACTGGGCGGCGCTGCACATGGAGAAGGTCCTGGGGACGTCGTCCTCGACGGCGGCGCTGGCGTACGGCGCGTTCGCGGTGGCGATGACGACCGGCCGGTTCCTGACCGACCGCGTGGCGGCCTGGGCGGGCCCGGCGGCGATCGTCCGCTATGGCGCGACGCTGGCGGCGGTCGGCCTGACGACGGCCGCGGCGGCGCCGTGGGTGCCGCTGTCGCTGGTGGGCTGGGCGCTGTTCGGGCTGGGCCTATCGGGCGGGGTGCCGCAGCTGTTCACGGCGGCGGGCAACCTGGACACGCGGGCTTCGGGGGCGTTGATGGCCCGGGTGGTCGGGCTGGGGTACGTGGGTCTGCTGGCGGGACCGGCGCTGATCGGCGGGTTGACGCGGTGGATGCCGCTGAACGTCACCTTCGCGGTGCCGGTGGTGCTGTGCGTGCTGGCGGCGGTGTTCGCGGGCGTGCTGAGCCCGAAGCCGGAACCGGCGGAGGAACCGGTCGCCTCCTGACCCGCGGGGGCTAAACCGGCCGGCCGTCCCGCGCGTGCACTGCCCGGGGTGGTGTGGATGGCGGGGTTCGCCGACGTGCTGCGCGTCCGGGAGTTCCGGGCGCTCTGGCTGGCCGAAGGCCTGTCGGTGGGCGGTGACCAGGTCGCGCGGGTCGCGCTCGCGCTGGTGGTCTTCGCCCGGACGAACTCGGCGGCGCTGACCGCGCTGACGTACGCGCTGACCTTCGTGCCGGCTGTGCTCGGCGGCGTGCTGCTGTCCGGGCTGGCCGACCGGTACCCGCGGCGGGCGGTCATCGTCGCGACCGACGTCGTCCGGGGACTGCTCGCGGCCGCGATGGCCGTGCCGGGGCTGCCGCTGTGGCTGCTGTGGGGACTCGTCGGCGTGCTGACGCTGGCGTCCGCGCCGTTCAAGGCCGCGCAGCTGGCGCTGCTCCCGGACGTCCTGCCGGGCCCGCTGTTCCAGGCCGGGATGGGCCTGCGGCAGATCACCATCCAGGCGGTGCAGGTCGCCGGGTTCGGCGCCGGCGGCGTCCTGGTGACGGCGACCGGGCCGGCCCTCGCGCTGCTGGTCAACGCGGCAACCTTCCTCACGAGCGCGGCGGTCGTCCTGGCGTATGTGCGCCCGCGCCCGGCGGCGCGGGCCGCGAAAACGGCCGGTCCGCCGGCGAAGACGGGGCCGGTGCTGGTCGCGGTGTACGCGTTCGCGGCCCTGATCGGCTTCCTCGTGGTGCCGGAAGGCCTCGCGGCGCCGTACGCGGCGTCGGCCGGCATCGGGTCCGCGGGGGTGGGGATCCTGATGGCGGCGGACCCGGTGGGCAGCGTGCTGGGTGGCTGGTGGGCGGCCCGCACGGCGTCCCGGCCGCGGGAGGCGCCGCGGTCGGTCGCCGTCCCGGCGGCACTGGCCGGGCTGCCGCTGCTGGCCTGCCCGCTGCTGCCGGGCCCGTGGTGGGCGGCGGGGTTCTGGGCGCTGTCGGGCGGCCTGTCGACGGTGTACCTGATCCGCCTGCAGGCGGCGGTGGCCGGCCTGGTCCCGGACGCCCGCCGCGGCACGGTGATGGGCCGCCTCAGCACGTGCCTGTACAGCTCACAGGGCGTGGCGATCGTCGGCGCGGGAGTGCTGGCGGAGCAGGTCGGCCCGGCGACGGCGGTGGCGGTGTCCGGCGCCCTGGCGACGCTGACCGCCCTGTCGGCCGCCGTGGTCTGGCGAGCCAGCGCACGTCAGCCGGCCCCGGCCTGACGTGATGCCCCTCCAAACACACGTGATGCCTCCTCAATCACACGTGATGCCCCTTCAATCACGTGTGATGCCCGTCAGCGGTGGTGGCCGAGCGGAGCCGCGAGCCGCGCGACGAGCTCCTCGGCGATCTCCCCGGCCGCGCGATGCAGCTCTTCGGGCGCGAAGGCCTCTTCGGGACCGATCCTGATGCGCCCGGGACTGGTCAAACTGAACGTCTTGTGGTGGGCCGACGCCTCGGCGATCCCGGTTGTCGCGGTGACCGGATCCAGCCCGATTCCGGGAGCCAGCCGGCCGGACCCCGGGAGGTTGATGGCCAGCAGGGTGCGCAGCCGGGCCGAGACCTGCCGCGCCAGGTCCGCCCGGTCGAGAATGGCGCCGGGCAACGGGAACCAGCACGTCCGCTGTCCGTCGCGCACCACGGCGAGTCCGCATTCCCCGCCTTGCCGGTCGGCCGAATACGCCCACGCCGCGTCCGCTGACGATCCGGCGCTCAAAGGCTGCGTCGGCGCGAAGAGCCCGTCGGACCTTCCCAGCGTCGCCAGTTCGTCGCACGTCCGCTCGAGCACGTCGTGCCCGCTTGCCGGCCCGGCCGGAACGAGGTGCACCTCGACGAGCGGACTCCGCGGCTCGTAGCCCTGCGGGAGCAGTTCCGATCGCCAGGAGACCGGCAGCGACTGCCGGGTCAGGTGACGGAGCAGGTGGTCGATCCCGTCCGCCGTCAGCGCGGGGACCAGGAAGTGATCGGCGCTGTGACCCCGCAAGAACGAGGGGAGGTCGCCGAGCTTCCGGCCGGGCAGGATCACGGGAAGGAGCTTCAGGGGCCGATCGGCCTGGAGAAGGTCGCGCAGCGCCGAAGCTTCGAGCGTGCGATCGTCCGCCCGCCGAAAGCCCTCCGACGCCACCACGAGCACAAAATCGGCTTCGGTGAGGGCTCCTTGGTCGAGTTCGACGTCGATCCCGTTTTCCCGCAGCAGCGCCGCGAACTCCCGGACCGCCTCGCAGTGCTGGTCGGTGTCCGGGGTGAAGGAAATGAAGGCACGGGGCGGCGTCATCGGGGAATCCTCTCAGCCGATCGGCTCCTGCAGCTCCGTCACCCAGCCCGAAGGATCCTCCGGGCAGTCCAGGTAGAGCTCCCGCTGCGGCCCGGCCGTGGCGAACCCGTGGTCGGCGATCCACCGGACCACCGCCTGCCAGCTCGGCAGCACGCCGTCGATCGCGCCGCGGTGGACCAGCGTCGCCGCGCGGGCCGGGGCGAGGTCCACCACCGCCAAGCCGTTGAGGTCGCCCGGCCCGACGGACGCCGGAACCGCCGCGTGCACGACGACCTCGTCCTCCGCGCGCTGCTCGTAATAGCACGTCAGCCGCCCGGCCGGGGTGACGTCCGCGAGGGCGAGACGGCGGCCCAGCTCCGCGCACAGCGGGCGCACCACCGGGCCGATCGCCTCCGGCGCGAACCCCGCCGCCACACCCGTCAGCTCCACCACCCGCGTCGCGGGCAGTTCCTTGACGACGACGTCGGGTGCGCGACCTTCTTCCTCGATCGTCCGCAGCCGCGCCTCGACCTGCGCGAGCCGCGCCGCGCCTTCCACCAGCGCGGCCTCCAGCTCCGCCCGCCGCAGCGCGAGCATGCCGCGCACCCGCTCGACCGGGAGGTCGTCGGCCAGCAGCGTCGCCACCTGGTCGAGGGTGAACCCGAGGTCCTTCAGCGCGACGATCCGGTTGAGCCGCGCCAGCTGGCCCGCCGTGTAGCTGCGGTAGCCGGTCGCGGGGTCGACGCGCGCCGGCCGCAGCAGCCCGAGCGCGTCGTAGTGGCGCAGCATCCGGACCGACACCCGGCCGTGGCGGGCGAAGTCGCCGATCGAAAACACGCACCCGATCATTCCGCAGGCGGGACGAACCCGCCGAGGACGTCCGCGGCGAGCTCCGCGAACGTGATCGCGGTGTCGTCCTCGTGCGCCGGCCCGAGCACCTGCAGCCCGGCCGGCAGCGCGCCCCCGGCCGGCGCGCTCACCGCCGGCAGCCCGGGCAGCGACGCCTGCGCGACCCAGAACACCTGGTCGTCGTAGCGGCGCCGGTCGTCGTGCCGGAGCGCCGTCGTGAACACCGTCGGGCAGAGGAAGACGTCGACGTGCGCGAAGTACCGGGCCCACGCCGCTCCCAGCGCCGCCCGCCGCCGCTCCTGCTCGTGCGCGCCGGCCGGTTCGCGGCCTTCCATCGCGGCGAAGAACCACTCGACCTGGAAACCGAACGCCTCCGCCTGGACGGCCGGATCGACGCCGTCCGGCCAGCCTTCGACCACCTGCACACCGGCCCGGGCGAGGGCGTCGACGGCGTCCGACAGGACCCGGCCGACCTCGTCGGTCACCGGGCAGTTCGGATCGTCGAGGACGACGCCGGCGCGGAAGTCCGCGAGCCGTGACCGCCGCGACGGCGTTCCCGGCCCGCCGGTGACGTTCAGCGCGAGGCGCAGGTCCGCGGCCGAGCGGGCCAGGGGACCGACGGCCGACGGGAACTCCCGGACGGGCTCGGCGGGCGGCCCGGGCGGCTGGAAACCGCGCAGGGACACGGTTCCCGGCGTCGGCTTGAGGCCGTAGACGCCGCAGTACGCCGCCGGGATCCGGATCGACCCGGCCAGGTCGGAGCCGTACTCCAAAAAGGACAGTCCGGCCGCGAGCGCCGCCGCCGCGCCGCCGCTCGACCCGCCCGGGGTCCGGGAGTGGTCCCTCGGGTTCACCGTCCGGCCGTACACGGGGTTCTCGGTCCGGCCGAAGTCGGCGAGCAGGTGGTGCACGTTCGACTTCCCGACGACGATCGCGCCCGCCGCCTGCAGCCGTTCGACGACCGCGGCGTCGTGCTCCGCGACGCTGTCCACGAACGCCGGCTCGCCCCAGGTCGTGGCCATCCCGGCGACGGCGAAGGCGTCCTTGATCGTCATCGGGACGCCGTGCAGCGGGCCGCCGGTCGTCGCGTCGGCTTTCGAAGCCGCTTCGAGCGCGAAGCCGCGGCGCGTCGCGACGACGGCGGTGACGTCGGACGCGTCGATGCGGGCGAAGAGCTGCTCGGTCAGCTCGCGGGCCGAGAGCGTGCCCCGGCGGAGGTCGGCGGCCACCTCGATGGCGGTGCGGAAGAACGTCATGGGTCCGGATTAACGGCTGACACGGTGTCAGGGTCAACTGTCGAGTCCGGCCCCGCCCGTTCGTCCTCGGAAGACAGCACACCTCGGCGAAGGAGCGAAATGGACACGATGGACTTGTACCGGCGCGCCCAGGACGGGTTCGACGCGGTGCTGGCGGTGGTGCGCGACGACCAGTGGGACACGCCGTCGGCGTGCACGGAGTGGTCGGTGCGGGACGTCGCCGGGCACGTCGTCTGGGGTCAGCGGCAGCTGCGGGCCTGGGCGGCCGGCGAGGACTACGCCGAGACCGCGGGCGCGCCCGGAGCGCCGCATCCCGCCGTGCTGGCCGGGGCGGACCCCGTCGAGACGTGGCGGAGCTCCCTGGTCGGCGTGTTGACCGCGGAGGAGCTGGGCCGGCCGGTTTCGCTGCCCGGGCTCGGCGAGATCCCGGTCGCCGGCATCGTCACGCTGCTGACCACCGACCTCGTCGCGCACAGCTGGGACATCGGCTCGGCGACCGGTCAGGACGTGCGGCTCCCGCCGGAACTCGTGGCGGTGGCGTTCGCCTGGGCGCGGGCGAACGTCGTGCGGCGGCCGGGGTTCTTCGGGCCGGAGCTCGTCCCGCCCGACGACGCCGACGAGCAGACGCGGATGCTGGCGTTCCTCGGCCGCCGCGCGCTGAGCGTTTCCGTTTCGGGCCGTGGTGGTAGTCCCCGGTGATCGCCGTCCGAGCCGCGGACGGCGCAGCGTGGCGGAGGGAAGACCGATGCCGACCGCACCCCGCATGACCGCACCCCCGGCGCCGCCCGAACCGATCCCGCCGGATCCCGTGGTCCCGGACCTGCCCGACCCGGGTCCGGGCCGGCCGGCGCCCGAGCCGGGCACGCCCGTGCCGGACCCGATGCCGCCGGATCCGCAGCCGGGCCCGGAGCGCCACTGAATACGAATCACAGATCATATGAGTTTCATATGATCTCGTGTACGGTCGTGGCATGACAACAGCGCAGAACTACCGGCGGATGGTCAACGCCGGCAACAAGATCGTCGTGGGGCTCCAGCGGCTGGGTGTCGCGTTCGGCCCGATGCAGCTGCTCACCGTGCCCGGGCGGCGCACGGGCGTGCCGCGCACGTTCCCGATCGCGGTGATCCCGATCGACGGCGACCGCTACATCTTCCAGGCCTACCCGAAGGCGGCGTGGGTCGCGAACGCCCGCGCGGCGGCGTCGGTGACGCTGACCCGCGGCCGCCGGACGAAGCCGGCCCGCCTGACGGAGGTCCCGGTCGAGGAGCGGCGCCCGCTCTTGCGCGAGCTGGTGGCGAACAGTCCGGCCAGCGTGGGAAAGCGGCTGGTGACGACGGGGCTGGCGGAGGCGGCGACCCCGGAAGCGGCGGCCGCGGCGGCGGACCGCATCGCCGTGTTCCGCATCGACCCGGTCTGAGTCGTGGCTGGGGAGGTACGCGGCTCGAGGGCCGGTGCGCGCGCCGTTACCGGTCGGCCTCGAACGCCCGCAGCACCTGCTCGGCGGCGGTGCGCGCCGCGCGTCCCGGACGGATCGTGCGGTCGCCGCCGGGTTGCGGCGCCGGGGCTCCGGCCAGCAGTTCCACCAGCGCCACGGCGAGTTCGCGCACCTTGACGTTGAACTCCTGACTCGCCCGTCTGAGCGTCTCCCAGGCCTCGTCGGGGTCACAGCGGCGCAGCGCGATGACGATGCCTTTCGCCTCCTCGAGTGCGGCCCGCGACTGCAGGAGATCGAGCATCTGCCCGGTCCGGTCCGGCCGGGCCGCTTCGGCGACGACGAGCGCCATCGCCGTGAGCCTTTCGTTGCGCCGCAGCACTTCCACGGTCTCTTGGGTGGCGGGCCGGTCGAGCGTCACCGACAGGACCAGGCTGTCCTCGGCGTCCCAGGGGGCGGGCAATGCCGCGGCGCCGCGGACGCGCGACCAGTCCGCCGCCAGCTCGGGGTGGCGTTCGATCAGGCCGCTCAGGGTGAGCGACGGCCAGCGCTCGTCGGCGAAGACGTCGGCGGTGACGACCGGCTCGCCCGTGCGGCCGGCGGTCGGGACCGGGCCGCCGAGCCCGTCCAGCTGGGCCGGGACGAAGGCGGCCGCGAGCCCGTGGGTGGCGACCAGGTGCAGCGGCTTTCCGTCGTGGTCCACGGAAACCGCCGCGCCGAGGGTGCCGGGCACGTCGGCGGCGATCCGCGCCAGGAGTTCCTCGAGCAACGCGGACACGGGCGTGTGCTCGTCCGTCGCGGGTGGTTCGAGGGTCACGCGATGCTGTGTCACCCTGCGCTCACCTCCAGGACTCGACGGCTCTGGCGTCACCGCACACTCTTGTTCTAGCATGTCGTCAAAATGATGACAAGAACTGGGTCGTCGAAAGGATGACGGATGGACGCCAGTGATCCCGCCGGTGCGCTACGCCGGATCCATCAGGCGGTAGAGGCCGCACGCGCCGGGGCGGCGGACCAGGATCGGCTGCTGTCCGCGCTGGCCGGCCTGCGCGTGCTGCGCGAGGAACTCGCCCGCTGGGAACCGGAGCTGATCACCGCGGCCCGCGCGGCGGGCGCCAGCTGGGTGGCGCTGGCGCCGGCGCTCGGCGTGGCCAGCCGGCAGGCCGCGGAACGCCGCTACTTGCGGCTGCAGCCGTCTCACACGGGCGAGAGGACGGGCGAGGCCCGGGTCGACGCGGAGCGGGACCGCCGGGCGGGCGACCGGGCGGTCGCCGACTGGGCGCGCCGCAACTCGGTGATCCTGCGCCAGCTCGCCGGCCGGGTGAGCGCACTGGACGGCCTCGGCCCGGCGGCCCAGGAGAGCGCGGACCGGCTGGGGGCGGCCTTGGGCGACGACGACCCGGCGACGCTGCTGCCGCCGCTGGCCGCGGCCCGCCCCCACCTGACCGGCGCTCACGCCGGGCTGGCGGAGCAGCTCGGGCAGATCTCGGACGAGACGAATCGCCTCCGCCGCGAGGCGGGCCATCGGCGGGCGGCGAAGGACTGACGACGCGGCGGCGTGGGCCGGTGTCTGAGCCCGTGTGTCAGCGGGTACCACCCCGGCATGGACGACAAGATCCCCGACCGCACCGAAACCCGCGCCGAGCTGCTGCCGGAAGAACAAGCCGCCGACAGCGCCGACCCCGAAGCGCAGGCCCGTGAAGTGCTGAAGGACTCCGACCGCCGCACCGAGGCCCCCGAGCCCACCATGCGCCGCCGCCCCGAGGAAACGACCTGACTACACGGCTGCGGGCGCCACACGTGTCTCGCTTCGCAGCGTCAGCACCGCGACCAGCCCGAACGCGGCCACGACGGCGAAGAAGTAGAACCCCCACGGGTACGCGACGCCGGCCGTGACCAGCGCGCCCGTCACGAACGGCCCCAGGATCGACCCGAGCCGCCCGACCGCCGACGTCAGCCCGAGCGCCGTGCCGCGCGCCTGCGCCGGGAAGGCCTGCGCCACGTACCCGTAGATCAGCACCTGCGCGGAGAACACGAACACGCCGGTCAGCAGCACGACCGCGTTGAGCACGAACGCGTTCCCGATGCGCAGGCTCAGCGCCGCGAGCAGCACCGCACCCGCGCCGAACCAGATCCGGGCGATCGGCCGGATGCCGAACCGGTCGGCGATCGTGCCGGCCAGCACCAGCCCGAGCACCGCGCCGATGTTGAGCACCAGCAGCAGCGTGATCGACGTCGAAATCGGGTAGCCCGCCGTGCGCATCAGCTGCGGCAGCCACGTGTTGAGCCCGTACACCAGCAGCAGCCCCATGAACGAGCCGGTCCACACGGCGATGCTGATCCGCCGGAACCGCGCGCCCAGCAGGTCGCGCAGGCCGACGCGCTCGGCCGCCGCGTCCTCCCGGGACGCGAGGTAGGCCGCCGACTCCGGCAGCTTCCACCACATCAGCGGCACGGCCAGCAGGCCGACGATCCCGCCGCCGTAGAACAGCAGGTGCCAGTCGTCCTTGGCGTACAGCGCGAGGATGGACGTCAGCACCGCGCCGACGTGGTACCCCGTCATCGTGAACGTGCTCGCGCTGGCCCGCCGCCGCGCGGACAGGTTCTCCGACATGACGGTCAGCGCCACCGGCATGCACGCGCCGAGGCCGAGCCCGGCGGCGAACCGGAAGATCCCGAACGTCGCGACGTTCGGCGCCAGCGGCGTCAGCAGGGTGAACAACGAGAACAGCAGCACCGAGCCGATGAGCATGACGCGGCGGCCGAAGCGGTCGGTGAGCGGGCCGAGGAACGCCGCGCCGACGGCGACGCCGACGAGCGACACGGTGGCGACCGCCGTCGCGCCGGCCGCGGTGAAGCCGAGGTAGCCGCTCTTCAGCAGGGTCGGGATGGTGGCGCCGAGCGCGACCAGGTCGTAGCCCTCGAGCAGGACGGTCAGCCAGCAGAGGACCGCCGTCCACGCGGTACGGGCGGGTGACGTCGTCGTCATCGTCGTACTCCTGGGGGAATCAGAAGGGGTAGCCCGCGATGTCCGCGCGGACGGTCAGCCACTGGGTCTCGGTGAAGGCTTCGATGTTGGCCTGGGCGCCGCCGAAGCGGGAGCCGTTGCCGGAGTCGCCCACGCCGCCGAACGGCGCGGTGGGCTCGTCGCCGACGGTCTGCTCGTTGATGTGCACCTTGCCCGAGCGGACCTCGTCGGCCAGCGTCATCGCGGTGCCGACGTCGCCGAGGATGCCGACCGACAGGCCGTACTCGGAATCGTTGACCATCCGCGCGGCCTCGTCGAGGTCGCGGTAGGCGCGCACCGGCGCGACCGGGCCGAAGATCTCCTCGCGCCACGCGGGTGTGTCGTCGGAGAGTCCGAAGAGGACGGTCGGCGGGTAGTACGGCGCGTCGGGCTTGCCGCCGGCCAGCACGCGGGCGCCGGCCGCGACGCTGCGGTCGACGACGTCGGTGACGTGCGCGAGCTGCCGGTCGTCGATGATCGGGCCGAGCGCGACGTCGCCCGCGGCCGGGTTGCCCACCGGCAGCCGGCGCGCCTTCTCGGCGAGGGCCTCGACGTATTCGTCCACTTGGGACTCGTGGACGAGGTGGCGGCCGGTCGTCATGCAGATCTGGCCCTGGTGCAGGAACGAGCCGAACGCGCCGGCGGACGCGGCCTTGGCGACGTCGGCACCCGGCAGCACGACGAGCGCGTTGTTCCCGCCCAGCTCCAGGTGGACGCGCTTGAGCGCCCGCGCGGCGGCCTCGCCGACCTTGCGCCCGGCGGCCGTCGACCCGGTGAACGACACGACCGACACCTCGGGCGCGTCGACCACCGCCGCGCCGACGGCGGCGTCGCCGGGCAGCAGGTGCAGCAGTCCTTCGGGCAGCCCGGCCTCCTCGAAGACGCGCACCAGGCTCACCCCGCCGCACACCGCGGTGCGCAGGTCCGGCTTGAGCAGCACGGCGTTGCCGAGCGCGAGCGCGGGCGCGACCGAGCGGATCGCCAGGATCAGCGGGAAGTTGAACGGCGAGATCACCGAAACCACCCCGGCCGGGACGCGGCGGGCCAGGGACCAGCGCGGTTCGCCGGTGCTCAGCACCTCGCCGCGCGGGTGGGTCGGCAAGGCCGCGGCCTCGAAGCAGATCCCGGCCGCCATCTCCGTCTCGATCCCGGCCTTCGGCCGCGTCGAACCGGCTTCGCGGACGATCCAGTCCTGTACCTCGGCCGCGTGCGCCTCCCACAGTTCCCCGGCGCGGCGCAGCACCGCGGCGCGCTCCGCCGGCTTGCGCCGGGCCCAGTCACGCTGGGCCGCCGCGGCGGTCGAAGCGGCCTTCGCGACGTCGTCCGGCGTCGCGATGCCCACGCCGCCCAGGGTTTCCCCGGTGGCCGGTTCGACGACCGGGTGGGTCCCGCCGGTACCGCGGAGGAAGTCTTCGTCGAGCAGGGTCATGATCACTCCGGGGAGGTCGGTTCGGTGTCGACCTGGAGCAGCCGCGGGCCGTCCGGGATCGTCTTGAGTTCGGTGTGCAGGTGGTCGAGGTCGGTGACGGTGGTGGCGGAAACGCCGTACCCGGCGGCGATCGCGGTGAAGTCCAGGCCGGGGATCTCGGTGCCCGGCACGTCCGGCGTCCCGAGCAGTTCGCCGAACCACTGCAACGCGCCGTAGACGCCGTTGCGCAGGATCACGAACGTCACGGGGACGCGGTAGTGCGCCGCGGTCCACAGCGCCGTGATGCCGTAGTTCGCCGAGCCGTCGCCGATCACGCCGACGACCGGGCGGTCCGGGCTGCCCATGGCGACGCCGACCGCGGCGGGCAGGCCGAACCCGAGCCCGCCGGCGGCGGGGAAGAAGTACGAGCCCTCGCGGCGCAGGTCCAGCTGCCGCCACCAGGCCGAGTTCGTCGAGGTCGATTCGACGACGTAGCGGGTGTCGTCCGGCTGGGTCGCGCGCAGCGCCGCGAAGACCTCCTCCGGGTGCAGCGCCTTCTCGCCGGTCCTGGGCTCCGGGTTCGCGGCGTGGCTACCGGTCCACGTCCGGGCGGGCACCTTGGCCAGCAGCGCCTCGATCACCGGCCCGGAGTCCGCGACCAGCGCCTCGCCCATCGGCGCGCGGGCCGCGGCGCCGACGTCGTCGGTCACCTGGATCAGCCGCGTGCCTTCCGGCAGGTACGCCCCGGGCACGTACTGGTGGTAGCGGAACACCGGCGCGCCGAGGACGAGCACGAGGTCGTGCCCGGTCAGCGCGTCCGAGACCGGCGCGATGCCGGCCGGGAGCACGCCGCGGAAGAGCGGGTGCCGGTTCGGGAAGGGCAGCCGGTGCGGCGACGGCGCGACCCAGACCGGCAGGCCGAGGTGCTCGGCGAGCGCGACGGCCCGGTCGAACAGGCCGGTGGCGTCGAGGTCCCCGCCCAGGACGAGCGCCGGGGTCTTCGCTTCGGCGACGCTCGCGGCGAGGTCGTCGAGCTGGCTCCCGCTCGGGGTGAGTCCTCTTTGGACGCTTCGGTCCAGCGTCACGGCGGCGTTCGCGTCCAGCTCCGCGGCCCAGTCGTCGTAGGGCACCGAGAGGTAGCTCGGGCGCCGGTGCAGCTCGGCTTCGAACACCGCCTGCGCGAGCGAGCGCGGGACGTCCGCGGCGCAGCTCGGCTCGCCGGACCAGCCGGCCAGGGGACGCATCAGCTGCGTGGCGTCGACGTTCGCGAGCATCGCCTCCATGCCGATGGCCGCCCGCACCTGCTGGCCGGCGGTGAGCACCAGGGGAGAGCGCGAGTAGACGGCGTTGGTCAGCGCGCCCATCGCGTTGCCCGAGCCGGCGGCGGCGTGCAGGTTGACCAGCACCGGCCGGCCGGTCGCCTGGGCGTAGCCGTCGGCCATCCCGACGACGGCGCCTTCGTGCAGGCCGAGGACGTACCGGAAGCCGTCCGGCAGCTCGGTCAGGAACGGGAGCTCGTTGGAGCCGGGGTTGCCGAAGATCGTGGTCAGGCCTCGGCGGTGCAGGAACTCATGGGCGAGCCGGCGGGCGGTGGGCATGCGCGAGTCCTCCTCGGACGGGTTGCCCAGACCCTAGGGAGGTCGCCGCCTGTGTTCCAATAAATGTTGTCGTCTACTCATATAGACAGGATCGATGATGCGGGATTTCGACCTCAACCTGGTGCGCACGTTCGTGCTGCTCTACGAGACCCGCAGCGTGACCGCGACGGCGGAGTCCCTGCACGTCACGCAGCCGACGATCAGCTACAGCCTGCAGAAGCTGCGGCGCCGGTTCTCCGACGAGCTGTTCCGCCGCACGGGCGGCGGCCTGGTGCCGACGACGACGGCTCGCGCGCTCTACGAACCGCTGCACAGCGCGCTGTCCGGCATCGAGACGGCGGTCAGCGGCGCGTGGTCGTTCTCGCCGTCGACGGCCCGGGCGGCGTTCACGCTGTGCCTGTCGGACCTGGGGGAGATCTCGCTGCTGCCGCGCCTGATGGCGGCGCTGCCCGCACAGGCGCCCGGCGTCACGCTCACCGTCCGGCCGCTGGACGTCGACCGCGCGGCCGACCAGCTCGGCCGCGGCGAGATCGACGCGTTCATCGCGTCGCCGCTGATCAGCTCGCAGCGCGTGGCGCGGGTCCCGCTGTTCTCCGAGGGCTACCTGGGGATGGTCGCGGCCGATCACCCGCGCCTGGGCTCGTCGGTGGAGTTCGACGAGCTGGCGGCGGAGCGCCACGTGACGGTGTTCGGCCCGACCGGCCACGACGGCCCCCGCCGCGCGCTGGAGGCGTGCGGGCTGCTCGGCCGGGTGGTCCTGGAGGTGACCCGGTTCGCGGCCCTGCCGTACCTCGTGCAGGACGGCGAGCTGGTGGCGATGGTGCCGCGCCTGGTGGCGGAGATGTTCGCGGCCCAGCACCGCGTCCGGCTGTTCGAGCTGCCGATGGACGTGGAGCCCGCGCAGGTTTCGGTGTACACGCGCCACACGCACGCGCGCAGCCCGGCACAGCATTGGCTTGTGACATTCATGCGCGAAGTGCTCAGCTGATTCAACACGCATTTTCCTTGGTGCCCATTTCACGCCGAAAGGTCTGGGCCGAACGTGTAGTGCTTCGTGCGGAACCGTTCCGGTGCTGCCAGTGTCGATCACGGTTCTGACAACCGAGCTAGGGAGGAATCCGGTGAAGCTCGTCCGCCTGGTCAAGAAAGCGCTTCCCAAGAAAAGCCTGAAGGCCTACGCCTGGTACGGCTGGATCTGATCACCGCGGCCGGTCCCGGTCACCGGGACCGGCCGTTTCTCCCCGAGGAGTGCCGAACGTGGTCATCGCCCCCGCCCACCGCGCGGTCGTCTTCGCGCCCCGCCTGGAACGACTGCTGCGCGACCACCGCGAGAGCGGGCTCTTCCGGCTCGAACCGGACACCGTCGGGATCGCCGATCCGGCGCTGATGGACGCCGTCCTGCGCGCCCGCCCGGCCGGCGCGGAGGAGCGGCCGACGTTCAAGCCGGTGCTGGACCGCGAGGTGACCCGCGCCGAGTCCGCGAGCCTCATGCAGGCCCTGGGCGCGGACGTGCGAGCCGCGCTGAAGCGGCCCGCCGACCGCCCCGACCTCACGGGCGCGTGGCCGGCCGTGCCCCACGCCCACCTGCGCCGGTTCGTCTTCGGCCCGGAGCTCCGGCGGTTCCGCGTGCTCGTCGACCGCCGCCTGGAACTGACGCCGAAGCTGACGTGGTCGGCCGTCACCGCCGGCGCCGCGCTGGTCCGCCCACCCGCTCCCGGCGTGCCGCTTTCGACCCTCGCACGGCAGGTCGTGGCCGCCGAGACCCTGGCCGAGCGGCGCTTCCGGATGTACCTCTACCGCCGGGTCGCCGGGCCGATCTGCTTCACCGTCGCCGCGCTGGTGACCAACGCGGTCTGGCTGGGCGCGCCGTTCGACGACGACGTCCCCAACGAGTACGTCATCAACGAGACTCTGCGGCTCCTGCCGCCGTCGTGGAACATCCTGCGCGTCCGCTCGCCGGAGTTCACCGAGGTGGACGCCCGCATCACCCCGGGCGACGACGTCCTGCTGCTGCCGCTGCTGAGCCACCGCTCCCCGAAGCTCTGGGAGGCGCCGGACGAGTTCCGGCCGCGGCGCTGGGCGGACCTCGACGCCGACCGCCACCCGGGCTACCTGCCGTTCGGGCACGTCACCGAGCGCTGCTGGGGCCGGCACCTGGTGCTGCCGCTGGCGAGCCGGCTGCTCGACGTCGTCCGCGCCGAGGGCCTGGTGCCCGATCCGCGGCGCACTCGCGCGCACGTCGAGCTCGACGGCCTGCTGGAGCTGGCCGACGTGAAGGTCGTCAGCCCACGTCGCAGCGGGCGCCGTTGAGGGTGAACCCCGTGGGCGCCGGGTTGCCGTGGTCGAAGGCGCCGTTGAAGCCGGTGCCGACGGTCGCGCCCGGTGCGAGGGTGGCGTTGTAGGACTCGGGGGTCACCGTGACGCGGCTGCCGCTTTGGCCGTACTTGCCGTCCCAGCCGTGAGTGACCCGCTGGCCGGCGGTGAACGTCCAGGACAGCGTCCACGGCGAGAGCGTCGCGCTGCCCTTGTTGGTGATGGCGACGCCGGCGGTGAAGCCGTCGTTCCACTGGTCCGTCACGGAAAAGCGCACGACGCACGGCGCGGCTTCGACCGGCGGCGGCGCCTGGGTGCGGGGTGGGGGAGCCTCGGTCTGCCGCAGCACGGTCGGGATCGGCGTCGGACTCGGCGTCGGACTCGGTCTCGCCGGGGCCGGCGTCGTCGGCCGTGGAGTCGTCGCGGGCGCGAGCGAGTCCGGGGCGAGCGCCGCCTGCCGGCCCGGGGAGCTTTCGGACGCGACCGCGATGACCACGAGGCTGCCGAGCACCACGACGGCGCCGCCGACCGCGGAAACCCACCGGATCCGCCGGCCGGCCCGCTGCTGCGCCGCGGCCGCTTCCCGGGCGCGTTGCTCGAGGCGTTCGCGGTAGCCGTCGCCGGTGTCCTCGTCGCGGGCGGGCGTGGTCTCGGGCGGCCCGCCGAGCGAGCGCGGCGTCGCCCCGGTCTCGCGGAGCAGCTCGGCGACCGAGATCTCGTCGTCCTGCCGCCGACCGGCACGCGCCATCCGGATCCTCCAGTTCTGCGGCCCGACCGGCGAATCCTAGAAACCCCGGCGGGTCTTGTAAACCGCGTGCACGCGGCGTGCACCCGCCGTGCATCTCGCCGCGCTTACCTGGAGCGGTGGCCGGAACGCCCGGCCCGATCCCAGGAGGTTCCCGATGTCCGAGCAGAAGATCATCGCCGTCGTGGGCGCGACCGGCCAGCAGGGTGGCGGGGTGGCCCGCGCGATCCTCGACGACCCGGAGCGGCGGTTCGCCCTGCGTGCGCTCACGCGCAACCCGGATTCGCCGGCCGCGAAGGCACTGGCCGCGCGGGGCGCCGAAGTCGTCGCCGCGGACCTCGACGACGAAGCGAGCCTCACGAAAGCCTTCGAAGGCGCGTACGGCGCCTACCTGGTCACCGCGTTCTGGGAGTACAACTCCGTCGAGCGTGAGCAGCAGCAGGCCCGCGCGATGGCGGCGGCCGCGAAGGCCGCGGGGCTGCGGCACGTGATCTGGTCGACCCTGCCGGACACGCGCCTGCACCTGCGCGACGACCGCGTGCCGACGCTCCACGAGCGGTACAAGGTCCCGCACTTCGACAGCAAGGCCGAGGCCGAGAAGTACTTCGTCGAGGCGAGCGTGCCGACGACGTTCCTCTCGACGACGTTCTACTTCGAGGCCTTCGTCGACTTCTTCCGCCCGGTCCGCGACGACGACGGCGTCCTCGCGCTGCACCTGCCGATGGCCGACCGCCGGCTGCCGGGCATCGCCGCGGAGGACATCGGCCGGACGGCGTTCGGCGTCTTGGTGAAGGGCCCGTCGCTGGCGGGGCAGACGATCAGCATCTCGGGCGAGAACCTGACCGGCGAGGAGTACGCGGCGGCGTTCGCCAAGGAGCTCGGCACCGACGTCGCCTACCGGCCGATGAGCGTCGAGGCGCTGCGGGCGGCGGGCTTCCCGAGCGCCGACGACCTCTCGAACATGTTCTTCTACTACACCGAGCACGAAGACGCGTTCGCCGGCGCGCGCGACCCGGAGGCGGTGCGGGAGCTGAACCCGCGGCTGCAGGACTTCGCCACCTGGCTCGCCGGGCACCGGGAGGCCTTCCAGGGGCTGTGACGGAATACCGCTCCGCGGCGGCCGGTTGCGCTCTGCGTGACCGAAGCGATGCGGTTCGAAGTCCTGGGCCCGGTCCGGGCGTGGCGCGGCGACGCCGAGGTCGAGCTGGGCCCGCCCCAGCAGCGGGCGGCGCTGGCGGTGCTGCTCCTGCAGGAGGGCACGCCGCTGTCGCCGTCCCAGCTGGTCTCGGCGTTGTGGGGCGGCGCCGAGCCGCGGGCGGCGATCGGCATGGTGCGCTCGTACGTATCGCGTCTGCGGCACGCGGGCGTGCCGATCGAGTCCGCCGGCGGCGGCTACGCGATCCGGCCGGCCGCCCTGGACGTCACGGAGTTCGAGCGCCTGCTGTCTTCGTCCGACCCCGAGTCCTTGCGCGCGGCGCTGCTTTTATGGCACGGCACGCCGTTGGCCGGGATGAACGGCGACTACGCGGAGGCCGCACGCGTCCGCCTGTCCGAGCTGCACCTGACAGCCCTCGAAGACCTGGCGGCGGCCGACATCGAGGCCGGTCGGCACGTCGAAGCGGTGGCGGCTCTGTCCGGCTTGATCGCGGAGCAGCCGTTGCGCGAGCGGCCCCGCGAGCTGCAGATGCTGGCGCTGTACCGCTCGGGCCGTCAGGCCGAGGCCCTGGACGTCTACGCCCGGATGCAGCGCCTCCTCGAGTCCGAACTGGGCCTGTACCCGGGCCCCGAACTGCAGGAGATGCAGCGCCGCATCCTCGCGGCGGACCCGTCGCTGGCGCCGATGTCCCGCCCGTCGCAGCTACCCCCGGACCTCCCGGAGTTCGTCGGCCGCGTGCCGGAGATCGCGGCGCTCTCCGAAGCGCTGACCAGGGCGTCGGTAGTCGGTATCGAGGGCCTGGCGGCCATCGGCAAGACGACCTTGGCGGTCCACCTGGGCCACGCCCTGACCCCGAGTTTTCCGGACGGCCGCCTGTTCCTGGACATGTCCACGTCAGCGGACCCCTTGTCGGAGCTGTTGCGCGGCATCGGTGTGCCGGACTCCCCGCCTTCGTTGAGCGAACGCGCGGCCCTGTGGCGAACCCGAACGACCGGCCGCCGGCTGCTGGTGATCCTGGACAACGCCCGCCCCACGGACGACCTCCGTTCCCTGCTCCCGGGAGCCGGAGGCCCGGCGGTGATGATCACGTCCCGCCGCCGCCGGTACGACCTGGCCCACGCCCACTGGACCAAGTTGGGCGGCCTGGACCTCCCGGACTCGGTGGCGCTGCTCACTGGACTTTTGGGCCCGGAGCGAGTGAACCGCGAGCTGCCGGAGGCGCGAACGCTGCTGTCCCACACAGCGGGCTTGCCCCAGGTGATCCAGGCAATAGGCGCGCGCCTGGCGGCCCGCCCGGCCTGGACGCTGGCCGAGGCACTGGAGCGAGTGGGCCGCCCGGCCCCGGGCGCACCGGCAACACCCCCGGAGTGCCAGGCGATCGAGAAGCCGTACGAGTCGGCGCTGGCGGAGCTGTCCCCCTGGCAGGCCCGGGCATTCTCGAGGTTGTCAGCGTTCCCGACGTTCTCGGCAGAGACGGCGTCCGAGGTCCTGGAGCTGGGCCTGGCAGACACGACAACCCTGCTGGAGTCCCTGGTGGACGCGCACTTACTGGACCCGGCCGGCCCGTCCCGCTACAGCTATCAGGAGCCGCTCCGCATGTTCGCCCGGAGCCGTGGCGCTGAATCGATGCAGCAGATCCAAAACTCGCCGATGATGCCAGAGCCTGCTTCCGGCCGGATCCAGACCCCCCTGAACAAGCCCACCGGGCGGCCGTATACTCTTTCTTCAGCAGGTCCGAGTGGCGGAATGGCAGACGCGCTAGCTTGAGGTGCTAGTGCCCTTAACGGGCGTGGGGGTTCAAGTCCCCCCTCGGACACACGCACTATCTACACCCGGGCTGGTCGTCGCATAGACGGCCAGCTCTTTTGGTTCGTAGCGTAGCTCCAGGTTCAGGGCCCGATACAGGCGGCTCAGGCCGGCCGTGGTTCCATCGGCCAGCGTTCCACAGACGTCGCCGAGCTGATCAATCCTCGCGTAGACCTCAGCTGTTGACACGCTCGTGCCTGCCGGAAGACTCTCGATCTGTGCTTTCGCGGTGGCTCGTTCGGCCTGTGCCTGGTTGATCGGGTCGACGAGTGCTTCGGGCTCCACTCCGGCCGCGATGGCGGCCTGATACCGCTGAAGCCTTGCCTCCGCGTCCGCCAGCCTGTTTCTCACCGCGTCCAACGCGCCACCGCCGGCCTGATTGCCGTCCGACCCGAGTAGCGCGGCCGCCGTCCGGTCGCGGTTGTCCGGGTGGAACAGCTCGTGAAGCCATCCGCTGAGCGCCTCGACGACCACGCCTTCGCGCAAGTTGACCGTCTTCGGATGATTCGCCAGCGCCAGTGAGCCGGGCGCCATGGTCCTCGACGTGCAGCGGTAGTAGGCACCCTTCCTGATCGTCGCGCCTTGCATCTTCCGGCCGCAGATTCCACATCGGACCAGTCCGCGCAGGAGGTAGGACCGCGCGGTCTTCCGGGCGCCTCGCTCGGCCTTGCGTGCCGTCTTCAACCCACCCGCCGACTTCGACCGCCGCAGTAGTTGAGCTTGCGTGAACGTCTCCACGGAGACGATCGCCGGATGCGCCTGCTCGCGTGACCGCACAATCCGGTCCGGCGCCGCGCGCTTGAATCGCACCACGTGGCCCGCGGCGACGTCTTCCGGGTCAAGCAACGTCTCGTGCTTCGTCCAGCGCCCGAAGATGGCGTAGCCGGTGTATCGCGGGTTATCGAGGATCGCTCGTACTGAGCTTCCTTGCCAGCCGTCGGCAAGCCGGTGCCGATTCTGGTCCGGCCGATGCGCGGAGGGACAAGGAATGCCGTCGCGGTTGAGCAGGTTGGCGATCGCTCGATCGCCGTTGCCGTCGAGGTATTCGGCGAAGATTCGTTGCACGACGTCCGCCGTCGACTCATCGATCGCCAGCACCCGCAGCTTGAACCCCTCAGCAGCCTTCCGCGGGTTCGGATGCGGACCGCTGTCGACGACGACGTACCCGTACGGCGCCCGGCCGCCCTGGTGTCGTCCTTCGTTGATCACCTGGGCATCCATCGCGGCGCGGACGCGAGCCTGAACGTGCTGGCGTTCGGACTCGCTCATTCCGCCGAGCACGCTCATGAGCATCTTGTGGGACGGGTTACGCGGGTCGTACTTCCCGCCCAGTTCCGGCACCCACAGGTCAACCCCGTAGGCAGCGAACTTCGGCGCGATGAGCGAGAACTGGTTACCGAACCAACACCGCGTCCCCTCGCCGACGACGATCCCATCCCATCCGCGGCGCGGATTCTTCAACTCGGCGAGCAGCCGTGCGCCCTCGGTTCGTCGTTCCCACGGGACAGACCGTGACTGCCCGACGTCGAAGAACTCCGCCACGATCTGCCCGCCGAGCGGCTCGACGAACTTGCGAGCGTTCCCGAACTGCCAGCCGCGCGAGGTCTCCGGGTCTTGGTTGTCCTCGGTCGAGCACCGGCCGTAGCCCGCCAGGTTTCCGATTCCGTCGTCTGTCACGTCGGCGACCTCAAGGCCCAGGATGTCATCCAGTGTTGCCCACGGATCGCTGATGATTTCAGCTGCCACGGTTCACCTCCTCCGCCGGAACGTCGAGCACCGGCACCTCAGTAACCTCGATCAGAACGGCCAGCAGTGCACGCGCGACTGCAGGCGTCAGCTCAGGCAATCCCGCAGGT
Source organism: Amycolatopsis sp. NPDC028719 (assembly GCF_055565395.1). Lineage (NCBI taxonomy): Bacteria > Bacillati > Actinomycetota > Actinomycetes > Pseudonocardiales > Pseudonocardiaceae > Amycolatopsis > Amycolatopsis sp. NPDC028719. The sequence continues at coordinate 233,236 of NZ_JBVHUL010000009.1, forward strand.
AGGATAACCCGGATCTGCGGCTCTTCGGAACGAGCGGCGCTCATGGTCGGCCGTCCTCGTCTGCGATGCTGGCGCCAGCGGCCGCCCGGCTGATCGCGCTTCTGATTTCAGCCGTTCGGTACCCGCGGACCTGCCGCGTCTCGCCGTCCTCGCCGATCACGCGGTCGCGCGTCGGCCGGCACCCCACCTCGGCCATCTGCTGCGCGAACGTCCGGGAGTCGATTTCCAGAACGTCCAGCAACTCGGCTGTCGCCACGAAGTCCCTACCGTCCGGTCCGAGATCGTCTCCCAAGCACTCGACGAGCGACGCGAGTACGTCGGGCAGTTCACCAGGCGACTCAGCCGCGTGACCTGCACTAATTGCCCTGACCGCGGCCGCGTGGTCAAGCACCGGCATGGTGTCCTGCCCGGCTGCGTGCCCGGTGAGCGTCCTGGCCGCCTCGCGCATCGTCCGGCCCTGCTCGCAGATGGTCCGCCAGTCCTCGTTTGGCATGTAGTAGGTCCGAACCGTCATGGCCAGCACGTCGGCGCCGGCTGACGTGTCGCCGTCCGGCCGAAGGATGCCGACGCCTTTGTGGGAGGGCAGCAGTCGGCTGGAGTCGAACCCGCGCGTGTTCATCTGCTCGCCGAGCACGATGTTCGAGTCGCGCCAGTCCATCACCCGCAGGGCGAACCGCGACCCGAGCACCGCCCGCAGCCCCGACGGGATCGTCTTCGAGTCCGGCCGCTGTGTGGCGAGCACCAGGACGATCCCAGCGGCCGGCCCCTTCTTCGCCAGCCACGTCAGCAGCTCGCCGATGTACTCGCCCGCCGTGAGCTTCTTGCCTTGCACGTCGACGGGGGTGCGATCCTCCAGCGGAACCTGAACCTCATCGATGAAAATGGCCGTGATCGGCATGTTCAGCGCCTTATCGCGGGACATCTCCGGTGTGACCTTCGATTCCGGACACGTGAGGTCGTCCCGGTCGCGCATCCGCCGGAACCGCGTCTGGACCTCGCCGACCAGCTCAATCAGCCAGTCCACAAGCGCCAGAACGTGTTCGGGTTCGTCGCCGGACATGAACCGATGCGCCACCAATCCGGCCGCGTCCCAGTCCTTCCCGGCCTTGAAGTCCGCCACGTACAGCCGCACCCACGCGTCCAAGATGAGTCCAGCCGCCGCGAGCCGCGCGGCGAACGTCTTACCCTGCCGTGGAATCGCACCCACCAGCAGCGACGTCCACACCAGCGGAAGGTCGATCCGCCGGTCTCGGGCGTCGCGTCCGAACGGGATCGGCCGCCACGCGTCCCACTGCGTCACGCCGAGCAGCGGCGTCCGCAACGGCGGCGAGCTGTACGGGTCTTCGTCGGCGACCCACATCGATACGCGCCCGGCGTGGCCGCCATTGCCCCGGACACGCTCCACGATGAGCTGTACCTCATCAACCGCGAGAGCCGACGCGAGCGCGTCCCGGTTCTTCACCACGTCAGCCGCCTTGCGGGTGGCAGGGAGATCGACGGTGACCGCCCAACCGTCGCCGACGCGCGTTGCACGCTCGACGAGCCGCAACGTCTCGTCCTTGCCGATCAGCTTCGCGTCGCGGAACGCGTCCACCAGGACTTGCGGGTCCATCGTCCAGGTCAACGTCCGCGGCCCGGCGAGCGCTCGCTTGCGGCCAGGACTGCCGTCCTTCCTTCGCCCGAAGATCGCGAGTGCGACTGCGGCGCCGGCGCTGCCGATCCACAAAGGATCGGCTCCGTACACGAGATCGACGATGGCGACCGCCACGGCCGTCACGACCACGACTGCACCTGTGACCTTCCACCGGAACAATGTCAGCGCCCGAATCTCGGTGAACTTGTCGGCAAGCTTCTCCGACTCCTCGGCCGCCGTCCGGTAGTCCCGGACGGTCACCCAACCGCGCCACCACCGCGCGCCGACCACGACACCGCGCACCACGGCACCGAGGAACCTCAACGGCGACAGCACCAGCCAAACCACGGCATCCTTGAGCGCTTGCCTCGCCTGAGCCTTGCTCTTGAGCCACAACGGGACTCGCGGCGAATGCAGCCACCACCACACGAAGCGATTCCTCTTCGCTGCGCGCGGACGCGGCTGCGGCAACGTGTCGTCGACCAGTTCGCCGTCGAGCACGGGATCGGCTTTGACCGGCAACGAGTCAGTCATGGCCCACCTCCGCCCGCAGAGCCCGCGCCAGCCGGGGCGACAGGCCACGCGAGCACCCGGTTGCCCGCCGCACCCACGCCGGCGTGATCTCGACGTCCGGTGTCCAGATCTCCCGAGCAATGGCGAGGTAGTCGGCGAACAGCACACGCCCGCCGGTCTCCTGCTGAACGGGACGCCGCTCGGCAGCAACCAGTACGGCATCGGTCAGCTTGTCCCGCAGGTCGGTGATCGCCTCGACGGCGACGAACACGACGAGCGGCGGCACCGAGTGCAGCACGATCGAGGCAGCTTCTCCGGCCGCGAACGACGTCCAGGTGTTCATGACGTACGTAGCCGCGAGCGTGAACCACTTCGCCCGCCGCACCCACGCGCCCGTCTTGACCTGGTACCGCGCGGTCACTTGCTCAGCTCGCAGGATCGCAAGCAGGACGAGCGAGACGGTCGGGTCCAGCACCCATGCAGCCAGCCACGGCAACGACCCCGGCCGTGTGCCGGACGACGCGAAGCCCTGGACGTTGGTCATCGTGAAAGCCAGCCCGAGCACAATCCCGGACCAGCACATCCAATCGACCTGCCGTCGAACGCGCTCGATCCGCAGCGCGACGACGTCCGGATCGGTCTGGTAAGCGCGCACTTCCGCGGCTTCGGCCGCGTCCTGCGCGAGCCGTTGCGCCCGGTTCATCGCCGACCACCCCGCTTCGAGGTGTCGACCGTGGTCACGGTCATGGCGCGGGTCAGCGCGTAGGACGCGAACAGCGCGGGCAGCCCGAGCACGGCGAACAGAAGCCACGGGCTACCCGGGTGAGCGATCACCACCCACTGGACGGCGACGATCAGCCCGGCGTTGAACAGCACCCGTCCGGCCAGCGACACGAGCCGCGCTCCAGACCGGGCAGCTTCCGCTGCGGCCTTCGCCCGGCGGGAACCCGCCCGCCAGACCCAGAACAGCACAAGCAGCACGCCGACACCGGCGAGAATCTGCGTGGGCGTCACGGTGAGTCCGTTCATCGCGAACCCCGATCGGTCCGCTCGCCACGACGCAGCCAGAGCGGGTACAACGCGCGCCGATCGTCGTCGGTCATCCCGCCCCAGACACCGACCGTGTCGACGCCGGCCGTCCGCAACTCCAGCTCCAGGCATTCGTCCCGTACAGGGCACCCGCCGCACAGCCGATCGGCCAGCTCGCCGTCGCTGTCAGCGTCAGGTGGCCCGTCTTCCGGCGGGGGCCACATACAGACTCCTTCGCTGGTCACGACGTCGGTCAGGACTTGGGTCGGCACCCAGCGCAGCCGGTCCAGCCGCCAGGCGATCCCGATCAACTGCAGGTCGTCGGCGCTCATGCGGCACCTCCGGCCTGACGCGACCCGAGCAGACGGGCCAGCTCGGTCGACGACACACGGAGCCCGGAACGGCACCGGGTGGCGCGCAGCTCGCGCGTCCGGATGGCCTGGCTCACCGCAGCGCGGGAGACGCCGAGCAGCCAGGCCGCTTCTCGAATGGTGTGAAAGGTGATGTGCGAGTTCATGAGAAAGACCAATCTGATGATTTCAAGATTATGTTGTTGATTTCAGCTCTTCGAAGGGCGCGTTTGTCCGACGCGCCGCCGACGAAGTGCTAAGCGACGTGGTGAAGGCTTGAAGAACCGCTAATCTCGGCGCTGAGGCGGAGCGCGGAGGAATACGTGACGGAGGACTGGGCGGCAGTCGCCAAGGCCATCAACATGCGCGTGAACGAACTCGGCTGGCGACAACGCGAGCTGGCCGAGCGTTCGCACGTGTCGCAGGCGATCGTGCGCGAGCTCCAGCACCACACGGTGGAGCGCCGCAGGAGCGCGCGCACGCTCGAAGCGCTGTCGACGACCCTGGGCTGGCACCCGCAGCATCTGCTGGCCGTGCTGCAAAACCGCACCCCGCCCCACCCGGATGAGCCGGCCGACGACGGCCACGAGCTGTGGTCCCGACTGGACGCACTGGAACAGCGCCTGGCCGAGATCACCGATCGGCTGGAGGACGTCCAAACGAGCCTCGCGACCGTGGTCGAGCACGTGAAGCCGAAGCGTTAGCGACGGGCGATTCGGGCTGGTGAACCAGGTGATTTCCATACCTAGAATTCAAGGCCGAAACGACGTCCGATCCCATGCACAACCAGTGCAGGAGCAGTGCGCAACCACTGCATATCCGCTGCACAAGAGCGCTCTGGGGCTGCAATGAGCGGGGTAGGCGGTTGGACCGGACGGTCAGCGTCGGCGCTGCAATCCGCGTTGCGGCTGAGCAATGAGAAATTCGCCGAGAAACTCGGAATCGGCGCGCGCACGGTCGCGTCATGGCATCAGAAGCCGGAACTTCGCCCGCAGTCGGAGATGCAGCAGGTTCTCGATACCGCGTATGAGCGGGCGTCGGACGCCGAGCGTGCGCGCTTCGCCGAGCTGACCGGCGACGGGCCGGCCGTCCACACCAGGCCGGACACAAAGGAAGCCGACCGGCGACTTGCTGCGGACCCCCACATCGGCGCAGCTCTCGAATGGCTCGACCAGCACGCCTACCGAAGCCCCGGCGCTGCACGCCGCGCCGTAGCCGAGCAGGCTGCGCGCGTCGACGCGCAGGAGGCGTACGCCCGGGCCACGCGCCGCGCATGGGTCGACCAGCGCGCCGTGACCGACGCACTCGCCGAGTACTACGGCCGGCACCACGGTGACCACGGCTTGTACGCCGGAAGCTGCGGTGACCAGGCCGTGAACACCAGCATCCTGACCTGCGCTGATTGGCTCGACCTGGCGTGCGAACTACGCCCGCCGCACGACGGGCTCACGATCGCGAGCGCCCGGCCGGACCCGCGAGAAGTGCTCGACGAGCACGCGACGAATGCAGCGGTTAACCGGCTGGCCGAGACGGTGGCCATGAACACGCGGCTCATGAACGCGCCGCTCTACCGACTATTGAGCACGGACATCCATGAACGCCACCTCGGCGGCACGTTCGGCGTGGACCACTTCGTCCACTACGCCCTGACGATAGACCTGCTCGAAGGCGAGCTGCTCGACGCGCTCGCGGCCGGCGACACGACGTCGCTGCCCCTGCGTGATCGCTACCTCCCAGACCTCGGAGCCGTCCTGGACGTCGGCGGCCGACTCTGCGCAGGCGGAGCCCTCGCGTTGACGGCCATCGCGCGGCCGGCCGACCCGTACCGCGGCGAAGCGGACTACGTGCTCTTGGTCCAGGAACGCTCCGGCCACGTACTCAACGCCACGCGCCGGCTCGCCGTCATCCCGAAGGGCTTCCACCAGCCGCTCACCGACGTCCGGCGAGAAACCCAGATCGGCGCCACCCTGCGACGAGAGATGGAAGAGGAGTTGTTCGGCCGGCCAGACGCTGACAACACCGTCGCCGACACGCTGACCGCGGACCCGATGCACCCAACCAGGCTCACGGAGCCGATGCGCTGGCTCCTCGCCGAGCCCGGCCGCCTACGGATGGAGTGCACCGGCTTCGGCCTAAACCTCGTGAGCGGGAACTACGAGTTCGCCAGCCTGATCGTCATCGACGACGAAGAATTCTGGACACGCTACGGCGGAGTGGTCGAAGCGAACTGGGAATCCGCGACTCTTCGTCAGTATTCGACTACTGATGCGGAACTCGTCACCGAGTTGTTGGGTGATGTAGCGTGGAGCAACGAAGGACTGTTCGCCATGACGCAAGGGCTGCGGTGCCTTGCGGAAATCGGTGGAGAGCGCGTGAAACTGCCTGCGATAGAATGGGAGATAGGCCAGTGAGTGACGGTTGGACCGCCGGCAATGCCAACGAGGACGCGGCCGACACGCGCGGCTGGTTGGTCGGTCACTTCATCGACCCGTCGCAGGGCGTCCGCGCATCCAAGGACGTCGAAATCAAGTGGGCCAACCACCCTGCGGGCGATAAGCGTCCTGAGTGGACGTCCGACGACCAGCGAACCACGCTGGTGATGCTGATCTCCGGCGAGTTCCGCGTAGAGGTCACCGGCGGCGGCAAGATTATGACGCGCCAGGGTGACTACGTGATGTGGGGCCCGGGCGTCGACCATTCGTGGGAAGCGTTGGCGGATTCGGTCGTGTTGACCGTTCGTTGGCCTTCAGCAACCTAATTCGACGGCGGGAATCTCCACTCGATCGCCGCCGATCTCCGCGAGGCGACGTAAACCCTGGAGAAACGCGAACAGTCCTTCGTTGCTCCAGTTTTCATCACCGATCAGTTCGGTGATCAAGTCGCCGTCGAGCGTCGAATACTGCTGTAGCCCCGCTGCCTCCCAGTTCGCCTCCACGTCGCCACCGAACCGCGGCCAGAACTCCTCATCCTCGATCACGACCAGGCTGGCGAACTCGTAGTTCCCGCTGACCAGGTTGAGCCCGAACCCGGTGCACTCCATCCGCAGCCGGCCGGGCTGTTCGGTCAGCCACCGCATCGGAGCGGAAAGCCTGGTCGGGTGCATAGGATCAGCGACCCTGAGATCTCCGGCGGATCGGTCGACGTCGGTCCTGCCGAACAGCTCCTCCTCAAGCTCACGGCGCAGGGTGACGCCGATCCGGGCGTCGCCTCGCCGGTCCGCGAGCGGCCCATGGAAGCTTTTCGGGATCACCGACAGACGATTGGCCGTGTTCACAACCTGCGCTGACCTCTTCTGCACCAGCAGCACGAAGTCGGCGCCACCACGGAGCGGGTCCGCTGGCCGCGCGATCGCTGTCAACGCCAGCACGCCACCCGCGCAGAGACGGCCGGGCAGGTCGAGCACCGCGGTCACGTCAGGAAGTTGGCGGTCCCGGAGCGGCATGTGTCCTGGACGCGCGGCGCGACCGCTCGCCAAGTGCTCGATCAACTCGCGTTCCAGCAGGTCAACGCTAAGCGCGTACTCGGCGAACGACGCGATCCCGACCTTCGTCCGCAGTGCCCCGAGCCGCGGGTCGACTTCGATCAGCCGGTACAGGGGAACGTCGGCGATCCGGATGCCGGACGCTGCTGCATCCGCGAGACGCTGCACCGCAGCTCGCTCATCGACCACCGCCGGTGGCCTCACTCTGCCACCCTCGAAGGCGGTGTGCTCGCCCGTGGGCGTGAGCGAGCAGGCGAGATCCAGCCATGTCGGCCGCGTAAGGACGCTGGTGGTCACCTCCACCCGACCGCAGCGCGCGGCGTATGGCCGGTGGTCGCTGGTCGGCGGCGCGTAGTAGCCAGCCAAGGCATCCGCGATGACGCTTCGCGGTGGATGCGGCCGGTTCCGAGTTGAGGCGGCGGCGCGCGCGTGCACCTGTTCACGGGCTCGCCCCAGTGGCCACCCGGCGTGCCGATCCAGCCACGTGAACGCCGCTTCGAACGAGTCGTCCGGGCTGAACTCCTCTGTGGCAGCGCTCGGGCCGATCAGGGTCTGCAGCTCGTCTCGTGAACGACCGAGCACGCTCGCGAGCTTCGGCCAGAGGTAGGGGAGTGGCACGTAGTCGCCCGCCTCCCAGCGAGCAACGGTCGACCGGTCGACGTGCAGCACGTTTCGCCAAGCCCTCTTGAGTGAGGCCGGCGACCTTACGAGCTGAGATCAGCCCATCTCGACGTCGCCCTACGTGCATGACCGACCTCCCAACCTCGCGTGACGGGGTCAATGTAGCAGCAGTAACTGCAGCTCAGAGCTGCTAGTGCGGTGTAGGCGCCGCACAACTGCCGCGCTGCTGCTCTGGTCGTCGAATCTGACAGTCGTTTGACTGATTTCATCAACTCGCGAGGTCGAAGGGAGTGGACGTGACAGGCACTAGCTGCAGGTCGCTGCACTCAGCGCTCTACATCAGCTGGTACCGGTGCGTGCTGGACGGCATGACGCACGCGGTCACGGACGAGGAGTTCCTGCGCGGCATCCGCCTCCAGCAAGGCCGGTACCGCTCACTCTGCGGCCACGAAGTGCTGATTCACTCCTGCCTGGCTCCGGCCGACCGTTCATGTCCGACGTGCCGTGGACTCGTGAACGCCTCCGCTCGCGTCGCGGTGAGGCGACGATGACGCCGATCTCTCCCTTGGCGCGTACGGACCTCGACGCGTTGTTGCTCCAGCCGGTCCGCCTGTTCATCGCCTGCCTGCTGGCCGACACCAGCTGGCGTTCGCAACTCGCCGTTCAGCAGGCTTTGGGGCTTCCCACGCCCGACCTCGAACTGCACATCGAGTTCCTGCGCGCGTCTGGCTACCTCCAGTCGCGCGCTGAACCCCGCGAGCTCCGCCTTACCCCGCTCGGCTTGGACCGGCTGCTGGAGCACATCGGCGCTCTGAAAACGGTCGCGGCAACGGCCGGTGCTCTGGTCGCGGACGTACGAGCTGCGCTCCCCGCCGAGAACCCGCCATAGCGGTCGAGCACCAACCCACCCAGACGGGTCTCGAACCGCAGCTCACGTGCGCGCCTCTGCCACCAACATCCCCAGCAAGGACCTGAAGATGCCCAAGCCGATCATCCGTCCGCCCGCCACGGTTGCTGTCAGCAGCAGCCTGCGCGACGCCCGCAAGCGCCGTGGAATCGGCCTGCGGAGACTGGCCGAGAAGATCGGTGTTCATCCCGCGACGCTCTCGGCGTGGGAGCTGGGAATCAAAGTCGCGCCGGAGACCGCTGTGGCATGGATCCTCGGGTATCTCCGGGTCGAGTGGGCCGAGTACGACCGGGTGATGGCGCTCGCCCCGCACGTCGGCGACGCGAACCTGGTCGACCAGTCTGATCCGCAGCTAGGGCACCTGCTGTGGACGTATGAGCAGCTCTCAAGCCGCGTCGTGGAGTGGGCACCGTCGTGCATTCCCGAGCTTCTCCAGACCCGAGCGTATGCCGAACGAGTGCTTGACAAGACCGTGGTGCAGGACGATCGCAGGGACATGGACCTGCTGAGCCGACAAGTCCGCCAGCAAGCACTGAACGACGGGAACCGTCGCTACGTATTCCTGATCGCTGACCAGGCATTTCACGGCATGGACGACCTGCGCGACGAGCAGATTGAACACCTTCGCGCGGCGGCGCAACTCAAGCACGTGACGGTCCGGATCGTGCCGTCAACGGAGACGGTGCTGAAATCGGTCGGCGCCTTCACGCTCTTCGAGGATCAATCCGATCCGATTGCTGTGGTGCTCGGCCACCACTACTGCAACACGTACCTGACCGACCGAAAGCTGCTGAGCTGCTACCGCGACACGGCGAAGACCCTCTTGCGACGCCTTATCGACGAGTTTGGAAATGCCGACGCGTTCGGTACACCTGCGCCGATTAGAGGTCGTGATGACCGCGGCGATCTATATCGACCCGCTCGCGCTACACCCGGTGATCGATGACGAGTGGCATCGGACCCGTCTGACCGAGATCCCTGTACCCGGGCAGGTCATCACGATGCTCTGCGGTGCCTCCGGAGCCGCGGTGTTCCAGCCATCCCGTGAGCGTCGACGGCGCCGAATTCCTCGTCAGCGCGAGCGCTGCGACGCCATCTATCGACGTGAGCAGGGGATTCCACCTCAGCAAGATCGGATCCATCGTCGTTGAGCCACTGACCGCATACTGCGGCGAGACGTACGGTTTTGGCGAACTCCGATCCGCCGATCGCCTGATGTGGCAGGTGGTCTGTCTCGGCCTCAAGTCCGGTGCGCAGCGCCTATATGTGACGGCTGTGACGGGTTCAAGTGCGCTCGTCACAGCTGCCAGGAACAACATCTACGCTGGTAAATGCGTCTTTGTGGCCGTCACAGGGAATGTGACGGCGCGATGGTCCGCGGGACGGCTGCGACGGCGATATTCGTGACATCTCTCATGACAATGAGGTCGGCACACTGTGTCATCGTCCCGAAAGGCTGGAGGGCTCAGCCCGGCCAAATCGGTCCGCGCCGGCTGCGGCAAGAGGCTGCCTGGCCCACGGACGGGGGCGTCGGCGACCTATCACGGCCCGGCGTGCCGCCAACACGCCTGCCGTGCCCTGCTCGCTGCCCGTCGGCTGCTAGTCCTGCTTAACCGGGCAGGACCAGCAGCTGCCGACGCGCGCCGCGCCCTCGTGTCCGGCGATGATCCTGTCCGCGCTTGCCGAGCCGGCCTCTGTGACCGACTGGCTTAACCTGACCCTGGGCAGACCCGAAGTCGCCACCGCACCTTCTGTGAAGGTCGAGCGCCCGTCCGCGACTGCTGCGCAACCCCGGTGATGACCGAAGCTATTCTTGTGCTGCTGGATCTTCTGTACCTTGATTTGCGGTAGGTCCGAACTTTGGTTCAAAGCTGGTCGAACGGCGTAGAACGATACGCACAAGTGAGATGAGCATCTGGCCAGCAGGGCCGGGATCGGTGCCGCGCACACCGTGCCAGACGAGCACGATTACCGCCGCCAAAACCGCGAGTAACGGTACGGCGACATACGCACATGCGACGATCTGTGTAAGCCCAGGCCCTGGTTCCCCTGCAGCGGCTATGACGTCGTATCCGGCGGACGTGGTTGACACGAGACCTCCTCGAACGCCCTCCTGAGCGGAAGGGCACGCGATGAGGTTGGGACGACGCCCACCTGCCCGTCCCCAAATCCAGGGCGATCCGGTTGGAAGTCACGCTGCCAGACGGCTACGTTGCAGGTCTAGGTACTGATCCTGCGACTGCCCAGGTGCCCGCTCCGGGCAAGGCGGGCGCTCCAGGAGTGACCATCGAGTCAGGATCGAGAGGATCGAGCTCAATGCGTCAAACCGGACGGGTCGCCCTCCGTGCAGCCCTGCAGCAGCTCGAGCAGGAAGCGGTGGCTGCCCGTCGAGCAATCCGCAGACCTGTGTCGCGGCGCGAGGCAGCGAAGGAAGCCAAGGTCACCCACGGCGTCGAGCTTGGAGCAGGTGGCCAGCGCATCAGCGATTGGCTTGCAGATCAACAACTCACAACTGTTCCACACGACTGGGACCGGCTGTGGGGGCTTGTTCAGGTCTGGCACAGCTGGGCCGGACGCAAGCCTAATTCTACCTATTGGTTCAAACTTTTCGATGCCGCACGCAGTCATGCTAGAGATAACGAAGCCACACTACCAGACGTAAAGAATCGTAATTACCATCTTCCTGCGCATAAGGTGCAGGTAGTTAGCAACGTGGCGCCGTCGGTCTCCGGTTTCCTTGGTCGTGAAGACATCCTTAAATCGATAAGTGTCGAGCTGGCAAAAGATCTGCCTACGGCAGACTCAACTGTAGTCGCGCTGGTCGGCTACCCAGGCGTCGGGAAATCGCAGATTGCCCGACGATTCCTTCAAAACTCCGCTAGTCGATACAAGATACGTTGGTGGATCAATGCGAGTAGCCGTCAAACCACTAAAGATGGACTTACCAACCTTGGCTACGCGTTGGGTCACGATGTCACCATTCAGGAAGACGTAGTCATCGATCGCGTGCTCGCTCACTTGTCCGCTACGGGCCGATGGATTCTTGTTTTTGACAACGCTGAAGCACCCGAAACAATTAGTTGCTACATACCTTCCTCTATTGGAGGTCATGTACTCGTGACGTCCCTTAACGAGTCATGGAGCGGCATCGCCGAGCCTATTTATGTTGGACCGTTTGATGTGTCCAGCGCCGCCGCGCTCCTCGCACTTCGCAGCGGAGACAACGACAGCCTGAGCGCACGACGATTGGCGAAACATCTAGGGTGCCTCCCGCTGGCCCTCGATCAGGCTGGCCTTTACGCAAGTCAGCAGCGAATTACCCTGTCATCGTACTTAGCGCACGCTGAACAGAGCGGGGCGAATCTACTGAAGCGCGGATACCCTTTGGTTTACCCTGTGTCAATCTATGCTACTATTTCGTCCACTCTCGATCGGGTAGCTTCATCTTCTTTGCTCGCTGCTAAGATTATGAATAGCCTGGCGTTCTGTGCAGCAGATCAGGTGCCGATCGAGCATCTCAGCAAGCAGTCACTTGAATTGAATCAACATGACCCCTTGGACTGGGCTGAAGCGGTCGCCATACTTGGAAGGTACGGCCTGGTCACCGAACTTCCCGAAAACCCTGGAATACACAGCCTCACTCAAACAGTATGTCGAGATCGACTTGATGGGCCGATGCGGAAAATGACAATACATGACCTGCTGCAAGGTCTTGCCTACAACCTTCCCAATCCGAAATCTCCTGACGACTGGCCGCGTTGCCGGGCCATATCTCCGCACGTTCAGTCTGCACTTTCACATGCGGGAGAGTTGAAAACGGCAACCATTCACAGCGCCAGACTTAGAACTTGGTTTGGGACTTACCTCACGGCGACGGGCGCCGATCTTGGCGAAGCACTTCGTCACCTTAAGCTCGCTATCGAGATTGATTGGCCCAGCTTGGGTGTCACAGATGGGAGGGAGGTGGCAGCGTGCATGACAGAGTTGGGCGCCGTCCATCGCATCCTCGGTCATTATAGCGAGGCATTCGCCGTACACTCTCGCGCTCTCGCGATTATGAAGGTCGATGGAAACGACTCGGCGGACTTGGCCGCGCTACTAAGCGAAGTTGCTCATGACCTCCACGTGCAAGGAAAATACGAGCAGGCAAAGGACCTGCACATCAAGGCGCTCGATCTGTGGAAAAGGTTGAACATCAAAGATAGTCGACGTGCCTGGACGCTTGAGAATCTCGCAGTGTCTCTTCGTCGGCTAGGGCACTATGAGCGGTCGCGTGACATGCATATCGAGGCGCTCTCCTTGTGGAGAGAGGCTTTTCATGGCGATCGACCTGAAATAGCTTGGACAATCGACAGCCTGGCGTACGACTACCACTGCCTGGGTGCTTACGAAAAGGCATTGGAGCTAGATCGGGAAGCATTGTCAGTCCGCCGGCGACTCTACGTCGGTGACAACCCCGAGGTGGCCTGGAGTCTCGACATGATTGGTTCCGATCTGCGTGAACTAGGCAATCTCGGTCTGGCGTTGCAGAATCACCAAGCGGCCCTGGAAATGCGTCGACGATTGTTCGGCGACAACCACCCAACCGTTGCGCGTTCTCTCTCAAGCATCGCCAGGGACTACAGGGTAGCAAAAGATTTCTTGCACGCGTTGGAGTTCGAGATGTCTGCACTTGAGGCGTGGCGAAGTCTATATCCTGACGGGCACCCTGATACTGCACGGAGTCTTAGTTGGTCGGCGTCCGACTTACGACGTCTTGGAAGGGTCAGCGAAGCAGTCACACTCGATGCGGAAGCGCTGGACATTCGGTCCAGAATCCTCGGAGGACTAAACCACGAGACGCAAGAAAGTAGGGAATCCCTATCTCTTGATATCGAGCCACCTGACGGTAGGAACGATAGTTAGAAATTTGGGAAGGAAGTTTATGAAGGTCGATCTACTCCTTGTCCCATTCGGTGCGAGCTGGCCAGATATGCAGAGCGCCGCAATTTGGGCAGAGCATGTCGGATTCGACGGGGTTTGGACTTGGGATCATTTCAGCGGCCGCGAGTACGGCGCACCTCATTCGCTAGAGGCGTGGACTGTGGTCTCCGCCCTAGCTGCAGTTACTTCCAGAATCTCTGTCGGACCCATGGTTCTGAATGTTGCAAACAGAGACCCTGGCTCGTTAGCGGTTATGGCCGCGACGCTCCATCATGTTTCTTCAGGACGCTTGATACTTGGCCTAGGGGCCGGTCCAGGTCCACGCAATATTTTCTCCAAGGAACAGGCAAGGCTCAATCGCCAAGTTCCGTGCGATCAAGAGAGGCGAGGCAACGTGCGGCATGCGGTAGCGAGTATTCGCTCAACCTGGACTCTCAGAGAAGGATTTCTTGAGCCGATGCCTCATCCCGATATTGTCCTCGGTGTTCACGGTTGCAAAATGGCCGCACTAGCAACGGAGATCGCAGATGGGATGGACATCGAGTCGCACGTGCAGGATCCGCTGAAGTTGATTGATTTCGCGCGTTCTCGACTTCTTGAATGCAAGCGATTCTCGATATCGACTCGACTTCGGGTCGACGACGATAAATGTCGCTCGGTGGAAAATGTCAAAAGGTGGGTTGAAGCGTCAATCGATCGCATCATTATGCATGTTTATCCACCTTTCTCTTCGCAGTTCGCTGGCGCCTTGGCTGCAATGGAACTGATTCGTTCATCAGTGTAGTGTACTCGACGCATTTAAACGAAGAGACTCAGAGGACTCTCCTTGGATATCAGGTCACTTCTCACTAAGCCGGCCTGCCTCCAGAGGCTCGACAGTCTTTCATCGGAGTGGTCAAAGTGGAAATCTTGGCGTCCGTTAGACTTGCCCGAATGTTCGGAGCTGACGACGACGCCTCTGACCGTCTGAAGAATAGGAGATAAAATACTTTCGGGATCAGGAAGATGCTCGACGACATCCATGCACCACAAGATGCGTCCTTCGTAGTCCGTTCTTGTGGCCTCGTGCGGCAGAAGAAAGCGTGCGCCTCTGGCGCCGCGGGAATCTAGGCGGTAACGAAGGAAGCGAGAAGCCAGATTGTCAAAGTCCACGGCTATCACGTCAAAACCTAAGGCTTCGAACTGCAATGTGTCGGTACCCACGCCGGCGCCGAAGTCAAGGATCCTCGTAACGCCGAGAGCTCTTAGTGCACTGTATGCCATTCCGACGTAGTCTGGGCGTCTGCCGCTAGCCTTCCAAATGACGAGATTATACGCATACCACGGCGTATGCATATAGAACTCTTCAACCTCTTTGATTGCTTTCCGCGGCTTAGTGCGCCAGTCTTCTGCGAGCTTGGTCGAGGCGTCGATGCCGTAGATGAATTGGTCTCCGAGGAATTCGCGCAGCTCTAGAACCTCCTGTGATCCATCGCTTATGCGCCACCGTGCCGCGTTGTATGCTCTCCAGCATTGTGTACATGCGTCGAGATGCTCGCGAACTTGTGTTGTAACCTGGGCAACTCCCAATTGTTCCATAACCTGAATCATGCGACGTACTCGTGCGCAGGTGATATTAAAGGGTATTGCTGGTGACATTTAATCCTCCTTGTCGATCAAGGCCTCCAAGGTGTGATCTACTGAGGTTCGAGGTCACTCGATTGCAGTCTGGGCCAACTCAACGTCGACAGACTTTGTGGATAGAGAGTAGGATAGAGGAGGGACTCTCGACCAAATTTCACGCGCTCTTGGACGTTTTGGCGGACAGTCGCTGTTGGTGCAGCGTGGTGGAGTTTCGCGCTGACGGCAGGTCCATACATAGCTTGGACTGGACGCGAAGTGTAGCTAGACATTGGGCGACCATAGACTTCTTGACTCGTCCATTGTGAAAGGATCACGTGATTGGCGCTGCCGGAGTAGGTCAACGTTACTAGTGGTCGAAGGACCGCTTCTACAAAAAGATCCTCCAGGAGAACTCGCGGGAAGTGTGTTACAGCTGACGTTGCAGCACTTCGAAGGCTGCGTGTAACGCAGTCATGGCTAGTTGGAGGTGGATCGTTCAGCGAGAGTGCTCTAAAGCGGTGTTGGCATCTAGGGCATAGCACCCAGAGTGGCCATTCAAAAGAAGCATTGGACATCTTTGATTCAAGGCCTCCATGCCGAAGGATTTCATGTTGGCTGCGAGCAGTCTGGCTAACATCCGACCAGATATTCACGAGATGTCTAAGATGGTCATTAGCGTAATTCAGAAGGCTCGTGAGACGGATCGGTAGGGCGGTCACATTCGCTCGCTTCTGGGCAGCGTGGATGATCATTCCAGCGTTGAACGCTGCGTAGGAGTGAGTGCTAGCTGCTAGGCCTAGCATTTTGTGTGTCGCGACCTCGAGTCGTTGTCGAACTGCCCTCAAGGGTGTCCCAGGAAGTTCCCCTTCTTGTGAAATAACGCCAAAGATGGACTTTCGCCAACGGGTGACGTCACTTGGTAAAACTGGTGGAGTTATAAAGTGTGGGATGTCTTTGAACTTGAATCTTTTGTACATTGCCGCGAGCGGAATTGATCCATTGTGGCAGAAGATCGAAGGAAAGTGGCTTGCGTGAATCCTTGAGTCGGCCGCGTCGTCGGCATCGAGAGCGACGTAGAGGATTACGGATCCGGCATCTTTGGTGAATTTTGAAAGACGACTGGCTAGCTCGAACTGGCCAACGACGCCGGTGTAGGCGAGAAATGTTGGTTGATGGCTTACGGCCAGTTTTGCGGAGCCTGATTCAAGTTTGGTAAGGGCTTCAGCGCGCGCGGGCTCACGTGGATCGAGACCCAGGTCAATGCAATCTTGACGTGCGATACGAGCTAGAGTGCTATCTGTTAATGGGTGAAGATGTGGTTCCTGTGAATAAAGTAGAAGCGCTCGATCCATTAGGTCCTGAAGCGATTTTGCAGTGATAAGTGTGCCAACGGGAAGGAAGTGAGTCAAGCTAGGCGGCATAATGTCCGAGTCTATTGCGTCTCGCAATTGCACTGATTCTCCTGTTGGTTTTTAGCTTCCATCATACGTTTACGTCAACGCCCATAATTCATTAGTCGAGGGTTGGCAATCGGGTATATGTAGTCACGCGTGCTGATGTCTGATAGGCAAGCTCTGACGCTTTCATAACTTAATCCCTTCCGGCTCGGCTTCGCAGCTACGCTCAGTCTCAGTAAGTCAGGATGAGGCGACCGCGGGGCTACGTCCAGAGGTGCTGCTGGTTGGGTGCCGGAGTGAGCTCTTTCGGCGGATTGACAGGACGCCGTAGGTGAGACCCAACCCGACTCAAACGTATCCAGTACCGGCCCGAGCTGATCTACGCGTTCCTCACTCACGTCGGCCTGGAACTCGCCCGCAACTTCCGTAATGCCAGCCGTTCAACCTCTGTAGCTCGAAGCGCCAGCGTTCAGGGTTGGCTGCCGAGTCGGCCGCGGAACGTGGTCGTGCGGTGCCAGGCGAAGTATGGCTCGGACTCCGGCCCGTGGGCTTCGCAGCGTCGACTGGACAGATATTCTATGCGCGTTTTCAGGCTCCCGGCCCGGAGTCCGTCGACCTCGACGGTTCGGATGTGGCCGGTGCCGTCGACTGTGACCCAGCCCGACTCGTAGAGGATGTCGCATCCGAAGCTGCATGCGAGCATCGCTACGTCGCGCAGGTTCCGACGCTCGGCGTCGGTACAGGCTGCGCGCTTCTTCACGTGCGCGGCGACAAGGAACCGCACCGGATACTCGTCGCCGCACAATGCGCACGCCGCGCTGTCGCGGCCATCCGCGAGCAGCCGACGGAGTCGTGCCTGTTCGGTTCGGACCTTAACCTGAGCGAGCGCGTCGAGCTCGCCGAAGTGGATGTCACCCGGGCCGGTTCGACCGCTGAGCTTTCCAGTGTCACCATCACAGGCGACGAGCTGACGTCAGCGTGCGGCAGAGTTGCCAGCACTGCCCCGACGAAAGCGCTTCGGTGACCGAGTTCGTTGACCGAAACATGGACCGAGCCCCGTTCAGCGAGCAAGTCGAGCCCAGGCTGTACGTCGGCGACGGCGACCGGTCGCCCTTCCGGCGACCGGTCGGTAGCCACCAGCACGAATCCGTCCTCGATCTTGAGCACCCTGTTCTGTCGACCGGCGACGGTCAGGATCGTCTCGCCAGCGAGATCTCGGAGCAGTTCGTCTGCCTGCGGCAGCTCCGCGATCGAGGCCGGTTTGGCGGGTGCCGCGAGATCTGCCGCGAGCCGTGCAGCATCGTCCGGACCGTAACCCGGAACATCCAGGTGCAGCTCGATTCGCTTCCGGTTGTTTCCTTCCTTCGCAGCACCGTCCGGCAGACCGACCCGCCCTTGCGCCCGCGTGATCTGCAGCCCCACCTCGTTGATGGCGTGCTCCGCGGCCAACTGGATCGGACTCGGAACGATGCTGCGAGCTTCCTCCGACAAGTGGGCGGTCCGCGCCGACGCCACCAAGCCGGAGACCAGCACCGCCCGTCGGTCGCGAAGCCGACCAAGCAGCAACGTCAACGCGGGCACATACTGGTCGTTACGTGGCCGAGGTCCAGCCGCCCGGCCGCCGGCGCTCTCCAGCACCAAATTCAGGTGCTCGCCGTCGGCAACCACCGAGAACTCCGCATTCAATTCAACACTCTCATCATCACGCGCGTACACCGCATCAGCCTCCCAGGCCAACCCGGTCACCGACCGCCGGGAGTTTCTCTGTACCAGCTGGTCGCAGTCGCGGGCGCCCACCAGGCTGGGCGCACTACGCGCTGGCGTGCCCAGCTCGGCTATGCCCCGCTGCGAGGACATGTTCAAGGACTTCGCCACTTTCCCGATTCCCGGCGTCGCACGTTTTATCGCCCTGCAGGTTCGGAGGAGATCACCCATGCTACCCAGCGCGCGGCTGGGTTAGTCGGGTGCATCGAGGTGTGTCGTCCCACCCAACTGGAAGGTGTATGGCGGGAACGTGACAAAAAGTGGTCAAGTTGCGAACGGTCCTTCCCGAGGTCGATCAGCTGTTCGACTGTGTCCGGCGGCAGCAAAGGTGGCGGGGGCGGATCGTGGCGAGGAGTGGTTCGCGCTGACTGAGGAGCTGCGGAAGATCCAGGCCAACGTCGCTTGGTCAGCGTCGAGCCCGCAAACACAAAAAGCGAGGTCAGAGGCTCTCGAAGGTGCTCATGATCGGCTGCGGAGAACCGATATGCACCTGTGATCAAGGCTCACTTCTGGATTATGTAACTATGTCACCCGAACTAACGATTGACCGTTCGCGCGTGGCTGCGCACCGCTACTCAGGTGATCCAAGGGGGACTCCGCTGAATTTATCGAACAAGTTTTCGACCACCTTCCCCCCTTGTAGCGATGCGGGCAGGCTATCGTGCGAATGATCCCGGAATCGGTGCACTCAGGTGCCAGTCGGGCAGAGCAGGAGATCTTCTCCCAGCTGGCCGCACTCGAAGTGGCCGGGTGGGATACGCCCTGCACAGCACCAACCTGCCCGAGCACGACCGCAAGCGGGTATGCGAGATCGACTTCCTGCTGCTGGGCGAACGCGGCTTACTGGTGCTGGAAGCCAAGGGAGGCGAAATCCTCCTGAAGAAGGACGTGTGGCACACGCGTGACCTCAAGGGTAACCGGCACCGGCTCAAGGAGAGCCCACTCGACCAGGCTCAGACCAGTATGTTCGCCTTGGCGAAAGTTCTCCGCCGCATCACCGCCGACCCGGAGCTGGGCGAGCGCACGGTGTTCGGGTACGGAGTTGTCTTCCCAGACAGCGAGTTCGACGCGGTCAGCGTGGAGTGGACCCCGGAAATGGTGATCAACTCGATTCGCCTGGCCTCCGAGGGGTGGGCGGACTGCCTCGACCGGTTGGGCGCATTCTGGGAGGGAAAGCCGGGCAACCGTGGTCCTCTGTCCGCCGATGACGTCGAGCGCTACCTCAACGCCCTCCGACCCGACTTCGACCGCGTGCTGTCCCTGCGCCGTCTCGACGACATGGTGGAGAAAGAACTCGTTGCCCTGACCAGGAGCCAGTACAAGGCGCTTGACCAGCATCGGAGGAATCCGCGACTGGTGTTCGAGGGCGGTGCCGGGACGGGCAAGACCATGCTGGCGGTGGAGATGTGCCGGCGTGTCCGAGACTCCGGCGAACGTATCCTGCTGACCTGCCACAGCCAGATCCTGGCAGCCTTTATCCGTTCGCAGCAGGACTTGGACGGCATTACCGCAGTCCCGTTCGACGAGGTGTCGACCTTCAGTGCGGGCACCTTCGACATGGTCGTGGTGGACGAGGCGCAGGACGTCATAAACGGGCATAGCCTCGACGTGCTGGACAGCGTGCTGTTCGGCGGATTGGCCGATGGTCGCTGGGCCTTCTTCCTCGACTCCAACAACCAGCGTGGACTGGTCGGGCGCTACGAGGACCGCGCTAAAGCCAGGCTCGACTCGCACCGCCCCACCTTCGTCGACCTAATGGACAACTGCCGGAACACGATCGAAATCGTCCGCGCAACCCAGGAACGGACCGGCGCCGACTTGGGGGTGACCACGGCCGGACACGGCCGCGAGGTCGTAGTGGTCGAGGAGGAGCGCGATAAGGCAATCATCGCAGTGTCTGCGGCCTTGGCTGAGCTCGAAGAGCACGGCGTGCCGCTCGAACAGGTCGTGCTGCTGTCACCGCACGACCTGGCCGCATCGATCTTCGTCGACCTGCCCGTCGAGTGGCTTGAGCGGGTCGACGTTCTGGATCTGATGCGCATGCGCCGTCCTGGCCGTGGACGCGTCGGGTTCGCGCAGGTCGCCGACTTCAAGGGACTGGAGAGCCGGTACGCCTTCCTGGAGGTGGACGCCGCGGCGGACGAGCAGGCAGCGCGCGCCCAGTTGTACGTGGGCATGACCCGCGCCAAGGCCGCGCTCTGGGTGGTCAAACCGGACGCATCGGGGGCAGATCAGTGACAAGGTTGCACACCACCGGGTTCCCGGACCGTGACCGGGTGATCGACTATCTACACGACCAACTGGTTGGTCCGGTCGACAGCGAGGACGAGGTCCTGTACGAGCGGGCTCCACAGCATCGGTACCTGACCGCCGTGCTGTACCCGATGTCGCTCACCCCGCCCACCGCCGATGTGAGCTTCCCAGCCGATGATGCCGAGGAAGTCGACGATCAGGCGGGGGCATTACCCGAGGACGACGACGAGAACCCCATCACGCTGGCGGGACAAAGTCGGCCGAGTTCGGCCGGCATCAGCTTCATGACCGCGGAGCGGTCCGCCATTGTGGTGGAGGTGCGAGCTGGGCGGTACCGCGCCACCTCGGATGACGAGTGGCAACGCGAACCGCTGGATCTCGTGGGTGAAGAAGGTCTGCGGTTCGAGCCTCCACCCTCCGGAGCGAGCCGGCGGAAGGAGGTTTGGAATGGGGCGGCCAGCGTCGAGGTCATCTGGCGTCTGCATCCCGACGGCGTGATCGTCACCGTCGTCTTGGTCAACCGCAATGTGCAGGAAGAGCGCCGGGCGGTGAACCCAGAGGACTTGCTCTTCCAGGTCGACCTGCGCTGCTCGGCCGTGGAGGGCACCCTCATCCGCTATCCGGCACAGGCACGGGCACATAGCGACGAAGAGGCGGAAGAACTCGAACTCCAGTACCGTGACGTGCCGGTGTACGCCGTCGGCCACGGGACAGCCGCCCGCTGGGACACGACCGGCGAACAGCCCTCGTGGGTCGGCACGTCGTTCCTCCCCGTGCACGTCGTGCCCGACGTCGACTTCGACCTACCCGACGTGGCCGACGCCGTCCGCCTGAACGGCCTCGCCGCGATGGCCACCGATCCTGAGCCCGTGTTCGCGGCCCTGACCGGCTTCGTCGACCGATACTCGGACTGGATCACGAAGACCTGGGACGCCGCAGTGGCGAACCTTGACCAGCGACTCCAGGCTGCCGCTCAGCGGTTGCGCGTCCGTGCCACAAGTGCTAGGGACCGCATGCTGGGCGGTCTCGACTTTCTGCGCGAAGACCAAGTTGCACTCAAGGCCTTCGCTCTGGCCAACCGCGTGATGGTCATGCAGATGGCGCACAGCCAGCCGCACCTCGGCGGCTCGCCGCACGCTCCCTCGGAAGCACCGGACCCGGCGGTCGACTACGACTCGCTCGACTACGCTTGGCGACCGTTCCAGCTCGGCTTCCTGTTGATGACGGTGAAAGGCGTGGTCCAAGAGGGCGAAGACCGGGACTTGGTCGACCTGATCTGGTTCCCCACCGGAGGTGGCAAGACCGAGGCGTACCTCGGGCTCGCGGCGTTCACCATCCTCCACCGGCGCATGACCAGGGGTGACGCGGGAGTGGGCACGACGGTCATCACCAGGTACACCCTACGTCTGCTCACCAGCCAGCAGTTTCAGCGCGCCGCGACCATGATTGCCGCCTGCGAGCGGGTGCGCCGGGACGACCCCGAGTACCGGGGGCAGCTCGGCAGCCGCGCCGTGTCGATTGGCCTTTGGGTCGGCGGTGATAACAGCCCCAACAGCTTCGCAGAGGCCCGGCGACTGATCACACGGCTGCGTGACGGAACCGCGAGCGACCAAGGCTTCCAGATCGAGTCCTGCCCGTGGTGCGGTACCAGGGTCACGCCCGGTAGCCCGGAGGACGAGCGGCGGTGGGGCATCTCGGCGACCAATAACTCTTTCCGCGTGCGGTGTGTGAACGACAAATGTCCTTTCCGAACCGAGCTGCCAATGTCCTCCGTGGACGAAGACCTCTACCTGAACCCGCCCACCATGCTGGTCGGCACGGTCGACAAGTTCGCCCGCACGGTCTGGAAAGAAGACACCGGCGTGTTCTTCG
Organism: Amycolatopsis sp. NPDC028719; assembly: GCF_055565395.1. Lineage (NCBI taxonomy): Bacteria > Bacillati > Actinomycetota > Actinomycetes > Pseudonocardiales > Pseudonocardiaceae > Amycolatopsis > Amycolatopsis sp. NPDC028719. Next base: position 255,581 of record NZ_JBVHUL010000009.1, read on the forward strand.
GTGCGGGTCCCTACCCGGGTCCGTCACTGATCATCCAAGATGAGTTCCACCTCATTTCCGGTCCGCTCGGGACCATAGTCGGCCTCTATGAAGCGGCTTTCGACGTGCTGATGGCGCATCGGGGCAACAAGCCCAAGATCGTCGCCGCCACGGCCACCATTCGCCGGGCCGACGAGCAGACCAGGGGTGTCTTCGGGCGGCCTGTTGCGCTGTTCCCGCCAGCGGGTGTCGACGCGGCCGACTCGTACTTCGTAAGCACCGACCGCGAACGACCCGGTCGTGCCTACATGGGGGTTATGCCCCAGGGGCACACGCCGCTTACCGCGCTCATCCACGTCGCTGCAGCGCAGCTGCAGGCGCCACTCGAAGTCGATCTGACGCCCGCGGCCAAGGACGCATACTCGACGCTCGTCGTCTACCACAACAGTCTCCGCGAGCTGGGCAAGACGATCAACCTCGCCTCTGACGACATCCCGTCGCGGTTGAAGGTGATCGCGCAGGCCGAGGACCACGTGCGGCACCTCGACGACGACAACGTGGTCGAGCTGACCAGCAACGTGGCGTCAGCACAGATCCCGCAACGCCTGGACCGGCTCAAGAAACGGCACGACGCGTCGGACGGCGTCGCCTTCCTCGCCAGCACCAATATGATCTCCGTGGGCGTCGACGTCGGCCGTCTCGGCGTCATGACCGTCGTTGGCCAGCCGAAGACGACCGCCGAATACATCCAGGCCACCAGCCGCGTGGGCCGGAGCGCCGACCGTCCAGGCATCGTCGTAACGGTGTACTCACCGTCCAAGCCGCGAGACCGGTCGCACTACGAGTCGTTCACGCCCTACCACGCGAGCCTCTACCGCTCGGTCGAGCCGAGTTCGGTAACTCCGTTCTCGGTACCGGCGCGCCTGCGCGCCCTTCACGCAGACTTGGTCGTGCTGGTGCGCCACGCGCTCGGTCTGTCGGGTGACCAAGAGGCCGCGTCATTCGACCCCGACGACGAGCGCTTCGCTGTGCTCGTCAAGAGATTCCTCGGCCGAGTCGAACGAGCCGACGCAACCGAACTGGAGCGGGTCGAGGCTCACCTCAACGACCTCATCGAGACGTGGGTGAAGCGGGCAGTGGATGCGGAGCCGGCTGGCGGTCTGCGCTACAGCCAGGGCGGGCGCGAGCGCCCCAGACTGCTCAAGCGATTTACCGACCGAGGGGACGGCTGGGCCACGCTCGACTCGATGCGCAGCGTCGATGTGGAGGTCCAAGTCGAAGTGAGGGGGGCACGAAAGTGACGGTCCGCAAGGTTCGGCGTTCGCAAATCATCAGTCCTTTCGGCCCTGGAGCGATCATCGACCTCGTCGGTGAGTCGTTCGTGGTCGAGGATGCCGGGAAGTGGCGCGGCCCGCACGTGCCCATCGATTTTCCGCGCTTAGCCGCCTACCTGAAGGTGGATTCGCTCGCGGCGCCCTCACCCCGCTGGCCCATCCCCTACTTCCGCTTCCCGCAGTGGCTGTTCTGTCCAAGCTGCCGGCGCATGAGCCGGTGGTCGTACAAGAAAGAGGTCGCCAACACCGCCCCGTCTTGTGAACACTGCCCCGGTCGCAAGCAGCTCGTCCCAATGCGGTTCGTTGCGGTGTGCGCCAACGGGCACCTCTCGGATGTGGACTGGGCCGGCTGGGCACACTCCGCGGTTCGCCGCAGCCGGAATCAGAACCAATGCCAGCGGCCGGAGCTGAAGTTCCTGAACAAGACCGGCGTCGGTGGTGGCCTTAACTCGCTCGTCGTGCGTTGCGGAACGTGCGGCTGCGAGAAGTCCCTGGACGGATTGACCACCAGGATCGGACTGAAGCAGATTGGCGGCAAATGCTCTGGCAGGCAGCCGTGGCAGGGCTCGAGGGACGCCTCGGCATGCTCCGAGCAAATGGTTGCGATGCAACGCGGGGCGTCGAGTGTGTACTTCCCCACGGTGGAAAGCGCGATCGATATTCCGCCGGAGTCGGCGTGGAGCACGATCAGCGACCCGCTGGCGGCGCTGATAAGGAGCAACGAGTTCAAGTTCCTGGTGGGCCAACCGAGCTACAAGCTGGCCAAACAGATGATCGAGGTAGCGGCCGACGAGTATAAACTCTCCGTCGCCGAGGTCGAGGCGGCACTGGCTCGTGAGGCGGGTGATCCGCGCACTCCCGTCGACGGTGGTCCGGAGAACATCCGTCCGGACGAGTGGGCGGCCCTGATCAACCCCCAGGAGGACCACGACCACCGGGATCGCTTCATCTCGCGCAGAGCCGATCGTCCGTTGGGAGACGTCGGAGGGACGACGAGCGGCTGGCGGCAACTGATCGCAGACGTCGTACTGGTCGACCGCCTGCGCGAAGTTCGGGTGCTGACGCACTTCGAGCGCCACACGATGCGGGAGAAGGTGCCGTCGAACTTGAGTTCCGACGGCGACTTCCTGCCAGCGATCGAGGTCTTCGGCGAGGGCTTCTTCCTCCGGTTCGACGAAGAAGCCCTCGCCCACTGGGAACGATCAGGCGCAGTGATCGACCGATGCCGGAAGCTGGTGGAGCGGCACAAAGACAAGGGAGCCAAGTGGCTCCCCGAGCCGACACCGCGCTTGGTGCTCCTGCATACCTTCGCACACCTGCTCCTGCGCAACACCGCCTTCGAAGCTGGCTACTCGACTTCCGCGTTGCGCGAGCGCCTATACGTGACGAGGAGCGGCAAAGGCCCCGCCATGGCCGGCGTACTGATTTACACCGCAGCTGGTGACTTGGAGGGCACTCTCGGCGGTCTCGTCAGGATGGGTGAGTCCCCCCGGTTGGGTCGGCTCCTCGACATGTCGATCATTTCGGCCGGGTGGTGCTCGTTTGATCCCGTGTGCGCAGACCACCCAGGTCAGGGACCGGACGGGTTGTCCCTGGCGGCATGCCACGCGTGCTCGCTGACCCCGGAGACGAGCTGCGAGGTGATGAACAGGCTGCTGGACAGACGCCTTCTGATCGACCCGGAGTTCGGGTTCTTCAAGGACCTGGCTGCGACGGTCGACGGTGTCCCGGGAAGCGTGCTGTGAGCGCCGCGTTACGAGCCCCGGTTCACGAGGCACTTTGCCATACCGTGGTGGCTGCCGCACCCGCAGTCGATCAAGCGGACCAGGCGGTCACGGCCTACCGCCGCTTGCGGGGGAGCGGCAAGGAACTCCACGTCATCACCCGGTCAAGCGTGCTGACGAGCCGCATCCGCACGATGATGCCGTTCGAGAGCCGTGGAGACACGGTGATGACCTACCACTCCTACTTCGCCGACATGTGGCGCACGGTACTGCGAGTGAGGCAACCGGAGACGGACGATTACGACGTCGACTTCTGGGAATTCAAGCGGCACCTCCGAGCCCGTTACGTCCGGCCGCTGGACCGGCGACATGTCATCGTCGTCCAAGGGCAGCAGCTGCCACCCGACTTCTACACGGTGCTCCGGCTACTGAGCATCGAGGCGACGGTATTCGTCGACCCCGTGCAGACGGTCGGCGACTCCGGTACGACATTGGACGACCTCACCGCTCTCCTCGGCGCGGATGCCGCCACGACCTCGCACGACGTCGATGGCGGCACTGCGCAGATCGACCAGTTGCTAGAGCGTCTTGGCGATGGATCTTTGCTCAAAGACGTCTCCCGCCGTGAAGGTCCGCGGCCAGTGTTGGTGGACCACGAGGACGTCGACGAGGAGATCCGGTTTGTCGTAGAGCACGCGACGGCGCACCGCGACCGGCGAATCGGCGTGCTGCTGCCGACCCGCGAATTGGTCCAAGTCTTCAAGGATGGGATCGGCGACCTGTTCGACGGTACGACTCAGTGGCACCTGTCCGGTGCAAGGGTCCCGCGGCACGCCGCGGTTACCGCATCCGACCCGGGAGTCAAGGTTCTGACCTGGGTCAGCGCCATGGGTATGCGGTTCGACCACGTCGTGCTGGCGGGACTCGACCAGGTGGAGGACCGTTTCCGGTTCGAGAACGCGCTGCGGGTGCTCGGCCCGACGACGCGCTCGGAGTTGTTTCTCTCCTACTCCGGTGTGGGACGACCCACTGCTTTGAGCGGGCTCCCGTCTGCCCTCGTGGACGACCGCACGCGTAAAGCGGTCGGCGACGAGTGGGTGGAGGTGGTGTCCACCAGGCACCTCGCTGCTTCTCCTGTCACGGCAGAACAGCTGCCCCCGCCCAGCCGATCAGCCGTCGACAGTGCCCGTGCTGTGCTCGCTGCTCCAATGCGGAGCGAGGACCGCGCCAAACGCCTACTGACGGCGGAGGAGGAGGTCGGGCTGGCGCAGTTGATGCGGCTTACCGGTGAAGATCTCGCGGAGGAACTCCCCAAGCGTTTCCGCTCAACGCTGCGCAGCGCTGACGAGCGGGCGAAGGCGTTCGACGCCATGGTGTTGCACAACACCGGCCTCGTCGGCTCCTGCATCACGAAGCACCTCGGTGCCGGTCTTGACTACGAGGACCTGTACCAGCACGGGCTGTTGGGTCTGATGCGGGCGATCGAGAAGTGGGACGGCTCGCGAGGACTGAAGTTCTCCACCTACGCGGTGAACTGGATCAACCAGCATATGGGCCGAGCAGTTCCCGACGAAGGCGCGATGATCCGGCTGCCGGTCCACAAGTACGAAGAAGTCCGCAAGGTTCGCACCGTTCGGAACGGACTGCTTCTCCAGCAGGAAGACGCTCCAATCGCGGAGATCGCCAAACGCACCGGGTTGTCTTGGGAGAAGGTGGTGGACTGCCTGCGGTTGTCCTTAGGTGTGATCAGCCTGGACGCGCCCTTGGGCATGGATGGCGAGATCTCGTTCGCGGAAATGATCCCCGCTCCGCTCGAAGACCACTCGAACCCCGACTACGTGGTAGACCGCGAACTCGGCGCCGAACTGGTGCGGAAAGCTTTGTCACTACTGAAGGAACGCGAAGCCGAAGTGCTCAGATTGCGGTTCGGCTTCGACGGTGGTGACGAACTCACCCTGGATAAGATCGGCGAACACTTCTCGTTCACCCGCGAACGAGCTCGGCAGATCGAAAGCAAGGCGAAGGACCACCTGCGCGACAAGCTCGCGGACGTAGGTCTGGTGGCCGGCGGTGCAAATCCCGTACCTATGCCCTCACCGAAGCGTCCGACCCGTCGGTCGAACGGCATGCGCACACTGGAGCGTGAGAAGCGCCCGACCAGCACGGAGATCGCCACGGGATCGGGACTCGTGGAGCTGCTCGGCGCTGCAGACGGCGACAGTGCCGTGGGAGCTCTGCTGATCGCCCTGGTGGACCGCGCGTTGCGGTCCGGCGCCCGCCACGTCCGCATCAGGAGCGCGGGCTCTGGCACGAGCTGCAGACTTTCGCTGGTCCACGACGGTGCAACCTTCGCCGGGTATTCGTTGCTCTCGACGCTGTCCGAGGGACACGCGGTGTCCCGCGGATCGGTGGCCCTCGGCATCGCCGCTTCCCTGTACGGTGAGATCACCACCTGGGAGTCGCATGCGTCCCCGGCCTGCCTCGTGCTCACCTCCGCCGTGGACACCGACACCTGGTGGCTGCATCGCACTTCTCGGAGGCTCCCCGCGGGACTGCTGGCCAAGGACGAGGTCGACCGCTGGTCGGTGGTGTTGCTCCGCATCCCACGTCCGCAAGTCGCGGGTGCACACCTCGGAACGATCCTCAACCGGTGCATCCGCGACTTGGGCGTGGTGTTCGGAGAGTTGTTGGAGCGCAGTACCCGCCTCGACGTCAACGGATGCGTGGTGACTGCGAAAGACCCGTTCCTGTGGGGTAACCCGGCCGGGCAGCACCTCGGGGAAGAGCGGGTAACTGGCGAAGGCTTCTCGGCGGTCGCCAGTCCTCGCGTCCTACCCCACCCGGACCTCCTGCGTGCCGGAGAGGCGGACTCGGTCGGCGACCCGGTCGACTGGCGGGCCTCGCAGGGTTTCTACGTGCGATGTGACGGCCGGTACCTCTCGCGCGGTGGGTGGCTCGGACTCGACGGCTTGGACATGGCGGAGAGCACCGCACTGGCCAGGGTCCTCGTCGAGGTACCGTTCGCACAGCGCTCCGCCTGGGGCGAAGATCACCCCGGAGCCGCGGTCGTGGTGCCGGCACCGCTGCGGCCGAGGCTTACTGCTCTCGCGCGCATAGCACGCGGCAAGTCAGAGCTTGTAATCGAACAGCACCGAACCAGGGGGACGACGTGACGGACGGCGAACTCGCCACCTTCGTAGCGGAGCTGCGGCGCAGGGTGGAGGACCGGGTCCAGGCGGAGCCGGAGCTAATGGCACGGGACGCCTTCGTGACCCTGATCGGTGAGCACCTGATCGACGACGGGGCGCTAGACGATCTGGACACCTGCTACTTGTTCATGCCCTGGCAGAGTCGTCGCATCGAGGTCGCGGGGTATGACATCACAGGAGACGGCACGATCCTGCATCTCGTCACCGTTGATTACGGCTTGGACGCCGAGCCCCTGAAGCGCGAGCGGCTAACCCAGTTGGTCCGCCGCGCCGGCGCGTTCGCGGAGTTCTGCCGCAGCGGACTGCACGAGCAGCTTGAGCGGTCGAGCCCGCCTTACGACATGGTCGAGCACATCCACGGCACGTGGCCCCAGTTGCAGATGATCAAGATTCTGGTCTTCACCGACGGGAAGAGCGGGTTGCGCCGAGCGGAAGAGGCCACCGTTGCTGGTCTCCCGACCCTCGTGAACGTGTGGGACGTCAACCGTCTCCAAAAGCTGATCAGCTCCGGCGCCCACCAGGAGGACATTCTCATCGACGTCGAGGAGATGGGGTACGAAGTGCACTGCCTGGAGTCACCTGAGCAGGCCGATGGTTACCGCTGCTTGATGGCGATGCTGCCGGGGAAGCTGCTCGCCGATCTGTACGACGAGCACCACAGCCGGCTGCTCCAGCGCAACGTGCGTGCCTATCTCCAAGCCAGGGGAAAAGTCAACAAGGGAATCGCGGAGACGCTCAAGGAGCAGCCCGGCCGATTCCTGGCCTACAACAACGGCGTGTCCGCCACCGCTCGGGCAGCAGACCTCGAGCGGACGTCGGGCGGACTGGTGCTGCGCACCCTGACCGAGCTGCAGATTGTCAACGGCGGGCAGACCACCGCCTCGCTGCACCACGCTGCGCGCAAGGGGATCGACCTAGCCCGGGTCATGGTGCCCGCGAAGATAACCTTGATCGCCGATGACCGGCTTGACAGCATGGTCCCGGAGATTTCCCGCTACGCAAACTCGCAGAACGCTGTCACCCCAGCTGACTTCGAGGGCAACAGCCGCTTCCATGTCGGGTTGGAGCGGTGGTCCCGCACCACCTGGGTGCCCTCTCTCGGGGTCGACGTCGAGCAGACTCGCTGGTACTACGAGCGCGTGCGCGGGCAGTACGACGTCGAGAAGAACAGGTTCACGACCGCCGCCACGCGACGAAAGTTCGACCGCGAGAACCCTGTGCGACAGCGGTTCGGCAAGACGGACGCCGCCAAGTACGAGTACGCCTACTCGCTGCGACCTGAAATCGTGTGCCAGGGCGCTGAGAAGTGCTTCCGGACGTGGACGTCGGACGAGGGCTTAGCCGAGCGCGAAGCCCCCGATGACGTGTACTTCCGCCATTTGGTCGCCAAGGCGATTGTGTTCCGCCAGGTCAGAGCGATCATCCAGAAGCAGAACTTCGGTGGGTACCTCGGTCAGACAGCTGCGCACAGCGTGTCGCTGATCGTACACACGCTCGGCGGGCTCGATCTCGACCGGCTCTGGCGCGAACAGACGCTGCCCGAAGCGATCGTTAGTGCGGTACCTGACGTTGCCAAGGCTGTGCGCCGGGTGCTCACCTCACCTCCGAGCGGCGGAAACGTCACCGAGTGGGCAAAGAAAACCGCCTGCTGGGACCGCGTCCGCGCGATAGGGTGGGCCCCTCCTGCCAACGTCCTCGTCGGTTAGGTGACTTCATCCCCGTTTTCATTGTTAGCGCGTCGGGTCGGCCGAGCGGACCGGTCCCGGGAAGTGGCATGAAGAAATTGAGCACAACCAGATTTACGGTGGTGGAGGTCCCGCGCGGGTCCCTGTTCGGAGGACGGGAGGCGACGTGGCGGTCTACGCGGTGAAGCTCGAGCGCAGCGACCTGCTCCAGTTGCCGGCACACCCGGAGGCGTGCACCGAGGAGACCTTCGAGCAGTGGTGCGCCGACCGGGTGGCGAAAGGTGCCCGGCTCGCGGTCGACTTGTTTTCCGGCGGCGGTGGCTTGAGCCTGGGTTTGACCGACGCCGGGTGGACCGTCGCGGCCTCGGTCGACCACAACAAGTTCGCGTTGCAGACTCACCGGGCGAACTTCCCCGGCCTCGCGCTCGACGTCGACTTGGGGGACCCGAAGAAGCGCGCCGCGTTGGTCAGGATGCTCAAACGCGTCGAGATCGACCTCATCGCCGGCGGGCCACCGTGCCAGCCGTTCAGCAGGGCAGGGCGCAGCAAGATCCGCAGTCTGGTGGACGCCGGCGTGCGCGACGAGTTCGACGAACGCAAGGAGTTATGGAGAGCGTACGTCGATGTCGTGCTCAAGGTGAAGCCTCGTGCGGTGCTGATGGAAAACGTCCCTGACATGGCCTTGGGCGACGACTTCCACGTTGTACGGCGGATCGTGAATATGCTGGAGGACGTCGGATACCGGACCAACCTCCGACTGGTTGACGCCCGGCACTACGGCGTTCCCCAGCACCGCAAGCGGCTTATCCTGCTCGCCCGCCTCGACAGCGACGCCTTCACTTGGCCTAGCCCAGGCAAAGAGGTGTTCGTACAGGATGCAATTCACGACCTACCTCGCCTCGGCCTCACGACCGGTCGTCGAGATCTGCCCTACTCACCCGATGGCGAGGTATCGGAGTTCGCGAAGGCGATGAGACGCGGCATCGGCGAGCGGAGGGTGTGGGATCACATGACCCGGCCGGTTCGCGAGGACGATCGTGAAATCTTCGCTTCGATGACGTCGAAGACGCTGTATGCGCACATCGATCCCAGCCTACGCAGGTACACCGCAGAAACGTTCGACGACAAGTACAAGCGGTTGGACTGGAAAGAGCTGAGCCGTTCCATCACCGCGCACATCGCGAAGGACGGCTACTGGTACATTCACCCGTCTGAGAACCGCACACTCACCGTGCGTGAAGCCGCCCGTATCCAGACATTCCCGGACAACTTCCGCTTCGCGGGCAGTCGCAGTCACGCGTTTCAGCAGATCGGCAACGCAGTGCCGCCGATGCTGGGCAAGGCAGCAGCTACCGCCCTGGTCCCGGTAGCGGTCGCCGACAAGGCCCGGCAGAACCGGTGGCGTGTTCTCGCAAACCACTTGGCCGCTTGGGCCGAGGAGCGGCGTGCCGGGAATTACTGGTGCGTGCTCCCCGGAGACGAGCTGACCCCGCCCGTCGCCGCGGTCGTGGCGATGCTGGACCCGACACCCGTTGAACTGGCCGCCTACGCTTCTGGCCTCCGCGAGGTGGCCACGCGGGGGCGGATCACCAAGCGAGCGATCGACCTCATCGAACGAGCGGTAGTCACGCGCGGAGCTGCTGCATCGGTCACACGCCTACGGCAGTTGCAGAACGACAGGAAGCTCTGGCTGCACCCCCAGGACATGCCGGAAGTCTTAGCGCTTCCGCCTGGGAAGACTGCACTCCTGAAGCTGCTGGCGGGCGACGATGTCTTGTTAACCAGCCAGCCGGCCATCCGCGTGTCGTCACGCGTGCTCAACACCAGCTCGGAGCGGACGAACAGCCTCACTGACGGCAGGGTCGACGTCTCCCGCTTGATAGGAGGCGACTCCAGCGCACCGCTGCGCATGGCCGCGTTGCGACTGGTCGGCCAGCTTCACTGCCACAAGCGAGCACCGATGTGCGCGGGATGCCCACTGGCCCGCCAGTGCGCGACCGCCCTGGACGGTGAGTTATCGGACCGACTGTTCTGAACAGAATTGCAGATAATGCCGACGGTCGGAAGGATATCGCGATAGATCGGGGAGAATTAATCCATCTACTGCACTTTCCTTGCAGTGCGGTAAATGGGTGGCGTCAGGCGAACCAGTCGGTCGTATTTCCCGGCCTGTGGTCAATAGATCGCCCTGTTCGGTGAGGAGCGGCCGTGTAGGCTGTCTTGACCAGTCGTCGACGTCCGCTTAGCGATGCCCGATGCGCAGTTTGCGACCATAGCCTGCCGTACCTGATCCGAATCAGCGAGTTGTGGCGGTGTCTTGCGCCTGGCGACCAAGATGTTCCGCAGCCGAGCATCGCTTTGGCGGTTCAGGCTGCCGTTCAACGTCGAGCTGGCTCAGGTGTCTGTATACACGCAGCACCCGCACACTCCCGGCCCGGTGCCGGACTCGCGGTGGACTTCTTGCGGGAAGACCTGGCCTATTCGAGGGTTTCGAGCATATTGCGAAGCGTCTCGTCGAGAGTCGGCTCGGTGATATGAACGGGCGGCCTGTTCGTCGGCGGCACCTCTCTGGCTTTCGGTGTCGGGGTTTCGGCCGAAATACCTGCCTGGGCCGCGGCCGTAGCGACGACGTACGCGGGACGCAGCTCTTCGGGCAAATCTTCGGGCTCGACAGACGACAAGACCTCCGCCAGATCCCACCAGTTGCCGTAACGGGCTGTGTATGCTCGCCGTGCCGGCTCGTCGAACAGCCATGCGCGGAGTTCGCCGTGCACCACATCGGTCATATCCTCGTGGATCGTCCGCAAGCGTTCGGGTGCTCCCGGTACCTCCAGGTCGGTCAGCAGTTCTGCTAGCTCGCTGAGGTCCGACCACAGATATCCGAGCTGGCCTTGCGCGCGCGACCTGTCGGCGATGGCCTCGTCGAGTAGTTTGGGCCCTAGCCGAAGGCGCTGCTCCGCTGGGATCAGCTCGGTTGCCGCGAGGTGGGCAGCGAGGGTGATGAGATGACGCGGTTCGCAGTCGCCGATCCGGCCGGAATCTGCGTTCTCGATCTTGTCCGCAATAAATCCGGCCAGGACCCGGGAGTCGATGACGACCGCGACCTTCAGGTAGTAGTCCAGGTCGATCGTCCAGTTGCCGTCATCGTCTTCGTCGCCCCAGTCGTCGTCTCTAAGCGCCTCCTCGAAGGACGGTCTCTCGGTTTCGGCGTATTCGCGAAGGAACAAGTCCGTCAGGTCGTCGACGCGTGTGCGCAACGCGTCCCGCAGGACGCTGTGCGAGCGCAGGAACGCGAGCGAGACCAGATGGTGGAGACGTGGAGCGTCGATGATCGTCCCGAGCAGCTCGTCAAGGGAGACCAGCTTCGATTGGACCCGGCTCAGTAGATAGTCTCGAATGGACGGGTTGTGAAAGGATACGATTACGGGTGCGGTTTCACCTTCAAGCCCGATCGGGTCGAACAGGCGCGAGGTTTCGATCATTGAGCCGTCGAGGACTTTCACCGCGTCGTGGAACTGCCGGCGGTCGTCCGACTGCCTGAGAGCGATGCGATAGCTGCGCCAGGCGTCGTGGAGGTCGTCGAGCTCCGTGTCCCGGCCGAAGGTGAACAGCACCTCGAGCAGGTGGACGGCGGAAGCGTCAAGCTGCTGTTCTATGACGCGTGCCCAGATTCGCTCTGGGTTCTCGAAGTTGAGGAGCAGGGCTTCGGCCACTTCCGCGGTGCCGTCACGGCCGGCGAGGCGCAGGGTATTCGCCACGAGTCGGGGACTGAAGTTGCGGTGCCAAAGGAGATCGCGCCACTGCGACGGGACGGCGAACTTTCTCTTCTCAGAGGCTGAGATTTCGGAGTAGTAGACGTGGTTGTACAGGATGTTGGCACGGATATCCACGCTGTAGGCGTCCGTCCCGACATCGCACGTGAGCGGTTCGAGGTCGCCGTCGTCCAAAGTCTCGTGGCGATGCTTGGCCTCCCGCAGGATGTACTCGCGTGTGGTGAGGACCAGCAGTTTCCCCGGCGTCTTCCGGATCCGGCGAAGGACCCCGAGCAGCCGACGATCCTCGTTTTTTCCGAGGTGGTGGTCGAAGGCAATTTCGCCCAGGAAGTCGTCGTAGAAGAACAGCTGTGGACTTTTGGGAAGCCACATTCTGTCGATTTCGCTGATTTCCCGCGTCACGTCGACCACCTGGTAACCTCCTTCCAGATGGAGGCGGGCGAGCATCTTCGCGAGCGTCGACTTGCCGATGCCCGGGATACCCGCCAGTAGGCAGACTGACTCTCGCTCGAGAAGCTCCCGGGCTGCGTCGAAGGTGGGGGTCGGGACGAACGTCATCGCGGCGTCGTCGAGCTCACTAACTAGGTCTTCCGAGCGGAGCAGCGCGTCCTGGTTCAGCACCGCATGCAGGACAGCGGTACTGGTCAGCCACAGCCGAAGGTGGCGCTGCACGAGTGCCGGGCGCTTGCGCAACTCCTCGGTGAGCTGCTCCGCGCCGTACAAGTCGCCAGTACTGTGGACGTATGGCGCGAGGTCTTCAAGGAGGGTGTCCTTCGCGTCTACGGTCAATTCGACGGTCGTGGCGAGGATGTACCGTGCAGGCCGCAGTTCTGTGATCTTGGCCCGCTCCTTATCGCGCATGTGGGCGAGCAGCTTGGCACGGCCGCTGCGGGCCCAGTGCTTGCACTGGATCACGACGTCGCCGGCGTCGCCGGTCATGTGCCGAAGGTCGATCCCGCGGTCGACGCCGCGGGCTAAGATCTCGATCTTTAGACCCAGGATCTCCTCAAACAGGTCCCGGCAGACCACTTCGAAGTCGTAGTCACTCAGCCGTCCCAGATCGAACGAATCCATCCGCCCATTCTGCCCGGCGCTCAAGGGCGTCGCAGCGGGCGCCCTTGAGCGTGAGCCCGCGGCGGCGGGGTGCCGTGGTCGAAGTCGCTGTTGAAACCGGTCGTGACGGTCTTACCTGGCGCCGGGCCGTGTTGCAGTCCGCGGCTGTCACGGTGACCCGGTCGCCGTGCTGGGAGATAGTCGCCGTCTCGGCCGGGCGAGACCGCCGGCTGGCGGATAGCATCAAGGTCAGCGTCCACGGCGCACCGACCTTTGTTGGTGACGGCGACCGCCGCGGTGAAGCTGTCGTTCCACTGCCCCGGGGCACTACGCCAAGTAGACGGGTCGTAGAAGCCGAACTCGACTCGCCATCGAGCCTGATCCGACGACGTCCTGAACAGCTAACATGCCTGATCAGACCAATGTGAGCGCTGTGGTTATCGAGCAAGATCGTCCACGGTCGATCTTCGGCCGTGACTATTTGCTCCTAACTTCATAGACGCTCACCTCAAGAGTATCTTAGATGCTAAGGGTTGTTTCGAGCGAGCAAGATCGTCCTCGGACACTGGGCTCGTGTCCCTAGGGACACGAGCCTTGCCAGCCAGCTGAGGCGTGATGACTTCCGCGATGTCGGTGCTCTCTGCTATGCCTTGAGCATGTTTGTCCACGGGGGGCGTCGCCGAACTGGCTGATCAGCTCGAGTCTGCGCCGGCGGGTTCGTCGCTCGTTGTGCTGAACGTTTTGTCCAGTTGTACGAGCGGCCGCCTGGTGACTCTGAGGAGCTGAGCTGGCACAACAGCTGGCCTTGGCTGTTCCACATGTTCGGGCAGGCAGGGCTCGGCGATCTGCGGCTGCCGCTGGAGTACGAGCTGCCCGGTAGCGGGCAGCGAGTCGATGCGCTGCTGCTGGGCGGCCGCCCTGGCGGCGGGGTCACTGCCGTGGTCGTGGAGCTCAAACAATGGACCGAGGTGGATTCCACGACCTCGTTGTTCACCTGGACTCGCGGGGTGAAGTACACCCATCCGTGCCGCCAGGCGGCCGCCTATTGCCACTGCCTGACAAACTGGGTGGACGACCCCGAACGGAAGCTCGAGGTGCGCGCTGCTGCCTACCTGCATGACGCCGACAGCAACGTGGTCGCCGTCTTGCGTGATGCGGTCGCAAGTAGTTCGGGCAGCCGCGACGTCTGCATGCTCGGGCGGGACGAGGTCGAGTTCGCCTCGAGCCCCGAGGCGCTGGCCGTGATGCTCGGCGCGGAGGGTCTTGAGCCCCCGCCGAAGCGCAGGTGCGGCGAATCCTTGAGGCACGTCATGACCAATCGGGGCGGGTTGCTTTGTCGCGGAACTTGGCAAGTTCCTCCGCTGCAAGGGTGAGCTTCCCGTCGGAGGGCAAATGGACTTGCCCCCACTTGAAGGCCTTGTCTAGTTCGATGTTGAGGTACCTGAACGGCACCGGCGCATCGGCAAGGAGATCGCAGGCGCGTTCCTTCCGGCCGGCGGGTTCGAGGCCCTTATCACGCCGGAAGTCTTCATTGGCGACCCAAAGACTGATGATCGTGTCATCCATCCATCCGTCCACACGGAACAGAGCGTCGGCCAGTGGGTGCACGCGCACGTCAAACCCTCGCGAGCGCAGCGTCACAACCGTGAACACTTCACGCAGGAAGCTGTAGTAAGCGTTGCCGAATCGCCACTGCAGCGCGCGGTCCGCAAGTTGTTCGGTAACGCCGTCCTGCACGATCCGGGCAACGAGTTCGCGGGTTTCGCTGCCGATCAGGTCCACTCCCTCGTCAGAACGGAAGAAGAATCTGCTGATCTTCTGCCAGGTCGGCAGCTCTTTCTGCTGTTCGAGGTAGTGGTGCATGAGGTGGGTGAAGGCGAAGCGGGGATACCAGTCGCGGGCTTTCGGGACGCGTTCGGCATCCTCCCGGGACGCGTCGGCGAGAGCGTGGGAGGTGCTGCCGCATACTCGGCGGACGTCGTCGAGGGTCAGTCGGTACAACTCGACAGTCGTGTGGTTGCTGACCAGCTCCACGACCTGCGCGCGCGACTTGTCGGCACGCCAGCTGTCGTATTTGCTTCTTGTGGCCGGCGTGACCTGGAAGGTCGCCACCACCTCCTCCGCCGTGGTGACCGTCGGCCGGTTCGACCACTCGTCTGTCCAGGTCTGCGGTTCGTGACTCATGCCGGGACGGTATCGAGGACCCCCGACACTTTCTCACACTTGTGGGTGACACACGCATGTCGGCCGACACGGTCAGCGGCGGATGTAGTCTTGCCATGACGCGAATACAGAGGATTTCGCAGACGGGAGCCAAATGTCCACGGTTTCCGTTGTTCAGAAACTTCACTCGTAGCGGATTCGGGGTGCCGGATACGTAGGTTCATCCGCTTTCGCGAGGGCGTACGTCCCTCGGGGACGCTGCAGGTGCAGTAACTGCAGGGGGCGGCGACGGCGACCGGCTCGATTTGAATACCGGCCAGCCGTCTCGCGGCATCCGTTCCGTGCCCGGATCGTCACGCACCGACCTGTTCGGGATGCGATCACAAGGCGTTGTCGACGTCGCCCGAGGGGAGCGAGCGGGAATCGGTCGTCGAGGACTGCCTGCAGAAGGTCGGCCGGCTGCGCGGGCAAGAGCTTGTCTGTGCACCTCGAGAGCGCGGCGGTTGACCACCAGCGGCGCTCGATGAGACCGGCCCGCTCGTTGGCTGTGTGCTGGAGCGCGACTTGTGGCGTCGTGCGGGCGAGGTAGACGTGGTCGAGGCGGCGGTGTTGTCGGTCGCGGTAGTGAAGCGGCTTTCGCGGATCCAGAGCTTGCGGCGGATCTCGTCGAGGACGAGGCCTGCTACCTCGGCGATTTCGCGGCTGGCGGCGACCAAGACCTCGGCGAGAAGCTCGAGGACACCGCAAGGGAGTTCGCGCCAGTGGCGGTCGGGTCGCGGGCGTGGATGAGCAGGACTTCGTCGGCGTTGTTGGGGAGCAGGACGCGGGCGCCGACCCGCAGGGCCGGTTCGCTGGCGACGGTCATCCGGTGGGTGTCTTCGTGTTCGAGGGCTCACTGATGGCAGGCAGGAGCTTCCTGGCTAGTACTGCGTTACCTCGCGGTCCGCGGCCGGGTCGGAGGCTATCAGCAGCGTGGTCGCGGTGAGCGTCAGCTGGGTGGTGAGTCCTAAATGGTCCGTGAGTGCTGGGTTCCCGGATCGGGTGTGGTGGATGTAGGAGCAGTTGGTGAGGTGGGTGAGGAGCGGCGTGGAGGTGTTGGCGTGGTCGTAGCGGTAGCCGAGTTCGGTGCGGCGGGCCCAGCTGTGCTCCTTGGTGGTTGGGTGCAGCGCGCGAAAGAGGTCGATGAGGCCGTGCCGGTTGATGAGCGCGGTGTAGAAAGCGGTCTCGAACAGCGCGAACTCGCCCGGGTGGGATGGCACGTGTCCGGGTTCGGGCTCGCTGGAGGTGATTGTGCTTACCAGCCTCAGCAAGGCCTATGCGAGGCTGGGCCGGAGCGACCTTGTCGCTCAAGCCGAGCGACGGCGACGAGAGCTTACGGGCCGACAATAAGCGGATGCGACTGAAGTAAGTTGCCTTTGGCTCGGCAAGCACCTCAAGCTCAGACGCTGACTGCTGCGGTCCGTCTTCGACAGAAATCTCCTTCAGCTGTTACGGCAGCATGAGCCGTGTAGATAGTGACCAAGATCGTCCTCGGACGTTACTGGCTGTCGCTCCCGTTTGACGTCAGCCCCCGGTCGTCTGCCTGCAGCATGTCGATCGCCGGCCGGGTCCGTCACCGAAGCCGTTACAGGTTTCCTGGCGTGTAAAGGTCAGTGCGCGCAAGCCGAATGACGTGACACGAGGGGTTGCAGTGGAGTTGAACGACAAACGGTGCGGCGCATCGCGGGAGCGGCCGCGCGTTGCGACGAGGGCAGCCGGTCAACCTGCCACCGCCCCCAATGTCCTAGTCAACGTCTTCGGCACAATTGTGCTCAAAGCACGGTACTATAGCTCACTTTCGGCCCAATAAGGGATGAAGGAAAGCTTCGCGCTGTCGTTTGGTTCAAGCGGCAGGTCCCTCGTAGCTTCCAGCTGCGTCCTCAGAGTTCGTCAACCGTGAGCATGGTCGTGATCATGTCGGCTGGAAGGTCGTCCAACTGCGCCGCGCGCGCAGCTGATTCCGCCGTTAGCTCGCGGTAGCCATCTGCGGCGAGCCATTTGTTGATTTCGGCCAAGACGAGTGGCACGGACACCATGCGGGCCGGCATCCCGGGGCGCCGCCAGAGCTCGTCAAATCGTCCTGGCCCGTCGGCGTGGAGGCTACTGAAGCGCTGGTGTTGGCGAGACCAGTGCACGAACGCCTCGCTGCGTGCATGCTGGATTGCCGTCTGCAGGTGGTCGTGCATGGCGTACTCGTCGGTCCGTGCCGCACGGGCAAGTACGGCAGCAGACAGGAACACATTGCCGAGCTCTCGCTGGCGCCAGACGTGCACATAGATCCCGTCGGACTGCAGTTCTTCGGCGAGTTTCGCGTTGAATTCCTGTGGTCGGCTATCGTCACTCAGCAGGACCGCGAGTGACGCGGAAGAGGCGAGGACGTCGCGAGCGATCCACCGCAGAGGCTCGGGACTAGCCCAGGTTGAAAACGAGCGAAGCTGTACGACCGTGAGATCTGACTCCGTTGCTAGCTTCGCTGCTCCGGCGGTCCTAGCAATGGCTCGCAGTGCTCTAGTATCTGCACCTTCGACCGCGACCACTACTCGACTGCGAAGGGACCGCGCGAGCGCTAGATTGTAGTTACTGCCAAGGCTGTCAGCCAGCGACTTCGGAATGGCCTTCGCCCCACTCCGGCGGGCGCGCCGAGTGGTCCTGTCGACCCAAAGCACAGAGGCAGGAAGTGCCTCGGTTACTAATTCTGACGAGTGGCTGGCGATGACGACTTGAGGGCCGAGATCTTCCAGCAGGCGCACTAGCCTGCGCTGCAGGTCGGGGTGCAAGTACACCTCTGGCTCGTCGAGGACCACGGTCGTAGCACCTCGAGCGCGGTAGAGATGCCACAGTAGTTGCAGCCAGATCTGCAGTCCATCACCAGCCCAGGCGATCTCTTTCGGCACACGGCTGCGACGTTCGCCATAAAACACGGCCATCCGATTGATGGACGGGTCGAAAACGACGTCCTCGATGGTGATCTCTGGCAGCCACGGCCGTGCGAACGCGACGAATTCATCGAAACCGCCATCCGTGCGGAGCAGGCGCAGGTGGTTGCGGAAGTGGCGGCTCGCGAGGCGGGTGTCGGCTTTGTCCTTGACGTACTGGATATTTTTAAGGTCCTCGAAATGGTCGAGCGGCGTTATAACAGGAACAGCAAAAATTGGTGGACACAGTGAGGCGATGGCCGACGGCGACGTTGGCCGACCTGGTACTTCGAGCCAGAACCTGCCGTCAGCCCTCCCATCCTCGTCCTCTTCAGGCCAGCTCATGTGCAGAGCGGCACCAGAAATCCATTCAATGTCGACGCGGGCTTCGGCGGTGCCGAAGTCGAAGCGCACTGGGTCTTCTGCCTCGGAACTGGTCGGCACGGGGATGGGGAACCCTTTGCAGGACCGGTGCTGGTCGACGAATCCGATGGTTGGCTTGCGGCGCCGGGCGAGCTTCAGGCACTTCTCGGCCAAACCAAGAGCTTCGATTATGGTGGACTTGCCGGCGCTGTTCGGGCCTACCAGGAAGGCGTGCGGATATAGGCCTGCTTCGAAGTGCTCGAAACCGCGGTACCTTGTCAAGGTGACACGTTTGATCATCGCGAGCTGGTCGCCTGTCCCTGGTTGGGTGACACAGTGGTAACACCGTGCCGACGCTGGAGTTCGCTGGCGGCGTAGCGCGCAACTTCGCTTCGCGAGTCAGGAGGCAGTGCGCAGTACCTGGACCAGAGCTCCTCGGCGCTGCTGCGGTCGCGCCAACCGGTGCTGACCCAGCGCGCGAAGTCCTCAAGGCTGCTGTCGCGCAACGCGGAGACGGCGGCGCTGAGAACTTCGATGTCCGCCTCGACCTCGCCGGCGGCTTGGCCGGACATGCACCTCTCGCATAATGCCCTCAGGTGGGGCGCGCCGCCACCATTGCGGGACGTCCGCTGCACTGACAGCTTTGCGGTGCGCATCCTGTCGTCCGAATACAGCTCACCCGCACCGATCCCACAGAAACGGCAGGCATATCCGTCGGCCTCAAGGGTTCTGACCCTGTCCCTGTCGCTGACCGCTACTTGTCGGCTGCGATAGCCCACCGTCCACACGTGGCCACCCACGGTGACTAGCCGCAGCTCGTCAAGAGACAACGAACGGTCCTCGCGGTACGTGGTGATTTGCCATCCTTCGGCGCGTAAGGATCGCATCCGGCGGTCAATCTGTTCGACGCCGGGGAAGGCTTCGCGCAGCTGGGCCTTAGTGAAGGTGCCACCCTCCCTCACCTCGGTGAACAGCCATAATGCGACGCGAGTCCGGGCACCTGCGCTGGATTCACGCCAGTCGGGGATTGAAACGTCCATCTTCGTAACACAATCCTTATAGTTCGGTGGCGGGTACTGTGGGAGATGACGGATCGCGTTGTGCTTTGCTAAGAACCTTACAACGCTGAGACGCAAGGGGTGTTCATGTCACTCGCCGACCTCAGGCCGGCTGGGGCCGCTCATGTCGAGTCGGTGATCGAGCAGCGCCTGGCCGCGGTGACCGAGCAGGCAGGACTGAAGGAGACCGTCACGATCGAGTGGCGCGATCAGAAGCTGCCGATCGAGGTGATCTCGATGCCCCTTGAGCTGCTGTACTACAACCCTGTCACTCACCGTATCAGGGCCCAGCGGACGCTGGATGCCGAGCGTGACCTGGAGTTGGACAGGGATCCGTTCGGTGATGCAGCGCAGGCTTATCTGCATTCACTGCTGATGGGCGACCCAGCCTCACCAGCGAAAGTGGACTCGAGCTTTGAGGCGCTCCAAGCAGACCTAGCACAACACGGGCAGACCGAGCCGGGTCTCGTGACTCGTCAGGGTGTGCTGATAAACGGCAACACGCGCCGGGCGGCGCTTCGGGAGCTTAGCCAGCAGCACATGCGGGTAGGGGTCCTGCCGAAAGATGCAGGTATGGCCGACCTCCAGGCGATCGAGCTGTCGTTGCAGCTGCGCAAGGACCACAAGCGTGACTACTCGTTCATGAACTTCCTACTCGCGATTGAGGAACGGATCCGCGCCAACCGCAAGCCGGCCGAGATCCAACGGGACTTCAGGATTCAGGCCGCGAAGTATGAGCGGGCGGTGTGGATTTTAGCGTTTGTCCAAGAAGCGATCGACCGCAGCACTATTGATGTCGACGGAACGACAGCTTCACTTCGCCTGGTTGACTTTGAGACCCATCAGGGCAAGTTGGAGGAACTCTACACGGCGTACAAGAAACAAAAGCTCACCGACCCCGACGCCGCTGAGGCGCTGCGGGAGCAACGCCTTCTGGCACTGGCTCTGAACAAGTCGAAGACAGATTTACGCCTCATTGAGCCCGACTTCGCGGCGACCTACTTGAAGTCTTATCTGCCGACGGGAGATGCTGTCGTCGACGTGCCTGTTCGCAGGATCCCCGGAACATCGATCCAGGCGCCTGCGCGGAGTCAGTCTGTCGATGCACTGCGGGAAGCAACAGATAAGATTCTCAAGGCCTCTGCTGTCAAGATCCTAGGTAATAGCGCTCCGGCTTCTCTGCTAGAGGACGCAGGCCAGACACTCATAAGTGCGGATGCCGCCGTGGAAGCTGCCTTGGAAAAGGCTGGCAAGACCGACCGGGTGAAGAAGAAGCGGCTGGGACCGTCGGAGCGGCTCTCAGACGCTAATGACGACCTTGGGCTCTGCCTGAAAGCTATCGCGGATGCTCGCTCGACGGGCAACTTCCAGCCCGAGGACCTAGATGAGCAGCTCGCATCTCTGCGCACTAACCTGGCCAAGCTCGCCCAGCTTGCGTCGCGCGGCGGTTACACTCCCGGATCCGCTGTTGGTGTGGACTGGCTGCGCGCTCTGTCGTCTTTGCCCTATTCTGAAGGTCCGCAGTAATGCTCCACCTCAGATTCGCCGTCCAGGCAGGACGTGTCGAGGTCTCCTGCGGCCTGGAATCGGTCGCCCATCTGCGCGACCTGCAGGTCCGTTACCCGACTAGTTCCGGGCTGGCCGCCACCACGTTCGAGCTCGACCTAGACGACCTGCTGCTCAACCTCGACGAGCTACTGCGGTGGCCCGAAGACGACCCCGATGTCACCTGGCAGCCCGAGCTCTTGCGTCTGGTCGAGTCCAATGAGAGCGATGCACAGTCAGCAAGCGCTCGGCTTGAAGCCGGGTCCATTACTCCTGGCTCGCTGGATCCGGCGAGTCTCGGTGAGCCTTGGGTCGCCCCGCTCGCAGACTTCCAACGCCGCGACGCCGCAAAAATACTTCAGATGGCGCACGGCGCGAACTTCAGCGTCCCTGGTGCCGGCAAGACTCGCGTCGCGCTCGCACTGTTCCACGCTCGGCGCAAAGCCGGAACTGTAAGGCAGATGCTTGTCATCTGCCCCAAGTCTGCTTTCGAAAGCTGGCAGTACGAGACGGGCATCTGCTTCACGGACAGCACTGCTCTGGCTGTAATGGACAGTCCGGCAGTCCCCTCTGCAGACATCGTTCTGATCAACTATGAGCGGCTCCCGGACGCGCTGCCCGTCCTCCTAGCTTGGCTGCGCTGCCAACCGACTTACCTCGTGCTCGACGAGGCGCACCGCATGAAGAGAGGCCCGCTGGGGGCCTGGGGTAGCGCCTGCCTGACTCTGGGGCCCTATGCCTCTAGCCGACTGATTCTCACCGGCACTCCGGCTCCAAACGGCGCGAGGGACCTGGCTAACCTCATGGGCTTCGTATGGCCAGGTCGCGGGCGCCGTGCGGTCTCAGCCGCGTTGGATGGTAATGACCTGCGGAAGGCTAGCGCTCAGTTGCGGCCGCTGTTCGCCCGCACCGCCAAAAGTGATCTGAACTTGCCGCCAGTATCTAATACTGTCCGGGTACTGCCGCTGCCGGAACTGCATCGTGAGCTTTACCAAGCGCTGCTTGGTCAAGCTTCAGGTCGCTGGGGTGACGACGTAAACGGCGATATCGAAGCGCTCGGCAGGATCGTCTTGTACCTGCTTATGGCTGCGACCAGCCCAGCTCTGCTGGCCACGGGTGGAAGTCGCTACGAGCCTTTGCCCTATAGGGTTCCGCCGCTTTCACCTCCGGCGGGATCCACGCTCGGCACCCTGATGCGTGACCTGCCAAACTACGAGATGTCTTCGAAATTTCAGGAAGTCGTCAAGATTGTTAGTGATAATGCGGCATTGGGACGTAAGACGCTTGTCTGGTCCACCTTTGTTCGCAATCTCACCTCGCTCCATCGTCTACTGGCGCCTTTCGGTCCAGCCGTTGTCCACGGGGGGACTGAAGACCGTGAAGAACAATTACGGCGCTTCCGCTCTGATCCTGGCTGTGCAGTTTTGCTGTCTAATCCTGCAACGCTAGGTGAGGGCGTCAGTCTACACCATGCATGCCACGACGCCGTCTATGTCGACCGCGATTTTGCTGCTGGGCGCTATTTGCAGAGCCTCGACCGAATTCATCGGCTTGGCCTCAATCCCGATACAGAGACTCGCATCACTGTCCTGATCTCTGAAGGCACCATCGACGAGATTGTCAACGTCCGCCTCGCTTCGAAACTCCAGTTCATGGGCGGCGTGCTGGATGATCCAGCTGTACTGCAGCTGGCAGACCTTGAAGAGGAACCTTCAGCTTCGGCTGGTATGGACGAAGCCGACCTACATGCACTCTTGTCGCACTTGCGTGGGCAAAATGCTTCCTCCTGAAGGTGTTCTGGCCGCGGCCTCCCGTTGGCTTGAGCTGCTCCGGCTCGGTACGTCCGTTGACAATGCCTGGGGACTGATCCGGAACACTCCGCGGTTCGCAGACCTCTCTGCGACACAGTACGTCGCCGCGTTCGAATGGATTAATGGCCTCGGGCTCTTGCCTGCGCTCTCGGGGCAAGAGCCTGTGTCCGCCGGTCAGCTGTTCAAGACCGCAATCAGCTCACTCGATCCCGTTTGGTTAACAGATGCCGATGTGCTTCTAGATGACCCGTCAGATTTGCCCTTTGACGCGATCCGGATGGCAGAACTCTTCATGGTCTCGGAGAAACACATCCTTCCGCTCATCCAAGGCGTCGGCCGTAAAGCAGATCCTGAACTCACGGCACGCATCGGACTCGCTGGAGAGAGGGCACTCGTCACCCTTCTGGAACAGAAGCTTCCCGGCTCGGCTCGCCACGTTTCAATCGTAGACGACACGCTTGGTTATGACATTATCTTTCTTGCCGAACATGAATCTCACATTGAAGTCAAGAGCACTGTTCGCCGCGGCCGACTTACTGTACACCTCAGCAGGCATGAGTTTGAAGCCGGAATCGTCGATAACTCTTGGGTGTTGGTTGTTGTCGGATTAGACTCCGAGTATCGGCTCACTGCACTTGCGACTGTATGTAACGACGTGCTGCGGCAACGTGTACCGCGCGACGCCTCAAAACTTGGTCGCTGGGAATCTGTCGCAATCGAACTACGGCCTGGTGACCTAATTAGGGGCCTTGTGTTGGCAAGTAATTGCCCAGTCAGCTTTGGCGACCATGTAAACAGGCAAGCGAGTAAGTTTTCATGGATGCCGCTGCTGATTTAGCTCAATGACCGTTCTTAACTATCGCCACCGACCATATCGAGTCAATGTTGGGCGAATTCTCTGAGTTTAATGGCTTTGGTAGGGCCGAAGCCGGATTTAGTGCTGGAATCCCCACTTCTGCGGGAGGGGTTTACCGGGCTGCGTCAGCTCAGTCTCGATCACTATTAATTGAAAATAGCTCACCTTCTGACTTTGGGCGGACGTCGCGAGGCGCCGTCTCGGCGACGCCCTTTGTCTTGGTGGACTGTGAGCTGCGGCTTGTGGCAAGCTCAGTCCCGGTAAGGTCTCTTCGCGAATCGCGTCACTGCCTTGAAGTCATACCGAAGCCAGCTGCTCATCGAGGCGCTGTCAGGCTGTAGCTGGCGAGTAAGACCGTCCATGATCTGTCAAGCCGGGCGTGCAGCCGACGGTTGATCAAATTAATGATTGCTTAGATGCGCAGCCTCTTAGAAGGTAAGGGTTGTTTGTATCGAGCAAGATCGTCCTCGGACACTCAACTACCCCATGGGGCCGCGGGTTGCTTCGGGTCCAGCTGTGGAGAACCTGCAGGTCGACTGGGAAGTTGCAGGCGTGTAGATAGTGAGCAAGATCGTCTCGGGCACTCAATTACCCATAGAACCGCGCGCCGCGGCCAAGTCAGAGTAACAGCAGTTGCTCCCCGGTGGTCTCGTCTGCTGCGGGACGTACACGCAGTGAACTGCAGGTTCTGGCTTCTCGTGTGGGGCCGCCACACATGATCGTTAGGTCGTTCGATCTCAGGTAGTCGGCGATCGCGGACCCATCATCACTGACAGTCTCAGCGAATTGCACGCGGAGATCGTGGAGTAGGTGGTCTTCGCGGACGTAGACGTTCTTGGCTAGTTCTGGTGGGCGGTTGCGGGTACTGGTGTGGCCGTGCCGGCAGCGGTAGCCCGGGCGTCCGTTCACCCAGTGCGAGTCCAGCCGGCGGCCCGCCACGGTCCAGGGACCACCATCCGCCGTGGTCTGGTAGCCGTCGACCGACCTCTGGCAACTTCGGGCTGCCCGTGACCGGATGTCAGTCGTCGAAGGAGAACCGGCGGGCCAGGGGCAGCCAGTCGAGGTAACGGCTCATCTCCTGCGGGAGCTCGTCGATTCCGCGGACCGCGGCGGCTATCTCAGCGATCTTCGGGTCCGGCCAGTCGTGCGCCACCGCTTCGTCCCACGTCTTCAACTCGAAATGCTCCACCGAAGCGAACAACTCCGCCGCCGTGTGGGCGTCGGCGGCGTGCAGGGCGAGCAGGACGATGACGGCTTTGGCCGGCTCCGCGTCGCCGTCGACGAATTCGGACAGCTCGACGTTGGTCAGCCGCGAACGGATGAGCCGGTAAAGGTTGAGGAGGCGCTTCGCGGTGCGGGGCGTGGGTACCAGCTTCCCGACTCCGCACAGGAAGTCCACTTCGACACTGGACAGGTCCAGCTGTTGCGGACGCACGTCGACTTCCGACGTGTTCGGCCCGGCGGTCGGCGGGAGCTCCGCCACCAGGGCGTCCAAGGTGTTCCGGGTCGTGGGTGACCGCGGGCGGGTGGGCGCCATGCTGCGGATCAGGCCGCGGTAGGCGTCCTCGTTCATGGCGGACAGCTGGAACGGCACCTGGAAGATCTTCTCCAGGTACTGCTCGGGAGCCAGGTCTGTGAGCAGGTCCGCGTAGTGGGTGGCGATCGCCTTCCGCAGCCAGCGGGGGTCGACGCCGACGACCACGACGAACACAGGCAGCGCGACCAGCAGGTGGATCGCTTCCAGCACCTTCACGACCACGTCGCTGGGGCAGCGGTCGAGGTCGTCGACGTACAGCACGACCCGCTCCAGGCCACCGCCGTCCTCCCGGGCGAGGATCGCGGCGAACGTCTCCAGGTCGCGCCGCAGGAGGGAGACGACGCCGAGGTGCTGCCGGTAGTCGTCGCTGGCGTAGCGGGACTTGGCGAATGCGGTCGCGTTGCGCCCGGGCGCGAGGTCGCCGACAGCCCGCTCGAGGCGGTCGGCCTCCGCGTCGAGCTCGGCGAGCCGCTGGTCGGTTGCCTGGTCGGCGCGGTCCGCCGCGTCCCTGATCCGCCGGACCGCCTTCCGGACGGTGGCGATGGTCGGGGTGGCCGCGGCGAGCACCGAAACTGCGCTGACGACGGCCGGCCACAGCGGTCCACGGACCACCACGGCCAGCACCACCGCGAACGCCAAACCGACGGTGAGCGTCGCCCAGGCGCGGACGTTGCCGCGCAGCAGCTGCCACCCGCGCCGGATTTCGGTCGTGGCGTCGGCTGCCTCGTCGGCGAACTCCCGGATCTGGTCGGTGGTGGCGGTCTCGACCCCGGTTTCCTGGGCGATCCACGCGAAGTCGTCGGCGGTGAGGCCCAGCCGGACGGGGGCACGTTCGTGCCTCGCCGCAACGAGCATGCGCTCCAAGCGCACGGTGCTGAGCTGCGTCAGCAGGGAGTGCTCGGTGCGGCGCAACTCGGCGAGCTCGTCGGCGCGGCGGCTCAGGTCGTCCTCCGAGCCGCTGGCGGCGATGTTGTCGAAGATCTGCGTCGCGAGGCTCGCCCAGAGGTTCGCCTCGGCGTAGTGCCATGCGTTGAAGGTGATCTGCCGGACGGACGAGCAGAAGGTGGAGATTTCCGGCCCACGACGTCCCGCGGCACGTTCGGCGCGTTCCGCGGCCTTCGCCGTCGCCCGGATCCGGCTTTGCATGCTGCGCATGAAGAAGCTCTTGCCGGTGCCCCAGTTCCCGAACAGGCCGATGGACAACGGCGGCGCGATCAGGCGCGAAGCGACGAGGTCGGCGAGCATGTCGACGTCGGCGACGATGCCCATCCGGTCCTGGCCGTCGTCGGTGTCAGCGTGGAAACCCGCCGCGTGCCGGGCGAGCGGCATTTCGAAGCCGTTGTACGGCGTTACAGGCTCTTCGGCCGGAGCCTTGACGGCCGACCCGGAAGCATCGGTGACCGGAGCCGAAATGGCTCCGGCCAGAACGTCGTCACGGCGCTTCCGGTACTCGTCGGCCGTCACTTTCCCGCTGGCAAGCTGCTCGTCGAGTAGACGGAGCTCTTCCTGCCAGGTCATTTGCGTTGCCTCCCGGATGTCCGGCCATTTCCGCCAGGCCGGATGTCGTTTGCACCTCCGGGCGCGTTACGGTCGCCCGGGAAGTATCCCCCCGATCCGGAAGGAGCTGACGACCGTGGCAGGTCTGCACGTCGGCTGCGCGATGTGGACGCACAAGGCGTCGCCCGGGCGGTTCCTGCCGGCCGCCCTTGCACCGGGCCACAACTCGACCTTGGTTCGCTGACCTGCCGTTTTGCCATCGCGGCGGCCATGCGATGCTCACCGACTGTGTTGTTTCGGCTGAAGTATTTGATCATGGTGCGGTTGTTTGGCAGGCTGGGTCTACTCACTCGATCCTCGATCGCCAAGGATGTCGAGATCCTGGTTGGGCAGCCGTCTGTCCAGCCGCATCCAGGTACCGCCACGCCACGCGGGGCCGTGCTCGCTGCTGTCGGAGGACGCTGCCGGTGCCGGGTTCGGATGGACTGCCGGCGAAAGCATGGCCGAGGTGAACGAGCGGAGCGGCCCGCAGTCAGAGTTCGGACCTGCTGTAGGCGTCCACCCAACCGAGCGCGAACGTTGTGCTTAGCGAGCAAGATCGTCCCACAGACACTCAATTACCCCATGGCGTAGCCGAGCCGAACGCCACGATACGCCGCCGACCTGCGCAAATCAGCCCAGGGTCAGCCGTGTAGATAGTGAGCAAGATCGTCCTCGGACACCAAAAGTGGTGAACTTTCACCAACTCTCTCACATCAAGCCGATCACCGTTCAAGGTGGTCGGCATCTTGCGTCCCGTAGTCGGACCACCCGATCGGGGCGGTGGTCGGCGTGATCGTGGCACCCGTGATCCCCGGCGCGGCTACGGACGGGCTCCTGGACCGGCAGGCTTCTCCTGCGGTGGCGCTGCCGTTGCCCGCGCCGCTGCCGGAACGGACACGCTCAGGGCTGGACTACGCGATCGCCCGGATCAGCACTTCCGGCCGCGTCTGTGTGTGGCCGCTGCTGGATCAGCTCGGCTGGCCCGACGATGTCCGCCTCAGCGTGACGGTGGTCGGGACCTCACTGCTGATGCGGCCGGACCCAGGTGGCGTGTTCGCCTTAGGCAAGCGGCGGATGGTGGTGCTGCCGATCGCGCTCCGGCGTCGCTGCGGGATCTCCGCCGGCGATGACGCATTGCTGGTCGCCGACGCGGCACGCGACGTCCTTGTCGTGCATCCTGCAAGCGCCCTCGATCAGATGGTCACCAGCTACCACGCGTACCTGATCGGCGGTGATCGTGATGACCGCTAGCCCGATGGAGCTGGACGCGGCCCGGCTGCTGCTGTCGAAGATGGGCATCGCCCCGGCTGATTTGCTGGCCGAGACTGGGCAGCGGCCGGTGGTCCCGACGTTCTCGGAGTACATCCCGCTGGTCTCGCGGGCGGTCTCGCCCGCGACGGCCAGGTCCTACGGCTCCTACTGGCGCCGCGTCGAGGAGGCGTGGGGCGACCGGCGGCTGGACGAGCCGACGCCGTCGGAGATCAAACAGCTGGCGGAGGCGAGCCGCGCAAACGCTCTCGTGCGCCGCAACAGCCGCGGCGGCCGGAACGCGGCGGAGAACCTCATTGCCGCGATCCGCTGCCTGTACCGGCACGCGGTGAACGACCAGCTGCTGAGCGAGTCGCAGAACCCAGCGCTGAAGGTGGCCAAGCCGCGCCGGCTGCCGTCCCCGCGCCGGGCGCTGGCTGACCACGAACTGGTGGACATCAACACCGCGGCCGCGACGACCGGCGACGACCCGCATCTGGACACCTTGCTGCTGCGGCTGCACACCGAGACCGCCTGCCGCCGCGGGGGAGCACTCGGCCTGCGGCGACGAGACCTGGAAGAGACCCAATGTCTCGTCCATCTCCGGGAAAAGGACGGCACCAGCCGTTTCCAGCCAGTCTCGCCGACCCTGATGCGGTTGTTGCTGTCCCATTCGACCGAGCGGGGCGCGACCCATCCGGACGCGCAGCTGCTGCGCTACCGCACCGGCGAGCCGATCACCAAGCGCCGCTACGACCACCTCTGGGACCGGGTCGGCCGCCAAGTGCCCTCGGTGCGCACGCAGAACGTCTCCACCCACTGGCTCCGCCACACGACACTGACCTGGGTGGAACGCCGCTTCGGCTACGGCGTGGCCCACGCCTACGCCGGCCACTTCGACTCGGCCGACAGCGCCACGGTCACCTATGTCAAAGCCTCGCTCCAAGACGTAGCCACCGCCTTGGCCGCCTTGACCGGCGAACCCCATCCCCTTGCTCACAAGCATGCCCGTGGAGGTGCCTGATGAGCCGCACGGATCGATGGACAATCGGCCTGGTGGTCCAGTGCGCCTGCACCGCGCTGGTCGCGCTCGGCGCGGCGTACGCCTCCTACCGACACGGCCGCGTCTTTGCACTCCGCTTCGGCGGCGACCCGACAACGGCGTCGATCTGGCCCCTGATCGTCGACGGCTTGCTCACCATCGCCACGGTCGAGCTATGGAAGGCCGGCCATGACACCGGCCGTCGGATCGCGTGGCTGGCGTTCGGGTTCGGGATCTGCCTGTCGTTGTGCGCCAACATCGGATCCACCGAAGACCACACGGTCTTCGGAGTGATTGTGGCGGCCAGCCCGCCGCTGGCGTTGCTGTTGGCGGTCGAGCTGCTCAACCGATCTCTACGTCGTTGCCGCGTCAACATCGAGATCGACGAGAGCGCCGAGACTTCGGAGCGAGACCTCGTCTCGGACGAGGCGGAGGCGACGGCGGAGCAGCGGATGTGGCAGCACTATGTCCGGGAGCACGCGCGCGGCCGTGTCTCGACCGGCGCCGAGCTCGATCGTGTTGCCAACACGTGCAACTACGGCCGCCGCATTCTGCGTACTTGGAAGGCCGCTGGCCGACTGGACAAAGCGGGACGACCGGTCGGGTCTCACGGTCTGGTGTCCGCTGACCTTGTAGCGGCGGACAGGGTCGCCTCCTAGAACCCATCACAAGCTGTGCGGTGGCCGAGATCCGTCTGGTGTCGGGCGGGGTCTTCCCCACCCCGCCCGACACACCGAGCGTAGAACATATGTTCGACGCAGTGCAAGTTGGCTGGCTGGTCCGGCAGCGGTCGATCGACCGTACGGGGTGCGACTCCTCAATCCGCTGGTTAAGAGTGCCCACCCTGATGTTCCGGATGGTGTCGAGTGATGTCGGCCAAGGTCGTTTTCCTCGGTCGTGGGGTGGCGACGGTGTCGGCCTGTGTCGCGGTCTGTCGTCGCGTGCATGCGCTCTCGGGCTCACCTCGGGCTCGCAAATGCCGGGTCGTGTCGTCTGGTCCGAGCCTCCTGCGGCGACCGATTCGCGGAAGGCGAGACAGCTATCCCGAGGAGGCTGACGTGGCGGTGCGGCCATGAGGCGGCTCAAGGATTGGCTTGCTCAAGACCTTGCTCTGTCCATCCAATGCATCTGCACCGGTCTGGTCGCCCTCGGCGCGGCGTATGCCTCCTACCGTCACGGACGCGAGTTCGCGCTCCGCTTTGGAGCGGACGGTGTGACCGCCTCAATCTGACCGCTGTTGGTCGACGGTTTGCTGACGATCGCGACGGTCGAGCTGTGGAAGACCCATCGCAGCGGTCACCCGTCGGGTCGATGGGTGGCGTGGCTGGCGTTCGTGTTCGGTATCTGTCTGTCGCTGGTGGCGAACGTTTGCTCGGCGCCGGCGTTGAGCGTGTTGCAGGTGACGGTGGCGGCGTGCCCGCCGCTGGTGTTGCTGCTGGCAGTCGAACTGCTGAACGGTGCGTTGAAGAATCGGTCTCGCGAGACTGTCTCCGAGACCGCTGGCGGTGCTAGCGAGACGGATAGTCGGCCCTTCGAGACGGAGGCGGACGACGAGACCGCGACACCGGTTCAGCCGGTCGTGGTCTCGCCGTCAAGCATGGGGGTTTCTGAGCCAACGGCTGAGCAGCGGATGTGGAAGTACTACGTCGGCGAGCGGGCGCGCGGCCGCACGCCGACAGGCGCTGATTTGGATCGGGTAGCCGGAACGCACAACTACGGCCGACGAATCCTGCGCAAGTGGCGAGCTGAGGATCGTCAGAACACTAGCCCGCTGAGCGGGCGCACCAGCGGTGCCCGCAAGTGGTCGAGCTCGGCCAGTGGGTCGTCGGTCAGCCCGCTGTGCACTGACCCGGCTAGCACGACCGTGCTGCGCGGGCGGTGAGTCACCGAAAGTGTCGGCCGGCATTGTGGCGACGGCGCAACCGGTGTCGTTACGCAGCCCTCGCCGGGACGCCGGCGTTCAGAGTTCTTCGGCTTCGAACCGAAGTGCGCGATCGGCGCTGTCGACCAGATCGGCGAATGTGATCACCTGGACTCGGCTCAGGTGGGCGTTGTACGAACGGATGGCCTGTTCGACCTGCTCACGTGTGACGTCGTCGCTCGTGGACAGCTCGGGGTGGCCGATGATGACCGTTCCCCTGGCGCGCCGGTAGTCGTACTCCAGACCGAGCTCGTTGCGGTAGTACGTCCCCATGGCCGCGCCCAGTTCGTCGATGCCGCGGAGGTAGTTCATGCATTGCCCGACAGCCGCGTGGACGTCGTTCGAAACGATCAGATGGTTCCGCTGCGCCTTGACTAGCTTGTGACCTGGGCGTTTCAGCTCGACGATGTGAATGCTGCGGTCGGCACATACAAGCGGGATGTCGTGCTCGTCGAGGGCGAAGCTGTCGCGCCGTTCCAAGACACCGGTGTACTGGCCGCCGAAGAGCCAGTACTTCCGGCCGATCATCTTCTGTATCTCGTTTTCGGTCGTGTCCGGGTTCAGGACGAGGTCGCGCAGTTCCTCGACGGTCTGCCGACGTCGGTGGATGACGTCGAGGTCGACAGCTAAGCGGCCGGCGTCGGTGGTGCTCAAACCTGCGACCACGACGCTGAGGTCGTCGCGTTCGGCGAGTTTTCGTCCCAGTTCCGCGGCCTGGATCTTGCTTCGTCCGCGAGCTTCCCGAATATCTTCAACGCGTTCAGCGATCTTAGCGGCGAACGAGGCGAAGCCCATTGCCGGGTCCGGCTCGCGGACGTTCACATTGGGTGGAGAGGTCGAGGTCAGGAAGCAGATCGCGTCGTACATCTCGTCGTTCAACAAGCGTCGAAAAAAGGCGTGGAACTGGTCTTGAACAGACTCGGGCGGTCCGGCTGGGAAGGTGCTCAAGGCGGTTTGCCGCGGCCGGTTGGGATCCGTTGTATCCCAACGTTCTTCGAGGAGGAAAAGTTGTCCCACAGCGGGTTTCAAGGCCCGCACGGCACGCTGGTCGAAGGCTCTGGCGACATTGGCGCCGGCCGCGACGACGTCGTCCATCCTGTTGCGCATGTTGTTCCTGATGGAGCCGAACAGCGCCTTGATGTCGATCGCGGCTACGGGCATGTCCTCTTCGAGCACGAGGATGTCCCACGGCCTGCCGGTGTTCTGGTACGCCCCGGGAACCGGTAGCGGGCGGCTGACGTGGATGGTGGCGCGGTCGATGCCGACACTGACCAGTTCCTCGACGACTGAGTCGATCATTGCCTTGTATCCGAGCGTGACAGGCCTGGACGAGGGACTGTCCTTCGCCCCCCAAAACTTGCGGACGGCGGCTTCGGCAGGGTGCGTCGGCACAAGTGCTCCTCGGCGTTGATCGCATCGGTCGACCCAGCATCTTGCCTGAACGCGTGAACTGCTGGGCGCTGGACGCACCGGAACACCGCGAAAGAAGTGCGTCGGGTCACCGCCGGAGCCGGGGGGTCGTGGGATGCCATGACCTGCGGTACCGTTGCGGCACGAGAAATGGCCAGCGCAGAGATCGTTTCGCCGCCGTGCGAGTGCGATCGTCCAGGGCGGACGAAGCCGGCCTGTCAAAGAAGCCCGACCTGGCGGAGAGGTTCATCGCCCGAGGCGTCCTTGACGGTGTGACCGTGTTCGAGGCTCTTCAACGTCACGACACCCTGGCGAACGCCGTCGGCGTGGAACGTCGACCAGTTGCGGCACTCTGGGCAAATGCGACCGGCGATGAAGGGACGCAGCAGGTGCAGCCGGTGGCGGGTGTCCTTCAGATAGAGGCTGTCCACCTCCACGTCGGGCTCGGGGTAGGTCATCGTCCGCGTCGGAACAACGGGATGATCGCCCATCAATTCGCGATAACTGACCATGGCTTCCTGGCGGATGCTGTCCCATCTGACCGCAGTGATGTGGATTAGCGACAGGTCGGACAGGAACTTCGCAGCCGTTAGCAAGGTGCGCAGATCGGCTGCAGCGGACTTGGTCGCCTGCGGCAAGTCGGTCGGATCAACCTTCCGCAGGTGTGAGTCGTCGTTGCGGCGGTCGTTGAGCCTCTTGCGGGCCGCTGCGACCTGGTTGCTCGCGAGGAGCGAGCGGAGGTCGTCCAAGGGGTGGGCCTTCGGAAGGTTTCGGAAGGCTTTGCCGTCTCGCACCTCTTCCAGGATCGCGGACCAATCGCCGAAGCCCAAACCTTTCCCTTTGGCGAGGGAGGCCTGGACGGTGCTGCGATACCCGACGTTGACGTTCGCGGCCCTGGCGAGGGCCAGGGCCAGGTGGGCGGTGTAACACAGAAGCACCTCAGCGGCTTGCAGGATTGCGTCGTAGGCGTCCTTGGAAGAGCCCGCGCTGAGCTCCGCTTCCACAATCCGCCAGCGGTAAGCGACCGGGTACGGGAATCGGGTCCGGACGAGGTGGTCCTGGTCGGCGATATTCGACGCAGCTTCCAGCCGAAGTCGTGAGTTGCGTCCGTGTTCGACGAGCCGTGCCCTGGCCGCCTCGAAGTCTTCGTTGTCGGGGAATGCGGCCTCCAGGACGGCCGCCGCTTCCACTCGCCACGCTTCGAAGCTCCGTTCGGCCTCGGCAAGGTCGGACAAGGCGGCGCTCAAGGATTCGTCGGGTCTCGGCAGCGACAGCCCTCGGAGAGTTTGTCGATTCAGCGTGCCTACCGCGCCGCTGTGTGCATCGAGCAGTTCACGGGCCAACTCTGATCGCAGGTACTTAACGACCAGCGAGCGTTGAGCCCCGTCGAAGTCCGCTTTCGGACGCAGCACGGCCACGCTGTTGGTGGCGACCGCGGGTAGATCCTCCTCGGAGACTTCGGCCAGGATCAGTTTCTGTCCCGCCATCGTGATGGCCCTGACGACGACGTCGCCAGCCTGAAGTTGCCTAGCCGACGGTACTTCGGCCCACTCGGTGTCCTCGTCCGGGAAGGCGATCGTGCCGTCGCGCTTGATCTCACGGCCACCGATGACCCTGATCGCTCCGGGAACGTCGGCGGCGCACTTGAGGGCTCGGTCGGTGGTGAGGTTGAAGCCAGATGGCTGGACCTCGAAGATCTCGTCGAGCGTTCCCGCGCCACCGAACACGGTCAGGGAGTCGCGTCGGGCTTTCAGCCGCGGGGCATGGCGGGCGAAAGCCAACGATTCCCCGGGGGCTGGCACCTCTGGTAACACATAGCCGAAGGCGCCCTGACCGCTTTTTCTCGCGAGCAATCTGCCGAAGTCGTCGAGGATGGCTGCGTCGTCGTCGGCAGCGGAGCATTCGAAGATCCGCAGCGGTGGCCTCTCGTCCTCGACCTTGGGCCTGAGGAAGACGGTCGCGACGACGAACCGGTGGTCGAGACCGGGTAGGAGGCCCCGGGAGTACTGGACGAGAACCGGTTGCCAGTTGCGTCCGAGTTGTTCCCTGAACTGTTCGGAGCCGACCGATACCAGGCTGATCGCCGGAATCACGGCTGCGAGCAACGCGCTGGACCTCGGCGGGGTGCACTCCAAGAGCATGAGCTCGTGCTCGTGCTGGCTCACCTCGCCTGTACGACGGCGTCCACGGCGGCCCCACGGTGGGAGCAGGAGCACGGGTCCTTTGCTCAGGGCGCCGGCCACCGCTTCGGATAGGTTGGCTGCCGTCGCGACTTCGTTCGCCGGCCAGGCCTGAGGTGAGTCGTTCCAATCCAGCCCCAGCTCGTCGTCCGCGAGTCGCAAGAGGGTGGGTCGGGCCTCGGCGAGGTGTCTGAATGCCCGGTCGACCAAGGTGAAGTAGAGCGGCGGTGTACGACTTCCGAGTGGGTGATTCGTGGCTCCGCTTGGCACAGTGATCAAGCATACGGGAGAGCTCGGCGTCGGAAACGGGGCGAATCGCTCGGTGTCGTCGACCACGGCGACTTGCCTCGATCTCGCCCCTCGACCTTGGCTGGTACTCGGCCGGGGTGACCTGATTGTGTTGACATCGGATCCGGCACACTTGCCGCTTGGCCGGGGGCGACGTGGAGGTGACGGTGGCCGGCAGCTTGCTCCGGGCGCGGGTTCCGGAACGCCTGGCAGATGCGCTCGTACTCGGTCTTTCGGCGTAGGGAGCCCATGGTCATGGATTCGGTGGTGCCGGTCGATCTCTCCGAGTACGAACACCTCGGTGACCCGGCCGCTGAGCACGTGTTGAGCAAAGCCGATCACCGGCGTCAGAAGGAATACGTCGCCATGGTCGCCTACGCTTCCGCGGTCGCGGAAGCTGCACCACCACTGCCCGATGCGGTGATCGAGAGGGTGAGTTCCCTCTTTGCGAGCGTTGTGCGTCAGCCGCGGAGCAACCTGATGAGGTGGCGGGTTCGGCTGTACTGCGGGCACGTGGCCGAGCGAACTTCACACCGAGACCATCGGACCGTTCACGCCGCGATTTCGGGAGGTGCGCCCTGTGCCACGTGCGGTCTCGAGCCCTCCATCGTCATCGCGGCAAGGCCGCTTGGCCTGGCCGGAGTGCCGGAAAGCCGAGCACCGGGATCCGCGAGCTCGAGGAGGAGTTGGCTCGCCTGAATCGGCGAAGGTCCACGGTTGAACGCGAGCTTCAGGGACTGGATCGCCGGATGCGGATGGTGCAGAAGCAGCTGGAGGTGCACCGGCCGTGTTCGGACGCAGTACACAAGTTCACTGTTCGTCCTGGCGCGAAAGTTCTCCACCGCGGGGCTTGCCGGCACCTCCGTCCTTCTCAGCCGGGCGTGACCGCTGAAGCCGTTTTGAGGATGAGTGCAGCTCAAGCAGAGGAGTGGTTGCGGGCCGCGTCATCCCGTCGTCGTTGCCTTACCTGCCATCCGCGCGAACGGCCTGGCGGGGACGTCAGGACCTAGCTGGGCGACGCTTCCGGGGCGCCGACGGAGGCGAAATCTCCTCACCTTGCAGAGCTGCCTGGAGTGCGGGAAGGCAGTCGCCCAGGGAAACGCCGTAGCCCAGGCCGGTCGCGCTGAAACCTCGTCGCGCGATCGTGGTGGCCAGTTGCCAGTCATCCTCGTCGGATTCTGGCTCTTCCCGGTCCTCCGGCTCCGCCGAGCCCAACCAGACATACCGTGTGAGGCTGGCACAGCCGAGCCTGGTGACGAGGTTGCGGAGGAACAGGCCGCAGGTGTCGTTGTCGACACGGTAGTGGACCTGGTCCATCAGGACCAGGCCGCCCGGGCCCGCGTCCGCGCTGCCGAAGGAGAGGCGGCACGCTGCCGGAACCGCCGCGATCGTCCAGTCGAGGTGCGCGACGATGAGGTGGGCCGATGGTCCGGTACGAGTGCAGAGATCGAGCAGTTCGTGGTCGACTCCGCTGCCGTGGTTTTCGAACACGGCCAACACCGAGCCCGGGTGAGCGACTGCCATCGATTCGAGCATGAACTGCCATTTCGCCCCGGCGGCCAGCCACGTGTCGCGGACTTGCTCGGAGAGATCGCTTTCCTCGGTCCGGCGCATCCGTCGGCAACGTGCGTACTCCTCTTCGGCGAGTTCGCTTGTCGCCGATTCGCCCGTGGTGCCCATTGCGACGGATCTGAGCCAGTCCGGCAGGCTGTCGCGGTTGATCGAGGACCTCATCCCCATGTAGGTCGTGATGTCGGCGGCGTCGAACAACTCGGCGGCGGTCTCGACGAAGTGGTCGTAGTAGGGCTTGTGCTCACGCGGGGTCCGCCCGCGCCGCACCCAATCGGCCAGGACCATCAACGCCGGCCTCTCGTCGTTGACCGCGACGAAGTGACACACCTTCTCGACGAGTTCCTCGTGACGCCGGGTTTCCGCAGCCGCCACCGAAGCAAGCGGTTCCGTGGCGAGCAACTCCAGGACGTGGGGATTGCCCCACCGGAGGCCGGGGCGAAGGGAGCGGACCGGAATGTTCCCGTGGTCCCACTCGTCCTCTGCTGCGTCCGTCTCGTTCGACAGGCGCACCAGACGACTGGCAGCAGCGAGGTAGTCACCGAGCATGCCGGGCGGATCACAGTGGAGACCCTCGGGCAGCTTGCGGTCGGCAAGGGTGCCGCCGGCCGGTTGGACGAATTCCTCGGAGCGCACCCTTGCCTTCAACGACGTGCAATCTGGGTCGGCGTGCCAGCGCGTGCCGGTCTTCGTCGCCCACACCTGCAGTGTCGTCCCGGCCCATGGGCCGAGAGGGAGGTCGCCGAGGCTGAGCGGGGTCTTCGGTGTGCCTTCGTCTCGGACGAGCTTCAGCATGCAGCACTCCCGGAAGTCGTCGGATGCACCGACGGTATCGTTGCCGAGCTCACCCGCCGTTACGTTTCCGAGGCCCGCGCCTGAGCTGCCAGCGGCCGATCGACACGACGAGCGTGGTCGAGTCGACCGTCGTAGCCGTTGCCGGTTCGCCTTGTCTCCGTAGTGCCAGGATCAGCTCGGCGCACACTGACAACTTCGCCCGCACGAGAGCGTCCTGGCGATTGGTGAGGACAAGGTCTTCTCGAACTCCTTTCGAACCCAGCCAAGCCAGGAGCAGGTGCCACGAGCTGAACGCGATCACGAGTACCGTGGCCACGATCGGGCCGGAGTCGAACTGAACGGTACCCAGCCAGGTGACGGCGAACGCCAAAGCCGACCCGAGTACGAGCGGGAGAAAGAACGACCGCCGGTGCCCATGCCAGAGCCAACGCCGGGCTGCGTGCCGATCAAGCTCGTGCCGGACGAACTTCGTCCATCTCGCCGAATCGTGGTCCGGGGCAGCCGGCCATTCCTGAAGTGCGGCCGGAGCCTGCATGCCCAGGCGCACTAGGTCGTCAGCAGTCTTCAGACCACGGACCGACGGCTTGCGCCGGAGGTCGGCGAGGTTCTGTTCGAAGTCATCAACCACCTCTCGAGGTGCTGGTCCTTCTTGTAGGCAGCGTCGCAGGGTGGCCTCGAGGACGAAGGGGTTGGTGATCCAGGCGCGCAGCGGACGGGATGCCCAGAATCCGATGATCAAGCCGCCGAACTGGACCGAAACCAGTGCGATGCCGAGCAGGATGACGAGCAGGAGCTACGTCGTGAAGCGGAATTCGCTGTTCACGACGTACGTCGACGCTCCGAGGCCGGCGAACGCACCGGCCACCGTGTTGACCGGGCCCATCAGGGAGAGCGGGGCGGCGAGGCTGGCCCGGTTGCGCACGTCTTCGACGTGGTCACCCGTGGTCCACCGCAGACGTCGGTTGGATATGCGCGACTGGATTGGAGTGACGACGATGTACGTCACCAGCCACAGGTCGGTCACGAAGAGCGCGACGGTGGTGATGGCCAGCGCAACGATCACGACTGCGCACAGTAGCCGACTGGGGGTCCTCGGTCGTCACCAAACACGCAATGATCAACGGCAGCAACACTCGAACGGACGAACGAGTTCGCAATGGTCGCCGTGCTCTCTGCCTGAGCGTGCCTCTGACAGCCGGTGCATTGGTCGCTACGGTGGGATTCGGCAGTTCACGCTGCACCGCCAGGGCCGCTCCGACGGTAACGAGCAGCCCGAGTCGGATGTCCGACAGACGACATCGGTGCGCTGCCCGTGGGCTCGACGCCGTCGTGACCGCTCCGAGTGGGTGATCGTGGGCCGGCCAGCAACCCCAAACCGAACCCGGCTCGGTGGTTGTCAGACCTTGTGGCCGGCCGGGCCGATGATGCTGGCGAACGCTTGATCACGGCGTTCGCAGATACCGTTCGCGATCTTGCGCAGCGAGGACTGCAACCAAAGATCAGCGGGCGAGCCCGCCTCGTAGTTGGCCTCCGCGATGGAGTTGACGCGGCCATCGTCTTCGAGTTGGCGTACGCCGTCGTAGTTGCTGGCGGAGCCTTGGGCGGTGTACACCCCGAGCGTCATGCCACCGTGTTTGCCAACGACTGAGAAGCAGGGCACATCGCTCGGACCGTCCGCGATGTAGATCATGTTGGGGATGGGAATGCGGCGATCCTCGTCCGCCATCCGGGAGTTGACGTCGATCTGCTCGACGTTCGCCCCTTTGTTGATCTCGAAGATCGCGCGTGTCTTGGTCGTGTTGTCGAGCACATACCCGACCTGCGACAGCACGTCAGTCTCCGCCGCAGCGTCCGGTGAATCGAGGTAGCCGGCCGTAGGCGGGTCGGCCAGCAGTTCGCACGCCCAGACGCCGTCCACGTGCTCGTGGATCGGGTTCCCTTCGATCATCTGCCGCAGCCCGGTCGACACGATGTAGTGCTCGACTGTGATGTTGTGGTGTCGGTATTTGTCGTCCTCGGAGACCAGCTTGCGCGTGCGCGCCATGAATTCCGGCATGCCAGGGGCCAGCGGAACCAGCGCGCCCAGTTCGCGCAGTTTGGCGTTGGTGAGCCCGCTGAACGGGCCATCCTGAACGTAGCTCAAGAGATGACCGAGATAGGCCGTGTCAGCGGAGACCCGTAGGCCGCGCTGCTGGTAGTGGCCGACCAGATTGTTGACCTCGCTCCAGAACTTCTGTGCGTCGACTCCGAAGGCGTCGAACAGAGGGACCTGCATGTACCCGGGCGTCAAGGTCTTGTCAAAGTCCCAGATGAACGCGACGACAGTCTGAGTGTTCAACGAAGGTGGCATGACTCAAGCGACCTCGGGCTCGGTGAAGGCCATGTCACGGTCATTTCGCTCCCACCACCCCTGCAGGTGAACCGGAAGGCCCCGAAACACCTCGTGCGCTGCCCCCATCGTGTGCAGCGGCACGAGCGCGTTGACAGCCCATCCTTGATCGGCGAGTACGAGCAGGGCCTGGCGGGCGACATCCCAGTGCTCGTCGGCGGTGAACACGCACTCGACACGGCGCAAGCGGGGCACGAGGACGACGGATCCCAGAGCGGCTCCGGTCACGGAGCGTCCGAGTTGTTCCGCGAGCGATGCCCACGCGATCAGTCGCGACTCTTCACCCGCGACGTGCCATGCCCGTACGGCGGCGTCGCACACTTTCCTCTCGAGAGCGGACGGAGTGTCCGAATTCGTCGGCGTGGACATGACCCTTAGGCTACGTCGTCGGGCGTGCTCATGCTGGACACCACGCCATGGCGGGTCCGGGAGGACGTCCTCGCCCGCTTGGCGACCGCCGAGGAGCGTGTCGAGCTGCAGCTGGACGACCCGGCGTGTGTGTTGCAGCTGTCGCGGGTGCTCTACGACCAGGACGACGTCGCGGTCGAAGCGAGCGTCATGACGATGGTCGCCGAGGGGCGGCGCCTACGCTACGAGCTGACCCCGTGATCACCGTGCTTCGAGGAGTCGGACTTGCCCCGCGCCCGTGACGTCCGGCCGCGCCATCAGCAGATCGCTGCGGACCTGCGCGACCAGATCATGCGAGGCGACCTTCCGCCCGGCGCGCAGCTGCCCTCGACCGCGGAGCTCGTCGCCCGGTATGCGGCGGCGAACGCCACGATCCAGCGTGCGCTGTCGACGCTGAAGGCCGAAGGGTTCCTCGACAGCCGCGTCGGCAAAGGCGTCTACGTCCGCGATCGGCAGCCGTTCGTCATCGACGCCTCCGCCTACATCGCTCCCGAGCCGGGCAAATTCCGGTACCAGCTGGTCGCGGTCGAAGAGGTGGATCCGCCGGCCGACGTCGTCGAGGCATTGGAATTGGACCCCGGGGCGAGAGCGATCGTGCGGCGGCGGGTTCTTGTTCATGACGAGCGGCCGGTGGAGCTGTCGGCCTCGTACTACCCGTTGAGCATCGCGGCGGGTACTGGTTTGGCCGGCCGCGCGAGGATTCGGGGTGGTGCGCCGCAAGTGCTGGTGGATCTCGGGCTTCCGCAACGGGGATTTGTCGACCGGATCTCGGCGCGGGCGCCAACGGTTGACGAAGCCGAGGCGCTCGAGCTGTCCGAGGGCACTCCGGTCATCCGGCAGCTTCGCACGATCTACAGCGACGAAGAGCGGCCCGTCGAAGTGTCGGTGCTCATCAAGGGTGCGCACCAGCACCAGCTGCTTTACCGGCAAAAAATCGCTTCGAAATGATGCAGTTGGTCTCGGGCACTCTCGGTCTCGCCGGGTAGTCTTTCGGTCGCTGAAGGCACGCGCTGGCGTTGACCAATTCATGGCAACGGAGGTCTTGGCAGTGGAAGCCAGCTCAGAGCTGGTACTCGGTACCAAGGCAGCTGAGGTCGCAGAAGACATCGAACGCCAGATGTCGGCGCAAAAACTGTTCCTCCAGCAGCAGGATTGCTGGGACCAGATCCGAATCGCCGCGGCTGGCGGAACACGCTTCGATGTTCCTGACCACGTGCCGGTCCAACTACGGCACTCCGCTTACAGCAGCATCGTCGCGCTCGCGATTCACCGGATTGGCACTCGAGCAAGATCGTTTACGCTGTGCACCCGCAGATGCTCTCGGAGCTGGCCGACAGCAGTCCCGAGCGCTTGCCGGGACCGATCTTCGACCTTCTCCCGCACACGAATCCGCTAGTGACTTTCCCAAGCCGATCCTGACGACCACGCCGGATAGCGGCGTGCGCGGTCGCGTGTTGGGCTTCTACGTCTACGGCAGTTCGGGACAACCCCGTCAGCTGTGCTCGAGCCACGACGACAGCCGTGACAGCCTCGGACTGATGTTCGTCACCGCCCTGGTCGACGACAAGGGCAAGCGCGTCGACACCGACTTGGTACGCGTTACCGTGCCCGTCGGCGAGGACATGTTCACCGTGGCGGAGGCGGTCGAGTGGACGCTCGCCCGGTTCGGTGCCGAACCGGGGGTGGTCCTGCCGTCGAAACGCATGAAGGACTGGCTCACCGAGCTGATCCGCACCGCCCTGAACGTCCCGCTGTACCTCTCCAGCGAAACCCGACACGATCATCGTCCGATCGGCCAAGCGCCGCAGCGCCGGCAAGGGTGCGAAGTCGCCGAAGCCTGCGCGGGTGATCAAGGTCGGCTGGCGACTCGGGCCTGCTTTCCACGCCGCGCGCCGGGCTGGCGCCGAGCTGGCTGCGGCCGTGACCGAGACCGGGCGGCGCCGTCCGGTTCCGCATCAGCGGCGAGGTCACTTCCGCACCTACTGGACCGGCCAGGGCCGGACAACGCCGATCCTCCGATTCATCAAGCCGTTCATGGTCAACCTGGACCTGGTGGACGACGCCCGCCAACCGCCGATGAGCATCGAGTCACCGCGGTCGAGACCCGCCCGACCCGCTAGCTCACCGTCGATCGGCGCTGTCCGCGTTGGCGCACTGCGTGGGCGGACAGTCTCCGGCGGGCCCTAGGAGAGGCGTGGGCGGACGGCCTGGTCTCCGAGTTCGGACCGGGTGATCTCAGCCGTCGTGAAGTCTCCGGGATGCCGAGACAGCCGTGGGCACCAGCGTTGCGCCAGGGCGAGGCAGCGACGGTGCATCGCAGCACCGCTGACGATGAGATCGCCGTATTCGAGGACGACCCATGCCGTGGCGTCGAGTTCTTCGCCGCAGACTTGGCACAGCCAGTGCGACCTGCAGCGTGCAACGCGGTGTTCAAGCACGTCCGACCACTCGGCGACCCCGTCGGTACAGGGCGTCAGCCACGGGACAGGGAGGCCATCGACCCGCGGCCGGGGCCAGCCGGCCGGACTCCCGGCGTTGTCCATTGGCATCCCCCACGCCTTCGCTTCCCGCAGAAGCGCCGCGCGGTCGACGTGATCGTCATGCACGAGCACAGTATGCCGCCAGGTCCGCGATGAATCGTGCATCAGGCGGGAGCGCTGTTGCGGTGGTGTCGGGAACCTGAGTGGGCAGTGGCTGCCGTCAGCTCAGCGTGCGTCTTGGGTGCCGGCCTCTTCGTAGCTGTTGCTGTTCTCTCAGCTAAGGGACAGAGCGCGCTCCGACAACCGTCGCCGGGTGCGCGATTGCGGCTGCTCGTCGACCCATCTGCGGGCAGCGTTTGTCACGACTTACAGGATCGCTCCTAGCAGGCCTCGGTCAGTTCGGCCAGCATCGTGTCGAGAGCGCCGAGGGCGAGCGACAGGTGACCTTCGCCGACGAGAAGGTGGGCTGTCGCGTTCGGAATGTTGTCAGCGAGCCATTCACCGTGTCCGAAGGGGACGAAGAGGTCTTCGCTGCCGTGCCAGACGAAGGTGGGAACGCTGATGTCGGCCACGGAAAATCCCCACGGGCGTACGAAGGCGAGGTCGTCGTCGACCCAGCCGTCGACACCAGGGCGTAGCCCTTCGGCGAAATTGGCTGCCAGGTCTTCGGCGTACTCGCCGGTCATGACCGCGCGGTCAACTTCCGGGAGCAGGGTCCGCCATCCCCGCATGATCGCAGCAGGGTCGTTGACGCCAAGATCGCGAGCGTAGGTTTCCAGCGCAGGGCGGAGCTCGGCCTCACCACCCAGGGCGCGGCCGAACAACTCGATGTTCAGTTCACCCATCCCGGCGAGAAAGTCCAGGCCGGTCGTGTCATACGGGGCAAACCCGGCAATCACGAGTGCGCCGGCCACTCGCTCGGGCAACAGCGCGGCGGTGGCCAGGCAATGGGGGCCACCACCGGACCGGCCTGCCACGACGCAGCGCGGGGAGTCGATGTGGTCGAGAATCGCGGAGACGTCCGCCGCGACGTCGGCGATCGACCGGCCGGGCAATCTGCTCGACCGGCCGTAACCGGCGCGGGAATACCGCACCAGGCGGAGACCGCGCTCATGGACCGCGTGCTGGAAACCGGTGAACCGGAGCGCGGATCCCGGTGTGCCGTGGTGAAAGATCAACGGCAGTCCCGATCCGGGGCCGCTGACTTCGATGTGCAGGGTCCGGCCGTCCGGCAGTGCAATGGCGGTCATGCCCGCATTGTCGGCGGATCCGAATCGTGGGGCAACCACACCTTCGCTGGGTCGGCGAGTTATTGTCAACTTTTTGGCCAATGAATAGATCAAGTCCTTCTGCTAGTGTTTCAGCCAGGTCGATGATCATCGAACCGTGTACGAGTCGCAGCTGCCGCCGTTGTTACAGGTTTCAGCGATGGCGCGACGATCAGGGAATTTCATGCACGAGAACTACTTGCTTTTGCTTGGAGGGCTGGCCGGCCGAACTCCGGTGGTGCTGCACGGCGTGCCCGATGGGATGCAGGCGGTCACCATCCCCTTCCACCGGAGCGGGGTGGCGCAAGTTCCCCGCGACCGCAAGCGACGCACACGTGTGCACCGCGTCGACGTCCTGACCGCTCGGAGGCCTCCGGCCTTCGAGCCGCCGTCCGACATGTCCAAGGCCGACCTCAGCTGGGTGCTGTCGGCTCGTATGCGGCGGTGGTCCACCGTGGTCAAGCGGTTCGGGGCGCGTGCGGACACGATCGCCGACCAGCTGAT
Source organism: Amycolatopsis sp. NPDC028719 (assembly GCF_055565395.1). NCBI lineage: Bacteria > Bacillati > Actinomycetota > Actinomycetes > Pseudonocardiales > Pseudonocardiaceae > Amycolatopsis > Amycolatopsis sp. NPDC028719. The sequence goes on from NZ_JBVHUL010000009.1 coordinate 299,666, forward strand.
CCGGGCCGGTGGTGTCGTGCTTCGATGCGAGGTCGACGAGGACCGGATGAAGCTGGGCCTGCCGGAGAGCTGGCGGCTGTCCAGCGCCTGGCAAGAGCAGGCTCCCGACGTCCTGGCCGAGCTGCGTCCGCGGCGGGACCCGGACAGCGTGCGGGCTGAGCTGTTGGCTCTCCTGGACGAGGCGAAAGGACAGCCGCGGCTGGCGATCGAGCGATCTGCCCTGGAACGCGTGCCGCCCGGAGCGGCGTTCGTGGTGCCTGACGGGACCGCGACCACGGCGAAGAGCTGGCCCACGTACGAGGCCGCGTTGCGGGCAGCCTGCGTGCGGGCGCGCATGACAGACGTGCCCGGGCCGGCCGAGCTGGCGGGCCATGCCTGGGGCGACACCCATATCCCCTGGTCGGCCGCCCGAGTTCTCGTGTTCAGCCAGCTGGTGGGGCTGGACTTCGCGTTGGCCGTCGACAGGTCCGACGTGGAGATCAGGCTTCGCGGCCCGCTCCTGTGGAGGCACGGCAACGCGATCGCCGACGCGGCGCGATCTCACCCGTGGATCGGGCTGCCGCGGGACGGCATGCAGCTCGTCGGCGAGATCGAGTGTTCCGCGACCGGTGTTTTGATCATCGAAAATGCGGAGACCTTCAGCAAGGTGTGCGCGATCGAGGAGATCACCAAGTCCTGGCTCTGTGTATGGGGCAAGGGGAAGGCGGTCGTGAACATCGCCGATCTCATAAACTCCCTGCCCGGTCGGACCGTGGCGGCGTGGATGGATCTCGATGCGGCGGGACTCGAGATCTTCACAATGCTCGAGCGGGCGATCGACCGACCTGTCGAACCGATCGCGATGACCCTCGACCTGCTGACGACAGGGCAGCCGCGGAAGAGGCTCAACCGCGACGAGCAGGCGAAAGCCGAGCGTGACGACAAACTGCTGGCCGAGAAGGTCGAACCGCTGCTGTCCGGCGAACTGGCCGAGGTTGCCCGCCGCATAGGGACGACCGGCAAGGCGGTGGAGCAGCAGTTGTTGCACGAACGCGTCCTTCCGCTGCTGCCGAAGCTGCTCGAATCAGCCCTGAAGGCGGGGCCGTCGTCGTCATGAAACCCGAGGAGGACGAGGAAGGGAACGTAGAAGAACAGTCTCCGCTGTTCTCCGTGCCTGATCCTGAGCGAGCCGGGGTGGATCACGTGCTCCCCGAAGACGCAGCGCTTCTCGATCGGCTGCGGTCGTTCATGGCGCCGATCGCCAACGACGCCTCGGCTGTCACCGAAGATCCGCGCGCACTCAAGATGGCGCGTGACCTCTCGGAGGTGTTCGCCGACAACGCCGGGTTGTTCGGGCTGACCAAGGCCGAGGTGGAGCAGATCCTGGCGCGCTACGGGCATCACGACGGACGTCTGTTCGAGGCGCGGTTCGACCTGTTCGTCCGCATGGGCCTGATCGCCCCCTTCCTCGCGAAGAAGCACCAGCAGCGTTACGTGCTGGATCCGTCCGGGCTCGCCGGGTTGCTCGTTTTCGAACGCCTCGGCGCGCGGGGAGGCGTCGACGAAATGCTGCTGCTCCTCGACCGCGCACGGTGGGTGATCGAGCATGACCAGGTGAACCGCGCCGGTCTGAAGACGTACCTCAAGAGGTGCCGTCAGTTGCTGAGCGTCTACGCCGCCAAGCTCGCACGCCTGGTTCACACCGCGTCGATCACCGAGCTGATCGAAGAGCACCGCAACCACGACTCGGCGCAGGTCGAGAAGGACGTGCACACGCTGAACAAACTCGTCACCGACAAGTTCCCCGATGACCACGAGCTAGGCGACCTGGCATTCCGCCTGGTCGAGGCCGAACTCGTCTACCGCCAGCAGGTGTTCGCCGCCGTCGACCGCGTTCTCTACCAGGGCGGTGTCACCCTCGACTTCACCGTGTTGTCCGCCGAGCAGTACCTTGCAGCCGCGTTGGACGGAACGCTGGACGACCTGGCCGCGGTCGGAACCTGTTTGGTGGTCGATCCTCCGCAGCCGTGGGTCGATCCCGGCTCTCTGCAGGAGGCGATCGAGGAGTATCGGCCCCGCGTGCGCGCCTCTGTACGGCCACCGGTTCCGACTGATGGGCTCGAGGAAGACCCCATCGGCGCCATGCGAGCACGCCTCGAACGCTCCAACCGCCGACGCGCCCTGACCACTGAGGCCCATCTGCAGGGCCGCCGAGAAATCGAGCTCACCTCCGCCCTGCGCGCACTGGGGTGGCCGAAGGCGGGCGAACACCTGATGGAGTTGCTGGCGGTCGCGGCCGACCCCGACCTGCCGTTCATCGTCGAGCTCGGCCAGTTGCTCATCGTCGACGCCGACGCGTCGGTCACCTACATGCACCCGGTGATCCTCAGGCGGGCGAGTCCCGAAGCGGAGTTCGGCTCCGCCATTCGCGTCCGGACGTCTCGGCCCACCCCGGAAGAGGAGACGACCAAGTGAACGCACCGCGCGACCCAGCCGTCACACTCGCCATGCTTCGAGCAGCCGGATCGCTCCCGATAGGCGACAGCACTCCGGCCGAAGTGGAAGCGATGCGCGGCCGGGTCGAGGACACGGGACGCGTCCTCGTGCGATGTGCGTCCCCGGACGGTGCCGCGGCGAGGAGAGGATCCCAGGTCGTCACCTTCGGCTGGTCATCGCGTGCGACACCGTCGCCGGAGGACAGCAACGCCTACCCAGTCCGGAGGCTCAGCACCACGGCACGGCTCACCTGGGCCTGCTGTCTCGGCCTCGCATGGCCCGACCGAACGGCGGACCCGTATCCGGGCGTGCCGTTCACCACCTCACTCGTGATCGACGTCGCCGCGGAGCTGGGCATGGCCGCCATGTGGGTCAAAGCGACCCTCGCACACGACCTCATCCCTGCTCACCTCGTGAGGGCGTCCGGACGGACGTTGAGGCTCGGCCCCGCCGCGGCTGGGCTGCCGCCCGCGTTCGTCGACTCCATGCGCCGGTTCCATGAACAGCTTCCCCGGCTGGACGGCGCAGTCCACGTCGCTGCCGCTCCGGATGAAGAGGACGCCCACCAGCCGTTCCACGTCGACCTGCCGCGCGTGCCATCCGAGGAGGATTGGGAATGGTGAACGAGGTACGTCGTCTGTCCGAGGACGACGAAAACCTGGTCTACGACGCGCTCGGTGCGCTGGAGATCGCGGACGGAGTTGTTCCCGCGACCGGGTTCCCCGCGTTGACGGATCCCGCCCTGCGCGCGGCCGTGGCCACGCGGCTCGAGCGGTGCGGCAGGGTGCTGAACAAAGTGGCTGACGGTTACACGAGCGGGTACGCCGACGACGTGGCCGACGTGCTGGTCCGGGAAGGCGTCGGCATCCTCGCACGGCAGGACCGAGCCGTACTGGCGTTGGTGCTCTTACGATGCGTCGCGATTCCCCGCGCGCGAGGAGCGTCAGCGAGTGAGACGTTGGCCGGCGCCGCCGGGGCACGTTCGACCACACCGGACGAACTCGCGCAGAACCGTGCTTTGACGAAATCCGCCATCAAGAAATCCTTGCAACGACTGCAGTCGGCCGGACTGATCAGGCGGAGTCCGAGAGCGGGGATCACACCAGGCCCTGCGCTGCACCGCCTGACCTCGCAGCGGACTTCCGTGCTCTGGGAGGACCTGCTCATCCTAGCTGCACCTGAGAGCGCATACGCGCACGTGCTGCGCAAGCGTCGCGCGAACAGCGACACGCTCGAAACGCCCGGGAAGGCCTCGACATGACCATCACCACCCTGTTCGACGAACCCGAGCGCAGCGGCTCCGACCCTGACGACGTGCTGGGCATCATCGGTGAACGCCAGCTCATCGCCGTGCAGTTGTTCGCCATAGCCCGGCACACCAGCCACCCGGTCGCCATCAGGCCGTCCTCGTTCGTGGCGGTGACCGGTCGAGGCCCGAGGGACTCGAATGAGTCGGGCAAGACGAGCTTCAACGCCGCGGTGTCGTTGCTGCTCGGCGATCCCGAGTGGCGGGTGGCAGGAGGAGGTGTCGCCGCCGTCGCACAGCTGCTGTTCGAGCCGGACACCGCCGGTGTGACCGCGGCCCGCTACCCCGCCGCGCAGACCGGATACGTCGTCGGTGTATTTGCCCATCCCGACGACGTGGCGAGCTCGGCGCACACGGTGTGGCTGAGGATCGCGTCGGACCCGAAGTACATCCGGGTCCGGCACCAGCCTGGCGTACACCTCGTCGAGGCGGACACCGACGCCGAACGCCATCGCAGGGCGGCCGGCGTCTGGAATTCCCTGCCCGCGGTGGAGTTCGGCTCGAACACCTACGTGGACAAGCTTTACGGTCGTAGTCCCCGTTGCCTGGCTTACGTCGCGTCCCGCGGTAGCCAGCGCAGCGGGCCTTCATTGCTCAAGATGGACACCGGCGCGTTCAAGCCGGAGGACATCGGTGCGGCGCTGGTCCGGCTCACGGGCCGCAGCGAAGCCCTGGAGCTCGAGAAGGAGCAGCGTCGCAAGCTCGCGGAGCAGAGCGCGACTGTGGAAGCCGCGAAGGTGGCCAACAACGAGAAGTGGGCGGCAGAGGAAAAGATCCTGGACGACGTGCGGACCAGGGAAACCGTCCGGGCCAAGCTGCGAGAGGGAGATCTCCTGTGGCGCAGGCATCTCGCTCGTGGCCTTCTGGATACCGTTGCTCGCGCGGACTGGCTGACCGCTCAGAGCCGGGAAATCGGTGCCGGGCTGGACCTGGAACGTGCCCGGCTCGTCGAACTCAAAGCGAAGGAGAAGGAGCTCCGGAACTTCGGCAGCCTCAAGCAGAAGGCGACGGACCTCGAAAGGGCGTTCCGGCAGGACGATGTCCGGTACCAGGAAGCGCAGCGAAATGAAGGCCGGCTGACTGAGAGAATCGCCTTCATCCGCTCTCGCGTGGCAGAGCTGGATGCGGTGGGCGCTCGCGATGTACGGATGACCGTCGCCGAGGCCGAAGCCGAGCTGAAAGGTCGCCGCGAAGCGCGTGCCGTGGCGATGGCCCGGGCGGCTGAGACCGACGGCGAGGTCGAAGAGCTGTCCGCGGAACTCGAACGTGCGCAACTCGGCACCGGGGGCTCGGCCGCTCGCACGCTCGCGGTGCTTGCTGAGCACGGCGTCGAGGCGATCGGTCTGATGGACGCGATCGATGTCGCCGATGGTCACCGAGACGTGTGGGAGCCGCGCCTTCATCCCTGGCGGGCGGCAGTCTGCGTAGCCGAGGGCGAGCATGCGCGCCGGGCGATCGGGGCACTCGCCGACGTGCCGGGCGCCATCGTCGTCGCGGGGGCGCCGGAGCCCGCGCGCCCCCTCCCTGCCGGGCTGACGAACGCCCCGAGCCAGGCACTGGCCTTCTTGTCCGAACTTGAGGCGCGGACGGAGCCCGTGGGGTTCGGTGAGGTCACCGGCATCCTCGATTCCGCACTCGCTGCCACCGTCGTGGCGGGTTTTCCCCGTCCTACCACCGGCCGAGTGCACATCATCAGTTCACTGCGAGAACAGCTCTCGCAAGCAGAGAAACTCCGGGAACAGGCGCACAACGCAGCCGACATGGCCAAGCAGATGGAGGAAGAGGCCGACAGAACCCTCGCCGCTGCCCGTGCAGCCGCTGAGCGTGATGAACTCACCTCTTCGTTGCAAACCATCGAGACGACGGAGTTGCTTGCCGCACGCGCGCATTCGGAGGAGTTGCTGGCCATCAGGGACACGAGCATGGACGTGCACACCAGCGCCCAAGCAGATCTCCGGAGCGCGCAGTCGGCACTCGCGAAAGCTGAAGCGGCCAGAGCTCAGAGCGAGAAGAACATCACCGAGTCCAATCTGCAGATAACGCGGTTGCAGCAGAAACGTGACGCGTTGGACTTGCAGTACTGGCATATCGAGCTCGGAGGTGACCACGCGACCGCGCGCGTCTTGCTGAACTGGAACGACGCCGCGCTCGAATACGACGACGCGGCCGGTGCCTGCGTCGCCCTCGGCCCGAGGGATCCGGCGGCACGAGCCGAACGGCGTACACAGGATACGTTGAGCCAGAGCGCGAACGACTACCTCGTCGAAATCTTCAACGAGTTGAAGGTGGATCGTACTTCGGGCGAAGGGGCTCCGACTCCCGCCATCACCGAAGCTCTGCGGCGCAAGGAAGTGCTCGTCCATCGCGGTCCGTCGGGCCGGGACACCGGATACGCCGGGATATCGGCCGCCCTGCAGGACTGGCTCATCCAGCTGCTTGAACGGGACCATCTGGCCGTTGAGCAAATCGACACCGCCCGGCTTCAGCGGGAACGGGAAACGACCTACGCGATGTCGACCCTGGCTGAATTGGCGGAGAGCCTCGACAATGTGCAGGACAGCCTTGAGCGCCGCATCGAGGCGAACATGGACGCCATCAGCCAGGCCCTGGACAACCTCAACCAGTCGACTCCCGACGGCTACGGCGCGAAGCTGCACCACACGGTCGTACGCCCGATCCACCCTGACGACCCGTGGACCTGGTCAGTCGTGCCCATGTGGCGCCGGTCGCCGGCCGGCCGGATGCTCCCGTACAACAACGCCACCAACTCGGCTCAGGAGAAGCTTTTCAGTATCCACCTCGTGCTGGCGGCGCTGCTGGCGAGCCCGAACCCGCGAGGTCGTGTGCTGATTCTCGATGAACTTGGCGATTCACTCGGTGAGGAGCATCGCCGCGACGTGCTGTCGGCCGTGGCACGGGTCGCGGAGAAATACGACATCACCGTGTTCGGTACCTGTCAGGACGCCGTGATGCCTGATGCTGCGGCGTTCTGCCGGGAGATCCTGTACTTCTGCTACCCATCCAAGTCGGAAGCGTTGAACCTGCCGACCCGGATGTTCGGTTTCGACGACAACGGCGAACGGGTTGAACTAACTGCTGCGGCGGTCCTTGCGGGAAGGCCTCTTCGGTGATGTCTCATCGGGCCACCGTAGTGGCCGGACCGTCCCGGATGACACGGTCCATCACCAGTGTTCGGTAGAATCACGGGTAGGAGTAGCGGCTGGCCATCAGGGCTGTGCGGAGTGCTGGTTCCACCGTTGGCCAAGGCGAAGCCGGTGTAAGGATCGGTGCTCAACAGGGGTCCGCAACAGTACGAGTTGCTGTACCAGCGGGAGAGCAATCGCTCTGGCCGGTGCGCCATCGTCCACTGACGGCCGAAAGCGGGCCACCACCTGCCGTCAGTGGGTTTTCACTCCCCTACTATGTTCGTCGTCGGGGTAACGGTTCCGGATAGGCACAGTGCGAGTAGCCTGTCGATCACCTCGACGACTTCGCCGCTCTCGGCCCATGCGACTTCCGACTGGGCGAACGGGGTCGAAAGACTGAATGTGTCCGCGACCCGCACCGCTACCGCGTATTCGGGGCCGCGAATCACGACGGAGTCGACCCAGCCCAGCCCGGTCCGCGTGGCATGCAAACCGTCGACTTCGCCGAACGCATTGGGAAGCGGTCTGATCACGAAGCCATACGCGCGCAGCTGGGCGATGCGACCGTGTGCGGGGTTCATGTCCGGGCCGGCCTGATCTTCGCGAGGTGTACGCGGCGACCGTACGTGGGAAGCGGTTGTCTCGGGCGCATGGTGCACCTCGGCTCAGTGGCTCGTTGCTCGGCTGCGCTGTTCAGCGGAAGGACACTCCGACTTTTGACCGCTACCGCCGAGTAGGCCACCTGCAGCCGAGCGTTGCGGACGAGTTCACTCAGCGTCAGGCCTTCATCCTGCAGTACGGCCTGCACGTACCGTCGAGACCAGCCAAGCGCGGCCGCGACCTCGTGCCCGTCCAGATCCGGCTCGGCCGCATGTTCGGCGACGAAGCGGCGGACGGTCGCGCGTACCTCGGAGCGATGGCTGCATCCCGGCGCGCGGGCGCCGGAACCGGCGAGGCAAGCGAGATCGACGGCTCGCTCACATGCCGCGTGGAAGTCAGAGCCGCTCAGTGCGTCGCGCTCAGCCAGGACGTGCGAAGAAGATCGAACGCGACCCTGCCCAGACCCCGGCGCCCTTCGAACACCGTAGGACGCTGGTCGAACCATCGCGCCCTGGCCAGTAGGCGGCTTTCCGGAACCACAAGCGCCACTGCCTCGAAACCCTGGCTGTGCCAGAACTCGAGCTCACGATCGAGGCCGCACAGCACTGTCGCGTCGGCACCCAACCGCACCCGCCGGCCGGCCTGCTCGACCATCACGCTTCCCGAGACCGGGAAGAGTATCTCGACCGTACCCCGGGGATCGGCACGGACGTCCGCCGCGCCGCGATGGACTTCTTCCTCGTCACTCTTCCAGTGGACGAGTCGGAACTCGTCGCTGACCTGCCAGTGGACCTGGCCGGTGTGCTCCGCGGGAGCGGCGGTGCCGAGCCGGCCGTTCAGGCGCGAGACGGTCTCCGTCCACGCGTCCGCCGCGTCTGCGCTGCCTACCGCGTACATCGCTCACAACCTTGTGAGAAGGAATGCCGGTCGGATTCTATGTCCATCGGGCGAGGCTGTCGCCCAATGCGCGCCAGCGCAACCTCTCGTGCGCGATCAGCGGTAGTGACCGCCGCGTGGCCTACTCGTCATCGGGGCATGCGCAGTCCACATGCCAACGCGCGGCTCACACCGACACCGAGGTCGCCGAGCTGCAGGCGCTGGCCTGCGGCTGGATCCTCGCGGGTCAACAGCGAGTTGCCCGGTAGTGCGGCTTTATGTGTTCGTTGACGTACTTACCGTGACTTTCAGCTTGCCGCAGCTGCTGGTGCACGACGTCCGGAACGTCGAGATACCGATAGACGCCGCCGCGCTTGAACTCGACCTCAAGGATTTCGGCCGACGTGTCGTAGCCGATCGACGCGATGCTATCGGACTTCACTGCCTCACGATCCACAGAATCTCACTTAAAGTAGTCGGACGAGCACGGTCGGTTCGGCGGGTTTTTGTCGGTGCCCCAGGGTAGAAACTACGTAGGCGAAGGAGGGCGAGATGAGATACGAAACTGATGACGACGACATGCTGCCGAACCCCAACGGGTGCCGCTGGTGCGGCATCGATCGCCGAGACCACTTCCAGCGGTGGGTCGCCGAGGCCGGCCTCCACAAGTGGGTCGAACCCACTCTTGAACAGCGGAAAGAACGTCTCCTCGCCCGCCGCGGGCGACGGCTGCGCCGGCTAGCCGGCCAGCTTCCGGAGCCGCCGGAAGACCTCCCGGAGCCCAGAGGGCACCTCTTCCGGGCTGTTCAAGTGTGAGGCGATGGCGACCATCATGTCCGGCTTCCCGCCGGGTTTGGAAGATCCGTGCTCGCGCAGCATCTTCTCGACGTCTCCGCTGAACTTCTTGCCGCCTCGGTGCGCCCGGAAGTCGTCCGGCTTCCAACCACCATCACGTGGCCACTCCGAGTTCGCGACGCGAGCCCAAAGCTCGTCATCGAAGAGTTCTTCCAGCTCGTTCACACCTTCCGTCTCGCCGAGCAGGACCACGTAGTCCTCGTACTTGTTGTCGAACGTTCGCCTGAGCCGCTCCTTGCCGAACATCTTGTTGCGTGCCTGGCTGTCGGCGTCCACCACCAGCAGGAACTGCCTGCCGTGGGTGTACAGGTACCTGGCCAGGGACAGGGCACCGTCGTTCCCGCCGCAGGCCCACAGGGCGATGCCGGCAGCCTGGAGCGAAAGCCCCTCGGAGAGCCTGAACAGAAGGGGGAGGGCCTGCTGCTCCGTCTCACCCTCGACCGCGAGGAAGCATCGTTCGTGCAGCAGGACGGAGTTGCGCAGGCCCACGGCGGTCGCGATCCGGCCGAGATGCTGGTCGAAGTCCGAGTGAGCGCCGGAGCCGAGGCGTTCCAAGACCGTCAGCTGCCGTTCGTCGGCGCGCAGCAGCACGACATCCCGGATGTCGACGCCGTCGATCAGGTTCATCGAGTGCGTAGCGACGACCACGTTGACGTGGTCAACGGCACTCTGCTCCCGAATTACCCGCATGACATCCCGCTGGTAATGGTAGTCAAGATGGGTGTCGGGTTCGTCGTAGACGACGATCACCTGAACCGCGGGGGCGGCGTCAGTGACGGCTTCTTCCGCCTGGTCGGCCAGCAGGTCACTTGACGACTCCCACACGGCCATGGAGATGCGCCGCATGCTGCCCATGCCGGAGCGGTCGAGGCGAACCTCCTCGCCCGACGGTCGCTGGAGCCGGAGGGTGGTGTCCTTCAGCGCCGGCGTCATTGTGACTGTGGGCTGGATGGTCACGGTTTCGATGTCCGGGCAACGCTCCACGATGTGTTTCTCCAGCGGCTTCGCCTCGGTCCGGAGCCACTCCTGGAGTTCCTCTTCGACTTCTTGCACTTGCTTGCGGACGGCGTCCTCGGCGATGCGTTCCTTGAGCCGGAGACCCAGGACGGAGCGAACGGCGGCCTCCGGCTCGAGGCCCCGGCCGTCGAAGCGCGTGAGCCGCGGCAGGCGTTTGAGCAGTTGCGCCGGAGCGTCGCCCCACCCCGACGACGTCGAGTGGGCCTCCGCGTAAGCGCGCAACGCCGAGAGCAGGAACGGTTTGGTCTGCTTTTCGGCGGTGAGGTCGTACTTCTTGAGCAAAGCCCTGAGATCGGCCACGTTCTTGGTGGCCAGGCCCCGCAGGTCTTCGTCGTCCGGTACCGGCGACCACAGTTCGTACCGGTTCGCCGCCGTTTCGGCGTCGTGGGCCCGGCGAAGCTGGATCGTTCCGGGCAGGCTGAGTTCGTCGCGTTCCCATTCGTCGAGCCGGAAGGTGCCTGTCACCGTGATCGACGGCGAGGTGCCTTCGGGCTGCCCCCAAGCACGAGTTCGGTCATCATCAGTGGGCGCGTACTCGTCGAGGAGGAAAGCGAGCGCATCGAGGGCGCTGGTCTTCCCACCGTCGTTCGGTCCGGCGAGGATCGTCGGCTTGCCGACCGGGATGTCCGCGACGTCGCTGAGCGAGCGGAAACCTCGTACCGAGTATGTCTCGAGATGCACTTTCGGACCGTCCACAATGCTTGAGTTCGTTTGCCCCAGGGAACGCACGCACCCCGGAGAATCGGAACTCTAAGCCCGTGAAGAGTTGTTCCCTGCCTCCGACACGCGAACCGCTTGAATGCGACGCTGTGTCACGGCGACGTGACGGCCGCCCAGTGAAACCTTGACACAGTAGGGAAGTGTGGCGGACGAGGTTGTCGGGACCATTCAGCTCGGACGGTCTGGCCCGCTCGCAGTCACGCCCAGAAATTCGGGTAGAACAAGGACAGCGGGCTGTCTGCCGGCCCTTCGTGGTCCAGCGCAGCCCGGCACTGCCGGGCTAGCTCCGCTCGGTGGCTGTCCATCGCGGGGATCAACGTGTAGATGTCCGACATGTCCAGCACTACCGTGCGGAATTGGCCGACGTCGAAGGGGAGGTGGTCCGACGCGCGGATGATCTGCACCGCCGGCTTCCGTATCGCGTGCCGCAGAGCCAGCTCGTAGAAGACGTTCGGGTTGCCGAACGAGAGGTCGGCTACCACGAGCGGCGCGCGAACCAGGTGGTCGATGACCTGCGCGGTGATGACGCCCGGCTTGCTGATGCGGTCGGCGCGAACGACCTTGAGGCCCAGCTCCTGCAGGGCTGGTTCGAGAAGGGACCCGAGGACGAGATCGGCGTGTTTGCGCTGCTCGGAATCGGCATCACCGATCGGAGAGACCACGAAACACGTGTTTTCCAGGTCTTCGCCCTGGTGGATGATGTGCGCGAGCCGTGATGCCGCCACGGTTTGGGTGGCCTCCGGTGCCGGACTGTTGGTGTCCCCGGCAGCTGCCGGGCGCTGTGACAACCCGACGGGTTCGCTAGCGGACTCCTCGACCAGCATGTCGAACGTGATCAGGCGCTCGGCCCCGGCGGAAGTGCGGGCGAGCCCCAGATCCCTGGCGTTGGCCAGGAAGGTTTCGACACACTCGTTGGCGTGTTCCTCGGGCACGCCGCTCTCGAGGACGAAGTCCCTGAGAACGCCGGGAACAGGAATGCGGCTGCCGCTGAACTTTTCGTACAACGAGTTGAATGGGACTATTCGAGCGATTGCCAGCTCGAGACGCGCGGCGATGCGCTTCGCGCCGATTGCCTCGTCCCCCGCGGCGAGTTCTCCTTCGGGAGTCAGCTCCAGGTACTCCGCCCCGTAGCTTCCCTTGGTGAGTCCGTACTGGCCGGAGTTCGTGACCAGTTGCCGGCTCAGGCCGCTGTCCGGCGACCGTCCCATCTGTTCGAACAGGGTCAGGCGTCGTACACGCTGGCCAGCACCGATGCGCAGCATCGCTTCCGCGAGAGGCAACGCTTCGGAGAAGGAAGACGCTGGGAACGATCTCGCGATCCGCGAGCGTCGGGACTTCGTCGTGGGCGAGCTGCTTTCGCTGGGACTGGCTGGGGGTTCTTGCTGGCCTTTGCTGTTCATGGGAACCCCAAGGGTCTGGTTATCGTGACCCCAAGCCTGGCGCATGCCGGGTGTGAAACAAACTACACGAAAGTGTGGCAGTCATAAGTGCGTGTCCGGGCCCGCTCCCTTCGACGGGCTGGCCCAGCGCTGCTGGTCTTCCTCTCCCTGTTCCCGTTGTTCATCGCCGAATCGATCCTGCAAGCCGTCGCCCTGCGCCGGGCGGGGGCGTCGTCCCACTGGGCGGCGTTGGCCATCGACTTGGCTTTGCTCCCGGCGTGATGGTCACAGGGATCGGCTTGCTGGCCGCCGACGCGTTGCGAGCGGACACCGTGAGCGCACGCGTTCCGCGCCAGCCTGGCGGGCGAGCCCGATACCGATCTACTCCGAACGCTGGACGAGGCGGCTTGGGAGGCAAGTGGGCGCGATCGCCGGCCTGCTGGAGCTCTCGGTCCTCGGCCGTGAAGGCGCCGCGCAGCCGACCGAGACGGAGGGAGGTGATGTCAAACGGACCGGGAGTCGGTGTCGGAAGCGGCGAGGGAGGCGACGCCTCGCGCAGGGCGGGATCCGTTTGCGCGGCGCTGGTAGGCGACCTGGTCGCCGCCGGGAGGCGGGCACGTGCGTTCCAGGCCGAACTGGCGGACGAGTCGGCGGTGCTCGACCTCTTCTCGGCAGTCGAGGCCGAGTTCGGCGGGCTCGACGCGGTGGTGCACACGGCAGGCGTCATGCCGCTGGCTCGGTTGGTGGACACCGATGTGGCCACCTTCGACCTCGTCATGGGTGCGAACGTGCGAGGAACCTTTCTCGTCGCGCGCGAAGCGGCCCGGCGAGTCCGTGACGGCGGTGCGAGCGTGTTGTTCTCGACGAGCATCACCCGGCCGCAGTCGCCGACCTACGGCGCCTACGCGATGAGCGAGGGTGCGGTCGAGGCATTGCGGTGATCGCCGCGCGGGAGCTCGCGGGCCGGGACATCACCGTCAACGTCGTGGCGCCAGGGCCGACCGACACCCCGCTCTTCCGGGCGGACAAGCCGCAAGCTCATCGACCGCATCGCGGGTCTGAACCCGGCGGGCCGGCTCGGCACACCCGAAGAACATCGCCGAGGTCGTGGTGACGCTCGCCGGACTCGCGCGGTGGATCAACGGCCAGGTGCTGTTCGTCGACGGGGACTGGCCGCGCTGGCCTCGAGAAGTACCTGTAGGCGAAGCACGTCTGGGCGCAGAGTAGGTCCCGGCCTCGGTAGGAAGGCGGGATCACCGGGCAAGACGGTGTGCCGCCTTCCGCGCGGTCCTCAGACGGCGACGTCGGATCGATACTGCACCGGAAGAATGCCGACTTCCGACTTGTCGCCGCTCACGACGAAAAGCGCCAGCGCGAAGCACTTCTGCCAGTCGGCCGCCTCCGCCAGGTCCACGGTTTCGGCCACCCAGCTCCGGCACTCCCGCTTCTGTTCCTCGGAGTACATGTAGTCGGTTTCGATGGTGTAGATCGCCTCTTGGACGAGTTCCGCCAACGTGTTGTTCTTCACGAGGGTTCGCGCCTCGACTCTCCGAGCACGTTTCGCCTCGACATTGATCCTTCGGTACATCGCGCGCTGAAAATGATCATAGAGCATTTCGAAACCGACAGGAAACTCTTGCTCGTTGATCTTCAACGTGGTGAACTTCTGCCGGGCGAGGCTCGCATAGCCCAGGCCGGCGATCAGCGCCGCCAGCACCGCCCCCCACTCTCCGACCTTGGTGAAAGTGGTGAGGAAGTAGAGGATTCCGATGGAAAAGATCCCGTTGACCGCGGCGAAGAACCAGGCGAAAACCTGCATCTTGACCCGCCTGCGCCGTAACTTTGGCACGAAGAACGACTTGTCGACCTCGAGATACGAGAGGAACAGACTGATACCGGCCGTCAGACCGCAGGAAATGCCGTTCACCGACGCCGCCCCTCGTCATCGAGCAGCGTCTGCACCAGCGCCGAAGCTTCTTCGGCGGACAAGCCACTCCGCTCTGACCGCGGTAGACTCGCCACGTCGCGCGAAACAGTTCGTACCGGCGGTTTCATAGGCCGCCGCTCGAGACTCCGCACCAGCTTCCGGCCTTTTCGGGTGAGAGAGATGCCTGGAGTGTCGTCCCGGTCGACGACGTCGCGAACCAACCCTCGGCCGCGCAGGCCCCGGACGACGCCGTCCAGGGTGCCGAGATCCAGAAGCGTGTCGGCGCTCAGCTCTTCCAAGGTGGTCAAATCCGTGGAGACGCAGAGCATCGTCGACAATTCGCGATAGCTCAGATTCAGCGCGAGCGACTGCTTGCGCACGCTCTCCTCGGCGCGACCTTCGTCTTGGACCAGGAAGACACGACGAGGTAGGTTTTCGGAGCGGCTGCGCACCCGATGCCCGACCGCAACGGCCCGCCCGGGTGTCACCGGACTGGACCCCAGGATCGAGAGCGCTTCGATGGTGATCGCCAGGCAGGCGACGATACCGACGACGACGGCGGCGGCAGTGCCCGGGATCTTCGTCACGTAGAGAACGGGAACCGTTACTCCGCAGAAGACGACCAGGATGACAATCGTGGCCAGCCGCGCAGTGGACGGCAGCCGCGATTTGACGACCGAGTCGATTTGCCGCGTCGCCTCCTCCTCGGCTTTGCGGTGCACACCTTCGAGAAACACCGACGCTGAAAGTCGATCGTCCAGGAAGGCGATGCCATCCGCATACATGCTCGGAATCCACATCGGTTTCGGACGATCGTCCGAGACGTGAACCGGCCGCGGCACCGCGAAGACCGTGTGCCTCAGCTCATTAGATACCTGCTCGAACTGCTCCTTGTCGTCAGTGTAGAGAAGTTCCTCCGCCGCCAGGTGACCGTCGAGGAACTTGCGACCAGACGAACTGATCAACGGCCTCCGGACCGGCGGCAGTGGTCGCCGGCCGGTCCGCCGGATGGCGATCGAACGCGTTGGCTGCACGTGGTGCTCAGAATGCGGAATCATCGGCCCCCCTGGGATGACGACGGCTCGATGATCTCGGTGGCCTCGCCCATTTCCTCGCTGTCGAGTTGGGCGAGCCCCGCAGATAGCAACCCGCTCATCAGCTGGACATACCCGACATCGACGGTGGTAAGTGAGTTCCCGATGTCCGAGTCCACGGCCAGGATCCCGAACACTCGGCCCGACGTCCGTACCGGAGAAACGATCAGCGACTTGTAGGTCCTGGTTTCGTCCAAAGCGAAGTTCGCCGGCGGCGCCGCGACGAGATCGGGAACGAGCAGACTGTCGCGGTCGCGAACAAGACTGAAGATGTTCTTGTCCGACTTCGACCCGGTATCACTGAACTCGTGCCGACGCGGGTTCGTTCTCCCGACGGTGTAGACGAGCTCCAGCCTTTCGTCGCCCGAGAGGCGATAATAGCTGGCCCGGACCTTCGGTCGCGCGCTCGTGGTTCGCCCGCACTGGGATTGAGCGATCTCGACGACCTTTTTCAGCAATCTTCGCGCTTGCGCCGATTTCTCGTCGACGCTGCTCGACAGCTCTCCGAGTGCAAAGACAAGCGGCTGGCCAGCCCGCGACAACGCGGTCGCCAAATCGGCACGCGCCGATATCGCGGCGTCGGTCGCACGGTCGGCAAGCCGGGCATTCGCGATGGCCAGAAAGGCCGAGCACACCGAGGCGAGGACCGCTCCGAACACGGCAAGAACTTCGACCCGCACGGACTGGCTCGCGCCGACGAATCCTCCGGACAGGGCGGCGAGGAACGGCAGGAGAACCGGGAGCACATACCTCGCCAGAGCGCGGTTCATCGCGTCACCAGCCCCGGGGTCCCGGCCTGGTGGTCGCTGCCGCGGTTCCTTGATTCGTTGATCACGGGCTGTTCCGACACTGCTCGCCTCCTCGCAACGCATCGTAGTCGGCCCGCGCAAGGGTCCTGTTACGGATTGCCGCGGTTACCGGCGATTACGATTCAAGAAAGAGGTGGCAACACCCAGTGGAATGCGACAAGATCACCCGCGGGAACCTGCGCAGTCGTTGCTGCTCAACCGGGGTGCGGTCGACGGCGAGTGCCACCGCAGGCTGGACGACCGTGGAGGCAGGAAACGCCGAAGGGCCCAGCACGAGGCTGGTGCGGGGCCCATCCGGTCGTGGCTACTACTTTTCTTCGCAGCCGAGGTGTGCTTGGCCGTAGCCTTCGCAGCGGCCGGCTTCTTCGCCGCGGCGGCCTTCGCGCGTCGTGGTCGCCTTCGCCGCGGTGGCCTTGGCCGGAGCTTTGGCGGCGCGGTCTTCGGGGCCGCCTTCGTCGCGGTCGCGCGGGTCGCCGTAGCCTTCGCAGCGGCCGGCTTCTTCGCCGCGGCGGCCTTCGCGCGAGCCCGGGTAGTCGATCGCCGAGTGCGAGGTCCTCAACACCCTGGAGCAGTCGTGGGGCGGGCTGTGCACGCACGTCCGTGTGGGCTGGAACATCGGCCAGCCACCCTACGAGTACACAGCCGTGATCGTCCTCCACCCAAGCCCGGTGAAGGCCGCGAAGGGCAAGACCAGTGGCAGCATCGCCCGCGTGGTAACTGCTGGTACCCCCGAGCAGGTCCGATTCGGGCAGGGCGTCGTTGACCGCGTTTATGACCCGCCCTGTGCGATGACGAAACGGCCGAGAGTGCCTCCTAGTCCGAAACCGCTCTTAGGGCCGTACCGCCTAGCCCAAGGTTGAGAACGACACACGGAACAAGTTGCGCCGTGTCGATTTCATCGTGCTGAGGCAGAGACGTCGCCCGTTCGTGTGAATCGAGACTTGCTCCTCCACCGGGGCAAGGTCGCGGGCCAGGAACAGCGCGAACACCTGGTCAGACGCTGGCTCGGATCTTGTCATCCGAGCGAAGGAGCCGGCGCCATGACCAGTCGATCCACTGCGAACAGCCCGCTGACGACCCTCCAGGTCCAGTTCCGGCGACCCCGCGTCCTCGCGCGGTTCGACCAGGCTCTTCGCACCTGGTCGGCCGAAGAGTTGGCGCTGTCGTCGATTACGTCTCACCAGGAGCTGAACGATGTCCTGGCTACCCGGGACTACGCCCGCCACGACGAAGTGCTGTATGCCCTATTGACGCGCGCGGGAGAGTCGAACGCCGAGGGTGTGGCCGCGACGGAGATGGTGGTGAACGCGATGCTGCCGGCTGTGCCCGGCATCGTCGCCCGCGTCGTTCGTGCAGCACGCGCCGCCGGTGGTGGGGTCGGTGTCCGGCGCGGCGTGACCGGTGGCGGCGTGTCAGCCTCGGAAGACAGCCGCGATATCCAAGCGGCGGTGATCGGGCACCTGTGGGAGCAGACGCGGTGCTACCCGCTACGGCGTCCGCGCCACGTCGCGGCGAACCTCGTGCGGGAGACCCAACGAGCTGCCCAGCGGGACTTCGGCGTGGATCATGGTCAGGCTGCCGCCGACGTTGTCAGCATCGACGATTGTGAGGCCCACCGGCCGCTGGCGGCAGTGCAGGAGGAGATGGAGGCCTCGGAGGAACTGCTCGGGGTCCTGTCGTGGGCCGTGGAACACGACCGACTCGACGAGCACTCCGCCAGGATCCTGACCACCCGCTACTTCGGCGAGCCGATCGGCCGGGACGGCGTGGCGACCGATCGCCAGATCGGAACGTTGATCGGCTTGAGCCAGCCGACGATCACCCGACACCGCCGTCGTGCGGTCGAACAGCTCGCCGAAGCCGCGGCGGAGTTCCCTGGTCGCGAGCTTCCGTGGGCCGGCTGAATCACGCCCGCTGCCGGGACTGCATGCCTCAACCAGTGAGCCTGCAGCGCTGGCGGAGGGGGTCGGGTCGTGTGTGGTCGTCGCGGACCTGGTCGGAATGCGCTGGCCGGGCTGCTGCCGGATGCGGGCGCCGAGTCCGCGATCCGAGGCGCGACTCGCCGGGTCGGTCGGCTTGTGGCCTGGCTGGTTGTCGTGGCCAGCCCATTGCTGACCATCGTCGGGTTGGTCGTTCTCCAGCCAGCGGGTGCGCCGTCGACGCGGGACGGCGGCGCACCCGCGCCCTCGACGTCGCCGGAAGGCTGGGCGGAGATGTACGTCCGGTCCTGGCTCTCGGCGACCCGCGACGACTCCGCCAAGCTCGAGGTCTTCTACCCGCCCGGCGCGAAGTCGCAACGAGTTGTCGGGTCGCAGGTGCCGGTCGACACCGCGGTCGTCTCGGCGACGTCGCCGGCGCCGGGGGTGTGGTCGGTCGTCGTGGCCGCCGACGTGCTCGTGCTGCAGCCGGATGGCAAGCGCGCGGCGTCGCTGCTATGCGCCCAGGTCGCGATGACCGGCACCCGTGACGCCTACGTCGCGGCGACGTTGCCCTCACCGGTGGCATGCCCGGCCACCGCCAGTACCGCGCCGCTTGCCTATGACGAGGTCGCCGATCCGGCTGGGCCGATCGGGCAGTCGGTCGCCGGGTTTTTGGCTGCCTACCTCGCGGGGCAAGGCGAGCTGACCCGATTCGTCAGCCCCGGGGCAACCGTCGCGTTGCCGGCGCCGGTGCCGTTCGTCCAGGTGCAGGTCGCCGAGGTGCGGACGCACGAGAAGTTCGAGCCGGGGCAAGCCGCGCGACCGCCCGACGGGACCACCGCGCGCAGCTTGGTTCATGCCTCGGCGTGGGACGCCGCCGGTCAGGCCACGCCGGTCGACTACGCGCTGACGCTGGTCGCCCGAGCCGGCCGGTGGGAGATCAACCGCATCGATCCGGCGCCGCTGATGGCGGGCCGCTGAGGCCGAGGAGAACGTCTGATGATCGTGCTCGCCGCGGACGTAAAGTCCTGGGTCGACACCAACCTCGCCTGGGGAGACCAGTCCGTTCGCCGGTTGATCCTGCTGGCCGCCATCGTCGGCGGGATCGGGCTGCTGATCGGCACCCGCGGGAACTTCACCCGGGCGATCAAGTACGGCGTGATCGCGGCAATCTTTCTCGGCATCCTGCTCAACCTCGACGGGGTCGCCGGCATGTTCGGCGCCTGGTTCACCCATTGAGTGCGCCGAAGAGCCGCGGTGACGTGCTGGTCGGGCGTTCCTACACGCGGTCGCGGCGGTTTCCGCGGATGTTCGGGCGGATGCCCGGCCGCGACGGCGGCTACCTGCCCGGCGGGCCCTACACCGTCACCCAGGGCACGCTGTTCCTGATCTTGCTGGTGCTGGTGTGGAAGCTGCCGCTGCTGGACTGGCTCGGCCCCGCGCGCTGGGGGCTGCCGCTCTCGGCGGTGTTCCTCCGCCGCGCCCGCATCGAATCCCGCACCCCGCTCGGCTGGCTCACCGGACTCGCCGCCCATCTGCTCGCGTCGCCGACCGGGATGCTCGGCCGCCGCCCATTCCGGCCCGCGCGGCCGGAGCGCTGCCGTGGATGGCTGTACGTGCACCTCGGCGACGCGGTGGAAGAGCCCGTGGTGCCGGTGTCGTCGCTGCAGCAGGTGCTGGCCCAGGCTCGGGAGCGGTGATGGAGTCTCCGGTGACCGATGTGGCAGGCAACCTGCTGTTCTGCGTCGACGGCTCGCTATGGGCGGTGTGGCGGGTGCTGCCCCACGAGAGCGCCCGCTCCACCGGCCGCCAACTGCGCGAACTGTACGACCGCACGGTCACGCTGATGAAGTCGCTGCGCGGAGAGGTGATGATCGCGTCGCTGTGCGAGCAGGTCCAGCCGCACGCGATCGTGCAACGCTGTCTCGACGGGATCGATCTGGACGCGAACCCGCACTGGGCGGAGACCGTCCACAACGCCTGGGACCAGCTCGAGCACCTCGACGTCCTCGGCCGCAGCTTCTGGCTCGCCAAACCCCTCACCGGCCACGGCTGGAAAGAGGCCGCCCAAGCGACGGCGCGCGCCGCGGCCGCGGCGCTCGCGAGCTGCTCGGCCTGCCTGCCCGCCCCGCATCGGCCGCCGCGGTGGCGGCCGGGCGGGAACGAGCACGGGTGGCGGCTCAAGAGCTCGGTGGCGCGGTCCCGTTCCGGGCGGCGACGGAGGCGGACCTGCTGTGGTGGCTCGCCCGCGCCCCGGTCCGCGGGGTGAACGAACCGCAGCTTGACCGGACCGACGCCGTCCACAACACCGGCATCGTCGTGCGGCAGGGGAGCGGCCGTGCACGGCTGACGATGCTGCGGAGCTGCGTGTTCGACGAAGGCGGCCGCACCGACTCGGCCGAAGACCGCCAAGGCTGGGGTCCGCTTGGGCTGTTGAACCGCCGGTTCGTCAAGTGCGTCACCCCGGGCGACGATGGCGCGGTCTCCAGTTACCAGGCCTTCCTCGTGCTGGCCGAGATGCCACGGGCGTTCACCTTTCCCGGGCACGAGATCCTGGCCCGGCTAGCCGACATCGGCTTCGGGGTCGACTACGCGCTGCGGATCACCGCCCACTCGAACGAGGACGCCCGCGCCGCCAACCGCCGCCGGACCCGGGACCTGATGAGCCAGGACGAAGAGCACGCCGGCGACACCGCCGGTGTCCCGGCGGACGTGATTTCGGCGCAGGAGGAGATCCAGCATAAGAACGCCCGCCTCGGCGCCAGCTCCACCGAGATCGACCTCGAAGTCGGCGTCGTCGCTTGCGTCTGGGGTGAGACCGCCCGCGATGCTGACGCCCGCGCGAAGGCGCTGCGGCAGGCGTTCCTGGGCGGGGAGTACCGGTGGGAACGGCCGCTGGGTGGGCAGCGGCAGCTGTACCAGGCGATGCTGCCGGGCAGCCGGACACCGATGGTGGTGCGCGAGTGCAGCCAGAATCTCCTCGCTACCGACGCCGCGATGCTGCTGCCGGTCTCGGCTACCGACTTCGGCGACCCGACCGGCGCTCTGTTCGGGCTGACCGTCGACGGCGGCGCCATCACCCCGTTCCTGCTCGACCCGACCTACGGCCCGACGCACGACTCCTCCGGCGGCATCGCGGTCATCGGCGAGCTCGGCGCCGGAAAGTCGGTGATCCTGAAGAACGTCGCCGCGGTCGTGCGGCTGATGCTTGACGGGCGGGTGATCGTCATTGACCGGACCCGCGGCCGTGAATGGGCACCGGTCGCCGCCGCGCTGCCAGGGAACGCGCAGATCGTCGACATCATCGACCCCAGCCTCGACGACCGGCCCGCCGCGGCCGAGCTGCTGCACTCGTGCGACCCGCTGCGCGTATTCCGCACCGCCGGCAAGTCCAGCACCGGGATCGCCGAGACGTTCTTCGCCTCGTGGCTCGATCTGGAGTCCAGCTCCCCGGAGCGGGACGCGCTCGGCCGCGGCCTCGACGACGTCAGCGGCCACCCGGACGCCTCCAGCAACGGACTTGTCGACACCCTGCGCAAGCACGGCGCGCGCGACCCGGCTGCCCGGGCGCTGGCCGATCGGCTCGAGCGCTTGCGGCGCGATCCGATCACCCGGCCGATCTTCGACCCCGACCTCACTCCGGTTGACCTGTTCGGTGCGGACATGGTCGTGTTCTGCACCAACGAGATCCCGCTGCCGAGCGCGCTTGAGATGAGCAACGAGCGCCTGGCTGCCCGGATCCCGCCGCGCAAGCTCTTCGGGCGCGCCTTCCACCTGCTGATCGCCGCGATCGCCAAGGAAATCTGCTTCACCCCGGGCCGGTGGGGCGAGTTCATCTGCGACGAGGCCTACAACGTCACCGGCACCCCCGAAGGACAGCAGATCGCCCTGGAGTTCGTCCGCGACGGCCGCAAACACGGCGCCGACGCCGCATTCGGTTCCCACGCCCCGCAAGACCTCGGCGACGATGTCCTGCGCGGCCTGATCGCCGTCCGGTTCCTTGGCCGCCATCGCGACGACGGCCTCGCCCGCAACGGACTTGCCTGGCTCGGCGCCGACCCTGCCGACGCTCGCTACCACGAGATCGTCACCAAAGACCTCTCGCCGCTGAACCCGGCAGGCGGCGAGGAAGAGCGCCGTGCTCGTGCAGGCGAGTTCCTGGTGCGTGACCACAGTGGACGAATCGGCAAGGTCAAAGTCACGACCCAGCCGTACCGGTCGCTGCCGGCGGCTGTGCTCACCACGCCGACCGTCAGTCGTGGGCACTCCGGCTAGCCACTGACACGGGGCGACGTTCCTGCGGCACCACGGGCCCACCGCTGCGGCCTGCGGAGACCGTGGCCATCTCGAGGTACGTCGGCGGCTCGGCTTCCCGTTCCCACTCGTAGAGGGTGACCCGCAACGTGTTGCAGGCGCGGCCCAGCATCACGGCGAGCGGGAAAGGGACGCGCATGAACAGGTGCACGGGCCGGCTGCCGGCGACCTCGCCGATGCGTCGGCGCAGTTCAGTCACCAGCGCGGGGCCGGCGTCGGCGGGGATGGGTTCGCGTTGCTCCACGGCGATCTCGACTGCGTGGGCGTAGGAGCGGCTCGCGACGTAGCGGCGGAAGCCCTTGTTGGGCGGTGCAGGTACGAGATCAAGGTACACGGCGACGGGACCCTCGGGAGGACCGTCGAGGGGAATCGCGGTCGGCACGAGCGGCACGTTCCGGCTTCCGGCTCCCGTCCACTCGTTTCCGCTCTGGTCGGTGACCGTGATGGCCAGCCCGGTCGTGGTCGGCAACGCGGCCCCGAGCGCGAAGGCCATGCTCAGGTGAGCGCCGCCGGTGATGTGCAGGTGGTGAACGCCGGCCGACTGCACGATGCGGGGGAGGTCTCCGAGGAACGGCGCGAAGTCCTCCCAGGCTTCGGCAGGCGGCACGCTGGTACCGGGCAGCGGCGGTCGGGTCCGAGGGGCGAGCGGTGCCTTCGGAGTACCCAAGGCGGGGGTCCGAGTTTGGATGTCGAGATGCAGCCGGCCATCGACAGCCGCTCGACGGACGCGGCGGATCGCCATCTCGCCGGCCAGCCGAGCAAGCCCGGCGCGGTCGAGGACTGCGAACTGGTCGAATTCGCTCAGCGTCGCGAGTTCCTGGGGAAGCAGACGGTCAGGCGCGCCGTAGTCCAGTCGGCCGTCCGGGCCGGTGATGGTGTTGCCGATGGCGAAGGTGAATGCCGGATCCCCCTCCAGGCGAAGAAGTGCCGGTAGCTCCAACTCCCGGACGTAGCTCGAGCGCGCCATCTCCTCGGTGACGAGGAGCACGGCTCCGGACAGTCCCGAATCGAGGGCCTCTTGTAGCCGCCGCTGGAAGCGGCCCGGTGGCAAGTGGGTCTGGTCGTGCCATACGGGGACGCCGTGGGCGCGGAACACCCATGCGGCGCGTTCGGCCAGATCATCTCCGTCCGAGTGTCGATAGCTGAGAAAGATCGGGTCCAGGTCGTGTATCTGGGGCATCTGTTACCTCCGGGTGCAGGGCTGGGACGGGTCGAGGCGCAGCCGCCGGCGGGAACCGCCGGGCGGGCGTCTTAGTTCTGCTCGGCGAAGACCGGGCTCGGGGTGAGTTCGGCGGCGATGGTGAGGAGACGTTCGTCGCGGACCGAGCGGTCGGGGAAGGCATCGAGGACGGCGGCCGGCACCAGGCGCTGGATGATGTCGGAGCTGGTGAAGCCGGCACGGGAACCGCTCGGGCCGGTCAGCTCTACGAGTTTCTCGATGGTGTCCGGGCGGAGGCCCAGTCCTTGCAGTGCGCCGGCGAGGAGGGCTCGGCGCTGCTCGGTGGCCGGCCGGGTGAAGGTGAACGTCGCGGCCGCTCGGCGCATGACGGCCGGGTCGAGGGCGCCGGGGCGGTTGGTGCACAAGACCACCAGGACCGGCAGGCCCGCTCCGGCGAGGCTGTCGACTCCGGCGAGGAAGGCATCGACGCCGGCGCGGTCCTCGTGGTGCATCTGCTGTGCTTCTCGAGATTGGACCAGCGCGTCGGCTTCGTCGACGACGAACACGAGCACTCGCCGGGCTCGGTCGCCGGTCCGGGCGGCGGCGGCCTGCGCCTTGAGGTGGGTGAAGGCGTCGCCGATGAGCGTTGTCATCTCCCCGACGAGCCCGCTTCCGCGGGTGGACAGCTTGAGCCGGTACAGGAGCACGGGGAGGTCGAGCTGGTCGGCGAGGTCACAGCCGAAGGACTCGGCGAGCGCGGACTTGCCCGAGCCGACGTCGCCGGCGAAGACGAACAGCGGGGCGCGGTCGGTGAACAGGTCCAGGGCGGCGAGCTCGCGGCCGGGGTGGTGTGTGGCGGCCCAGGCCTGCAGGCGGTCCGGCGTCGCGAGCAGCATCGCCTCCTTGCGGAGACGGAGTTTGACGTCGTCGAGGCCGACGAGCCGGTCGTAGCGCGCTTGCCGAACCGGTTCGGGGAGTTCGACGACGGGGTGGAAGAGGTCGTCTTGAGTGCTCATGGTGATCTCCTGGGGTTAGTCGTCGAGGGCGACGAATACGTCGCGGGTGACCCCGATGCCCTTTTGGCCGTAGCCGTGGCCGGGCGTGGTGGCGCCGGTGCCGGTTGCGGGTTCGGTGCCGGTGGTTCGGTTGACGGGAAGCGCACTCGTGAAGGCGGTGCGCTTGACCTGCGGCAGGCTGTGAAACTTGGTCGAGTAGTTGAGGAAGGAGTAGAACGGCAGGCCGGTGACAGGCGCCGTCCTCGGCAGGCGGCCGGGACCGTCATCGAGAAGGTGGCCGCCTAGGGTGGCGCGGTAGCGGAGCCGGAGCTTCCAGAGGTTGGTGTCGGGGTCGCGGAACCCGTAGGACACCGAGTCGAGGTAGCCGTGGTTGAGCAGCTGGGCGACTTCCTCGACGTAGTCGGTGATCATCGCGGCGCTCTCAGGTTCCCCGTACAGTGCGCGCAGCTGGCGCAGGTCGGCGCCGATCTTCGCGCCGACGTACCGGGCGTCGGTGATGGTGAAGGAAGCGGATCGGGTCATGGAGAGGGTCATGGTCATTCCCCTGGAAAGGACGGGCCGAACAGCTCGCGCCAGGCGTCGTATGCGGCGCCCTGGGTGGGGGCCGTGGCGGCCCAGCTCACCGAATCGAGAGCTGAGGCCGCGGCCTCGACGAGGCGCTTCCGGTCGGCGTCGGTGTAGCTGGAGGCGATGTTGTTTTCCGGGTTCACCGGGTCCCAGATCTGGATCGGGTCGCTGGTCGCGCTGATCTCGTCGGTGGCGTAGAAGTCGCCGAAGACGATCGGCGTCTGCAGGCCGGTGGTCGTGATGTAGGCCAGCACCTGTTCAAACGCGACGGGGTAGTCGCCGACCTGCAGTCCGGCACCGTGCCATCCGGTGTCCCAGAGATGTGCGACGACGAGCTCGAGCAGGAAGCTCTTGCACCGCAGATGCGGATCCCGGGACTTCGCCTCGCGGATCCAGGCCTTGAGCAATCGGATGAGCTCGGGGTAGCCCGGGCCGGCGAGCTTCCGCCGGTCGCGGATGAAGCGCAGGTGCAAAGTGACGGAGGTGAGGACGCGCTGTCCTTGGCGGGTGACCAGGAAGCCCTTGTCGTCCTCCTCTCCGGTGTAGAGGACCGGCGCGACGTCGATCTTCAGCCCCGAGCCGCGCAGCGTGATCCCGACCGCGTGCTGCGAGATCACGAAGTCGTCGGCGACCTTCGTCTTGCCGTAGACCTCCTGGCAGCGCTCCCAAAGCCACTCGAGCAGCTTCGCCTCGTCGATGTCCGGGTCCGCGCAACGCAGGTATGCGGCGACGTCCGCGTCCGATCCCTCACCACGTCGCCTGCTGATCGCCGTGTGCTTGGCGGTGCTGCCCGACGCGCGCAGCTTGACCAGGTCGTAGCCCGGGTTTGCGGCGACGTGGACCTCGAGGCGTGTCTTCAGGTGGTTGACCTGCTCGCGGCGCCGCTTTGCCTGTTCCTTGGCGACGTTGACCCGGTTCTCGGCGAACCGCTGCAGGACGGCGTGGGTCACATGTGTCTCGTCGGACATCTGAATCTCCCTCACGTTCCGCTTCGCGGGTGCTCCCCATGCACCTCTGCGCAGCGGCTCTCGCTCGTGTTGCTGAAGTTGTATGCACCAGATCGGTAAACAAGATCGACCCGATGGCGGACGAAGGTAGCATGCACTGATCGGGTAAACCAAAACGGGGTCCAGGTGGCGAATGAACGTCTGGTTCGGCTCGCAGGAGCTGGCGCACACCTGCAATAGTGACCATGCGAGAGTGGTCGCTTACGGTAAGGAGTCGGCTCGGCTGATCTGGGTCCGGCTTGGGCAACTGTGCGGAGTTGCCAATCTCGCCAAGATGCGGGAGTTCGCGGCAGTGCGACTGCGCTCAGGGTTGATCGCCCAGCGGACGGTCGTGTTCATCTCGGCCGGCCGCAAGTTCGAGCTGGTCGTGCAGGGTGCTGACGACAGTGTGAAACTCGCCGACGAGACAACCGTGACGTCGGTGATCGTTGTCGACGTCCTGCCTGTCGGGCTGGAGCGCCCCGGTCGGCACCCCGATGCTTCATCCCTCGAGTCCAAGGGGAGCCTTCGATGACAATACCTGCGGGCACATACCCCTATCGTCCAGAGACGCCGCCGCATCCGGGGGAGATCCTGAAGGAGCAACTCGATGAGCAGCGGGTAAGTCAAGCTGATCTTGCGCGCCGCGCCGGCCTGTCCACGAAGCATGTCAACCAGATAGTCCAGGGTGTTGTGGCCCTTAGTCCCGACATTGCGGTGCGGCTCGAACGCGCTACCGGGATTTCTGCCGAAACCTGGAACAGGCTGGAAGCGATCTGGCAGACGCATCAAAGTGTTGTCGAGGATCAGCGGAAACTGGCGGGCGAAATCAGTTGGGTGGGCAAGTTTCCATTGGCATTCCTTAAGAGAATGGGAGTGCTCCGCGATACTAGCCAGTCTTTGGCCAATCTGCAGCTGATACTGAGTTTCTTTGGGGTTGCGACGCCTGATGTTGCGGAACGGGCTTGGCGGGAGTATCGACTCGCCTTCCGGCGTTCTGAACTTGTCGAAGGCGACGGTTACTCGATCGCTGCCTGGCTCAGGGTGTGCGAAGTTAGAGCGCGCGGAATCGAATGCGAACCCTTTAGTCGAGAACGACTCATTGCGTCGATACCTCAGATGCGGAAGCTGACGCTTCAGGAGCCTGCATCCTGGCAAGTCGAGCTTCCGCGACTGTGTTCGACTCTTGGTATAGCGCTCGTATTCATTCCGGCACTAAAAAATACTCACCTGTCGGGTGTAACGCGCTGGCTTGCGCCTGACAAAGTGATGATCGGGCTCAGTGATCGATTCAAGACCGACGATACGTTCTGGTTCTCGTTCTTCCACGAGTTGGCGCATGTTTTGTTGCACGGTAAGAGATTGACCTTCCTGGATCACGGGATAGAGCCTGGCGAAAGTGGTGAGGTTGACTTGTCGCCCATGTTTCTGCATGGAGACTCCAAAGTTCCAGGTGCTTCGACCGAGTCGGAGAGGGAAGCTGACAAGTTTGCTCAAAATTCGTTGATTCCTGAACAAAAGCTACAAAAATTCCTTGACTCTCCTACTGTGGTCACAGAGCAAGCGATCAGGGTGTTCGCGCACGAAGTAGGTGTCGCGCCGGGTGTTGTTGTCGGACGCCTTCAGCATGAAGGGGTCGTACCTTGGTCATTTGGAAGGAAATTGAAAACTGTCGTGCGCTTTGACTCTATTTGATGTTTGTGATAAAAATAGATTTAGCGCCGAACTGTGGGCAGTGCGCTCGGGATGTTGTGAGCGGAACTGCCGACGGAGGTAAGCGCCCTCAAGCGAGACGACCAGCCGTCAATTCAAAGCCGGGAGATCGCCCGACAAGGGAAAGCGTTGGTGCCTGCCGGGATCGATCCGCCGCAGGCCGGGCGGAGAGACGAAGAACTTTTCCCAGCGTCGGCTGACGGCGCGGCCCCTGTCTAAGCCTTCCTCTCCGAACTGCCTCCGACCTGCATAGACCGCCCCCTATGCGACGTGTTTGAGACACGACGGCGCGCTGCGGGGAGGACTGATGAAGCTGGTAGTGGCGCTGGCGATCATCACCACGATCGCGTTATTGACTCCGGAAAGGCCGTGGCGCAGACGGTACCGAATCCGTGTGAGCCCTATCCGACGTACTTGTGGATTCTCAGCAACCAGCCGGCGTCAGCGAAGCCGGATCCCGACGCTCCGCCACTGTCTCTGCAAGACAATCCTGGCCATCACGTTCACCTCGGCATGACTTCAGCATAGACGATGGCTACGGTCGAGACCTGCACAACTACGACCTGTTCGCCAACCTGCGCTCGCTGCTGGACAGCCTGATGCCGGCGATCCGGCTGTGGCTGGGCCACATCGGCTTCGCCGTCGGCAATAACGCAGTCGGGTCTCGGTCTGGTTCACCGAATGGACCGCCTCCACCCAGGTCTTCGACTGGATCAAGGCACCGGCACGCGACCTCGAAGGCATCTGGCAGACCTCTGCATCGGCGAGCTGCAGCTGCGCGAGATCGCGATGCGCATCGCCACCTGTTACCTCGGGCTGCTGTTCGCCCGTGGCCTGACGACGCAGGCGTGGCGGGAGACCGCGTCCACCATTGCCGCCGAACTGCGCCGCCGCGGGATCGTGGTGAATCACAAGCGGGCGGAGTGGCTGATGCGCAAACACGGCCTGGCCGGGATCACCCGCCGCAGCCGCTGCACGAACATCCCGGCCTGCGGCCGACCGGTCGCTCTGGTGGTCGATTTGATCCGCCGGGACTTCACCGCCGAGCAACCGGGGCAACGGGTCGTCGGAGACATCACCCAGTACACCCTCCGGCCAGTTCCGAGTCGCCCTAGCCGAGCACTGCATCCGAGCGTCCGTGGGGCGGGTCGGGTCCTGCAACGACAACGCCGGCGCCGAAGCCTTCTTCGCCACCCACAAAAGCGGAGATCGGCACTACCGTCTAGCTCGCCAGCGCTGCGGCCCGGCAGGACGTGTTCACCTGGCTGGGCTACTACAACCACAAAGGCTGCACAAGGCCATCGGCCAGAACATCCCGGCCGAACTACGAAGCACCTACGTGGCTAGCGAGCAAGATCGTCTCGGACACTCAATTACCCCATAGAGCCGCGCATCGCGACCAGGTCAGAGTGGCAGCAGCTGCCTCCAGTGGCTTCCCCTATGGCACCACATCGACGTCCGAGGGTTTCTCCTTAGCCGCGGTCTGCAGGGCGTTGAGAAGTTCCTTCGTTGCCATTGCCCAGGTCCGCTTGCTGGCCATCACGTCATGGACCGCGGCCGCGGTCCTGGCTGCAGCCTCTGGGTTCATCAGGACCGACTTGATGGCCTCGCCCCAGCGTCGGACGTCGAGATCGTCTCGATTGATCGGTACGACCATACGGCTGGCCAAATTGAGGGGAAGGAGATCCTCGAGGAGCACCCCAAGTCCGCTCGATCTGCTGACCAGTACCGGCTTTCGGGCAACGATCGCCTCGAGGCCCACCAACCCGAAGCCCTCGGTGCGGGACGGCATGACGACCAGGGAGGCCCGCCGCATGTCTTGCATCACGACCTCGGCCCGGGCTGTATACGCCCGTGGCAAAATTCTCATGGACCTGCCGCCAGACCAGTCGTTGACCAGTTCCTGCAGGCGTGACTCGCCGCCAGCGAGAACACCCCGGATCACCAGTTCGATCTCGGGCTCCCGTGGATCCCGCAGCTCGAGCAGGTAGGCGATCGCGCGAACCGCCAAGTCGAGACCCTTGATCGCTACTTCGCTGTCGTCGAGCCGACCGGCTATCAGCACTTGGACGGTGCGTCCGTCACGTGGTGCGTTGTGGTTCAGTCTGGGCTCGGCTATGTCGAAACCGGGATCAAACCTTCGAGGAACCGGTGCACCGGCATAGCCGCTGAGCCCAATACTCAGCCTGTCGTAGAGCGCCGGACCGATCCCGTAAGCGAGTGTGGCACCCTTCGCGAGCTCCCAGTCGTCTTCGGCACGTTCCTCACCTCGCTCCATGACACCCGGTTCGGCGCCGACCTTATCGAGCTCGACGTGGTCTGCGACTGTGTGCAGAAACTGCACTCGTTGCGCTGTGGGAAAGTAGTCTTCGACAATGCGGATGGCGGCAGGTCCCGTTTTTCTTCCGTGTCCGATGACAGCCCGGGGAACAGTTCCTGCGGGTAGTGTCGGCCGCCGAGTCAACGACTTGGCGAGTGTTTCGCCTGGTGTTCGTCTGGCCGTCACCAGTTCGACGCCGGCGACGGCGGCGTCTCGTACTTCGGCATCCTCGGCGAGAGGAACGTAGCAGAACACTTCGGCACCTGCTTGGGCGAGTGAAACACACAGACGTCGATTGAAGGTGCTGAGACCACCGTGCCCGGACGACCATTCGGTCGCCACCGCGAGTATGGTCGGTCCTTGGGCGCGCTTGGCTTCCGCCTGTATCTTATTGGCAGCCGGAATAGTCACGTTCGGTCGCAGCCGTTCGGCATCGGGTGCCCCGATTGCTGTGTAGAGATCCCAGGCGGCCGTCTTGTGCTGGTCGGCTTCTTCGTGGTTTCCGAAGGAAGAAGCAACGTCCCCCAAGGACTCCAATGCAATGGCTTCCTCGTACGCCCCGGCACCGGATCGTGCCTGATCGATGGCGGCCTTGAGGTAGTCAATGGCGCTGTCTCGGTCGCCGCCACCGAGTACTGCACGTCCGAGATCGATGTACACTCTGGCGATCTGCTTGGGTCGAAACCCGAGCCGTTCGTACTCCGTGAGCACCGTACGCAGGTCTGCGCTTGCTTCCTCCAGCATTCCGAGTTCGAGTTCGGCGCGCGTAACAGATCGTAGCGCAATGGCGGCGTGCCATTGCTCGTTTCTTGCCCGGTAGAAGTCGTAGCACCGACGGCCCAGCCGTAGGGCGCTGTTGTAGTCTGCTTCGTAATAGTACAGCCATGAGCGATTTTTGACTGCGTTCATCTCTCCATAGACATCGCCTGCTTCGCGGAACGCCTGCTCGGCCATCTTGTAGTGTTCTCTGGCCTCGCTGTGTCGGCCCAGTCTGGCGAGAGCGATTCCCAGGTTGTTCAACATGAGACCTTCTGCTCTTCGATCGTGGAGCAGTGCTGCGGCACTCCTGGCCGTTTCAAAGCAGGTGACCCAGAGGTCCCATTGCTTGGATTCGTAAAAGTATCCGCGCAAGCAGTAGGCGAACTGCCAGCAGATCTCAGGGAACCCGGTTTCGGCCATGTTGACGACTATGGAAAGAAAATTATTTGATTCGGAATTCATCCAGGCTGTCGCCGAATCAGTGTCGGCAAAATTCCGTTGAAGGGGAGGCTCGTCTCGCAGTGTCAAGGGTATCCGATATCTGCCCGGGACGAGCACGCGGTCCGCGGCGTCCGCCGTGCGGAGGTAATAGTCGAATAGATCGCGCCGAGCGCTCGCGATCTCCTCGGTGGATATTGCGTCCGCGCAAGTTTGACGAAGGTATGATCGGAACAAGTCTCGCAGTCGGTAGGCGTTCCTCGAGTGGTATTCCACGAGGCCGGCTCGCTTCAAGCGGTCCAAGAGGTCTTCGGTGTCTGCGTGAGAGCGATCGGCCAGCGCGGCCACGCTCCCTATGTCGATTCGATCCCCTGGATGGAGGGCGACAAGGGCGAGAATTCGGTGCTGATCCGGCGGAAGCGTGGCGCAGGATGCGGCGAACACGCCCATCATGCTTCGCTCGCCGTCATCGAGTTCTCCGAAGCGCGATTGTTCGTCTGTTAGGCGAACGGCTACGTCTTCGAGTGTCCGGGACTGGTTGTCCCGAAAACGAGCCGCTACTATTCGGATCGCCAGAGGCAGGTGGTCGCAACTTTCGACGATCGAGCAGATCAGTTCCTGGTCGGCATCATCCGGTGAATCTGCTGGCAGGTCGGCGATGAGGCGAAAAAGTTCGATGGCGGTGGTTTGGTTAAGTGCGTTGACCTGCCAGTGCAGGGCATCGTCCAGTGAAGTGAGGTGAGCTCGGCCGGTGGCCAGGAGCGCCGACTTCGAGGTTGGTGGGATCAGCGGCGAGACCTGGTCGCCGGACTCCGCGCCGTCCAAAACCACGATGGTGCGCTTCCCTGATATCACCTGCCGGTAGCGGGCAGTGAGCTCGCCGACGTCGTCCGGAATCAGGTCGCCGGGCACACCCAGTCGGCGGAGAACCGTCGACAGGATTTCAGACGGTTGGCGAGGTACGCTGTGGAGGCGGTAGCCATCCAGGTCCACGTAGACACAACCGTCCGGGTACCGGCCCTGGGCCTGCCGGGCGACTTGGGCGGCCAGGGCGGTCTTGCCCACGCCTCCCATTCCATGAAGGATGCATATCCGTGCGGGTTCGCCTGACTTGCCGCCCGACCGGCCTGCGTCCGGGGCTGTGAGGTAGCGGACGAGGTGCTCAACGTCGTGTTGCCGGCCGACCAGATGGGTGACGGGGGGCAGGTCGAAGGGCCGTTGATCGGTCCGAGGCAGCTTCACGGTGTTCTTTGCTGCGAGTCTTCCCAGTTCACCGCCGGTATCGAGAGCTCGGTCGCAGAGCACCGCGAAGTCGACTGAAGGCCGGGAAACGCCGGTCTCCACCCGGCTGATCTGGGCAGTGCTGTAGTGGATGACGCGGCTCAGAGTTCTGAGGCTCAGGCCACGACCAACCCGCAGGGCCCGCAACCGGGCTCCGAAAACCGGGTCGCCGGGCATCGGCAGCCCTCCTCTCGCCGACTGGAGAGTAGCGCCTCCTCGCTTGTCGTTGAAGCCCTCTGCGGTCGATGTGCCGTTACATGTTCCGATGGAGACGATGTAACAGCACGCCGGAGGCTGTGAGGCCAGTAAAGTGCGAGATCGACAGGAGGGAGCAGGCACGTGTCGAGAAGCGTCGAAGAGCCTCAGTTTGACGTGTTCCTATCGTGCTGTGGCTCGGACCGTGGACAGATGAAAGGCTTGGTGCGGGCGCTCCGGCGCGTCGGTGTTACAATCTTCCTGGATGACGAAATAGCGCGCTTTGCCGGAATCAGTAATACCATCATGACGGCGCTGGCGTCCTCCAAGGCCTTGGTTGCGTACTATACTACCGATTATGCTGTGCGGGCCGCCTGTCAGTTCGAGCTCATGACTGCATTTCTTGCCGGTCAGCAAGAAGGAGACGCGCTTCGTCGGATCTTGGTTATCAATCCGGAACCGAACAATCGCCACCTAGCGCCTGCGGAGCTGGACGATGCACTTTTTTCGCGTCCGGGAAAGACTGATCAGGATCTAGAAGACTTGGCATTGGAGATTAAAATCCGGGTTGCTGGGATTTCGACGAGCATCGGCGAACCAGAGCCGCCCGCATGGCCGAGCCCCCGGGCTGCTGAAGCCTTCGGGTTTGTCGGTCGGTATCGCGAGTTGTGGGACCTGCACAGTGGGTTGGTATCGTCGGCATTTCCGTTGACTCGGCCGTGGCGAAGTCCTTTGCCCGTTGCCGTCTGCGGTCTTCCCGGTGCCGGAAAGTCGGCTTTGGTTGCGGCCTATGTGACCAGGTTTCGCGTGGTGTACCCAGCTGGGGCGTGGTGGATCAGCCTGGCGGACAGCGCGTCGATGGCAGCTGCGGTGGATGCCTACGCAGCGGCGCTCGAACGATTCGGCCGACTTGCTTCCGGTGTTCGCCCAGGCCTCCTCATTGTGGACGACGTCCCGGCGAGCTTCGACGTCGGCGTGATGGTTCGGTGTCTCGTACCCTTGGGCCTGAGGGTTGTGCTGATAAGCGACGAAAATCTCTTCGATGCACGCATTCCGGTGATCGAACTGGGCTCTTTGCCGATAGAGGATGCCGTCACTGTCCTCTCTCGTAGTCGCCCGCCTGACAGCGGCGACGAAGAGAGTGCGCTCTCGCGGGTAACTGGCCTGCTCGGCTGCCACGCTGGTGCGCTGGTGGCGGCTGCCAACCAGTTGAAGGACCGGCAAGGAATTCTTTCATACTCCCAGTACGCAACCCTGATGGCCGACGTGGCGCCGTCGGTGGAGGCGGTCGTTGAGCCCCTTCGCTCGTTGGTCGGCGAGCTGGACGCTGACGAACGGTTTGTTTTGCAGGCGGCGCTCCTGACGGGTGCGTTGCCCATGCCTGCAAGACTTCTTGTGCGGCTTGGCGGGCGTGACCCTGGTGCGGTGCTGACTCGGCTCCGTCGTCGTATGATCGCCAGACGATCCGGTGCAATCTGGATGTTTGAACCCATCGCAGTCTCAGCTTTCAGCCACTTTGGCAAGTCAGTGCTACCTGATCGGCAAATGGTCGAACTGATTCACGAGGCTGTCGTTGCGTTGATGGCTGATACGGATACTGACGTCGACGAGTGGTGTTCCCTGGCCGACATAGGCAGTCGACTCACGCCCGACGAACTCGGACCAGGCGTGAGCGGTGAGGCATCTGCGATCCCCGGCCGCTTCCAGTAAGGATCGTTCACGTGAGGGCAGGTCGGCTGTCGCGGTGATGGCATCGACGTGGAAGGCCGCTTCATATATCTGGGACTTCAGGAGAGAAGCAGGCGTGTAGATAGTGAGCAAGATCGTCTCGGACACTCAATTACCCCATAGAGCCGCGCGTCGCGGCCAGGTCAGAGTAACAGCAGCTGGTCGCCGAAAGTCTCGTCCATCGTGGCAAGTACGGATTGTGTGCTGCATGCTTTGACCTCTCGGGTCGGGCCGCCACACATGATCGTTAGGTCGTTTGATCTCAGGTAGTCGGCGATCGCGGACCCGTCGTCGCCTACGGTCTCGGCGAATCGCGCGCGGAGATCGTCGAGTAGATGGTCTTCGCGGACGTAGACGTTCTTCGCGAGCTCTGGTGGGCGGTTGCGGGCGCTGGCGTGGCCGTGTCGGCAGCGGTAGCCGGGTCGGCCGTTCACCCAGTGCGAGTCCAGCCGGCGGCCGCAGAACTGACATTGCACGAGTCCCGCCAGCACGTACGTTCTGGTGCCGCCGTATTTGGTGGGCCGGGCTGCGCGTATGCCCTGGATCGCCAGGAACGTCGCCTCATCCACGAGAGCCGGATGTGTCACCTTGTCCGACTTGGCCCGACCTCGCGTCGCCGATGGTCGGACTGGATCCCCGTGGTGGGCGGCGCCGGTTGTGGTGGCGCTGTGCCGGTTCCACACCTGACGCCCCGTGTAGCGAGGGTTCTCGAGGATCCCGGCCACGGTCCGGACGATCCACTCGTGCTTCGTTCGGTGCCGGTTTCGAGCCCGGTCGGCACTCGACGGACATGGGATTCCGCGGTCGTTCAGCTCCCGCGCGATGCCGGCCACGCTACGTCCGGTCGCTCGTTGCTGGAAGATCCACCGCACCGATGGTGCGGTGGCCGGATCAGGTTCCAGGCGGTGCAGGCGGCGCCCCCAGCTCGCGTGGGCCCGGTTCGGGTGCGGACCGGCATCGGCCAAGCGGTAGCCGTAAGGTGGCCGGCCGCCAAGGAACCTGCCTTGAACACGGGCCTGGATGTGCATCGCCGCCAGTACCCGGTGCCGAGCGCGCAGTATCTCGCGGCGTGACTGGGACCCGAGCAGGAGCATCAGTGCCTGATGTACGGGGTCGTCGAGGTTCACCGGACCGTCCGCTTCGGGTAGCCATAGCTGGATGCCTTGCTCCTGGAGCGCGGTGAGCACGACGTTGAACTGGTCGCCGTAGAATGCCCGCTCGTATTCGCCGATGACGACGGCATCGAACGGACGGTTTGGTTGTTGCGCGGCTGCCATCAGCTGGGCCGCGGCGGGCCGTTCCCGCCAGGGCAGCCGACGTGAACATCCTTCGTCGAAGTACTCCGCCACGATCACGCCGCGCCCGCGGATCGTCTCCTCGGCCACCTCGCGCTGCCACCCCAGCGACGTCACCCGGTCCTGGAACTCGACCGTGGACATCCGTCCATAGAACACGAACCTCAGCCCACGACCTCCGAAGGCTTTCTCGCCGCGTCGGGCGCCGGCCCGACGCGGCGACACAGCGCATGTCTTGGTGTCTCTGCGAGCGGTACTGATCATCGTGCACCTCGGTGCTTGAGCCGGGTTCGGGTTGAGGACGGAACGCAGTCGACCGGCACCGATGACGAGGTTGGGGCCGAGCTGCACTCGAATGGCCGCATTGCCGCTCCTACCACCCGTGTTGCACTGTAAGTGGTCGACCTTTGTCCGTGGGTAGCCGTCGGGGAGGCGTCGGATGTCGACCTTGGTGCTGTACACGCCGGAGAATCGGCTGCTCGACCTGGCCAAGCTCACCGAAAGTGACTTCGCGCTGATCAGCTCGCTGCAATACAAGATCAAGCGCGGCGAGCGGATCTTGCTCTGCCAGCGGGCTTCGCTCGAGGACGAGGGAGCCGAGATGTTCGTCCGGCTCAAGAAGGGACGTTACGCTGCGGTGCATTTCCGAGGGAGCGAGTGCACGCAAACCCACGAGATCTCCGTGGAGTCGCCGGAGCATCGACGCCAGAAGGACTATTGGCAGCGGGCCGCCGAGGATGCCGGTTACCGAACGTCACAGGAGGTACGAACCGGGGCCGGCACGATCCTGGACGTGGCGATCGAGGGCCCCCGCCGAACAGGTATCGAGGTCCAGCATTCGCAGCTGCAGTCCCGGCTGGCCAAGTCGCGGACTACGAAGTCTTTCCGGGCCGGCTGGCTACCGGTCTGGTTCCTGGACTCCGACCGGACACCACCATGGTTCCACGAAGTCCCGGCGCTCGGGTGCAACAAACTTCCGTGGAGTTCGCTGCCGCCGAGGCGGTCCGCTACGGCGCTGGGACCGAGCCGGTTCGTCGCACGTGCCTGCACGGTCACGAATTTCGGGACCTGTCCGAACGGCACGAAGAAGCGTCCGAAGCCCCACTGCCGGGAGTATCACCCGTATCGCGAGCCGTGGCCGGGCCTGACCGTCGATGACGTCGCGGCCATGCTCCCGGCCGAGCAGATCGTGCCGATGCGGGCGCTGCGGGGTGACGTCCACCTTGTCGCACCCGAGACCTTGACTTGGTTCCAGGAGTTGACCGGGCAGAACGGCGCGTACTTGCCGGACGCCCGTCGTCTTCGAGGTGGGCGAGCCGCGGACAGTGCGCTCTGCGTCAATCCAGTCCACGACCAGCAGATCGTCGAACGAACGTGTTTCAAGTGCGATCGTGCCCCGGCCGGTCCCGGCGGTGTGCTGTGCCTCGCTTGCACGCGCGCCATGGAGACCCGGCCGGCCCGCGACTACTACAAGCCACAGCCGAGTTGAGCCCCACGATGCGGTCCAGCCCACCGCCAGGGCGATCGCGTAGAACGCTCTATTCATCGGCCCTACGTCCGAGTGCGAGCGAACCCTTGTGACAGTCACATGACGTCGAGTCGGGGAGCGGCCGACGCTGCCTCCGCGGCGTCGACGATGGCGTGTGCGTCGGCGGCGTTGCTCACGCGCACCGCCATGGCCGGCGCGGCGCGTTTCGTCGGCCGGGTCGTGTACACGGCGAGGAACTTCGTCGAGCGGTTGTAGATCGCCGCTTTGGCTTGGTTCCAGTCAACCTCGAGAACCTGCTTGCGCACGATGCCGACGAAGAGGAACAGGAGCCGCTGGCTCGTGCAGGCGAGGACGCCGAAGCCTTCTCCCTGGGCTCCGGTCAGTGCCAGGACCCGCTCCTCGGGACGGAGGTAGTCGGCCAGGAGGTTGACCTCCTTCATCGAACCGACGAGCAGGCCGCTCACCCGGCTGACCGCGTGCGCGATGTCCGCTCGGAGAGCGGGAGCCGCGTCTGCCGGCTTCGTGGGCGCGGGCTGCACGGTTGGCAGTGTCTGGACAGGCATCTCAGCGGTGTGGAACGTCCACCGTCGGCCGTCCCAATAGCGGAGCAGCAGTCCGTCCAGGGGATCGGTGAACCAACCCGGCGGGCGGATCGGAGCAACCGGTGGCTGGGTCACGCGTCACTCACCACCGTCGTCGGAGAGATCGCCGTCGGCGTGCAGCGCCATGGCCGGCAGCGCCGGCGCCCCGAGGGATACCGCCACCTCACCGACGCCGCGGCGACTCGGCTCGGACGCCCGCCACTCGACGGCCTCGGGGGTGTCGGTGTACTGGAGGACGTGGGCGTCGCGGATCGCGATCAGGTGCTCTTTGACCTCGGCCGGAGTGGCGTAGAAGAACTCGCGGCGCATGTTGACCAGGTTGACCCGCTTGTGGCTGAGCCGCCGGTGCAGTTCGGTTTCCAACGTCACCGCGTCCTCGGAGAAAACCAGGGCGTGGACGTCGAAACGGAACGGCACGGACGCGTCGCCGAGCTCGCGGACCCGGTCGAGGGGTTCCTGTCGTCGGGTCATGCCGATCTTGACGACGTCCGGGCCGAAGGCGCCGATGTTGGAGATCACGTACACGTGCCCGACCCGGATGTTGGCGGCTCGCAGTTCGACTCCGGCGATGGCGTCGTCGATCGAGGTCAGCTGCTCCTTCGCCCGCGCGACCCCATCCAGATCGCCCTTCGCTTCGAGCTTGGCGATGGCGGTGGCGTAGTGGGCTCGTTCCTTGGCCAGGCGGGCGCGTTCGCGCTCGATTTCCTTCATCACCTTGGCCTCTTCGCGGAGGCGTTCACGCTCCGCGCGGGCTTCTTCGCGCTCGGCCTCGACCTTCACCAGATAGTCCGCGGTCAGGTCGATCTCTCGGAGCCGGAGGCGGTGGTAGCTGTCGGAGACGGCGATCCGCATCAGCACGCCAAGCCGGCCGATGGTGTCCCGTGTGGTCGAAAGCCGCTTTTTCACCGCTTCGCGGGTGTGGGGCTTGACGACGCGGACCGCGTTGTCGGCTTCGGCGTTGTAGGCACGCAGCATCAGCTTGGCCATGTCGCGGCCGAGCTTCTGGCCCTCCTTGACCGACCCGTTGACGGCCCAGTCGACCTGACACGACACCGCGCTGCCCCTCGCCTCGAGCTTGATCTGCTCGCGCAGCCTCTTCAGTTCGTCCTTGTAGGCGACGGCGTCGTCCAGCGGGTGTGCGTACTCGTAGACGCCGACCTCTTGCAGCAGTGCGAGCTCCCGCGTCTCGACCAGCCTCGATTGCCACGCCGCGGTCTCGGATTTCCGCTGGCCGACCGATGCGTCCAGAGCCGCGCTCTCCTGCTTCGCGTTTTCGACGGCCGAACGCAGCCGCCGCAGGTCGGCTTCGAGCGCGGGCGTTCCCGCGCCGCGCAGCTGGGTGACCCATCCGCGCAGCTCCGTGATTGTCGCGTGTGCGGCACTGAGCTGCTGCTGCAACGCGGCCAGATCCGCATTCTCCCGACCGCCGAACAGCGCCACTGCCGTTGCCCCTTCACCCAGTGAAATCGTATCCGGTCACGACGGACCGGACCGCTCACCTGAGATCGGCAACACCTCATGGCCTGTTACAACGTCGCTCCAGGTGTTGTGAACAACGGACTGAGTCGCATCGCGCCGCGTCGGCCAGACCCGCCGCCGAAGAGGTCGGTGAGCGGTGACAGCGGAGCCCGCCGAGCCGGTTGGCCTGCTCGCCCCAGTCCGGCCCTCTGCCACCGGGCGGATTCCGCTAGAGCGATGCGGGCATGCGCTGGCTCGCGGGCGGGCTGGACCGGAATGGTGACTGACTGCAATTGATCACAGTGGGGCAGCGCCGTGAACACGGCCGTAACACGCAGGGTAGCCATGACGACCTCTCATCCGCACTCACTGTCACCGAGAGGTCTCATCCATGACCAGCGACAACGCGCCGAACACGCTCATCGCCCGGCCGCGGCACAAACGGTGGCTGCGGATCTTGCTCGCTGTTGGAGCGGTCGTTGCGTGAGAATCTGGGTAAACTCATGCTGCGCGGATCCAACGAGGTCGCTGGCTGACCTTCGTCAGGTGCCGCTGCGAGTGCTTCGCTTCACCACTACCTGTCTCGCGCGGGCGACATGCTCCAAACGTGTTGCGGCCTCGACGGGGTCTTCGTGCTCCCAGATTCTGACGACCAGCCACCCCATCGCAGTCAAGACGGTGTCGGTATCGCGGTCACGTCGGACGATACCGCGGAGTTTGAGCCGCCACCAGTTCCTGTTCGCGATGGGAAGGTGACCGTGCTCAGGGCAGGAGTGCCAGAAGCAACCGTCGACGAAGACTGCGATGCGAGTGCCTCGCAGGAGCACATCGACCCGCCGGCGCCGATTCCCGCCCGGAGCCGGCTGATCGACGACGAACCGAAGACCTCGGCGGTGTAGCGCACGTCGGAGCTCGATCTCCGGACGGGTGCCCGACCGCCTGGTCCGGCGCATGACAGTTGCAGTGGCTGCAGATGACGCCGGCGGTGCGGGGCCGGGATCCAGGTTTCGGTACACACGAGGACTCTCTCAGCAAGGTCCGACAGAATTGGCCGATTCCGTGCGCGCCGGGAGCGAGGATGGGCAGGCTCGGTCTGCCGCAGCCGGTCGGGCAACTGTGGCTGTTCAAGCGCCTTATAGGCCGCTCGCCGATTTGCACGGCACGGCCTGTCGGCGTCCAGTGCCGCCGCCGACAATCCGCCTCGTCTCCGCGCCGCTGTGGTGCAGTTCTCCTCTGTTAATCGCACACCTGCTCGCCGTTCCATCAGAGCAGCCTCGCCCCGATCGCGCCGAACGCCAGGCGTGTTCGACCAGGACCGGATATTGCCGGCCGCACGCCAACGCGTAGAATCGTGCCGTTCGTTCGTGACATGGGGGGGGGGCTTTGCGAGCTCTGACTGTTGACATTCCGTTTGGTCCTTTCGCGGGCACCGACGTCGAGGTCTACATCGGCGGCAAAAGCAAGACCGCGCGTATCCATGCCGATCGGTTCTGTGTCCCGGACGCCCGGCACACCACCATGCCGCTCAATGCCGAAACCGTCGGCCGAATGTGCAGGCAGTGCGGGCGAACAGCCCGGTGGGCGCGGCCGACGAGCGCGCTCGGCATGTTCTTGCAGGCGATCACGTCGATGCCTGACGGCCTGCAGGAAACCCTGGAGGAAGACTACCCTGCTGCGGACTGTGCCCGCGCCGCCGAACTGCTGCAGAACGGGGAGTACCCGCCCGACGAGGAAGAAGACGATCTCTGGGACGAGTACAGCAGTGCCCGCGAGCTACGGGACTCGCTGTACTCCTCCTGGCGTCATGCCCGTCGACGTGCGCGCAAGGCTCATTCAGTCGTTGCCGCCTACCCGTGGCTTCGGTCGTGGGCAACCCCGACCTTGGCGGTTGTCGACAGTGAAGCCGAGTTGCTCCGGAAGCTGATCTCGCAAACCGTCGCTCCGGATCGTCTTGCGATCGCGGCCGCGGCCCTGGCGTTGCCGCAGCCGGAACTTCCCGCGGAACGACCGGAATTCGTTATCCTGGGGAGCCCATCCCGGATCCGCCGCACCCTTGACCGCTGCTGGTATCGCTGGCGTGACGCCGCATCCCGGGGGCGGTCCCCGGAGGAGATGGCTAACGCCGCCGAATGGGCTATGGATTCTGAACTCGGCCGCAAGAAGAAAGGGCGTGACGCCGCGATTTCTGCGCTCAAGGAACTGGTGGCCGACTGGACTAACCAGGCTCAGTCCGCAGTCGAGCACCATGGCTCAGCACCGGACCGCAACGTTGTTCTTCAAGTGAAGGAGTCCAGCCAAACGGATCAAGACCCCTGGGACACGTTGACTGCCTGGGAACTCGCCGTCGTTGCCCGGTATGGCACAGAGTTCAGCTGGATCCACGACGCGGTGCTGCTGACGGTGCCCGACTCGCTCGTGACGCACCTACTCGACGGCCGGCACGGTCTGCAGGCTGCCGAACTCGGCAGCGCCGATCCAGCGGCGCAGTTCGCCCAGTGGACGGCAGCACGCCAGCCGGTCTCTGCGGGCATTCTTCCTGGAATCCTGGACGACACGACGATCGGTAGGCGGCGGACGCTCACTGCCGCTGACGTGGCTGGATTGCATCGCTCGGGGGCTTCGATATTCCAGGTCTTCTCGCCTGACAGAGGAACTGAAGTTCTGCCCATCAGTGCTCTCGCCGCACGCTGCGCACAGGGCTGGCGAGGTGTGATCGTCGCCGGTCCTGACGACCTTCCGGCCGACTTGATCGCGGAGTGGATGAACGACCTCGAAGGCAGTCTGGACGACGACATTGACCCGCTGGGTACCCGCGCTGGAGAGCAGAGCATCATCGCACGGACATTCCGATCGGATCGCGACGTTGTTGAACGGCGGCTCAGATTGCTCGCGCTGGTACGGACGGTCGACGATTTGCGGACCCTGACCGACCGCCATGAGCCGCCTGAGCGGGACATTGAATGGCTTGGCCTGCTGACTCCCCACCCTCTGGATCTCAGGCCGTTCAAGCCGGCGGGCGCCGACCGCTGGAAGCGGGGCCTCGGCCTGCCCCTGGGAGTGCTCACCTCCGTGCAGATCTACACCACGGACGGCACGGGCCGCTACATCGGCAAAGGACACTCACCGTTCTGTTCCTTCGCGCGCTCAGGCCGGACCTCGCTTGACGATCGCTTCGACCTCTTGCATCTTCGGGATCTCGTGGGATCGCTGAACCCCGATTGGTGTTCTATCTGTGGGGGTTATGCGACCCGACGCCTCAACGAGGCGCAGAGCCGGTACTACCGCACTGCCCACGAGCTCCTCGCGCTCAGCGACCGTCTCGACGGATGGGGGCGCTGGCCGAGGTCGCGAAGTGAAGAGCTGGTCCTGATCCGGCCAGAACTGGAAGACCTTGCCGGGATCGATCCGGATGATTGCGGCTCGTTCTGCACGTCATCGGCGCAGTGGCGGTCCACGATCGACTCACTGCTTGTCGCTCGAGACGAAACCATTGACGAGCGCTAGCAGTCCAGTGCGTGCCGACCTCACCGTTGCGGAGGTGACTGAGTTCGGCAATCGGGCTCCATCCCTTGGCGCTCTCGCCGAAGGCTCTGGCCTGCGCGGTACAAAGCTTATCGTCGAGCGTCGACACCCTGACCACGTCGCTGGTGAACGATGCCGACGGTGGCGGAAGGCCACGGGTCGTGAGTGCCTACGTCGCGATGATCGAAACCCGAAGGCGCAACCCCGGTGACGTCGCCGGACGCCGGCACATCGCTCGCGCTCTCGGGTTGCCGTTCCACCTGCTCGGCGTCACCGACCCCGACGACGCCGACTTCGCGGCGCTCGTGCAATTCGGCGACAGCGTGATCCGGCTGGCCGAGATCGCCCGCCAGTCCGGCCGCGTCGTCGAAGCCGTCAACGAGCTGTGGCCGCTGGCCGCTCGGCTCGAAGCCCGTGCCGCCGAAGGCCGTCTCGAGCGGGAGACCTTGTATCTGCTGGCCGCTGCCCGTCTGGCCCTCGGCGTGTCCCTCGGCACTGTGCTGCCGGAGGAACGCCTTCCCGGGGCCGCGGCTTGGACTGGCAAAGCTCTCGTGCTGGCTCGGCAGCTGGACGATGAGGACTTCTTGGCGGCCACGCTGCGAATGCATGGCAACGAACTGCGCAAGGCCGGTCGGGTCCGACCCGCTGTCGCACGTCTGGAACATGCCGCTGCCGTGTCCACGACGCCGGCAGCGCAGGGTGCGGCGTTCGCGTTGCTCGCGCGAGCGGCCGGCGACGCAGGATTGCCGAACCTGTTCACCGAAGCCATCAAAAACTGCCGTCAACGTGTCGACGCAAGAACTGAGAACGAGATGCTGCCCAACCCTTTTACATTGCGCGAAATTCACGCTCGTGGCCTCCTCTCCCTGGATCGGCCATCGGACGCCTTCAACGTCCTGAACGCTTCTGCGGGGGAGCCCGCCGCACCGCAGTGGCAGGCCATCGAGCGGGTGACCGCCGGCGAAGTCCTCGCCGCGACGGGCGAACATGCCGGTGCCGCGGAGGCTTTGGCCTCGGCTATTGCGACCACCGAACTCCGTCGGCTGCCCCACCAGCTCCAGCGGGCCGTCCGGGCCGCCGAACGTGGGCATCTCCCAGCCGTGGCCGATGCCGGACGCCTTGCGCTACAACGTCTTCGTGGCCTGCTGTCGCCTGCCGCCTAGGGCGTGTTTCCTGGATCTTGATCTAGGGATCGGGTAGATCATGTCGGGTGTTTGATCGGCGTGATCTGCGTGATGAGGAATGGGAGCGGCTGTGGTCGTTGCTGCCTGTCAATCCGGGCCGCGGCGGCCGGTGGGCTGATCACCGGGCCACGATCAACGGGGTCTTCTGGCGGGCTCGCACCGGGTCTCCGTGGCGGGACATGCCTGCCGAGTACGGAAATTGGGTGACGGTCTACAAGCGGCACAACCGGTGGTCGACCGATGGGACCTGGGCGGCGGTGCTGGACCGCTTGCGGGCCGGGTGTGATGAGGTCGACGGGACGGACTGGACGGTCGGCGCGGACTCCACGGTGGTCCGCGCGCACCAGCATGCCG
Organism: Amycolatopsis sp. NPDC028719; assembly: GCF_055565395.1. NCBI lineage: Bacteria > Bacillati > Actinomycetota > Actinomycetes > Pseudonocardiales > Pseudonocardiaceae > Amycolatopsis > Amycolatopsis sp. NPDC028719. The sequence continues at coordinate 344,169 of NZ_JBVHUL010000009.1, forward strand.
CCGGAGCTCGCCACGACCCGGCAGCCGAGGCTGACACAGGGGGCGCGAGCGAATGACACGAAATCCCGGGCCGATCATCAGGCCTTGGGGCGTTCCCGTGGCGGGCTGTCCACCAAGATCCATCTGGTCGCCGACCGGCGCTGCCGGCCGATCGCGCGGTTGACCAGCCCGGGTCAGCATGGTGACTCGCCCCGCTTCGTCGCTCTGCTGCAGCAGATCCGCATCCGTCGTCGTGGTCTGGGCCGGTCCCGGGTCCGGCCTGCCCGGGTGATGGCAGACAAGGCTTACTCCTCCAGAGCCAATCGGGCCTACTTGCGCGGGCGCGGGATCAAGGCGGTGATCCCGGTCAAGGAAGACCAGAAAGCCCACCGCCGCAAGCGTGGCTCGGCCGGTGGGAGGCCGCCGGTCTTCAACGCCGAGCGCTACAAGGACCGCAACACCGTCGAACGCTGCATCAACAAGCTCAAAGCGTTCCGTGCGGCTGCGACCCGGTACGACAAGCTCGACATCATCTACCAGGGCACCATCGACATCGCCTCGATCAAGATCTGGCTCCGCGACCCCGTCCCATGATCGAAGAAACACGCCCTAGGTTGTGCGTTGAGCCAGGTCGGTGATCTCCTGCATCGACCAGTGCTTCTGCACCCCGGGCAGAGGCGACAGGTACTCGGCGATCTGCGACACGGACCATCCGTGTGCTTCCCGTAGTCCCCCCACGAGCATGGCCAGGTAGCCGGCAGACGGCGGGGTTCTTCTCGATTTCCGCCTCTGACCAGGGTGCCGTGAACGTCAGAACGGGGTAACCGTCGAGATCACCGAGGTGCAGCAGGGTCTCGTAGCGACCTGGACCGAGCTGGTCGCGACCTGTCCGCAGCACGGTGATCAAATCCAGGTCCGGGCCCGGGTCGCGGTACATTTCCTGCTCAGCGACATCGGAGAACTGCCCAGCGGTCACAATGTACGACCGCATTGCCGCGCGGCCCGGCAGCTTCGGGTCGAAGAACGCACGGTCACCGTTCCAGACCGGCGATTCCGTGGCGAAGTAGATGCCGCCGGAGAACTCGCTCGCCACGATGCGACGCGCCGGGCTGAGGTCGCGACATCCGGCGTAGCTGCGCTGGGCGCGCCCAGCGGCGTTCCTCCTTGGAGAAAGCACAGCAACCGTGCGACGTACATGTTGGACCCGTAGCTGGCGTACCAGACCAGCGGCGGCAGTGGCGAATCCATGGCACCCACGGTATCGCGCGTGCCCCAAGTGATGACGAGCCGAAGAGTCGGCCGAACGGCTGGCCGAACTGTTGTGGTGGCGACTCCCGGATTGTCCCTAATCCACCGGCTGAAGTCTGGTGAACTGCTACGATCGCCATCTGCGAGGTCGGCGCCAGGGGAGGAGCCGCGGTGCTAAAAGCTGTGCAGTTTCGTGTGCTGGGCCCACTCGAGGTGGTCGTCGACGGCGAGGTCGTCCCGGTCAACGCCACGAAGCAGCGCGTCCTGCTGGCCATGCTGCTCCTGTCCGCCAACAGCATGGTCAGTGCCGACGACCTGGTCGACCAGCTCTGGGACCGGGACCCGCCGCGCGGGGCCCGGGCGACGGTGCAAACCTACGTGCAACGACTGCGCCGGGTGATCGGGGATGCCGACCGGATCACCACGATGACCGGTGGGTACCGCATTCGGGTCGAGCCGGGCGAACTGGATCTCGATCGATTCCGGGACTCGGTCGATCGGGCACGGCAAATCGAGGAACTCGGGCAACGGATCGAGATTCTGCGCGAAGCCCTTTCTCATTGGCGCGGAGAGGCACTCGCCGACACCCCGGCGGATCTGCTGCGGACGGTCCACGTGCCGCGGCTCGAACGCGAAAGACTCGCCGCGCAGGAGGCTTGTTACGACGCCGGGCTACGACTCGGCCGGCATCGCGAGCTGGTGCGGGAAGTCCAGGCGGCCGCGAGCGCCGCGCCCCTCCGGGAAAAGCTGCACGGTCAGCTCATGCTGGCGTTGTACCGCTCGGGACAGCAAGTCGAAGCCTTGTCGGTGTACGAGCGGATCAAGCAGACCCTCGCCGACGAGCTCGGCGTCGACCCCGATGTCGAGCTGCAAGAAGTGTACGAGCACATCTTGACGCGAGATCCGGCGTCAGCGGCTCCGTTGGTGGCGAGCAACAGCGCGGACGCCGTTTCCGGTAACCTGGTGCCCTACGAGCTGCCGGCGGACGTGCCGGACTTCGTCGGCCGGGACGACCTGACCGACCGGATCGAAAGCATCTTGACGTCGGCCTCGGGCGTCCCGGTCGTCGTGATCACGGGACTCCCGGGCGCTGGGAAGACGGCACTGGCCGTCAGGGTGGCGCACGACCTGCGCGGCCGTTTCCCCGACGGTCAGCTCCACGTCGATCTTCGCGGCCACGCGGCGACTCCGGCGTTGACCCCCACCGAGGTGTTGGCCCGCTTCGTCATCGCTCTGGGGGCGACGACGAAGCGCTTGCCGGCCGGTCCCGAGGAACTGGTCGCGCTCTACCGGACCATGCTTCGCGGCCGCAAGATCCTGTTCGTGCTCGACAACGCGGCCAACCCCGCCCAAGTGCGCCCGTTGCTGCCGAGTGCGCCGGGTTGCGGTGTCGTGGTCACGAGCCGGAACGACCTGCGCGGGCTGGTGGCGTTGCAGGGTGCGGTGTTGTTCCAGGTCGGTGTGCTCGCCGACGAGCACGCGCGGACGTTGCTGGCCGGCATGATCGGCGCCGGACGGGTCGGGGCGGAGCCGGTCGCCGCGCGTGAATTGGCCGAGCTGTGCGGGTTCCTGCCCCTTGCGTTGCGGATCGCCGCCGCGAACGTGGTCAGCCGGCCGGACTGTTCACTGGCCGAGTACGTCGACGAACTGCGGCGCGGCAACCGCTTGACGTCTCTGGAGATCGAAGGAGACGAAGAAGCCACCGTCCGAACGGCATTCCGGTTGTCCTACGTGACTTTGGACGCCGGCGTCGCACGGGTCTTCCGCCTGCTGGGACTCATCGCCGGACCGGACTTCTCGGCTGAGGCGGTCGCCGCGCTCGCGGCTTTGCCCGAAAGCACCGCCTTGGCCCGGCTCGACCAGCTGACGGTGGCGAACCTGGTCGTGCGGAGCAACGGCCGGCGGTATCGGCTCCACGATCTGCTGCGCGTGTTCGCCGCGGAACGGTGTGTCGACGACGACAGCCGGCCGGCGTCGGACGCGGCCACGGCCGGACTTCTCGCCTTCTACCTCCGGCACACCGAGTCGGCGGCGGAACTGCTGTACCCGACGTATGTCCGGCTTCCCCGCCCGGACGGGCTCGCGCAGGTGCGACCGGGTGTGTTCACCGACCCCGGTGCCGCGCTGGCGTGGATGAACGCCGAGTGCCTCAACGTGCTCGCGGCCACGGTCCTCGCTTCGACGGGGGATCAACCCCGCCCGGCCTGGCTCCTGGTCGAGACCGTGCGACCGTACCTGGTGACAAGTGGTCGTTACCGGGAAGAGGGGATGAGCGCCTTCGCCGCGGCTCTGCGTTCGGCGGTGGCTCACGGTGATCTCGCCGCGGTCGCGTCGATCCATTCCGGCATGGGCTCGTTGAGCGTCCGGCACGGCGACAACCAGGCCGCGTTGCACCACTTCACCGAGGAACTGGCGGCCTACCGGCGAGCCGGTCATCTCGAGGGACAAGCTCGCGCACTCATCGCCTTGGGCAACCTGGACCGAGAGGTCGGCCGGGTCGACGACGGCGCCGCGCGGATCCGCGAAGGTCTCGCTCTGGCCGAAACCTCGACGAACTTGCCCCTGCAACGCTTCGGCTGGCTCGGGTTGAGCTACACCGAGCTGTTGCGGGGGGAGCTCGACGAGGCCGAAGCGGCGGCGCGGCGAGTGCTCTCCTTCGGCGACGTCTTGGACGAGCAAGCCACGGAAGGCAACGTCCGGGGCATTCTCGGCGAGATCCTGTTGTTGCGCGGCCTCTGCCGTGACGCCATCCGGCAGTTCACCCGGTCGCTGCAACTGCTTCGCCGCGGCTCGCTCAGTCACTTCGAAGCCGATGTGCTCGGCCACCTTTCGCGAGCCCAGCGCGAGGTGGGCGACCTGGCCGCCGCCGGCCGGAACGCCCGGCTGGCGTTGCGGACCGCTCGTGGCAGCGCCGCCAGGGAAGACGAAGCCGACGCCCTTGCCGCGCTCGCCGCGGTGTCCGAGCTCAGCGGGGACCTGGACGAAGCCCGCCGGTTGTACAGTTCGGCGCTGGGTATTTGCCGGCAGATCGGGTATCTCCGCGGGGAAGTCTCCGCTCTCGCCGGACACGCCGAGATCAGCCGGTTGACCGGCAGCTTCCCGCTGGCCGTTTCCCAGGCCCGCAAGGCTGTGTCGCTGTGTGCGGGAGCCGGCCTGCAGATGCCGGGTATGCGAGCGAAAGTCGTGCTGGCGCAAGCAGAACTCGACAACGGTGCCATCGAGGCTGCAGCCGCTCAGGCGGAGTCGTCGTTGGCCGACGCCCAGCGGTTCGGCGCTCAGCTCGAGCAGGCACGCGCGTTGCGGGTCCTGGCGCTGACGTATCGCGCCGTCGGAGACCGGGCCGTGGCGGAGAAGTACGGTCGGCTCGCCGTCGAATGCCTGCGCGGAACCGGGCTGTCCGACACCTCCGAGCTGCGCCGGTCATTGGCTGGCATCTGTGGCGAATGATCGCGATTCGGCGCCGACCCGCCGCCAGGCGAGTCCAATCACGCTGGACGTCACCAGGCCGAGCAGGCCGGCCGCGGCAATGACCGCCGAGGGCGGGAACACCTCCGCCAAGAGGCCGTAGACCAGGATCGCGATCCCTTGGACCAAGCGCAGCAGGGCGAACACCAAGCCGCTCATCTGACCGCGCATGGCTTCCGGAGTGGACTGCACCACGCCGGTCGTCACCGGGATCCAGAAGCACGTCGCCGCGCCGTTGACGAACCAGATGACGGTGTCGACGAGCAGGCCCGGGTGCCAAGCGCACACGATGAACGGCACGGCGCTCGCCGCCGCGAGCACGCCGAGCAGCCGCATCCTGGTTTCGGGACGGACCCACCTCGCCAACGCCCAGACCCCGGCGACCATGCCGGCCGAGCCGATGCCCATCAGCGCGCCCGCGGCAGCTTCGCCGCTGCCTGTCTCGACCGTGTACGGCGCGGCCAGCGCCGTCGCGACCATGCAGATGCCGGGGATGACGGCGAACGCCATCAGCGTGCGCAGTTGCGAGTCGGTGCGGACCAGCCGGGCTCCCGCGGCCAGTGAGCCCCACCAGCGAGCCGGCCGGGTGGTGTCCGATCCCGTTGCCGGACGGGATCGGACACCGGTTCGGATCAGCAGCGCGGAGCACACGAAGGTACCCGCGTTGACGTAAAGCGCAGTGCTCATGCCGAGTTGCTGGACGACGGCCCCCGCGCCGGTGAATCCCACGCCCACCGCGAGGTTGGCCAGCATCGCGTTGGCCGAGGTACCGACCACGTAGCGGTCGCCGGTGAGCACCAGCGACAGGGTTGCCGTCTGCGCGCTGCGGAACGGCGAATCCAGCAGGCGCACCGTGAGGAGCAGGAGCCACACCACCGCGAGGGGCAGGCCGGACGTCGCCATCACGGCGACCAGCGCGGCCCGCAGCAGATCGGCGGTGACCATGACGGTCCGGCGGCTGAACCGGTCGGCGAAGCCGGACAGCAGGGCGCCACCGAGCAGGTCGGGGAGGAACGTCAGGGCGTAGGTGACCGCCATGAGCCCGGTCGACTGGCTCGATGCGTACACACCGATCGTCACCGCACCCCTGGCCAAGAAGTCGCCGGCCGTCGACAAGCCGAACCCGCAGAAGATGGCCCGGAATTCGGAGTTGGCGAAGACTTCCCGGAATGTCGTCACTGCTCCTTCTTCCCGGGAAGCTACTCGCGCTCCGCGCCCGTTCTGGGGTCGGCGTAGGAGAGGAAGCCCGGCGTTGTGGTGTTGCGCGACACCGCGTCGGATTCGGCGGCCGGGCCGGCGAGGTCGGCCGGCGTCGTGAATTCGGTGTACGTCGCGAACAGTTCATCGGAGTGCATTGTCGAACCCTTTCGGATGATCCGGAGTACTTGCTGGTCGCCTTCACCGTGCACCGGGGTCGACCACCGGAGCAAGAGGCCGACAAGTGTGAGCTGGCTCATAGTTCGGGGGAGGTTGTGTTCCGGAAGACTCCGGTCGGATCGATGTTCCCCGCCGCCAAGAAGCGAGCCAGTGCGTCCTCCCGGCTTCCGGGGGCGAGCAGCGCATCGGCGATGACCCGCGACCGGTGCTCTCCGAAGCTGAGCCCGTGGTGCCCCGGTCGGGGATCGGCCGGATCCCAGGCCGCCGCGAGGCCGTCCGCGACCCGGTGCGCGTAGGCCGAGACGGTCGTGCCGAGGCCTTGCAGGCCGGACAGTTCCGCCACGATCCTCGGCGCGGCGGACCACGCCTGCCGGCCGAGGTAGAGGACGAGTGCGTCCCGACGGGGGAGGTGCAAGCTGATCTTCGCGCGGTAAGGCGTCCCCGTTTCCTCGAGAAGAGTCAGCGTCGAACGCCACACGGCGGTCGCGGTGCCCGGCTCGACGAGATGTGCGTAGATCCGGAGAGTGTGGTCCCCGGGTGTGAGACCGTGCCCCAGCGAGCCGTCGACGAGGAAGAAGCCCGGGGCCAGGTTCCAGCGGGTGCTGCCGATCTCGATCACGGTGACCGCGCCGGCCACCGGGGATTCGACCTGGAGGGCGGGCACGCGGACCCGGATGCCGTCGATGTCGACGATGACCTCGTCCGAGTCCGCCGGCGATCGCACGCGGCCTCGGGCCCGGGTGAATTCGTGCGGTACCGCGGCAATCAACCGGTCGCGGAAACCGGGAGACTCCGAATCGCCGCCAGCGCCCCCCACGTGAAGACCGTCGTACAGGGCCGTCATGAGCTTCGCGCGCAGTGCGGCCCGGCCACCCGCTCGCACGACCTGGCCGACGACGAGGGCCCGGTTCTCCGGCTGGTCGACTTCGACCTCACGGAGGGCGTCGAGCAAGCTCGTGATCGACCCGCCGCCCGCGGGGAAGAGTCTGGTCATGTGGTCAGCCCCAAGGTATCGGCGAACCGGTCGGGGGCGAGCAGCACCGCTCGGCCGATCCCCGCGGCGGCGCGTTCGACCGGCAGTAGCCGGGACTGCTTTTCGGCCGTCGCGAGCAAGCGGTCGAACTGGTGCCAGCCAGCGAAGGCCGCCGAACGGCGACCGAGGTCGGTGTCCGGCGCTCGGCGAACTTCCCGATAGGCGCGCCAAAACGACGTGATTAGCGGACGCACCGCGGCGAACCGCGCGGTGCCCCGGGCCACGATCTTCCCGTGGTCGGGCGCCGCGTCGGGGTCCGCGATACCGATAGTGCTGCGAAACAACCATTCGCCGACGAAGGCGCCGATGTCGCGGGCCGGATCCGCCCGCCTCAGCTCGTCCCAGTCGATCAGGTGGACATCGCTGCCGTCGATCACGAACTGGTCGAGCCGGAGGTCGCAGTGCGCCGGGGTGCGCACCGCCGCGGGAGTGGCGCACAGCTGCCGGATGGCCGCCGTCAGTGCCTCGTCCCGCTGCAACAAGTGCCACAGTTCGAGTTCGGCGGCACATGCGTTGCGGTACACCGCCAGTGGCAGTGCTTCCAGTTCGGCCAGCGGCGGGAGCCCGGGCGACGAGGTGTCGAGCCAGGGTGGGCAGGCCGCTTCGTGCAGCTTCGCCACGAGCCGCCCCAGCCGGTCGGCGGTCACTTCGTCAAAATCGCCGTCATCGGCGAGCCGGCGGCCGTCGCGCGCAGGGGTGAGAAGTTCGTAGACCAGCAAACCGGTCTCCGCGTCCCAGCCCAGGCACCGCGGCCTCGGCACCGGAACCCAGTCCGCGGACTCCAGTGCGATCAGCCGGGCGAGCCTGCGGTCGCTCCCCGCCGAACCGGGTGCGATTCGTTTGACGAAGACTTCGGTGCCGGAAACGGTGGTTCCCGCCCAATTCCGATGTCGGCCGCGATATGCCCGCGGGCCACCGATCAATGCGCCCATCCCTAGTTTTGTCAACAGTGAATCGACGATCTTCTGTTCGGCGATGTTCGCCCCCAGGAAGTCGATTTCTGACATCGTGACCATGTTAGCCTGCCGGCCGGGGGTGAAGACAAGGAGCCGCGGTGCGGGAGATTCGCGTCGATCCGAACGGTGTTCCGGTGCTTTCCTATCTGCGGCGGGAGAACGCGGGAGTGCCTTGGGCAGACCGAGTGGAGGTGCTGGGCGCGGGCGCCGCGGATGTGGTCCTTCGGGAAATGTCCGGCTGGGCGGCCACTGGCCCGCGGTCGCTCGCCGAAGAACTGGTGGCGCGAGGCGCCCGGCTGGTCCGCGCGACTCACCGCATGACCTGCGATCTTTCTTCCCGGCGGTTGCCGGAGGACTGGAAGTGCCTGCCACCGGCGTCGCCTCTGCGGTTCGAGCCGTTGCCCCGGCCCGTCGACGATCTGGTTTCGGCGTGGCGAGCCGCGTACGCGCCGGGACATCCCGATTACCGGGACGAATACGAAGACGCTGTCGTGGTGCGAAACCGCTTCGAGGCCTTGATGGCCGGCACGTCGTACGGGCCGCTGTCTCACCTCAGCGCCGTCATCAGCGACGCCGGCTCGGTGGTGGCCGGGCTGCTGCTCAATCGGTTCCCGGGTGAAGTGCCCTGGGGCGGGTTCCTGATCACCGACCTGTTCCGCCACCCGGCGTACCCGCGGGCGGGTACGTTGCTGCTCCGGCGGACGCTGGCCCGTGCGGCGGCGGAGGGGCTCGGCGTGGTGGGTCTGGTGGTCACGGACGGAAACCCGGCGCGGCGGCTCTACGAGCGGCACGGGTTCGAGGTATTCGAGAGTCCGGTGACCGTCAGAATTCCCTGAAATCTCCCTGTTGAGCTGGGCGGACATCAGGCGTCTGCGAAACGTCTGCCCCATCGGCGAGGCTCGCGGTGTCAAAGGGGGAGGGAGGACGGCCGCCGCCCCGTCACGCCCCGAAGGCGACTGGTGGCGGCCGTCGTGCCCGGGCCCCGACGCGGGGCAGAGGGAGGGGCGCGTGGTGAAGGGGTTGCTCGTCGAACGAGCCGGACTGTCCGAGGCGCCGGTGAAAGTGCCGATCGCCCGGCTGGTCGCCGCGGACTCCCCGCGCATCCACGGCGAGCAGGTGGATCACACCAGGATGCTCGCCGCGGTGGACACCCCGCTGCCGCCGATCGTCGTTCACCGGCCGACGATGAAAGTTATCGACGGAATGCACCGCCTGCGAGCGGCCGTGCTGCGGAGTGACGAGGCCATCGACGTGCTGTTCTTCGCCGGTGGAGACGCGGATGCCTTCGTGCTCGCCGTCGAGCTCAACCACGCGCACGGCCTGCCGTTGTCGACCGCCGATCGCAAGGTCGCGGCCGCTCGCATCGTCGACTCCCACCCGACGTGGTCGGATCGCCGGATCTCGGCTGTCACGGGACTGGCGGCCAGTACGATCGCGACGATCCGCAAGTGTTCGACCGAGCGAATCGGACAGTCGAACGTCCGGGTGGGCCGGGACGGCCGGATGAGACCCGTCGACGGCGCCGAGGCGCGCCGGCGTGCCGCCGAGCTGATGACTGCCAACCCGACCGCCTCGTTGCGCGAAATCGCCAAGGTGGTGTGCATCTCGCCCTCGACCGCGAAGGACGTGCGGGCCCGGCTCGACCGGGGCGAGTCGCCGGTGACCCCGCGGCAGCGGAGGCAGGACACCGCCGGAGGGCCGTCGCACGGCGCTGCCGTGTCGCTGGGAAGCACGAGCCGGCTCGCCCGCCCCCCGGTCGCCCGGATCGATCCGAAGCGTGGCCGGGAGGGGACGCGCAAAGCGGGCGAAGACACCTCGGCCGCCGAATACGTCGCACTTCTCGCCCAGGACCCATCGCTGCGATTCAGTGAAGCGGGCCGGGTGCTGCTCCGGCTCATCGGGTGTGCCGCTGTCGGCGATGGTCAATGGGACGAAATGGTGGACCGGGTACCCGTTCACCAACGGGAGAAGGTCGGCAGGCTGGCGCGTGAATGCGCATCGGCGTGGGCGATTTTCGCGGATCGCCTTGAACATTGAGGTACGGGTCGGTCGCTGATCGTGAAGGCGGTAAGATTCAGGTCGATCTCGGGCAAGCGGAGATCGTTCATGCCGGATCGGTGTGCCGATGTCGGGCTGTCACGAAGCTGTCATGAAACTGTCCGGAAGTGGCCAGGTCGAACGGATAGCAGGTCTTCGTGTTGCCGTAACCGCACCGCGGGACTCGTCTGATTGACAATTTCATCGGGCCTGCCTGCGATGAGAACGGTTTCCTTGATTGAATCACGTCGACCGTGGTGTGAGTTCCCGGGCCGTTGAATGCCGCGAGTTTGTGGTCGTGCGCGTCCCGTGGTCGGCGTTGCAGGATGCCTATTCTGTGCATAGTATCGGTGTCGACCTCGAGTTGTTCGACCTGATTGTGATCGGCCGGCGGTGTTCAACCGGCAAAAGTGCGGCAGTTGAACGCCGGTCGTCTCGTCGGGGAGCGGGTGGGCTCCTTGAACGTGTTGACGTCCGAAGTCGACTGGGTGAGACTGGGATCGTAAGTGAGTACTTGCTGGGGGGAATAATATGGGGGCAGATGTATTTTCCAATTCCGGACCGATAAGGTCGGATGATTTTGTGGATCGAAGACAAGGAGTCGTTTCTGTCTCCATCGCGGAGATCGTGCCCGGTGATTCGCCGAGGCTGGAAGGTGCGCAGGCGGATCACGTTCGGCGGCTGGTGGAGTCGAAGGGTGCCCTGCCGCCGATACTGGTCGACCGAAGAACCATGCGCGTGATCGACGGGACCCATCGCCTGCTGGCGGCCGCGCTGAGCGGGCGGCAGACGATCGACGTCGAGTTCTTCGACGGCAGCAGTGAAGACGCGTTCCTCAAGGCGGTCGAGGCCAATGTCGAGCACGGCCTTCCGCTGACCCAGGCCGACCGCGCGGCGGCGGCGCTGCGGATCCTCAAGTCTTACCCGGCCATGTCGGACCGGGCGATCGCGAAGTCCACGGGCCTCACGGCCCGGACGGTCGCGGAAGTGCGGCGCTCGTCCGCCGGGGTGCCGGTGTCGGAAGTGCGGATCGGCCGCGACGGCAGGACTCGTCCCCTCAATGCCGCGCTCGGGCGGTTGCGTGCGGCGGCGGTGATGAAGGAGCGCCCGGACGCCTCGGTGCGCTCGGTCGCCGTGTTGGCCGGGGTGTCTCCCGCGACGGCGCTCGACGTGCGACGGCGGCTGAAGCGTGGTGAGGAACCCGTTCCGGTCCGGGGTGGCACGAGCGACCGGGTGGCCGAAATCCCGGAGCCCGCCGAATCGGCCGAGCAGGTGCCGGTGGCCGAGGCGGCACCGGCTGTCAAGCTCGAAATCCTCATGCAGGACCCCTCGCTGCGGCAAACCGAGCCCGGCCGCCGGCTGCTGCGGATGTTCAAGGAGAACGAGCTCGGCGCCAAGGATCTGGCGGATATCGCACACTCCGTTCCGGTGCACTGCATCGAGCTCGCGGTCCGGGTGTCGCGGCGCAATTCGAGAATATGGGCCGAATTCGCCCAGCAGCTTGATCGGCGCGCTCAAGGCGAGTAGTCCTTCAGCTCGATCGTTGAATTCTTTGGTTTTCTGAAGTCGAAGTTTCCATTGAGGAGTGAAAATGTCTTACCGATTCTCGCTCGTCCTGAACCGGGAAGTGACCGACCTCGAAATGGTGACCCTCAAGGAGGGGACGGGGGCCGACCTGTCTTTCGTGGACGACACCCTGCCGACCGACGCCGAGCTCGCGGTCACGCGGATCGAGTTCTCCGATGATGTCTCCCCGACGCTGGCCGAAGCCATCGAGTCCGGTTTCGCGATCGTCAAGTCGATCCCGGAGTTGTCGATTCCCGGCCTGAGCGTGCCCGCCCAGCCGGCCGCGCCGGACGGGAGCGAAGACGAAGGATCGGCCAAGACGACGGCCGAAGTGGCGTCCTGACGGGTGGCCCGGCCGCGGGCACCGCAAGCCCAGACGGGGAGGAGAAGCATGAAAGACCATCGTGTCCCCAACGCATTCCTCAGTGGGGGCCCCGACCGGACGATCGCCGACGATCAGCGGCTCTGCTACTTGCCGGACGTCGAGGTGCCGAAGGTCCGGATCCAGTGCGGCAATCGCTACGAGCACTTCGAGGCCAGTCCGGAACGGGCGGTCGTGGACGGTCGTGAAGTGCGCGTCTTCGTCTGGTCTCTCCGGACGTACCTGGCGGAGTGACGGCCGGAGGGTGAAGCACGGAACAACTCGAACCGATGCGCAGTCCGCTGCGGGGGAGCAAGGGCGGAATGGCAGACAGACAGCAGCTCCGTGACTACCTCGACGTCGTCACGGCCCGACTTCGCAGTGCTCACGCGGAGCTGCGGCAGCTCAGGCACGAACCGATCGCCGTCATCGGCATGGGCTGCCGATACCCCGGCGGCGTCGACAGTCCCGAGGCGCTGTGGCGGGTGGTCGAGACCGGTGCCGACGCGATCGCCGGGTTCCCGGTCGACCGCGGCTGGGACACGGCCAGGCTCTACGACGACCCGGAGCTGCCCGGCTCCACGACCCGCGAGGGCGGTTTCCTCGACGGGGCCGCCGATTTCGACGCGGCCTTCTTCGGGATCAGTCCCCGTGAGGCGCTGGCGATGGACCCCCAGCAGCGGCTGCTGCTGGAAACGACCTGGGAAGCGATCGAACGCGCCGGGATGGACCCCGCCGCCCTCCGGGGCTCCCGCACCGGCGTCTTCACGGGTGTCTATTCCTCCTCCGCGGGCTACGGGAGCGGGCGTGACCTCGACTTCGCGGATGCCGCGGGGCACCTGCTGACCGGAACGGCCAACAGCGTGCTTTCCGGCCGGATTTCGTTCACGCTGGGCCTGGTCGGCCAGGCCCTGACGGTGGACACAGCCTGTTCGTCTTCACTCGTGGCCCTGCACCTGGCGATGCAGGCGCTGCGTGCCGGCGAGTGCGAACTCGCGCTGGCCGGCGGGGTCACCGTGATGTCCTCGCCGACGTTGTTCCGGGAGTTTTCCCGGCAGCGGGGCCTGGCCGCCGACGGCCGCTGCAAACCCTTCTCGGCGGATGCCGACGGCACGGGCTGGGGCGAGGGCGCCGGGATGGTGGTCCTGGAACGGCTGACCGACGCGCTTCGCCTGGGCCACCCGGTCCTGGCGGTGCTCCGCGGCAGCGCGGTCAACCAGGACGGCGCGTCCAACGGCCTGACCGCACCGAACGGGCCGTCGCAGTGCGCGGTCATCCGGGCGGCTCTGGAGAACGCGCGGCTGACGGCAGCCGACGTCGACGCCGTGGAGGCACACGGCACCGGCACCAGGCTCGGCGACCCGATCGAGGCGCGGGCGCTGCTGGAGACGTACGGGAGGGCCGGGAACCGGCCGCTGTGGCTGGGATCGGTGAAGTCCAACATCGGGCACACCCAGGCCGCGGCGGGGGTCGCCGGCGTCATCAAGCTGGTCATGGCGCTGCGACACGGCGTGCTGCCCCGGACCCTGCACGCCGAGCGGCCCTCGGACCACGTGGACTGGACGGCCGGCCGGGTGCGGCTGCTGCAGGAGCCCGTTGGCTGGGGGCACGAGGCCGATCGTCCGCGGCGGGCCGCCGTTTCGGCGTTCGGCATCAGCGGCACCAACGCGCACCTGGTCCTGGAAGAAGCGCCGGTGTCCGAGGCGGTGGGGGCGCCGGCCGGGCGTCCGGTGCTGCGAGCCGCGACGGCGTGGGTGTTGTCCGGACGCACGCCGGCGGCGCTGACGGCGCAGGCTCGGGCGCTCGAGGAACACCTCGCCGCCCGGCCGGAGCTGACGGCCGGCGAAGTGGGCTGGTCGCTGGCCACGACCCGGACGGCGTTCGAGCACCGCGCGGTCGTGCCCGCGGCTGAGGCGGCCGGCGCATTGGCCGCACTGGTCGCCGGCGAACCCGCGGTGGGCGTCGCGATCGGGGAGGCCCGGCCCGCCGGCACGGGCCGGACGGTGTTCGTCCTGCCGGGGCAGGGAAGCCAGTGGGTCGGCATGGGCCGGGAGCTGGCGGAGACGTCGCCGGTGTTCGCGGCGCGGCTGGCCGAGTGCGCGGAAGCACTTCTCGCGTACTTGGACTGGGACCTCGACGACGTCCTCGCCGGTCGCTACGGATTCGATGCCGCGGACGTGGTGCAGCCGGCGCTTTGGGCGGTGATGGTGTCGCTCGCGGCGGTGTGGGAAGCGGCCGGCGTGGTACCGGACGCGGTGGTCGGGCATTCGCAGGGTGAGATCGCGGCCGCGGTGGTGGCGGGAATCCTGTCGTTGGAAGACGCGGCGAAGGTCGTCGCGCTGCGCAGCCGGGCGTTGACAGCGCTCGCCGGGCGAGGCGGGATGATGGCCGTCGAGAGCGCGGCCGAGGTCGTTCGTGGCCGGCTGGAACCGTTCGAGGGCCGCCTGTCGGTCGCCGCGGTGAACGGACCGACCGCCACCGTGGTCGCCGGCGACCCGGACGCGCTGCGTGAGCTGGTGGCGCTGCACCCGAACACGCGCACGCGCGTGCTGCCCGTGGACTACGCCTCGCACAGTGCGCACGTCGACGAGCTGCGCGAAGGGATCACCGCCGCGCTGTCCGGCATCGTGCCCCGCGAAGCACGCCTCCCGATGATCTCGGCCATGAGCGGGGAATGGCTCCGCGGCCCGGAGCTCGGCCCCGCCTACTGGTCCGCGAGCCTGCGCGAGCCGGTCGAATTCGCGCGTGCGATCCGGACGCTCGGCGACGCCGGGCACGACACTTTCGTGGAGCTGTCCCCGCATCCCGTGCTGACCACGGCGATCGGGGACGAGCTGGCGGACCGCGAGCCCGTGGTCGTCGGCACCCTGCGCCGCGACGACGGCGGCGCGTCCCGGCTGTTGACCTCCTTCGGCGAGGCATACGTGCACGGCGTGCCCGTGGACTGGGCCGCGGTGCTGCCCCGCGCCGGTCGTGTCGACTTGCCGACGTACGCCTTCCAGCGCAACCGGTTCTGGCCGCGGCGCACGCAGCCGGCGCCCCAGCAAGCGGCGCCCGTGCACACCGACGACACCTGGCGCTACCGCACGGCCTGGGAGCCACTCGGCCCCGCCGCCGTCGCCGCCCTCACCGGATCTTGGCTGGTCGTCACCCGGGACGGTGTCGACCCCGAGCCGTGCGTGCGCGCGTTGACCGCGCACGGTGCCCGCGCCGTCGTGCTGACGACCACGGCGGTCGACCGTGCCGCGCTCGCCGCCGACGTGACCGCTCGGCTCGCCGTGGACGGGCCCGTCGAGCCGACCGGAGTGCTGTCGCTGCTCGCACTGGACAGCCGGCCACTGCCGGGTTTCCCGGCCGTCCCGCACGGCACCGCCGCGACCTTGGCGCTGGTGCAGGCCCTCGGCGACGCCGCCGTTACAGCTCCACTGTGGACGGTCACCCGCGGTGCCGTGTCGGTTGTGCCCGGCGACGCTCCTCCCGAACCCGCTGCCGCGCAGGTCTGGGGTCTCGGCCGGGTGGCCGCGCTGGAGTACCCACACCGCTGGGGCGGGCTCGTCGACCTGCCCGAACGGTGGGACGACCGGAGCGCGGGCCGCCTGGCCGCCGTCGTCGCCGACGGCACCGAAGACCAGGTCGCGCTCCGCCGCGCCGGCGTCTTCGCCCGGCGGCTGGAACGCGCCTCCCGGGTCGTCCCCGACCCGATCGGGCCGGACGGCGCCTGGTCGCCACAAGGCACCGTGCTGGTCACCGGCGCCACCGGCTCCCTCGGGCCGTACCTGACCGCCTGGCTGGCCGCGCGCGGCGCCACGCGCGTCGTGCTGCCCACCCGCTCCGGGCCGGCCGCGGTGCCGGCGGCCCACGTGGCGTCACTCGTCGCGGCGGGCACCGCGGTCGACGTCGTGGCCTGCGACGTCGCCGACCGCCCGGCCTTGGCCGCGCTCCTCGCGCGCACCGACGGCACCGGCCCGCGCTTGACCACCGTGCTGCACGCGGCCAACGCCTTCCACCTCACCCGGCTCGAGGACACCGGTCTCGACGGCCTCGCCGCGTCGCTGGCGGCCAAGGCGGCGGGCGCCGACCACCTCGACGAACTGGTCGCCGACGCCGACGAGTTCGTCCTGTTCTCCTCGATCGCCGCGGCCTGGGGAAGCGCCGAGCACGGCGCCTACGCGGCCGCGAACGCCCACCTCGACGCGCTCGCGCAGCGGCGCCGGGCACGGGGCGCCGCGGCGCTTTCGCTCGCTTGGGGCGTGTGGGACACGCGGGACTGGGAAGCACCGGACGCCTTCGGGCCGCACGGACCCGTCACCATCACCGGCGACACACTCCGCCGCCAGGGCACCCGGTTCCTGGCCCCCGGCCCGGCCCTGGACGCGCTGGGCCGTGTCCTCGCCGAGGGAGCCGCGGCCACCGGTCCCTACCTCGCGCTCGCCGACATGGACTGGGCGGAATTCGCGCCGGTCTTCACCGCGGCACGCCGCAGCGCCCTGCTGGAGCGGATTCCCGAAGCGCACAGCCACCTCGAGGACACCACGCCCGGCACCCTCACCGAGACCGCGAACGCCACGGACGCGCCGGTGAGCGATTTCGCCGCCAAGCTGGCCGCCGCGGCCGCCACGCCCGAGCGCGAGCGGCTGGCCACGGACCTGGTGCGCGTCCACGCGGCCGCCGTCCTCGGCCACCGCGACGCGGGCGAGGTGCCGGGCAGCCGGGCCTTCCGCGACCTGGGCTTCGACTCGCTGACGGCGGTCGACCTGCGGAAGCGGCTGGCCGCGGCGACGGGCTTGCGGCTGCGTTCCTCGATCGTCTTCGACCACCCGACCCCGGCGGCGCTCGGCGCACACCTCGCCGCGGCGGTCCTCGGCACCGACGCCGCCACCGCGGCCGCCACGGTCACCCCGGCCGCGGCCGCCGCGGACCCCGGAGAACCGCTCGCCATCGTCGGTATCGGCTGCCGGTTCCCCGGCGGGGTCACCACCCCGGAGCAGTATTGGGACGTGCTCGCCGCGGGCGCCGACGTCATCGGCGGGCTGCCCACCGACCGTGGCTGGGACCCGGGCCTCTACGACCCCGATCCGGGCCGCCAGGGCAAATCCGTCACCCACCAAGGCGGGTTCCTGCACGACGCGCCCGGGTTCGACGCCGCGTTCTTCGGCATCAACCCACGCGAAGCGGTCGCCATGGACCCGCAGCAGCGGCTGCTGCTGGAGACGGCGTGGGAGGCGCTCGAGCGCGCCGGGCTGGCTCCCGAGGCGTTGCGCGGCACTCCGGTCGGCGTGTTCGCCGGCGCCACGCTGACCGGCTACGGCGCCGGGCTTGCCGACGGCGACCCGGCCGCCGAGGGGTACCTGGTCACCGGCCACTCCAGCAGCATCATCTCCGGCCGCGTCGCCTACGCGCTGGGTCTGGAGGGGCCCGCCCTCACGATCGACACCGCGTGTTCGTCTGGGCTGGTCGCGCTGCACCTGGCCGGCCAGGCGCTTCGGGCGGGCGAATGCGAGCTCGCGCTGGTCGGCGGCGTGATGGTGATGTCGACGCCGAGCCAGCTGGTCGGCTTTTCGCGGCAGCGCGGTCTCGCCGGGGACGGGCGCTGCAAGCCGTTCGCCGCCGGGGCCGACGGCATGGGCCTCTCGGAAGGCGCGGCGACCATCGCCGTCGAACGGCTGTCCGACGCGCGCCGCCTCGGGCACCCGGTGCTGGCGGTCGTGCGCGGCACGGCGGTCAACCAGGACGGCGCGTCCAACGGTCTCACCGCGCCCAACGGGCTTTCGCAGCAGCGGGTCATCCGCGCCGCCCTGGACGCCGCGGGCCTGACGCCGGACCAGGTCGACGCGGTCGAGGCGCACGGCACCGGCACTCCGCTCGGCGATCCCGTCGAAGCCCACGCGCTGCTGGCCACCTACGGGCAGGACCGGCCCGCCGACCGCCCGGTGTGGCTCGGCTCGGCGAAGTCCAACATCGGGCACACCCAGACCGTCGCGGGCCTCGCGGGCCTGATCAAGATGGTGCTGGCGATGCGCCACGGGGTGCTGCCGCGCACCTTGCACGCCGACGAGCCATCCCGGGAGATCGACTGGGAATCGGGCGGGGTGCGGCTGCTGACCGAGCCACGGCCGTGGACCACCCGGGCGGCGGCCCCGCGGCGCGCCGGCGTGTCCGCGTTCGGCATGAGCGGCACCAACGTGCACGTCCTCGTCGAGCAGCCGGGTGAACCGGAAGCGTCGCCCGCCGACGAGCCGGCCGGGCTGCCACTGCTGGCCCCTCGCTCCGAGGTCACAGCCTGGCCGGTCACCGCCCGCGGCCGCGACGCACTGGCCGCGCAGGCCGGCCGCCTGCGGGAGTTCGCGCTCGTTCCGGACGCCCCGGCCGCCGAGGCCGTTGCGTGGTCGCTGGCCACCACGCGGAGCCACTTCGGGCACCGGGCCGTCGTCGTCGCCGAGCCGGCCGGGTTCGCCGGCGGGCTCGCCGGGCTGGCGGCCGGCCGGCCCGCCGGGAACGTCGTCGTCGGCGAGAGCACCGCCCGTGGAGACCGGGTCGTCTTCGTCTTTCCCGGGCAGGGCAGCCAGTGGGTGGGAATGGGCCGCCGGTCGCTGGCGGAGTCCCCGCTGTTCGCCGCGCGGTTCGCCGAGTGCGTGCGGGCGCTGCGGCAGTTCGTTCCCTGGGACCCGTACGCGGTGTTGGCCGGTGCCGAAGACGCGCCGGATCTCGAAGGCGTCGCGGTGCTGCAGCCCGTGCTGTGGGCGGTGATGGTGGCCCTCGCCGAGGTGTGGCGAGTGGCCGGTGTCGTACCGGAAGCGGTCCTCGGGCATTCCCAGGGGGAGATCGCCGCGGCGACCGTTGCCGGGGTGCTGTCGGTCGAGGACGGCGCACGCGTGGTCGCGGTCCGGTCGGCGGCGTTGGCGGGACTGGGCGTCGAGGGCGGGATGCTCTCGGTGGTGATGCCGGTGGCGTCGGTGCGGGACCTGCTGGTGCCGTTCGGGGACCGGCTGTCGGTGGCGGCGGTGAACTCGCCGGCGGCGACGGTGGTTTCCGGTGAGCCCGGCGCGCTGCGCGAGTTCGAGCGGGTGCTGCGGAAGCGGAAGGTGCTGCGCTGGCGCGTGCCGGTGACGGACTTCGTCGCGCATTCGCGGCTGTGCGAGCCGTTGGAAGCGACGCTGCCGGGGTTGCTGGCGGGGATCGAGCCGCGATCCGGTGCGGTGCCGTTCTTCTCGACCGTGCTCGGGCGGGTGGTGGACGGCTCGCAGCTGGGACCGGAGTACTGGTACGCGAACGTGCGGAGCCTGGTCCGGTTCGGGGAGGCCGTGGAAGCTCTCGCGCTGTCCGGGCACCGGGCCTTCGTGGAGGTGTCGGCGCAGCCGGTGCTGCTGGCCGCCGTCGAGGAGGTGCTGGGCGGCCGGGCCGACCTGCCCGCGCCGGTGGTGGTCGACACGCTGCGGCGCGACGACGACGGCGCCGACCGGCTGCTGCGCTCCTTCGGCACCGCGTTCGTCCACGGCCTGCCGATCGACTGGACGGCCGTGCTGCCCGCTTCGCCCAGGCTGCGCGCCTCGGCCCCGCGGGTCGAGCTGCCCACGTACGCCTTCCAGCACCGGCGCTACTGGCCGAAGCCGGCGATCGCGCGGCCCGTCACCGGCGAAACCGCGCCGGTGGACCGCACCGACGACTGGCGGTTCGTGATCGAGTGGGCCCACGCCCCCGAACCTGCGCCCGCCCGGCTTTCCGGCGTCTGGCTCGTGCTGGCTCCGGGCGGGCATGACCCGCATCCGTGCATCGCGGCGCTCGAAGGCGCCGGCGCCGAGATCGTCACCGTCGAACCGGACACCGCCGACCCCGGCCGGGCCGGGTACGCCGACGGCGTCGTCGCCGCGCTGGACGGCGCCGAACCCGCGGGCGTGGTTTCGCTGCTCGCCCTCGACACCGCTCCGCTCGCCGCGCACCCGTCCGTGCCCCGTGGCCTGGCCGCGACGCTGGCCGCGGTGCAGGCCCTCGGCGACGCCGGAGTCGCGGCTCCGCTGTGGGTGCTGACCGCTGGCGCCGTGTCCACCGATCCCGGGGCCGCCGCGGCCGACCCGCGGCAGGCGTCCGTCTGGGCGCTGGGCCGGACTGTCGCGGCCGAGCACCCGGACCGGTGGGGCGGGCTGGCCGACCTCCCCGCGCACTTCGACCCGCGGGCCGCCGCCCGGCTGGTCGCCGTGCTCGCCGCCCGCGACGAGAACGAGGTCGCGCTGCGGGCGGACGGCGTCCGGCCACGACGGCTGGCCCACGCCCCCAAGCCCGTCGCCGACCGGCAGCGCCTGGCGCCGCGGGGCACGGTGCTGGTCACCGGCGGCACCGGCCACATCGGCAGCCACGCCGCGCGCTGGCTGGCCGGCGAACGCGGCGCCCGCCGCGTCGTCCTGACCAGCCGCTCCGGCCCCGCCGCCGCGGACGCCGCCGCGTTGGCGGCCGGGCTCGCGACCGCGGGCGCCGCCGTGGACGTGGTCGCCTGCGACACCGCCGACCGCCCGGCGCTCGCCGGTGTCCTCGACCGCATCGCCCGCACCGGGCCGCCGCTGTCGACCGTGCTGCACGCCGCCGGAGCTCTCGACGACGGCGTTCTGGACCGCCTGGACGCCGCGCGCCTGGCCGGCACGTTCGACGGCAAGGCCGGCGGCGCCGCGAGCCTCGACGAGCTGACCGCCCACCTGGACCTGGACGCCTTCATCCTGTGCTCGTCCATTTCCGCCACCTTCGGCAACGGCGGCCAGGGCAACTACGCCGCCGCCAACGCCTACCTCGACGCGCTCGCCGAGCAGCGCCGGGCCCGCGGGCTGCCCGCGACCTCGCTGGCGTGGGGCCCGTGGGCGGGTGGCGGCGTCGGGCAGGCCAGCGAAGGCGCCCGCCGGCGGCTCGCCCGCAACAAGTGGGAAGTCCTGATGGAGCCCGCGGCCGCGATCCGCGCCCTCGCCGCCGCCGTCGAGGACCGCGACCCGCGGCTTTCCGTGCTGTCGCTGATGGCGGTCGACTTCGGGGCGATGGCCACGGCGCGCGGGCCCGAGCAGTTGCGCCGGGCTCCGCTGATGCGGGACCTGCCGGAGATCCGGGCCGCCGGCACCGCGGCCACGGCCTCGGTGCCCGCCGGCGCGGACCGGCCGCTCGCCGCCCGGCTGACGGCGCTGACGTCGGCGGCGGCCCGGGACCGCCTGCTGCACGACCTGATCCGCGACGAGGCCGCCACCGTGCTGGGGTACGGCTCGGCCGCGGACATCGAGCCCGGCCGCGCCTTCAGCGAACTCGGCCTTGATTCGCTGACGTCGGTCGAGCTGCGCAACCGGCTCGGCGCGGTCACCGGCCTGTCGCTGCCCGCCACCCTGCTCTACGACCACCCGGATCCGGTCGCGCTCGCCACGCACCTGCGGACGCAGCTGGCCCCCGCCGCCGCGGACGGCCGGACCGTCCCGGCCGAACCGCGCGGCGCGATGGCCGGCCCGGACACCGACCCGGTGGTCATCGTCGCCATGGGCTGCCGCCTGCCCGGCGGGGTCCACACCCCCGAGCAGCTGTGGCAGCTGCTCGACGCGGGCCAAGACGCCATCACCGGCCTGCCGACCGACCGCGGCTGGGACCTGGCCGCACTCTACGACCCGGACCCCGACCGGCCGGGCACCCTCTACGCCCGCGAAGGCGGTTTCCTGCACGAGGCCGCGGAGTTCGACGCCGGCTTCTTCGGCATCAGCCCCCGCGAAGCCGTCGCCATGGACCCGCAGCAGCGGCTGCTGCTGGAGGTCGTCTGGGAGACCCTGGAGCGGGGCGGCCTCGATCCCGGACGGCTGCGCGGCAGCCGCACCGGTGTGTTCGTCGGCGGCTTCGGCTCCGGTTACGACCACCTCACCGCCCAGGCCGGTGGATCGGCCGACGGCCGCCTCGAAGGCCAGGCGATGATCGGCGCGGCCACCAGCGTGTTGTCCGGGCGCGTCTCCTACCTCCTCGGGCTCGAAGGTCCCGCGCTCACGATCGACACGGCGTGCTCGTCGTCGCTGGTCGCACTGCACGCCGCCGTCCAGGCCCTGCGCGCTGGCGAGTGCGACCTCGGGTTGGTCGGCGGGGTCACCGTGATGCCGACTCCACGCGACCTCGTCGCCTTCTCCCGGCAGCGCGGGCTGGCGGCCGACGGCCGGTGCAAGGCGTTCGGGACCGGCGCCGACGGCATGGGCATGGCCGAGGGCGTCGGCGTCCTCGCGGTCGAGCGGCTCGCCGACGCCCGTCGTCTCGGCCACCGGGTCCTGGCCGTGGTCCGCGGCAGCGCGGTCAACCAGGACGGCGCGTCCAACGGGCTCACCGCACCCAGCGGACCGGCCCAGCAGCGGGTGATCCGCGCCGCGCTGGCCGCTGCGGGTCTGGCACCGTCCGATGTGGACGTGGTCGAGGCGCACGGCACCGGCACCGAGCTGGGCGACCCGATCGAAGCGCAGGCCCTCCTGGCGACCTACGGGCAGGACCGCCCGGCGGACCGGCCGTTGTGGCTGGGGTCCGTCAAGTCCAACATCGGGCACACGCAGGCCGCCGCCGGCGTCGCCGGGATCATGAAGACCGTCCTGGCCTTGCGGCACGCGCGGCTGCCGCGCACGCTGCACGCCGCCGCCCCGTCCCCGCACGTCGACTGGACCGCGGGGAACATCGAGCTGCTGCGCCGGCCGGCGGAGTGGGCGCCGCGAGCGGGTCGGCCGCGCCGGGCGGGCGTCTCGAGCTTCGGCGTCAGCGGCACCAACGCGCACGTCATCATCGAAGAGCCGCCCGCACGGCCGGCGCCCGTGCTGGCGGAGCCCGGCTCCGCGCCGGTGCTGTCCGGCGGGCCGGTCGCCTGGCCGATCGGTGCGCGGGACTCGCGGGCCCTCGCGGCGCAGGCCGGCCGGCTGCGCGAGTTCGCGCTGGCCCACCCCGACGTCCCCGCGCTCGACGTGACGTGGTCGCTGGCCACGACCCGTTCGCCGTTCGAGCGGCGGGCCGTGGTGCTGGGGGCGGACGCGGCCGAGCTGGCGCCGGCGCTCGCGGCGGTGGCCACCGGGCAGTCCGCGCCGGACGTGGTGACCGGCTCGGTCGCACCGGGAGGAACGGGCCGGACGGTGTTCGTCTTCCCCGGCCACGGCAGTCAATGGGTCGGCATGGGCCGGGAACTGGCGGAGGCCTCGCCGGTCTTCCGCGAGCGGCTGGCGGAGTGCGCGGCGGCCCTGGCGCCGTACGTGCCGTGGGACCTCGGCGACGTGCTCGCGGGCCGGCACGACTTCCTGGCCGCCGACGTGCTGCAGCCCGCCGTGTGGGCGGTTTCGGTGGCGCTGGCCGCGGTGTGGCGGGCGGCCGGGGTGCGCCCGGACGCGGTCGTCGGGCATTCGCTCGGCGAAATCGCGGCGGCGACGGTGGCCGGGGCCCTCTCGCTCGAAGACGGGGCGAAGGTCGTCGCGCTGCGGAGCCGGGCGCTGCGGGCGCTGGACGGCCGCGGGGGCATGCTCTCGGTCGCGGAGTCCGCCGACGTCGTGCGGACGTGGCTGACCGGCTTCGAGGGCCGGCTGTCGCTCGCGGCGGTCAACGGCCCCCGCTCGACCGTGGTATCCGGGGATCCGGACGCGCTGGCCGAGTTCGCGGCGGCCTGCCCCGAGACCTGCCGGACGTCGCGGGTGCCGATCGGCTACGCGTCGCACAGCGTCCAAGTAGCGGAACTCGAGGACGAGATCGTGACCGCGCTGGCCGGGATCGAGCCGCGCCCGGCGGAGATCCCCGTCCTGTCGGCGTACACCGGGCAGTGGGTGGCCGGCCCGGAGCTGGACGCCGGGTACTGGTACGCCAGCTTGCGCGGGACGGTCGACTTCGCCGGCGCCGTCCGGACCCTGGGCGAGAGCGGGCACCGCGTGTTCGTCGAGATGTCCGGGCATCCGGCGCTGATCGGCGCGATCGGCGACAACCTGGGTGACGCGGCGGCCGTCACCGGCACCCTGCGCCGCCGGGACGGCGGGGCCCGGCGCCTGCTCACCTCGCTGGCCACGGCGTATGTGGCCGGAGTGCCGGTCGACTGGGCGGCGGTGTACGGCCCCGGCGAGTTCGTCGAACTGCCCACCTACGCCTTCCAGCGCGGTCGCTACTGGCCCGAACCGGCTCGCCCCGCCGGGTCCGGCGATCCGCTGGCCGGCCTCCGCTACCGGATCACGTGGACGCGCGTGGCGGAGGCCCCCGAGCCGCCGGTGCTGTCGGGAACGTGGCTGGTGGCCGGTGGGGCCGTCGTGCCCGGCATCGCGCGGAAGGTCGTCGACGCACTCGTCGCGCACGGTGCCGCCGACGTCGTGACCGAGCTGGACGCCGGCCGGCGCGTGGCTCGCGAAGGCGCGCTCGCCGGCGTGGTTTCCCTGCTGGCCCTGGACGAATCCCCGGAGCACGGCCACCCGACGATGACCCGGGGCGTGGCGGCCACCCTCGACCTCATCCAGCTGCTCGGCGAGGACGCGCCCGAAGTCCCGCTGTGGGTGCTGACCGCCGGCGCGCTGGTCACCGGCCCCGGCGAGCTCGGCCGCCCGGCGCAGGCCCAGGCCTGGGGACTGGGCCGGGTCGCCGGCCTCGAGCACCCCGAGCGCTGGGGTGGTCTCGTCGACCTGCCGCGGGCGGCGGACTGGGACGCTCGGACCGGCGCCCGGCTGGCCGGGCTGCTGTCCGGCGCCGTCGGCGAGGACCAGTCGGCGGTCCGCCCGCAGGGCATCCTGGCCCGCCGCCTCGTCCGGGCCGCCGCGGTGACCGAGGTGCCGCGCCCGGGCCGCGGGACCGTGCTGGTCACCGGGGGCACCGGCGCGATCGGCGGTGAAGTCGGCCGGTGGATCGCCGGGCGGGGCGCCGAACGCGTCGTGCTCGCCGCCGGGGAGCCGCTGACGGCGGAGGTGGCGGGGCTCGCCGCCGACGTGGCGGCGGCCGGCGCCGACCTCGCCATCACGGCCTGCGACACCACACAGCGCGCCGAGCTCGGCGGCCTGCTGCGGCAGCTCACCGCCGACGGCGGACCGGCGCTGCGCAGTGTCGTTCACGCCGTCGGCGCCGGACAGGCGACCGCGGTCGCCGACACGACCGCCGAGGAGCTCGCGGCCGTCGCGGGCGCCCGCTCGGCCGGGGCGCGCTGGCTCGACGAGCTGACCGCCGACCTGGACCTCGACGACTTCGTCCTGTTCTCGTCGGTGGCGGCGACCTGGGGCAGCGCGCTGGTTCCCGGGTACGCCACGGGCAGCGCCTTCGTGGACGCCCTCGCCGAGCAACGCCGAGCCCAGGGCCGGGTCGCGACGTCGGTCGCCTGGGGGCCGTGGGCCGACGGCGCGCCCGCGCGGTCTTCGGTCCGGCACGGTTTGGGCGTCTTGGACCCGCGGATCGCGGTGCAGGCGCTGGGACAGGCGATGGACGGCGGCGACGCGCTCGTCACGATCGCCGACGTGGACTGGCGGACCTTCGCGCCCGCGTTCACAATGCACCGCCCGAGCCCGTTGCTCGCCGATCTGCCGGAGGCGGCCGCGCCCGTGGTGGTGCGACCCGCCGGCGGGGAGGGCCCGGAGTTCGCCCGCACCGTCGCCACGCTGCCCGCCGCGCGCCGGCTGGCCGCGACGACGGACCTGGTGCGCGCGGAAGCCGCCGGGGTGCTGGCGCACGAGGACACCGATGGCATCGAGCCCGACCGCGCGTTCCGGGACCTCGGCTTCGACTCGCTCACGGCGATCGAACTGCGCAACCGGCTGACCGCCGCGACCGGCGTGACGCTGCCGTCGACGGTCGTGTTCGAGCATCCGACGTCCACCGCTCTGGCGGCGCACCTCCTGCGGGCGCTCGGGGCGGGGCCGGACTCGGTCACGGATGAGCTCGAGCGGCTGGACGCCGCGCTCTCGAACCTGCTGGACCGGCTCGGCGACAGCGGCGGCGGAACGGACGAAGACGAGGAGGCGGTCGCGGCGCGCCTGGCCGCGCTGACCGCCAAATGGCAGCGGCTGCAGCGCATCCCGGGTGGCGGCCGGGCCGTCTCGGCCCGGCTCGACGACGCGGACGACGACGAGGTCTTCGACCTCCTCGGCAAGGAGTTCGGCATCGAATGACCACACCGGCACCCACAGCCCGAGCGACCCCGAGGTGGAACGCGTGAGCGAAGACAAGCTCCGGTACTTCCTGAAGCGCGTCACGGCCGAACTGCACGAAAGCCGCGAGCGCGTCCGCGAACTGGAAGCCGTGACCGGTGAACCCATCGCCGTCGTCGGCATGGGCTGCCGCTACCCGGGTGGCGTCCGCACGCCCGCCGATCTGTGGCGCCTGGTCGACGGTGGGACCGACGCGATCGCGGGCTTCCCCGCCGACCGCGGCTGGGATCCGGGCGACGCGGCGGCCCACGGCTACGAGAGCCGGGGCGGCTTCCTGCCGGATGCGACCGAGTTCGACGCGGCCTTCTTCGGGATCAGCCCGCGCGAGGCACTGGCGATGGACCCGCAGCAGCGCCTGCTGCTGGAGATCGCCTGGGAGACGCTGGAGCGCGGCGGGCTCGACCCGCGGACGCTGCGCGGCTCGCGCACCGGCGTGTTCGTCGGCGCGAGCGCCTCGGGCTACGACTGGTACGCGCGGGAGCTGGGGCACGGCGAGGGACACCTGGTGACGGGCAGCGCGATCAGCGTGCTTTCCGGCCGCGTCGCGTACACGCTCGGGCTCACCGGGCCCGCGGTGACCGTGGACACGGCCTGCTCGTCGTCGCTGGCCGCCGTCCACCTGGCGGCGCGGTCGCTGCGGTCGGGCGAGTGCGGGCTCGCGCTCGCCGGCGGGGTGATGGTCATGTCCACGCCGGTGATGTTCGCGGACTTCGCCCGGCAGCAGGGCCTCGCGGCCGACGGGCGCTGCAAAGCCTTCGCCGAAGGCGCGGACGGCACGGGCTGGGGCGAGGGAGCGGGCCTGCTGCTGCTCGAGCGGCTGTCGGACGCGCGGCGCCACGGGCACCACGTGCTGGCGGTCATCAGGGGCAGCGCGATGAACCAGGACGGCGCCTCGAACGGCCTCACCGCGCCGAGCGCGCCCGCGCAGCGGCGGGTCATCCGGGCCGCGCTCGCCGACGCGCGGCTCTCGGCGTCCGATGTGGACGCCGTCGAGGCGCACGGCACCGGCACGGAACTGGGCGACCCGATCGAGGCGGGCGCGCTCCTGGCGACGTACGGCCGGGACCGGCCGGCGGACCGGCCGCTGTGGCTGGGGTCGCTCAAGTCGAACATCGGGCACGCCCAGCAGGCCGCCGGTGTCGGCGGCGTGATGAAGATGGTCTTGGCGTTGCGGCACGAGGTGCTGCCCAAGACGCTGCACGCGGAGACCCCGTCGTCCCATGTGGACTGGACGGCCGGGAACGTCCGGCTGCTGCGGGAGCCGGTGGAGTGGCCGCCGGGTGAGCGGCCGCGGCGGGCGGGGGTCTCGGCGTTCGGGGCGAGCGGCACGAACGTGCACGTGATCCTGGAAGAGCCGCCGGCCGAGCCGGCCGAGCCCGCCGACGTCGACGCGGCGCCGCTGCTGTCGGCCACGACATCGGCCTGGGTGCTGTCGGGGTGCGGTGCCGAGGCACTGGCCGCGCAGGCCGGGCGGGTGCGGGAGCACGTCCTGGCGCGGCGGCTGCCGGTCGGCGACGTGGCGTGGTCCCTGGCGACGACGCGGTCGGCGTTCGAACGCCGCGCGGTCGTGCTGGGTGCCGAGCGGGCCGAGCTGGTGTCGGGCCTGGCGGCGGTGGCCACCGGGCAGCCCGCGCCCGGCGTGGTCACCGGCGAAGCGACGTCCGGGCGGACGGTGTTCGTGTTCCCGGGGCAGGGCAGTCAGTGGGTCGGGATGGGTCGGGAGCTGGCGGACGTCTCGCCGGTGTTCGCGGCGCGGCTGGCGGAATGCGCGGCCGCACTCGGGTCCTATGTGGACTGGGACTTGGCCGATGTGCTGGCGGGCCGGCATGGTTTCGAAGCCGCGGATGTGGTGCAGCCGGCGTTGTGGGCGGTGATGGTGTCGCTGGCCGCGGTGTGGGAGGCGGCCGGGGTGCGACCGGACGCGGTCGTGGGGCATTCGCAGGGTGAGATCGCGGCCGCGGCCGTGGCCGGGATTCTGTCGCTGGAGGACGCCGCGAAGGTGGTCGCCCTGCGGAGCAAGGCGTTGACGGTGTTGGCGGGTCGCGGCGGGATGGTGTCGCTGGCCGAGCCGGTCGATGCGGTTCGGGCGCGGATCGTGTCGTTCGGCGGGCGGTTGTCGGTGGCGGCGGTGAACGGCCCGTCGGCGACGGTGGTCTCCGGAGACGCCGATGCGTTGCGGGAGTTGATGGATTCGTGTGACGAGTCGGTGCGGGCACGGGTGATCCCGGTGGACTACGCGTCGCACAGTGTCCACGTGGACGAGTTGCGCGATGAGGCTCTCGCGGTGTTGCAAGGGATTTCACCCGGCGAGGCGCGAGTTCCGATGGTGTCGGCGTTGACGGGGGAGTGGGTTTCCGGCCCGGAACTGGATCCGTCGTATTGGTATTCGAGCTTGCGCCGGACGGTGGAGTTCGAGCGGGCGGTCCGGGTCCTCGGCGAGTCCGGGCACGGCGTGTTCGTGGAGGTGTCGCCGCATCCGGTGCTGACCTCGGCGATCGAGGCGCCGGTGGTGACCGGGACGCTGCGCCGTGACGACGGCGGCGCGGACCGGCTGCTGAGGTCGTTCGCCGAGGCGTACACGGGTGGCGCCACCGTCGACTGGGCGGCCGTGCTCGGCCGCCACACCACCGTCGAACTGCCGACGTACGCCTTCCAGCGGAAGCGGTTCTGGCCGGCGGCTCCGGCCCGGCCCGTGGCGGGTGTCGACGAGTGGCGCTACCGCATCCGGTGGGAACCCGCGCGGGCGACCGGCGGCCCGGCGCTGACCGGCACCTGGCTGCTGCTCGGCGACGGCGCGGTCGCCGACGACTGCGCGCGGGGACTGGCCGACCACGGTGCCCGGGTCGTCCGTGCCCGTCTCGAGACGCTTCGCGAAGCCGCGACCGGCGACATCTCCGGCGTGATTTCCCTGCTGGCGCTGGAAGACGGCCGCGACCCGGCGCACTCGTGGGTCCCGGCCGGTACGGCCGCGACGGTCGACCTCGTGCAGGAACTGGGCCGGGCCGGGAGCACGGCCGCGCTCTGGCTGCTGACCCAGGGCGCCGTGCGAACCAGCCCGGACGAGGTGACCAACGCACCGCGGCAGACCCAGCTGTGGGGCCTGGGCCGGGTCATCGGCATGGAACTGCCGGACCGCTGGGGCGGGCTGGTCGACCTCCCGCCGGTGGCCGGCGCCGGGACGTGGGCCCGGTTGGCCGCGGTCCTCGCGGACGGCGCGGAGGACCAGGTCGCCCTGCGTGAGGCCGGGACGTTCGTGCGCCGGCTGGTGCGGGCCGAACCGCGGCCGGCCGGCCGCGGACCCTGGCGGGCGCGCGGCACCGTGCTGCTGACCGGGGGCACCGGCTCGATCGGCGCCTGCGTCGCGCGCTGGCTGTCCGAGCGCGACACCCGGCGCGTCGTGCTGACGAGCCGGTCCGGCCCTCACGCGGACGGCGCGGTGGAGCTGGCGGCCTCGATGGCCGCCGCGGGGACGGCCGTCGACGTCGTCAGCTGCGACACCGGAGTCCGCGGCGAGGTCACCGGCCTCGTCGGGTGGATCGAAGCGGACGGGCCGGGACTGTCCACAGTGCTGCACTCGGCCAACACCGGTTACCTCGCGCGGGTCGAGGACACCACCCGGGCGGGACTGGCCGCGGCCCTCGGCGCCAAAGCGGCCGGCGCCACCTACCTCGACGAGGCGACGGCCGGCCTGGCCCTCGACGAGTTCGTGCTGTTCTCGTCCATTTCCGCGACCTGGGGGAGCAACGACCACGGCCCGTACGCGGCGGGCAACGCCTTCCTGGACGGCCTGGCCGAAGACCGGCGCGCCCGCGGCTTGCCGGGGACGTCGATCGCCTGGGGTGTCTGGGACTCCCGGGACTGGGACGCCGTCGACGACCGGATGGATCACAGCCCCGGCCGCATCACGCCGCGGCGGCTGCGCCGGCAGGGGATGAACTTCCTCGAGACGCGGCGCGCGCTGACCGCTCTGGACCAGGTGCTCGCGGACGACGAGACGTTCCTCGCGGTCGCCGACGTGACCTGGGAGAAGTTCGCTCCGGTGTTCCGCGCGGCGCGTCCTCGCCCGTTGCTGGACGCGATCCCGGAAGCCCGGGACGACCAGGCCGCCCCGGCGGCGGCGCCGCGGGCGAACGAGTTCGCCCGCGGCCTCGCCGGCCTGGCCGCGGGCGAGCGCCGCCGGACGGTCGTGGAGCTGGTGCGGGCGCACGCGGCCGCGGTCCTCGGCCACGGTTCCGCGGCGGGTGTCCCGCCCGCCCGGGCCTTCCGGGAGCTCGGCTTCGACTCGTTGACGGCGGTCGAGCTGCGTAACCGGCTTTCCGCCGCAGCGGACGTCCGGCTGCCGGCCACGGCCGTGTTCGACCACCCGACGCCGGCCGCGCTGGCCGACGAGCTCCTGGCCCGGCTGACCGGTGCCGAGTCCGCCGGGACCACGCCGCCGCCCGTCGTGGCCGCTGCCCCGGCGGAGCCGATCGCGATCGTGGGCATGGCCTGCCGGTACCCGGGCGGGGTCCGTTCTCCGGAGGAGCTGTGGGAGCTGCTCGCGTCGGGCGAGGACGCGATCGGCGGGTTTCCCGTCGATCGCGGCTGGCACACCGAGGAGCTGTTCGACCCGGACCCGGACGCCGAGGGTACGACGTACGTGGCCGAAGGCGGGTTCTTGGCCGGGGCGGCGGAGTTCGACGCGGGGTTCTTCGGGATTTCGCCGCGTGAGGCGTTGGCGATGGATCCGCAGCAGCGCCTGCTGCTGGAGACGTCGTGGGAGGCGATCGAACGGGCCGGGATCGATCCGCGGTCGCTGCACGGCTCGCCGACGGGTGTGTTCGTGGGGGCGGCCCGGTCGGCCTACCTCGGGGCGGGTCCGGAGACGGTGGGTGCCGAGGGGCACCGCATGACCGGCACCGCGATGAGCGTGCTGTCGGGCCGGGTCGCCTACGCGCTGGGCCTGGTAGGCCCGGCCATGACCGTGGACACCGCCTGTTCCTCGTCGTTGGTCGCGCTGCACCAAGCGGTGCAGGCGCTGCGGTCGGGCGAGTGCTCGGTGGCGCTGGCCGGCGGCGTGACGGTGATGGCGGACCCGGCCGAGTTCGTCGGCTTCTCGCGGCTGCGCGCGCTGTCGCCGGACGGCCGCTGCAAGGCGTTCGCGGACGACGCGGACGGCATGGGCATGGGCGAGGGTGTGGGCGTCGTGGTGCTGGAACGCCTGTCGGAAGCGCACCGCAACGGCCACCGGGTCCTCGGCGTCGTGCGGGGCAGTGCGATCAACCAGGACGGCGCCTCCAACGGCCTCACCGCACCGAACGGGCCCTCGCAGCAGCGGGTGATCCTGGCCGCGCTGGCCGGCGCCCGGCTGAGGCCGTCCGATGTGGACGTCGTGGAAGCGCACGGCACCGGCACCGAACTGGGTGACCCGATCGAAGCCCAGGCGCTGCTCGCGACCTACGGCCGCGAGCGGCCGCGGGATCGGCCGTTGTGGCTGGGTTCGGTGAAGTCGAACATCGGCCACGCGCAGCAGGCGGCCGGGGTCGCGGGCGTCATCAAGATGGTGCTGGCGTTGCGGCACGGTGAGCTGCCGCGGACGCTGCACGCCGACCGGCCGTCGTCCCATGTGGACTGGACGACGGGGAACGTCCGGCTGCTGCGGGAGCCGGTCGGCTGGTCGCCCGGCGGCCGGCCGCGTCGGGCGGGCGTCTCGGCGTTCGGGATCAGCGGCACGAACGCGCACCTGATCCTGGAAGAGGCGCCGGCCGCGCCGGAACCGGCGGCCGGCGACGTTTCGCCGGTGCTGACGGGCCACTCCCCGGCTTGGGTGCTCTCCGGCCGGGACGCCGAGACGCTGGCCGGTCAGGCAGGTCGGCTGCGGGAGCACGCGGTGGCGCACCCGGAGCAGGCGCTCGGTGATGTGGCGTGGTCCTTGGCGACGACGAGGTCGGCGTTCGAACACCGTGCCGTCGTGCTCGGCGCGGACCGCGCCGGGCTGGCCTCCGGGCTGGCGGCGGTGGCCACCGGGCAGGCCGCGCCCGGCGTGCTCACCGGTGCGGCCGCGGGCGAAGCCGGCCGGACGGTGTTCGTCTTCCCCGGGCAGGGGAGCCAGTGGGTGGGGATGGGTAGTGAGCTGGCCGAGGTTTCGCCGGTGTTCGCGGCGCGACTGGCCGAGTGCGCCGAGGCGCTTTCCCCCCACGTGGACTGGGAGCTGACCGACGTGCTCGCCGGCCGGCAGGGGTTCGAGGCCGCCGACGTGGTCCAGCCCGCGTTGTGGGCGGTGATGGTTTCCCTGGCCGCGGTGTGGGAAGCGGCCGGGGTGGCGCCCGACGCGGTGGTCGGCCATTCGCAGGGTGAGATCGCGGCCGCGGTGGTGGCGGGAATCCTGTCCCTCGACGACGCCGCCCGGGTCGTCGCGTTGCGCAGCCGGACGCTGACGGCGCTGGCCGGGCGTGGCGGGATGATCTCGATCGCGGAGCCGGTCGCAGCCGTTCGCGAGCGGATCGCACCATTCGGAGCGAGGTTGTCGGTCGCGGCGGTGAACGGTCCGGCCGCGACGGTGGTCTCCGGCGATGCCGATGCGTTGCGGGAGCTGGCGGATTCGTGCGGCGAGTCGGTTCGCACGCGGGTGATCCCGGTGGACTACGCCTCGCACAGTGCGCACGTGGATGAGTTGCGCGACGAGATTTCGGCTGTGTTGCGGGGGATTTCGCCGGGTGAGGCCCGGGTGCCGATGGTGTCGGCGTTGACGGGGGAGTGGGTGTCGGGTCCGGAGCTGGATCCGTCGTACTGGTACGCGTCCCTGCGGGAGACGGTGGAGTTCGAGCGTGCGGCGCGCGCGCTGGGCGAGTCCGGGCACGGCGTGTTCGTCGAGGTGTCCCCGCACCCGGTGCTGACGCCGGCGATCGCGGACGCCGTCGACACGCCGGTGGTGCTCGGCACCCTGCGCCGCGACGACGGTGGTGCGGACCGGCTGCTGACGTCGTTCGCCGAGGCGTACGTCCAAGGCTTGCCGCTCACCTGGCCGGCCGTCCTGGCCCGCGGCGCGACCGTCGACCTGCCCACCTACGCCTTCCGGCAGGACCGGTTCTGGCCGGAACCCGCCGGGCCGGCCACCGGACCGGCCGGCGGGGGCACCCCGGCCGAAGCGGCCTTCTGGAGCGTCGTCGAACGGCAAGACGCGGCCGCACTCGCCGACCTGCTCGGCGTGGAGTCGGCCGACGCGGCTCTGGGCGCGCTGTCCGGCTGGCGCCGTCGCGAGCGCGCGGAGTCGGCCGTCGCGGACTGGCGCTACCGGGTCTCGTGGACGGCGTTGCCCGACCGGCCCGCGCCGCTGACCGGGACCTGGCTGCTCGTCGGAGCTGCCCCGGACGTCGCCGGAGCCCTGACGGCCGTCGGGGCCGATGTCGTGGCGGCGGACCTGAGCGGGATCGACCTCGCCGACCGGGCCGCGCTGGCCGCGGCGTTGCCGGCCGGCGAATTCGCCGGCGTCGTCTCCGCGCTCGCCCTCGGCGACGACGCGGACGTGCCGCTGGCCACCCACCCGGGTGTGGCGCGCGGCCTGGCCGCCACCTTGACCCTGGCGCAGGTCCTAGCGGGGCGGTCGGCGCCGCTGTGGGTGCTGACCCGCGGCGCGGTCTCGACCACCCGCGGCGAAGCCGTCGGTACGCCGGTCCACGCCCAGATCTGGGCCCTCGGCCGGACGGTCGCGCTCGCCGACCCGGAGCTGTGGGGTGGCCTGGTCGACCTGTCCGGCGACGACTCGGCCGTGCGGCGGCTGCCCGCCGTGCTCGGCCGCCGGGACGGCGAGGACCAGGTGGCGCTCCGCTCGTCCGGCGCGTACGGCCGGCGGCTGGTCCGCGCGGCGTGGCCGACGTCCCGCCGGGACTGGACCCCGCGCGGCACGGTCCTGGTCACCGGAGGCACCGGCGCGATCGGCGAACACGTCGGACGCTGGCTGGCCGGTCGCGGTGCCCGGCGCGTGGTCCTGACCGGCCGGCGCGGACCGGCTGCCGGCGGTGTTCCCGGCCGTGCCGCCGAGCTGGCCGCCCGGGGCACCGGCGTCGAAGTCGTCGCCTGCGACGTCGGCGAGCGCGCGCAGGTCGCCGGCCTGCTGGCCCGGATCGACGCCACCGGCCCGGCCCTGTCCACGGTGCTGCACACCGCGGGCGTCGGCCAGGGCGGATCCGTCGGTGAGACCACCGTGGCCGGCCTGGCCGAGGTGTGCGCCGCGAAGGGGGGCGGCGCGCGCTGGCTGGACGAGCTGACGGCGGACCGGGCGCTGGACGACTTCGTGCTGTTCTCCTCGGGCGCGGCCGTCTGGGGCGGCAGCGATCAGACCGGCTACGCCGCGGCCAACGGCTACCTGGACGGTCTCGCCTCGGCGCGGCGAGCCGCCGGCCGGCCGGCCACGACCCTGTCCTGGGGTCTGTGGGGTGGCGGCGGTATGGGCGGCGGCGACGTCGGGACGCTGCTGAACCGCTACGGGATCCGCGCGATGGATCCGGAGCTCGCGGTGCTCGCCCTCGGCCAGGTGTTGGACGCCGGCGAGGATGCGGTGACCGTCGCGGACATCGACTGGCCGGTGTTCGGCCCGACGTTCACCTCGCGCCGGCCGAGTCCGCTGCTGGCCGGCCTGACCGAAGCCGCGGACGCCCCGGTGACCGGACCCGGCGCGCCCGTGGACGGCGCCGGCCTGACCGGGGAACTCGCCGGCCTGGCGCCCGCCGAACAACTGCGCCGGCTGGTGGAGCTCGTGTGCGAGCAGGCCGCGGCGGTGCTCGGCCACACCGGGGCCGGCGCGTTGCCCAAGGGCCGTCCGTTCCGGAAGCTCGGCTTCGACTCGGTGATGGCCATCGACCTGCGCAACCGGATCACCGCCGCCACCGGGCGGCGGCTGCCCGCGACGCTCGTCTTCGACCACCCGACTCCCGCCGAGCTCGCCGAGCACCTGCTCGGCGAACTGGGGCTCCGGACCGAGCCCGGCGCGCTGGAAACGGACCCGCTGCTCGGCGAGCTCGACCGGCTGGAAGCCGCGCTCGCGGTCGTCCCGGGCGGCAGCGAAGCGCGGCGCGACGTGACCACACGGCTCAGGAACGTGCTCTCCCGCTGGCTGGGCGACGCCGGGCAGCCGCCCCGGGAAGCGGCGGAACAGCGGCTGCTCGCGGACGACGCCGACGCGGGCGCTGTCCTGGACTTCATCGACAAGGAATTGGGGCTTTCGTGATGGCCGGTGGGGCGCAGGCGGCGGGCGGCGACAAGCGGCTGCTCGACACGTTGAAGAAGCTCGCTGCCGATCTCTATCGGACCCGCGAGCGCGTCAAGGAGCTGGAGGCGGGCGAACGCGAGCCGATCGCGGTCGTCGGCCTCGGGTGCCGGTACGCGGGCGGTGTCACCGGCCCCGGCGAATTCTGGAACCTGCTCTCCTCGGGGACCGACGCCATGGGCGGTTTCCCCGCCGACCGCGGGTGGGCGGAGTGGGAGCGCGCGTACGGCGGCACGGCCGGCGAGTACGCCCGGGTGGGTGGCTTCCTCTACGACGCCGCCGATTTCGACGCGGGCTTCTTCGGGATCAGCCCACGCGAAGCACTGGCGATGGACCCGCAGCAGCGGGTGCTGCTCGAGGTGGCCTGGGAAGCGGTCGAGCGGGCCGGCATCGACCCGGCGTCGCTGAAGGGCTCCGACACGGGCGTGTTCGTCGGGGCCAGCAGCACGGCCTACGGCACCGGGGTGGCGGGCGCCGACAGCGGTGCCGAAGGCTACAAGATGACCGGTGGCCTGACCGCCGTCGTCTCCGGGCGCATCTCCTACACGCTGGGGCTGACCGGCCCCGCCGTGACGATCGACACCGCCTGCTCGTCCTCGCTCGTGGCGCTCCACCTGGCGGTGCGGTCGCTGCGGTCGGGCGAGTGTTCCCTGGCGCTGGCGGGCGGCGTCGAGGTGCTCGTCATGCCCGAGGCGTACCTGGAATTCTCCCAGCAGGGTGGGATGGCCGCGGACGGTCGCTGCAAGTCCTTCGCCGCCGAGGCGGACGGCATCGGGTGGGGCGAGGGCGCCGGAATCGTCGCGCTGGAACGGCTTTCGGACGCCCGTCGCCACGGGCACCGGGTGCTGGGTGTGCTCCGCGGCAGCGCGGTCAACCAGGACGGCGCGTCCAACGGCATCACCGCGCCCAACGGGCCGTCCCAGCGTCGCGTGATCGACGCGGCGCTGGCCGACGCCGGCCTGACCGCCGCGGACGTGGACGCCGTCGAGGCCCACGGCACCGGCACGACCCTCGGCGATCCGATCGAGGCGCAGGCACTGCTGGCGACCTACGGCCAGGCTGACGGGCGCGGAGCCGGCCGGCCGCTGTGGCTGGGGTCGGTGAAGTCCAACATCGGGCACTCCGGCTGTGCGAGCGGGGTGGCCGGCGTGATCAAGATGGTGCTGGCACTGGACCACGGCGTGCTGCCGAAGACGTTGCACGCCGAGCACCCGACACCGCACGTCGACTGGACATCGGGCCACGTCCGGTTGCTGGGCGAGGCGGTGGACTGGCCGGCCGGCGACCGGCCGCGGCGCGCCGGGGTCTCGGCGTTCGGCGTCAGCGGTACGAACGCGCACCTCATCCTGGAGGAAGCCCCGGCGGACGCGGACCGCCCCGAGCGGGTGGCGGGAGGCGGGCCGCACGTAGTGGCGGACCGGCACTGCACCGCTTGGGTCGTGACGGGCGGCAGTCCCGCGGGACTCGCGGCCCAGGCGGACCGGGTGCGGGAGCACGTGCTCGCGCGGCCGGAGCTGACAGCGGCGGACGTCGCGTGGTCCCTGGCGACGACGCGGGCGGCGCTGGGCCGGCGCGCGGTCGTGCTGGGTGCCGAGCGGGCCGAGCTGGTGTCGGGCCTGGCGGCCGTGGCCACCGGGCAGCCCGCGCCCGGGGTGGTCACCGGCGAAGTCGCCGCGGGCGGCCTCGGCCGGACGGTGTTCGTGTTCCCGGGTCAGGGCAGTCAGTGGATCGGGATGGGTCGGGAGCTGGCCGAGTCTTCGCCGGTGTTCGCGGCGCGGTTGGCGGAGTGTGCGGCTGCTCTTGAGTCCTTTGTGGACTGGGACTTGGCCGACGTGTTGGCCGGGAAGCACGGGTTCGAGGCCGCGGATGTGGTGCAGCCGGCGTTGTGGGCGGTGATGGTTTCCCTGGCGGCGGTGTGGGAGGCAGCCGGTGTAGCGCCGGACGCGGTGGTCGGGCACTCCCAGGGAGAGATCGCCGCGGCGGTGGTGGCCGGAATTCTGTCCCTTGAGGACGCGGCCAAGGTCGTTGCGTTGCGTAGCAAGGCGTTGACGGTGTTGGCGGGCCGGGGCGGGATGGTGTCGCTCGCCGAGCCGGTCGATGCGGTTCGGGGGCGGATCGCGCCGTTCGGCGGGCGGCTGTCGGTGGCTGCGGTGAACGGTCCTTCGGCAACGGTGGTGTCCGGTGATGCCGATGCGTTGCGGGAGTTGACGGCTTCGTGCGGCGAGTCTGTTCGCACGCGGGTGATCCCCGTGGATTACGCGTCGCACAGTGCGCATGTGGGCGAGCTGCGCGAGGAAATTCTGGCTGTGTTGCGGGGAATCCAGCCCGCCGAGGTGCGAGTGCCGATGGTGTCGGCGCTGACCGGGGCGTGGGTTTCGGGTCCGGAACTGGGCCCGTCGTACTGGTATTCGTCCCTGCGGGAAACGGTCGAGTTCGAGCGAGCGGTCCGCACGCTGGGCGAGTCCGGGCACAGCGTGTTCGTCGAGGTCTCCCCGCACGCCGTCCTGACCGGGGCGGTGGGCGATGTCGTCCGGGACGTCGAGGACGCGGTGGTCGTCGGAACCCTGCGCCGGGACGAGGGGGGCACCGGGCGGCTGCTCGCGTCGCTCGCCGAGGCATATGTGCGAGGCCTGCCGGTCGACTGGGCCGGGATCCTCGGCGGTGGCACGACCGTGGACCTGCCGACCTGTGCCTTCCAGCGGAAGCGCTACTGGCTCGGCGCGGTCGCCGCCGCGGCGGCCGGCGAACCGGGGGCCGACTGGCGCTACCGCATCACCTGGTCACCGGCGGCCGCCGGCGGGTCGGCCGCTCTGACCGGCACGTGGGTGCTGGTCGGGGACGGTCCCGACCGGGACGCCGTCGCCGCCGCGCTGACGGGGCACGGTGCCGAGGTCGTCACCGTCGCCGATCCGGCGGACGTCGACGCCGCCGGGGCCGCCGGCGTGGTCTCGCTGCTGGCCCTGGACGAAAACCCGGTGGCGGAGCACCCGGTGGTCCCACGCGGACTGGCGGGCACGGTCGACCTGGTCCGAGTGCTGGTCGAGGCCGGCGGCACGGCGCCGCTGTGGGTGCTGACCCGCGGCGCAGTCCGGGCCGGCGCGGACGGAACGCCGATCAGCCCGGTCCAGGCCCAGGTCTGGGGTCTCGGCCGCGCGGTCGGCTTGGAGCACCCGGATCGCTGGGGCGGGCTCGTCGACCTGCCGGCGGTGTGGGACGCCGAGGCCGCGGCCCGCTTGGCGGGGGTGCTCGCCGACGGCGTCGAGGACCAGGTTGCGGTGCGGCCGTCCGCGACGTTCCGGCGGCGGCTGGTGCGAGCGGAAGCCCGCCGGACCGAAGCCGCGTCCTGGCGTCCCCGGGGAACGGTCCTGGTCACCGGCGGCACCGGCTCGATCGGCGCCGGCGTCGGGTCGTGGCTGGCCACTCGCGGCGCGCGGAGGGTGGTGCTGACGTCGCGGTCCGGGCCGTCGGCGGCCGGGGTGGCCACCCTGGTGGCCGAGCTGGCCGGTGCGGGCACCGGCGTCGAAGTCGTCGGCTGCGACCTCGCGGTCCGCCGGCAGGTCGCGGACCTGGTCGGCTGGGTCGAACGCACCGGGCCCGGCCTGTCGACCGTGCTGCATTCGGCGAACGCGCCGTACCTGGCGCGCGTGGCGGACACCAGCCGGGACGGGCTGGCGGCGGCCTTGGGCGCCAAGGCCGCCGGCGCCGTCCACCTCGACGAGGCGACGGCCGGCCTGGCGCTCGACGAGTTCGTCATGTTCTCGTCGATTTCGGCCACCTGGGGCAGCAACGACCACGGCGCCTACGCCGCGGGCAACGCGTTCCTCGACGCGCTGGCGGAAGATCGTCGCGCTCGCCGGCTGCCGGGGACGTCGATCGCCTGGGGTGTCTGGAACACGCGCGATTGGGACGCTGTCGATGCCGCGATGGATCAGGCTCCGGGTCGGGTGACGCCGCATCGGTTGGTGCGGCAGGGGATGAACTTCCTGGATACCGATCGGGCGTTGGCGGCGTTGGGTGAGGTGTTGGCGGATGACGAGACGTTCATCGCCGTCGCCGATGTGGAGTGGGAGAAGTTCGCACCGGTGTTCCGCGCCGCGCGATCCCGTCCCTTGCTGGACACGATTTCCGAGGCGCGGGAGGAAACAGCTGCGGGTCGGGAGCGGGGCGAGTTCGCCGAGCGGCTGACCGGATTGGCGCCGGCGGAGCGGCGGCGGACGGTGGTCGAGTTGGTGCGGTCGCACGCGGCCGCGGTGCTGGGCCACGATTCGGTCGAAGAGATCGTGGCGACGCGGGCGTTCCGCGACTTGGGTTTCGACTCGCTGACCGCGGTCGAGCTCCGCAACCGGCTGAACACCGCGTGCGGGCTGAAGCTGCCGTCCACGGTGGTGTTCGACCACCCCAGTGCCTCGGCGCTCGCCGGCGAGATCGTGGCCGGGCTGTTCGGGACGGAGACGCCGGGGCAGGTCGTCGCCGTGACCGCGGCGCCGGCGGAGCCGATCGCGATCGTGGGCATGGCCTGCCGGTACCCGGGTGGCGTCCGGACGCCCGAGGAGCTGTGGGAACTGCTCGCGTCGGGCGGGGACGCCATCGGCGAGTTCCCATCGGATCGGGGGTGGAACGCCGACGAGCTGTTCGACCCGGATCCCGACGCAGAGGGCTCAACCTACGTCGTCGAAGGCGGATTCCTCAGCGGAGCCGCGGATTTCGACGCCGGGTTCTTCGGGATCAGCCCGCGCGAGGCGTTGGCGATGGATCCGCAGCAGCGGTTGTTGCTGGAGACGTCCTGGGAGGCCATCGAGCGCGCGGGCACC
Source organism: Amycolatopsis sp. NPDC028719 (assembly GCF_055565395.1). Taxonomy (NCBI): domain Bacteria; kingdom Bacillati; phylum Actinomycetota; class Actinomycetes; order Pseudonocardiales; family Pseudonocardiaceae; genus Amycolatopsis; species Amycolatopsis sp. NPDC028719. Next base: position 384,372 of record NZ_JBVHUL010000009.1, read on the forward strand.
GACCCGCGGTCCCTGCACGGCTCCGCGACCGGTGTGTTCGTCGGTGCCGCGCCTTCCGGCTACTTCGGCGCGGTCGGCGGCGAGGAGGGCACCCAGGCCCACCTGATCACCGGAAACGCGTTGAGCGTGTTGTCCGGTCGGATCGCCTACACGCTGGGCCTGGTCGGCCCGGCCATGACGGTCGACACCGCTTGCTCTTCGTCCCTCGTGGCGTTGCACCAAGCCGTCCAGGCGCTGCGGTCGGGTGAGTGCACGGTCGCGCTGGCCGGCGGTGTCACCGTCATGGCGGACCCTGGCGAGTTCGTGGGCTTCTCGCGGCTGCGGGCACTGTCGCCGGACGGCCGGTGCAAGGCGTTCGGCGACGGCGCGGACGGCATGGGCATGGGCGAAGGCGTCGGCATGCTGATGCTGGAACGGCTGTCCGATGCCCGCCGCAACGGCCGGCGCGTTCTCGGTGTCCTCCGGGGCAGCGCGGTCAACCAGGACGGCGCGTCGAACGGTCTCTCCGCACCGAACGGGCCTTCGCAGCAGCGGGTGATCCTGTCCGCGCTGGCGAATTCCCGGCTGGCACCGTCCGATGTGGACGTCGTGGAGGCGCACGGTACCGGCACCGAGCTCGGTGACCCGATCGAGGCGGGTGCCCTGTTGGCGACCTACGGGCAGGACCGCGCCGAGGATCGGCCGTTGTGGCTGGGTTCGGTGAAGTCGAACATCGGGCACGCCCAGCAGGCGGCCGGGGTCGCGGGTGTGATCAAGATGGTGCTCGCGTTGGAGCACGGTCTGGTTCCGAAGACGTTGCACGCGGAAACACCATCGTCCCATGTGGACTGGGAGTCCGGGCGGGTGCGGTTGGCGCGGGAGCCGGTGGAGTGGTTGCCGTCCGAGCGACCGCGTCGGGCGGGTGTGTCGGCGTTCGGGATCAGCGGCACCAACGTCCACGTCATCGTGGAAGAAGCCCCGGGTTCCGAAGCCCCGGTCGAGCCCGAACCCCGGACGCCGGTGGTGACGGGCGGGACCTCGGCCTGGCCGGTCTCGGGTCGGGACGCCGAGGCCCTGGCCGGCCAGGCGGGCCGGCTGCGAGAGCACGTGCTCGCGCGGCCGGACCTCGCCCCGGGCGATGTGGCGTGGTCGCTGGCCACGACGCGAACCGTGCACGAGCACCGCGCAGTGGTGCTGGGAGCCGGGCGGCCCGAGTTGGCGGCGGGTCTGGCGGCCGTGGCCACGGACCGTCCCGCACCGGGTGTCGTGGCGGGCTCGGTGCCGCCCGGCGGCGTCGGCCGGACGGTGTTCGTGTTCCCGGGTCAAGGGAGCCAGTGGGTCGGGATGGGCCGGGAGCTGGCTGAGGTGTCGCCGGTGTTCCGGGACAGGTTGGCGGAGTGTGCGGCTGCTCTTGGGTCCTTTGTGGACTGGCAGTTGGCTGATGTGCTGGCCGGGAAGCACGGGTTCGAGGCCGCGGATGTGGTGCAGCCGGCGTTGTGGGCGGTGATGGTGTCCCTGGCGGCGGTGTGGGAGGCGGCCGGGGTGCGGCCGGACGCCGTGGTCGGGCACTCTCAGGGCGAGATCGCGGCGGCAGCGGTCGCGGGGATGCTGTCCCTGGAGGACGCCGCGAAGGTCGTCGCCCTGCGCAGCAAAGCTCTGACGGCGCTGGCCGGGCGCGGGGGGATGGTGTCGCTGGCCGAGCCGGTCGTTGCGGTTCGGGCACGGATCGAGTCGTTCGGCGAGCGGTTGTCGGTGGCGGCGGTGAACGGTCCGTCGGCGACGGTGGTGTCGGGTGATGCCGATGCGTTGCGCGACCTTGTGGCCTCGTGCGACGAGTCGGTTCGCACCCGGATGATCCCGGTCGACTATGCCTCGCACAGTGCGCATGTGGACGAACTGCGCGACGAGATTCTCTCGGTGTTGCGGGGGATTTCGCCGGGTGAGGCACGAGTGCCGATGGTGTCGGCGCTGACGGGGGAGTGGCTGTCGGGCCCCGAGCTGGATCCGTCCTATTGGTACTCGAGCCTGCGTGAGACGGTCGAGTTCGAGCGGGCGATCCGGGTGCTCGGCGATACCGGGCACGGCGTGTTCGTCGAAGTGTCGCCGCACCCGGTGCTGACTCCGGCGATCGAAGCGCCGGTGGTGGTCGGGACTCTCCGGCGCGACGACGGCGGTGCGGACCGATTGCTCACCTCGTTCAGCGAGGCGCACGTCCACGGTGCCGACGTCGACTGGGCGGCGGTGCTGGGCAGTGGCGCGACGGTGGCCCTCCCGACCTACGCGTTCCAGCACCGGCAGTACTGGCCCGCGCCCGGCCGTCCCGACGACACCTTTGCCGATGCCGGCTTCTGGTCGGCGGTCGAGAGCGGTGACGCCGGTGAGCTCCTCGGCGTCGACCCGGCCGACCCGACCTTGGCGGCGCTGGCCGACTACCGGCGTCGTGGCCAGGACACTTCGGTCGCCGACTGGCGGTACCGGGTGGCGTGGACGCCGGTGCGCGAGAGCGGGGTCGTCTCGGGGACCTGGCTGCTCGTCGGGGAAAGCCCCGATACCGAGGCGATCACGGAGGCGCTGGAGTCCACCGGCGCCGAGGTCGTCCACACGACGTTGGCCGGCTTCGTGGCTCCGGCGGACGTGAGTGGTGTGGTGTCCCTGCTCGCGCTCGGCGAGCCGGCCGCCGGCGTGGTTTCGGGCGGTTTGGCCGGCACGGTGGCGTTGGTTCAGGCCATGGACCGTGCCGGGGTGACGGCGCCGCTGTGGGTGTTGACGCGAGGTGCGGTCGGTGCCGTTCCCGCTGATGTGGTGCGTCCTGTTCAAGCGCAGGTCTGGGGTCTGGGTGTCGTGGCGGCGCTGGAGCTGGCGGATCGGTGGGGCGGGCTGGTCGACTTGCCGGCGGTGCTGGACGGCGAAGCCGCTGCCCGGCTCGCGGCGGTGCTGGCCGGCGCCGAGGACCAGGTCGCGGTGCGGCTCGGCGGGGTGTTCGCGCGCCGTCTTTCCCGGGCCGGACGTCCGGTCGTGCGGGAGAAGTGGACGCCGCGGGGTTCGGTGCTGGTGACCGGTGGCACGAGCGGGGTCGGGGCGATCACGGCTCGGTGGGTTGCCGGTCGTGGTGCGTCGCGGGTGGTGCTGACCAGCCGGTCCGGTCCCGGCGCCGACGGGGTTGCGGAGCTGGCTGCGTCGATCGGGAGTGCCGGTACCGCGGTGGAGGTGGTGGCGTGTGACGTCGCCGACCATGCCGCTGTCGAGAACTTGTTGGGGTGCATCGATTCCGGCGGGCCGGAGTTGTCGTCGGTGGTGCATTCGGCCGGGGTCGGCAGCAGTGTGCCGGTGGACCGGCTGGAGCCGCCCGAGCTGGCGCGGCTGCTGTCGGCCAAGGCCGGCGGGGCGATGGTGCTCGACGAGCTGACGGCCGGTCGGGATCTGGACGCGTTCGTGCTGTTCTCGTCGGGCGCGGGCGTGTGGGGCAGCGGCGGGTTGAGCGGTTACGGAGCGGCGAACGCGCATCTGGACGCGTTGTGCGAAAGCCGGCGCAGCCGGGGCTTGCCGGCGTCCTCGATCGCGTGGGGTCTGTGGGCCGGGGTGGGGATGGCGGCGAGCGAAGGTGGCGAGCGGCTACGTGAGTTCGGGATGGACGGCATCGGCGCCGAGCGGGGGATGCTCGCACTCGGTCAGGTGCTGGACGCCGACGAGGGCGCGATGGTGGTGGCCGGGTTCGATTGGCCGGCGTTCGTCCCGACTTACACGCTTCGCCGGCCCAGCCGGTTCCTCGCGGACTTGCCGGAGGTCCGGGCGGTGCTGGCCGCCGACCCGGCGGACACCGGCGGAACCGACGAGTGGGCGGCCCGGCTGGCCGGGATGCCGGCCGCGGAACAGCGGCGAGTGCTGACCGGCCTCGTGCGGGAGCACTCGGCCGCGGTGCTGGGCCACGAGTCGGCCGACGACGTGCCGCCCCTGCGGGCGTTCAAGGACCTCGGCTTCGACTCGGTCGCCGCGGTCGAGCTGCGGAACCGGCTCTCGGCGGTCGTGGGCGTCCGGCTCGTCGCCACGTTGGTCTTCGACCACCCGAACGCGGCCGCGGTCGCGGAGTACCTGCGCGGCGAGCTGGGCGTGGGCGCGACGGCCGAGCGCGAAGACGCCGTCCAGGTCGTGGCCGCCATCACCGCCGAGCCGATCGCGATCGTCGGCATCGGTTGCCGCTATCCCGGAGGAGTGACCGGACCGGAGCAGTTCTGGGAGCTGCTGGCGGCCGGCACCGACGCGGTCGGCGGCTTCCCCACCGACCGTGGGTGGGACGCCTACGAGGCCGAGTTCGGCAAGAACCAGGAGTACCGGCGCCAAGGCGGCTTCGTCTACGACGTCGCCGACTTCGACGCGGGCTTCTTCGGGATCTCCCCCCGTGAGGCGCTGGCGATGGATCCGCAGCAGCGGTTGTTGCTGGAGACGTCGTGGGAGGCGATCGAGCACGCGGGCATCGACCCGAAGTCGCTGCACGGCTCCGCGACCGGCGTGTTCGTCGGCGCCAACTTCTCGGGCTACAGCTCCGCCCTGCCGGTCGGTGACGACAGCCTCGACGGCTACCGGCTGATCGGCAACGTGACGGCGGTGCACTCCGGTCGGATCTCTTACTGCCTCGGGCTGACCGGTCCCGCGGTGACCGTGGACACGGCGTGTTCGTCGTCGCTGGTGGCTCTGCACCAGGCGGTGCAGGCGCTGCGCTCGGGCGAGTGCTCGATGGCGTTGGCCGGCGGCGTAGCGGTCATGGTTTCCCCGGCGGCGTTCATGGAGTTCGCGCAGCAGGGAGGCATGGGCTCGAGCGGCCGCTCGAAGGCGTTCTCCGACGAAGCCGACGGCATCGGCTGGGGTGAGGGCGCCGGGATGGTCGTGCTTGAGCGTCTGTCGGACGCCCACCGCAACGGGCACGAGGTGCTCGCGGTCGTCCGCGGCAGCGCGGCGAACCAGGACGGCGCGTCCAACGGGCTCGCCGCTCCGAACGGGCCGTCCCAGCGCCGGGTCATCCTCGCGGCGCTGGCCAACGCGCGGGTGGCGGCGTCCGATGTGGACGCGGTGGAGGCGCACGGCACCGGTACGACGCTGGGCGACCCGATCGAAGCGCAGGCGTTGCTGGCGACCTACGGGCAGGAGCGGCCGGAAGGCCGGCCGCTGTGGCTGGGTTCGGTGAAGTCGAACATCGGGCACACGCAGTGCGCGGCCGGGGTCGCCGGGGTGATCAAGATGGTGCTGGCGTTGCGGCACGACACGCTGCCCCGGACGCTGCACGCCGACCGGCCGTCGTCCCATGTGGACTGGGACCGCGGCGACGTCCGGCTGCTGCAGTCGGCGACCGAGTGGCCCGCCGGTGCGCGGACGCGCCGGGCCGGCGTGTCGGCGTTCGGGGTGAGCGGCACCAACGTCCACGTGATCCTCGAGGAAGCACCCACCGCACCGGCCGGCGCACCCGGGCGAGGAACGCCGGTCCTTTCGCCGCGGGGCACGGCTTGGGTCGTGACGGGGCACAGCTCCGCGGCGCTCGCGGGCCAGGCGGGCCGGTTGCGTGAGCACGTCCTGGCGCTGCCGCGGCTGCCCGCGGATGATGTGGCGTGGTCGCTGGCCACCACCCGGGCCGGGCTGGAACACCGGGCCGTCGTGCTCGGCGCCGACCGGGTCGCCCTCGCGGCGGGTCTGGCGGCGGTCGGGACCGCGCAGCCGGCGGCCGGCGTGGTGACCGGATCCGTCGCCCCCCGCGGCGTGGGGCGGACGGCGTTCGTCTTCCCGGGTCAGGGCAGTCAGTGGGTGGGGATGGGCCGTGAGCTGGCCGAGACGTCTCCCGTGTTCGCCGCGAGACTGGCCGAATGCGCGGCGGCGCTCGAGTCCCAGGTGGACTGGAAGCTGGCCGACGTGCTGGCCGGGAAGCACGGGTTCGAGGCCGCGGACGTGGTGCAGCCCGCGTTGTGGGCGGTGATGGTGTCGCTGGCGGCGGTGTGGGAGGCGGCCGGAGTCGTCCCGGACGCCGTGGTCGGGCATTCCCAGGGGGAAATCGCGGCCGCGGTGGTGGCCGGGGTGCTGTCGCTGGAGGACGCCGCGAAGGTGGTTGCGCTGCGCAGCAAAGCGCTGACCGTGCTGGCGGGCCGGGGCGGAATGGTCTCGCTGGCCGAACCGGCCGACGCGGTCCGGACGCGAATCGCGCCCTTCGGGGAGCGGCTTTCGGTGGCGGCGGTGAACGGCCCGTCGGCGACGGTGGTGTCGGGGGACGCCGAAGCGTTGCGCGACCTCGTGGCGTCGTGTCCGGACGCGGTCCGCGCCCGGACGATCCCGGTGGACTACGCCTCGCACAGCGCGCACGTCGATGAGCTGCGGGCCGAGATCTCGGCTGTGTTGCGGGGGATCTCGCCGGGTGAGGCGCGGGTGCCGATGGTGTCGGCGCTGACGGGGGAGTGGCTCTCGGGGCCGGAGCTGGATCCGTCCTACTGGTACGCGTCCCTGCGGGAAACCGTGGAGTTCGAGCGCGCGATCCGCATCCTGAGCGATGCCGGGCACGGCGTGTTCGTGGAGGTCTCCCCGCACGCGGTGCTGACCGGCGCGGTCGGCGACGTCGTGCGGGACATCGACGGCGCGGTGGTCGCGGGCTCCCTGCGGCGCGACGACGGTGGTGCGGACCGCCTGCTGACTTCCTTCGCCGAAGCCTACGTCCAGGGCGCCCCGGTGGACTGGGCCGCGGTGCTCGGCGGCGGCGAGACCGTCGCCCTGCCGACGTACACCTTCCAGCGCCGGCGCTTCTGGCCGGAGCCGCGCACACCCCGGACGGCCGCGGCCCCGGTCGACGACTGGCGCTACCGGATCACCTGGCGGCCGGCCGGCCGGCCCGGTCGCGCCGTCTTGTCCGGGACCTGGCTCCTGGTCGGCGACGCACCCGACGCCGAGGCCCTGGCGGACGCGCTCACCGCGCGGGGCGCCGAGGTGGTGCGGACGACGCCGGCCGACCTCGAGGTGCGCGACGACGTACGCGGGGTGGTTTCGCTGCTGGCCTTGGACGAGTCCGCGGTCCCCGGCTACCCGTGGGTGCCGCACGGCAGCGCCGACACCCTGAGCCTGGTGCAGAAGCTGGGCCGAACCGGAAGCACGGCACCCCTGTGGGTGCTGACGCGGGGTGCGGTGCAGGCCGGCCCCGGCGAGGTGACCAGCAGCCCGCTGCAGACCCAGGTCTGGGGGCTCGGCCGGGCTGTCGGCCTGGAGCACCCGGACCGCTGGGGCGGCCTGGTCGACCTGCCTCCGGTCCTGGACGGCGAAACCGCCGCCCGGCTGGCCGGGGTCTTCGCCGACGGCGGGGAAGACCAGGTCGCGGTGCGTTCGTCGGGGACGTTCCTGCGCCGGCTGGTGCGCGCCGAGGCCCGGCGGGTCGAGCCCGGCGTCTGGTCGCCGCGCGGCACGGTGCTGCTGACCGGTGGCACCGGTTCGATCGGCGTGTGCATCGGACCTTGGCTGGCCGAGCGGGGCGCCGGGCGCGTCGTGCTGACGTCGCGATCCGGTCCGTCGGCGGCCGGCGTGGCCGCTCTCGCGGCCGCGGTGGCGGGGGCGGGCACCGATGTCGACGTCGTCAGCTGCGACCTCGGCGAGCGAGCGCAGGTGCTGGGCCTGGTGGCGTGGGTGGACACGACCGGCACGCGGTTGTCGACCGTGCTGCATTCGGCGAACACGCCGTTCCTGGCCCGGGTGGCGGACACCAGCCAGGAGGGCCTGGCCGCCGCGCTGGGCGCGAAGGCGGCCGGTGCCACCTACCTCGACGAGGCGACGGCGGAGCTGTCCCTGGACGAGTTCGTGTTGTTCTCGTCGATTTCGGCGACCTGGGGCAGCAACGACCACGCCGCTTACGCGGCCGGGAACTCGTTCCTGGACGGCCTGGCGGAGGACCGCCGGGCCCGTGGCCTGCCGGGGACGTCGATCGCGTGGGGTGTGTGGAACACGCGTGATTGGGATGCGGTGGACGCGGTGATGGATCAGGCTCCGGGTCGGGTGACGCCGCATCGGTTGCTGCGGCAGGGGATGAACTTCCTGGATACCGATCGGGCGTTGGCGGCGTTGGGCGAAGTCTTGGCGGATGATGAGACGTTCATCGCCGTCGCCGATGTGGAGTGGGAGAAGTTCGCGCCGGTGTTCACGGCGGCGCGTTCGCGTCCGCTGCTGGACACGATCCCGGAAGCCCGGGAGGAAACGGTTGCGGGTGAGGAGCGCGGCGAGTTCGCCGCCCGGCTGGCCGGAATGACGCAGCCGGAACGGCGGCGGACGGTGGTCGAGCTGGTGCGCTTGCACGCGGCGGCGGTGCTGGGCCACGACACCACGGACGAAATCGTCACGTCTCGCGCCTTCCGGGAGCTGGGTTTCGATTCGTTGACGGCGGTCGAATTGCGCAACCGGTTGAATTCCGCGGCGGGGGTGCGGTTGCCGTCGACGGTGGTCTTCGACCACCCGAGCGCCGCCGCGCTCGCCGAAGAAGTCCTCGCCGAACTGTTCGGAGCCGGAGCCGAGGAGAGTGTTCCCGCGATGGCGGGCGCGGTCTCGAACGAGCCGATCGCGATCGTGGGCATGGCCTGCCGTTATCCGGGTGGGGTCCGTTCTCCGGAGGAGCTGTGGGAGCTGCTGGCTTCCGGCGGCGATGCGATCGGCGGCTTCCCGACCGACCGCGGCTGGAACGTCGACGCCCTCTTCGACCCGGACCCGGACGCCGATGGTACGACGTACGTGACCGAAGGCGGGTTCTTGGCCGGGGCGGCGGAGTTCGACGCGGGGTTCTTCGGGATCAGCCCGCGTGAGGCGTTGGCGATGGATCCGCAGCAGCGGTTGTTGCTGGAGACGTCGTGGGAGGCGATCGAGCGGGCCGGGATCGATCCGCGGTCGTTGCACGGCTCGCCGACGGGTGTCTTCGTCGGCGCGGCCGCTTCGGGCTACATCGGCGTGCTGGGCGCCGAAACCGGCGCGCAGGCCCACCTGATCACCGGGAACGCCTTGAGCGTGTTGTCCGGCCGGGTGTCGTACGCGCTGGGCCTGGTCGGTCCGGCGGTGACGGTCGACACGGCGTGTTCGTCGTCGTTGGTGGCGTTGCACCAGGCGGTGCAGGCGCTGCGCTCGGGTGAGTGCACGGTCGCGCTGGCCGGTGGTGTCACGGTGATGGCGGACCCCGGAGAGTTCGTGAGCTTCTCGCGGCTGCGGGCCCTGGCGCCGGACGGCCGGTGCAAGGCGTTCGGCGACGGCGCGGACGGCATGGGGATGGCCGAGGGCGTCGGCATGCTGGTGCTGGAGCCGTTGTCGGAGGCCCGCCGCTCGGGGCACAAGGTGCTGGGCGTGCTCCAGGGGAGCGCGGTCAACCAGGACGGTGCGTCGAACGGTCTGACCGCGCCGAACGGTCCGGCACAGCGACGGGTGATCCGGGCGGCGCTGGCGGCCGCGGGCGTGTCGGCGTCCGATGTGGACGTCGTGGAGGCGCACGGTACCGGCACCGAGCTAGGCGACCCGATCGAGGCGGGCGCGGTGCTGGCGACCTACGGCCGCGAGCGGCCGGAGGACCGGCCGCTGTGGCTCGGGTCGATCAAGTCGAACATCGGCCACTCCCAGCAGGCCGCCGGGGTCGCGGGTGTGATCAAGATGGTGCTCGCGTTGCAGCACGGTTTGCTGCCGAAGACGTTGCACGCGGAGACGCCGTCGTCCCACGTGGACTGGGAGTCCGGGTACGTACGGCTGGTGCAGGAGCCGATGGAGTGGTTGCCGTCCGAGCGACCACGTCGGGCTGGGGTGTCTGCGTTCGGGATCAGTGGCACCAACGCGCACGTGATCGTCGAGGAGGCGCCGGCCGACGCGGAGACGCTCGTCGAGCACGTCGAGGCGGTGCTGCCGGGGCTTGCTCCCGCGTGGGCGCTGTCCGGCCGCGATGCCGAGGCCGTGACCGGTCAGGCGCGCCGGCTCGCCGACCACGTGCGGGTCCGGCCGGACCTGCCCGCAGCGGACGTCGCGTGGTCGCTGGCGACGACGCGAGCCGCGTTGGAACACCGGGCCGTCGTGCTCGGGGGCGACCGGCTCGCGGGACTGACCGCGGTGGCCGCCCGCCGGCCCACGCCGGCGGTGGTCACCGGTTCGGTGCCGCCCAACGGTGTCGGGCGGACGGTGTTCGTGTTCCCGGGTCAGGGCAGTCAGTGGGTGGGGATGGGTCGTGAGCTGGCTGAGGTGTCGCCGGTGTTCGCGGCTCGGTTGGCGGAGTGTGCGGCTGCTCTGAAGTCCTTTGTGGACTGGGAGTTTGCTGATGTGTTGGCGGGTCGTCATGGTTTTGAGGCTGCGGATGTGGTGCAGCCGGCGTTGTGGGCGGTGATGGTGTCGCTGGCGGCGGTGTGGGAGGCGGCTGGTGTCGTTCCCGATGCGGTGGTGGGGCATTCGCAGGGTGAGATCGCGGCTGCGGCGGTGGCGGGGATCTTGTCCCTTGAGGACGCGGCCAAGGTGGTTGCGTTGCGGAGCAGGGCGTTGACGGTGTTGGCGGGTCGTGGCGGAATGGTGTCGTTGGCCGAGTCGGTCGTTGCGGTTCGGGCGCGGATCGAGTCCTTCGGCGGGCGGTTGTCGGTGGCTGCGGTGAACGGTCCGTCGGCGACGGTGGTGTCCGGTGATGCCGATGCGTTGCGGGAGCTGGTGGCCTCGTGCGGGGAGTTGGTTCGCACGCGGGTGATCCCAGTGGACTATGCCTCGCACAGTGCGCATGTGGATGAGTTGCGCGACGAGGTCATGACTGTGTTGCGGGGGATCCGGCCCGGTGAGGCGCGGGTGCCGATGGTGTCGGCCTTGACAGGAGAGTGGGTTTCGGGTTCGGAGCTGGATCCGTCCTATTGGTATTCGAGCCTGCGGGCGACGGTGGAGTTTGATCGGGCGGTCCGGGTTCTCGGTGAGTCCGGGCACGGGGTGTTCGTGGAGGTGTCGCCGCATCCGGTGCTGACGTCGGCGATCGAGGCGCCGGTGGTGGTCGGGACGTTGCGGCGCGACGACGGCGGCGCCGAACGGCTGCGGACCTCGTTCGCCGAGGCGTATGTGCGCGGCGTCCCGGTCGACTGGGTGGCCGTCCACGGCGGCGGGTCGGCCGTCGATCTGCCGACCTACGCCTTCCAGCACCGCCACTACTGGCCCGACTCGGGCTCTCGTCGGCCCGACGGCGAAGCCACCGGGGTGGAGGCGGGCTTCTGGACCGCGGTCGAGGACGGAGACGTGACCGCGCTCGGCGAGTTGCTCGGTGTCGATCCGGCCGAGGTGACCTTGGACGCGGTGACCGAGTGGCGACGCCGTGAGCGTGCCGGATCCTCGGTCGCGGGCTGGCGCTACCGGGTCTCGTGGGTGCCGGTGTGCGGCTCGGGTGGTGTTTCGGGCACCTGGCTGCTCGTCGGGGAGAGTCCCGACGCCGCCGTGATCGCCGACGCGCTCGAGTCGGCCGGCGCCGATGTGGTCCATACGACGTTGGCCGGCTTCGAGGTTCCCGCGGACGTGAGTGGTGTGGTGTCCTTGCTCGCTCTCGGCGAGCCGGCCGCCGACGTGGTTTCGACCGGTGTGACCGGCACGGTGGCTCTCGTCCAGGCCCTCGAACGAGCCGGGGTGACGGCCCCGCTGTGGGTGCTGACGCGAAGCGCGGTCCAAGCGGTCGCCGGTGATCCGGTGCGGCCCGCTCAGGCGCAGGTCTGGGGCCTGGGTGTGGTGTCCGGACTCGAACTGGCGGATCGGTGGGGCGGGCTGGTCGACTTGCCGGCGGTGCTGGACGGCGAAGCCGCTGCTCGGCTCGCGGCGGTTCTCGGTGGTGACGAGGACCAGGTCGCGCTGCGCACCGGCGGCACGTTCGCCCGGCGGCTGGTGCGCGCCGGACGTCCGGTCGAGCGGAAACCGTGGTCTCCGCGGGGTTCGGTGCTGGTGACCGGCGGGACGAGCGGGGTCGGGGCGATCACGGCCCGGTGGATCGCCGGGCGGGATGCGTCGCGGGTGGTGCTGACCAGCCGTTCCGGTCCCGGCGCCGACGGGGTTGCGGCGCTGACCGCTTCGGTCGCGGGGACCGGTGCGGCGGTCGACGTGGTGGCGTGCGACGTCGCCGACCGCGTCGCCGTCGAGAACTTGTTGGGACGCATCGATTCCACGGGCCCGGAGTTGTCTTCGGTGGTGCACTCCGCCGGCGTGGGCGACCACAAGCCGGTGCTGGAGCTCGCTCCCGCGGACCTGTCGCGGTTGCTGTCGGCCAAGGTCGGCGGCGCGATGGTGCTGGACGAGCTGACCGCGAGCCGCGATCTCGACGCGTTCGTGCTGTTCTCCTCGGGCGCGGGTGTCTGGGGCAGTGGCGGATTGAGCGGTTACGCGGCCGCCAACGCCCACCTCGACGCACTGGCCGAGGATCGCCGCACCCGTGGGCTGGCCGCCTCGTCGGTCGCGTGGGGCTTGTGGGCCGGGGTGGGCATGGCGGCGAGCACCGGTGGCGAGCGGTTGCGCGGCTTCGGCATGGAGGGCATCGACGCGCGGCGGGGCATGCTCGCGCTCGGTCAGGTGCTGGACGCGAACGAGGGTGCGGTGGTGGTGGCCGGGTTCGACTGGCCGCGGTTCGTCCCCACCTTCACCCTGCACCGCCGCAGCCGCTTCCTGGCCGACTTGCCGGAGGTCCGGGCCGCCTTGGCCGCGGATGCCGCCGAGACCGACGGCGATGGCGAGTGGGCGTCGCGGCTGGTGGGAAAGCCGGTCGCGGAGCAGCGGCAGGTGCTGACCGAGCTGGTGCGCGGCCACGCGGCCGCGGTGCTCGGGCACACCTCGGCCGAAGAGGTGCTGCCGCGGCGCGCGTTCAAGGACCTGGGCTTCGATTCGGTGGGAGCGGTCGAGTTGCGGAACCGGCTGTCGGCGGTGGTCGGTGTCCGGCTGGCTACCACGATGGTCTTCGACCACCCCAACGCGGCCGCCCTCGCGGAGCAGCTGCGCCGGGAACTGGTACCCGACCAGGCCGGGCCGGACGGCGATCCGGAAGAACTGGCCTTCCGGGCGGCGCTTTCGGGCATTCCGCTGGCCCGCATCCGCGAAGCCGGCCTGCTGGACCTGTTGCTGAACCTCGCTGAACCCGGGCAAGACCGAAGGGAGACCGGATCCATCGACGAGCTGGGCGCCGAGGACCTCATCCGGATGGCCCTCGACGGCAAGGACTCCTGACCCCACCTCGTTGATTCGGAGCGCATCATGGAAACGACCAACGAAAAGCTCGTCGAAGCGTTGCGGACCTCCCTCAAGGAGGTCGAACTGCTGCGGCAGCAGAACACCGCGCTCCAGGCGGCGTCGGGTGAACCGATCGCGATCGTCGGCATGGGCTGCCGGTTTCCGGGCGGCGTGACGGGCCCCGAGCAGCTGTGGGACCTCGTCGCCGCCGGCGGCGACGCGATCGACGAATTCCCGGTCGACCGCGGCTGGGACGTCTTCGAAGCGGAGTTCGGCCGAGGCCAGACGTACCGGCGCGAGGGCGGGTTCGTCTACGATGCCGGCGAGTTCGATGCGGGTTTCTTCGGGATCTCGCCGCGTGAGGCGTTGGCGATGGATCCGCAGCAGCGGTTGTTGCTGGAGACGTCGTGGGAGGCGATCGAGCGGGCGGGGATCGACCCGAACTCGCTACACGGGTCCTCGACCGGGGTGTTCGTCGGCGCGAACACTTCGGGCTACAGCTCCGTGTTGCCGGTCGACGACCAAAGCCTCGACGGCTACCGGTTGATCGGTGCGGTTTCGGCGGTGGTCTCGGGCCGGGTCTCTTATTGCTTGGGGTTGACCGGGCCCGCGGTGACGGTCGATACGGCGTGTTCGTCGTCGTTGGTGGCGCTGCATCAGGCGATGTCGGCGTTGCGGGCTGGTGAGTGTTCGTTGGCGTTGGCCGGTGGGGTGGCGGT
>NZ_JBVHUL010000010.1:0-184357 GCF_055565395.1 Amycolatopsis sp. NPDC028719
ACCCTCGAACCCGGCCAGCCGGTCGAGCACTCCCTCACCACCGCCGACCTGCTCGGCGTCGACGAGGAAACCCTCAAGCCCAACCGGCAGGAACGCCGTCTCGACGCCGGCTACAACGGCTGGTGGTCGTGCCTGATCCCCTACGAGGTCGTGCAGGCCACCGGCTACCCGATGCCGTTCTTCTTCCAGTGGGACGACGCGGAGTACTCCTACCGCGCCCGCGCACACGGCTTCCCGACGGTGACGTTGCCGGGGGCGGGGGTGTGGCACGCGGACTTCCACATGAAGGACTGGGACGAGTGGCACCGGTACTTCAACCTGCGCAACTCGATCATCACCGCCGCGTTGCACTCGCCGTTCAACCTCAACCTGCTCTCCCGGGTGCTGCTGGCGCAGCTGGTGCGGTATCTGCTGGGGATGCAGTACGGGCTGTCGGCCACGCTGATCAAGGCGGTCGAGGACTTCCTCGAAGGCCCGGAGATCCTGCGTGACGGCGGGGTCGAGGCGATGCAGGAGATCCGCCGGATCCGCGACCAGTACCCGGAGACCAAGCGCCACAAGGCCACCGACGTCCCGGGCATCGCGTCCAACGACATCGGCATCATCAACAGCGCGCCGCGGCCCAGCATGCAGCGCCTGGTGCTGATCAAGCGCGTGCTCGACCGCGTGCTCGGCCGCAGCCGCTTCGGCCTCGGCGCGGTGCCGATCGACGAGGCGAACTGGTGGCACATCGCGCTGTTCGACACCGCGGTGGTCACCGACGCGAACCAGGAAGGCGTCCGCGTCCGCTCGTACGACAAGGTCAAGATGTTCGACCTGGCCAAGCGCGGCGCGAAGGTGGTCCAGCGGCTGCGCAAGGAAGGCGCGGCGGTGCAGGAGCAGTACAAGCGCGCCATGCCGGAGCTCACGTCGCGTGAGAACTGGCAGCGCCTGTACAAGCTCTGAGCCCAGGCTCCGCGAAGGCCGTCTCACGCTCGTCGTGAGGCGGCCTTCGCGCGTCAGCCGTGCATGCCGAACACCGTGCTCTTCCGGGTGAGGTCGTCGACGTAGGCGGCGGCCACGTGGGCGAAGTTGATCGCGACCTCCGAGTGGTCCTTGGTGGTCACCGTCTCGACCGCGCCGGTCCGCACGAGCTGGGCGAGCCTGCCCGCCAGCTCGGCGGATCCTTCGGTCTTCAGTGCGAACAGCAGCGGTTCCCCGCCGGTGGCGAGGTGCAGGACGAGTGCGGGTTTCGGGTCGGCCATGCGTCCATCGGACCAGCGGCGATCTTGCCGCGGCAAGCGGGTTCGCTGAGGGCGGAGCCGTGGTCTACCGTGGGGCCGACGAAACGGGGGATGGAAGCGATGCCGCACTCGTTCTCGCTGTCACTGGCAGCGGTGGACATCCTGCTGGAGCACCTGGGATTCGGCCGCGCGCCGACGCCGTTCGAGGTCCCGCACGTGGGCACGACCGTCGAGCAGCGCGCGATGATCCGCGACGCCGTCGTCCGCGACCTGACCGGCCGCGGGCTGTGGAGCCGCGGCCGGCTCGACGCGGACGCCGAGCTGGCGCTGGCCACGTTCGTCCGCGGCAGCGTGGTGATCAACGCGGCCGCCGAGCTGGGCGACCGCCACCTCTTCGCGCGGGTCGCGTCCGACGGTCAGTTCGCGGTGCTCGCCCGCCAGGACGAAAACCTGATCGTCTTCGAGGAGGTCCGCCCGACGGGCATCGTCCCGGCGATCGTCGACCTCCTCCCGCTGACCCCGGCGGCGCCCGGCCAGTCGGTCACCATCTCGCGCCCGGCCGTCCAGCCACGCCACCAGCGCCGCGACGACGCGTACGACCCGTTCGCGGGAGTGAGCGGCCCGCGTTCCCCGAGCAGCGGCGGCGGCCCGCAGCTCCGGATGATCGAGCGGGTGTTCCAGGAGCCGAAGAAGCGCGTGGGCCAGTTCACGGCCCAGACCCGCGGCGGCACGTTCCCGCCCCTGGCCTGGTTCGACACGGAGTCCGGCCGCTGGCTGATGTCCTCGCGCGCGGCCGCGGACGGCCAGCGCTGGATCACCTACGCCCCGGCCGACAACGCCCGCCTGGCCCAGCAGCTGTACGCCCAGCTCGAAGGCCAGTTCTGACGGTCGGGAACCCGCGGTGGGCTTGCGACGTCCAAAAGTGAAGATCGGTGAACAGCCGTTGCGCAGGGTACCCGGCTAGTAGACTCCCGGGTGCACACGCACGGGCGAAGCGATTCGGGGTGGAACAGCGATGTTGATAGCTGACGGCGGCGGCGGCTCGATGTCGGACATCGTCAACCCGCTTTCTTCCGCCGGCATGAGCGCGGCGGTCAAGAGCGTCACAGCGGAGACGCAGAAGCTGGTCGACGCGGCCAAGGGCGGCGGCTTCAAGATCACGCCGGAGGGCGTCAAGCCGATCCGGGACGCCCTGACCGCCCTGGTCACCGACCTCGACGGCCTGGGCTACAAGGCCGCGGCGCTGGACCAGGCCCCTCAGCTCGGCAGCCACCCGTACGGGCAAACTGTCGCCACGCACGACCAGAAGGGCGCCACAGAAGCCCAGAACTCGGCGCGAGCGGTGCTGGACGAGCTCAAGACGGTCGCCCAGCAGGCTGACGAAGCCCTCGCCCGGGCAGCGGGCTTGTACAAGGAAACCGAGAACGAAGCCTTCTCCTCGCTCCAGACCAAGCAGGCCTGAGGTAATGAACAAACTCCTCGTCCGTGTCGTTCTTCCGCTCGTCGCCGGTGGGGCACTGCTGGCCGGGTGCACCACCACCCAGGGGGGAACGGCGTCGCCCGCGCAGTCGTCGTCGGCCAGCGAGCCGAACGCCCCGGAGAGCTCTACCTCGGGGGGGAGCGGGACGCAGTCGATCACCGATCCCTGTTCGCTGCTCGAACCGGGCGATCTGACCGGCTACGGCGAGTTCAACCCGCCGGAGAACGACACCCTCGGTGGCGCCCGCGTGTGCAGCTACCAGAAGAAGATCGCCTCGGCGAGCGACAAGGGCATGGTCGCCGGCGTGAACGTCCGCGACGACGCCACGATCGACCAGGTCCGGGACACCGGTCGCGGAGTGGTCGACAAGGAGATCAACGGCCGCAAGGCGAAGGAATCGCTGGACGGCGTCGCTCCCGGGTGCACGCTCGGCCTGGCCGTCGGAGCTTCGTCCCGGGTGGACGTGGCGGTGACGGCGGTCGAGTCGTCCGAAGAGGCCTGCCAGATCGCCGAGGAAGTGGCCACGAAGGCTGTCGAACCGCGGTTGCCGAAGGGATAAAGGGGAACCCAGATGACGACGCGACAGGGACCGCCGCCGAAGGTCGAAGACAAGACGCCTCAAGAAGTCCAGAACATGGCGCCGGCCGAGCGCGACGCCTACCTCCAGAAGCGCGCGGAAGAAGGCGTCGACCCCGGCAGCTGGTTGTTCGGCCCGGTCCAGCAGTGGATCGCCCAGGCCAAAGCCAAGAACCAGGCCCAGGAGATGGGCGACAAGAACGTCGCCGAGGCCACGAAGGGCCGCGACGTCGAGTACGTCCAGGGCCTGCACGCGCCGAACGCGGACTACAAGGGCAACGAGCACACCCAGCTCCAGGCGTTCCTCGAGAGCAACCTGAACGTCGAGCAGGTGTCCGATGTTTCGACCGCCTACCACCAGGTCCACCAGGTCTTCGACAAGTTCGCCACGTCGATGAACACGGCGGTCAACGCCTCCAAGGGCACCTGGGAAGGCAGCGCGGCCGAGAACGCCCAGCAGTACTTCACGACCTTGGGCAAGTGGTCCGACGCGAACTCGCAGAACGCGAAGCTCGCCTCGGAGACCATCTACGACCAGGGCCAGGCCGCCGCCACGGCGAAGAACTCCATGCCGGCCCCCATCCCGTTCTCCTGGGGTGACGAGTTCAAGTCCTGGGCGACGTCGAACCCGTTCAGCCTGCCGGACAACGTCGACAAGTCCCTCCAGAAGCAGCAGGACAGCCAGGCGGCGCACGACCAGGCCGCCAGCGTCATGTCGACCTACGACAAGAACCTCTACGAGGCCGCGTCGAAGCAGCCCGCCTTCGCGCCGCCGCCCAGCTTCAGCACCGGCGGTGGTACCGGTGATCCCAACGGGCCCGATGACAAGAACGGCATCAACACGCCATCCAAGGTGGACATGCCGGGCTCCAGCTCGGTGACCACGCCGGGCGGCAGCACCAACAACTTCACCACCGGCAACATCCCCGGCACGACCGGCACGCCGCAGTTCTCCGGTCCCGGGTCGACCACCGGCGCGGGCCTGCTCCCGGCCGGCACGACCACGCCGTCCGGCTTCACGCCGGGTTCGATCCCGGGTGGGTCGACGCCGAACCCGAACCAGTCCTTCGGCGGCATGCCGCCGATGAGCCCGATGCCCATGGGCGGCATGAACTTCGGCGGCGACGAGGCGTACAACTCCAAGGTCGGCGGGGGCGCCGGCCGTGGGGGCGGCGGTGGCTTCGGCCCCGGCGGCTCGGGCGGCGCCGGCAGCTCGACGGGCGCGGGTGCCGCCTCGGGTGCGGCCCGGCCGGGCGGCATCGGCGCGGCGGAAGCGGCCGCGGGACGCGGGATGGGCGGCCTCGGTGCCGGTGGCGCGGGAGCCGGTCGCGGCGGCATGGGCGCGGGCGGTGGCATGGGCCGCGGCCAGAAGGGCGAGGGCGACGAGGACACGGAGCACTCGCGTCCGACCTACCTCGTCGAGGGCGACCCCGACGAGGTCTTCGGGACGGACATGCGCACCGCGCCGCCCGTCATCGGCGAATAACGGACATAACGGAACGGCCCCGGGGAACCGGGGCCGTTTCGCGTTTGCGCTGGTCGTGGAACCAGTAGCCTTCGCTGCGCGTCGGACACCGCGGAGGCGAGCATGACACCTGAGGAATGGCTGGCGGGCTTCGAAACGAAGATCGCCGATGTCCAGGCGAAGGCCGAAGAGTTCCGCGTCGGGCTGGAGGCTGCGGGGACGACCGTCGCTTCGCCCGACGGGACCATCCGCGTCGGCGTCGCCCCGAACGGCTCGCTCACCGACCTGCGGCTCACCGACTCCGCGCTGGCCGGGAAGTCCGGTGCCCAGCTCGCGGAAGAGATCCTCAAGCTCGCGCGCAAGGCCCAGCGCGGCGCCGCCGTCAACGTCGCCGCCGCGTTCGCCCCGCTGGGCGGCGACTCCGAGGCGATGCACATGGTCACCGGCTACGTGCCGCCGGAGGAGCCCGAAGAGCCGCCCGCGCCCGAGCCGATCCGGGAACGCCGGCTCTGGCAGCACGACGAACCGGAAACCCCGCCGCCACCGCCGGTCCGCCGCCCGCCGCGGCCGCCGCGGGACGACGATGACGACTTCGGGGACAACACGTTCCTGCGCCGGGACTGAGGGGACGAAACATGACCACCGCGACTTCGGGTGCCGGCATCGTCGACACCTACGCCGGGCTCGTCGACTCGATCAAGTCGGACTCCGAGTCCGAAGGCGAGCACGTCCTGGGGGTCGCCGTCAGCGCCGCCGGCGCGGTCGTCGACACCGTCGGCGCCGCGATCGACCCGCTCGGCGCCATCCTCAACGCCGGCGTCGGCTGGCTGCTCGAGCACGTCAGCTTCCTGCGCGAGCCGCTCGACGCGCTGCTCGGCAACCCCGACGAGATCAACGCGAACGTCGACCAGCTCAAGTCCGCCGCGGCCGAGATGCACACCCTCGCCCAGGAGCACCGCGACGACCTCCGCAGCGTCGCCGAGTGGACCGGCCAGGCCGCCGACGCTTACCGCGACAGCCTCACGAAGATGGCCGAGGAGCTGGAGTCGCTCGGCAAGACGCTCGACGGGACGGCGGCGGTCGCGGGCATCTCCGGCATGCTCGTCTGCACGTTGCGCGGCATCGTCTTCGGGCTCATTTCGTCGGTGATCGCCGAGCTGATCCGCGACGCGCTGATCGCGGCGGCCTCGGCGGTGGTGACCTTCGGCGGTTCGATCGCGGCGTTCTGCGGCGTCGCGTCGGCCCGCGCCGCGGCGACCGCGTCGAAGATCGCCGGCAAGATCAGCAAGCTCCTCGAGGGCTTCGCGCGCCAAGGCGGCCGGCTGGCCAAGCTGATGGAAGCGATGGAGAAGCTGACCAAGGGCCTCGACCGGTTCTCCACCGTCGGCGGCCTCACGATGGGCGCTTACCAGGCCGCGAAGCCGTACGAGACGGAGGCGTGACATGGCGACTCACCACACGAGTACGCCGCACCACACCAGCACGCCCCACCACACGGACACGTCGCCGACACACCACGAGACGTCGAACTCGCACCCGGCCGAGCCGCGCCCGGCGCGCGAACCGCACACGAGCGCCGGCGGGCACGGCGGCGGGTACGGGGTCCACACGGACTCGCTCGGCACGATGGAGGGTCATCTCGGCCGCACGAAGGACAAGGTCCACGCGGTCGGCCAAACCGTGGCAGGGGCGAACTTCGGCGCGAAGTCGATGGGCGTGATCGGCTCGGGGATGACGGGCACGCTCAACGGCACGGTGTCGGCGGCCAAGGAGCACGTGGCCCGAGCGGGCAAGGCGGTCGAGGACGCGGGGGCGCGCACGAAGGCGGTCCGCGAGCACTACCAGACGACGGAAGCGAACAGCGCGGCCACGATCGCGGCGGCGGGCAAGCCGGTCGACGCACCACCGGCCAAGACGGCCGGAACAGGCGGCGGCAACCCGCCCCCACCAGGCTCGAACCCCCCACCCCGCCCGCCGGACGACGGCGGCGGAATGCACAACAACCAGGGCCACCACGCGACGGATGACGAGCTGCGAGGCCAGTACACCCGCGAGTCGATGCAGACGCGCCCGACGTCGACGGACAACCAGATCCGCGACGCGGCGAGCAGGTTGGGCTACGACCCGGACCAGCACCTGGCGATGACCCTCCAGCCGGTCACGGACCTCACACACGCCCAGCGGGCCGAGATCGTCGCGGTGCGCAATGAGCTGAAAGCGAACCCGGGCGAGCTGATGACCAAGGTGGTGAAGCCGGAGATCGGCGAGGCCACACTCGCCAACCAGACCACGGTCGTAGATCGCCACTCCGGGGTCACCAGGCCCAACTACCCCGACTCGGTGGCCGGTTCGGTTGCCCGGGGGAGCGACTCGGCCCAGTACGGAACCCCACAAGAATTCCGGGACAAGCTCGCCCTCGACGACAAGGGGGCCGGGTGGACCCCGATCCAAGCCGGGGCGAATGAGGCTTACCAGCTCCGGTTCCCGGCCTCCCGCGATTCATCGGCCATGGAGATCAGCTACGGCGGAACCGACCCGGGGTCGGTCAGCGACATGCAGGCCCTTTCCGGCCAGCCGAAGCCCCGGCCGATGGACCCGCCGTTCCTCGGTACCGGTTACACCGGTGGCGGTGTTCCGGAGTGGATGCACGCGCCACGAGACTACGTGGGCCGTGGTGAGATGTGGCTTGTGCACGCGGACGGGACGGAATCCCTGGCGGGGGTCTACCTCCCCGACCGCGGCTGGTTCGACGTGCGCGGACGAGGAGGGGTAAGTGCCGGGAATCCGTAAGATCTCGCCCGCCGAACGCGCGGTCTACCGGGGCGAGACATACGCCGCGGCCGAACGAGTTCCCGCGGATATGCAGCTCTACCGCGACGGCGCTCCGTGGAAGCAGGTGCCCATCGCGGACCTGGACGAGTGGTACACCGTCCGCACCTGGGGCACCTTCCTCGGTCACGAGTTCGAGATCTACCGCGAGGGCGACGACCGGTACGGCATCGGCGTGGTGGGGACCGGGGACGGGCACTGGCTTGCCGAAACCTGGGCCAAGCCGGAAGAACACCCCGAAGTCCAATTCGACCGGCAGGACATGTTCACATTCTTCGCATCTGTACCGAAGCACATGGTGACTAACCTCCGCGAAGAGCGCACCGACCACCTCGAGACCGGAGGAAACGATGACCGCTGACGCACCCGCCGGTCTCCTCGGCAGCACCGTCGTCCAGCTACCGGTCAAGCCGGGCCTGGCCGGCCTCTACCTGGGCAACGTCCTCGTCCCCGGCCGCTTCGAACCGCATCGGGTCCAAGGGTTCGCCGGCCGCGCCGAGGACGTCGCCGAACTCGACACCGCCGCCATGGTCCGGAACTACGGCCTCGCCAAGATCCCCGGCTGGGGCCCGCTCGACGAGCTCTACCTGCTCCGGTTCACCGCCGGCCACACGTTCCCGTTCCGCACCTCCTACGGCTCGAGCGACCGCGAGATCTCCGCCGAACTCGGCGTCGCCCGCGTCTACCCGCCGCCGTACCTCGGGACCGGGTACTTCCCCGGCGTCGACCACCCGCTACCCGAATACGTCCTGCGGCTGGTCGAAATCCCCGTCGGCGCCGAACTGCTCGTGCGTCGCGCCGACAACACCGAAGAGCGGCTCGGGCAGTACCACAGCCGTAAGGTCGGCTGGATCCCTGACCAGAAGGACGCTTTCGGCGAGGCCGCCTTCTTCCCGCCGCCCGTGCCGCTGCCGCCGCTCGTGCGGCGTGGCTACACCGCGCGGTACCGCGGTGGGGACTTCGACGCCGAGTTCGCCGGCCCCGCCCGGGTCGTCCTGCACCCGCTGCCCGGCGCCGCCGCGCCCCCCGACTTCGGGGAGACCTACGGCTTCCGGATGAAGGCCGTCGACCAGGTGGAGCTGGACGAGCTCACCTTCGTGCGGACACTGTGCCGGTGGCGCGGGGGCACCTTCGAGCTCCTCGGCCGGACGCGCGACACCGCCGACCTGCACCTGGCCGACGAGGACTACCTCACCGCGCGCGACCTGGGACTGTCCGAAGTGGACTACCGCGTGTGGCGCCGCACCGTGCCCGCCGCCGAGCTCGCCGACGTCCGGACGGAGTCCGTGCCGGTGCCGCTCGAAGGGCAGTTTCAGTAGCGGTAGAACTTCTCCGCGCGGCCCTGGCGCACCAGCTTCAGCCACTGCATGAACGCCTTCGGGTCGCGCTTCACGCCTACGAAGTACAGTCCGAACCGGAGGATCTCCAGCGCGCCGATCTTGCGCATTCCCGGCTGGGACAACAGGTACCCGCGGTTGCGGTACGTGTAGTACCGCTTGACCTCGTTCTCCGGGTCCTGCGCGTGGAACTTGCCGCCCAGCATGGGCTTGAACTCGTCCGAGCCGTCCGGGTGCAGGTACTTCGTCTTCAGCGACGTGCCGAACGGCAGCCCCGACCGCACCAGCCGGCGGTGCAGCTCGACCTCGTCGCCGCGGAAGAACAGGCGCAGGTCCGGCACGCCGACGACGTCCAAAGTGGACGCGCGGAACAGTGCGCCGTTCATCAGGGACGCGATGCCGGGCAGGAAGTCCACGCCCAGCTCGGACTGCGACCGCTTCCACGTCAGGCCGCGGCGGAGCGGGAACGCCAGCTTGTCCGGGGCGTCGATGTTGGACACCACGGGCGAAACCTCCGCCAGGTCCCGCTTTTCCGCTTCCTCCAGCAGGATCGCGAGCACGTTCTCGTCGGCCGGCCGCCCGTCGTCGTCGGCCAGCCAGACCCAGTCCGCGCCCAGCGACAGCGCGTGCAGCATGCCCAGCGCGAACCCGCCCGCGCCACCGAGGTTGCGGTGCGAAGGCAGGTACGTGTGCGGCAGCGGGTAGTTCTCGACGACCTCACGAGCCGAGTCGTCCGGCCCGTTGTCCACCACGACCAGGTGGTCGACCGGCCGGGTCTGGGCCGCGATGATCTTCAGCGAGTCCGCGAGCAGCTCGCGCCGGTGCCGCGTGACGACCACGCCGACGACCGCGCCGTCGGGCAGCTGCCGGGTCTCGCTGGCCATCATTCGCCGCCGTTCGTCGTCGCCGCCGGCTCGACGCCGAAGCGCGCCAGAGTTTCCTGGCTCATGTTCTCGAACGGGTCACGCCCCTTGTACGCGGTGAGGACGTCCCGCAGCGAACCCTGCTGCTTGATGTGGCCTTCGTCCATCCAGAGGGCCGAGTCGCACAGCTCGAACAGGAACTCGTCGGAGTGACTGGCGAACACCAGGATGCCGGAGCGCTTGACGAGGTCCTTGAGCCGGTCGCGCGCCTTGTTCAGGAACGCCGCGTCGACCGCGCCGATGCCCTCGTCGAGGATCAGGATCTCCGGGTCGATCGAGGTGACGACGCCCAGCGCCAGCCGCACGCGCATGCCCGTCGAATACGTCCGCAGCGGCATCTGCAGGTAGTCGCCGAGTTCGGTGAACTCCGCGATGTCGTCGACGCGCTTCTCCATCTCCTTGGCCGTCATGCCGAGGAAGAGGCCGCGGATGATGATGTTCTCGACCCCGGAGATCTCCGGGTCCATGCCGACGCCGAGGTCGAACACCGGCGCGATCTTGCCCTGGATCCGCGAGGACCCGCGGGTCGGCTCGTAGATCCCGGCGAGCAGCCGCAGCAGCGTGGACTTGCCGGCGCCGTTGTGCCCGACCAGGCCGACCCGGTCGCCTTCGCGCAGCGAAAGCGTCACGTCGTGCAGGGCTTCGATGATCGGCACCTTCGTGTCGGTGCCGATCTTGCCGCCGACCTTGCCGAGGACCTTCTTCTTCATCGACCGGGTCTTCGCGTCGAAGATGGGGAAGTCGACGAAGGCGTTGTGGACGTCAATGCTGACCATTTGTCACACCCAGTAGGAGACGCGAGCACGGTAGTTGCGCATCGCGACGAGCGCGAGCGCCCAGCCGACGATGGTGATGGAGCCGACCACGATCCAGTTGCCCGGGGTGAACGACTGGCCGAGCAGCGGGGCCCGTACCACCTGCATGAAGTGGTACAGCGGGTTCAGCTGGATGATCGGCAGCACCCACGAGATGCTCGCGCGAGCCCCGCCGCCGAGCAGCTGGTCGACCGGCCACACGATGGGCGTGCCGTAGAACAGCAGCTGGATCAGCGAGTTGATGACCTGCGGGATGTCGCGGAAGCGGGTCGAGATGATGCCCAGCAGCAGCGTCACCCAGCCCGCGTTCAGCGCGAGCAGGAAGAAGCCGGGGATGGCGAGCAGGATGTTCCAGCTCAGGCCCGGGTGGCAGTACAGGTCCCCCTGGCACAGGCCGTCCGGTGAACCCAGCGAGTACCGGTTGTCCAGTGCGCTGAAGAAGATTACGAGGATCACGACGTAGACGATCATGTTGTGCGCCAGCAGCAGCGTCTGCCGCCACACCGTGCGCAGCATGTACACGCTCAGCGGTGCCGGGAGCTGCTTGATCAGGCCCTCGTTGGAGATGAACGTCTCCATGCCCTCGGCCAGGCACCCGCTGATGAAGCCCCACAGGATGAAACCGGTGGACAGGTAGGGCAGGAACACCTCGATCGGCGAGTGGAACAGCTGCGAGTACAGCAGCCCGAGCCCGAGCGCGATGACCGCCTGGCTGATGGTGATCCAGAACGGACCGATCACCGAGCGGCGGTACCGCTGCTTGATGTCCTGCCAGCCGAGGTGACCCCACAGCTCGCGGGCGGAGAAACCGGCCTTGATGTCGGCGAAGGCACGCGCGAACGTCTTGCTGTCCGACGTCGGGGGCGCCGACGTCGCTACGGGTGAGTCCGCGGCCTGAACCGTGCTGGTGGCATGCACGTGGACGAGGGTACCGATGGGATGAGCGGCGTCCGGCCCACCCCGCCCGTGTGGTAGAGGTTAGGGACCGCTACGCGGTGGGGTGTGTCCTGCGTGCTGGTACTTTCTCCGCTTATGACTGCTGCTCTCGGCGCGGCGAGCTTGATGGTCAACCTGCTCGCGGCGTACGCCGACCGGCCCGACCCGCGCTCGGTGGCCGTCGTCGGAAACCAGCCGCTCCCGCCCGACCCCCAGCGGGCGAAGGCGATCGACGCGTGCGACCTGGTGATCCGGGTCAACGGCTTCGTCGTCGACAAGCCGGGCGAGGAGATCGTCGGCTCGCGGACGCACGTCGTGGTGTTCAACCGGGCGATCCGGGCCACCCCGTACGTCTTCCAGGACTACCGCAAGCGCCTCTACCTGCTGGTCGAGCCCGGCCGGATGCACTGGGAACCGGAGGACGTGCCGGGCTGGTGGCCCCCCGACCTCGGCGCGGTCCCGGTGTCGAACCGCGAGGTCGTGCTGCCGCTGTCGGACGCGCTGGGCCTGCCGACCCGCGACGAGCCGACGTGGTCGACCACCGGCACGCTGGCCGCCTGGATCGCGCGCACGTCGTTCCCGACCGCGCAGCTCGTGCTCACCGGGTTCTCGTTCATCGACAACCCGGACCAGACGTCGTGGGAGCACGCCGCGGGCGATTCCTGCATCGTCGGGCCGGAGCACCAGATCGCCGCCGAAGGGCGGCTGCTGGACTCCTGGACCAAGACCGGTGACACCACCCTCCTGCGCTAGACGCGCCTCCCCACCCACGTAAGGACCCACTCATGGCAGTGCAGAAACTCGGCAGAGGCCTCGTCGACCGGATCGCCCGGCTCATCGACTTCCGGGTCGACGACCGCACGCGCGGGCTGGCCGAGCGCGTCAACAACCTCGAGCATGCCACCGCCGACCACCGGCGCCGGCTGGACAACGCCGAGCACAACCTCGAGCAGGCCCGCGGCGACCTGCGCTGGACCCGCGCCGAGCTCGACCGCCTGATTCCGCACGTGGCCGCGCAGGAAGGCCGCCTGGAGACGCTGCGCGAGTCGATGTCGCTGGTGCCCAGCACCGACAGCGCCCAGATCTCCGAAGCCCGCACGCTCATCGAGGAGATCCAGCGCCAGCACGCCCAGATCCGCGTCCGGCTCGCCGGCATCTCCCGGTACGAGGACCGGCTGCGCCGCCTCGAGGACCGGGTCGAAGAGCCCGTCAGCCAGTAGGTTGCGCGCCCGGGAAGCCACCGAAGCCGACGCCGGGCTGCTGCTCGGCTGGCGGAACGACCCGCGGACGCGGCAGTCGTCGCGCTCGACGGCCGTGGTGGCCCTGGACGAGCACCTCGCGTGGTTGCGCGGGGTGCTCGCCGATCCCGGCCGGCTGCTGCTCGTCGTCGAGCACGAAGACGAGCCGGCGGGCACCGTCCGGTTCGACCGCCGGGATGGTGACGGCTGGGAAGTCAGCATCACCCTCGCGCCGGAGCAGCGCGGCCGCGGCCGGTCCGGCGCGGTGCTCGCCGAGGGGGAGCGCGCGGCGCGCGAGCGCCTCGGAGTCCGGGTCGTGCTGGCCGCCGTCCACCAGGACAACACCGCTTCGGCGAAGCTCTTCGAGCGCGCCGGTTACGTCGAAGCCGCGCCTGCCGTCAGCGGCTTCCGGCAGCTGCGCAAGACTCTGAGCTGACCCGCAGTCCACCCCGGGGAGGCACCATGCACGACATCCGGTTCGGCGCGCACCACATCGGCCCCGGCCACGCGCCGTTCGTCATCGCCGAGATGTCCGGCAACCACAACGGCGATCTGGACCGGGCGCTGCAGATCATCGACGCCATCGCCGAAACCGGCGCGCAGGCGGTCAAGCTGCAGACCTACCGCCCCGACACGATCACCATCGACGTCGACACCCCGGCGTTCCGGATCGGGGACTCGCATTCCCTCTGGGGCGGCGAAAACCTGTACAAACTGTACGAAAAGGCGCACACGCCCTGGGAATGGCACGCGCCGCTGTTCGAACGGGCCCGCGCTCGCGGGCTGGAAATCTTCTCCAGCCCGTTCGACCCGACCGCCGTCGAGCTGCTGGAGTCCCTGGACGCGCCGGCGTACAAGATCGCGTCGTCGGAGATCGTCGACCTGCCGCTGATCGAGCTGTGCGCGCGCACCGGGAAGCCGCTGGTCATCTCCACCGGCATGGCGAACGTCGCCGAGATCGACGCCGCGGTGCGCACCGCCCGCGAGGCAGGCAACGACCAGCTGATCGTGCTCGGCTGCACCGCGAGCTACCCGGCGTCGCCGTCCGAGAGCAACCTGCGCGGCCTGCCGCTGCTGGCCGGCCTGACGCAGACGCTGGTGGGCCTCTCCGACCACACGCCGGGCATCGGGGCGCCGGTCGCGGCCGTCGCGCTCGGTGCGGTGGCCATCGAGAAGCACGTCACGCTGGCCCGGGCCGACGGCGGCGTCGACTCCGAGTTCTCGCTGGAGCCGGCGGAGCTGGCCGCGCTGGTCACCGAGACGCACCGGGCGTGGGAAGCGCTGGGGCAGGCGGTGCTGGGCCCGCGCGAAAGCGAGAAGGAGGGCCTGCGGCTGCGCCGGTCTCTCTACGTCGTCGAGGACGTCCGCGCCGGCGACGAGGTGACGCCGGCGAACGTCCGGTCGATCCGGCCCGCCGGTGGCCTGGCCCCGGCCGAGATCACCAAGGTCGTGGGGCGCACCTTCCGCGTCGACGCCGCGAAGGGCACGCCCCTGACCTGGGACCTGATCTAGAAGAACGCGCGCACGGCGTCGACGACGCGGTCGACGTCGGCGTCCGTCAGCGAGGGGAACAGCGGCAGCGAGAGCTCCTGCTCGTAGTACGCCTCGGCGTTCGGGCAGAGCCCGCGCCGGTAGCCGAGGTCCTCGAACACCGGGTGCCAGTACGCCGGGATGTAGTTGACCTGGACGCCGATGCCGACGCCGCGCAGGTGCTCGAACAGCGCCTTGCGGCGGCCTTCGAGGACCCGCAGCGGGTAGAGGTGCCACACGGGGTCGGCGCCCGGGCGGCTCGGCGGTGTCGCCACGCCCTCGACGTCGGCCAGCGCCGCGTTGTAGCGGGCGTGGATCTCGGCGCGGCGCTTCTTGAACTCCGCGAGCCGCGTGAGCTGGCTACTGCCGAGGGCGCAGAGGACGTCCGGCAGGCGGTAGTTCAAGCCGAACTCGTGCACCTCCTGGTGCCAGCCGCCTTCGTCCGGGTAGCGCTGCTCGGCGCGGTCGCGGACCAGACCGTGGTTGCGGAACTTCCGCGCCCGGTCCAGCAGGTCTTCCCGGGGCGTGACGACGGCGCCGCCTTCGGCCGTCGTGAGGTTCTTCGTCGGGAAGAACGAGAACGTCGTCAGATCGGCGATCGAGCCCACCGCGCGGCCCTGCCAAGAGCCGCCGACGGAGTGCGCCGCGTCCTCCAGCAGCAGCGCGCCCGCGTGGTGCGCGACCTCGGCGAGGGCGTCCAGCTCAGCCGGGTGGCCGGCGTAGTCGACGGCGGCGACGACCTTCGTCCGTTCGGTCACCGCGGCTCGGGCTGCCTCGACGTCCAGGTTGCCGGTGTCCGCCTCGACGTCCGCGAAGACCACCTTCGCGCCGTGCAGGGCGGCGGTCGCGGCGGTGGCGACGAACGTCATCGGCGAGGCGACGACCTCGTCACCGGCCTTGATACCGGCTGCCGCGTACGCGACGTGCAGCGCCGCGGTGCCCGAGGTGACGACGACGGCCGGTGTCCCGCCGGTGTGCGTCGCGAGGTCGTTTTCGAACTGCTGGACCGCGGGCCCGGTGGTCAGCCAGTCGCCGCGCAGCACGTCGACGACGGCTTGGATGTCCTCTTCGCTGATCGACTGGCGGCCGTACGGCAGGAAGTCACCCATGCTGCTCGACCAGTTCGCGCAGCTCCTCCGCGTCCAGCCAGAGGTCGTTGGTGTCCGAGCGGTAGGCGAAGCCCTCCGGCATCGGCGTGCCGTCCGCCGGCGGCTGGAAGCCCCAGCCGGCCAGGTGCGGCTGCACGACGTAGCGGTCCTTGAGCTGGACCGTCCGGCGCGCGTCGTCGGGGGCGATCATCTCCTCGTGCAGCTTCTCGCCCGGGCGGATGCCGACTTCGTGCATCTCGCTGCCCGGCGCGATCGCCTGGGCCAGGTCGACCAGCCGCATGCTCGGGATCCGCGGCACGTACAGCTCGCCGCCGTGCATCTGGTCGAAGGAGTCGACGACGAACCGCACGGCCTGGGGGAGCGTGATCCAGAACCGGGTCATGTCCTTGTGCGTGATCGGCAGCGACTCGCCCTGCTCGGCCAGCTTGCGGAAGAACGGGATGACGCTGCCGCGCGAGCCCATCACGTTGCCGTAGCGGACCACGGAGAACCGCGTGACGTGCGCGGCCGCGTAGTGGTTGCCGCTGATGAACATCCGGTCGGCGCACAGCTTGGTGGCGCCGTAGAGGTTGATCGGGCTGGACGCCTTGTCCGTCGACAGCGCGACGACCTTCTTGACGCCGGTGTCGATCGCGGCCTCGATGACGTTCTGCGAGCCCATGACGTTGGTCTGGACGAACTCGAACGGGTTGTACTCGCCGGTGTCGACCTGCTTGAGCGCGGCGGCGTGCACGACGTAGTCGACGCCGTGCATGGCGCGCTCGAGCCGGCGCCGGTCGCGGATGTCGCCGATGAACCAGCGCAGGCGCGGGTCGTCGCCGAACAGCTGGCGCGTTTCGTACTGCTTCAGCTCGTCGCGGGAGAGCACGACCAGCCGGCTCGGGTTCAGTTCGGCGAGCGCGTGCGCGATGAACGCCTTGCCGAAGGAACCGGTCCCGCCGGTGAGCAGGATGCTGGAGCCATCCAGCTCGGACATCGTTGACCTCCGCGTTTCGGTGACTGTGGCCGTCGGCCATCATGTCACCCATGCGTGCAGCGCCCGTGGTCAACGCCGTCATCCAGGCCCGGTCGTCCTCGACCAGGCTCCCCGGCAAGGTGCTGCGCACGCTCGGCGGCCGCAGCGTGCTGGGCTGGGTCGTCCGGGCCGCGGCGGCCGCACCCGGCGTCGACCAGGTGGTGGTCGCGACGTCTTCGGACGCTTCGGACGACGACGTCGCTATCGAGGCGGCTCGGTGTGGCGCCGCGGTGGTGCGTGGCCCGCTCGACGACGTCCTCGACCGCTTCGGGCTGGCGTTGCGAGAGCACCCCGCCGACGCCGTGATCAGGCTCACCGCCGACTGCCCGCTGCTGGACCCGGCGCTGATCGGCCAGCTCGCGACGCTGTGGCGGGCCCAGCCGTCGCTCGACTACGTGAGCACGACGCTGGTCCGGACGCTGCCGCGCGGGTTCGACGCCGAGCTGGTGCGGGCCGCTGTGCTGGCCGAGCAGGCCTCGACGGCTGTGGGCGCGCACCGCGAGCACGTCACGTCGGGAATCTATTCGGATCCTTCGCGCTACTCGTGCACCGGGATCGTGGTGAGCCCGGCGGCCGGCGACCTGCGCGTGACGTTGGACACCGCGGAGGACTGGGCTCTGCTTTCCGCTGTGGTCGGCGAACTCGGCGACGGCGTCGGCGACTGGAGGGCGGTGGTCGCGCTGCTGCGGTCGCGGCCGGACCTGGTGGCACTGAACGCGCACGTCGAGCAGAAGAAAGTCGGCTCGTGAAGCTGCTCCTGCGCGCGGACGCGTCGGCGTCGATCGGCGCCGGGCACGTCGCGCGGATGGTCGCCTATGCCGAGCGGGCGGTGGCGCGGGGTTACTCGGTCGTGTTCTCGGGTCGCACCGACAACGCGGAGTGGCTCGCTTCGCGCTTCGACGAGCTGGGCGTCTCGCGCGGGTCTTTCGACGCTTCCGGGTTCGACGCGGTGGTCGTCGACCACTACGGCCTCGGTGACCTGCGCGAAGAGGTCAACGCGGTCGGCGCGCTGCTCGTGTCGATCGAGGACGACGTGTTCGGGCGCCGGCCCGCGGACATCGTCGTGGACTCGGGTTTCGCGCCTTCTTTCCGGCCTGACGACGGCTCGGACGTCTTGCTGCGAGGGATCGCGTACGCGCCGCTTCGGGACGTCGTGCGGTCTACGCGCCGGGTGCTTTCCGGGCCACCGCCGCACGTCACGGTGGCCCTGGGCGGTGGTGACCAGTGGGCGCCGACGGTCGGGTTGCTGCTTCGCGCGCTTCGCGACACGGAACTGCCGTTCGCGGCGGACGTGCTGGTGCGCGGTGAACCCGCGCTGCCCGCCTTGCGGCCGGACCAGTCGATCCGGGTCGCGGCGCCGAGCCCCGCGCTGCTGGAGCTGTTCGCGACGACCGACGTCGCGGTGAGCGCGGCCGGGGTGACGTTCGTCGAGCTGTGCTGCCTCGGCGTCCCGACGGCGGCGGTGCGGCTGGTGGACAACCAGGACCCGGGTTACCGGGCCGCGGTGGAACTCGGCCTGGCGGCGGGGCTCGGCCCCGCGGAATCCTTGGCGGAGCGGCTGCCTTCGGTCACCGCGGTGTTGCGTTCACTGCTCTCCGACGCGGCGCTTCGGCGGCGGCTGTCGGCGACGGCGTCGTCCACAGTGGATGGTCGGGGCGTCGACCGGGTACTGGATCGTCTCGAGGACCGGATCTGTCCGCGATAGCTCCTACTGTCGCGGGTATGACGATCACGCCGTTCCACATCGACGTCCCGCAGAGCGCCCTCGACGACCTCCGCGCGCGCTTGGCGAACACGCGCTGGCCCGATCAGCCCGCCGACGCCGGCTGGCGGCTCGGGGCGCCCGTCGACTACGTGCGTGAGCTGGCGGAGTACTGGCGCACGGGCTTCGACTGGCGGGCGCAGGAAGAGCGCATCAACGGCTTCCCGCAGTTCACGACGACGATCGACGGCACGAAGGTGCACTTCCTGCACGTGGTTTCCCCGGAGCCGTCCGCGACGCCGGTGCTGCTGACGCACGGCTGGCCGGGGTCGATCGTCGAGTTCCTGGACGTCATCGGGCCACTGACGGACCCGCGCGCGTACGGCGGCGACCCCGCTTCGGCTCTTACGGTGGTGGTCCCGTCGATCCCGGGCTACGGCTTCTCAGGGCCGACACCGACGCCGGACTGGGGCCCGGACCGCATCGCGCGGGCGTTCGCGACGCTGATGACGAGCTTGGGATACGAGCGTTTCGGAGCCCACGGCGGCGACTGGGGCGCGATCATCTCACGCGAGCTGGCGACCCAGTTCCCTTCGCGAGTGCTGGGGATCCACGTGACGATGCTGGCGTCGGCGGTGGCGCGAACCGCGTCGGACGTCTCCGGCTTGAGCGGTCCGGAACTGGCCAAGGCCGAGCGTTCGCTGGAGAAGGGCCAGGCGTTCTCGGCGTCCGGAACCGGCTACGCGATGATCCAGGCGACCAAGCCGCAAACGCTTGCGTACGGCCTGCACGATTCCCCGGCGGGACAGCTGGCGTGGATCGCGGAGAAGTTCCGCTCGTTCTCGAACACCTCGGTGGACTTGATCGACCGCGACGACCTGTTGGCGGACGTGTCGATCTACTGGTTCACGGAGACGGCCAACTCATCGGCCCGGCTGTACGCGGCGCTGACGGGAGGGTGGGGAGCACCCCCGGCGCCGAACGTGGTCCCGACGGGAGTAGCGGTCTTCCCGGACGACATCGGCCTGCCGATCCGGACATTGGCGGAGCGAACGGACAAGATCGTCCATTGGACAGAGTTCCCCCGCGGCGGCCACTTCCCGGCCCTGGAGGAACCGGACGCCCTGGTCGGCGACATCCGCGACTTCTTCAGCAGCCTGCGGCCCTGAGGGGCTTGGAGGCGCAAGCTGCCGGCAAGTTGTCCACAGGAGTTGTCCACATCCCCCATGGTCTGTGGACAACCTCACCGCAACCCCGGCCGAAGCCCCCAGAAGCCACCCGAAAGCCGTGAAGGCCTCCGAACCGACCACAAGAGCCGGCAGGGAGGCCTTCACGGAAGAACCGTCAGAGAAGAACCGTCAGAGGTACTGCCCAGTCCCCGAGATCCCCGGCCCATGCCCCTCATGAGCCCCACCAGCAGCCGAAGGCCCGGCCGGCAACCCGCGCCGCATCTGCTCCAGCTGGACTCGGGCCGCCATCTGCTGGGCGAACAACGCCGTCTGGATCCCGCTGAACAGACCCTCCAGCCACCCGACCAGCTGAGCCTGCGCGATCCGCAGCTCCGCGTCCGAAGGCGTCGAGTCGTCCGTGAACGGGCGGACCAGCCGCTCGAGCTCCTCCTGCAGTTCCGGTGCCAGCGAAGCCGCCAGCTCCTTCACCGAAGTCTGGTGGATCTCGCGGACCCGGGTGCGGGACGCGTCGTCCAGCGGGGCCGCGCGGACCTCCTCCAGCAGCTGCTTGATCATCGTGCCGATCCGCATCACCTTGGCCGGCTCTTCGATGAGCTCGCCCACCGCCTCGGCTTGCTCCGCGCCCTCGAGACGGGAGCCGTCTTGCCCGACTACCACCACGTGGGGTGAAGATTCCTGGCCGGGGTCACCCGCTGTGAAGTTCGGCTCGGTCATGTGCTCCATCCTGGCTTGCGTTCAACACGCTCCGCGACACCTGCGGGGTGTTCGTCTCCGAGCGTAGCGGCTATCGGGGTTCCCGGTGGTTCTCCACCCAACCCCGGACGCACGGCGAAACCGCACGTCCGTACGGTGTCCCCATGGCGTTCGACGTCGCTCGTATCCGTGGGCTCTTTCCCGCGCTGGGTGACGGCTGGATTCACTTCGACGGCGCCGCCGGAATGCTGGTCCCGGAACAGGTCGCTTCGGCCGTTTCCACGGCGATGCGCGCCCCGGTGTCCGGGCCGGGCGGAGCGTTTCCGGCCTCACAGCGCGCGGAAAGCATCGTGACCGCGGCCCGCCGGGCCGTCGCCGACCTCGTCGGTGCCGATCCGGCCGCCGTCGTGCTCGGGCCGAGTGCGCCGGTGATGCTGCGCCGCCTCTGCGACGCGCTCGCCGAGCGCTGGACCATCGGCGACGAAGTCGTCGTGTCGAGGCTCGACGAACAAGCGAACCTCGCGCCGTGGCAGCGCGCCGCGAAGCGCGTCGGCGCCGTCGTGCGGTGGGGCGAAATCGACATCGAGACCTGCGAACTGCCCGCGTGGCAGTACGAGCAGCTCGTGTCGGCGCGCACGAAGGCCGTCGCGGTCACCCTCGCGTCCGGTTCCGTCGGCACCCGGCCGGACGTCCCGACGATCATCGAGTTCGCCAAGCGCGTCGGCGCGCTGGTCGTCGTCGACGCCACCTACGCCGCGCCGTTCCTGCCGCTGGACATCAACGCTCTCGGCGCCGACGTCATGGTCGTCTCCGCGCAGGCGTGGGGCGGCCCTTCGGTCGGGGCGCTCGTCTTCCGCGACCCCGAACTGATCGAACGCATCTCGTCCGTCTCGCTCGACCCGGCGGCGCGCGGCGCGGCCCGCCTCGAGCTGGGGCCGCACGCCTACCCGCTGCTGGCCGGGCTGATCGCGTCCATCGACTACCTCGCCGGCCTCGACGACGCCGCGTCCGGCTCCCGCCGCGAGCGGCTGGTCACCTCGCTCGGCTCGGCGAAGTCGTACCACGCCGGGCTGCTCGCGCAGCTGTCCACGGAGCTGCTGTCGCTGCGGCACATCATGGTCATCGGCAACGCCATGCGCCGGATCCCCGCGCTCGCCTTCGCCGTCGCCGGCAAGAAGGCACCCGAAGTGGCCGAGTACCTGGCATCGCAGGGGTTGTGCGCCTTCGCGGACGACGGCGCGGCCGGCGTCTTCGCGTCACTCGGCGTCGGAGAAGTGGGCGGCGCCGTGCGGATCGGGCTCGCCCACTACTCCAACGTCTTCGAGATCAACCAGCTCGTGCGGGTCCTCGACGAACTGCGTTAGGACTTCGCGGCCAGCAGGATCTTCCCGAACACGCTGCCCTCTTCCAGGGCGCGGTGCGCGGACGCGGCCTCGGCCATCGGGACGACCTGGCCGATGACCGGCTTGACGGCACCCTCCGCGACCAGCGGCCACAGCCGTTCGCGGACGTCGGCGACGATCGCCGCCTTCTGCTCCAGCGGCCGGAAACGCAGCCCCGCCGCGAACACCGAAGCCCGCTTGCCGAGCAGCGCGCCGACGTTCAGCTCGCCCTTGACCCCGCCCTGCATGCCGATGATCACCAGCCGGCCGTCCTGCTGCAGCGCGTCGACGTTGCGGCCCAGGTAGGACGCGCCCATGTTGTCGAGGATGACGTTCGCGCCGCCGAAGTCCTTCTTGACGACCTCGACGAAGTCCTTTTCCTTGTAGTTGATCGCCAGGTCCGCGCCGAGCTGGCGGCAGCGGTCGAGCCGGTCTTCCGAACCCGCGGTGACGACGACGGTCGCGCCGAGTGCCTTGCCGACCTGGATCGCGTGCGTGCCGATGCCGCCGGCGCCGCCGTGCACCAGCAGCACCTCGCCCTCGGCGAGCTTCGCGTGCATCACGACGTTCGCCCACACCGTGCACGCCACCTCGGGCAGCCCGGCCGCGGCGATCAGGTCGACCTCGCCCGGCACCGGCAGCAGCTGCCCGGCCGGGACGACGACCTTCTCCGCGTAACCGCCGCCCGCGAGCAGCGCGCAGACCTCGTCGCCGACGTTCCAGCCTTCGACGCCTTCGCCGAGTTCGGCGATCGTGCCCGAGCACTCCAGGCCGATCGTTTCGCTGGCCCCGGGCGGCGGCGGGTAGTGGCCCTGGCGCTGCAGGAGGTCCGCCCGGTTCACCGCGCTCGCCGTGACGTCCAGCAGCACTTCACCGGGGCCGGGGCGCGGATCCGCGACCTCCGCCCACTCGAGAACTTCCGGGTCACCTGGCTCACGGATGGTGATCGCGTACATGCGTCGACTGTATCCCGGTGCCGGAAGCTCCCGCCGAATGACGCATTGACGTACTTCGCATATCGCACAAAGGTGAGCAACCATGTCACTCTTCAGAAAGAGATTCCTCCCTCCGGTGGCGATCGCCGCCGGGGCGACGCTGGTGCTCGGCCTCACCCCGGCCGCCGCCGCGACGACAGTCCCCGACGGTCCCGCTCTGGCGAAGCAGCTCGTCAAGAAAGTCGACGTCAACGGGGTCAACCGGCACCTGATCGCCCTGCAGCGCATCGCCGACAGCAACGGCGGCACCCGGGCGGCGAGCACCGCGGGCCACCAGAAGTCCGCCGAGTACATCGCGACCAAGCTCGAAGCGGCCGGCTTCCAGGTGACCCGCCAGGAGTTCCCGTTCACCTACTCGGAAACCCTGGCCGAGAAGCTGACCGCGGGCGGCCAGGACGTCCCGGTCATCGCGATGGAGTACACCGTCTCGACGCCCGTCGGCGGCATCACCGCGCCGCTCGCCGTGGTCGCGGTCGACGACACCAGCGGCTGCGAGGCCACCGATTACCCCGCCGACGTCGCCGGCAAGATCGCGCTGATCAAGCGCGGCGGCTGCTCGTTCGCGCAGAAGCAGGAGACCGCCGCGGCGGCGGGCGCGATCGGCGCGATCGTCTACAACAACACCGACGGCGACCTGAACGGGACGCTCGGCGGCCCGGAGAACGCGAAGATCCCGACCGGCGGCGTGACGGCGGCCGCCGGGGCGCAGCTGGCCACGCTGGGCGGGCAGAACGTGACGCTCGAGCTGCGTGCCTTCCAGGAGGCGCGGACCAGCTACAACGTCATCGCCGAGACCAAGAGTGGCCGCAAGGACAACGTCGTGATGCTGGGGTCGCACCTCGACAGCGTTCCGGCCGGCCCGGGCATCAACGACAACGGCACCGGCTCGGCGGCCCTGCTCGAGACCGCGCTGCAGCTGGGAAGCAGCCCGAAGGTCAACAACGCCGTCCGCTTCGGCTTCTGGAGCGCGGAGGAGTTCGGCCTGATCGGCTCGACGTACTACGTCGACCAGCTGAGCTTCGAGCAGCAGCTCGACATCGCGCTGTACCTGAACTTCGACATGATCGGCTCGCCGAACGCCGGGTACTTCGCCTACGACGGTGACAACTCCGACGGCGTCGGCGCGGGCGCGGGTCCGTACGGCTCGGCGCAGATCGAGAAGACCTTCGTCGACTTCATGCAGGCCGGGCGGGGCGTGTCCCTCGAGGGCACCGACTTCACCGGCCGCTCCGACTACGGCGAGTTCATCGCCGTCGGCATCCCGGCCGGCGGCCTGGACACCGGCGCCGAGGTCGTCAAGACCCCGGCACAGGCGGCGAAGTGGGGCGGCACCGCCGGGATCGCGTTCGACCCGTGCTACCACCAGGCGTGCGACAACCTCGGCAACGTCGACCGGGTCGCGCTGGACCGCAACGCGGACGGCGTCGCCTGGGCCCTCGGCGTCTACGCGACGAGCACCGAGAGCATCAACGGCGTCCAGCCGGGCAAGGCGAAGTCGGCCAAGCAGAAGGCCGCCGAACGCGGCGCGCAGCGGAACTTCTCCGCGCACGCCGTGGCCGGCGACCCGCACGCGCTGACCGCCTGACGACAGAACGAAGGGGCCGTCCCGGACGGGACGGCCCCTTCGTCGTGTCCTAGCCCAGGCTGTTCGTGCCGAAGGTGTCGCAGCGGGCCGGGTCGCCGGTCTGGAAACCGGTGGTGAACCACTTCTTGCGCTGCGCGGACGTGCCGTGGGTGAACTTCGAGCGGTCGACCTGGCCGCCGCCGAGGTTCTGCTGGATGTAGTCGTCGCCGATGCGGGACGCGGTGTCCAGCGCGGAGGCGATGTCGTCCTGCGTGACGTCGGTGATCAGCGGCTTGCCGCTCTCGGTCGGCGTCGTCGAGGCGTGGTTGGCCCAGACGCCGGCGTAGCAGTCGGCCTGCAGTTCCAGGCGCACCGAACCGGACGTCGGGCCGGTGCCGGTGCCCTTCTTCGACGTGCCGAGCAGGTTCTGCACGTGGTGGCCGTACTCGTGCGCGAGGACGTACGCCTCGGTGAAGAGGCCGCCCTGCGCGCCGAAGCGGGACTTCAGCTCGTCGAAGAAGGAGAGGTCGATGTAGACCTCCGAGTCGGCCGGGCAGTAGAACGGCCCGGTGTCGGAGGTCGCGCTGCCGCAGCCGGTGCGCACGCCGCCGTTGAAGAAGTTCGTCGGCGCCTTCCGGTAGGTCGAGCCGGAGCGCGAGAACTGCTGCGTCCAGTAGTCCTGGACGGAGTTGACGACCGCGACGATCGCGCAGTCGTGGTTCTTGTTGGCGTCCGCGCCGGTCTTGCACTCGCTGGAAAGCTTCGAGTTGTCGACCGCTTGGCCGGAGCCGACGCCGCCGAGCCCGCCGCTCAGGCCGCTGCCGCCGGGGCTCACCCCGCCGAGCTGGGAGAGCACGAAGTAGATGATCAGCCCGACGACGCCGAGCCCGCCGCCGCCGAGCGCAACGCGGCCGCCGATCCCGCCGCCGCCTCCACCGCTTCCGCGCAGGTCCTGGACTTCGGAGGCATCCAGGCCGGCATCGTCGTCGAATCTCACCCGCAGATGGTAACGAGCCTGGGCGCGGCCGTCGCGCTGACGGCCACACCCAGGCTCTGTACCGAGGTTGTGTCTTTGGTCGGCGGTTGGCCGCGAGAGGGGGCCGGCGTTCAGGCGCTGTCGTCACGACTGCCGAGGTCGTGACCCGATACAGGCCCGATCGACGCCGTTTGCAGGAACGCAAGGAAGCCCGCGCAGTGCTGTTCGCAATCGCGCCCGGCCCGTTCGTGAACCGTTCCGGTCGCGGGGACACAGCAGGCGGTCAACCGCGAGGATCACCCGCCACGCAACCACCTGACCTCTCCCGGCGGGGAGCCGGGCCGGCACGTCACCGTCGCCGCGCCTTACCCTGGCCGACCTTCCGCCACAAGCAGAATGCGCCTTTTCCGGCCGAGTCTCAACCTTTTCGTAACCCCACCTTCGGGCGATGTTGCGACGGCATTTTTACCCGCCGCAGTTCGGACTCGGACCGCGCGGTCCCTTGATCAGCGTTCTAGGCTGCCTTATGACCGAGGAGCGGCCTGTGCGTTGGTTGAACGAAGCCGAGATGGCGGCGTGGCGCTCCTACATCGTGGCGACCTTGAAGCTGCGGCAGGTTCTGCACCGCGAGCTGGCCGACCGGCACGACGTGTCGCTGACGGACTACGAAGTGCTCGTCTGCCTGGAGATGCAGGACGGCCACCGGATGCGGATGTCCGAGCTGGCGGTGCTGATGGGGTCCACGAAAAGCAGGCTGTCCCACCAGGTCGGCCGGCTGGAGGACGCGGGCATGGTCCGGCGCGTGCGCGACCCGGAGGACAAGCGCGGCGTCATCACGGAGCTGGCGGAGGAAGGCAAGGCGCTGCTGGAGAAAGCGGCGCCGACACACGTGGAAGGGGTGCGCGAGCACCTCATCGACCTGCTGAGCCCCGAGGAACAGGCGACGATCGCCGCTGCCTTCAGCCGGGTCTTCGAGCACCTGGAGCAGGTGGACGGCTGAACCCGGGCGCGGCTACTCCGCGCCCGGGGCCTGGAGCGGTAGCGGTGGGATTCGAACCCACGGAGAGGTTGCCCCCTCGCATGTTTTCAAGACATGTTCCTTCGGCCGCTCGGACACGCTACCTCGCCCCACGAGGGTAGCCGACGGAGTCCGGGGCAACCTGCGCCCGGCCCGGGACGTGCTCCAGGTCATGGGGAGCCGCGTGCGGAGGGGGCCGAGGGTGGCAGACCGGGAACCGCGGGCCGGGGCGATCCGCCCGGTACTGGTGGTGTTCGGGGTGCTCGTCGCCGTCTTCGTCGGCGGGAGCGCGATCTCCGGCTACTCGGGTTCGGTCGCTTCGACCGGGACGGTGGAACGGATCACCGGCTGGAACACGGCGGCCGTCCGCGTCGACGAGCCCGGTGGCAGCCGGCTGCGGGAGGTGCGGATCGACCGTGGCAAAACCCGCGAGTACACCGCCGGCACCCGGATCGGGGTCCGGTACTGGCCGGACGGCGAGCGGATCGCGGTCGACACCGTGCACGAGCCGCCGTTGGTGGCGCTCGTGACGTTCGCTGCCGTCGGCCTGGTGATCGCCGGCTTCGCCTTGTCCGGCTGGATCTCCGCTCGCCGCTCGCGGCCTACTTCCAGGTGAGCGTCAACGCCGCACCCTGCGCGCGGCCGGCCTCCGCGGCCGGGGTGCGGGTCGCCGGGTCCAGCGGGTTCTCGCCGAACGCCGCCACCGAAGCCTCGTCCGGGGTGATCAGGGCGACCTCCGCGCCCGCCGCGCGCAGGTCGTCCAGCACCTCGAGCAGGGGCTTTTCCATCGGCAGCGGAGCGTCCACTCCCAGCGGCGCGACCACCGTGACGCGGGTGCAGCCCACCGCGTAGTCGGCGTTCTCGGCCGAGCGGACGCCGCCGTCCACGTACCTCCGGCCGCCGATCGTCACCGCCGGCCAGACGCCCGGGACCGCGCAGCTCGCCGCCACCGCGTCGACCAGGGACACCCCGGACGCGCGGTCGAAGCGGCGCGGCTCGCCCGTCTCGGCGTCGACCGCCACGATCACCAGGCGCTGCTCCGGCCAGTCGTGCACCGGAAGCCGCGCCTCGATCACCGCGCGGCGCTCCGCCTCGGGCGCCGTCTCGGCCGCCAGCGCGAGCCGGCCCACCGCGCGCCGGACCTCCGCCGGTGACGTCGAGCCGGTGACCGCGCCGCCGAAGTCGGCCGCGAACTTCTCGAAGTCGATTTCGGCCGGGATCTCCGGGGTCTGCCGCGCCGGATCGGCCTGGCGCGCGTACAGCTCCTGGAGCGGCGTACCGCTGGTCACCTGCGCGGCGACCACCGATCCCGCCGACGTCCCGACGAACAGGTCCGCGCCCGTCAGGTCCTGGCCGCGCTCGGCCAGCCCCGTCAGCAACCCCGTCGTCCACGCGACTCCGGCGACCCCGCCGCCGCCCAGTACCAAGCCCTGTCCGCTCATGCGGCCAGCCTAGCGACGGGGTACGACAGTTCAGGCCTGCTTCAGCGCCTTGGCCGCGATTCGGGCCTGCACCTCGGGACGGCGCAGCGGCGGGATGGTCGCCGGTGGCTGACGGCGGGCGGGCAGCTGCTCCAGCAGCCGCGTGGTGATCTCCGTGATCTCGGCGACCGCGGCTTCGAACGGTTCGCGCGTGGCGTCCGACAGCGACTGCACGCCGGTCACCTTGCGCACGTACTGGCGGGCCGCGGCCTCGATCTCCTCGCCCGTCGCGGCCGGCTCGAGCCCTCGGAGGGTGGTGATGTTTCGGCACATGCCGCCCAGGGTACGACTCTTCGGAGCCTTCGATCACACGGTCGGGTAGGCCCGGGCCCACGTCGTTGACGCCGGATCCCGCAGTTGGGCAGTGTCGGGAAAGTGCCTCTCAGACCGCGTCCCTTCCGCTCCGCCCGTCCCGAACCCCGCATCCTCGAAGAAGAAACCCCGGAAAGC
Organism: Amycolatopsis sp. NPDC028719; assembly: GCF_055565395.1. Classification (NCBI taxonomy): domain Bacteria; kingdom Bacillati; phylum Actinomycetota; class Actinomycetes; order Pseudonocardiales; family Pseudonocardiaceae; genus Amycolatopsis; species Amycolatopsis sp. NPDC028719. The sequence continues at coordinate 27,928 of NZ_JBVHUL010000010.1, forward strand.
CCGATCCCGGAACAGGCCTGGCCGCGCGTGCGGGCCGACGAGCTGGTCACCCTCGTGGCACACGTCTTCGCCGCCCACGGCTTCCCCGAACCGCGCGCCCGCATGGCGGCCGAAGCGCTCTGCCACGGCGACCTGGTCGGTTCCCCGGACACCGGCGTCGCCGACCTGACCCGGATCCACCTGCCGATGCTGAAGACCGGGCACGTCGTGCCGCACGCCGAGCCGCTGATGATCGCCGACCGCGGGGCCGCCGCGCTGCTCGACTACCGCCGCGCGCCCGGGCTCTGGGCGGTCGGCGACGCGATGGACCGGGCGGTGACGCGGGCCGGCCGCTTCGGCGTCGGGCTCGTCTCGCTGCGCGGCGTCGGGCCGTTCGGCCGGGCCGGGCACCACGCCGCGCGCGCCCTGCCCCACGCGATGATCGGGCTGGTGCTCGCCGCGGGCGGCGAACCCGGCCAGCCGATGAACCCCCTGGGCATGGCCGCGCCCGGGGGCGCGTACCCCGAGTTCGTCTTCGACATGGACCGCTCCGGCTCGGAAGGAGCCGGGCTGACGCTGCTGGTCGAGGTCCTCGCCGGGGTGCTCTCCGGCGTGGCCGACCACGAACACGACACCGGCCTGCTGGTGCTGGCGATCGCGCCGACGACGCTGCGCAGCGCCGACGGCTTCTACCGCGCGGCCAGCGCGCTCTTCGGCAGCATGCTCGGCTGGGACGGCGGGGCGCCGATCCGCTACCCCGGCTGGCGCGAAGCCCAGCACCTGGAGCAGTGCCGGGCGCTGGGGGTGCCGCTGTCCGGCCCGGTGCGCCGCGAGCTGGACGCGCTGGCGGCGTCGATCGGCCTGCCGCCGCTGACCAGCGTGGGTTAGCTCGGGTCAGTGGACCAGGACGACCTTGCCGCGGTTCGCGCCGACCGCCACGACGTCGCCGTCGGTCAGCTGGCGGCCGCGGCGGGTCTCGACCTCGTCGTTGACGGTGACCTCCTCCGCGTCGATCAGGTCCTTCGCGTGGGAGCCGTCTTCGGCGAGGCCGGCCAGCTTGAGGAACTGGCCGAGCCGGATCGGCTCACCGGTGATGGGTACGTCGACGGGATCACTCATACGCGCATCATGCCCGGGCCGTCGTCTGCCGGTAGAGGGCCTGGACGTCCGTGTCGAAGTAGCTCGAGTACGACGTGTCCGGGTCGTCGCCGCCGTACTCGAACCCGCCGATGACGCCGATGACCGTGCCGAGGCGGGTCTTCGGGTCCGGCGCGGTGACCCACGGGCCGCCACTGGTGCCCGTCGGGAAGCCCGCGCAGTCCACCTTCAGCTGGAACGTGTCCTGGCGGCTCGTCGTGTTCCGGCAGACGGCGGGCACCTCGGAGTCGTCCGGGTAGCCGGTGAGCGTGATGGCCTGCTCGAACCCGGTGCCGGTGGCGAGGGTGTTCGCGCCGACCAGGCTTTCCAGCGGTTTGGTGGCGCCGGCCTGGTGCGCGGTGGCGAAACCGACGTCGAGGTCCGGGTCCGACGACGCGCTCCAGCCGGGCGCGACGAGCTCGTCGGACACCGTCCAGAAGCCGAACGGCGCGACGCCGTCGTGGTAGGCGGGGGCGAACTTGACGCCGGTGAGGTAGCCGCCGCCCTCGCCGTCGTGGATGCAGTGGGCCGCGGTCAGCAGCACGTCGCCCTGGTCGCTGTGGACGACGCTGGCGGTGCAGTAGTGCGAACCGTCGAGGAACAGCGCGCCGACCGCGGGACTGGACTCCGCGGGCAGGTCGGGCGTCGACGCCGGCACGGCCTCGACGGTGTCCGAGGCGGAGGCGTTCGCCGACCGCGGCTCCCGGGCCGCGAAGACCACGAAAGCCGCGCCGAGCAGCAGAACCGCGGCGAAGGCGAGCAGGACGGCGGGCCGCCGCACGGGCATCTCCTCCTCGTCCCGGTCTTCGGTCTCCCTCACCTTAAGGTGCCGCACCGACACGATCGGCACACCCACAGCAAGCTCACAGCCGCTAATATCCGTGACTCGCGGGTAACACCTAGTAGCACGGAGGGCCGATGAAGCAGTTCGCGGGCAAGGTCGTGGTCGTCACCGGTGCGGGCTCGGGGATCGGGCGGGCGCTGTCGCTCGAGTTCGCCCGGCGCGGGGCGCGCGTGGCCCTCTCCGACGTCAACGCCGCGAACGCCGCGGAAACGGCCGAGCTGGCCGGGGACAACGCCCGCCCGTACACCCTCGACGTCGCCGACCGCGCCGCCGTGCTCGCCCACGCCGACGAGGTCGCGGCGGAATTCGGCCGCGTCAACGTCATCGTGAACAACGCCGGCGTGGCGCTCGGCGCGACCGTCGAAGAGATGACGTTCGAGGACTACGACTGGCTGATGGGCATCAACCTCGGCGGCGTCGTCAACGGCACGAAGGCCTTCCTGCCGCACCTGATCGCTTCCGGCGACGGGCACGTCGTGAACATTTCCAGCGTCTTCGGCTTCGTCGGCGTGCCGACGCAGAGCGCGTACAACGCGGCGAAGTTCGCGGTGCGCGGATTCACCGAAGCCCTGCGCGAGGAAATGCTGATCGCGCGCCACCCGGTCGGGGTCAGCTGCGTGCACCCCGGCGGGATCAAGACCAACATCGTGCGCAACTCGCGAAGTGGCGCCGACGACCAGGAGAAGGCCGCGCAGGGCTTCGAGCGGATCGCGAAGACGACGCCGGAGAAGGCGGCGCAGACGATCCTGCGCGGGATCGAGCGGAAGTCGGCGCGGATCCTCATCGGACCGGACGCCTACGTCATCGACGCCATCCCGCGCGTGCTCGGCTCGGCGTACCAGCGTCCGCTCGCGGTCCTCGCGCGCATGGGGCTCAAGAAGATGTGAAGGCCGAATCACTTTCGGACTGCGCCTTTCGGGGTGCCGCATCACTCAATGGAGTTGCGTTTCTGACAGAGCCGTCCGAAATGGTCCAGAATGCGGGGGGTCCACGAGCCCCGTACCGGAGGTCCCCGATGCTTCGCACCGCACAGCGCAGTGCGACCCGTCCGTCCGGCGACACCGCGGTGGAGTTGCTGGATCGCACCGGCATCATCGCCGCGAGCCTGCCGCAGCGCCGTCGCACCGACGACGAGCTGCCCGAGCTCGAGCCGATCTACACCCGGCCGCCGGTGTGCGACCAGGACCTGCGGCCGAAGTCCGTGGTGATCCGGCGGCGCGCCCGCACGTGGCTGGGCAGTGGCGCCGCGGTGCTGCTCGTCGCCGCCGGCTGGCTGGGTGGCGGCATGCTCTCCGGTGGCCTGTTCGGTTCGGCGCCGGCCGACGACGTGGCCCAGGTGGACGCCCGCCCGGCCGTCGCCGAGGCGCCGCCCCAGCCGCAAGCCCCGCAGGCGCCGGCGGCCACACCCGCCCCGACGACCGTGTTCGTGCCGGCGCCCGCCAAGCCGGCCACGAAACACGTTCAGGCGCAAGCGAAGCCGCAGCCGAAGAAGACCGTGCCCGAGGAAGACGAGGCACGCGTCGACCTGCCTTCGCCGACGGCGTCGAAGCCCAACCCGGTCCAGTCCTGGGTGGACGTCGCCGAAAGCATGATGCAGCAGTACCAGTACCGCGCGGACACGACGACTCGCCGCTGATTCAGGCGCCGGACCAGCGGTACTCGTGCTCGGGGCGCCCGGTGGCGCCGTAGCGCAGCCGCATCCGGACCGTCCCCGACTCGGCCAGGGCCGTGAGGTACCGCTGCGCCGTCGCCCGCGCCATGCCCAGCTCTCCCGCCACCTCCGCGGCCGACAGCGGGCGGCCCGCCCGGCGCAGCTGCTCCGAGACGAGCCGGGACGTCGCCGTCGACTGGCCCTTCGGCGCGGACGTGCGGTCCTGGTCGTGCAGCACCCGGTACGCGCGGTCGACGTCGTCCTGGCCCATGGCCCGGTCCTCGGCGAGCAGGCCGCGGAAACGCGCGTACGACGTCAGCCGTTCCGCGAGCTGGCGCGTGGTGAACGGCTTGATCAGGTAGTTCAGCGCACCGGCCCGGATCGCCGCCGCCACCGACGTGCTGTCGGTCGCCGCGGACAGCACGATCGTGTCGGTCTGCAGCTCCGGGAGCACCGCGAGGCCGGACTCGTCGGGCAGGTAGACGTCGAGCAGGACCAGGTCCGGCGCGAGCTCCCGGACGCGGGCGCGGGCCTCCGCCGCGGTGTGCGCGGTGCCGACCACCGCGAAGCCGTCGACCTCCTCGACGAACCCGGCGTGCACCCCGGCGACGCGGAAGTCGTCGTCGACGATGAGCGTGCGGATCATCCGTCCTCCGTCAGCATTCCGGGGAGTTTCGCGACGAACAGGGCACCCGTCTCGCCGTCGCCGGGGCCGGCCAGCCAGACGTCGCCGCCGCGGGCGCGGGCGGCCTGCCGGGCCAGCGCCAGCCCGAGCCCGTGGCCGGGCGCGATCTTCGTCGAGACGCCTTCGTCGAACAGCGTCCGGCGCAGGTCTTCGGGCACCCCGGAGCCACTGTCCACAACGGACAAGTGCAGGGTGCCGCCCTCGGCGAGCAGGCTGACCTCGACGGTCGCCGGCCGCCGCGGGCCCATCCGGGCGGCGTGCAGCGCGTTGTCGACGAGGTTGCCGATCACGGTGTTCGCCGCGATCGGGTCGGTGACGGTCGTCGGCACCCAGGTGTCGTCGGCGAGCTCGAGCGTGAGCCCCTTTTCCTGCGCCTGTTCGGTTTTCGCGACGAGCAGCGCCTGCAGGTAGGGATCGGCGACGGCGTCGCCCAGCTCGCTCGGCCGGGCGGAACTCGAGTCCGTCAGCGTCTGCAGGTACTCGACGGCTTCGGTGTGGTGGCCGAGCTGGAGCAGCCCGTACAGCGTGTGCAGCCGGTTCGCGAACTCGTGCCGCTGGGCGCGCAGGCCGTCGGACAGCACGCGGATGCCGTCGAGCTCGCGGGTGAGCGTGTCGAGGTCGGTGCGGTCGCGGAAGGTCAGCACGGTGCCGATGTCCCGGTCGTCCAGGCGGACCACACGCGAGTTGATCACCAGGACCCGGTTGCCCGCCACGGCCAGCAGGTTGTCGACCGGGCGCCCTTCGGCGACGGCCTTGTGCACCCGCGGGCTGAGTTCCAGCTCCGCCATCGCCGCGCCGATCGGGAGCTCGGTGCCGAGGAGGCGTTCGGCTTCGTCGTTGCGCACTGAAACGCGGTTCGCTTCGTCGACCGCGAGGACGCCCTCGCCGATCCCGTGCAGCACGGCTTCGCGTTCGTAGAGCAGCTCGGTGAGCTCGTGTGGTTCGAGGCCGTGCGTCACACGTCGCAGCCGCCGGTTCAGGAGCGCCGACGCGCCCGCGCCGAGCAGCAGCGCGCCGCCGGCGAACAGCAGCGTGATCGCGAGCTTCTGGTTGAACGCGCTGATCGGCTGGGCCACTTCGAACCCGACGCTCACCTCGCCGACCACCCGGCGGTGGTCCGGTGTCCAGATCGGCGTCTTGCTGCGGACGGACAGGCCGAGGGTGCCGCTCGCCACCGTGTTGACGTCGTCGAGCCCGGCGAGCGCCTTTTCCGCCGACGTGCTGACCTTCTTGCCGATCTCGCTCAGCGTCGGGTGCGCGAGCCGGATGCCCTGGTCATCGGTGATCACGACGAACAACGCGTCGGTTCGCGCCGCCACCGTCAGCGCTCGCTCCTGGAGCGCGCCGTCGGGGAGCTTCGCGGTCGTGTCGGCCACGACGACCGGGTCCGCCGCCACGGACTTCGCGATGGCCAGCGCGCGCTCGCCGAACTGGTCGGTGAGGGTGTCGCGCAGGAGCACGCTGACCAGCGCGACGCCGATCCCGACGACGAGGACGACCACGCCGATCTGCAGCAGCAGCACCTGCCTGCTGAACCGCATCCGCGGGAAGAGCGCCCACTTTGGCATGGCTGGGAACATACCCCCAGCTCACGGCCGTGCGCTAAACGCGCAAAACATTCAGAACGCGCAGCTCGCACGCAGAACGTCGACAAGCTTCACCTGGGCGCCACGCGTACTTAACGTCCCTTCCCAACGTGACAGGCACCACGTGACGAAGGAGTCACCTCCCCATGGTCCCCCCTCTGATCGAACTCACCGGAGCCACCAAACGGTTCCCGAGCGGGTCCGGTTCCGTGCACACGGCCGTCCGCGACCTGACCATGACCGTCCAGCCGGGCGAGTTCGTCGCCGTCGTCGGCCCCACCGGCTGCGGCAAGTCGACGACGCTCTCGCTGGTCTCGGGGCTGCAGCCGCCGTCCGCGGGGCGCGTGCGGGTGAACGGCGAGGACGTGAAGTCCATCCCGGACGGCGTCGGCTACATGTTCCAGACCGACGCCGTGATGCCGTGGCGTTCGGTGCTGGAGAACGTCGCCTCCGGCCCGCGGTTCCGCGGGGTGCCGAAGGCGGAGGCCCGCGCGCAGGCCGTCGACTGGATCGCCCGCGTCGGGCTCGCCGGGTTCGAGAAGTACTACCCGCACCAGCTCTCCGGCGGCATGCGCAAGCGTGTCGCGCTGGCCCAGACGCTCGTCACCAAGCCGAAGATCATGCTGATGGACGAGCCGTTCTCCGCCCTCGACGTGCAGACCCGCGCGCTGATGCAGGACGAGCTGCTTCGGTTGTGGTCGGGTTCGGGTGCCGCGGTGATCTTCGTGACGCACGACCTCGACGAGGCCATCGCGCTGGCCGACAAGGTCGTCGTGCTGACGTCGTCGCCGGCCACCGTGAAGGACGTCTTCGAGATCCCGCTGGAGCGGCCGCGGAAGGTCGAGGAGCTGCGGCTCACCGAGGAGTTCCGCAAGCTCTACGCCGACATCTGGGAATCACTGCGCAGCGAGGTCGACAAGGCCCGTGAGAAGGGAGCGAGCAATGTCGCTTGAGACCCCGGCGGCCACGTCCGCGCCCCTCCCGGTCCTGGAGACCGAGCAGGACATCCTCGCCCGCGCGAAGCAGGCTTCCGCGCGGCGCAAGCGCAACATCTGGCTGCTGCGCCTGGCGATCGTGGTCGTCTGGCTGGGCAGCTGGGAGCTGACCGCGACGTACTGGATCGACCCGTTCTTCTACTCGAAGCCGTCGAAGATCTGGGAGCGGCTGGTCGAGTGGTTCAGCGCCGGCACCGACTTCGGCTCGATCTGGTACCAGATCCTGGTGACCGTCGAGGAGGCCGCGATCGGCTTCGTGATCGGCGCCATCTTCGGTGTCGTGTTCGGCGTGATCCTCGGCCGCAGCTCCTACCTCGCGCAGGTGCTGGCGCCGTTCATCAAGGCCGCCAACGCGTTGCCGCGCATCGTGCTCGCCGCGCTGTTCGTCATCTGGTTCGGGCTCGGCCTGTCGTCGAAGGTCGCGACCGTCGTCGTGCTCGTGTTCTTCGCGGTGTTCTTCAACGCCTTCACCGGCGCCCGTGAGGTCGACCGGAACCTGATCGACAACGCCCGCATCCTCGGCGCGACGCGCGGTCAGGTGCTCAAGTCGATCGTGCTGCCGAGCGCGACGTCGTGGATCCTATCGTCGCTGCACGTCGCCTTCGGGTTCGCGCTGATCGGCGCGGTCGTCGGCGAGTACACCGGCGCGAAGGCCGGCATGGGCTTCCTGATCGCCAACGCGCAGGGCACGTTCGACACGGCCGGCGTGTACGCCGGGATGCTGATCATCACCGTGGTCGCGCTGCTCGCGGAGTGGGGCATCAGTTCGCTGGAGGGCAGGCTGCTGCGGTGGCGCCCGCCGTCCGCCGCCGACGCCGCGCACGGAGTGGTCTGACATGCGCCTGAAGAGGACAGTCGGCGTGGTGGCCGCGCTCGCGGTCACCCTGGCCGGGGTCACGGCCTGCCGGGACTCGCGGGAGATCGCCCTCGGCACCTCCGGCCAGCCGCACATCAAGATCATGATCGGTGGCATCTCGAAGGTCATCTACTTGCCCGGCCAGCTGGCCCAGCAGATCGGCGCCTACAAGCGGCAGGGGCTCGACGTCGAGCTGTTCGACCAGCCGTCGGGCGCCAACGCCGAGACGTCGCTGCTGGCCGGCGAGGTGCAGGGGGTCGTCGGGTTCTACGACCACACGATCGACCTGCAGGCCAAGGAGCAGTGCATCCAGAGCGTCGTGCAGTTCGCGAACGTGCCGGGCGAGGCCGAGATGGTCGCCACCGGCAAGGCGGGCGAGATCCGGTCGGGCAAGGACTTCAAGGGCCGCAACCTCGGCGTCACGTCGCTGGGCTCGTCGACGGACTTCCTGACCAAGGCCCTCGCCTCGCGCGGTGGGGTCAGCTCGAAGGAGTACACGCCGGTCAAGGTCGGCGCCGGGCAGACGTTCATCTCGGCGATGAACCAGGGATCGATCGACGCCGGGATGACCACCGACCCGACGATCGCGCAGCTGACCAACACCGGCCAGGCGAAGGTGCTTTACGACATGCGCACGGTCGAAGGCACGAAAGCCGCTTTGGGTGGTTTGTACCCGGCCAGCTCGCTCTACATGGGTTGCGAAATCGTGAAGCGGTATCCGGACATCGTGCAGAAACTGGCCAATGCGTACGTGGAAAGCCTCAACTGGATTTCGACGCACACGCCGGAACAGGTCGCCGACATCATGCCGCCGTCGTTCGCCGGCGGGGACAAGGCGCTGTACGTGAAGTCGCTGAAAGACAGCCTGCCGATGTTCACGCCCGACGGCCGGATGGACCCGGCGGGCGCGCAGAACGTGCTGAAGGTGCTGGGTGAGTCGTCCAGCAACGTCAAGCCGAAGAAGGACAAGATCGACCTGTCGCAGACGTACACGACGAAGTTCGTGGACGCGGCGCGCGCGCGGGTCCAGCAGTAGCCCCGCTCACCTGACCGGGCGGTAGGTGAGCGATATATGGCCCGTGAAGGCCTCTTCCCCCGCGGAGGCCTTCACGGGTCTTTTCGTTCATTACCGTGCAATTCCGGCAAATTGGTGATTGTTTCCCGGAATGTGAAGACCCTTCGAAAGTAGCTACCTTCCGGGCGGTGCGGATCCAACACTTGGGGACACGGTTTTCCCGGTCCCCCTCGGTGAACGGAGTCCCCGCATGTCCAGGATCCTTGCGTCGCGTGCTGTCCGAGTCCTCACGGCGGTTGCCGCGGCTGCTGCCGGCCTCGCTGTTTCGGGCACTGCCCACGCTGCGGTCGAGTACGGTTCCCACTTCCACGGTCACCAGTTCTCGGGCGGCAACTGGGGCGGTTACGTCAGCTTCGGCAGCTTCACGACGGCGACGGCGAGCTGGACCGAACCGGCGGTGACGTGCCAGTCGAGCAACGACCTCTTCGCGCCGTGGGTCGGCATCGACGGGGACGGATCGTCCACAGTGGAACAGACCGGCGTCGAGACGGACTGCTCGAGCGGGCGGCCGGTGTACTCGGCCTGGTACGAGATGTACCCGGCCGCGCCGGTGTACTACAACGTGTCGGTGAGCGCGGGCGACCACATCACCGCGACGGTGACCCGCACCGCCACGAACACCTACCGGCTGGACCTCTCCGACACGACCAAGGGCTGGTCCAAGTCCACCACGAAGTCGCTGACGTCGAAGCACGCGTCGGCGGAGGCGATCATCGAGTCGCCGACGGACTCCTACCCCTCGATCTCCGGCGGGATCACGTTCACCGGCGTCAAGTTCAACGGGACGAACCTGGCCTCGACCAGCCCGTCGGGCTTGAACGCGGACGACCGCGGCAGCTACACCTGGATCCCGGGCGCCATCGGTTCGGACGGCCAGAGCTTCACGATCTCACGGCACTGAGCTACTTGAGGTTGTTGATCGCCCAGGCGACCACCATCACCGCCAGCACCAGCGAGACGACGGCCTGCAGCATCATCGTCATCTTCGCCCAGATCCGCAGGGGCATGACGTCGGTGGGGCTGAAGGCGGCCGCGTTGGTGAAGGAGAAGTAGAGGTAGTCCAGGTAGGACGGTTCCCAGTCCTGGTGCGCCAGGTCCGGGTCGGCCATCTGCGGGAACTGCAGGTCGGGGAACTCGGCCCGGCCTGCGGCCCGCCGGCCCGGACCACCGCGGTCGAACTCCCAGTACCAGAGGGAGAAGGCGACGATGTTCGTCCAGTAGACGATCCCGCCGGTGACGAGCACGGCCCCGGCGCGGTCGCCGATCGTGCCGGCCGCGATGCCGTAGACGAGCGAGATGGCGGAGAAGGCGTTGACGCCGGTCACGGTCGCGACGAGCAGCAGTGAGATGACCCGCTCGACGGCGCTGAACTGCGACATGCGGCCGGGGTTGACCAGCAGCAGGGCCACGACGAGCAGCACGGAGACGCCGGGCAGCAGCCACCGCGGGTGCAGCGCCATGTCGTCGGGCAGGGCGACCTGCAGGACGAGCGTGGCGACGACGACGCCCATCGCGGGCCACCGGGTCTCGCCGGAGGTCCGCCGGCGCCACGCGGGAAGGGCCTGTTCGGTCACCGGCTCACGCTAGGCCGCTCCCGCCCACCACGCCAACGCTCACCCCAAGCGCCCCAATGTGGCCTTGGTTGCGTCCCACGCACCGAAGGCCGCCTTGGGTGCGTGGGACGCACCGAAGGCCACATTGGGGCGCTGGCGGGTGGCCACCAGCGCGACCCGGGACGCACTTTCACGTGAAAGTGCGGGGTGGGTCAGCCGGCGGGAGCGGTGGTGACTTCGCCCGGCAGCTTGCGGGCGACGTCGGTGCGGGAGCGGGCGCCGAGTTTTCGCAGCACCTTCGCGACGTGTTGTTCGACCGTGCGCGGCGAGAGGAACAGCCCGTCCGCGATCTCCCGGTTCGTCCGCCCCTCCGCGAGCATCCGCGCGACTTCGCGTTCGCGCGGCGAAAGCTCGCTTCCGTACCCGCGCCGTCCGCGTTGCGAAGGCGCCCAAGCCCCGTGCTCGCGCAGCTGGTGACGGCAGCGCCCGGCATCGCGCGTCGCGCCCAGCTGCTCGTACGCCTCGGCCGCCGCCGTCAGCTCCTCGACCGCGTCGCGGTTGCCCGCCGCGAGCCGGCACATCGCCGCCCGCTCGCGCATCGCCGTCGCCGGGTACGGCATCGGCAACGCCGCATAGCCCGACGCCGCTTCGTCGAACAGCGCCGCCGCGGCCAGGTGCTTCCCGCGGGCCTCCAGCAGCACCGCGCGGCCGGCGATCAGCGCCGCCGTCGCGACCGGTGCGTCCCGGTCCTCGATGCCGCGGGCGAACGCCTCCACCACGTTGTCGGCCTCCGGCCAGCGCCCGGCCCGCGCGTACGCCTGCGCCGCCGCCGGGACCAGCGCCGCCGCCCAGATCCAGACGCCCTTGCGTCCGGCCGCGGCCACCGCCGTGTCGGCCGCCGCGCACGCGCCGTCGACGTCGTCGGTCGCCAGCAGGACCGTGATCAGCACTCCGGCCGCCGAGAGCACCACCGGGATCGGCCCGCGGTCCGGCGCGTGGACGCTCGCCGCGGCCAGGTGCCGTTGCGCGGCGGCGAACTCCCCGCGCACCGCCGCGAGCCCGCCGAGCACCAGCGACGACTCCATGACGATCGGGCCGAGCTCCGGATAGCTGTCGCGCAGCTGCTCGGCGGCTTCGGCGAGCCCGTTCCAGCGCCCGCGTACCCAGTCGAGCCGGACGCGGGTGCCCTGGATCAGGCCGATCGCGTACAACGCGCCCGCGTCGGTCGCCCGCCGGACGCCTTCGGTCACCAGCCGTTCCGCCCGGTCGAGGTGACCCGCCCACGACTGGCCGTCGGCGAGGTTGCACCACAGCCGGGCCAGCTGGACGCGCTCGGCGACCGTGCCCACGGTGTCCGACAGCGTTTCGAACTCCGTCCACGCCGACGGGTCGCCGACGTGTGACGCCGCCGCGATGCGGTCGGCGGTCAGGGCGAGCCGCAGCTCGGGGTCGTCGAGCCGCTCGTACACCTCGCCCGCGCGGGCGCGCCAGGATTCGTGCCACGACAACGGCGTCAGCCCGTCGATCGGCTGCGCGAGCAGCGTGATCCCGCGCGCGGCGAGGTCGGGCCGGTCGGTCAGCTCGCCGATCGCGCGCTCGACCTCGAGGCGGCCGCGGCCGAGCCCGCCGATGGTCCGGACCTGCAGCATGCCGAGGCTCAGCCGGATCGAGCCGCGCACCGACGGCGGCAGCGCCACCTCTTCGATGACGCGCTCCAGCGTGCCGATCACGTCGGGCCGGAACCCGCGCAGCGCGACCTGGCTCAGCTTGCCGGCGACGCGCCCGATGTCGGACTGCGCCGGACCGGGCTCGGCCAGCACCGACTGCAGGAGGTCGATCGCGCGGGACGTCTCACCGCGGGTGACGGCCTCGTCCGCGGCGGCTTCGGCGTAGTGGCGCCACTGGTCGACGCGGCCGGCCGCGCGGGAGTGGCGGGCCAGCAGCGTGAGCGGCGGGGACGGCTGGGCGGCGAGCACGCGGATCGCCTGCGCGTGCAGCAACGCGCGCTCGGGCCCGCTCACCGTGTCGTAGACCGCCTTGCGCGCCAACGGGTGCCGGAAGCCGTACTTGCCGTCGCCGACCTCGCCGAGCACCCCGCCGGACAACGCGGCGAGCAGCGCGGTGCGGAGGACGTCGTCCGGGAGCCCGGCCAGCTCACCGAGCACGGCGGCTTCGGCGCCGACGCCGAGCACCGCGGCCGCGCCGGCCAGCTGCACGGCCGGCCCCGGCAGCGTGGAAAGCCGTTCGGTGACGGCCTCGCGCAAAAGCACCGGGACTTCGAGGTTCTCCAGCATCCGATCGGAGAGGACTTCGCCGACCGGCAGCCGCTCGGCCGCTTCGCGCAGGGCCCGCAGCGTTTCTTCGACCACGAACGGGATCCCGGCGGTGCACTCGTGCAGCTTGGCCGCGAACTCGTCGGTGACGCGGGGCAGTTCGAGGATTTCGACCGCGAGCTTGCGCACCGCCGTGACGTCGAGCGCGCCCAGCGCGACACGTGCGGAGTGGACCGCCGGGTCGGTCCGGAAGGGGGCGCCGAGCGGCCCGGGGCGGACGTCGGTCGCCGACCGGTAGGTGCCGACCACCGCCAGCTCCGGCGGCATCGCGCCGGCGAGGAACCGCATGAGGTCGCGGGTGTCTTCGTCGGCCCACTGCAGGTCGTCGATCAGCACGAGCGCCGGTCCGCACGCCCGCAGGAGCTCCCGCACCGCGCGGAAGACGCGGTGGCGTTCGGCGACCGGGTCGGCGAGGGGTTCGGGGCGCGGAGGAAGCGCTTCCGCGAGCTCCGGCAGCAACGGCCGCAGCACGCCGGCGACCGGGCTCAGCGGCCCGAGCGGCGCGTCGCCCACCGAGCGAAGCGCTTCCAGGATGGGCCCGTAGGGGAACGGTTCCCGCAGCGGCTGGCAGGCGCCGGTGAGCACGCGACCGCCTTCGAACTCCTTGCGGCGCCCGATCTCGGCGAGCAGCCGGGTCCGGCCCATGCCGGGCTCGCCCTCGATCAGGACGGCGGCCGGACGCCGCCGGAGCACGCCGACGATCGCGTCGAGCTCGGTGTCGCGGCCGGTCAGCCGGGCGGGTCCCGACCGGACGCTCACGGAGGTGGGACGGGGAGCCGTGAGCCACATACGGACCTCCTCGACGTACACCGGGGGCTGTGCGCGGGAGCCTAAGCAGCGCTTAACGGTCCGTAAACCATTAACCGAATAGGTGGTCAGTACCGCCGTCACACGTCCGCCTACCGGCTGTCACCGGTTTGCCGCGGGATCCACTGGTCGAGGAACACCGCGCGTGCGAAACGTCGGCGATTCACGCGTTCCGGCGGTGCTTAACACGTTCAGGGAGACGGTCTGGCTACCGAAAGTAGTGTCCGGAAACCCTACTTAAGGACCTGTCCGACCGGGTGACGAGCCCTGACTGGCCCCGCTTGGAGCAGGGGATTCGTCCGAGGTCAATGCGTATACCCATTCGCCGGGTGCCCGGATTGCACCGTAACGCCCACTGCGGGGACCCTCACCCAGGGGAGTACCACTGCGTGGCCGGTTCAGCGCCGCGCGTAACCACCTAGGGAGAAGCATGAAGATCGCCAGACTCTTCGGTGCCGCTGCCGCCGCGGTCATGACGACGGGTGCGCTCGTCACGCTCGCCGTCCCCGCGTCGGGCCAGGACCTGCTGAACCCGGACATCGTGCCCGCCATGCAGCGCGACCTGGGCCTGACCCACGACCAGGTGCTGACGCGGCTGAAGAGCGAAGACGTCGCGAACAAGGTCACCGAGGCCGTCAGCGCGACGCTCGGCGACGCGTTCGGCGGCGCCACCTACAACGCCGCCACGGGCAAGGCGCACATCCAGACGACGAACGCCGCCGAGGTCGCGAAGATCCAGGCGTCCGGGGCCGAGGCGGAGGTCGTGAAGTTCAGCGCCCGCCAGCTCGACTCCACTGTGGACAAGTTCCGGGCCCTCGACAGCTCGGCGCCGTACGCGATCACGGGCTGGGGCGTGGACTCCACCACGAACCGCGTCACGCTCTCCGTCCTGCAGGGCCAGCGCGGCGCCGCCGACGCCTTCCTCACCCGGTCCGGTGTGGACAAGTCGTCGGTCACGATCCTCGACGCCGCCGCGAAACCGACGCTGCACGCCAACATCCGCGGTGGTGACGCCTACTACATCGGCGGCTCGTCGCGCTGCTCGGTCGGCTTCTCGACCACGACCGGCTTCCTGACCGCCGGCCACTGCGCGGCCCTCACCGGCGGCGGCTCGCTGACCGGTTCCAACGGTGCCTCGCTCGGCTCGTGGGGCACCTACCGGTTCCCGGGCAGCGACTACGCGTCGGTCCGGACCAACAGCAACTGGACCCCGGTCGGCCAGATGAACAACGGCACCGCGGTGCGCGGCTCGTCGAACGCCGCGACCGGCACGTCGGTCTGCAAGGCCGGCTCGACCACCGGCTGGACCTGCGGCACCATCGGCGCCAAGAACCAGAGCGTCCGGTACGCCGAAGGCACGGTCAACGGCATGACCGCGACCAACGTCCGCTCGGCGGCCGGTGACTCCGGCGGCGGCTTCATCGCGGGCAACTCGGCGCAGGGCATCCTGTCCGGCGGCAACACGTCCGTGACGTACTTCTTCCCGATCGGCGCGGCGCTGTCGGCGACCGGCACCACGCTGCGGACCAGCTGATCCCTCCCCGGAAACAGCGAAGGGCGGGTTTCGAGTGCCTCCAGCGCACTCGAAACCCGCCCTCGTCCTCGCCGCGGGAAGGGGAGGTTCAGGGGTCAGACGTTGCTGATCTCCTCGATCAGCCCGTCGACGTCGAAGTGCGCGCTCTCTTCGCCGAGCGGCACCAGCTCGTAGGACGCGTCGAGGAACGTCCGGACGTCTTCGACCTCGAGCTCGAACGACGCATAGCCGTCCGGTGACTCGATTTCCAGGGTGAGGAAGTCCTCGTCGTCGGACAGGTCGGGGCGGACCCGGACGTCGCCGAGACCGGCCGGGTCGTCGAGGCCGGCCACGAGGAGGTCACGCGCGAAGGTCCATTCGATCCACCGGCCGCGCTCGGTCCGGAACGCCACGGTGACCGCGAACGGCTCGTCGGCGTGGTAGGAGAGGCGGGACAGGACGGGCGTGGTGCTCTCGTTCAGCACCACGAACTGGCTCTGGTGAACTGCGTCGGTCTGCATGGCCCCTCCTGGAGTCCGGGTGGTTCGCGCGGCGCGAACTGTTCGGCAAGGAGATGGCCGGGGCCTCGCGGCATGACGGAGAAACTCTCACGTTCACTTGATCGGTTGCATCCGTCCATTGTGGTGTAACGTCCGGCACACACCCCTTGCGATCATTCGGCGACTGCTGGTGACGGTTCGCGCAGGGCGCCGGGGAGCTTCTTCCGCAGCAGGAGCAGCGCCGGGATCGCCGCCGTGCAGGTCAGGGTCAGGACCGACCAGGTCAGCGCGTTGCTGACGCTGAGCAGGACGGCCAGCAAACCGGGCGCGAGCGCGATGGGCAGGCCCCAGGAGAGCTGGAAGATCGAGCTGGCCCGGCCTTCGGCGCCGGCGGGTGCGGCCGCGGCGGCCGTCGCGGTGCCGGTGGGGCCGAACATCGACTCCGCGACGGAGAAGCCGAGGCTCGTCACCAGGATCAGCGCGGTGGCGACGTGCAGGGGGACCATTTCCAACGGGATCAGCAGGGCGAAGGAAACCGCGAACAGCGTCGCCGCGCCGATCAGCCCCGCGGTCCGGCTGCGCCCGGCGAGCAGGGCGACGATCGGGCGTTGCGCGATCACGACGACCACGGTGCCGAGCGTGATCGCGGTCCCGGCGATCCACTGTGGACCGTGCAGGAGATCGCGCACGACGAGCGGCAGCACGGCGAACTTGCTCGCGCTGGCGAGTGTGAACGCCGTATGGGTGACGCAGAACCCGGTGAAGGGCCGGTTGCCGAGCACGGCGCGCCAGCTCCCCGGGGCCGCACTTTCACGTGAAAGTGCGGCCCCCTGGTGGGCACTTTCACGTGAAAGTGCGGGAAGTAACCCGATCAGGACCGCCGCCACCGCGAAGCTCGCCGCGTTCACGTAGGCGAGGAGGTGGAACGCCCAGGGACTCGTGATCGTCGGCAGCACCGCCGTCGCCGCCGCCCCGATCCCCGCGCCCGCGAAGCGGCCCACCGTCTGCGTCGCCAGCATGCGGTCCGTCTCGCTGCCGGACGTGAGCCGCGCGACCATCGGCGCGTTGCACGTCCAGAACAGGCGGTCGCCGAAGCCGGCGACCACCGAAACGACGACCACCTGCCAGCTGGTGTGGACCAGGGGGTAGGCGCAGAAGGCCCCGAGGCGCACGAGGTTCCCGGCGATGAGCAGGGCCCGCGGCCCGAACCGGTCCATGGCGGCCCCGGTCGCCGGGCCGGTGACGAGCGCGAGCAGCGCGCCGGTGCTCAGCGACGTCCCCGCGTCGAGCAGGCCCATGCCCTGGCCGTGCACCAGGAACAGCAGCGCGAACGGCACCCACAGCCCGCTGCCGAGCGCGTCGATCAGAGTCGCGGCCAGGAAGATCCGGCGTTGTCGAAGCATGCTTCCCCCCAAATGGACAGCGTTCCAGAATATGTCCTCCGGAACGCTGGGGGAAAGCGGTGGTCCCGGACCCGCCTACGGCTCCAGCGGCAGGCTGAGCCCGACCTTCACCCGGTCCATCGCCACGCTGGTCGTGAAGTGCCGGACGTTCGGGTTGTCGAAGAACATCCGCCGGGTGAACGCCTCGAAGCCCGCCATGTCCGGGCACGTCACGACCAGCACGAAGTCGGCGTTGCCGGTGACGTAGTAGCACTGCTGGACGCAGTCGTCGGCGAGGATCTGGCGGCGGAACGCGTCCAGGACCGCCAGGTTCTCGCGCTCCATCTCGACCATGACCACGAACGTCATGCTCAGCCCGAGCGCCGCCGGGGACAGCACCGCGACCTCGCGCTCGATGACGCCCGCCTCGCGCAGCCTCTTGATCCGCCGTTGCACCGCCGCGGCCGAGAGGCCGACCTTCGCCCCGATCGTCTCGGCGATGGTGCGGGCGTCCTCCTGGAGGCAGGCGAGGATGGCGATGTCCAGCTGGTCGAGGTCGGGAGTGTGCACTCCAGCAGGCTAGCCGGGACCCCCGACGATTCGCCCGGCGTTCGCTCCGCGCTCACTCTTGGGTGACGTCGCTCACTACTCCGTCCGAGGGGAAAGTGAAACAACTTTTTCAGTGACCTGGAACACAACTGACCGGTCTACCAGGGGGTAGCGCATAGAAGTGGAAGACCAGCCGGTCTGCCCGCCAACCCGCCGGCGTGGGGAGGCTTTCCCGTGCCCGCACCTGCCGCCGTGCTGACCGGAATCGGTTCGTGCTTGCCGACGACAGTCCTGGGCAACGACGAGATCGCCGCCCGGCTCGACACCACCGACGAGTGGATCCGGACCCGCACCGGCATCCGGGAGCGCCGCGTCGCCGGACCCGACGAGTCCACTGTGGACCTCGCGGTCGGTGCGGGGCGCGAAGCCCTCGCGGGTGGCTCCGCCGACGTCGTCGTCCTCGCCACGTCGACCCCCGACCAGCCCTGCCCGGCCAGCGCACCGCAGGTCGCCGCCCGGCTCGGGCTCGGCACGGCCGCGGCCTTCGACGTCAACGCCGTCTGCAGCGGGTTCGTCTACGCGCTGGCCACCGCCGCGGGGTTCCTCGCGGGCGGCCTCGCCGAGCGCGTGCTCGTGATCGGCGCCGACACCTTCACCACGCTGATCGACCCCGACGACCGCACGACCGTCCCGATCTTCGGCGACGGCGCGGGCGCGGTCCTGCTGCGCGCGGGTGAGCCCGGCGAGCCCGGCGCGTTCGGGCCGTTCGACCTGCACAGCGAGGGCGAGTTCGCCGACCTGCTGTGGGTCGAAGCCGGCGGCGCGCGGCGGCGGCTGTCCGACCAGCCGAGCGACCGCTTCCTCGCGATGCAGGGCACCGCGGTGTTCCGGCACGCGTGCGCGCGGATGGCGGAGTCGTCGCGGACCGTGCTGGAACGCGCGGGCTGGATGGTCGGCGACGTCGACCGCTTCGTCGGCCACCAGGCGAACATCCGGATCCTCCAGGCGACGGCGAAGCAGCTCGGCATGCCGGCCGACGCCGTCGTCGCCAACATCGACCGCGTCGGCAACACCAGCGCCGCGTCCATCCCGCTCGCCCTGGCCGACGCCCACGCCGACGGCACCCTCGTCGCCGGGCACCGCGTGCTGCTCAGCGCGTTCGGTGCGGGTTTGACCTGGGGTTCGACGGTGCTGACCTGGCCGGAGCTGGGTCAGCCGTCCTGAGGATCCGGGCCGGCTGTCCAGGTCGGCGTCGGTTCCTGGCGGCCGCGCAGCTCCAGCTCGCCGTGCTTCTCCCAGTGCGCGCGTTCGCTCGGCAGCGCCGCCGAGACGACGGCGTCGCTCGCGAGGATCCGTGACGGCACCGCCTTGGCCAGCTCGGTCAGCCGCGCGGCCTCGTTGACGGCGTCGCCGATCACGGTGTACTCGAGCCGGCTGCTGGTGCCGAGCTGCCCGGCGAACACCGGGCCGCTCGAGACGCCGATGCCGAGGTCGAGCTCGCCGTTCGCGCACACGGCGTCCCGGATCGCGCGGGCGGCGGCCAGCGCGGCCGTCGGCGCGTCCGCGAGCCGCGTCGGGGCGCCGAAGATGCACAACGCGGCGTCACCCTGGAACTTGTTGACCAGGCCGCCGCGCGCGCCGACCGCCGAGACGACCGCGGCGAACAGCCGGTTCAGCTTCTCGACGAGCTCCTCCGGCGGCGTGCGGTAGGCGAGTGCGGTCGAGTCGACGACGTCGACGAACAACGCCGTGACCTCGCGGACGTCGCCGGACAGCGACGCGCCGAACTCCAGCGCGTGCCGGGCGACGTCGGCGCCGACGTGGCGGCCGAAGAGGTCCCGCATCCGCGCCTGCTCGCGCAGGCCCGCGGCGAGCTGGTTCACCGACGTCTGGAGCAGGCCGATCTCGCTGGAGTCGTCGACGTCGACTGCGACGTCGTTGTCGCCGTGCGCGATCCGGTCGAGGGCGACGCGCAGCCGGTGCAGCGGCGCCGCGACGGCCCGGGCCAGCAGGGCGGTGCCGATCGCGCCGACGCCGAGCCCGATCACCGACAGCATGATCAGGCTGGCGGTGGGGTTGCCGGAGCCGAGGTCCGGCGGCGTCGCGACGAGCAGGACGCCGACGAACGGGACGCCGCTGGCCAGCGCCCAGGTGACGACGAGCCGGGTGAGCACGGTGACCGGCAGCGACCCGCGCGGCGGCAGGACGCCCAGCGCGATCGTCATGACCGGCCGCGCCACCCACTCGGCGGCGAGGTACGTGAGCCCCACGGTGGTGAGGCCACCGAGCCCGATGACGGTGGCCATGCCGACGGCGTCGCCGCCCGAGCCGAGCACGCCGGCCAGCACGCTGAGGACGGCGGTGCCGATCAGCCAGAGGGTGCCGCTGACCACGGCCATGTCGACGGGCAGCCGCAGCGCGCGTTTCGCTTCGCTTTCCGACGGCGGCCGGCCGAGCACGAACCAGATCGCGGTGCGCCGCTGCAGCCACGCCGTCCACAGGGTCCCGGCGAGCAGTGAGACGGCGACGATCCCGGCCGCGGTGAGCCCGAGGATCCAGCCGCGGTCGCCGACGTCGCCCGGCAGGCCCTGCAGCAGCAGGAGCAGTGCGACGACCGCGGACCCGGCGACGCTGGAGCCGAGGCCGAGCCCGGCGAAGCCCAGGCTGGTGCGCAACACCACCCGGAAGTTCTTCACGGCGATCTTGCGCACGGCGTCGATCGTACGGCCGAAAATGCGTGGCCACCGACGGTGGCCGGTGGTTAGCGTGCGGATCATGGAGCCACTTACCGTCTTTTCCGGGGGGTCCGGGTGGCGGAGCCCCCGGCCCGGGCGAAGCCCGGCTCGATACAGCCAGGACGAGATCCGGGCCTCGTTCGTCAACTGCACCCGCGGTGAGGCCAAGGGCGTGACGCTGCCCGCCCGGCCCGAAGAGATCCCGTGGGAACGGCGCGAGTTCCTCGGCTGGCGCGACCCGAAGGCGCCGGGGCGCGCCTACCTCGTGCTGCCGTACGGCGGCGAGCTGATCGGGCTCGCCCTGCGCGCGGCCGCGCCGCCGAAGTCCCGCCTGCGCAGCAACATCTGCGGCTTCTGCACCACGACCCACGGGCTCGCCGACATCACGCTGTTCTCCGGCAAGCGCGCCGGGAAGGCCGGCCGGGAGGGCAACACGCTCGGCGCCTACGCATGCGGGAACCTGGCCTGCTGCCAGTACGTCCGCGGCGAGCTGAAGTCCGACGTGCCCCAGCCGTACGAGACGCTCACGCTGGAAGAACGCCTCGCGCGGATGGAGGAGAGGCTGCACAAGTTCGTCGCGCGGGTGCTGGAGTCGCGTTAGAAGCGGTACCGCACGATCCGTGCCATCCGGGCCAGTGACGGGAAGTACTTCAGCATCCGCAGCTGGAACCGGGTGAACGGCCGCAGCCGGGCCAGCACCTCGGGCGTTGACCAGTGTGCGGCGTCCAAAGAGGACACCAGGTCGAGACCGTGGCGCTCCAGCTCGTGCGGGTCGTCGATGCCCCAGCGCAGGGTCGCGCCCGAGCGCCGGACCGGGGTGTTGAGCTTCTGCGTCTTGATGCCGAGCTTGCTGAAGACGTCGCAGATCAGCTCGCCCGACGGGAACTTCGCGACCAGCCGGCGGACGAGCTCGGTGCCGTCCTCCGGCGTCAGGTACATGGTCAGGCCTTCGGCGACGATCAGCGCCGGGCGGTCCGACGGCACCTGGTCGAGCCACCCGAAATCGGTCACCGACGTGCCGATGTTCGTGTGGTTCGGTGCGGGCGCGTAGAGCTTCTCGCGCAGCTCGACGACCTCGGGGTAGTCGACGTCGTACCAGTGGACGGTCGCCGGCGGCGCGAGGCGCTGGAAGCGCGTGTCCATGCCGCAGCCGAGGTGCAGCACGATCGCGTCCGGGTGCTTCGCGAGGTAGCCGGCGGCCCACTCGTCGATCGGCTTCGCGCGCAGCACGACGCTGGCCGCGCTGTCGCGGGTGATGCCGAGCTTGGCGAAGTCGTAGTCGATCTGCCGGACGGCTTCGTCGGCGGCGTGGTCGCCGAGCACCGGGTCGGCTTCGCGGCTGTCGAGCGCGCGGCCGTAGAGAGTGGCCAGCATGGTGGCCTTTTCTTCGGTGAAGTGCACCTTCTCCATCAGCGTTCCTCCGCGGCGTAGTCGTGCGCGTAGGTCTTGGCGTCGACCAGGTGCTTGAGGGTCAGTTCGCGGGCCGCGGCCGGGTCGGACCGGCGGATGGCGTCGAGGATGGCCCGGTGGTCGTCGACGGCCTTGCGGATCTGGCCGGGCAGCCGCAGCGCGGCCCGCCGCTCCTCGCCGACCAGGGCGAGCACCGACCGCAGCAGCCCGGCGACGTCGTCGTTGCCCGCGTTCTGCGCGATCACCCGGTGGAACTCGGCGTCGGCGGCGATGACGTGCAGCATGTCGCCCTCTTCGGCGGCCCGCGCCATCTCGGCGACGTTGTCCTCGAGGTGGCTCACGGTCTTCGCGCTCGCCTGCCGGGCCAGCCGTTCGGCGAGGGTCGGCTCGACGGTCGCGCGCAGGTCGAAGAGCTTCTCGACGAGCTGGTCGTGCTCGGTGAACCAGCTGCGCAGCGGCTGTTCCCGCTGCTCACGGACGTAGGTGCCCGAGCCGGCGCGGATCCGGACGTAGCCGATGGAGTCGAGCACGCGCAGCGCCTGCCGCAGCGACCCGCGGCTGATGCCGAGGTCCTCGCACAGGACGCGTTCGGCGGGCAGCCGGGAGCCCGGCGGCAGCTTCCCGGAGTCGATCAGCGACCGCAGCCGGTCGACGGTCGCGCTCCAGACCTGCTCGTTGTCCACGGCACCCATCCTCTCAGCTCCGGAAACCGTCGGTGGTCGCTGTCATGATCACGCCATGACCGCACGGTTCAAGGACCTCGCCCTCGACGCGAACGACCACCAGGCCCTGGCCGACTGGTGGTGCCGCGCCATGGGCTACGTCCGGCGCGACTCGCTCACCGGTGACACGCGGCCGGACGACTGGCCCGTCCCGATCGTCGACCCGGACGGCAACGGGCCGCTGATCTGGATCAACCCGGTCCCGGAGAAGAAGACGGTCAAGAACCGCATGCACCTGGACGTCTTCGGTGACAAGACCGAGCTGCTGGAACTGGGCGCGACGCTGCTCCGCGAACGTGGCGGCGACGTCGAATGGGAGGTGATGGCGGACCCGGAGGGCAACGAGTTCTGCGTCTTCACGCCGCGGTGACTGTCTGCCCAGACACATCTGCGTCGCGGGACCGGCTCACGATGCTTAGGCTCCGCACGTGAGTGCTTCATGACGTGGTGGCACGCGGTGATCGTCGTGGTCGCCGGGATCTGGGCCGGCACCATCAACGCCGTCGTCGGGTCGGGGACTCTGGTCACCTTCCCCGTTCTCGTCGCGCTGGGTTATCCGCCGGTGACGGCGACGACGTCCAACGCGATCGGGCTGGCGCCCGGGACCCTCAGCGGTGCCTGGGGTTACCGGCACGAGCTCAAGGGCTACTGGCGGCAGACCGCCCAGTTCGCCGTCGCTTCCTTCTTCGGCGCCATCGGTGGGACCATCCTGCTGCTTTCGCTGCCGAAGGACGCTTTCGAAGCCGTCGTCCCGGTGCTCGTCGGGCTCGCCGTGATCCTCGTGATCGTGCAGCCGCGCGTCTCGAAGTGGGTCGCGAAGCGCCGCGAAGGCAACGGCGAAGAGCACAAAGCCGGCCCGCTGCTGATGTTCTTCATCTTCCTCATCGGCATCTACGGCGGGTACTTCACCGCCGCGCAGGGCGTGATGCTGATGGCCGTCATGGGGATGCTGCTGTCCGAGCCGCTGCAGAAGCTCAACGGCGTCAAGAACGTCCTCGCCGCCGTCGTCAACGTCGTCGCCGGGGTGATCTACGCGTTCGTCGCGCCGATCAGCTGGCCCGTCGTGCTCTGGCTGGCCGTCGGGTCGACCGCCGGCGGCTTCCTCGGCGCGAAGATCGGCCGGAAGCTGCCGCCGGCGGTGCTGCGCGGCGTGATCGTCGTGATCGGCGTCGCCGCCGTGATCCAGCTGGTGGTCAAGCAGTTCAGCGGGTGAATTCCCGCGCCGCAGCCAGGAAGAGGTCGTTCTCCTCGCGGGTCCCGATGGTCACGCGCACGCCGTCGCCGGCGAACGGGCGCACCACCAGCTTGCGGTCCAGCGCGTGCTCCGCGAACGGCACCGCGTCGTCACCCAGCGGCAGCCAGACGAAGTTCGCCTGCGTCTCGGGCACCTGGTAGCCGGCCGCGAGCAGCTCGTCGCGCACCCGGCCGCGCTCGGCGACGATCTCCTGGCAGCGGGCCAGCAGCTCGTCCGCCGCGTCGAGCGACGCGAGCGCCGCGACCTGGGCCAGCATGTTGACCGAGAACGCGACGTACACCTGGCGAAGCGCGTCGGCGATCGGCTCCGGCGCGACGGCGTAGCCCACGCGAAGGCCCGCGAGGCCGTACGCCTTCGAGAACGTGCGCAGCACCATGACGTTCGGGCGCGTCCGCGTGTACTCGACGCCGTCGGGCACCTCGGGGTCGGTGACGAACTCCTTGTACGCCTCGTCCAGCACCACCAGCACGTGCTCGGGGACCGCGTCGAGGAACCGCTCCAGCTCCGCGCGCCGCACCGCCGTGCCGGTCGGGTTGTTGGGGTTGCAGACGAAGACCACGCGCGTCCGGTCGGTGATCGCCGCGAGCATCGCGTCGAGGTCGAGCTCCTGGCCCTCGGTGATCGGGACCTTCACCGACACGGCGTTCGCCACCTGCGTGACGATCGGGTACGCCTCGAACGAGCGCCAGGCGAAGATGACCTCGTCGCCGGGCGCGCAGACCGCCTGGATCGTCTGCTGGCACAGCGAGACCGAGCCGCAGCCGATCGCGACGTGCTCGACCGGCACGTCCAGGTCGCGTGCCAGCCGCTCGCGCAGGGCCTGCGAGCCGGTGTCCGGGTAGCGGTTGATGCCCGCCGCGGCCTCGGCGATCGCCTGCGCGACGCTCGGCAGCGCACCGCCGGGGACCTCGTTGCTCGCCAGCTTGATGGCGCCTTCGATCGTCCGGCCGGGAACGTATTTCGGCAACGATTCGAGATCGGCACGCGGGGACACGGACGGCATCTTCGGCGCTCCTGGAATTCGACGGGACGACCCGGCCACCGTATCTTTTCCGTGCGCCGCCCCCGCGACTCCCTTCAGGCGGTATGTGACCGGGAGAGCTGCCAAACTGGGTTCCCGCCGTTCACCTCGAAGTGATTGAGTGACGTATGACGTCGACCAGCACCGTGGACTACCAGCGCACCGACGGCCGAGCCCTGCGCCTGACCTTCTCGGAACCCGAAGGCGCGCTACGCGGTGGTTTGGTGGTCCTGCACGAGGCGGACGGGGTCACCGACGGCGTCAAGATGCTGCTCGCGAGCCTCGCTCTCGAAGGCTGGCTGACCGTCACCCCGCACCTCGAAAACGCGGAGCTGACGCAGCAGGACCTGCTCGACGCGACGGACATCACACTCGCCTGGCTCGTCGACCGCGGTGTCCAGGCCGACCTGCTCGGCGTCATGGGCTTCGACCTGGGTGGCACCGCCGCGCTCGTCGTCGCCTCGCACCGCCGGCTGGGGGCCGCCGTCAGCGTCGGCGGGCAGCAGTCCGCCGAACTGCCCGCGCTGGTCGAGATCGCCGGGAAGCTCACCAGCCCGTGGCTCGGCATGTACGGCGACGCCGGCGACGAGGCGGGCGGCGCCGAGGTCGAGCGCCTGCGCGATGCCGCGGCATCGGCGAAGGTCGCCACGAACGTCGTCCACTACCCGGGCGCGAACCACCGCTTCGACGCCGACCCGGGCGCGGCCGCGGAGGCTTGGCAGCGGACGCTCAGCTGGTTCGACGCCCACCTGCGCTGATCGGGATTACGCTCGTGCCGTGACGCACACCGCCGACGCCCCCGAAGTGCTCTGGCGCCCTGAGCCGAGCCACGTTGCCGACACCAAGATCGAAGCCTTCCGCCAGTGGCTGCGCGCCGAACGCGGCGTCGAGGTGGACGACTACCGCTCGCTCTGGGAGTTCTCGGTCGACCGCGGTCCGGAGTTCTGGACGGCGGTCGCGGACTTCCTCGGCGTCCGCTGGCACGACCAGCCGGGCGAGGTGCTCTCGGGCGAGATGCCGAACGCCGTCTGGTTCGAGGGCGGCACGCTGAACTACGCCGAGCACGCGCTCACCCCCGGTGTCGCGGGCGCCGCGAAGGGCGACGACGAGACGGCGGTGATCTTCCACCGCGAAGACGGCTTCGCGGACCACCTGACGTACGGCGAGCTTCGCGCGAAGGTCGGCGCGGCCCGGGCGGCGCTGCTCGAACTCGGCGTCGGCAAGGGCGACCGCGTCGTCGCGCTGGCCCCGAACTGCCCGCAGACGCTGGTCGCGTTCCTCGCCGCGGCGAGCATCGGGGCGATCTGGTCGTCGTGCTCGCCGGACTTCGGTGTCCGCGCGGTCGCGGACCGCTTCGTGCAGATCGAGCCGAAGGTGCTCTTCGCGGTCAACGCCTACGCGTACAACGGCCGCCAGTTCGACATCCGGACGACGGTCGCCGACCTCCAGGCGAAGCTGCCGTCGCTGGCCGCGACCGTGCTCGTCCAGTACGTCGGCGAAGGACGGATGGACGGCGCGCTCGACTGGGCCGAACTGCTCGCGAAGCACGAGGGCGCGCCGCTGCTGTTCGAGCCGGTCGAGTTCGCGCACCCGCTGTGGGTGCTCTACTCCTCCGGCACCACCGGCCTGCCGAAGGGCATCGTGCACGGCCACGGCGGCATCACGCTGGAGCACCTCAAGGCCCTCGCGCTGCAGACGGGCCTCGGGCCGGGTGACCGGTTCTTCTGGTTCAGCACCACCGGCTGGATGATGTGGAACTTCCTCATCTCCGGCCTGCTGGTCGGCACGACGATCGTGCTCTACGACGGCAGCCCGGGCCATCCGGACCTCAACGCGCTCTGGCACCTGGCCGAGCAGCACCGCGTGACGTACTTCGGGACGTCGGCGCCGTTCATCCAGAGCTGCCTGAAGGCCGGCGTCAAGCCCGCCGAGCGCTACGACCTGACGGCGTTGCGCGCGCTCGGCTCAACCGGGGCGCCGCTGAGCGTCGAGGGTTTCCGGTGGATCGTGAACGAGGTCGGGAAGAAGGTGCAGATCTGCTCGGTCTCCGGCGGCACCGACCTGTGCGCGGCCTTCGTCGCGTCGGCGCCCGACGTGCCGGTGTGGCTGGGGGAGCTGTCCTGCCCGGCGCTGGGCGCCGCGGTCAACGCGTTCGACGAGGCCGGCAACGCCGTCGTCGAGGAGGTCGGCGAGCTGGTCATCACGAAGCCGATGCCGTCGATGCCGGTGTTCTTCTGGAACGACCCCGACGGCTCGCGCCTGCGTGAGGCCTACTTCGAGATGTACCCGGGACTGTGGCGCCACGGCGACTGGATCCGGGTCACCGGCCGCGGCTCGGCGGTGATCTACGGCCGCAGCGACTCGACGCTCAACCGCGGCGGCGTCCGGATGGGCACGGCGGAGTTCTACCGGGTCGTCGAGGGCTACGACGAGGTCGCGGATTCCCTGGTCGTGGACACCTCGGCCGCCGGGAACGAGGACGGGCAGCTGATCTGCTTCCTGGTGCTCGCCGACGGTGCCGCGCTCGAAGACGTCGAGCCCCGGCTGAAGAAGGAGCTCCGTAGCGCGCTGTCACCGCGGCATGTACCCGATCGGTTCGTCGTGGTCCAGGAGATTCCTCGTACCTTGAACGGTAAGAAGTGTGAGGTACCGGTGAAGAAGATCCTCGCCGGAGTGGCTCCCGACCGGGCCGTCAGCCGCGACGCGCTGGCGAACCCGGCGGCGTTGACGCCGTTCGTGGAGCTCGCCGGCGGGTAGATGGGGGAAGCATGATCGTTCACCACGGGTTGTACAGGTGGTGACGGGGACACGCGCGCAGACCACCTGGCGGGTGGCGGGAGCCACCACGGTGGGGGTGATCACCTGGGTGACCCGGCTGGCGGGACTGATGACACTCGTGTCGGTCCTCGTGCCCGCCGGGCGCCGGAACCTGCGCGGGCACCTGTCGGAATGGCTGGAGCTGCCGCAGGAGGCGACGGTCGCGGCGGCGACCGTCGCGCTGGTCACGGGCGTGCTGCTCGTGCTGCTGGCCGCGGGCCTGCGACGCCGCAAGCGCCGGGCCTGGCAGCTGGCGATCGGCGCGACGGTGCTGCTCACGGTGTCGCACATCGGGCTCCGGCACGTCTTCGGCGCCGGGCTGGTTTCGGTCGTGCTGCTGGTGGGCCTGATCGCGAGCCGGCGCTACTTCGTCGCGAAGCCGGACCCGGTGGTCGGCCGCTGGCGCGCGGTGCGCGTGTTCCTGCAGCTGGCGCTGGCCGGGTTCGTGATCAACGTCATCCTGCTGTCGGTGGCTTCGCGGGCGGTCCTGGAGCCGATGAGCTTCCCGGACCGGCTGGCGGAGTCCGCGCTCGCGCTGGTCGGTGCGAGCGGGCCCGCCGTGTTCCACCAGATGTGGCTGGAGGACCTGACCGCGGCCGTCGGCCTGCTGTTCGGGCTCGCCGCGGTCCTGGTTTCGGCGTACTTCCTGCTGCGCTCGGCCGAGCCGGCGCCCCGGCTGTCCGACGAAGAGGTCGCGCGCCTGCGCAAGCTGCTGGACGAGCACGGCGGGCGGGACTCGCTCGGCTACTTCGCGCTGCGGCGGGACAAGTTCGCGGTGTTCTCGCGGACAGGCAAGGCCGCGGTGACCTACCGCGTGATCGCCGGGGTGGCGCTGTGCTCGGCCGACCCGCTCGGCGACCACGAGGCGTGGCCGGGCGCGATCGAGGAGTACCTGGAAGTCTGCCGCCGCAACGGCTGGGTGCCGGCGGCGATGGGCGTTTCGGAGCTCGGCGCGACGGTCTGGGCCCGCTTCGGCCTGGAGGTCCTGGAGATCGGCGACGAAGCGGTCGTCGACGTCGACGGGTTCACCTTGGACGGACGCGTCATGCGCGGCGTCCGCCAGGCCGCGGCCCGCACGAAGCGCGCGGGCTACAAGGTGCTGGTGCGCCGGACGGAAGACCTGCGTCCCGGTGAACTGGCCGAACTGGAGACGCTGGCGGCGAACTGGCGCGGCACGGACACCGAGCGCGGCTTCTCGATGGCGCTGGGTCGCATGGGCGACCCGGGCTCGGTGCTGGTGACGGCCGAGCAGGGCGGGCGGGTGCGCGGCGTGCTCCAGTTCGTGCCGTGGGGCTCGACGGGTCTTTCCCTGGACGTCATGCGCCGCGACCGAGGGGCCGACAACGGCGTCAACGAGCTGATGATTTCGGAGCTCCTGCTGACGGCGGGGCGGCACGGCGTCGAGCAGGTGTCCCTGAACTTCGCGGCGTTCCGGGCGTTGATGGAACAGGGCCAGCGCATCGGCGCCGGCCCGGTGGCCAAGACGGCGGCGAAGGTGCTCCATTTCTTTTCGCGCTGGATCCAGATCGAGACGCTGTACAAGTTCAACGCGAAGTTCCAGCCACGCTGGGTGCCGCGTTATCTGGTCTACCCGGGAGTGCGCGAACTGCCCCGCGTCGGCATCGCGACGTTCGAGGCGGAAGGCCTCGGCGGACGCTCTCCGCGCCTGCTCAGACTGCTGCAGCGAGCGTGAGGGGGGTGCTGTCGGAGGGTGATCGGGGGGTGTGTAACCTATCTGAGCAGTGGTCGTTGGGCCCAGGAGGCTTCGCCTAGTCTGGTCTATGGCGCCGCACTGCTAATGCGGTTGGGGGTAACCCCCCCTCCCGGGTTCAAATCCCGGAGCCTCCGCTGGTGCCCGGTTCGCCGGGTGCTAGGTTAGAGAACAACTGAACACGCGCCCGTAGCTCAGCTGGATAGAGCATCTGACTACGGATCAGAAGGTCAGGGGTTCGAATCCCTTCGGGCGCACGTCTGGTTGAGACAGCACTGGAGCCCCCTCGCAAGAGGGGGCTCCTTTGTGTTGTATTACCGCTGTGTTGTATTACCGCTAAGCCGTTTGGCCCCTTCGCGCGTGATCACCGTGACCTGTACCGGCGCGGAGGGAATGGCGATGGCGTACGCGGACGAGGTGGACGAGCTCGTCGAGAAGATCATCGACCGGGCGATCGAGTTCTACATGTACGCCCACGGCTGGCAGCTCAACTTCCGCGGCAACTACGAGCGGGAGTTGGGCGGCGAAGGCGTTCAGATCACGCCGCCGGGCAAGCCGGAACGTACGTCGGGTGGCCAGGTCCTCGGGTTCGGTGTTCCCTTCGTCGACGGCTTCGAGTACGGGTCCGGCGCCGACGCGGGCACGCTCGTCTACCGCCACTTCGAGAACACCGTCCGGGACATGTTCCGGCCGTGGCGGAACCTCCCGGACCCCGAGAGCTTCGAGTCGTACGTCGAGCAGCTCCGCGAAGCCGCCTGGACCGTCTCCATGACCAGCGAGGGCAACACGGTCAGCGGCGTCGGCAACCCCGCGCTCGAGGCCGTCGCCTTCCTGCAGAAGAAGATCGGCGGGGACGACATGAACGGGGCGATGATCCTCGCCTTCGACCAGAACTTCTGCACCCCGTTGCCGGCGGTGATCCACGGCCAGTACGCCGTCGCGCTGCTCGCCGGGGCGACGCTCTGTGCCGAGCAGGAGATCTGGCGCAAGGCGCGGGAAGACGTCCTCACCATCGCCCGGCGCACCCTCGAAGCGGTGGAAGACCGTGGCCGGCACGTCGTCAACGACGGCCTCGCCATCGTCACCGCCGTGTTCACCATCGCCGCGTTGTTCCCCACCCCGATCCAACCGGTCCTGGCCGGTGTCGCCACGGCGCTCCCCGCGCTGGGAACGCTGCTCAACGCGGGCAGCACGCCGAACAAGACCGAGGTCGAGTTCGCCGGCAGTACGCCGGACGAGGTGATCGGGACGGCCGCGGCGGCGCTCAAGACGCTGACGGACAAGATCCGCGACGCCGAGGCGCACCTCGAGCGGCTGATCACCGACGCGATGGAAACGGTGACCAGTCATCCCAGCTCCTTCGCCATGCCGAAACCGAAGCTGCTCGAGCAAACCGACCTCGGCGGGCTGAAGGTCGACCTCGGCGACCTCAACTTCCTCGCCGTCGAGACGCTGCCTCAGATCGCGCGCCAGTTCTACGTGGCGTCGGACTCGCTCAACGGGGGCGCCGGGTGCGTCCACGAGTGGGGGCGGCCGGCCGGGATCAACGTCTCCGACTCGCCGGACGGACCCCGCGCGGCGTGGGCCGCGCTCGTGTCGGTGGCCGAAGACCTCGTGCTCGACCTCGCGTGGGAGATCAAGGAGAGCGCGACCCATCTCGAAATCGCGTCTCACCGGATCGGCCAGACCGAAGCCGAGGTCGAAGCGGAACTGCGCCGGCACGGCGCGAAGCTCCACGGGAGCGGGCACGACCCGATCGGCAGCGCCACCGAGTGGCTGAACGAAAACCGCTGAGGACAAGGAGAAACGCGGGAATGAAGCGCATCATCATCTCGAGCCTGGTCGTGCTGTTCGGGATCGTCGCGATCGCCGGTGGGTTCAGCAAACTCGGCGACTCGACCGTCCGCTGCGGCGGGCGGCTCATGCAGGCCGGCGACGAATGCGTCAGCACCTCCACGACGGGTTCGGAGACCGGCCGCAAGTCGGTCGACGAGCAGCGGAGCTCCGACAAGGCCGGGACTTGGGCCGCGATGGGGGGCGGGGTGCTCATCGTCGTCTTCGGGACCAAGAGCCTGGTGACCGGGATCCGGAACCGGCGGAAGAAGCCCGGGGCGGGGACGCCGGTCGGGAGCCCGCCGCAGCAGGCCGGGTTCCAGCCGCAGCAGGCCGCGTGGAACCAGCAGCCACCGTCGTGGAACCAGCAGGCGGGGAACCAGCCGTCCGCGTGGAACCAGGCGCCGCCGGTGCCCGGGCAGCCGATGCCACCGGGGTACCCGCCCCAGCAGCCGGGCTGGGGACCGCCTCCGCAACGCTGACCCGAACCGCCCGCAGCCGAGCCCGGAACACTCCGGGCTCGGCTGCTTTGCGTAACTGGACTGGACCAGTGAACACGCCAACGTCTCAGCTGGTCACCTGCTGTTCGGCACTCTCCGTGGTTGTGCTTCCCTAATTGGTCTGGACCACGTAACGTCTTCGCAAACGGCGCAAAATCACCACCCTGGTCCCCGCCTGGTGGCCGCGCCGTCCCCTGCACCTGGCTCAAGGGAGAGCGATGTCCAGAAAGAGATGGCACCTCCTCGGTCTGTTCACCGCGGTCGGCGCGATCGCGGTCGGTCTCGTCACCGTGCCGGCGAGCGCCGCCGGCGGCGTGGGCGCCGGCTTCAGCAAGGGCTCCGACTGGGGCACCGGCTACGAAGGCAAGTACACGATCACCAACGGCTCCGGCTCGACGCTGGCCGCCTGGACGGTCGAGTTCGACCTCCCGTCCGGCGCGAAGATCGCCTCCCTCTGGGACGGCAGCTACACCACGGCCGGTCAGCACGTCACCGTCAAGAACAGCTGGAACGGCAACGTCGGCAACGGCTCGACCGCGAGCTTCGGCTTCAACGTCAGCTACTCCGGCACCTACTCGGCGCCCGCCAACTGCCGGCTGAACGGCGGTTCCTGCGACGCCGGCGGCGGCACCCCGACCACCACGCCGACGACCCCGACGCAGCCGACCACCACCCCGACGACGCCGACCACGCCCCCGACGACCACCACGCCGCCGCAGACCGGCGGCCTGAAGAACGTCGGCTACTTCGTGCAGTGGGGCGTCTACGGCCGCAATTACCACGTCAAGAACATCGAGACCTCCGGCTCGGCGAGCAAGCTGACGCACATCAACTACGCGTTCGGCAACGTGAAGAACGGCCAGTGCACGGCGAACGACGACCCGTACGCCGACTACCAGAAGACCTACGACGCCGCGGGCAGCGTCGACGGTGTCGCCGACACCTGGGACCAGCCGGTGGCCGGCAACTTCAACCAGCTGCGGAAGCTGAAGAAGCTGCACCCCGGGCTCAAGGTGATCTGGTCGTTCGGCGGCTGGACCTACTCCGGCGGCTTCGGGCAGGCGTCGCAGAACGCCGCCGCGTTCGCGCAGTCCTGCTACAACCTGCTCAAGGACCCGCGCTGGGCGGACATCTGGGACGGCATCGACATCGACTGGGAGTACCCCAACTCGTGCGGCCTCTCCTGTGACACCAGCGGCGCCGCGGCCTACAAGAACCTGATGGGCGCGCTGCGGGCGAAGTTCGGCTCGTCGTTCCTGATCACCTCGGCGATCACCGCCGACGGCAGCAACGGCGGCAAGCTCGACGTCGCCGACTACGGTGGCGCGGCGCAGTACGTCGACTGGTACAACGTCATGACCTACGACTACTTCGGCGCCTGGGCGGCGCAGGGCCCGACGGCTCCGCACTCGCCGCTGACCAACTTCAGCGGCATCCCGACGCCGGGCTTCTACTCCGACGCGGCGATCCAGAAGCTGAAGAGCAAGGGCGTCCCGTCGAGCAAGCTGCTGCTGGGCATCGGGTTCTACGGCCGCGGCTGGACCGGCGTCACGCAGGCGACCCCGGGCGGCACGGCGACCGGTCCCGCGCCGGGCACGTACGAGCAGGGCATCGAGGACTACAAGGTCCTCAAGAACACCTGCCCGTCGACCGGCACGTTCGCCGGCACCGCGTACGCGAAGTGCGGCAGCAACTGGTGGAGCTACGACACCCCGGCGACCATCGGCGGGAAGATGTCCTACGCCAAGCAGCAGGGTCTCGGCGGCGCCTTCTTCTGGGAGCTGACCGGCGACACCACGGGCGGCGAGCTCATCACCGCGATGAAGAACGGCCTGTCGTGAGCCGCCGGTGGTTGCCCGCGCTCGGGCTGGCGGCCGCGGCCGCCACGATCGGCGCGATGTTCGTGATCGCGCCGGCGAACGCGGCGGGCGGCGTGTCCGCGACCTTCTCGAAGGGCTCCGACTGGGGCACCGGGTACGAGGGCAAGTACACGATCGCCAACGGATCCGGGTCCACCCTGGCGAGCTGGACCGTCGAGTTCGACCTGCCGAGCGGGGCGAAGATCTCTTCGCTCTGGGACGGCAGCTACACCGCGTCCGGCCAGCACGTCACGGTGAAGAACTCGTGGAACGGCAACGTCGGCAACGGCTCGAGCGCCAGCTTCGGCTTCAACGTGGCGTACTCCGGTTCGTACGTCGCGCCGTCGAACTGCAAGCTGAACGGGGGTTCGTGCTCCGCTGGGGGCACGCCCCCCACGACGACCACACCGCCGCCTACGACGACGACCCCGCCGACCACGACCACACCGCCCCCGCCGGGTGGCCGCGGCGCGCCGTACCTCTACATGGGCTGGGGCAGCCCGCCGAACCCGCAGACGGTGATGAACGCGACCGGCGTCAAGTGGTTCACCATGGCGTTCATCAACGCCTCCGGTGGCTGCAACCCGGCGTGGGACAGCAGCCGTCCCCTGCAGGGGAGCGCGGACGCCACGGCGATCGCGCAGATCAAGGCGGCGGGCGGCCAGGTCGTCCCGTCGTTCGGTGGCTGGAGCGGGAACAAGCTGGGCCCGAACTGCTCGACTCCGGCCGCGCTGGCCGGCGCGTACCAGCAGGTGATCAACGCGTACGGGCTGAAGGCGATCGACATCGACATCGAGAACTCCGACGAGTTCGAGAACGAGGCCGTGCAGGACCGGATCCTGGGCGCGCTGAAGATCGTCAAGCAGAACAACCCGGGCGTGCAGACGATCCTGACGTTCGGCACGTCGACGACCGGCCCGAACTACTACGGCAACCGGCTCATCGACCAGTCGAAGGCCCTGGGCGCCAACGTGGACGTGTACACGATCATGCCGTTCGACTTCGGTGGCGGCGCGAACATGTACAGCAGCACGGTGAGCGCGGCGAACGGCTTGCGTGACAAGCTGAAGTCGACGTTCGGCTGGAACGACGCCACGGCGTACAGCCACCTGGGCATCTCGGGCATGAACGGCCTGTCCGACCAGCAGGAGCTGACCGACCTGTCGACCTGGACCCAGATCACGAACTGGGCCAAGACGAACAAGCTCGGCAGGCTGGCGTTCTGGTCGGTCAACCGGGATCGTGGGTGTCCTGGCGGTGGCGTGCAGTCGACCTGCAGCGGCATCGCCCAGAACGACTGGGACTTCACCAAGGTGACGGCGGGTTTCTGACGTCGTCGTGAAGGAAGGCCTCCTTGCCGGCTCCCCGGGCCGGCAAGGAGGCCCTTCCGTTTTCAGAGCGCCTTGACGGCGTCCCCGATGGCTTCGTCCAGGATCGACAGGCCCAGCGAAATCTCCTCTTCGGACGCCGTCAGCGGCGGCGCGATGCGGAACACCCCGCCCATGCCGGGCAGCTGCACGATGTTCATGTGCAGCCCGAGCTCGAGGCAGCGCGCCGTGACGCGCGCGCCGAGCTCGTCCGAGCTGCGCTTGGTTTCCCGGTCGACGACCAGTTCCAGCCCGGCCAGCAGGCCGCGGCCGCGGATGTCGCCGACGACCTCGTGCCGGTGGGCGATCTGCTGCAGGCCGTGCCTCAGCAGGCCACCGAGCTGAAGCGCGCGCTCGTCGAGGCGGTCGCGGGTCAGGACGTCCAGGACGGTGTTGCCGACGGCCGCCGGCAGCGGGTCCGCGACGTGCGTGGTGAAGAACAGGAACCCGCGGTCGTGCGCCTCCTGCTCGATTTCGGCGCTGGTCAGCACCGCCGCGAGGGGCAGCCCCGCGCCGAGCGTCTTCGACAGCGTCAGGATGTCCGGGACGACGCCGTCGCGCTCGAACGCGTACCAGGTGCCGGTGCGGCAGAGCCCGGTCTGGGCTTCGTCGAGGATCAGCAGCATGCCGCGTTCCCGGCACTTCTCGGCCAGCGCGGCGAAGTAGCCCACCGGCGGTTCGATGATGCCGCCCGAGCTGAGGATCGGCTCGACGATGCACGCGGCAAGGCTGCCGACCGACTGCGCGTCGATCATCTCGAACCCGAAGTCGAGCTGACGCCGCCAGTCGAGGTGACCGTCGGCGTCGGTGAAGTCCGGCCGGTACGCGTTCGGCGCCGGGATGGCGAAGTTGCCGGGCGCGGCGGGCCCGTACCCCTTGCGGCCGGCGCTGTAGGTCGCGCTCGCCGCGGCCTGCGTCATGCCGTGCCACGATCGCGCGAACGAGACGATCTCGTGCTTGCCAGTGACGAGCTTCGCCATGCGGAGCGCGGCCTCGTTGGACTCCGCGCCGGTGGTCAGGAGGAGCGCCTTCTCCAGCGGCGCGGGCAACGTCTCGGCGAGGCGACGCGCGAGGTCGACGACCGGGCGGCTCAGCATGCCGCTGAACAGGTGGTCGAGCTTCGCGGCCTGCCGCCGGACGGTGTCGACGATCTCCGGGTGCGAGTGCCCCAGGATCGCGCTCATCTGGCCGGAGGTGAAGTCGAGGATGCGGCGGCCGTCTTCGGTGAAGACGAAGCTGCCTTCGGCGCGGTCGATGATCTCGCGGGTGAACGCGCCGCCGTAGCGCACCAGGTGCTTGGCGGCGTCGGCCCAGAAGACGTCTGCGGAGGTGGTCTCGGAAGTCGGAGCAGCCATGCCTTCGACGGTAAGTCCGGTCCGAGCGACACGTCCAGCTCACAATTCCGGCTGTCCTGTTCGGATTTTCCGTACAAGAATGGGGCGATGCTGAACCCGTGGCGCCTGCGGCTGCTGAGCCGGCTCGACACGCTGGGCACGGTCCGCGCGGTGGCGCAGGACGCGAACCTGAGCGCGTCGAGCGTGTCGCAGCAGCTGGCCGTGCTGGAAGCGGAAACCCGCACCCAGCTGCTGGAACGCACGGGTCGCCGAGTCCGCCTGACCCCAGCGGGGCTGATGCTGGCGCGGCGCGCGCGAGCGATCCTCGACCACATGGACACGGTCGAGGCGGAGCTGCGCACCCTCGGCGAGGAGCCGGTCGGCCAGGTCCGGCTGGGCGCGTTCCAGAGCGCGATCCACACGATGGCGGTCCCGGCGGTGACCCGGCTCGCGGGCGCGTACCCGCACCTGGAGGTCGAGCTGCTGGAGCTGGAGCCGCACGAGAGCATCCCGGCCCTGCGCGGCGGCGACGCGGACGTGATCATCACGACGACCGACTTCGTCCAGCTGCCGCTCGGCCCGGACCTCGACATCGTCCCGCTGGCCACGGACCCGATCGTGCTGGTGACCCCGCCGGAAGCGCCCCGCGGACCGGCGGTCCTGTCGGCGTACGCGGATTCGCCGTGGGCGCTGGACACCCCGCGGTCGTACATGGCGAACCTGACGCTGAGACTCTGCCGCGAGTCGGGTTTCGAGCCGCGGGTGGTGTGCCGCTTCAGCAACTACCTGATGACGTTGCAGCACGTCGAGGCCGGATTGTCGATCGCGCTGCTGCCGGAGCTGGCGGTGGACCGCCGCTACCGGGTGTCGACGCGCGAGCTGGCAACTCCGGTGACGCGCACGATCGCGGCGGTCGTCCGCAGCGGCACGCCGTTGCGCGCGGGGGTGAACGTGGTCCTGGACGCCCTGCGGCAGCCACCGGACCTCCCGGCCCTGGCCGCGTGGTCCGGGGAAGACGGCGTGGCTGACCGGCGCCTGTAGCTACAGTCCGTATTAAGGTAAATTCGAAGAGTTATATACCGTGTCAGTTCGCTGATTTGCTGGTAGATCTCTATGAGTGCAGGGGAGTCAACCTTCTTATCCATCTGAGGCCTGTGCCCCAGATGGGAGTCTCTGGTGGCAGCTGAAGCTCGCTCCGGGCGGTAATCGGCGTGTCGGTGACGACCAAAAGCTTGCTGCACGGCTTGCGTTCAACTGCCGGCCAGGGACACGACTATGATGCGGCACCTGCGGACTGCTCTTCGCGAGTATGACCGTCCGAATGGGGCAGATCACCTCAGCCGGCGCTTGCGAGTACTCAGGCACCGCGATGGCTGGAAAATCCCGCCAGTGAGAGATGATGGCTCGCTCAGCAACGACGAGTACCGCCTGGATGCCAAGGGCTGGCATCCAGGTTCAGGGAAGCCTCGGCCGAAGCTCGACGCACGCCGCAACGAGACGGTACGAAATGAGCTGTCGAACTCTATAGTACTGCCGGAAATCCTCCCGCCGATCCGGAAGCTGCCGCAGTCTGACAAGCGAACGCTGTTGAGCTGGCTTTGTGCCGGTGAGCAAAGCCGAGGCGATCTGGATTTGCTTTATTCGAACGCGTGCTGGCTGTCAGCTGCTGAGCGAATGAATATGATCGATAAATTCGAAAGAGGAGCTGGCTAACTCATGGCATGCGCTGGCCACAAGGAGGGGATTGCTGTTGACAAGCAATGAGAGTCGAGAAGGCCTTCTTCTGGTCACCGGGCCACCAACTAGGGGCGATGACGCGGAGCTGGACGCGGTGGAAGACCACCTAGTTCAGCTCGACCCGGCAGGTGCCCGGGTCGGAGCCGTGCTCAGGGACACCTACGACCAGCTTCTCGATGGGCGCCGCAGCGGCCGATGGGATTATCGCGATCTCCGTAAGACTGAAAAAATCCACATGGGCACCCTGGTCGAGATCAATCTTCATCGAGAGTTCGAATTCGATGACGGAGATGCGACTGACTACAGGATCGCCGGAATTGAAGTGGATTGCAAGTTCTCGCAGAGGATCGGCGGCTGGGAAGTTGGACCGGAGCTCATTGGGAAGATCTGCCTGGTGTTGTGGGCAGACGATCTCAAGGGAGAATGGCGCGCAGGTTTGGTCCGGATGACTCGGGATAGGCTTCGAACTGGCACCAATCGAGATGAGAAGAGGACGCTAAATTCGCAGGGTAAGGAAAGCATTCGATGGCTGTGGAAGGGTGCGGGTCAGCTGCCATCCAACGTTCTCTTGCATATGGAATCACGTAAACGCGAGAGGATAATGGGTGCCCGTGCCCGGCGTGGTGACCGTCATGGTCAGGCGCGGCTATTTCAGCTGTGCCGGGAGCTCCATAATCAGGTGATTACGCGAGCGACAGTCGAGACCGTCGGATGGGGTCTCGACGATCCGCTGAAGCGAATGCGGAGCAACGGCGGGGCTCGTGAGGCCCTGCGTAATGAAGGTCTGCTCGTGCTTGGTCATCAAGACAATGACCCTGCGGTCTTGGCGGCCCTTGGGCTGCCGCTGCCGAAGAAGGGTCAGTTTGTCGTTACCCGTGTTGTGCCTGCGGCGCCGGGCGATCGCGCGTCTGCTGAGATCGGGGGCAGGCTGTGGCGTCGTGCTGAGCATTCCGACCCAACGGTGACAGCACCAGTCGTTCCCCGGAAGCGCAGTGCGGTCTGAGTGATCTTTGCCGGTGATCTGGGCGATGCGCCTGGTCCAGATCACCGGCGGTGATCAGCTGATCCTGGCGCGGTTCTTGAGGAACACCTCGTGACGCCCGTGATCGTCTTGGCCGATGAAAGCCTTGAACTCGCCGAGCTCGTATCGAGGTATGTTGTTCTTGACCTCAACCTTTATTTCAAAGTCCGCGCTGAGCATTGTAATGCGCTTCTCTACTTCGCCCAGATCGAGAGGTTCGCCATTGGTGTTCAGAATTCGATCCGCGCGGACCGATCCCTTGGCGTTTTTCAATGCCTTGTAGACGGGGTCGTGTTCAACAGTTTCGCGTGATTCTGGCGTGCCGATATGTTCGAGGGCGGCATAGATAGATTTTCCCACCGCTTCGGCTACCGGCGGAGGGAAGGCATTGCCGATCTGCCGGTAGCGAGACGTCTTCTTCCCTTCGAAGTCCCATTTTCCTTCACCAGGGAAGCCTTGGATCAGGGCGACCATCTCTGTGGTCAGCTTCGGCCCGACGTCGAACTCGTCATCGACGCCAGGTGGTTCGTTAGCCACTCCCAGTGCATCAACCCCGAGCTGCGCCCAAGCGCGCTTTGCCCGTGTAGGGCCAAGGTCTGCTCCGCCGTGCTTCTTCGATCCGCCCACGATGGTCGGAGCGATCTTGTTGGCGCCGGCTGCCCATTCATCAGCGTGCTTCCAATGCCGGGACGCCATGAGGTCTCGCAGTGTCTTGCCGACTGTCGGAGCGTCGTCTTGCGGCTCCGGCCAGTGGAAGTAGGCAGCGTCCTCAGGTTTGAGGGCGACCAGGACGAAGCGGGGACGCAGCTGAGGAACTCCGAAGTCGGAGGCCTGCAGCAGGCGCCACTCCCCGATGTAGCCGTACTCGGCCAGCTCATCCAGCACGTGCTGGCGGTAGCCGGCGAACCTCGGCAAGCTCAGTCCTCGGACATTCTCGAGGAGGACCGCGCGCGGCTTGATGACCTCTATCTGCTTGATTGCCCAGGCGAAGAGATCACGCTCGTCGTTGGCGCCGAGCTGCTTACCTGCGATTGTGAAAGGCGGGCACGGGACGCCGCCGGCCAGGAGGTCGACCTCATCGGCGTAGTGTCTCGGTTCCCATACGCTGGGATCCGCAACATCGCCGATGGCGACTTTGGCGTCGATCCGGAGCTTCTTCTTGAAGTTCTTCTCGAGCGTGTCGGCTGCTGTCGGGTCGAGCTCGATGGCGAGTTTGTGCTCAAAGCCGGCGCGGTGAAGGCCAAGAGCCTGGCCGCCAGCTCCGGCGCAGATCTCGATGACGTTGTACTTCATGTGTGGTGCCTTCCGGGTGGAGCGAGCTCGCGCGCAGTCCTCGTCGGGTATCTTCCCTTACGGACTGGTGGCTCGGCTTGATTGGGTCGTGTGAGTGGTGAGCGTGTCGTCACGTGACAGCGGGGATGCCCGGCAGCGTGCACATGCCAAGGGGCTGTATCCAGCGCCTTCGAGCGAGGGGCGTTCGCGGAACATGCGAGCGAACCGGCGGGCCGACACGAAACCGGAAGTAGCATTGCGTAGCGCGTTGCATCGGCTCGGTTACCGGTACCGCAAGGACCTCCGGCTCGACTTGCCAGATGGGACGCGAGTCCGGCCTGATGTGGTTTTCACGGCCAAGAAGGTCGCTGTCTTCGTCGATGGCTGCTTCTGGCACGTCTGCCCCCGGCATGGTAGGCAGCCGACGTCGAACGAGTGGTACTGGACACCCAAGCTGCGCCGGAACGTTGAGCGTGACCAGAACGCCAATGAAGCCTTGGTGTGCGCAGGCTGGCGTGTTGTGCGCATCTGGGAGCATCTGCCCCTGGAAGAGGCTGTTGCTGCCGTGGCTGCCGCTATCGAACATGTGAGCGACAGTAGCGCGACCGGACGACAAAAGCGGTGACTCGCAGAGTCGATGTCACCGGATCGGATGATGTCCGGAAGTTCCTCAGTGGATGGAGCTGACGGCGGAGCGGGCATGGTGCGGTCGGCGTCCTTATTTGGGTGGACAGGCCTGCTGCCGGGTTCCAGTGAGCCGCGGTGTGGTGAAGCCTTGGGGGACAACGCATAGCCCGACATTCCTCGGGTGGCTGCTTCCCGTGGCTCAGACCTTGCAATCAATTCCTGGCCGGGCCATCGGGTGGGCAGCGGGCCTCGCCGGTGACCTGGCGGTCTAACGAGGTTGTCGACTGGAGATCTGAGCAATGCGCACGCGCGGCTGTCTGCCGAGTTATATTAGCGTATACTGCGCAGGGTTCGTTTCATGAAGTCACGACGGAGGAGATAAATTGTCATCGGATGTCCCTGACGGCCCGTCGGCGCTTGAAACAATTATTGAAGACCCTGAGCAAGACGAGAATGAGATTTCCCTTGGTGCTCCATCGGCTGATGGAGCGTTGCGGTATTTCGGTGTCGACTTCGACGTCGAGGGCCTTGTTCGGCGCTTTGATCGCGGTGAATTGATAATTCCCAGGTTTGAACCAGCCGAGTCGGCGGCGGAAGAGACTGGTTACGAGGCTTTCCAGCGAAATTTCGTTTGGAAAAAGAAGCAGATGGATCGTTTCATCGAATCCGTTCTGCTTGGATATCCGGTTCCTGGTATTTTCTTGGTGGAACTGGAGTCGCGGCAGTACATTGTCCTAGATGGTCAGCAGCGGCTGACTACGCTTCGCGACTTCTTTCGCGGAAAATACTCGACCAGTCGAGGTGAGTCGCCGTTCTTGCTGGAGTACGTTGCAGATGAGGGACCCTTCAAGGGTCGGGGTTACGAGACGCTTGCACCTTCGGATGTGCGACTTCTCAACAATGCTCTGATACAAGCCACGGTCGTGTTGCCTACGGGTGATCAGGGGAAGATGGCGATTTATGCGCTTTTCGAGCGCATTAATAGTGGTGGAACGAAGCTTAATGAGCAGCAGATCAGGGTTGCCATCTACAATGGTCATGTAACTAAAATGATCCGTGACATGAACTATGATCCGAACTGGAGGGCGCTATTCGGCGGTGAGCCGCATCGCGACCTCAAGGATCAGGAATTAATTCTCCGCTACCTTTCCTTGAAGGGGGTTGCCGAGGATCTTGTTGAAGGCGGCGAGGAGACCTACAAGGCGCCACTCGCGACATTTATGACGGACTATTTGGATAAGAATGACCAAGGATTGTCACCGGAAAAACGTGACACGGAAATTCAAGAGTTCTCTGCGGCATGCGAGCTTCTCGTTCGCGTGAAGGGCGCTGGCGCCTTGCGGAGGAATAGGACGGTCAATGCTGCGCGCGTCGATTCGATTCTGGCTGGCCTCACGCTGGCTCTGCGTGAGAATCCAGTGCTCTCTCCTGAGGTGGTCCGGATTGGATTCGATCGTCTTGAGGCAAATTTGATATACCGCGAGAACACCGAGAAAAGTACGTCGCACAGGAGCAGTGTTAATGCTCGTCTGAGGCTGGCAGTGGGCGCCTTTCGGGGGCGATGATGCCAACTAGCATCGACTTGGCCCGTGTCGAAATCCATCGAATGAAGTCCGCGCTTGATGCGATATATCAGCGGTATCAGAGATCGTTGACGGATGTACCGATCGAACTGCAACAGGACTTGCATCTGTACATGTGTGTTCGAATGTCGGGATATCTTGAGCAATTATTTCATCAAGCCATCTCGGCGTATGTCACCTCGACTTCTAGTGAGGCTGCTGCAAGTTTCGCGTTGTCATGGTTCAAGCAGGCGCCGAACTTGAATCCTGATTCGCTCGAGAAATTGGTGGGGAGGTTTGGTGACGTGTGGAAGGGTGATCTGGCCCTGTTGCTCGATAGGGAGACGAATCGAGCTTCCTTGGGGACGCTGTTGAAGATTCGTAATGATACTGCGCATGGCCGAAGTTATGCGGGAAGTCTGGCGAACATCAAATCATACAAGAAGCTTGTTGATGAAATACACGTTTGGGTAGACAGTCACATGATGCGAGCGTAGCAGTAAGAGTTTCTTCCTGGATCATTGTAATGTGACCGAGTTCGTTGTGGGCATCAGGCAGGCTGAATGACGGCTGCGAACCGAAGTGGAAGGCATCCGATCGGATACCATCGTAGGTCTGGTCTCTGGACGGCGCCGGGCCGCAGGCGGACACTCGGTGCGTGGACCAGCGCGTACGTGTCGCGATCAGGGTCACCGGGGTGGTCCAAGGCGTCGGGTTCCGGCCTTTCGTCCACCAGCTCGCGCGGCGGCTCGGGCTCGCCGGGTTCGTCGGGAACGACGTCCACGGCGTCTTCGTCGAGGTCGAAGGGCCGCCGGCCCGAGTAGAAGCCTTCGCCGAAGCGCTTCGGGCTCAGGCACCGCCGCTCGCGGTGGTCGACGACCTGACGGTCGTAGAGATCCCGGGGAAGGGGGAAACCGGATTCCGGATCGTCGCCAGCCCGGCCGGTGGAGCCGCCGACACGTTGATTTCCGCTGACTCCGCCACCTGTGATGACTGTCTGCGAGAGCTGCGCGACCCGGACGACCGGCGGTTCCGATACCCCTTCGTCAACTGCACCAACTGCGGCCCGCGGTTCACGATCGTCCGGGGTGTGCCCTACGACCGGCCGCTCACCACCATGGCCGCCTTCGCGATGTGCGCCGAGTGCAAGCAGGAGTACGAAGATCCGGCCGACCGGCGGTTCCACGCCCAGCCCGTCTGCTGCCCCGCCTGCGGGCCCACCCTGCGCTTCGAGCCCGGTGGCGGAGAGCCCGTGGAAGCAGCCGCCGAAGCGCTGAACCAAGGCGCGATCATCGCCGTGAAGGGGCTCGGGGGCTATCACCTCGCCGTCGGCGCGCGGCAT
The DNA here is from genome assembly GCF_055565395.1 of Amycolatopsis sp. NPDC028719. NCBI lineage: Bacteria > Bacillati > Actinomycetota > Actinomycetes > Pseudonocardiales > Pseudonocardiaceae > Amycolatopsis > Amycolatopsis sp. NPDC028719. The sequence goes on from NZ_JBVHUL010000010.1 coordinate 71,498, forward strand.
GAAGAAGCCGCGAAGAACCTGCGAACCAGGAAACACCGGGAGGACAAGCCCTTCGCCGTCATGGTCGCCGATCTGGAGCAAGCGAAACAACTCGCTGACGTCGATGCAGCGGCCGAAGAAGCGCTCACCAGCCGGCGACGGCCCATCGTGCTGCTCCCGAAGAAAGCGGACCTCGCGGCCGCCGTCGCCCCCGGGAACCGGCGGATCGGGCTCATGCTGCCCTACACCCCGCTGCACCACCTGCTGCTGGAGCGGACGGGTCCGATCGTGCTGACCAGCGCCAACGTCTCCGACGAACCCATCGTCTACCGCGACGAAGACCTCGGCCGGCTGAAGGACATCGCCGACGCCTACCTCACCCACGACCGGCCGATCCAGGTCCGGACCGACGACTCCGTGGTGCGCATCGTCGGAACGAACCTCAGCTGCAACGGCGATCGCGGGGCTACGCGCCCGAGCCCGTCAGCATCAAGAAGACGACGAAGCACCTTCTCGGCTGCGGCGCCGAACTCAAGAACACCTTCTGCCTCGCCAAGGGCCGCCACGCGTTCGTCTCGCACCACATCGGCGACCTCGAGAACTACGAGACGCTCCGGGCGTTCACCGAGGGCATCGAGCACTTCAAGCACCTCTTCGACGTCGACCCGGTGCTCGTCGCGCACGACCTGCACCCCGAGTACCTGTCCACGAAATACGCGCTCGACCAGGACGTCGAGCTACTGGGCGTGCAGCACCACCACGCGCACATCGCCGCGTGCCTGGCCGACAACGACCACCAAGACCCGGTTCTCGGCGTCGCCTTCGACGGCACCGGCTTCGGCCCCGACGGCACCCTCTGGGGCGGCGAGTTCCTCCTCGCCGATCTCACGAGCTACGAGCGTCTCACCCACCTGCGAACCATCGCCATGCCGGGCGGCGTCATGGCCATCAAGCAGCCCTGGCGGATGGCCGCGTCCTACGTGGACGAACTCGGGCGGCCGGCGCACGAGGACATCGTCAAGCTCAAGCGCAGCGGCCTCAACTCACCCCTGACGTCCAGCGCCGGACGCCTCTTCGACGCCGCCGCCGCGCTGCTCGGCGTCCGGGACACCATCACCTACGAAGGCCAGGCCGCGATCGAGCTGGAGCAGCTGGCCGACCCGGCCGAGAAGTCCGCCTACCGGGCCCGCATCGACGACGTCGTCCACGGCGAGGACCTCATCGCCGCTCTCCTGGACGACATCGGCACGAAAGCACAGAGAGCCGCCCGGTTCCACAACGGGATCGCCGACGCGATCGTGCGGACCTGCGACCGCTTCCGGGACCGCAGCGCCACCGTCGCGCTCTCGGGCGGCGTGTTCCAGAACGTCCTCCTACTCGACCGGACGGTCGAAGCGCTGGAGCACCAAGGCTTCCGTGTTCTGACCCACCGGAACGGGCCCACCAACGACGGCGGGATCAGCTTCGGGCAGGTCGCCGTAGCCAGTCGTACCACTCGCTGAGCCCGTCGCCGCGAGTCGCGCTGACCTGCACCAGCTCGCCGTCGGGTTCACTCGGCGGAAGTCCCGCTCGAACTCGGAGACGTCGAAGTCGACGTACGGCAGCAGGCCGACCTTGTTCAGCAGCACGAGGTCCGTCGCGGCGAACATGTGCGGGTACTTCACCGGCTTCCCGGGCCCCTCGGTCACCGACAGGATCACGACCCGCGCCGCCTCGCCGAGGTCGAACAACGCCGGGCAGACCAGGTTGCCGACGTTCTCGATGAACAGCGTCGACCCCTCCGCCGGCGCCAGCGAATGCAGAGCCCGGTGCAGCATCGACGCGTCCAGGTGGCAGCCGGCGCCGGTGTTGATCTGCACGACCGGCGCGCCGGTGGCCTTGATGCGCTCGGCGTCGAGCAGCGTCTCCTGGTCGCCCTCGATCACCGCGCACGGCGTGTCCGACGCGCGGATGGTCCGCTCCAGCAGCGTCGTCTTCCCGGCGCCGGGCGAGCTCACGAGGTTGATCGCGAACACCCCCGAAGCGCGCAGGTGCTTGCGGTTGTGCGACGCGAGTTCGTCGTTCTTCGCCAGGATGTCCTGCTCCAGCACCACCGTGTGGGCTTCGTCGGTGATCCGGACGTCGCCGTCCGAGCAGCCGCAGGTGTCACACATGTCCGACCTCCACCGAAGTGATGCGCAGTTCGCGCCCGGCCAGCACCTCGGCGTTGGCGCTGCCGCAGGGACAGAGCAGGACGAAGTCGTCGAGGGTGAACTCGTCGCCGCAGTCGCGGCAACGCGCCCGCCCGGACGGCTCGGCGATGTCCAGCCGGGCGCCTTCGAGGGACGTCCCCGTGCAGAGGACGTCGAAGCAGAACCGGACGCTGTCCGGCACGACGCCGGACAGCCGCCCGATTTCCAGCCGCACGCTCGTCACCGTCGCGTCGCCCAGCTTGGCGACGATCGCGTCGACGACCGACTGCGTGACCGCCATTTCGTGCATTCAGCAGATCCTCGGCAGCGGGTCCCCGACCAGCAGGTCCACGATCCGGGTACCGCCGAACGCGGTGTTCAGCAGCACGATCCCCGGCGGGTCGTCGGCGATCCGGCCGATCACGGCGGCATCCGCGCCGAGCGGGTGCCCGCGCAACGCGGCCAGGGCGGCGTCCGCATCAGAGCCGTCCACGACGACCACGATCCGGCCTTCGCAGGCGACGTACAGCGGGTCGATGCCCAGCAGCTCCGACGCGCCGCGAACCTCCTCGCGCACCGGCACGGCCTTCTCGTCGACGACCACGGCGACCTCCGCGGCCTTCGCGATCTCGTTGAGGATCGTCGCGACGCCGCCGCGCGTCGCGTCGCGCATCGCGCGCACGCCGGGCACCGCGGCCAGCAGCCCGGCGACCAGGTCGTGCACCGGCGCGGTGTCGGACTCGAGGTCGGCGTCGATGTCGAGCTCGCCGCGCGCCAGCATGATCGTGACGCCGTGGTCACCGATCGGCCCGGAGACGAGGACGGCGTCTCCGGGCTTCACGGTGGCCACGCCGAGGCCCGTGCGGATGAGCACCCCGACCCCGGCCGTGTTGACGTACACGCCGTCGGCCTTGCCGCGCTGGACGACCTTCGTGTCGCCCGTGACGATCTGGACGTCGGCCGCGAGCGCGGCCGTCTTCATCGAGTCGACGATCTTCAGCAGGTCTTCGACCGGAAAGCCTTCTTCGAGGATGAACCCCGCGGTCAGGTACAGCGGCCGCGCGCCGGACACGGCGAGGTCGTTGACCGTGCCGTTGACCGCCAGGTCGCCGATGTTGCCGCCGGGGAAGAACAGCGGCGAGACGACGTACGAGTCCGTCGTCAGGGCCAGCCGGGCGTCGCCGATGGTGAGCGACGCCGAGTCTTCGAGGGGTTCCAGCAGCGGGTTGCGGAACGCGTCGAGGAACACGGCCTCGATCAGCGTGTGCGTCGACTTGCCGCCCGCGCCGTGCGACAGCGTGATGCGCTCTTCCCGGACCTTCGCGCGCCGGCGCCGCGCCCGCTCGATGCGGTCGAGGACCTGCTGCTCGCGCTCGGTGGTCGTCATGCGCGGCTCGCCTCCCGGACGCGCTGGCGGCTGAACCGGCCGAAGTTGTAGTACGCCGCGCAGGCGCCTTCGGGCGAGACCATGCACGTCCCGATCGGCGTCTCCGGGGTGCACGCCGTGCCGAACACCTTGCACTCCCACGGCTTCAGCACACCTTTGAGCACCTCGCCGCACTGGCACGCCTTCGGGTCGGCGACGCGCAGGCCGGGAATCTCGAAGATCCGTTCGGCGTCGAACTTCGCGTACTTCTCGCGGATCGCCATCGCCGAGTGCGTGATGAACCCGAGGCCGCGCCACTCGAAGTACGGCCGCAGCTCCATCACCTCGTTGATGGCCTTCAACGCCACGATGTTGCCGTTCCAGGGCACCACGCGCGAGTACTGGTTCTCCACTTCGGAGCGTCCCGAGGAGAGCTGCAGCATCAACAGGTAGATCGACTGCAAGATATCGAGTGGCTCGAACCCGGCGACGACGACGGGCTTGCCGTAGTCGCGCGCGATGAACTCGTACGGCCGGCAGCCGATCACCGTGGACACGTGCCCGGGTCCGATGAAGCCGTCGAGCCGCAGGTCGGGGGAGTCGAGGATGGCCTTGATGGCCGGGATGATCGTGACGTGGTTGCCGAACACCGAGAAGTTCTCGATGCCTTCGGAAGCCGCGCGCAGCAGCGTCATCGCGGTGGACGGCGTCGTCGTCTCGAACCCGATCGCCATGAAGAGGTGGTCGATGCTGTCCAGCTCGGCCATCTTCCCGCCGTCGTAGCCGGCGACGCCGACGGTCACCATGCCGCGCCGGGCGGCTTCGTCGAAGGCGCGCACCAGGTTCGCGGAGTTCCCACTGGTGGACAGGCCCACCGCGATGTCCCCGGGACGCCCGAACGCCCCGATCTGCCGGGCGAACACGACGTCGAACCCGATGTCGTTCGACAGCGCGGTCACCACGGCGATGTCGTTCGTCAGCCCGAAGGCGGGCAACGGCCTCGCGTCGCCCGCCGGGCTGAGGAACAGGCTGGCGAGGTCCTGCGCGTCGGTCGAGCTCCCGCCGTTGCCGAACGCGAGCAGCCGGCCGCCGCCGCGGAACGCGCGGGCGAGGTCCTGGGCGCACGCGAACAGGCGGTCGCGGTCGGCCGCGAGCACGTCGCCGCGGAGGGCGACGATCTCCCGCACCTTGTCCACAGTGGACTGTTCAACCTGACGGAGGACGGCGTCGAGGTCGCTGGAATCCGCGTAGAGGAACGGGTACAGCGCTTCGAGACCGTCCGCGCCCACGGGGGTGTGGTCCCGCGTCATGGCGCGTCAACTCCCTTGGCTAGGGATTCTCCAGACGAGCGATGGCTTCCCCGGCGTGCACCAGGATTCGGTCGCCCACGCCGGCCGAGACCAGCGCGATGCTCACCTCTTCCCGGCCCGAGCCGGTGTCCACGACTGCGAACCCGAGGTCCAGGAGTTCGACTACGGTCACTTCGACCGCGGTGTCGGAGCAGGTGATGCACACCCCGTCGTGACGGACGAGGCCGACGTCTCTGTCGGCGTCACGGGCGCTCACGACGCCACCTCCGGGCTCAGCAAGCCGGGTTGTTCGAGGAAGACGTGCACCAGCTCCCACAGCACGTGGTAGGTGGTCACGTGGACCTCCTTGACGATCCGCGGGTCGGCCGAGCGGGCGACGAAGACGTGGTCCAGCCCGGTGGTCGCGGCGATCGCGCCGCCGTCCCCGCCGGTCAGCGCGACGGTGAGCATGCCGGCGTCGTGAGCCGTTTCGAGGGCACGCCGGACGTTCACACACTCGCCGTCGGTGGAGATGCCCAGCGCGATGTCGGCCGGTTCGCCGATGATCCGCAGCTGGTGGGCGAAGACGTCTTCGAGGCCGGCGCGGTTGGCGACGCCGGTGACCGTCGCGACGTCGGCGGTCAGCGAGAGCGCCGGCAGGGCGCGCTTGCCGACGATCACCGGGTGGACGAACTCCACCGCGACGTGCTGGGCGTCGGTGCTCGGGCCGCCGTTGCCGAACACCACGAGCTGGCCGCCGCGGTGGAAGCGGCGGCCATGTCGTGACACGCCTCGGCCACCGTCCTGGCGTCATCGGCCAGAGCGAGCACGGGCGCCTTGCGGCGCTCGAAGAGGGCGTCGACGGAGTCCGGGTGATTCGGTGACCACGGCATCGCGGCACTTCCTCGGAGGCTGCTGCTCGGTGGTGGGAGCCCACTCCCAGGCTAGAGGTGTGAGTTGGATCACACAAGAGATCGAAGGGGTCCCGGCTACGCCAACCGGGTCGGATCGGCCCCTCAGACGTGGTGCTCGCGGTCGTCCTGCACGTGCTCTGCCCGGGCGAGCCACTGTTCGGCCTCCTGGCCGGACCCGCGCGACCGCAGCATCCGGGCCAGGCTGAGCATGCCCTGGACGTCGCCCGTCTCGGCGGCGCGGCGGAACCACCGCTCGGCCTCCGCGAGGTCGTCCCGGTGCTCGGCCAGGTGCCCGAGGTTGGTGAGCGCGGGGACGCTGCCGTGCTCCGCGGCCTTGCGGTACCAGGCGGCGGCTTCGCCCTCGTCGCCGCGATTGCGGGCGAGCACGCCGAGGTTGGTCATCGCCGCCGGGTCGCCACGCTCGGCGGCGTCGAGGTACCAGTTCTCGGCCTCTTCGAGGTCGCCGCGGCGGTGCAGCAGCAGTCCGAGCCGGACGATCGCCTCGGCGTGCCCGCCGGTCGCGCCGCGGCGGTACCACGACTCGGCGTCGGCGGGCCGGCCGAGCCGTTCGGCCTGCCGGCCCAGCTGGCAGGTCGCCGCGAGGTCGCCGGCCTGCACGGCCGAGCGCCACCAGCGGGCGGCTTCGGCGGTCTGACCGCGGTCGCGGAGCACGATGCCCAGGTCGATCATCGCGCCGGTGATCCCGGCGTCGGCGGCCTGCCGCAGCCACGACTCGGCCTCTTCGGTCCGGTCCTGTTCGCGGAGCATGTGCCCGAGCGCGGCGATCGACGGGAGGTCGCCGGTGCGGGCCGCCTCGCCGTACCAGTGCTGGGCTTCTTCGCGCTTGCCGCGCCGCTCGCAGGAGCGGGCGAGGTTCAGCATCCCGTGCGGCTCGCCGGCGAGGGCGGCTTCGTGGTACCAGCGCTCGGCCTCGTCGTGCGCACCGCGTTCGGCCAGCAGGTGGGCGAGCGAAGTCATCGAGACGCGGTCGCCGCCCATGGCGGCCTGGCGAAACCACGTCTCGGCTTCGGCGAGGTCCCCGCGCTCGCGCATCGCCGACCCCATGCGGGCCATGGCGACGACGTTGCCGCCCTCGGCGGCTTTGCGCTGGAAGAACTCGTCGAACTTCTTGAGCCGGCCGGGCATCGGCTGCTCCCTCCGGATGGGTCCTGCTCCGGTAGTCGCAGATGATCGGTTCGGTGTGACACCTCCGCCGTGGGTGGGCGAGGTCACATTCGCGCCGGGTCGTCGTGTCGGCGCGGTTTTCGCAGGCCGGCAGGGGTGAGACTACGCCGCGCTCAGGTGAATTCGAGAGGAGGAAATCGTGGCGGCCCGCGGCTTTCGGCTCAGCGTGACCCAACGATCTCTGCTGGTAGTCGCGATCCTGGCGATCGCCCTCTTCGGGTACTGGGCGACGACCAGAAGCTCCGGTGCGACTCCGCCGCCATCGTCCTCGCCGGCACCGGTTCCGGCCACCGCCGCCGACGTGCAGAAGCAGCTCGGCGAGCTGAAGGTCGCCGCGCGGACGTCCATGGACGGCTACTCGCGGGAGAAGTTCCCGCACTGGGACAGCCAGGGGTCAGGCTGTGACACCCGCGAAGTCGTGCTGAAGCGCGCCGGCACGGACGTGAAGACCGACAAGGACTGCAAGGCGACGTCCGGGACGTGGAAGAGCGTCTACGACGACGAGACGTGGACCAAGGCGACCGACCTCGACATCGACCACATGGTCCCGCTCGGGCAGGCCTGGGCCAGCGGCGCCAAGACGTGGACGACCGAGAAGCGCGAGCAGTTCGCCAACGACCTGACCCGCCCGCAGCTGTTCGCCGTGACCGACAACCTCAACCAGCAGAAGAGCGACAAGGCGCCGGATCAGTGGAAGCCGCCGCTGGTCGCGTTCTGGTGCACCTACGCGACGGACTGGATCGTGGTGAAGCACTACTACGGGCTGACCGTCACCGAAGGGGAGAAGACGGCCTTGACGGACATGCTGCGGCGCTGCTGAGCTGGCCGGCATGACGACGTTCGCGCTGATCCACGGGGGTGGCGGCAGCGGGTGGGACTTCCACCGGCTGGTGCCGGAGCTGGCCGCGCGCGGCCACGACGCGATCGCACCCGACCTGCCGATCATCGACAAGACGGCCGGGCTGGCCGACTTCACCGACACGGTGCTGGCCGCACTGGGCGACGCTTCGGACGTCGCCGTCGTCGGCCACTCGTACGGCGGGTTCACGGCACCACTGGTCGCCTCGAAGGTGCGGGCGCGGGTGCTGGTGTACCTCGCCGGGATGATCCCGGCGCCGGGCGAGCCGCCGGGGCAGTGGTGGGGTAACACCGGCTTCACCGCGCCTTCGGGCTTGAGCGACATCGAGACGTACTTCAACGGGGTTCCGGCTGAGCTCGCTTCGGAGGGTATGGCGCACGGCCGCGAGCAGGTGAGCAAGGAGTGGGACGAGCCGTGGCCGCTGCCGGACCACCCGGACGTCCCGACCCGGGTCGTGCTGTGCCGCGACGACCGGTTCTTCACGCCGGACTTCCAGCGTCGCGTCGCGCGCGAACGGCTGGGCATCGAGCCCGACGAGGTCGACGGCCCGCACTGCGCCCCGCTGAGCCACCCCGCCCAGATCGCCGACCTGCTCGTCAGTTACCTGTAAAGCCGTGAATGTCGCATTGAGGGACTTCAAGTCCCTCAATGCGACATTCACGGACTTGGGCCGTTCGGGGTATCGGCGAACTTAAAGGTCTAGACCTATTGACTGGGTGGTCCAGGCCACTTAACGTCTTTTTCGCGGCGAACCCGCACCTCCCCACCTGCGTCACCTCCACCCCGGTCCCCACCATGGAGGTCTCTCCGTCATGCGCTTCGCCAGGCTCCTCGCGCTGGCGGCCTTCGCCGCCGGAAGCGTGCTCGTCGCCCCCGCCGCGTCGGCGGCCGCTTTGCCCGCGTGCCAGCACTTCTACCCGGGCACCATCCCCGACCGCCCGGTCACCGGCGGCCACGGTCCCGGCACGCTCGTCGGCGCCGTGGACGTGAGCACCCGGCTGCCCGCGCCCGGCTCGGTCGCCGGCGGGCTGGGTGCCGACGGCAAGGTCACCTTCACCTTCGCCCGGGTCGCCGGCGCGAAGGCCTACCGCGCGTTCCGCAACGGCCAGGCTCTGCAGTGGATCAGCGACTGGGGCCAGCCGACGCTCACCGTCACCGACGCGAGCCCCTGCCAGGACGCGAACTACCAGCTCTACGCGATGACGGCGGAGGACAACTCGCCCGGCTCGCTCGGCCGGCTCTCGACCGCGTACCGCCTCGACAGCGGCAACCACCTCGCGAGCTACCGCATCCCGGCCGGCACGACGCTGAACTACCGCGTCACGTCCTACAACGACGTCGCCCAGACCGCTTCGGGGTACAACGCCGGCCCGGGCTTCTGCGCGGTCGACGCCCGGATCATCCCGTGGGGCACCAGGTTCTCGGTCCCGGGCTACGGCGAGTGCTACGCGGCCGACATCGGCAGCTGGATCAAGGACGACATCGTCGACGTCTGGCTACCCGGCACCCAGGCCGACGCCTGGGGCATCCAGCGGCTCACCCTGACCGTGCGCTGAACGGATCCCGAGCCCCCTGAACGGCCGCAAGGCCGTGACGGCCTCCTTGCCGACGTCCCCTATGCCCCGGCAAGGAGGCCTTCACGGCGCTTACCAGCGGTCGAGGTGCAGCACGTCCTCGAGGGGCTGCCGCGCCGCCGGCTTGAACGTGTCGCCCGTGTAGAACGCCGTCGGGATCAACGCCGCCTGGTGCACGTTCTTCGGCAGCTCCAGCACCTCCGCCGCCTCCTGCTCGTACTTCAGGTGCAGCGTCGTCCACGCCGTCCCCAACGTCACCGACCGCGCCGCCAGCATGTAACTCCACACCGCCGGCAGCAGGGACGCCCACATCCCCGCCTGGTTGCCGGGAGGCAGCTCCGCGGACGCCGTCTCCAGGCACGGCACCACCAGCACCGGGACGTCGCCCATCCGGTCGGCCAGGTACGCGACGCTGTCGCCGACCCGCTTCTGCACCGGAGCCCGCGACGGGTCGTCCGCGAACTGCTTGCCCGCCGCGTTCGGCGACTCCAGGTACTCGTGGCACGCCCGGCCGTAGATCCGCCCGAGCGCGGCCCGCTGGTCCGCGTCCGTGACGACCAGCCACTGCCAGCGCTGGGTGTTCGATCCACTCGGCGCCTGCAGCGCCACCTGCACGCAGTGTTTCACCAGTTCGAGCGGCACGGGCCGGTCGAAGTCCAGCCGCTTGCGGACGGTCCTGGTGGTCGTCAGGAGCTCTTCGGGCGTCATCATCGGCCCATCATGCCGGGACTACCAGCGATCGTGCACCAGCGGCCGGATCAGCTCGTCGTACGTTTCGCGAACGCCCGCCAGCGCCTCGGGCGACAGCGGCGGGAGCGCGGCCGCCGCGGTGTTCGCGGAAGCCTGCGAAGCGTTGCGCGCGCCCGGGATCACGGTGCTCACGCCCGGCTGGTCGATGATCCACCGCAGTGCGAACTGCGCCAGCGTCTGCCCCTCCGGGACGAGCCCGCGCAGCCGCTCGACGGCCTCCAGCCCGGCGTCGTACGGCACGCCCGAGAACGTCTCGCCGACGTCGAACGCTTCGCCGTGGCGGTTGAAGTTCCGGTGGTCGTTCTCGGCGAACGTCGTCGAAGCCGTGTAGCGCCCGGACAGCAGGCCGGACGCCAGCGGCACCCGCGCGATGATCCCCGCGCCCGCCTCCGCCGCCGCGGGCAGCACGCGCTCCAAGGGCTTGAGGCGCAGGCAGTTCAGGATGATCTGGACGGAAGCGACGTTCGGCCGGGCCAACGCCGTCAGCGCCTCTTCGCACGTCTCGACACTCACGCCGTACGCCTTGATGCGGCCTTCGGACACCATCTCGTCCAGGGCGTCGTACACCGCGTCGGACGAATACACCGGCGTCGGCGGGCAGTGCAGCTGGACCAGGTCGAGGGTGTCCACGCCGAGGTTGCGCCGCGACCGGTCGTTCCACTCGCGGAAGTTCGCGCGGACGTAGTTCTCCGGCACCTGCTCGACGCGGCGGCCCATCTTGGTCGCCACGAAGACGTCGCCGCGTTCGGCGAGGAACCGGCCGACCAGGCGCTCGCTGCGCCCGTCGCCGTAGACGTCGGCCGTGTCGAAGAAGGTGACGCCGGCGTCGGCCGCGGCGTGCAGCACGGCCAGGGCGTCCTGCTCGTCGACCTCGCCCCAGTCGGCGCCGAGCTGCCAGCAGCCGAGCCCGACGACGGACACCTCGCGGCCCAGCCGGGTGATCTTGCGGTTCTCCATGTCGCGATCCAAGCACACCGCCCCGCCTATGATCGGCCGTCATGGCCATGACGTCGGGTCCGGACGGGCTCGGGACCCGGATGCGGCACGTCCTCGAGATCCTCGAGGGCGACGTCGCGAAGTTCCTCGCCGACATCGGCCTCGGCGACTACCGCCCGCGGTACTCGCCGGTCGTGCGGGCGCTGCTGGCGCGCGGCCCGCTGGCCATCCGCGACCTCGCCGCGGAGATGCGCGTGACGCACTCGGCGGCCAGCCAGACCATCGCGCAGATGAACCGCGCCGGGCTCGTCAGCCTCGAACCGGGCGCGGACGCGCGGCAGCGCATCGTGTCGCTCACCGCGAAGACGCGCGAACTGCTGCCGCTGATCGAGGCGGAGTGGACGGCGACGACCGAGGCGGCGGAGGCGCTGGAGGCGGAACTGCCGTACCCGTTGCGGGGCGTGCTGGAGGCGATCGTCGAAGCGCTGGAACGGAAGCCCTTCCGGCAGCGGATCGGCGAGACCGGCGCCGCGCGGGAGCTCCTGGAGCCCTGATCAGGCGCCGGGGATGCGGAAGACGGCCCAGACGAACTTGCCGCCGGGGCAGGGTTCGAAACCCCAGTCCTCCGACAGGGCCTCGACCAGCACCAGCCCGCGGCTGCGCGCCTGGGCGGGGGACGGTGCCCGCAGCTGCGGCGGCCGGCTGCCGGAATCGTGCACCCGCAGCGTCAGCTGGCCTTCGAAGTAGGACAGCTCGAGCCGCTGCGGGCACTCACCGTGCTCGAAGGCGTTCGTGACCAGCTCGGACGTGGCCAGCAGGACGTCGTCCAGCTGGGCCTCCTCCAGGCCGGCGCCGAGCAGCATCGAGCGCACCTCGTACCGCGCGCGGGCCGGGGCCGTGACGTCGTCCGGGAGCAGCACCGTCAGCGGCGCGACCGGCACCGCCGTGCGCTGCGACATGTTCGTCGTCATCGGTCCTCCTCCCAGTGAGTTCCGGTACCGTCCGCGAGGTACCCAGGCCCGTCAGGGGCTAATCAGGTGCCGTCGGCGAGCTCGGATTCGTCCAGGCCCGAACGCAGCTTCTTCAAGGTCGCGGCCAGCAACCGCGACACCTGCATCTGGGAGACCCCGACGCGGCGCGCGATGTCCGACTGGCTCATCCCGGAACCGAACCGCAGCGCGACGATCTTGCGCTCCCGTTCCGGCAGGCTGTCCAGCATCGGGCGCAGCGCCTCGCGCAGCTCGGCCTGGCCCAGCTCGGCGTCCGGTGCCCCGAACCGCGTGTGCGCGGCGTTCTCCAGCAGGTGGTCCAGCGACGCCCCGTAGCGGCCTTGGCCGGCGCGAAGACCCTCGTAGACGTCCTCGATGGGGACGCCGAGCCGGGACGCGATCTCACTCGGCTTCGGCGCGCGCGAAAGCTGCACCGTGAGCTCTTCGCGGGCGGCGGAGATGTTCGCGTTCAGCTCTTTCAGCCGCCGCGGCACCCGCACCGACCAGCTGTTGTCCCGGAAGTGGTGCCGCAGCTCCCCGGAGATGGTGGGGACGGCGAAAGCCAGGAAGTCCGTGCCCTGCTCGGGGTCGAACCGGTCGACGGCGTGGATGAGCCCGACCGTGGCGATCTGGACCAGGTCCTCCATCGCCTCGTCGCGGTTGCGGAACTTCCGGGCGAGGTTGCGCGCGAGCTCCAGGTGGTTGCGCACCAGGGTGTCCCGGATGCGCTCCCGTTCCGCGGAGCCCGCCGGCAACGCGGCGAGCTGGGTGAACAGCGCGCCGACGTCGAGGTCGCTCCCGCTGTTCCCGGCGGGATCGCTCACGAGTCCGCCGCCTGGCTCTCCCGGACGAGGTCGACCCGGGACAGGTAGCGGCCGTCCTCGGGCGTCACGGTGCGCTCGGCCGACGTCGCGAGCGCGGTCAGCAGCTGCCACGACAGGCCGGAGTCGTCTTCGTGGTCAGGGGTGTCCGAAAGCACCGACACCGAGACCTCGATGCGCGGCCCGCTCCACGAGAAGACGCACGTGAGGCGGCCGTCCGAGCTGGCGGGGAGCAGCAGCGAGCACGCCTCGTCCACCGCCATCCGGAGGTCCTCGACGGCGTCGAGGTCGAAGTCCTGGCGCATGGCGATGTCCGCCACGATGGTGCGCAGCGTCGGCACGACGTGCGGGATCGCGGCCGTCCGCACCTCGATGACCTGCGCGCCTTCCGGGACGAGCGGGGCGTTGTCCTCCACGTTTGTTCCTTTCTCCGGCTCGCGCTCCAGGGTTCGGCGGTGTCCTCTTCACGCCCGGTCGCGAGATGCCCGTGGGGTGAGCAAACCAAACCCGCGTTTGATCCGCTCCACCGGCGGGCATGTAGCGGGCGAGATGCTCATCCTGGGAAAGGCAGGGACGACATGGCTGACGTCAGCCGGCTGCCCAACGTGGTTGCTGAAGAATGGGAGTGGCAGCTGCACGGTTCGTGCCGGGGTGCGGACAGCAGCCTGTTCTTTCACACCGACAACGAGCGAGGTTCGGCGCGGGAGCGGCGGGAGGCCCGGGCGAAGGCGATCTGCCAGGCCTGCCCGGTGCTGGCCCAGTGCCGCACGCACGCGATGACCGTCCAGGAGCCGTACGGGATCTGGGGTGGGCTCGGGGAGATCGAACGGCGGCAGCTGTTCCTCCGGCAGCGCAGGGCGGCGCGGAAGGCCATGAGTACCCACTGACCAGGCAGGATTCGATCGCACGTGAGCAGTCAGCGCGAAAGGGCGGCGGCCGTGGCGGGCTCGGCCGCTTCCTGGGTTAGGGTTGGCCCCGGAGTTGCCTTGACCGTGCCGTCGCGAGCTTCTGGAAAGGCACGGTGACACGGTTGCCGCTTGAGACAACAGGCGCGTACCCGGCGCAGGAGCAGCGCCTGACGAGGAGAAACTGCATGCCCGCAGCCGACCAGAACGCCACCCCGCCCGGGTTCGGCATCACGCTGGACACCGACGCGACGGAGCCCCGGGTGGTGGTCACCGGCGAGCTCGATCTGCTGACCAGTCCGCAGCTGCAGGAGGCCCTGGCCGGGCTGATCGCGGACAAGCGAGCGCAGCGGGTTGTGGCCGATTTGACCGGGGTGACCTTCTTCGATTCCTCCGCGCTGAACGTGGTGCTCCGCGCACAACGCCAGGCCGGCGAGCAGGACGTCGAACTCGAGGTCGTCCCGAGCCCCGCGGTGAGCCGCGTGATCGAGCTCACCGGCGTGGCCGAACACCTGAGCGTGTCGGAAGACCCCCAAGCCTGACCGCCCGCTACGGTTCCGCGAACTGATTTTGGTGCGTGGACCTTGGGGGCGGCACGATGATGGGGCGGACGCATGCCCTGACCGGCTGGTGCGCGGGCTTGGCCCTGGCGCCCGCGGTCGGGGCGGGTTCGGTGCACCAGGCGGTGGTCTTCGCCGCCACGACGGCGGGGTTCGCCCTGCTGCCCGACCTCGACCACCCCGGAGCGAGCGCGTCCCGTCTCCTCGGTTGGCTGACGGGCGCTTTGTCGTGGCTGCTGCGCAGGGTGTCGGCGGCGTTCTACGCGCTGACGAAGGGCCCGCGCGACGAGAAGGTGACGGGCCAGCACCGGCACCTCTCCCACACGGTGTTGTTCGCGGCCGGTCTCGGTGCGTTGACGTCGTGGGGGACCGAGGCGGGTGGCCCGTGGGCGGTCGTCGGCGTGGTGGTCTTCGGGCTGATGCTGGCGGAAGGCGCCCTGGGCGACTGGCTCCTGCCGGTGAGCGGCACCGCGGTGGCCTGGTGGTTCTTCACGGCGCCGCCCGACCGGGCCGGCGAACTGGAGTCCATCACGGGCTGGCTGGGCATCGCGGTGGCGGCGGGGTGCCTGACCCACTGCCTGGGCGACGCCCTGACCGAGTCCGGCTGCCCGTTCCTCTTCCCGATCCCGATCGCGGGGGAGACCTGGTACGAGCTGGGCCCGCCGAAGGCCCTGCGGTTCAAGACCGGCAAGAAGGTCGAGAAGCGGCTCATCTTCCCGGTGTTCGTGGTGCTCGGCGTGCTGCTGGTCCCCGGTGTGTGGGACTGGTCGGTGAGCACGTTCGAGCGGTTGTTCGTCCCGCCTACGTCCCAGCAGGCGACAACGCCTTGAGCCGGTCCAGCAGCGCGGCGGTGTCGGTGTAGTCGCGGGTGTGCGTGATGAGGCCGTCCTGGATCGTCATCACCATCACGTAGGTGGCCACGAAGCTCTCGCCGGCCATGTCATCGTGGAGGTCGAACTCCGCGACGAGTACCGCGGGGTCGGTCGTCTCGTGCACGACCACGTTGTCCGCCTTCGTGATCCGGCGGGCCTCGCCCGCCCGGTGGAACCGGCGGCGCAGCTCCTCGCGGCCCTTCGTCACGCGGGGCACTCCCGGGAGGGTGAACGGCATTTCGAGCGTGACGTCCTCGGCGTAGCAGTCGGCGAGGTCGTCCCAGCGGTTTTCGACGGCTGCGGCCAGGAAGCGGTCGAAGGCGGAACGCGCTGGAGACACGGTGCTTGGCATCGGAATTCTCCTGGAAGACTGGACGTTGAATCGGAACGGTGCACCCGCTTAGGACGATACGGAGCATGCGTTCCGGTTGTCAACGAGGAGAAGACCATGGAGAAGATGCGCGCGGACGCGCGGCGCAACCGGGCGAAGGTCCTGGCTGCCGCCGAAGAGGCGTTCGCCGCCGACGGGCTGGCCGTGCCGCTCGACGACATCGCGCGGCTCGCCGGGGTCGGCGCCGGCACCGTCTACCGGCATTTCCCCAGCAAGGAGGCGCTTTTCCAGGCCGTCGTCCTCGAACGCATCGAGCAGTTCGCCGAAGAGGCCCGCGCCCTCGCCACGGCCGACAACCCCGGCGAAGCCTTCCTCGGCTACTTCGTCCGCGTCATCAAGCAGGCCTCGCTCAACCGTGCCATCTGCGACGCACTGGCCGAAACCAGCGGACACGCCTTCAAGGCCGGCGCCGGCGACGACTTCCGCGCCGCCCACGGGGAACTCCTGCGCAGGGCCCAGGCCGCGGGCGCCATCCGGCAGGACATCGACGCCGACGACCTGCGCGCTCTCATCGTCGGGTGCCTCGCCGTCGAGCGCTACGCGCCGGGCAGCGAACACCTGGTCCGCGTGGTCGTCGACGGCCTTCGCGCGTCAGCCGGGAACTAGGTCACGCAGCTTCCGCAGCGGCGACCACACCAGGATCGCGGCCGAGGCGAGCACTCCCGCCGCCGCGATGTGCAGCGTCACCCGCATCCCGAACGCACTGGCCAGCGCACCGCCGGCGAGGCTGCCGAGCGGGATGGCGCCGAACACCAGCGTGTGCGTGATCGAGTTGACCCGGCCCAGCAGTTCCGGCGGCGCGGCGGACTGCTGGAAGCTCATGCCGAACACGTTCAGCACGATGACGCCGAAGCTGGTGAAGAAGTTGGCGACGACGTAGCAGGCGAGTGCCCAGCCGGGCCCGGTGAACGGGAAGAGCTGGTAGGCCAGGCCGTACAGCAGCGCCGCGCCCCAGAGCGCTCGCGCGCCGCCGATCCGCTCGCCGATCCGCCGCGCGGTGAGCCCGGCCGTGAGGGCGCCGGTCAGCGTCACCGAGGCGAGCAATCCGATCGCCCACGGCGAAAGGCCGACGTCACGGGCGAGGAACACGATGATGATGGCCAGGTGCACCGACTGGAAGAAGCTCGACACGGCGCCGTGCACGCTGATGGCCAGCAGGATCCGGTCGCCGCGGACGACTCGCAGCCCGTCGCCGATCTCGCGGAGCAGCCGCCTTGGCCGGGGTTCGGGGCGCACGTCGGGCGTCTCGATCCGGCGCAGCCACAGCGCCGACCACAGGTAGCTGACGGCGTCGACGGCCAGGGCGGCCGCGTTGCCCAGCGCCTGGATGATCAGCCCGGCCAGCCCTGGGCCGGCGACGGCCGCCATCGACAGGTTCGTCTGGAGCCGGGCGTTCGCTTCCGGCAATTGCTCGAGCGTCACCAGGCGCGGGACGTACGTCTGGTGCGCGATGTCGAAGAACACGCCGAGCAACCCGACCCCGAGGACGACGGCCAGGAGGTGCGCCAGCCCGAGCACGCCGAACAGCGCGGCGACCGGGATCGATCCGATCAGCACCGCGCGCCCGACGTCGGCGGCGATCAGCACCGGCCGGTGGCGCACGCGGTCGCACCACGCGCCGACCTGCAAGCCCAGCACCAGGTAGGGCAGGCTTTCCGCGGTCCGCAGCAGCGAGACCTCGAAGACGGACGCGCCGAGCGCGGTGACCGCGAGCAGTGGCACCGCCAGCACGTCGATCCGGCTTCCGAGCTGGCTCACGAGATCGGCCAGCCAGAGCCTGCGGAAGTCGCGGTTCACCAGAGCCCCCATGGCCCCAACGTGCCACGCTCAATAAAGTTGAGTCAAGCAGACTCAAGGCGCACCGTCTGTAACAAGAGCTAAGATCAACGCGAGTTAGTCCTCGTACCTGCGCTGCGCGTGGCGAGGGGGTGCCCGGATGAGTGGCCGACCTACTTGGGGCTCCGCCGCGGTCACCGGGCTGGCGGGCTTCGCCGCCGGGTTGCTGGTGGCCGCGCTGCTCGTCGCCGGCCGGCCTGTTCCCAAGCCCGCCGACGTCACCTCTCCGCCGGCCAGCACCGTTTCCGCGCTGCCGGTCACCGTGACCGCGTCGGTGCCGCCGTCCACGGTCACCGCGGTCGAAACCTCGCCGCCGAGCACCACCACCAGCGTTGTCGAGGTCACCGTGACCTCTTCGCCGACCTCCACCACGCCGAGCTCGACGTCGCCCGCGCTGCCGTTGACGAGCGTCTGGCGCGACTGAGGCGTGCAACCTCAGCGCGGGTGACTCCGTCTGGTCGGCATGCGAACGTGGATCGCGGCACTGCTGCTCATCACCGCCGGCTGCGGCCAGGCCGGCTCGGGATCGGAGGTCGCCTGCCCGGCGATCGGCACCCGGATCGGCATCGGCCTGACCGTCCCGGACCCCGCGGGCATCACCCGCGCGACGCTCGAAGCGTGCTGGGGCGACCAGTGCGTCACCCGCCCGGTCGAGCTCTTCCCCGGGACCGCCGCGGGCACCCAGACCTGCACCGGGACCGGCCCGGACGCCTCCTGCGGCGTCTCGATGGTCCCGACCGGCGAACTGACGGGCTTCGCCGACGTCCCGGGTCTGCAGGCCGAGCCGATCCGGGTCACCGTCCGCTTCGACGACGGCAAGCCGCACACGACGGTCGTCACGCCCGCCTTCAGCGAACCGGGCGGCCCCGCCTGTGGGAAGGCGGGGCCGCAGGCTCAGCTCGTGGCCGGTCCCGGCCACGAGATCAAACCGCGCTAGCCGACGTCGCGGCGCCGCCAGCCCACCAGGCCGGCGGCCAAGGCGGCGATCGCGACCGCCGTGAGCCAGACGAGCGGGGCAGCGACGAGCTCCTGGCCGGGGATCTTCGGCGGGTGCTGGAACGGGGACACGTCCAGCACCGCCTGCGGCAGGTTGACGACCGGGCCGAACAGGCTCAGCAGCAGCGCCAGCGAGCCGACCGCCCACGCCGCGGCCGAAAAGCCCGGCAGCAGCCCGAAGATCGCGACCGCCAGCGCGACCACGACCCACGCCGCGGGCAGCTGGACGAGCATCCCGGCGAGGGAGTCTCCGACCGAGCCGCCGACGTCGCCGGTGCGCAACCCGTTGGCCAGCCCCATGAACAGCCCGCCCGCCAGCAGCAGCACCGCCGTGCCGAAGAACGCGAACACCAGGTGCCCCGCCGCCCAGCGCAGCTTGCCGACGCTCGTGGCCAGCACCGGCTCGAGCCGGATCGCGGTCTCCTCGCCGCGCATGCGCAGCACCGCCTGGATTCCGTACAGCGACGCGACCATCGCGAACATCCCGGCCATGGCGGCGAGGAACGCCTGCGTGAGCGCCTCACTGCCGCCGAGGCGCGCCATGATCTCCTGCGCTTGCGGGCTCGAACCGACCAGGCCGCCGATGCCGCTGGCGATCGAGCCGAACACCGCGCCGACCACGGCCATCCCGATCGTCCAGCCGAGCAGCGGGCCGCGGTGCAGCCGCACGGCGAGCGCGAACGGCGTCCGCAGGCTCGCCGCCGCCCGCGCCGGGCCCGGCCGCGACGGCAGGATGCCGACGCCCACGTCGCGCCGCGGCAGCAGCCAGTACCCGGCCGCGCCGACGAGCAGTGCGAAGGCCACCGGCAGCAGGAGCACCCACCAGCGTTCCCCGGCGAACGCGCGGACCTGCTGCACCCAGCCGATCGGCGACAGCCACGACAGCCAGCGAGCGTCCACTGTGGAGTCCCCGGCCCCGCGCAGCAGGAAGGCGGCGCCGACCACGGCGGTGCCGATCCCGTTGGCCGTGCGGGAGTACTCGGCGAGCTGGACGGCGACCGCCGCGACGGCCGTGAACACCAGGCCCGCCAACGCTTCCGACGCGCCGAAGGCCAGCGAGCCGGCGGCGGGGAGCCCGGCGCCGACCATGCTGCCGTACTGGATCAGGCCGATCAGCACGCTCGCCCCGCCGGCCACCAGGACGGCCGACGTCAGCGCCGCGTACCGGCCGACGACCGCGGACGCGAGCAGTTCCGCCCGGCCCGTGTCCTCCTCGGCGCGGGTGTGCCGGGTGACCGTGAAGACCACCATCAACCCGGTCAGCAGGGCCAGGAACCCGCACATGCGCCAGGAGATGAACCCGCCCGCGGTGGTCAGGTCGAACGGCGGCCCGTAGAGCAGCGCGTACGACGGGTTGGTGTTCGCGCCGGCCTGCAGGGCCTGCCGGTCGGCGACCGTCGGGTAGAACTGCGTGAACGTCTTGACGGTGCTGGCCGGGACGATGCTCAGCAGCACGATCCAGATCGGCAGGACGACGCGGTCGCGGCGCAGCGCGAGCCGGGTGAGGTGCCAGGTGCCGGCCAGCTCGTGGGCGGGCGCGACGCCGGCTTCGGCGCGCGAGAGGGTCGCGGTCATTTCGCGCTCGCTTCGGTGGTGTAGTGCCGCAGGAACAGCTCTTCCAGCGTCGGCGGCTGGCTGACCAGGCTGCGGACGCCGACCTCGGTCAGCCGGCGCAGGGCCTCGTCGAGCGAGCGCGTCTCGACGTCGAAGCGGACGCGGTTGCCGTCGACCTTGAGGTCGTGGATGTTCTCCAGCTTCGCGAGCCCGTTCGGCGGTCCGGCGAGTTCCGCGGTGATCGACGTCCGGGTGAGGTGGCGCAGCTCGGCGAGGGTGCCGGATTCGACCGTGCGACCGTTCCGGATGATGCTGACCTTGTCGCACAGGGCCTCGACCTCGGCGAGGATGTGGCTGGAGAGCAGCACGGTCCGGCCCTGCTCACGCTCCTCCTGGATGGCGTACTGGAACGTCGCTTCCATGAGGGGGTCGAGGCCGGACGTCGGCTCGTCGAGGATCAGCAGGTCCACCCGCGAAGCGAGTGCCGCGACGATGGCGACCTTCTGCCGGTTGCCCTTCGAGTACGTCCGCCCCTTCTTCTTCGGGTCGAGGTCGAACCGCTCGACGAGGTCGGCGCGGCGCTTCTCGTCGAGCCCGCCGCGCAGGCGGCCGAGCAGGTCGATCACCTCGCCGCCGGAGAGGTTGGGCCAGAGGTTGACGTCGCCGGGCACGTAGGCCAGGCGGGGGTGCAGGCTCGCGGCGTCCTTCCAGGGGTCGCCGCCGAGCAGCCGGACGTCCCCCGAGTCCGCGTGGAGCAGGCCGAGCAGAACCCGGACGGTGGTCGACTTCCCGGCGCCGTTCGGGCCGAGGAACCCGTGTACTTCCCCAGTAGGTACCTGCAGATCGAGGCCGTCCAAGGCCTTGGTCCGGCCGAACGACTTGTGCAGGCCGGAGATCGCGATGGCGTTTTCCATGCTTCGGAAGCTACACTGATTTCACTAAGTTGTGAAGTTAAGAAAATGTCTGGATTGAATGATCTTGGTGAGCGGGTACGAGAGGATGGGCCGATGACGACGCCTGACGCGAAGCGAGATGAAGACGCCGTCCGCCGCTACGTCGAGAGCCTGGCCCTGGTGCTCTCGCAGATCGGGATGCAACGCATGTCCGCGCGGGTCTTCGCGGCCCTGATGACCACCGACGACGCCCGGCTGACCGCGGCCGACCTGGCCTCGCAGCTGTCGGTGAGCCCGGCGGCCGTCTCCGGCGCGGTGCGCTTCCTCGAGCAGGTCGGCCTGGTCGCCAAGGAACGCGAGCCCGGCGAGCGCCGCGACCACTACCGCCTCTTCGACGACCTCTGGTACGCCACGTTCCTCAAGCGCGACCGCATGGTCATCATGTGGCGCGACGCGGCGGGCGACGGCATCGAAGCCCTCGGCGAGGACTCCCCCGCGGGCAAGCGGCTCGCCGAGATGCGGGACTTCCTGTCCTTCATGCTGGAAGAGCTCAACGGCATGTACGAGCGCTGGCACAAGCTCCGCGCGGAGAAGTACGCCTAGCTCCGCCCGCCACCCTCGACCAAGGCGCTTCGCGCCGCTGTTCTAATTCCGGCATGGTCCTCCTCGCTCAAGCCCTCTACGTCAAGCGGAAGACCCCGCGGCTCCCCGGCGCGGCCGGTCCGGCCGAGGGACTGGTCGACGGCGAAGGCGAGCCCTTCCGCCTGGCGGTCCTCGGCGAGTCCACAGTGGACGGCGTCGGCGCGAAGGACCACGAGGAAGCGCTCACCGGCTGCCTCGCCCGCGAGCTCGCGCGCGACGGCCGGGCCGTCCGCTGGCAGGCGGTCGGCCGGACGGGGGCCAACGCCCGGACCGTCCGCGCCGAGCTCGTCCCGCTGGTCCGCCCGGCCGACCTGGTCGTGGTCGCCCTCGGCGTCAACGACACCATCGAGCTCCGGACGGCCGCGGGCTACCGCCGTGACCTGCTGGAACTGGTCGTCGAGCTGCGACGGCGCCTCGGCCCGGTGGACGTCCTGCTGGCCGGCGTGCCGCCGATGTCGCGCTTCCCGGCGTTGCCACGGCCGCTGCGAGACGTCCTCGCCGCCCGCTCGACCGCTCTCGACGCGGCGGCCGCGACCCTCGGGAAGCTTCCCGGCGTCACGCACCTCCCGATGGACCCGCGGCTGCTCGACCCGGCCGCGTTCGCGTCCGATCGCTTCCACCCCGGGCCGGCGGGCTACGCGCGGTGGGCGCAAACGCTTGCCGAAGCACGTTCGGTGATCGCTTAGCCGCCCTGCGTCGATCTTCAAAAAAAGTTCGAGGTTCGTGTATCTGGCCGCCCGGCCACTGCGTCCTGTGGAGCAGCCAAGCACGAAATCGGGGACCCGGCAGGGGGTGCCGGGTTCGGAAATGCGCGGTGACCGGGAGCCGAGGGGGCTTCCGGACACCGTCGGCCGGGTGCCCTTCGGGGGAGGGGACATCCGGCGGGGCCCGTTGGGGAGCGGGTCCTTGAGGGAGGGGAGTACCGGTCGGCGCGGGTCACCCGCTCGCGTCGGCCGGTACCTCCCGCAGACGTCATTGACCGGAAGCGCGACCGACGAAGTAAGTGACCTTGATGTATCCGAGATCCACCTGCACGCTCCTTCCCCCCGAAGGACCCGCGATACTGCCGAAGCCGACTCGAAGACTTTTCCGAAGAGGGGCAGATACGGTGACCGACGTGCAAACCACAGAGGTAGACCCACCGTGGGAGGGCTTGACCGGCGCCGAGCTGCACGCCGCGTGCATGCAGGCCGCCCGGGAGGGTGACCGCCGGGCGATGGACCGCCTCGTCGCCGAGCTGACCCCGCTCGTCTGGCACGTCGCCCGGGCCAACGGCCTCGACCGCTCGGTCGCCGAGGACGTCGTCCAGACCGTGTGGCTCGCCCTCTTCAGCCAGCTCGGGAAACTCCGGGACCCCAAAGCCCTCGCCGCCTGGCTGATCACGACCACCCGGCGCGAAGCCACGCACCCCTTCGGCCGCCGCATGCAGCCCGTCCCACTGAGCGACGAAGTCGCCGAGGCCATGCCGAGCACCCAACCGGCACCCGAAGACGAAGCCGTCCGCGCCGACCGCGACCGCCGGGTCTGGCGCGCCTTCGTCCGGTTGCCCCACCGCTGTCAGGACCTGCTCCGGCTGACCGTGCTCGCGGGTCGTGCGGAGTACCAGCTCGTCGCCGAGACACTGCGCATGCCGCGCGGCAGCGTCGGACCGACCAGAGGGCGCTGCCTCGACCAGATGCGCGATCTCCTCGCCAGTGAAGGGGGAACCCGATGAACGACCTCGGAGCGCCGGGCGAGGCCTTTTCCGACGAAATGATCCTGGCCGGCATCGGCCGCTTCCTCGACGAGCTGGACCCGCCACCGGACGACCTGGTGCAGCGGGTCCAGTTCGCGCTCGCCCTCGAAGACCTCGACGTCGAGGTCGCGCGGTGGGAGCGGCTGGACACCCTCGCCGGCGTGCGCGGCGGCGGCACCGGGACGATCACCTTCACCGTCAGCGACCTGACCGTGATGATCAACCTGACCAAGATCGGCAAGCTGCACCGCATCGACGGGTGGCTCGTGCCCGCCGGCCAGTACGGCGTCGAGGTGCGGGTCGCCGAGCACGGGACGTCGTCCACGACCGCCGACGAAGGCGGCCGGTTCGTGCTCGACAACGTGCCGCGCGGCACGACGCAGATCCTCGTGCACCTCGGGGACGTGTCGTGCCGGCGGACCGTCGTGACCCCGACGGTCGTGCTTTAACCGAGGAAGTCGGCCAGGGGGACGGGCGTGAGCCCGTCCTTCTTCGCCTGCTCGACGAACGCCGTGTAGTCCTCTTTGAACGTCTTGCGGAAGTGCATCAGCACGACGTCGCCCGGCTTGAGCTTGTCCCCGGCCTGGAACTGGACGTGCCCGTCGTTGACCGCGGCCGTCCACAGCACCGCTGCGCGCATCCCGCACGCGGCCGCCGCGCGCAGCGTGTTCTGGTCGTAGTTGCCGAACGGCGGGCGGAACAGCGACGGCCGCACGCCGAGCCCGCGCTGGAAGTCGTCCGCGTCGTCGCAGATCTCCTTGCGTTGGAACTCGTACGGCTTGCCCTTGAGGTTCGGGTGGTCGACCGTGTGGTCGCCGAGCGTCGCGCCGGTGGCGTCGAGGATCTGCTTGAAGTAGGCCTCGTGCCCCTTCACGTACTTCTGGTTCAGGAACAGCACCGGGTGGGTCCCGTTCTGCTGCATCAGCCTCAGCGCGTCCGGGTCCTTGACCGCGCCGTCGTCCATGGTGAGGAAGACGTACGGCTTGTCCGTGGTGATCCGCCGGACGACCGGCACCTGGCCGTTCGCGACGGCCGGCGCCTTCTGCTGGACCGTGCCGAACGGGTACGGCGCCGACGGCGTCGCGCCGGGCCCGCCCCCGGGCGCCGGGTTCGGCTGGCTCGTGACCGCCTCCCGCTGGTCCGGCTCGTTCGCCGAACACGCTGTCAACGCCAGTGCCGCCGCGACGGCGACCGCTGCCACGCGCTTCATCCCGCGCCCCCTTCCGCGTAGTGCAGAAC
Organism: Amycolatopsis sp. NPDC028719; assembly: GCF_055565395.1. Classification (NCBI taxonomy): domain Bacteria; kingdom Bacillati; phylum Actinomycetota; class Actinomycetes; order Pseudonocardiales; family Pseudonocardiaceae; genus Amycolatopsis; species Amycolatopsis sp. NPDC028719. The sequence goes on from NZ_JBVHUL010000010.1 coordinate 95,954, forward strand.
TACCCGAAAGGGTGACGTCGGAGTGCGGGGGGAAGTTGCGTCGGCTGATCTTGTGTGGCCGGGGCCACCCAGGTCAGCGTCCTGTTTCGGCTGCCTTGACCAGCTTGCCGGAGAACAGCCGGATCACACGTTCGAGTCCGGCGGCCAGGATCGGGCCGGTGCCCTTGACCGGCTCGGTGAACGATCCGGTCCACCGCAGGTGCGTGCCGCCGCCGTCGGTCGGCGTGAACAGCACCTCGGCGCGGTAGTCCTTGATCGGGTTGGCGCCGAAGAACGTGTAGACGTGCTTGTGGCCGGGCTCGTACTCGAGCGTCTCCTCGCGGATCAGCACCGGCCAGAGGCCGACCTCGCGGACGGCGCCGACGCCGGCCGGGTCGTCGGTGCCCTGACGCTTCCAGCGGGCCTGCACGATGAGTGGCTTTCCCCACTTCGCCCAGCTCGGCCCGTCGGCTTCGAGCGCGAACAACGCGGCCGGCGGCGCGGTGCTCGTGCGGTTGACCTCGAAGGAGTACTTGCGGCCCACCGGAACCTCCCACGTTGTTGACAGACTGATAATTAAGCGTTCCCGGCAGCGTAGGTCAAGATGGGGGCGTGAGCACGCCGCGCCCCGACATCGCCGCGCCGCACTGGCTGACCCAGCTCCTGCGCAGCAAGCCGGTCCCGGTGCCGTGGAACATGGTCGCCCGCGCCGTCCTCGCGCTGGCCGTGCCGCTCGCGGTCGCCTACGCGGCGGGGGACATCGCCGTCGGCGCGCTGATCTCGACCGGCGCGCTGCCGGCCGTGCTGTCCGAGTCGGCCGGCCCCTACCGCTACCGCGCCCGGCGGCTCGGCGGCGCGACGCTGGCGGCGACCGCGGGCTACCTCGTCGGGCTGCTCACCGGCGGCACGCCCGCGCTGTCCGTGCCCGCGGTGATCCTGGTCGCGGCGGTGTCCGCGCTGATCAGCGCGGCCGGCAGCAACGCCTCGGTCGCCGGCCTGCAGATGTTCGTGTTCTGCGTCCTCGGCACCGGCCAGCACGCGACCGGCGTGCGCGTCGAGATCCTGTTCGGCTTCTTCTGCCTCGGCGCGGCGTGGAGCCTCTCGGTGGCGCTCGCCAGCTGGACGTTCCGGGCGACCAGCCCCGAACGCACCGCCGTCGCGCACGTCTACGTCGAGCTGGCCGCGATGCTCTCGGCGACCGACGAAGCCGTCTCGCGCGTCGCCCGCCACCGGCTGACCACGGCCATGAACACCGCCTACGACCAGCTGCTCACCGCCCGCTCGTGGCTGTCCGGCCGCGACGCCGCCTACCGGCACCTGCTCAACCTGCTGTCGGCGACGACGCCCGCGGTCGAGGCGTCGGTGGCGATGGTCAACGCCGGCCGCCGCACGACCCAGGAGGTCATCGACCACTTCGTCGCGCTTTCGGCGTCGGTGCTGGCCAGCCAGCCGCTGCCGGAACCGCCGCCGATGCCGGCCGACGAAGGCGACCCGCTGCTCGCCGCGCTGTACGCGGGCCTGATCCGGATCGGGAAGGGCGACGACCGGAAGCGCCGGGAGACGGCGCCCTGGCACCGGCGCCTGCGGACGTGGGCGGGCTCGCTGGCGTCCGGCCCGCTGACGTGGATCGCCGCGCTGCGGCTGACGCTGTGCGTCGCGATCGCCGAGGTCGTCGGGCTGCTCGTGCCGTTCGAGCGGTCCTACTGGATCACCCTGACCGTCGGGATCGTGCTCAAGCCCGACTTCGGCTCGGTCTTCGGCCGCGCGGTGCTGCGCGGGATCGGCACGGTCGTCGGCGTCGGGGTGGGGGCCATCGTGCTCGGCGTCGGCGGGCACGGCTGGCTGCTGGTCGCCCTGATCGCGATCTTCGCCGGCGGCGTCGCGGTCGGGAAGGTGCGCAACTACGGCATCCTCAGCGCGTTCGTGACGCCGTTGATCATCCTGCAGATGGACCTGGCGAACACCGGCAGCTGGAACGTCGTGGTGGCGCGCCTGGTCGACACCGTGCTGGGGTGCGTGATCGTCCTCGTCTTCGGCTACCTGCTGTGGCCGGGCAGCCGGCGCCCGCAGGTCGGCGGCCGGCTGGCCGACGGGCTGGACGCCGTCGCGAAGTACGTCTCGTGCGCGCTGGTGGAAGCGTCTTCCGGGGACGCGCGGCTCGCGCGGTCGCGGGCCCGCCGCGGCGCGTACCGGGCGCTCGCCGACCTGCGGACGGCGTTCCAGCAGGTCGTCGTCGAGCCGTCGGCGAACGGCAGGCAGGCGGTGGCGTGGTGGCCGGTCATCGCCGCGCAGGAACGCGTCGCGGACGCCGTCACCGAGGTCGGCGTGACGATCGGCCGGGGCGTGGTGCCGCCGGACCCGGGTGACGTCGAGCTGCTGACCACCGCGCTGGACGAACTGGCGTCGGCGATCCGCGAGCAGCGCGAACCGCGGTCGGTGCCGCTGCCGGACAGCGCGCAGCTGGCCGGGGTGGTCGACCAGCTGGAGTCGGCGTTCGACGCCGTCCGCGGCCCCGACCTGGTGGAACGAGCACCGCTGCGGCTCGTCCGGCGGTTCCTGCCCTACCACCGGCGCACCTGACGTCCGTGCTGTTCAATTGCCCCATGGGAATCGACTTCGACGCGTTGAAGGGCAAGGCCGAAGAGGCCCTGCGGGAGCACGGCGACAAGATCGAGGACGGCCTCGACAAGGCGGGTGACTTCGCGAAGTCGAAGTTCACCGGTCACGACGAGCAGATCGACAGTGGCATCGAGAAGGCGAAGAGCTTCCTCGACAAGTTCGACGACAAGCCGGACACGCCCCCGGCCCAGTAGTTACTGGACCTCGCCGGTCGCGATCCCGTCCGCGAGGCCGGTGATCCGGCCGCCGCGTTCACCGAGCGCGACGAGTCCTTGGCGCGCGTCCGGGGCCGACAGGCTGATCCGGACACCCGCGCGTTCGACGTCCAGGCTGGCGGTCAGCGCCTGCGCGCCTTCGTACCCCGCGTTGATCGTGGCCGCCAGCCCGCCGGTCGACGCGAGCGAACCGCGCGCGGCGCCGAGCCGGCCGAGAGCTTCGTCGACGATCGGCAGCAGCGCGTCCCGGTTGCCTTCGGTCATGGCGCGCACGAGCTGCGGGTTCGACCCCGCGACGCGCGTCCCGTCGCGGTAGGACCCGGCGGCCAGCGACAGGGCCAGCGGCCCGCCCTCGGCGCCGATCGTGGCGAGGATCGCCGCGAACAGGTGCGGCAGGTGCGAGATCCGGGCGACGGCTTCGTCGTGCGACTCGGCGGGCAGCGGGACGACGTGCGCCCCGACGTCCAGCACGAACCCGGCGATCTCCGCCCACGCGTCGAGATCGGTGTCGTCTTCGACGGCGACGACCCAGGCCGCGCCCTGGAACAGCGCGGCGTCCCCGGCCAGCCAGCCCGAGTTCGACGTCCCGGCCATCGGGTGCCCGCCGACGTACCGCGTGTACGGCACGCGCCGGCGGACGGCGTCCAGGACCGGCGCTTTCACGCTGGTCACGTCGGTGAGCAGGCAGTGCGACGCGTGCTGGGAGACCAGGCGCAGCAGGTCCTCGACGGCCGGCAGCGGCACGGCGAGCACGACCATCGCGTCCTCGGCGGCGGCCCGGTGCAACGCGGCTTCGACGTCGGTGGTGACGTCGTAACCCGCTCTGCTGGCCGCGTCGGCGTCCACTTCGGAGACCGCGGCGCCGAACGCCGTGCGGCCACTCGCGGCGGCCGCGCGCAAGAGCGACCCGCCAATCAGCCCGAGCCCGATCACGCATACGTCTCGCACGGGGCCCATCCTGCCAGTGCCGGACGCTTCTAGGGCTACAGCGCGGCGGCGAGCCTCGTTCCCTGGTCGATCGCCCGTTTCGCGTCGAGTTCCGCGGCGACGTCGGCACCCCCGATGAGGTGCACCGGGAGGCCGGCGGCGCGCAGTTCGTCCGCGAGGTCCCGCACGGGTTCCTGACCGGCGCAGACGACGACCGTGTCGACTTCCAGGAGCCGCGGCGCGCCGTCGACGGTGAGGTGCAGGCCGGCGTCGTCGATCCGTTCGTACGTCACGCCGGTGAGCTGCTCGACGCGCTTGGCCCGGAGCGCGGCCCGGTGCACCCAGCCCGACGTCTTGCCGAGCCCGGAACCGATCCCGGACTTCTTGCGCTGCAGCAGGTACACCTGCCGCGGCGACGGCTCGGGCCGCGGCTCCGCGAGCCCGCCCGGCGCCTGCTCGGGGTCGGTGACGCCCCACTCGGCCATCCACGCGTCGCGGTCGAGGGCCGGCGAACCGGTGTGGGTGAGGAACTCGCTGACGTCGACGCCGATGCCGCCGGCCCCGATCACCGCGACCCGCGCGCCGACCGGCTTACCGTGCCGCACGACGTCGACGTAGGAGAGCACCTTGGGGTGGTCGATCCCGGGCAGCGACGGCACGCGCGGCGCGACGCCGGTGGCCAGCACGACCTCGTCGAAGCCGGTCAGGTCCTTCGCGGAGACGCGCGTCCCGAGGTGCAGCTTCACGCCGGTCACCTCGACGCGCCGTCGGTAGTAGCGGATCGTCTCGGCGAACTCCTCCTTGCCGGGGATCTTCCGCGCGATGCCGAACTGGCCGCCGATCTCGTCGTCGGCCTCGAACAGTTCGACGCTGTGCCCGCGTTCGGCGAGCGCGGTCGCGGCCGACAGCCCGGCGGGCCCGGCGCCGACGACGGCGACGCGCTTCGAGCGGCGGGTGGGTGCCAGCGTCAGCGTCGTCTCGTGGCCGGCGCGCGGGTTGACCATGCACGACACGAGCTTGCGCTTGAAGGCGTGGTCGAGGCAGGCCTGGTTGCAGGCGATGCACGTGTTGATCTCGTCCTCGCGGCCGGTCTCGGCCTTGCGGATCCACTCGGGATCGGCGAGGAACGGCCGCGCCATCGACACGAGATCGGCGTCGCCGCTGCTCAAGGCTTCCTCGGCGACCTGCGGCAGGTTGATCCGGTTCGACGTGACGACCGGGATCCCGACGTGCGGCTTGAGCTTCCCGGTGACCCAGGTGAACGCGGCGCGCGGCACCGACGTCACGATCGTCGGCACGCGGGCCTCGTGCCAGCCGATGCCGGTGTTGATGATCGTCGCGCCGGCGGCTTCGACGTCCTTCGCGAGCGCGACGACGTCCTCCCAGCGCTGGCCGCCCGGGACGAGGTCCAGCATCGAAAGCCGGTAGATGATGATGAAGTCGTCGCCGACTTTTTCCCTCGTGCGCTCGACGATCTCGACAGCGAACCGGCGCCGCTTCTCCGGCGTGCCGCCCCAGGCGTCCGTGCGCTTGTTGGTGCGCTCGGCCAGGAACTGGTTGATCAGGTAGCCCTCGGAGCCCATGATCTCGACGCCGTCGTAGCCCGCTTCGCGCGCGAGAGCGGCGCAGTCGGCGAAGGCGTCGATCTGCTTGCGCACGCCGTGGTTGGTGAGGGCGCGCGGCCGGAACGGGTTGATCGGCGCCTTGATGCTCGACGCCGACACGCTCAGCGGGTGGTAGGCGTACCGGCCCGCGTGCAGGACCTGCAGCGCGATCTTGCCGCCGGCGTCGTGGACGGGCGCGGTGAGCTGCCGGTGCTGCCGCGCCTCGGCGGACGTCGTCAGCTTGGAGGCCAGCGGCAGCAGCCAGCCGGTGCGGTTCGGCGCGAACCCGCCCGTGACGATCAGCCCGACGCCGCCGCGGGCGCGTTCCGCGTAGTACTCGGCCAGCTCGGGGAAGTGGGCGGCCTTGTCTTCGAGGCCGGTGTGCATCGACCCCATGAGCACGCGGTTGCGCAGCGTCGTGAAGCCGAGGTCGAGCGGCGACAGCAAGTTCGGGTACGGGGCCATCAGGCGTCCTTGGGGTGGTGGAGGGCGGCGAGGACTTCGTCGAACCACTCGACCTGGCCCTCTTCGACGCGGATGCCGCCGCGCAGGACCAGGTACTGGTGCAGGTGCCGGCCTTCGAGGGCGGCAGGTGCGGGGAAGTCGCGCTTCTCGATCTGGCGGTAGACGTCCAGGCGTTCGGCGTGCGCTGCCCGGTGCCGGACGATCTCTTCGGCGACCTTCGCCGGGTCACCGAAGGTCGCGCCGCGGATCTTGACGGCCAGCTCGACCGGGCCGGCGCCGGGATCGGGCTCGGCGAGCCAGCGGACGAGCTCGGCGCGGCCGTCCTCGCTGACCGTGTAGACCTTCTTGTCCGGCCGGCCCGACTGCGCGACGACGTCGACGGCGACCCAGCGGGCCTCTTCCATCCGCTTCAGCACGCGGTAGATCTGCTGGTGGGTGGCGCTCCAGAACAGTCCGATCGACTTCTCGAACCGGCGCGTGAGCTCGTAGCCCGAGCCGGCGCGCTCGGACAGCGAGACGAGGATCGCGTGCTCCAGTGCCATTCTGGGAGCCTCCTATGCAACGAGTTGCAGTGCAACGAGGCGCGCATCACTTCACCCCCTGAGGGGGATAAATCGGGTCGACTTCACCCCGGAAAAGACCAGGATGGAGAGAGTGCACCCGGTACTCGAACTGATCTCCGAACGGATGGCGACGGGCAGCGTCCCGGGAGAACGCACCGACGGCCGCCGTCTCGCGCTGGCCGTCGAAGGCGGCAGCAGCCGCGGCACCTACTCGAGCGGCATGGCCCTGGCGCTGGACGAGCTGGGCGCGGTCCCCGTGTTCGACGCCGTCTACGGCTCGTCGGCCGGTGCGCTGAACGCCGCCTGGCTGCTCAGCGGGTGCTCGTCGACGGGCGTGCGGACCTGGTGGAACCCGGTCGTCATGCGCCGGATCATCAACCCGATGCACACCCTGCGCGGCCGCGCGGTGATCGACCTCGAATACCTCGTCCACCAGGTCTACTCGGTGCTGGAACCGATGGACTTCCCGGCGATCCTGGCCAACCCGGTGACGTTCCACCCGCTGGCCACCGACGCCGACACGGGGGAGTCGACCGACCTCCACCCCTTCCTCGACGACGTCGACGCGATCAAGCTCGCGCTCGCGGCCTCGTCCTGCATGCCGGTGCTGGCCGGCCCGCCGATCCCGATGGCGGGCCGCCGGTTCGTCGACGCGGGCGTCGCCGAGCCGATCCCTTTCCGCACGGCGCTGGCCCAGGACGCGACCGACGTCCTCGTGCTGCGCACCCGCCGCGCGGACGAACTGCCGCTGCCGCCACCGCGGGCGTACGACGTCGTGGTGCCGCGCTTCCTGCGCCGCCAGGCCCCAGGCACGATTCCCGCCTGGCGCGACACCTTCCGCCGCGACGTCGAAGACGAGGAGATCCTGGCGTCCGACCGGCGGATCCTGAGCATCCGCCCACCGGCCGGCTCGCCGGACGTGGCGGTGCTGGAGCGCGACCCCGAGGTGCTGCGCAAGGCCGTGGACCTCGGCAGGAGCGCGGTCCTCGACGTGCTGGAAGGGCTACGCGAAGCTTCGTAGCCGCCTGATCATGCCGGTGCCAGTGCGTCCCGGTAGGCGTTCACCGACGCCGTCAGGCGGTCCAGCTCGGCACGCATGCGGGCCACCCCGGCTTCGTCCAGGCTCATCGCCGCGCCGATCACGTCCGGGATGCCTTGCGCCTTCTCGCGCAGCGCCTGTCCGGTCTCGCTCAGGCTCACGCGGACCGACCGCTCGTCGTCGGACTGCCGGTTCCGGACCACCAGGCCGGCGGTCTGCAGCCGCTTGAGCAGCGGCGAAAGCGTGCCCGAATCGAGGTTCAGCTCGGCACCGAGCTCCTTCACCAGGCGATGGTCCTGTTCCCAGAGCGCCAGCATGACCAGGTACTGGGGATAGGTCAGGTCGAGGTCGTCCAGGACCACCCGGTACAGCGACGTCACCGCGCGCGACGCCGAGTACAGCCCGAAGCAGAGCTGGTCGTCCAGTCGCAGCGATGCCATGGCGTCCTCCTCTCTCGTAACTCTCCATGATTCCCGGCTTCGTGCTGCGCGGCAACTTAAGTGCCCTGCATCTCATTGGCCTCAAATTAGTTGTGCACAACTCAGTTGAGGCCTACTTTGGTGACACCAGCTCGAACCGAGGAGGACGACATGACCGCCAACCCGCACAACCTCGCCCTGGAACCCGCCGCGCAGGCGTTCGCCGAGGCCACGGACCAGCCGCCGTACCTGTTCCAGCTGCCGCCGGAAGAGGGGCGCAAGGCCGTCGACGGCGTCCAGGACGGCGAAGTCGCCATGGCCGACGCCGACATCGAGGTGCTGAAGGTCCCCGGCGGCCCGACCGGTGAGGTCGAGACGCGGATCGTGCGCCCGGCGGGCGTCGACGGGCCGCTGCCGGTGATCGTCTACATCCACGGCGCCGGCTGGGTGTTCGGCGACTTCCACACCCACCAGCGCCTGGTGCGCGAACTGGCCGCCGGGACCGGCGCGGCCGTCGTGTTCCCCGAGTACGACCGCTCGCCGGAGGCGCGCTATCCGGTCGCCATCGAGCAGAGCTACGCCGTGGCGAAGTGGGTCGCCGAGCACGGCGCTTCGAAGGGTCTGGACACTTCGCGCATCGCGATCGCCGGCGACTCCGTCGGCGGGAACATGACGGCGGCCCTGACCCTGCTCGCGAAGCAGCGCGGCGACGTCACCTTCCGCCAGCAAGTGCTCTTCTACCCGGTGACCGACGCGAACTTCGACACCGAGTCGTACGCGAAGTTCGCCGAGGGCTACTTCCTCGGCCGCGAGGGCATGAAGTGGTTCTGGGACCAGTACACGACGGACCCCGCGCAGCGCGCGGAGATCACCGCGTCCCCGCTGCGCGCGTCGCTCGACGAGCTGGCCGGGCTGCCGCCGGCGCTGGTCATCACCGGCGAGGCGGACGTGCTCCGCGACGAAGGCGAGGCGTACGCGGCGAAGCTGCGTCAGGCCGGCGTGCCCGTCACGGCTGTGCGGTACCAGGGGATCATCCACGACTTCGTGATGGTCAACGCGCTTCGCGAGACCCACGCCGCCGAAGCCGCGATCACCCAGGCCATCACCGTGCTGAAGCGGGCTTTGGAGCAGTGACTTCCGAGGAATAACTGAGAAAACGCTGAGTTCGCGGTTCGTTGCGGCCCTATGGCGCAAGTCACAGGGTCGCAACGTGCATGCCTGCTCAAACGTGATATATACGCGACTCCCGACCGATCCGGGCGCGCATTTCTGCCCGCCCGGAAGGACCGAACGATGAACGTGAGCAGCATCCGGCTGGATTCGCCGGTCAACATGATCGTGGTGGTCGTGCTGACGCTGCTCGCGATCATCGCGGTCCCGTGGTTCTGGGACCGCTGGAAGCGCAAGCGGTTGTGGCGCAGTGCCACGGTGCTGCTCGCGGTCGTGCTCCTGGTGGTCACGACCGGCATGGCGGGCAACATGATCGGCGGGTTCTTCCCGACGGTCGGGTCGCTGCTCGGCACCGGCGTCTACTCCGGCCAGGGCACCGACGCGGAGGCGGCGCAGAACGGCGAGGACCTCGAGAAGCTGCGCGACACGGGGGTCGCGCACGCGCATGAGGGCAAGGGAACCGTCGTCCACATGAAGGTGACGGGCCGGCGCACCAAGCTGACCCGCGACGTGACGGTCTACCTGCCCCCGCAGTACTTCGACGCGGCGTACAAGGAACTGCGGTTCCCGGCGATCGAATGGATTCCGAACTACCCTTCCGGCCCCGAGGTCTTCGCGGTCTACGGAATGCCGCAGCAGCTCGACACGGCGATCGCTCGCAAGGCGCTGCCCCCGACGGTGGTGATCGTCCCGGACCCGACGGGCGTCCCGAAGGTCGGCCACGACACGGAATGCGTCGACGAGGTCAACGGAACGGCCAACGACACGTACCTGACGGCCGACCTGCGCGACTGGGCCCTGCAGAAGCTCGGCGTCTCGCCGAACCGCCGGGCGTGGACGATGGCGGGCTGGTCGTCCGGCGGCTACTGCGCGATGAACCTGGTGACGCGCCACCCCCAGTGGTACGGCCAGGCGGCCAGCGTGAGCGGCTACGACAAGGCCCAGGTCGACGCGGAGACCGAGGACTTGTTCCACGGCCGCCAGGACATCAACGACGCGAACAACGTCCGCGTGAACGTGCGGCTGCACCCGTCGCCGGTGGAGATCCTGGCGATCGCGGGCGAGAAGGAGAGCTACGAGAGTTTCGCGATCGACCAGATCCGAGCGGCGGCGCGGCCTCCGCTGCAGTTCTCGTCGTGGCGCATCCCGGACGCGGGGCACAACATGAACACGTTCAAGTCGCAGATCCCGGACGTCCTGTCGTGGATCGGAGCCCGCACGTTGGCCCCGGCCCCGGCCGGGCGACAGGTCGAGACCACCGGCGGAGTGCTGCCCTGGCCGTTGCCCCGCTCGGGCGCACACGGCGCGGTGGCGGACATGGACCAGTAGGCACGGCAGTCAGCCGCACTTCGTTTCCGTGGCCAGGCGCGCGGTTTCCGGACCGATCGACTGCGCGCCACGAAGCCCTCGAGCCGGCTGCCGCCGCGCGGTTTCCGGACCGATTCACTGGCCACGGCGAAGCCACCGCCGCGCCGTTTTCCGGACTGATCCACTGTCGGCCGCGAGTCATCTCAGTCGGCTGCCGCGTATTGCCGCCGAGCGGTTTTTTGGATCGATGCACCGCCGGCCGTGAAGCCCTCAAGCCGGCCCGCCGCGCGGTTCCCAGGCTGATCCGCCGCCGTCGAGCCGCGCCCGTCAGCCCCCGCTGCCCGGGTGCTCAGCCGAGCAGCGCCGAGACCACCGCCGTCACCCGCTTCGAGGCGGTCGCGTAGTCGACCGAAGCGGGGTGCTCGCTCAGCACCGCCACGATGTACCGGCCGTCCTCGCCGACCAGGCCCGAGGTGTGCAGCATCCGCGTCGGCCCGCAGCAGGACCAGCCCTGCTTCACCGCCCACGGCCGGTCGCCGGCGGCGTCCGGGATGCCGAAGTACTGGCGGAACCCGTCCGAGCCCCGCTCGGTCGCGGCCCGCAGCGCGGCGAGGATCGCGCCGGGCGCGTGCGCCACCACGTACTGGTAGATCCGCACCACGTCCTTCGCCGTGATCCGCGTGTCGCCCCAGCGTCCCGGATCCGCGGGCGCGCGCGTGCCGGTGAGGCCGAGCTTCTTGGCCCAGCCCGTCACGATCGCCGACCCGCCGTAAGCCGACCAGAACCGGCTCGCGAGGTCGTCGTCGCTGCGGGACAGCATCCGCTGCACCTGCGCCACGGGACCACCCTGCTCGAGCACGCTCAAGGCGATCAGCAGCTTCACGAGCGACGCCGACGTGTACGCGCGATCCGCGTGCGCCGAGACGGTCGTCGAACCGGCCTGCCGGTCGAACACGACGACGCTGACGTTGCCCCCGGGCACCAGCCGGTCCAGTTCGGCGGCGGCCACCTTGGCGTCCACCTTGGACTCGGGCTGGGGCGAGTGCTTGGGCGTCGAGGTCGGGGTGGGCGTCGGACTCGGCGCGGCGGACGATTCCGACATCGTTGTCACCACTTCTGTGACGGCGATCGCCTTCGGCGGCGCCACAGCGCCGTGACTGATCGTGACAGTCACCGCGCCGATCGCCCCCGCACACAGTCCCACCAGGAAGATGCCGCTCAGCTTGCGCATGATCCGGATTGCCGGAAACGCGGCCCGGCGTTCCCCGGATCGGGTGACTTTGTGGGATAGCTCTCGGCCCGGCCCGGATCCGGGAACGCACCGAGGGCCTGCGGGCAAGCGCCGTCGTTTCGCGCACTGTGTTCGCGGGGTACCTGTGTGCGGTGACGATCGTCACCACACTCTGGGAAGGACTGGAGTCATGACTCACGCGAAAGGCGCACGCATCCGGGTTCGCGGCCTGCAGCCGGCGCAGGTGCTGGCCGGGTTGGCCGGGATCGCGTTCCTCGTCGTCGGCATCATCGGGTTCACCAGGACCGGCGTCGGGAACTTCGCCGGCCACCACGACGCGGGGTTGTGGCGGTTCTCCGGCAACCCGCTCATGAGCCTGGTCCGCGTCGTGACCGGCGTCGTCGGCCTGCTGCTGGCGTTCGGCTCCGGCCGCGCCCGGACGTTCGGCTGGCTGCTCTTCATCTTCTACGGCGCCCTGTTCGTCTGGGGCCTGATGATCGACGGCCTCATTTCGACCAACCCGTTCGCCAACGCCGGCAACCCGCTGGACATGGGCCGCGCCGACACCTGGCTGCACCTCGGCGTCGCCGCGCTCGGCCTGCTGATCGCCGTCCTGCCCGCCCGCCGCACCATCCACGTCCCCGAGGACGAGGCGGCCGACGAGCCGACGGTCGTCGAGCAGCGCACCGACCGCGTCGCGGACACCGACCGCACGGAAACGCTGCCCACCGAGGAGCCGCGCCGCCGTTCGTTCCTGCGTCGCCACCACGACGAGCGAGGCCCGGAGGTCGCTCGTGAAGAGCGTCCGCCGGGCCTCGCCCACTAGGAAGTTCCGGGTGGCTCAGTAAGTGGTGCCACCAGCGCCGGAGTTGCTGCTCCCGGCGCCACTGTCAGCCGGAGCCGGAGCCTGGTTGGCGGTGGCGCCGGGGCCGGTGCCGATCTTGCACCCGGCGGGCTCGATGACGAACCACGTGCCGTTCACGCCGTTGCCGTTCGCGTCACCGGGCTTCGTGTCCTTCGAGAAGGTGTAGACCGGCCAGCCGCCGATGGTGACCTGCTCGGTGCCGTCGGAACGCTTGATGCTGCCGAGGAGCTTCGAGTCGATGCCCTGCAGCTCGACCTTGCCGTTCGAGAGGACCGGCGGCCAGGTCTTGGCGCAGTCGCCGTTGCAGGCGGACGTCTTGGCCTTCTTGGTGTCCTTCTGGAACAGGTAGAGGGTCATGCCGTTCTGGTCGACGACCGCCGCACCGAGACCGTCGATGTTGCTGGCGCTCAGCTTCACGGCGCCGGCTTCACTCGCGGCCTGCCCGGCCTTGCCGCCCTTGGCGTTGGCGGCGTACCAGGCGCCACCGACACCCTGGCCGGTCGCGTCGCCGGCCTTGGCGTCCTTGGCGTAGCGGTAGAGCGCCCACCCGCCGACGGTGATCTGCTCGGTGCCGTCGGAGCGCGTCACCTTCCCGACGAGGTTCTTGTCGACGCCCTGGACCTGCACGTCCCCGGTGGCCAGCATCGGCGGCCAGGCCTTGGCGCAGTCACCGTCGCAATTGGACTTCGGCGGCTTGGCCGTGTCCTTGTCGAAGCGGTAGAGGGTCATGCCGTTCTGGTCGGTGAGCACCTGCCCGACACTGGCGACGTCCGCGACGACCAGTTTCGACTCGTTCGACGCGGGGGCGGCGTTGCCGACCTGTCCGTTGGCGATCTGGCCGCCACCAGTGCCGCCTGCCGCCGCGGGGGCGATGACCGGCTGAGCTGTTTCGGCGCCCGAGCAAGCGGTGAGCACTGCCAGCCCGGCTGCCGCAGCGGCGACGGAGACGGCGATGCGCGTGCGAAGCATGGAAGTTCTCCTTGTGTCCGTTGGGTTTCCCGCCGCTCGGTGCGGCTGCCTGATACCCACTACACGGACACTTGGCGAAGGCGGTTCAAAGAATTTTCCGCGGGTGCTCACGCCTGGTCAGAAGGGTGCGGTGGCCGGGGTGGCTGCTTCGGTACCAGGTGGCCCGGTGGGTGGGCTGCCGCTGGTCGCCGGGGTCTGCAAGCCCTTCCTATCGCCGTCGCAGGGCTGGGGATGCCGCACGTCGGCTGCTGCAAGGCTGGGCCGGCCGGACGCACACCGGCCCGCACACGTCGGCCGACTGCCGCCAACCGGTGCCGGCTGCTGCCAACCAGTGCCGATTGCTGCCAACCGGTGCCAAGGTGCCGACCCCCGTCGGGTGTCCGCGCCGCCCGGCCGTCCTGCAGCAGCCCGCCGGACCGCCCTCTGGCGGCTATTCCAAGGCGCCGCCCGGCTGTGGCTCGCCGAGGGCCCGGTCGACCAGCGTCGCCGCCGCGCCGGTGTACGCGGACGGGTCGAGGAGAGCGTCCAGCGCCGCCGGGGTGAGGACCTCGGTGATCGCGGGCAGCTCGTCCAGCACGTCCCGCAACGGCCGGTCTTCCCCCACCGCCCGCCGCGACGCCTCACCGAGCAGCTCCTTGGCCTTTGCCTTGCCGAGCAGCGGCGCGAGCACGGCGGAGAGCCGCTCGGACACGATCAGCCCATGCGTCGACGCCACGTTCGCCCGCATCTGCCCAGGCTGCGCGGTGAGCCCGCGCGCCAGCTCGGCGGCCGTGTGCGCGGCGCCGCCGGTCAGCCGGAGGCACTCGCGGATCAGCTGCCACTCGGCGTGCCAGACCCCGGCCGAGCGTTCGTCCTCGGTCAGCATCGACTGCGTGACGCCCGCGGCCAGCACCGGCACCTGCAGCGCGGCCGAACGGATCAGCGTCGCGAGCACCGGGTTCCGCTTGTGCGGCATCGCGGTCGAGCCGCCGCGCCCTTCGGCGGCCGGCTCGACGACCTCGCCGAGCTCGGTCCGGCTGAGCGTCGCGACGTCGACGGCCAGCTTCCCCAGCGCCCCGGCGGTGAACGCGAGCGCGCTCGCGAGGTCCACGACGGGCGTCCGCAGCGAATGCCACGGCAGCACCGGCGCGGCCAGCCCGGTCTCCTCGGCGAACGCGGCGGTCAGACGTTCCGCGTAGTCGGCGAGGACACCGCGATCAGTACCGGGGCGTCCGGCCACGGCGGCAGCGTCGACGAGGCCCCCGCCCCCGCCCCCGCCCTCCCGCTCGCCGGCGCCCTCCTGCCCGCTCGCATCCAGCGGCTCGCTCGCGCCCTGCTGCCCGCTCGCGCGCTCCTGCTCGCCCGCGCCGGCCTGCCCCGCGTGCCCCGCCGCCTGGGCGTCGTCGGCCAGGCGCGCGTACTCGAGGTACGCCGCCAGCGTCCCGGCCGCGCCGCCCAGCGATACCGGCAGCCCGCCGTCCAGCACGCGCCGGACCCGGACGGCCGCGTCCAGCACCAGCTGCCGCCAGCCCGCGGCCTTGAGCCCGAACGTCGTCGGCACCGCGTGTGCCGTCAGCGTCCGACCGGGCATCGTCGTGTCCCGGTGCTCGCGTGCCAGCTCGGCCAGCGCCTCGGCCGTCGCGTCGAGGTCGTCGGCGAGCGGCCGCAGCGTCCGGTCCGCGACCAGCATCATCGCCGTGTCGAGGATGTCCTGGCTGGTCGAGCCGCGGTGGACGTACTCGGCAGCGCTCGCATCGACGGCCGACGTCAGCGCCTTGACCAACCCGACGACGGGGTTCGCGGTCGCCCGTGAGCCACGCGCCAGCTCGACGACGTCGATCCGGGCACCGCTCGCGGCGGCCGTGATCGCGTCCGCTGCCCAGGCCGGTACCGTCCCGAGCCGCGCCTGCGCTCTGGCGAGTGCCGCCTCGGCGTCGAGCATGGCGCGCAACCAGGCCTCGTCGCCGGTCGAAGCTTCGGCCGGCGTACCGGCCCGGACCGGGGACAGGAGTCCGGAATCGGGGTCGACGGTCATGGCGCCAGCATCGCATGCGGCCGGTCTCGGCTGCGTTCCCTCAGCCGGGTCTGGCCTACGCCTGCCGGATCATCGTTTCCTTCGTAGGGCACCTCCTCTCCCGGTTCCGTCGCCGCGCGGCGACGGACGCCTGAGTCGTCATTCGCCGGTCGCGCCGTCGATCCGCTCGCGAACCAGGTCGGCCTGCCCGATGTGGCGCGCGTACTCGCCGATCATGCGAAGCATCAACCAGCGCAGCGTGAACGGTTCGCCGGTGCTGATTCGCGTCCCCGTCTGCTCCAGCGAACTCGCCGTCACGATCTCCCGGGAACGCGCACACTCGGCGTGCCACAGGGAAAAGGCCTCGTCGACGTCACCGTCCAGCGCCGTGAAGTCCTGCTCCGGGTCGTCGTCGGAGTAGTACAGGTTCGGGAGGTCCTCACTCGCGAACTGGATCCGGAACCACCACCGTTCGACGCCGGTGAGGTGCCGTAGCAAGCCGTGCAGGGTCAGGGTCGAGGGCGGTACCGAGCGTTCGGACAGCCGGCCGGGATCCAGGCCGGAGCACTTCAGCTCGAAGGTGCGCCGGTAGTAGTCGAGGCTCTCGGTCAGAGCCTGGCGCTCGCCGGCAACCGGCGTCGGGTCGATCCGGGCGCCGGTCAGGCGGCTCGGGGTGGCCACCGGGGTGCTGTGTTCGGTCATGTGCGGAGCGTGCCACAGGGGTCTGACAATTTCGGTTCGCGAGGGTGGCCAGTGATCGGGCAACGGCGGGAAACCCCAGTTCAGACACGGTTTCACGAACCCGGTAACGAATGCCGGGGTGCGGCGATCTGATCTTCGTCAGCTGCTGCGATCACCCGTCCCCACCCCGTCGGAGCGGCACCCCCTCGTCCGGAATCAGGAGATCACGACCATGGAGCGAACCGGTCGAAGAACCGCCGTGCTGGCCGCGCTGACCGCTGCGGCTCTCTTCGCGGCCCCCGCCGTCGCGTCCGCGGCGCCCGCCCCCAGCACGATCGACGTCAGCGACACGTCGGTCCGCGCCGGCGACACGTTCACGGTCACCGAGCAGCTGTACAACCCGACGGACTTCACCGTCACCGGCGCGAAGGCCGCGGTCTACACCAAGGAGAAGCCGATCACCGAGCTGGTGGACCTGGTCTCGTGCACCGGCACGATCGGCTGCGACCAGTACCTCAGCAGCTATCGCGGCGGCGTCGGCGACCTCGGCGCTGGCGAGAGCCGCACCGTGACGCTCACCCTCCGCGTGAAGGAGGGCGTCACCGGCGGCCAGTTCACGCTGCAGCACCAGTTCGCCGGCGACAACTACGCGTTCGGCGTCGAAGACGGTCCCGCCATCACGATCACCCCGGCCGCGAAGGCCGACGTCAAGGTCTCGCTGACCGCCACTCCGCGCGTCGGCCTGGTCGCCCGGGTCGACTACGTGATCACGGTGTCGAACAGCGGCCCGGCCACCGCGGCCGGCGTCCGCGTGACGGCCAACGCAGGCTCGGGCCGCTCGGTCACGTCGGCGACCGGCTGCACCCGCTCGGGCGCGAACGTGAACTGCGCGATCGGCACCCTGGCACCGGGCGCTTCAGCCACGGCGAAGTTCACGTCGGAGGGCGGCGTCTTCGCGTGGGGCGCGTTCACGGCGACGGCCCAGCGGGCGGCCAGCACCCCGGCCGACCCGGTCGCGGCGAACGACACGGCGTCGAAGAAGTGCACGGCCTACACCGGCCTGCTCGTGACCTGCTGACGGCTGTCTGTCCACATCAGAGCAAGTACGGCGCCGAGCGTGCTCGGCGCCGTACTGCGTCCGCGGTGTCATCGACGGTGTGGTCCGTGGTGTCGATGACGTTCTTCTCGAGCTCGCCCAGGTCGGCGAACGCGCCGTGCATGCCGGTGATGGGCTCGACCTCGGTGAGTTCCCGGCCTGCACGCGCGGTCCCGCGGGCGAGGGTGACCTCGAGACTCGGCCGCAGCACGACGTAGAAGAGGTCCAGACTGTCCCGCTTGGCGGCGTCGCGGAAGGGCTCCAGCGCCCAGGGCCCGACGACGCCATCGAGGACGACGTCGTAGCCACCCCGGGCGTACCCGCAAGCGGCCTCGGCGATCACCCCGAGCACGACATCGTTCTGCCGGGCGGCCTCGGGCAGGTACGGCGCCACGAACCCGGTCCGGATCCAGACGTAGAAGCTGTCGGTGTGCAGGTGCACGGTCGCCCGAGGCGCGTCGTCGGTGACCATGCGGGCGACGGTGGACTTCCCGGCACCGGGCGGCCCGGTGAGGATCAGCAGCGAACCCGGCATGCAGGCATCATGCGGGCCCGGCCGGGCGAGAACCAGTCTTGACCTTCACGGCGTCCTCAGCCGGACCCGGCGTGCAGGTGGGTGACGGGGCCCTGGCTAGACTTGGAGCGCGGGCCGTTAGCTCAATTGGTAGAGCTGCGGACTTTTAATCCGTAGGTTCTGGGTTCGAGCCCCAGGCGGCCCACCATTCCTCGGCGCAGTCGACCGAGGCGACAGGCGGTGAACATGGACGCGACCAGGCGGCTCATCGTTCTCCGGCACGCCAAGTCGGACTGGTCGGACGACCTCCCCGACCACGAACGACCGCTTGCGCCGCGCGGGATCCGGGACGCCCCCAACCTCGGCCGCTGGCTCGGCGACCACGGCTACGTTCCCGACCACGTGGTCTGCTCGACCGCCCGCCGCACCAGGGAAACCTGGGCGCGAGTCAGTGAGGCGCTTCCGAGCAAGCCGTCCGTCGAGTACGCCGAAGATCTCTACGGCGCCGGTCCCGAGGAGTTTCTCAACGCGGTGCGCCGGGTCCCCGGCGACGTCGGCACCCTCGCTCTGGTCGGGCACGAGCCCGGTGTCAGCGAACTGACCCTCCACCTCGCCGGCGACGGGGAGGACACCCGGCTGATCCAGGCCAAGTTCCCGACCGGCGCCGCGGCCGTGCTCGTCACCGCCGACACCTGGGCGGATCTCGCCGCCGCGCGACTCGAGGCCTTCTTCCATCCTCGCGACTGAGCCCGCGGGCATTGCCCCAGTCACGTTCACGTGCGTACTCTCCATTCACTCACAGAGTTGCTGTTCATATTTGTGAATGGAGCGGACATGATCTTCCGCCACACCGTCGTGGCGCTCGCCGCGGTCGGGCTTCTCGCCACTTCCGTAGCCGCGCCGGCTGAAGCGGCCCCCGCGACGAACGGCTGCAGCATCCCCGTCATCGGGCCGGTCTGTGCGCCGAACACCGCCGTCCTCGACGGCAACCAGCTGCTACGGACGAAGTTCGCCGCGCTCGTCGGTGAACGGACGTCCAAAACCGCCCTGAACAACCTGCTCGCCGCCGCGAAGACCGACCTCACGACCGGCCCCTGGAGCGTCACGGCCAAGAAGCAGGTCCCACGCAGCGGGGACAAGCACGACTACCTCAGCCTCGCGCCCTACTGGTGGCCCACCACGGAACCGACGGCCGAGAACCCTTGGGGCTGCCCGTTCGTCCAGAAGGACGGCCAGCGCAACCCGATCGTCGACGAGATCACCGACCACGCCTACCGCGGCGACGCCTTCGCCGCGATCTACCGGCTCGCCCTCGCCTGGTACTACACCGGTGACGCTCGATACGCCCAGCGCGCGGCCCTCGATCTGCGCACCTGGTTCCTCGACGCGGCCACGAAGATGAACCCGAACATGAACTACGCCCAGGGCATCCCGTGCAAGGTGGACGGCCGCGGCATCGGCATCATCGAGTTCTCCTACACGCTCACCCAGGTCGTCGACGCCACCGCGATCCTCGCCACCGGCGCCCCCGGCTGGACGAAAACTGACCAAGCCGGTATGACCGGCTGGTACACGCAGTTCCTGGACTGGTTGCGCACCAGCAAGAACGGCATCGACGAGGCCAGGGCGCAGAACAACCACGGCAGCTTCTACGACATGCTGGCCGCGGCGCTCGCCCTCGGCACCGGGCAGCGGGACCTGGCGAAGACGATCGTCCAGGACGCCGGGCCGAACCGCATCGCGCCGCAGATCCAGGCCGACGGCTACCAGCCGGCGGAAGCGAGCCGGACGCGCAGCTGGCACTACTCCAACTTCAACCTCGTCGCGCTGACGCGGCTCGCGCAGATCGGCAAGCACGTCGGCGTCGACCTGTGGCACTACACCGCGCCCAGTGGTGCGACGCTCTTCAAGGCCGTCGACTTCTTGATTCCGGGCGCCACGCAGGGGCAGGGACGGTGGCCGTACCCGGAGCTGGACTTCCGGCCGTACGCCGCGCTGGACGTGCTGCACGCGGCGGCCGACGCGGGAGACAAGGCGGCGCGGACGGCGTTGCCGCGCGTGCCGGTCGAACCGGGTGGCGACCTCTACCCGGTCCGGCCCGCCGCGGAACAGCTCGACGACATTTCGACGTCCTGACCGGGAAAGGGGCCCGGCCGGGAAACGGCCGGGCCCCTTGCCGGGAATCAGACTCCGGCCACCTGGGAAATCCAGCTGCGGTAACGCGTGATGTTCGTGTACGCCGTGTTGTTCGACCGGTCGCTGGTCGACGCGACGCCGACCTGGCGGCCGGACGCGAACATCGGGCCGCCCGAGTCGCCGCCGGCGGTGATGCCGTTGACGCGGTTCGCGCACACGGCGACGCCGCCGGTGTAGTCGCTGCAGCCGATCGAGTTCACCCGCACCGTCGCGACCTTCAGATACCGCGACTGGCAGTTGATCTCGGAGCCGCACTGACTGGTCGCGCCCCAGCCGTAGACCGAGACGTTCTGGCCGACCGAGACGTCGCCGACGCTGCCGAGCGGCGAGTAGCTGGCGCTCACCGAGGTCGTCAGCCGGACGATCGCCAGGTCGGCGGAGCCCGGGTACCTCGTGATGGCGGAGCCGGTGGCCATCGTCCCGCCGCTGGACTGGTCGAGGCTGCCGATCCGGAACGTGTATGTCCCGGAGCTGCTGACGCAGTGCTTCGCGGTCAGGATGTACTGCGGCGCGATGATCGTCGCGGTGCAGTTCTGCTGGCCGTTCACGAACAGCCGGGCCGCCCAGGGGCCGCTCGAGGCGGTGCTGCCGCCGATGATCGACGGCTGGGCCTGCGGGGTGGTCTGGGCGGACGCCGGGCCGCCGAGGCCGACGACGGCCAGCGCGGTACTCGCGGCCAGCAGCACGAACTTGCCGAATTTCACGCTCACTCCTTTTCGTGCGGAGAACCCGCACGGGAAAGCCGGTGGGGACCGAACGAGAAGAGTGTCCGAGTTCTCGGGGAATGTCCGGAACCGACGAAAGTCCGGGTCACATCCGTATTTATTGCGCCGAATGGACTACGTGCAGTTCCCGTACTGTTCCGCGCACGAAGAGGAGCGGGTCGCGCTGGGTGTCGCGGCGTCTCGCCTGGAGCGGCCCGGGAGGCCGCCACCGCCGGGGCACTGTTGGACTGCCTACGTCAGGCGGTGACCTTCGCCGGGGCGGTGCGGCGGAGCCAGTACAGGCCGATGACCGGCAGCACCAGCGGGATGAAGAGGTAGCCCTCGCCGTAGACCGACCAGACGGTCGGGTGCCGGAACGCGGCCGCGTCGACCAGGCTCAGCGTGCCGATGGTCAGCACGCCCAGCAGTTCGATCGAGCAGGCCGTCAGCGCCACGCGCCACCAGCCGTCGCCGCGGCGGGCCAGCGCGATCGTCGCGACGATGTACACGACCGCGGCGAACGCCGAGAGCAGGTAGGCCAGCGGTGCTTCGTGGAACTTCGTGCCGATCTGGACGCCGGCCCGCGACGTCGCGGCCAGCGCGAAGATCGCGTACACGGCGACGAGCACCCGTCCGGGGCCGGTGGCCGTCCTACGCTGTCGCTCCACTCCACACCTCGTTCAGTCGCAGCACCATCACCGGGATGGCTATGCAGGCGATGCCGAGCACCGCGGTGCTCGACCGGCTCCGCTCGGCCAGGGCCCAGGCAGTGCCGACGGGCAGTACGACCAGGCTGCCGATCAGGTAGGCCAGGTAGGTCGCCAGGCTGCCCGGGCGGTCACCGCCGGCGAGCAGCACGATCCCGATCACCAGCTGGACGACCAGCAGGACCTCGACGACCGCGATCGCGATCAGGAGGGGGTTGTCCGGCAGCCGGTTGCGGGCCGACTGGACGAAGCTCCACAGCGCGACGAGCGTGGCCGCCACGGCGACCGTCACGGCGAATCCGAAGATCACCCGTTCCTCCTTCCGGTCCGCCGGACGTCAACTTACTCCGTGGTACCGGTGGGTCCGTCCGCCGAGGTCCTGCGGGCGTGGCGTGCACCACCCGGCCGCTCCACAGTGGACCCGGCCGCGTCGACCAGGTGTGCCGGCACCGAGTCAATTGATCACCAGAAGGCCTTGATGGCATTCTGCCAATTCGGTGGTTTATTCCGTGTTATCTTGGTGTGGACCTGCGGGAATGTTGTAAAAAGCTTCGTGTTACACCCCGACAGGGTGGTTGGCCATCTGCCAAGAATTACCCTGGGTCCGTCTACTGACTGGTAAGTGCCCTTTTTGCCTACCTCGGATAGACCAGTTGAACCCCCGGGTTGGCGGATAGGCGCGGGACCGTCCGGCATGGGGGAATATTCCTCGTCCCCGGAGCCGAGGTGCCCGGGGGGACACACGGAGGGGTATCTTCGATGGACCTGCGCTACGAAGCATTTTGCTTCGCCGACCCGTTGTTCTACGACGAACAACAGGAAATCGGCGCGCCGGTCGACGATTTTGCCCAGGCGCTGCCGCTGCCGGCCACCGGCTGGGTCACCGCCGATCGCGGGGTCTGGCGGGCGCTGAGCCCCGAGGGCCGTCACCTTCCCGGCCAAGGGTGGAAAATCCACGTTTCCGCTGGCCTGGACAATGCGCGGCGCGTGCTCGTGCAGGTGCACGAGTACTGTATCGAGCACCGGATCTCCTACAAGCACCTCCGCTCGCTGATGATCCTGCTCGCCCGGAATTCGAAATACGCCCCCCGTGACGGCAGCGCAAAGCTCATCACCATTTACCCTGCTGACGAAGACGAGCTGGCGCGTGTTCTCGAAGATCTGGCGGTTCGGCTCGAAGGCGAGCACGGTGCCTATATCCTGAGCGACCTCAGATACGGCGACGGACCACTCTACGTCCGCTACGGCGGATTCGCCGAACAGTGGGTCGAACACGACGGCAACCGCGTCCTGGCGATCCGCAAGCCGGATGGCCGGCTCGTGCCCGACAAGCGGG
Source organism: Amycolatopsis sp. NPDC028719 (assembly GCF_055565395.1). Taxonomy (NCBI): domain Bacteria; kingdom Bacillati; phylum Actinomycetota; class Actinomycetes; order Pseudonocardiales; family Pseudonocardiaceae; genus Amycolatopsis; species Amycolatopsis sp. NPDC028719. Next base: position 118,554 of record NZ_JBVHUL010000010.1, read on the forward strand.
AACCGACGTTCTCCGTCCCCGACTGGGTGAAGATTCCGGCCTGCCTGCAGAGCAGCGTCGCCGCGCGCAAGAGCGGCGACCCGGCCCAGTTCCCCTACCGGGTGACGCGCTCCCTGCACTTCTCGAACGGCGGCGGTGTCTACCTCGCCGACCCCAAGGCGGGCGGTGACGAGGTCGTCCTCAAGGAAGCCCGTCCGCACGCCGGCCTGGACAGGGCGCGGATCGACGCCGTCGAACGGCTGCGCCGCGAGCACGAGGTGCTCGACAGGCTGGCCGACGTCACCGGCGTGCCGCGGGTCTTCGAGCGCTTCACGGTCTGGGAGCACCACTACCTGGCCATGGAGTACATGCCGGGCAACTCGCTGGGCAACTGGCTGGCCCGAAACTATCCGCTGACCAAGCGCGGCACGACCGACGACGACCTCGCCGCCTATGCCCGGCGCGCGCTCGACGTCGTCTCCCGGGTCGAGAGGACGGTCGAGGAGATCCACGCCCGCGGCGTCGTCTTCGGCGACCTGCACCCGCTGAACATCCTCATCGACGAGGACGACGACGGCCGGATCTCCCTGATCGACTTCGAGATGGCCTTCGACGTCGAGTCCGGCGACCGCCCGGCCCTGGGCGCGCCCGGGTTCCGTGCCCCGGCCGACCGCACCGGGTTCGAAATCGACGAGCACGCGATCGCGGCGTTGCGGCTGTGGCTGTTCCTGCCGCTCTCGCAGCTGACAGAGCTCGCACCGGCGAAGCTGCGCGGCATCGCCGACTTCGTCGAACGCCGGTTCGCGCTGCCCGAGGGGTACGCGGACGCCGCAGTCGCGGTGCTGGCCCCGCGTGATGTCCCCGCGGAGCCGGCACCGATCCACACGGAGCTCGACCAGGAGAAACCCGACTGGCCGCTGGTCCGCAAGCAGATCGCCGAAGCGATCCTGGCCAGCGCGACGCCCGAGCGCCAGGACCGGCTGTTCCCCGGCGACATCGAGCAGTTCCGGGTCGGCGGCGCCTGTTTCGGCGTCGGCGCCGCGGGCGTGCTGCACGCCCTCGACGTCATCGGCGCCGGCCGGTTCCCCGAACACGAGCGCTGGCTGATCGATGCGGTCCGCCGTGAGCCGCCGGCCCGGCCCGGGTTCTTCGACGGCAGCTACGGCATCGCCTACGTGCTGGAGAACTTCGGTCACCACGACGAGGCGACCAGGCTGCTGGCGTCGTCCGCGCGGCTCGTCGAGCAGACGACCGACCACGCCCTGGAAGGTGGTCTGGCCGGCATCGGGCTGACGATGCTGCACTTCGCGACGGTCCGCCAAGACAACGAGTTCGGCCGCCAGGCGCTGACCACGGCCGTCCGGCTGGCGGAAGCGCTGGAGACGGCGGCGCCGCCGGGCAACTTTGCCCGTGCCGGCCTGCTGTCCGGCTGGTCCGGCCCCGCGCTGTTGTTCGTGCGGCTCTTCGAGCGCACCGGCGAGCCCGCGTGGCTGTCCTTCGCCGACCAAGCCCTGTGCCGTGACCTCGAAGAATGCGTCGAGTCCGACGACGGCTCGCTGCAGGTCCGCGACGGCGCGGCCCGCACGTTGCCCTACATGGGCATCGGCAGCAGCGGAATCCTCGTGGTCGCCGAGCAGCTGGCGCGGCACCGCCCGGACGCCGAAGCCTGCGAGAGCCTCCCCGGCCTGCGCGAATCGTGCCGCGGTGAGTTCGTCATCCACCCCGGCCTGCTCTACGGCCGGTGCGGGCTCGCGGTGGCGCTGGGCATGGACCCGGACCCGACGCAGCCGATCCGCGCGGCGATCGACCTGCACCTGGCGCGGCTGGCCTGGTACGCGGTGCCGTTCAAGGGCGGCCTCGCCTTCCCCGGCAACCAGCTGCTGCGCCTGTCGATGGACCTCAAGACCGGCAGTGCGGGGATCCTCCTCGCGCTCGCCGCCCTCCTGGACGGCAAGGAGGTGCTGCCCTTCCTGGGCAGCACGCCGTCCCCTCAAACCACCGGTCGTTGACCGGCGGACCCGAAGTGAAAACGAAGGAAGGAACACCAATGGAACTCGTTCTGGAGCTGCAGGCCATGGAGACCCCCGAGGTGCTCGACGGCGGCCACGGTGGCGGCGGCGGCGGCACGTCGAACCTCAGCCTGCTGGCCTCCTGCGCCAACAGCACCGTCAGCCTGCTGACCTGCCACTGACCTGGCGGATCGCCGGCAGTAGTGCCTAGGTGAACGGTGCGGGAGCGGCACAGGCCAAGTGCGCCGCTCCCGCACCTTCATTGTGGCCCCGGTACCGCCTCGGCGGTACCTCGTCCGAAGGAGTGAGATGCGCGGCCCCGCCGATCGGTTGCTGGCCAGGGTGGCCGGTCTCGATCGCCCCCGGCTGGCCGCCATCGTGGGTACCGCGCTGGTCGCCACCGCGGCCGGCCTGCTCCTTCCCGGCGCGCTCGCGGCAGCGGTCGACAGCGTTGTCGCGGGCCGCCGGAGCTGGCCCGAGGTCTCCTGGCTGCTGCTCGTCGGCGGCGCGGAGATCGCGGCCGACGTCGTGGGCGGCATCCTGACCACCCGCGTCACCGCGACGGCGTCCGCCTGGCTGCGCCGCACGGTCTCCGACAAGCTCTTCTCGCTCGGCACGCGTTCGCGCTTCGCCGAGGGCGACGCGATCAGCCGTCTCACCGGCGACTGCGTCGGCGCCGGCGGGATCGTCACGATCGTCGTCCAGTGCGGCTCGATGCTGGTCATCTCGACCGGTGCCGTCGTCCTGCTCGCCCTCCTGGACTGGCGCCTGGCGCTCGTCTTCCTGGGCAGCATCCCGTTCGCCCTGCTGCTCGCGCGCAGTCACCTCCGCCGCACCGCCGACGACGTCCTCACCTACCAGCGGGTTTCCGGCGAGCTGGCGGCACGGATGGTCGACGCGGTCACCGGCCTCCGCACCATCGCCGCGTCCGGCACCGCCGACCGCGAAGCCGAACGAGTCCTGCGCCCTCTGCCGAAGCTGTCGCTCGCGGGTCAGGGCCTCTGGCGCACGCAAGCCCGGATGGTCTGGCGCGCCGGCCTGCTGACGCCGGCGGTCGAGATTTCCGTGCTCGCCGCGGCCGGCTTCGGCGTCCTCACGGGCCGGCTCAGCGTCGGCGACGTCGTGGCCACGCTCGGCTACGTCGCCCTCGGCCTCGGGCTGGTCACCCAGATCCCGTTGCTCACCATGCTGTCCCGGGCGCGCGGCTGCGCCGAGCGGCTCGTCGAGGTCCTCGACGAGCCCGAACCCGTGCCCGGCAAGCTGCCGATCCTGCCCGGCGACGGCACTATCGACCTCCGCCACATCGGCGTGACGGGCGCGCTGGCGGAGATCGACCTGCGCATCGACGGCGGCACCTTCCTCGCGGTCGTCGGCCGGTCGGGCGCGGGCAAGTCCGCGCTGGCCGGCGTGCTCGGCGGACTGATCACGCCCGACGAAGGCCAAGTGCTGCTCGACGGCCGTCCGCTCGAGCGCCTTCGCCGCGAGGAGCTGCGCGCGGTCATCGGCTACGCCTTCGAACGGCCCGCGCTGCTCGGCGCCACGGTCGCCGACGCGGTCGGCTACGGCACCTGGGCGGGTGAGTCCGCCGTCCGCAGCGCGTGCCGGACCGCACAGGTCGAGGAGGTCGTCGTCCGCCTGCCCGACGGCTACCGCACACCCTTGGCCGAGACGCCGCTTTCGGGCGGCGAAGCCCAACGGCTCGGCCTGGCCCGGGCGATCGTGCACAACCCGCGCGTCCTGATCTTCGACGACGCCACGGCCAGCCTCGACACGGTCACCGAGGCCGCGGTCGAGCGTGCGCTCGCCGGTGCGCTGCCCGGCCGCACGCGCGTCGTCGTGACCCACCGCGCGGGCACCGCCGCCCGCGCCGACCTGGTGGTATGGCTCGAAGAGGGCCGGATCCGCGCGGTGGCCCCGCACGCCGCTCTGTGGCAGGAGCCGGGCTACCGGGGAGTCTTCACGGAGGACGACGAGTGAGCCTGCGCCGGTTGTACTGGTCCGCTCTCGCCGGGCAGTGGCGTGGCGGTGTGGTGCTGCTCGTGTGTTCGCTGCTCGAAGGCGTACCTGCGTTCTTTTCGGGACGGCTCGTCGAGCTGTCCGTGGACCGGGGTTTCTCGATCGGCGACCCGGCGGCCGGCCTCGGCTGGCTGATGTTGTTCGGACTCGCCGCCGTGCTCGGCGCCTTCGGTTCGCGGATGGTCTGGCACCAGCTCGGCAAGGTGGTCGAGCCGCTGCGCGACGCTCTGGTGACCGCGGTCGTCCGAGGCGTGCTGCACGACGAGTCCCCGCCGCGCAACCAGCCGGACTCCAGCGGCGTCGCCCGGATCACCCAGCACGTCGAAGTGGTCCGCGACGCGACCGCCGGACTGCTGGTGCAGGCCCGCGGCATGCTGGTGACGACGGCGTCCGCGCTCGCCGGCCTCGTGACGGTCGCCGGCGCGCTGGTGGTCCCGGTCGCGGTGCCGGTGGTCGTCTCGTTGGTCGCCTTCGTCTGCCTCCTTCCTTCTCTCGCCCGCCGCCAGCGTGCGCTGGCGCTGGCGGACGAGCACACGGCCGCGACGGCGGGTCAATCCCTGGCCGGGATGCGCGACATCGTGGCCTGCGGTGCCGAGCCGATCGCCGCGCTGGCGATGTACGACGCGGTCGACGAGCAGGCGACGGCCGCGATCCGCGTGGCGCGCTCGAGCGCCCTCCGGGCCCTGGTGATCTCGCTTGGCGGGTTTGTCCCGTTGTTGCTCGCACTGGCGCTGGCGCCGGGTCTGGTGGTCCGCGGCGAACTGACCGCGGGCGCGGCACTCGGCGCGCTGGTCTACCTGGCCACGACGATGCAACCGGCCCTCCGCGGCCTGGCGGCCACGGCCGGCACCGTCGTCCTGCGTCTGCTGGTCGCGCTCCGCAGGCTGGCGGAGACGGCCGAACTGCCGGCCGTGTCCGACGGCACGGCGATCCCGCGCGGCACCGACGTCCAGGTCCGCGGCCTCACGTTCGGCTGGGGCGCGACGGCCGAGCCCGTGGTCCGTGGTCTGGACCTAGGCGTGCGGCCGGGGGAGCACCTCGCCGTCGTCGGGCCGAGTGGCATCGGCAAGTCGACCTTGGCCGGCTTGCTGACCGGGATGCTGACGCCACAGGAAGGCCGCGTACTGCTGGGCGGCGTCCCGGTCCGGGACGTGCCCGCGGCGCTCCGCCACGAGCTCGTGGCGTTGATTCCGCAGGAGGCGTACGTCTTCGCGGGAAGCGTCCGGGACAACGTCGGCCTCTTCGCGTCGTCAGCTTCGGACGAGGCGTTGTCGGCCGCCGTCGACGCGGTGGGCGCGGGCGCGTTGCTTAGGCGCCTTGGCGGTCTCGACGCCGAGATCGGTCACGGCGGCGAAGGCATCTCCGCGGGCGAAGCGCAGTTGCTCGCGCTCGCCAGGGTCTACGCCAGTCCGGCGGAGTTCGTGATCCTCGATGAAGCCACCTCCCATCTCGACCCGGTGGCGGAAGCCCGCGCGGAGCGGGCCTTCGCCGCGCGGGGTGGTGTTCTGGTGGTGATCGCGCACCGGCTTTCTTCGGCGTTGCGCGCGGATCGCGTCCTCGTCATGGACGGCCGTGAGACCGCGCTGGGTCACCACGCCGACCTGCTGGCCAGGTCGGCGCGGTACGCCGAACTCATGCAGGCGTGGGCGACACCGGTGGCTGGGGAACCAGCCACCGGTGCCGAGCCGACCGCGGGTGCAGGCAGCCAACCGCCCGGTACCAGGGGCTCGCCGCCTGCGCGCAGTGGCGCGACCGTGGGCGGGGCGCCTGCCGGCCACGGGTGTGCGACCACTGCGAATCCGCCAGTGGGCCCAGGATCTGCGGTCGCCTCCGGGGCGCCTGCCGGCGACGGAGCCGCAGCTACTGCTGGTCCTTCAGGGGACGTGGGGACCGCCGCCGACATGCCTGCCGACAACGGAGCCACGAGCGGGACGCCTTCTCACAACGGTGCCACCGGATCGACGCCTAGGCCGCCATCCGTGTCGCGAGCCGCTCGAGTGAGCTGACTGCCCGTCCACTGTGGACGTATCTCCTGGGTGCTTCCAGATTATCGCCACCGAGCGGTCCGGGAACCCCTCGTCGCGAATCTGTGGACAACTCGCCGATCTTTTCCCCGCCTGTGGACAACTCGCGCCGTCGAGCCGTTTCTGTCGGTGCCGTGGTGCATGATCGGGAGCGCGGGAAGAACCCGGCCCGGAACCGGCACCGTCAGAGAGGAGGTGAACCGCCGGCGGTCGACGTCATCCGGGTCGCAATGCTTCCAGCGCCTCACGCAGTTTGCCGGCGAGCGGTGTCGGCCGGCGGGACTCGCGGTCCACGAAGACGTGCACGAAGTGCCCTTCCGCGACCAGGGACTCGTCGGCGGCGTACATCCCGATCTCGTAGCGCACGCTGGACTTCCCGAGGTGTGCCACGCGCAAACCGACCCGCAGCGCTCCAGGAAAGGAAACCGATGAGTGATACCCGCAGTGCGACTCGACGCACAGCCCGATCACCTCCCCGGCTTCGATGTCGAGGCCGCCCTGCTCGATCAGCCACGTGTTGATCACGGTGTCCATCAGCGAGTAGTGCACCACGTTGTTGACGTGCCCGTAGACGTCGTTGTCCTTCCAGCGCAACGGAACCGTCTGCCAGTGCGGGTACCCGTTCACCACAGGGACACCGACTCGCGCAGGATGCCGGCAAGGTCCTCCTCGGACGCATCGCGAGGTGCGGTCGCCAGCAACCGCTGCTGCTTCAGCGTTCCCTCGACCAAGGAGTCCACATCGGACTCCGTGTACCCCACGGCGCCGATGCCGTCCGGGATGCCGATCTGCCGCATCAGGTCGATCAGCACCGCGGGCAGGTGGTCGGCGAAGTCGCCGGGCCACTCGAAGTCGGGCGCCAGCAGGCGCGCGACACGCAGATGGCGGTCCGGTGCCGCGTCGAAAGTGAAGCGGAACGCGGCGGGCGCGGTCAGTGACACGGCCATGCCGTGCGGCACCATGGGTTCTTCGCCCGGATAGCCGTCCGGGTGGAAATCCCGGACCTGACCGGCGATCGGGTACGCGTTGGCGTGCGGGATGTGCACGCCGGCGTTGCCGAAGCCGAGCCCGGCGAACGTCGCGGCCAAGGCCATGGCTTCGCGCGCCTTGAGGTCCTCGCCGTCACGCACGGCGGCGGGGAGGGCCCACGACAGCATCCGCAGCGACTGCTCGGCGAACATGTCGGCCAGCGGGTTCGAGCCGCAGTACGGCACGCGCTGCTCCGGGCGCTTGCGTTCGAACTCGGTGTACGGCTTCGCGGTGTAGCTCTCGGCGGCGTGGCAGAGGATGTCCATGCCGCTGGCAGCGGTCACCCCGGCCGGCTGGCTGACGGTGAGCCGGGGGTCGACGACGGCGAGGGTGGGGCGCAGCCGCAGGTGGCTGATCCCGCTCTTGACGCGCAGGGACAGCACGTCGAGCACGCAGACCGTGGTGCTTTCCGAGCCGGTGCCGGTGGTCGTGGGAACGGCGACCAACGGCTTCAGGGGGCGGTCCGGCGTGCGGCCGCCGCCGACGGGGGCGTTGACGTAGTCCATCAGCTCGCCGTCGTTGCTGGTGAGCAGGTTCGCCGCCTTGGCGGTGTCGATGGCCGAGCCGCCGCCGACGGCGACGAAGGCGTCGTACGGACCGGTTCCGCGGGCGAAGTCAACCGCCTTCTGCATGCTGACATCGGTGGGTTCGACGTGTACGCCGTCGAAGATCTCGGCTTCGATGCCGTAGCCGGCGATCCCGTCGGCGATGCGGCGCGGCCAGCCGGTGGCGGCGACCTGCGGATCCGTCACGACGAGCACCCGGTGCACGCCGTACTGGGTCAGGTCGTACCCGATCTCGTCGCTGGCGCCGGTGCCGTACTTCAACGCCGGTGCGCCATAAGTAAAAACGGTTTCATGTTCGATCGCGGTCAAAGCTGCGGTCCTCGCTCCCATGATCGGCTGACAGACGGTCAAAGCGGACATTCAGTCCATCCTTGCCGGGTTTCGGCCAAGATCACTTGACTGCACTGAACGGTGCCCGCCTAAGCTCTCCTCATTAGATACCAACTGGGAGCGACCGTCGCCCAGACGGCCGTGCGGATCCTGACCGAGGCGCGGGTCCGCCGCGTGTACGCGGTGGTCGGCGAGTCCTTCCTGGAACTGCTCGACGCGATGCAGCGCGAGCGGGAGATCACGCTGGTCTCGGCGCGCCACGACGCGGGCGCGGCGTTCATGGCGGAGGCGGAAGGCAAGCTCACCGAACGGCCCGCCGTGCTGCTGGCCAGCCGGGGGCCGAGCGCGGCGAGCCTGGCGATCGGCGTCCAGACGGCGTACCAGGACGAGACTCCGATGGTCGTCCTGCTGGAGACGCCGGCGACCGAACCGGTGCCGTCGTCGTCCGGGGAGCTGCCGACGTCGGACCTGACGGCGATGTTCGAGTCGATCGCCAAGTCGACGCTGCGGGTGACCGACCCGGACAGCCTGCCCAGCCTGCTCGCCCATGCGCTGACGACGTCGCAGGAAGGCCGGCCGGGGCCGGTCGTGCTCGGTGTGCCCTGCGACGTCTGGGGGATGCCCTACGACGCGGCGAAGCCGATGGCGCGGGTCCGGCCGCCGGCGTCCGGCACGCTGGGCCGTTCGGCGGATGCCGTGGCGCAACTGGTGGACGAGGCGAAGTACCCCGTGGTCATCGTCGGCGGACGGGCGCGGTCGGCGCGCGACGAGCTGATCGCGGTCGCCGACGAGCTCGCGCTGCCCGTCTACAACGCCTTCCGGCGGCAGGACGCCTTCCCGGAAAACCACGCGCGCTACGCCGGCCACCTCGGGCTCGGCATCCCCGCGCGGCAGCTGGACGCCCTTGAGCGGGCCGATCTGGTCCTCGCGCTCGGCACCCAGCTCGACGAGGTCACCACCCAGGCCTACCGCTATCCGACGGCCCAGCAGACGCTGATCCTGGTCGGCACCGGCATCGACGTCAGCTCCCGGCGGCGCGGGCTGACCTTCCGCGTCGACTCCGAGGTCGAGCCGTTCCTGCGGGAGCTGCGTGAGGTGGCGTCGCCGCGGACGCGGCGGGCTTCGGCGGCGAACGCGGCCGTCCACACCTTCATGACCCCGCCCGACACGAGCGGCAACACCCGGGTGCACCCGGTCGACGTCGTCCGGGCGCTGCGGAAGCTGGCGCCCGAGGACACCATCGTGACCAGCGACGCCGGCAACTTCGCGCAGTTCATGCACCGGTACTGGTGCTTCACCGCGCCGCGCAGCCAGCTCGGCCCGAGCAACGCCGCGATGGGCTACGCCGTGCCGGCCGCGGTGGCAGCGAAGCTGGCCGAGCCGCGGCGGACCGTCGTGGCCATGGTCGGCGACGCCGGGACGCTGATGACCGGCCAGGAGATCGAAACGGCCGTGCGGTACCGGGCGCCGGTGATGGTCGTCGTCTTCCAGAACGGCGTCCACGGCGCGCTCGCCATGCACCAGGCCCGCACGCACGGCAGGCTGTCCGGGGTGTCCATCCCGTTGACGGATTTCGCGTCCTGGGCGCGTGGACTCGGCGCGGCCGGGTACACGGTGGACGATCGCGAGGAACTCGAGCCGATCATCGCCAGCGCGCTGGTGCGGCAGCGGCCGTGCGTCATCGACGTGCGCACCGACCCGGACGTCGTGACCCCGGACGTGCGGATTTCGGCGTTGCTCGGGCAAGCGCGCCCGCAACCGCCCGCCCAGTAAGGGTTTGCTCGGTTTCGCTTCGGAAAACGCGGGCAAGTTGTGTGGTAGCACGGCGGCGGCTCGGGTAATCTGGCGTTGTTCCGGTGGTGGTTCGCCGCTGAACCTTCCCGGCCGGGTCCCGGCGGGAACAACCGGTTTCTGTCGGTGCCGCATGGCACCATCACGGTCATGACCCGCGCCGCAGCGGGCAGGGAACGAGGGGAGTTTCGACGTGACCGATCACCAGCACGCATCCGAACCAGCGCGGAAGTCCTCCGGCGTCGTACCGGTGCTGTTCAGCGCCAGCGCGGAGGCCCACGATGACGCCGTGGTCGCCGCCGAGCGCGACACCACCTGGCGTTCGCCGTTCAGTGCGGAGGGGTTGCGCCCGGCGAGTGGCGAATAGCTCACCCTGTCCGGGTGACGACGACTTGTCGGCCTGCTTGTGGTGTGCTTTACTGACCATGGTCTCGATTTTTGTGTTCGTGTTGAGTCACGCTCGCAGAATTCAGCGGGCGTAGTGTCTCCTCGCCGAGGAAGCAAACCGTCCCCGTGTTGACCCGGGGCGCCGAAGCGGCTTCCTGTTTTTTGGTGTTACACATGGAGATTTTTTTATGACTCAGGGCACTGTGAAGTGGTTCAACTCCGAGAAGGGGTTCGGCTTCATCACCCCCGACAACGGTGGCGGCGACGTCTTCGTTCACTACAGCGAGATCCAGGGTAACGGCTTCAAGAGCCTGGAAGAGAACGCTCGCGTCGAGTTCGAGATCGGCCAGGGCCAGAAGGGCCCGCAGGCCACGTCGGTCACCGTGATCTGACTTTGATCTTGGGAAAGGGTCGTCACCCGTTCGAGGTGGCGGCCCTTTTCGTATGCTCCGCACCATGATCGAGCACGGCTACACCGTCTCCGGGATGAGCTGCGGACACTGCGCCCAGTCGGTCACCGAAGAACTCACCGGCCTGCCGGGAGTGACCGAAGTGGACGTCGATGTCGCGGCCGGCCGGGTGATCGTTCGCGCTGACGGCCCGCTGGCCGAGGACGCCGTGCGGGCGGCGGTCGACGAGGCCGGCTTCTCCTACGAGGGCACGGCGAGCCTGCTCCCGTAGCTCTCCGCCCGGGGGATGACCGGTTCGTTCTTCTCTGCCGCGACGATCTCCCGGGTGGACAGTCCACTGGAGATCAGTGCCGGTGTGACCTTCGGCTCAGTCCGGTAGTTGCCGCCGGCGAGGCATGCGTCAGCGCGGCGGGTACGCCCGCCCGATTTAGCCTGACCAGAGCGCGGCAGCGCCGGCGCGCCCGTCGCACGGCGGCGCCTGCGCGCTCCGCGTGACAGTCCGGCGAACACTGCAACGCCCTGCAACCCTTCCCTTTCGCCCAGCGACGGAGTCTCCTGTTCTCCGGTGCTGTGACAGGAGGTCAGGTTGGGCGAGACGGTGGCGGGGATCGTCGCGAATCCGGCTTCGGGACGGGACATCCGCCGGCTGGTTGCGCAGGCCTCGGTGTTCCCCACCGCGGAAAAGGCGAACATGGTCCAGCGCCTGCTGGCCGCCTTCGCGGTGACCGGACTCGACCGGGCCCTCGTGTCCACCGATCTCGGAGGCATCTCCGCCGCGGTTCTCAAGGCGCTCGGGCGGGGTGGGACCTGGCCCACCGTCGACTTCTGCGCGGACGATCCCATCACCGGCACCGCCGCCGACACGACCAACGCCGTGCGCCGGATGGTCGCGGCCGGGGCCGGGGTCATCGTCGTGCTCGGTGGGGACGGCACGGCTCGCGTTGCCGCCGCGGCCTGCGAAGACGTTCCGATCCTCGCCCTCTCCACCGGGACCAACAACGCCTTCCCGCAGATGCGGGAGGCGACCGTCGCCGGGCTGGCCGCCGGGCTGATCGCCTCCGGGCAGGTCGATCCCGATCTCGTCACGCACCGCGTCAGCGTCCTCGAAGTCGTCACGAAGGCTCGCCGGGAGATCGCGCTCGTGGACGTCTGCGTCTCGACGAGCCGGCACATCGGCGCCAAGGCGCTGTGGGATCCCGCCACGCTCACCGAGCTCTACTGCACCTTCGCCGAACCCGACGGCATCGGCCTGTCGAGCGTGCCAGGGCAGCTCTGTCCCAGCCCGCGGTCGAGCCCGGACGGCGTCGCGCTGCAGCTCGGGCCCGTCGACGAGACGCCGTACGTCGTGCACGCGCCCATCGCGCCCGGGCTCGTGCGGCCCGTCGGCGTCCGCGGGTGGGGTGTGCTCAAACCCGGGATGCGGGTCGAGCTCGCCGCCTCGGGCGGTGTCATCGCGCTGGACGGCGAGCGCGAACTCGAACTCAAGACCGGCGAAAGCGCGTTCGTCGAGCTCAAGCCGGACGGGCCGTGGGTCGTGGACGTCCGGGCGACGATGGCGGAAGCGGCCCGGAAAGGGCTCTTGCGCACGGAGACCGAGCTGGGGAAGGAGCGCCGAAGATGACGGACACCCTGCGGGAGGCGTATCGCGTGATGCGCACCATCCGAGCGTTCGAAGAGCGGGTGCACGACGAGTTCGCTACCGGCGAGATCCCCGGGTTCGTGCCCCTCTACGCCGGCGAGGAGGCCTCCGCCGCGGGGGTCTGCGCCCACCTCGACGACCGCGACACCATCGCCGGCGCTCATCGCGGCCACGGCCACTGCATCGCCAAGGGCGTCGACGTCAAGGCCATGATGGCCGAGATCTACGGCCGCAAGACAGGTTCCTGTCACGGCAAGGGTGGCTCGCTGCACATCGCCGACCTCTCGAAGGGCATGCTCGGCGCCCACGGCATCGCCGGCGGCGGTCCGCCGCTCATCTGCGGCACCGCCCTCGCCGCGAAACAGCAGAACACCGGCGGCGTCGGCGTCGCCTTCTTCGGAGAGGGCGCCGGCAACCAGGGGACGACGCTGGAGGCGCTGAACCTCGCGTCGGTCTGGGACCTGCCCGCCCTCTTCATTGCCGAGAACAACGGCTACGCCGAAGTCACGTCCAGCACCTGGTCCGTCGCCTCCGACAACATCGCCGACCGCGCCGCCGGGTTCGGCGTGCCGGGCGTGATCGTCGACGGGTTCGACTTCTTCGCCATCCACGAAGCCGCGGGGGAGGCCGTAGAACGCGCCCGGGACGGCGGTGGCCCGACGCTCATCGAGATCAAGTTCACCCGCTTCCCGGGAGACGGCGCTCTCGACTGCCTCGAGCTGTTCCGCACCCGCGTCACCGAGAGCGGGGAACTGCGCGAGCAGGTTCTCGACGACATCGACGCCGAAGTCGCGAAGCTCATCGAGGAGTCCGTCTCCGAAGCGAAGGCCGCGCCGAAACCCACAGCGGAGGACCTCGAAACCGACGTCTACGTCTCGTATTGAGGGGAGCGCACGCCCATGACCCGCACGATCAGCTACCGCGAGGCGATCTCCGAGGCGCTGACGCAGGAAATGACCCGCGACGAGTCGGTCATCGTCATGGGCGGCACCGACGCCGGGGACGAGGGTCCCGGCGTCACGAACGCCCTGTTTCCCCAATTCCCCGGCCGCGTGCTCGACACGCCGATCTCCGAGTCCGCCTTCATCGGCGCGGCGATCGGCGCCGCCACGCGCGGGCAGCGGCCGGTCGCGGAACTGGCGTTCGTCGACTTCATGGGCGTCTGCTTCGACCAGATCTTCAACCACGCGGCCAAGTTCCGCTACATGTTCGGTGGCCACGCGCGGACGCCCGTGGTGATCCGCATGATGTACGGCGCCGGGCTGCGGGCCGCCGCGCAGCATTCGCAGTGCCTGTACCCGATCTTCACGCACATCCCGGGCCTGAAGGTCGTCGTGCCGTCGAACCCGTACGAGGCGAAAGGCCTGCTCGTCCAGGCCATCCGCGACGACGACCCGGTGATCTTCTGCGAGCACAAGGCCCTTTACGACACCAGCGGCGACGTCCCGGAGGACAGCTACACGATCCCCTTCGGCGAAGCGAACGTCGTGCGCGACGGCCGTGACGTAACCATCGTGGCCATCGGCCGCATGGTCGCCGTCGCCGAAGAAGCAGCGAAAGTGCTGGCCGCCAACGGGGTGGAAGCCGAGGTCATCGACCCCCGCACCGCCAGCCCGCTCGACACAGGCACGATTCTCGAAAGCGTCGAAAACACCGGGCGACTGGTCGTCGTCGACGAGGCCTCGCCGCGCTGCAACCTCGCCACGGACATCTCCGCGCTCGTCGCGAAGGAGGCGTTCGGCTCGCTGCGCGCCCCGATCGAAATGGTGACGCCGCCGCACACGCCCGTCCCGTTTTCCGACGCGCTCGAGGACCTCTACCTCCCGGACGCGCAGAAGGTCCTCAACGCGGCGAAGGCGGTCGTGGAGTACCGGCGCTGATCGACCCATCCCGCCTCCGGTGGCTCTTGGCCCTGCCGGAGGCCGCCGAAGGACTCTTCGCCGGCACCTCCCTGGCCGGCGAAGAGCCCTTCGGCGAGATTGTCGCCACCTTCCGATCAGCGGACCGAAAAGGCAGACTGAGGCGGAGCGCAAGGAGCGGCGGTTGGGGCAGCGAGACCTCGAGGCAGCGTTGCCTGCCGGGGCGGACCCCCGGCGGCACGCTCGTGTCCTCGCGCAGGTGCACGAAGCGGCTCTGACCGGCCAGGCACTCCCCAGCCGGCCCCGGCCGGTGATCGACGCGTCCTGGCAGCGGATGCGCCGTCTCGGCATCGACCCCGACAGCCGCGCCGCCGCGCCCGTCCTGACCGTCGAAGAGCTGGAAACACGCCGCCGCACGAGCCGGATGGCCGAGGCGCTGCCGACGTTGCGCGGCGGCTTGATCAGCCTCGCCGAACAGGCCGCGCACATCATGGTGCTCGTCGACGCGGGCGGCCACATCCTCTGGCGTGACGGCAGCGCCGCGGTCCGCCGCCGCGCCGACCGGCTCGGGTTCGTCGAAGGCGTCGACTGGCAGGAGGAATCCGTCGGCACCAACGCGATCGGCACCGCGCTCGTCGCGCGCCGCCCGGTCCAGATGTACGCCGCCGAGCACTACGTCCGCTCACACCACTCCTGGACGTGCGCCGCCGCGCCGCTGCACGACCCGCGCGACGGCAGGCTGCTCGGCGTCGTCGACCTCTCCGGCGCGGCCTCGACCGTCCACGCGACGACGTTGGCGCTGGTCGACGCCGTGACGCGGCTCGCGGAGTCCCAGCTGCGCACCACCCACCTCACCGAACTGGAACGGCTGCGCGGCTTCGCCGTCCCGGTGCTCGCGAAGGTCGGCGGGCAGGCCGTCGTCGCCGACGGGCACGGCTGGGTCGCCGCGGCCGCCGGGCTCGCGCCGGTCGACCGCATCGCGCTGCCGGCGAACCTCGCGCCCGGCGGGGTCTGGCTGCCGGCGTACGGCCACTGCGCGGTCGAGCCCGTGCCCGGCGGCTGGCTGATCCGCCCCACCGAGAACGACGCCGCGCCGCCGACCCGCGTCGTCCTCGACGTCCGGTCGGCGCGCGAACCCGAGCTGACCGTGGCCGGCGCGGCCGGGACCTGGACGCACCGGCTCAGCCCGCGTCACGCCGAGATGCTGTACGTGCTGGCCAGCCACCGCGGCGGCCGCTCGGCGTCCGAGCTGTCGTCCGACCTGTTCGGCGACGCGGGCCGCACGGTCACCGTCCGCGCCGAGATGTCCCGGCTGCGCCGTCACTTCGGCGGCATCCTCGGCGCGAAGCCGTACCGCTTCGCCGACGATGTCGAAGTGCTGGTCCGGCGCCCGCCGAGCCCCGAAGAGGTGCTCCCGCACTCGCTCGCCCCCGCCATCCGGGGCTGATCCCGCCGGGGAAGATGGGGACGTGCCGAAACGTCCCCTGCTGCCCGACACCATCGCGCCGAGCTGGCTCGTGGTGCAGGTCCTCGGCACCCTCTTCGTCGCGGCGACGCTGGTGACCGCGCGCGAGCCGGACCCGCGGATCTGGACCGCCTACGGCGTCGCGAGTGCGTGCTGGCTCGGGTTCGTCGTGCTCGCGTCCCGGCGGCCCAGGACGGCGGCCGCGCTGCTCGCCGTGGCCAGCGTGGTGCCGGCGGTCCTCGTCGGCCGGGCCGGGGACTCGTCGGCGCTCCTGCTGTCCGTCATCTCGCTCGGCCGGCTCGCGGCGCTGACCACCGTGAGCGTCGGCGTGATCGTCGGGATCGGCCTCCTCGACATGGCGCTCGCGGTGACCGCGCACCTGCTCGCCGGGCACTCCTTCGGCGCGGCGCTCGCCGACGCCGCCGTGATGCTGCTGCTCGTCCTGGTCGGGCTCAACCGCCGCCAGTACGAGGTCCAGGCCATCCAGGCCGGCGCCCTGCTCGAGCAGACCCGGCTCGCGCAGGCCGAACACGCACGGGCCGCCGCCCTCGACGAACGCACGCGCATCGCCCGCGAGGTCCACGACGTCCTGGCGCATTCCCTGGGCGCGCTGGGGGTCCAGCTCGAACTGGCCGAGGCGCTGCTCACCGAACGATCCGATGTGGACGGTGCACTTCGCTCGGTCCGGCGGT
Source organism: Amycolatopsis sp. NPDC028719 (assembly GCF_055565395.1). Lineage (NCBI taxonomy): Bacteria > Bacillati > Actinomycetota > Actinomycetes > Pseudonocardiales > Pseudonocardiaceae > Amycolatopsis > Amycolatopsis sp. NPDC028719. The sequence continues at coordinate 134,750 of NZ_JBVHUL010000010.1, forward strand.
CCCGGCGCCTGGCCGCCGACGGCCTCGCCGAAGCGCGCAACGCCGTCGCCGCACTCCGCCGGGACGTTCCGCCGCTGGCCGAAGCACTCGCCGAGGTGGCCGCCGGGCACGCCGGCGACCACGGCGTCGGCGTCGGCTTCGAGACCTGCGGTGAGGCCCGGCCACTGCCGTCCGCGGCGGTCGTCGCGCTGGTGGGCGTCGCGCGGGAAGCCTTGACGAACGCGGGCAAGCACGCGCCCGGCGAGGACGTCCGGATGCGGCTGGACTACGAGCCCGGGACCGTCCGGCTCGACGTCCGCAACCAGCTCGGCGAATTCACTCGGACGAGTGAAGGTTTCGGGTTGGCCGGCATGCGCGAGCGCCTGGCCCTCGTCGAGGGCACGCTGGAATCGGGCCCGGAAGACGGTTACTGGCGCGTACACGCCGAAATCCGGAGCTGAGCGGTTCGCTCCGAGATCACGTGCTGGTGACAGCGGGCGATGCCCGTGCCCGCTGGTACCGCGACTCGGCTACCTTCTGCGGGTACGGCTCAGCGTCTTTTCGGGGGGTTCCGGGTGGCGAAGCCCCCGGCTGGGGCGAAGCCCCGGAAGACAGGGGAGGAATCGGGGATGACCAGCACTGCGACGGCCCCGGGTCCCACGGCGCCCGCGCCGGGGACCCCACCGCCGCCGCCACCGGAGGGCCGCGACCGCCCCGGGGGCCGCAGTGGCCTCCTCGGCCTGCTGGACCTGCCGGGCCAGGCGGTGCGCGCGATCATCCGGTCCGCCGCGACCACGCCGGGCCGGCTCACCGTGATCGCCGTCGGGCTGGTGCTGCTGGCCCTCGTCGCCGGGCTGGTCGCGACGCTGTCGGTGCAGGACCGCGACGACACGATCAGCGGCGTCATCGACCACCGCGAGCCGCTCGCCGCCGCGGCTCAGCAGGTCTACAGGTCGCTCTCGGACGCCGACGCGACCGCGGCGAGCGCGTTCCTGTCGATCGGCACCGAGCCGCCCGAGCTCCGCTCGCGCTACGAGCGTGACATCGCCGAGGCCGGCGCCGCGCTCGCGAAGGCCGCTTCCGACTCCTCCGACGTCGCCGACGCGGCCGGCCCGGTCGACGTCCTCAACCAGTCGCTGCCGGTCTACACCGGGCTCGTCGAAACGGCCCGCGCGAACAACCGCCTCGGCTACCCGGTCGGCGCGTCCTACCTGCGCGAGGCGTCCGAGCTGATGCGCGCGAAGATCCTGCCCGCCGCGCAGGACCTCTACCGCGTCGACACCGAGCGGCTGATCGAGGAGCAGGACAGCGCCACCGGGTTCCCGTGGCTCGCCACGATCCTCGTGGTCGCGTTGCTCGCCGCGCTGATCGCGGCCCAGATCTACCTGACCCGGCGCACGAACCGGCTGCTCAACGTCGGGCTCGTCGTCGCGACGGCCGCCGTCGTGGTGTCGCTGCTGTGGGGCGCGGTCGCGCTGGTCGTGCAGGGCAGCCTGGTCGGCAGCGGCCAGGACGACGGTTCGCACCGCGTCGACGTCCTCGTCCGCGCGCGGATCGCCGCGCTGCAGGCCCGTGCCGACGAAACGCTGACGCTGGTCGCCCGCGGCGACGGCGCGGCGTACGAGAAGGACTTCGGCACCAACGCGGCCCAGCTGGTCGGCCCGGACGGTCAGGGCGGCCTGCTCGGTGAAGCCCGTGGCCTGATCACGGACGGTGACGGCGCCGCCAAGGTCGCCGACGCGACGAAGGCCGCGAACGACTGGATGAAGGCGCACAAGCAGGTCCGCGACCAGGACAACGCGGGGGCGTACCAGGAAGCCGTCGACGCCGCGGTCCTCGAGGACAAGACCGACGGCTCGGCCCCGGCGTTCCGGCGGCTCGACGACAGCCTCCAGGCGGCGATCGACGTCGGCCGGCAGGAGTTCCTCGACGACACCCACGGCGGCGAGGCCGCGCTGACGCTGCTCGCGCCCGGCCTGGCCGTGCTCGCCGTGGTCGCCGCGGCGGGTGTCACCATGGGGATCCGGGAGCGACTGAGGGAGTACCGGTGAGCAGGCGGGGGAACACGGTCCGGGCGGGTGCGCTGGCGTTCGCCGCGCTGGTGCTGGCGGCCTGCGGCAGCCCCGGGAAGCCGGTCGACCCGGCCCCGGTGAGCAACGCGGCCTGGCCGCAGCCCGCGCACGTCGGTGGCCCCGACTCGACGGCCGGCGGCGCCACCGACACCAGCTGCGACCCCCTGGTCAGCCTCGCGCCGAGCGGGACCGGTATCCCCGACGGCTCGACCATGGCGAAGATCAAGGAACGCGGCAAGCTGATCGCCGGCGTCGACCAGACGACCTACCTGTTCGGCTTCCGCAACCCCACGACGGGCAACCTCGAGGGCTTCGACATCGACATGGTCAACGAGATCGCCCGGTCGATCTTCGGCTCGCCGGAAGGACGCGTGCAGTTCCGCGCGATCACGTCAGGGCAGCGTGAGGACGTCCTGAAAGAGCACCAGGTCGACATCGTGGTCCGGACCTACAGCATCACCTGCTCGCGCAAGAAGAGCGTCCAGTTTTCGTCCGTCTACTACAAGGCGGGGCAGCGGATCCTGGTCACCAAGGAGTCGAAGGTGACCAAGCTGGCCGACCTCACCGGCAAGCGGGTGTGCGCGGCCAAGAAGTCGACGTCCGCGGCGAAGATCGCGACGGACCCGTCGAAGCCGGTGCCGGTCTCGGTGGACAACTGGTCGGACTGCCTGGTGATGCTCCAGCAGGGTCAGGTCGACGCCGTCTCGACCGACGACACGATCCTCGCCGGGATGGCCGCGCAGGACCCGACGCTGAAGGTGGTCGGCGACCAGTTCACCGAGGAGAACTACGGCATCGGCGTGCCGAAGGACAACGAGGACATGGTCCGGTACGTCAACGCCGTGCTGGACAAGATCCGCGGCAGCGACGCGTGGCAGAACAGCTACCGGCGCTGGGTGGAGCCCTCGCTGGGCCCGGCGTCGCCGCCGTCGCCGAAGTACAAGTGAGCCGGTCGCGACTAGGATCGATCTCCGCACGTCGCCGGGGATCTGGGAGGTAGCAAGTGTCGGAGGAGCCGCGCCGTCCTCGGCACGCCGCACCGGACGACGAGCAGCGACCGGCGGCGCCGCCGAGCTGGCAGCCGCCGCCACCGGTGCGGTGGGAGACGCCGGAGCCGTCGATCTCGGGCCGCCTCGACGACGGTGAGCCGCCCCGCGGCGAGGAGACCGTCATCCACGCGCCCGTCCGCCGTCCGCCGACGCCGCCGCGCGGCCAGCCGACGGCCGTGCGCGGGACGATCCCGGGTGCCGAGGATCCGACCCGCCCGCCGGGCAGCATCAACCCCGTCGTGCCGCCGGTCCAGCCGACGCAGGCGATCCGCCCCGACCCGAACGCGCCGCAGCCGACGAGCGTGCTCGCCGCGCCGGCGCCGGAGACCCAGAGCATCATGCCGCCGGCGCCGCGGCCGGACGCCGGCCCGGACACGCCGCTGCCCGACCCGGGCACCGAAAGCGTCCTGCCCGAGCGCACCAGCGAAGGCCGGCACACCGGCACCGGGACCGGCTCGGGAACCGGCAGCGGCTCGGGCTCCGGCTCCGGTGCGTTCCCGGGTACGGGCCGGCGGACGTCGTCCCGGACGTCCCGCTCCCGCCGCGGCCGGCTCGGCGCCGGGCTCGTCGAGGTGCCGGCGGTCCCCGCTCGTGATCCGGCGTCGGCGGTGCTGACGAACGCGATGGTGTCGGAGGAAAAGCGCTTCTGCAGCAAGTGCAGCGCGAAGGTCGGCCGGGGCAAGGACGGGAAACCCGGTGCGGCGGAAGGAAAGTGCGACAACTGCGGAACGCCGTTCTCGTTCGTGCCGAAGCTGCGGCCGCACGAGCTCGTCGGTGGCCAGTACGAGGTGCTGGGCGCGCTCGCGTACGGCGGCCTGGGCTGGATCTACCTGGCGCAGGACCACAACGTCAGCGACCGCTGGGTCGTCCTCAAAGGACTGATCGACACCGGCGACGCGACGGCGATGGCGGCCGCGGCCAACGAGCAGCGGTTCCTCGCCGAGGTCGAGCACCCGAACATCGTCAAGATCCACAACTTCGTGCAGCACCCGGACGCCCACAGCGGGACGACCGTCGGCTACATCGTCATGGAGTACGTCGGCGGCCAGTCGCTGCGGCAGCTCGCGCTGGCGCACCACCGGGAGAGCCGCCGTCCGGAGCCGCTGCCGATCGGCCAGGTCATCGCGTACGGGCTGGAGATCCTGCCCGCCCTCGGCTACCTGCACAGCCAGGGCCTGCTCTACTGCGACCTCAAGCCGGACAACGTGATCCAGACCAACGAGCAGCTGAAGCTGATCGACCTGGGCGCGGTCCGGCGGATGGACGACTACGAGAGCCCGCTGTTCTTCACCACCGGCTACAGCGCGCCGGAGCTGGCGAAGCAGGGCGCTTCGGTGGCGTCGGACCTGTTCACCGTCGGGCGCACGCTCGCGGTGCTGAGCTTCGAGTTCACCGGCTACACCACCAAGTTCAAGACGACGCTGCCCGGCCCGGACGCGGTGCCGCTGTTCGCGCTCTTCGGTTCGTACTACCGGTTCCTGCGGCGCGCGACGCACGCCGACCCGGACCGGCGGTTCCTCTCCGCCGAGGAGATGGGCGACCAGCTGACCGGGGTGCTGCGCGAGATCATGGCGCTCGGCACCGGCAAGCCGCGGCCCGGCGCGTCGACCGTGTTCGGCCCGGAGAGCCGCACGTTCGGCGTGCAGCTGGTGGTGCCGGAGGCCGGCCGGAGCGTGCCGCTGCCCGGCGCGGACGAGGTCGTCGCCGGCCTGCCGATCCCGCAGGTCGACACGGACGACCCGGCGGCGGGCGTGCTCGCCACGACGACCGCGCTCGACCCGCGCGGCGCCATCGAGGCGCTGGCCGGCGCGCCACGTGAGTCGATCGAGGTGCGGCTGCGGATCGTGCGGGCCCGGATCGAGCTGGGCGAGCTGGCCGAGGCGCAGCGGCAGCTGCAGGCCGGGCAGTACCTGGCGATCAAGAACGGCTTCCCGCACGACTGGCGGATCGACTGGTACCGCGGCCTGATCGAGCTGGCGGGCGGCCGGTCGCGGGTCGCGCAGGTCGCGTTCGAATCCGTGTACGACGACCTGCCGGGCGAGATCGCGCCGAAGCTCGCGCTGGGGATCAGCGCCGAGGGCGTCGGCGACTACTTCGCCGCGGCCCGGTTCTACGAGCTGGTCTGGCGGACCGACCGCACGTACGTCAGCGCGGCGTTCGGCCTCGCGCGGGTCTACCTCGCGCAGGGCGCGCGCAACAGTGCGGTCGAGGTGCTGGAGACGGTCCCGCCGTCCTCGACGCACTACGTCGACGCGCAGGTCGCCGCGATCAGGATCAAGACCACGGCGACCAAGGCGAACGGCCGTGAGACGCCGGTGACCGAGCACGACCTGGTGGACGCGTCGTCCCGGCTGGAGCGGCTGCGGCTGGACCTCGAACGCCAGACGCGGTTGTCGGCGGGGGTGCTCGAGGCCGCGCACGACTGGATCAAGCAGGGCAAACCGTCGCCGGGCGTGCGGGTGCTGGGATGTTCGCTGGACGAGCGGGAGCTGCGGTTCGGGCTGGAACGCTGCTACCGCGCGCTGGCGCGGCTGGCGAGCACGGTCGAGGAGCGCGTGAAGCTCGTGGACCGGGCGAACGCCATCCGCCCCCGCACCCTGACCTGACCGCACTTTCACGTGAAAGTGCGGCTCCCAGGTCGGACCTTTCACGGGAAAGTGCGGTCAGGGGTTGATCTCCCAGTCGGAGTCTTCGCGCTGCCGCTGCTGGTTCTTCTCGTGCTGCGCCGCCAGCTTCTCCAGCGCCTCGGGGTCGCCGTGCGTGCTGAAGTGCTCGAAGCCCACGACGATGAACAGCGCCCGCGCGCTCACCGCGATCGGGCCGTCCGCCGCGTCGAGCCGGCCGTCGGCGCTGACGTAGATCTTGCGGCCCGCGATGCCGTCCAGCCGGGCCTCGATGAACAGCGTCGAGCCGACCGGGACGGGGCGGCGGAAGTCCGTCTCGAGCTTGCCCGTCACCGCCGGCCGGCGCATCAGGTTGCCGACCGTCGAACCGAGGGCCTCGTCGAACGCGCAGGCCAGCAGGCCGCCGTGGGCGAGCCCGGGGGCGCCCTGGTGCGCCGCCGTCACGGTGAACCGCGAGTGGATGACCTGGCCCTCGCCGACCGTCGAGCGCAGGTGCAGCCCGGCGTCGGCCTCGTCACCGCAGCCGAAGCACTCGCTGAAGTGGACGCCGAGCTCGGTACCCGGCGCCGGCGCCTTCGGGTGCGGGACCGCGGGCTCCACCGCCACCGGCGGCCAGGGTTGAGAAACACGACTCATGCGCTGACGTTAACTCGCCGGTAGCCGCCCGCCGCGCGCGGCCCACGGCGTAATCGGGCAACGTACACCTCTCAGTAGCCGGAAAGTTCCCCACCGTAGAGATTTCCCGGCTCAGCCTGCCGACCTGCGTCGATCCGGCAAGACTGAGGGGATGAGCTCGAACGGCCCTAAGGGCACTGCACGGAGGAGGTCGTCGCCGGCATGAGCGAAGAAGCAGCAACGACGGGCAAACCGTCAGTGGACGAAAGAACCGTCAAGCGCGCCGTGTGGGCGTCCGCGATGGGCAACGCCACCGAGTGGTACGACTACGGTGTCTTCACCTCGGGTGCGATCGCCGTCAGCATCGGCACGCAGTTCTTCCCCGGCGAAGGCAACGCGGTGCTGAAGTCGCTGGCGCTGCTCGCGGTCGGGTTCATCGTGCGGCCGTTCGGCGGAGCTTTCTTCGGTCCCCTCGGCGACAAGATCGGCCGCAAGAGGGTCCTCGCCGTCACGATCCTGCTGATGTCCGGGTGCACGTTCCTGGTCGGTGTCCTGCCGACGTATTCCGGTGGCTACAGCATGGGCATCGCGGCGCCGATCGCGATCCTGCTGCTCCGGATCATCCAGGGCTTCTCGACCGGTGGTGAGTACGGCGGAGCGGCGACGTTCATCGCCGAGTACTCGCCGACGAAGCGCCGTGGCTTCTTCGGCAGCTTCCTGGAGCTCGGCACGCTGGGCGGCTACGTGCTCGGCAACCTCGTGGTGCTTTCCGTGACGCTGTCCCTCTCGGCCGACCAGGTCGACGCCTGGGGCTGGCGGATCCCGTTCTTCGTCGCGCTGCCGCTCGGCCTGATCGGGCTCTACCTGCGGAACAAGCTCGAGGACACCCCCGAATTCCGCCGCATGGAGGCCGCGGGCGAGAAGCCGCAGAAGGCGCCGCTCAAGGAGATCTTCGTCCGCAACTGGCGGATGATCCTCAACCTGATCGGCATCGTGCTGCTGCTGAACGTCGCGGACTACCTGCTGCTGACCACCATGCCGACGTACTTCACGGACACGCTGAAGATCAATGACAACACCGCGACGTTGATCATCATCGCCGTCGAGGTCATCCAGATGGCGATCATCATCCCGCTCGGCGCGCTGTCCGACCGGATCGGCCGGAAGCCGCTGCTGCTCACCGCGGCCATCGGGTTCCTGGTGCTGAGCTGGCCCTGCCTCAAGCTGATGCAGTCCGGCAGCATCCTGTGGCTGTTCGTCGGGTTCCTGATCGTGGCGATCCTGCTCGTGCTCATCCTCGCGGTGATCGGCTCGACGTTCCCGGCGATGTTCCCGACACGGGTGCGCTACGGCTCGTTCGCGATCGGCTACAACATCTCGACGTCGCTGTTCGGCGGCACGGCCGGTGTCGTCGTCACGGCGTTGATCAAGAGCACCGGCAACGAAGACTGGCCGGCGTACTACCTGATGGCCGCGGCGCTGATCGCGATCATCCCGATCATCAAGATCCCGGAGACGTCGCAGGTGCCGATGGACCAGATCGAAACCGAAGGCAGCGGCGGCAAAGTGACCTCCGCGACCGCTCAGCGCTGAGCGGCCGCCGGAAACACGGGTGCCCCGCCCGGATCACCGGGCGGGGCACCCGTGTTTCGCGGGTCAGCCGGCGTCGTTCCGAGGAGCGAAGCGCTTGCGGGACCAAGCGGCGAGCGCGCCCGCCACTACAACAGCGATTCCGGTTTCGACGATGAGTGCGGCGAACACCATGTGCTTCCTCCTCGGGTTCTCGGGCCGGCGGCTGAGCGTCCGGCTGAGCAGTTGTCCGGTGTCCGATCGGAACACCACCCGGCATATCGCCACGACCCGGCCCGGTATTTCGTCGGAAACCCACTTCGGCGCGGTGATCTGCGCCACGCCGCCGACCTGGGGGAACGTCTAGCGCGAGGTGGTGGCGACGGGCGCTTCCCGGCCCGTATCGGTCGGACTCGCCGAGGGCGGCGACGTCGGCCGCTCCACCTTCCGGGTGGACGGAGTCGGCAGCGTCGCCTTCGACGTGCGCGCCGGCGTCCGGCCCGGCTGGGCCTCCGGCGGCGGCGCGATCGAGGTCGCCGGGACCTCGCTGGGCGGCAGCGGGCTGGGGGCGGTGGTGCCGATCGTGGACAGCACCGGGCCGGCGGGTTGCACCGGATCGGGCGGCCCGGCGCGGTGACCGGCCAGGAAACCGGCCACCGCGAGGATCACCGCCGTTGCCGTCGAGGTGCCGGCGACCGCCCAGCGCTTGCGTCGTCGCCGGACCCGGCCGCCGCGCTCGATCACGTCGGTGGCGTCGAGGCGCATCGGCGGTTGCGAGCCACCGGCCGCGCCGGTCAGGAACGCGCGGACGTCGTCTTCGGGGTCCATGTTCGTCACCTCCCCTCCGTGGTCGCGCTGAAGCTCAGCGCGCCGTAGTGCGGGCCGAGCCGGTTGCGCAGCGTCGCCAGGCCCCGGGACGCCTGGCTCTTCACCGTGCCGGTGCTGCAGCCGAGTGCCCGCGCCGTCTCTTCGACGCTCAGGTCCTCGAAGTACCGCAGCACCAGCACGGCGCGCTGCTTGGGGGCCAGTACGGCCAGCGCCTGCCGGACCAGCATGTCCTGGTCGCTTCCGGCGTGTTCCGCCGGGAGTTCCGGTGGTGTGTCGGTGAGCCGCTCCCGTTTCCACCTGCTGCGCCGGTGCTCGGCGAGGAACGTGCGCAGCACGACCTTGCGGGCGTAGGCGTCCAAGGCGTCGTGGCGCGACAGCCTCGGCCAGGCGAGGTAGAGCTTGAGCAGCGCGGCCTGTGTGAGGTCCTCGGCCTGGTGCCAGTCGCCGCAGAGCAGGAAGGCCGTGGACCGCAGGCTGTGCGCGCGCTCGCCGAAGTACCGGGCGAACTCGCCGTCCCACGGCGAGCCCGGCCCGGTCGACGGACGGGAGCGGGAGATCACCTGGTTACCGGGTCTCCCACACGGCCGGCAGGTGCAGGTCACCGGTCGGACCCGCGGGCACGGCCCGCGGAACGCGCTGCGGGCGAGTGCTGGGAGCCTTCGTGGCTTCGCGCGGCGGCGCGGGCACGGCGGTCGGCGCCTCGGCGGGCTTGCGGGTGTCGGTCGGCATCGCGGACGGCGGCTGGGTGGGCCGGGTGGTCGCGGACGGTGCCGGCGGCTGCGCCTCCGAAGCCAGCGCGATGCCACCGGTCAGGGCGCCACCGGCGAGCACGAGAGCGCCGAGGGAAAGGGCGATACGGATACGCAAGACAGCTCCTCTTCTCGCGGGCGCGGCCGTCGATCGCCGCGCCTCTGCCCTTAGTCATGCGCCGGGTGATCACCAGGGTTGCATCGAGTTTGCGCTGATCTTCAAGACGTTCGGCGGCGAGTTCGGTGGCCCGCGATGGGGCCGCCTCCGGTGCAGTGAATGACTCATTCCTGGCGCCGGACGCCAGGAATGAGTCATTCACTGCGTTCCTGGGGGCCACGCGACGAGCCGGTCGGCGTGGGGTGAACCCCAGAAACCGCGAACGGCCGGGAAGTCCGCGAGGACTTCCCGGCCGCCCGGTGTTCGTGAAAGGTCTCAGCCGGCCAGCGCCGACAGCTTCTGCCAGCTCGCCCAGTCGTACGTCCAGTCGCTGTAGTCGCCGTCCTTGGCGGTCAGCGTCTGCGTGCTTCCGGTGATCTCGACGGGGTCGCCCGTGAGCACGCCGTCGTAGTACTCCTTGGCCCGCGCCGGCGAGAGGTTCAGGCAGCCGTGCGAGACGTTCTTCTTGCCCTGCGCCCACACCGAGGCCGCCAGGCCGTGGATGAACTCGCCGTTGTTGGAGATCCGGACCGCCCACGGCACCACGACGTTCTCGTAGTGGTACTTCGGGTTGCTCATCGCGTACGTCGACTGCTTGCCCATCACCACGTGCACGCCGCTGTGGGTGACGCGGCCCGGGTCGGAGTCGAGGCCGTAGCTCACCGGGTAGTCGGCGATCTGCTGACCGTCGCGGATCACCTGCATCGTGTGCTGCGTGGTGTTGCCCTTGACGATCTGCGAGCGGCCGATGGCGAAGCTGGCCGACACGTCCTGCTTGCCGTACACGCCTTCGCCGATCTTGACGCCGTAGATCTTGGCGTTGACCTTCACCGTGGTGCCCGGCTTGTAGTACTCCTTGGGCCGCCAGTGCACCGAGGTGTCGCCGTTCATCCAGCCCCACGAGCCTTCGGTCTTCGGCGTGGTCTCGACCGAAAGCGCCTTCTCGACGGAAGCCTTGTCGGTGACGCGGCTCGGGAAGGTCAGCGCGATCGGCATCGCGATGCCGTACGTCTGCCCGTCGCCGACGTTCAGGCTGGCCGACATCTGGCGCTTCGGCTTCACCGTGGTGAACGCGCCGCCGATCGGCACGTTCTTGCCGTCGGCGCCCTGCGCCTGGCCGGACCACGTGTAGGTCTTGCCGTAGCCGAGCTGCTCGGTGGTGTTCCAGCTCTTCTTGTCCGCCGACGTCTGACCCTGGACCTGCTTGCCCTCCGGGTTGGTCAGCGTGACCGAGACGATCGTGCCGCTGTCGACCTTGACCTCGACGGGTTCGCCGGGCGGCACGTCCTGCGCGCCGCCGGCCGGCGTCACCGTCAGTTTCGCCGGCTGCGCCGTGGGCGCGGGTGCGGAAGTCGGGCCCCCGCCCGACGTCCCGCTCGCCGACACCGTCGGTTCACTGCTGCACGCCCCCAGCGTGAGCACGGCTACCAAGCCCAATGCCACAGCAGCGCCCCGGCGCCGCGTGGATGTTCTCACCGTCAACCCATTCCCCTTTGCCCCTTTGGTACTACCCCTCAACGAGACGTCTCGTGGACCTGCGACGTTGAGCGAGATCGGCGTGACGAAGGTCACAACCGCTTGCTGACGCTGCTTCACGGAGGGGGCACGAGCGACTGCGAGCCGTATCCGGTGATCACGGTGTCGCTGTGCTGCGCAAGACTAACCGGTGGGTCCGACAGAACGGGGCCGGTGCCCTACGACGTTCCGGTGACCTTGGCCCGGACCGGCGTTTTTCGCCTCGATCACGGGGTTCAACTTTGGCCAGATCCCGGTAGTCTGCTTGCAGGCCGTCGTTTTGCGTGTTCGTGGCTTCACACTCGCGGAACTTCTGACGCGAGCCATGGAGCCGACACGCTCTTGACTCGACTCGTTGGAACCGCCCGGGACGGCCGGGGTGCCGCTTCGGTGGCATTCGAAGCGGATCTGTGTAACGAGGAGAACAGCGGTGGCGCAAGGCACTGTGAAGTGGTTCAACGCGGAGAAGGGCTTCGGCTTCATCGCGCAGGACGGCGGCGAAGGCGACGTGTTCGTTCACTACTCGGAGATCGAGGGTCGCGGTTTCCGCACCCTCGAGGAGAACCAGCGAGTGGAGTTCGAGGTCGGCCAGGGCCAGAAGGGCCCGCAGGCCCAGAAGGTCCGCGCGATCTGAGAGACAGGCCCTTTAGCGTTGTCTTAAGGCCTGAGCGAAGGGCCCCCGGTTGCTGCCGGGGGCCCTTTCTCATGCGTGTTCGAGTTCAGCGGTGCCCGACGGCCGGCGCGTCGAAGGCGTCGGCGGGGAAGTGGAACTCGTCGGTGAGGTCGGTGAGGTCGCCGGTGTGCTGCCGCTGGTCCTGCAGCGAGGCGGCCTGACCTTCCCAGTTGAGCCGCTCGAGGATCCATTCCTGGGCGAGCGCCTGGGGCGAGATGTCCCGATCGGCGGCGATGTCCTTCAGCTGCTGGTTGGCGATGAGGCTCATCCGCAGCTGGATGACCTGAGCTTCCCCGAACCGCTTACCGGTCCCGGTGCTCTCGTTGTCGGCATCGGGCGCCAGGGCGGCGAGGTAGGAGGTGAGTTCCTTGTCCTCGACAACGCCATCGTCCGCAGGCTTCGCGGCACCACGATGGCGTCCGGAGGACGCGGCTTTGAGGTTCGTCCGGCTGCTCAAGCGGCCAAGGGAGGGGAGAGGCACGCCAGTCACGATAACGGTTAGGTCTCACCCCGCAAAACACTGTGAGCCACGACACGCCAACCGCATTCCCCATTCAGCCCAACCGCCACCCATTCAGCCCAACCGGCCGCAAACCCAGCGCAATCACCCTCTAACGCAACGAGTCGATCACAGAGGTGGGCGCCAGTGGCGGAGCGATCGGCCGCAGAAAAGAGGGGCTGCACGGAAAGGCGCGGCTAGGGGTGGCGGCTGGCTGCAGAACGGATGGGCAAGGCAAGGGCCCGGCCGCTGGAGGCAGAGCGGAGGACAGGGCGTCAGCCGGCGGCAGGCGAGGGAGAACGCGCCAGGTGTGGGGCGATTTGCCGTCGAGAAAGGGCTGCACGGGGAGGTGCGACTAGGGGGTGGCGCCTGGCCGCAGAAACGGATGAAGGAGGCGGCCCGGCCGTTGGCGGCAGAGCAAGGGGCAAGGGGTGTGAGCTCGCGGCGAGAGGAAGAGGCGCGCGAAGGGTGGAATCGGCCGCGAAGGAAACGGGAAGAGAAGGCAGCACGGGGCAGAGAAGGGTCCGCCAGCGCCCAGCAACCAGCCGCAGGGAGCACCAGGGACCGGCGGTCGGCTGAGAAGTGGAGGAAGGCCGGGCGGTCAGCAGGACTGCAGGGGGCACAGCGGAGCGAGCGCGCGCCAGCGAGCGACCGGCGGCCGGCAGGACGGATGAAGGATGAGCGATTCAGCAGGACTGAGGAGGAAGGCGAAGCGAGCACGCGCTAGCGGGCGGGCGGCAACGGGACCGCGGAGGAGGCGAAGCGAGCACGCGCCAGCGGGCGGACATCCACACAACTGAGGGGAGGGCGCGCCAGCGCCCAAGCCCGGGGAAAGCCGCCAGGGCGCCCAGCGCCCGAGGCGAAAACCCGGCCACGCTGGAAGCCGCACCAGAGGCACCGTGGGGGGTCCGGGGGGCTCGGCCCCCCGGGTAATACGCCGAAATGAAGCGGGTGGCGAAGGGCGAAGCCCGAGCAACCCGAAGAAATGGAGGACCCCCGCGCCAGGGGGAGGAACGCGGGGGTCGGAGGGGATCTCCACAGGCGCTGACCGGGGGTGTGTCAGCACTTCGATTGTTGCACGAGTTCCTCGCTTCGGCGAGTGGGCGCGGGAAATTTCCGCGCCCTCTGTCACTTCCGAGGCAGGTGACCGTCGTTCGGGTGGTCCCGTTCTCTCTCCGTGCTGATTGCGCTGCGTTGAGCGGAGCGTGGCCTCAGGTTCACTCTCCGGGGGGCTGTGTGTGGCGGCCGGTGCTGGTTAGCCTCGCGGCCAAGCTGTTGTGAGCCGTTTGGAGGGGCTATGAGCGGGTCTGTTGAAGTGCGGCAGTTCCTCCTTCGGTACGAAGGTGCCGATGGGGGGAGTGCTCCGTTCGCCGGGGGGTTGCCGGCGCAGCGGAGTGGGGCCGCGGATGCGCAGCGGGTGTCGGATGATCAGGTTCGGCGGGCTCGGCTGGCGGTGGCGAACGGTGCGCTGGGGGTCGAAGACTGCGTGCAGTTGCTGGAGATGCTGGGTCTGAATCTGGATGAGGACGGGCAGGCGCCGGTTCAGCGTTGAGTGGTGGGCCGGTGGGTCCGGTGGGCGGTGTGGGTGCCGCCGGGCCCGTCCGGTGATGTTCCTGCTGGTTGTCGCCGTTTTCGGTGAATGATTCTCAAGGTTGTCCGGGTTTCTTGACGCAGGTTTCGTAACACTGTTACGTTTGCCGGGTCGAAAGGGGACGACCATGACGGCGAACCGGATCCGGCCGGTGGTGCAGGTGCTGGGCGGCAGGTTCATGACCTCGCCGGAACTGGCGGCGGTCGAGGCGGAGGTGGGATTGCCACCGCGGTCGCTGTACGTGCGGGGGCGCTCGGCGGTGCTCGGGGACGTCCCGCCGAAGGTGGCCGCGGAGCTGTTCGGGATCTTTCCGCACTGGCTGTTCGACTTCGTCCTGCCGCCGGCGACGTCGGCCCTGGACGCACCCGCGGCCGTCCGCGCCTACACGGAGTCATCGGCTCGGTGGTCGCGCGTCAACCTTTCGGCCGTATCGGAGCCCGGCCGTCTGGTGGATCTGCTGTTCCGCGTCGTCGACGCCGCGGACGCGAGCGGGCTGGCGCTGTTCGCGGGCTGGAAGAACGCGGCGCGCCCGTCCGGGGACGTCGAACGGCTCGGGTTCGCGCTGATGGTCTTCCGCGAGCTGCGCGGCGGCCTGCACTTCGCGGCCCTGCGGGCGATGGGGCTGACGGTGCCCGAGGCGGTGATCGCGGACCCGGAGGGCGGCCGTGAGCGGCTGCTGCGCACGGCGTGGCCGGCGGAGGCGGCCGACGAACTGGTGGCGGCGGCTTCGCGGAAGCCGGATCTGTGCGCCCGCTGGCAGCGCGCGGAGTCCTTGACGGACGATCGGATCGACGAGCTCCTGGCATCGGCGCTGACGTCGCCGGAGCAGGCTGACCTCGAAAGTCGGCTGACCGAGCTGTTTGCGCAGGTCGCGGCTTCCCCGGGGGCTTAAGGGAACCCCCCTGCAAAGCGGTGGCGGCGTGCCCTATGCTTGTAATCGCTCCCGGGGGGACCTGAGAGCGCGGTCGGTCGGTCACCCGAAACCGGCCGGGCTCCCATCGTCCAGCGGCCTAGGACTCCGCCCTTTCAAGGCGGCAACGCGGGTTCGAATCCCGTTGGGAGTACGCAGTACAGTAGTAGAAGCAAGATCGCAGTACGCAAGGCCCTGTGGCGCAGTTGGTTAGCGCGTCGCCCTGTCACGGCGAAGGTCGCGGGTTCGAGTCCCGTCAGGGTCGCAAGATCGTTCGGCTCCAGGCCGGCGTTCCCGGCCAGGTAGCTCAGTTGGTACGAGCGTCCGCCTGAAAAGCGGAAGGTCGCCGGTTCGACCCCGGCCCTGGCCACCGCTCCGAAAACCGCCCCGAATGTTCGGGGCGGTTTTTTCGTGTGCGGGTTCAGTTCGGGTGCGGGACCACGACGATCTGGTCCTCGTCCTCGTAGATGACTCGCCCCGGGGGTTCGGGCGCCACCAGCCTGTCGCAGCGGATGCCGTGGGCGCCGAGGATTTCCAGGTACCCGGCGGCCCGGGCGACGAGCGCCTCGGCGGACTCCTTGAACCAGGCGGTCGCGCCCGGGTTGACGGCGTGGTCGTAGACGGCCGGATCGACCGTGGCGGGATTCGTGTAGTGCGCCTCGTACCACGCGTGGTTGGTCCGGCGGAACTCCTCCTGCTCGGGAGTCAGCCTGCCGGACCGGCTGAGGTTGTTGATCAGGCCGAAGAAGCCGGGGTGCCGGCCTTCGTCGTTGGGCTCGGTGCTCTGGAATCGGACGTACGCCATGGAGAAGTCCTAGCGGATTCGGCGAGAACTAGGCCGAACGAGTGAACCGCAAACGCCCGTGTCCGGTCCACCCCGCCGGCTCCGACCACCCGGCGAAAGGCAGCCCACCCCGGGCCGCCACCCACACCGGGGAGCCGACGTGCGATACCTCCTTGCCCTCCACATGAACCCGACCCTCTGGGACACCCTCACCGACGACCAGAAGAACGGCGTCTACGAAGGCCACGGCGCCTTCATCAAGACCGTCACCGACACCGGCGAGATGGTCGAGACCAAGGCGCTCGCCGAGCCCGCCGGAACCAAGACCGTCCGCGTCCGGAACAGCGCGACCCGGGTCCAGAAAGGCGCCTTCGTCGAGTCGGACGCCTTCCTCTGCGGCTACTACGTCGTCGATGTCGCAAGCGAAGAACGCGCCGTCGAACTCGCCGCGATGATTCCCGATGCGCAGTACACCGCCGTCGAGGTGCGGAAGATCGTCCACGAAGGTTGACCTCCAGTCAGGTCGAGGGTGCACCCTGGATCCCATGACCAGCGAGTGGGGAATCGACGCCGTCGACCTGGACGCCTACCTGGCGAGGATCGGGCAAAAACCGCGGCCGCCGTCCGAGAGCGCGCTCGCGGACCTCATGCGCGCTCACGTCCAGGCCATTCCGTTCGAGAACGTCGACGTCGTTCTCCGGCAGCACCAAGGGATTTCGCTCGACGTCGTGAGCGCGAAACTCGTCGGACGGCGGCGGGGCGGCTACTGCTACGAACAGAGTGGCCTCTTCGCCGCCGTCCTCGAGCAGCTCGGCTACCCCGTCCACCGGCTCGCCGCGCGCGTCCAGCCGCGGCGGCCGGGGCCGTACACCCACATGACGCTGGTCGCGGAGGCCGACGGAAAACGCTTCCACGCCGACGTCGGGTTCGGTGCCGGGATCCTCGCCCCGATGCCGCTCGTCGACGGCCAGGAAACCGACCAGGCCGGCTGGCCGCACCGGCTGACCGAAAAGGACGGCTGGTGGACGCTGAAGAAGGGCGACGAGGACCTGCTCGACTTCCGGCTCGACGGCATGCACCCCATCGACTACGAGGTCTACCACCACTACACGTCGACCCACCCGAAGTCGCCGTTCACCGGACGGCTGGTGATCATGACGCTCGAACCGGGCGTCAGCCGGAAGCTGCTGGGCCGTGAGCTGACCGTCGAAAAGCCCGGTGGCAGCAGCGAAACCACCACCGTCGCGCCGGAAGAACTCGATGCCACTCTCAAGGACTTCGGCATCGAACTGACGCCGGACGAACTGAGAAGGCTCAAAGAGATCTACTGACCGAACAGCTCGGCCGCCGGTACCGGGCGGCCCAGGTGGTAGCCCTGGGCCTGGTCGCACCCCAGCGAACGCAGCAGGTCCAGCTGCTCCGCGGACTCGACGCCCTCGGCGATCACCGTCAGGTCGACGGCGTGGGCCATCGCGATGATGCTCGTGACGATCGCCGCCGCGTCGCGGGATTCGGCGATGCCGGTGATGAACGAGCGGTCGATCTTGAGCGTGTCCAGCGTCAGCCGGCGCAGCTGCGCGAGCGACGAATACCCGGTGCCGAAGTCGTCGATCGCCAGCAGCACGCCCAGGGAACGCAGGGACGCCAGCACTTCGCCGGCCGCTTCCTGGTCGCGCATCAACGCGCTTTCGGTGACCTCCAGGCAGAGCGCGCCGGCCGGCAGTCCGGTGTTGGCCAGCGCGTCCTGCACCGCGGGCACCAGGTGCGGGTCGTCGAGCTGGCGGGTGGAGAGGTTGACCTTCAGCGTGAGGTCCAGACCCTGGTCACGGCGTCGCGTGGCGAGCTCGCGCGTCGTCGCGCGGAGCATCTCCTTGCCGATCACGTTGATCAGGTCGCTTTCCTCGGCGAGCGGGATGAACTCCACGGGCGAGATCGCGCCGTGCCGGGGGTGCGTCCAGCGCAGCAGCGCCTCGACCGCGACCATCTCGCCGGTCCGCAGGTCGACGACCGGCTGGTAGGCCGGCCAGAGCTGGCCGTCGTGCACCGCGTCGCGCAGGTCCTGCTCCATCCGCAGCCGCCGCTGCATCCGCTCGCGCAGGCCGACGTCGAAGAAGTGGTGCCGGCCCCGGCCGAGCGTCTTGGCCTGGTACATCGCGACGTCGGCGTCGCGCAGCAGGTCCTCGGCGCTGCGGCGGTCGGCGCTGCCGACGAGCACGACGCCGATGCTGGCGTCGAGGTGCAGCTGCCTGCCGAGCACGCCGATCGGCTCGGCCAGCGCGGCCCGCAGGTGCTCGGCCAGTGCCCGGACCTCGCCGGGTTCGGTGACCTCGCCGGTGACGACGACGAACTCGTCGCCGCCGAGCCGCCCGACCAGGTCGTCGCGGCCGGAGCAGCGGCGCAGGCGCTCGCCGACGATCCGCAGCACCTGGTCGCCGACCGAGTGCCCGAGCGAGTCGTTGATGACCTTGAACTTGTCCAGGTCGAGGAACAGCACGGTGACCGCGCCGCGTTCGCGGACGTCGAGCCTGCCGAGCACCAGGGTCCGGTTGGCCAGGCGGGTGAGCGGGTCGTGGGTGGCGTCGTGCGCGAGCCGCGCGCTGATCGCGCGGGTCTCGGTGATGTCGGTGAACGACGTGACCACGGCCAGCGCCGCCGGGTCGTCGGGGTTGAGCAGCCGCGAGGTCAGCGACACCCAGACGTCGCGGCCGTCGGGCCGGCGCAGGCGTACGACGAGGCCGTTGTGCGTGACGCCGGTGCGGCGCGTCCGCACCGACGGCGTCTCGTCCGGCGGGATCCACTGCCCGGACTCGGTGAACAGCACGAGCGTGTGGCACGGGACGCCGATCAGCTCGGCTTCGGTGACGCCGATGATCCGGCAGGCCGCCGGGTTCGCCGCTTCGATGAGCCCGCCCGGGCCCATCACCAGCACGCCTTCGTCGAGGGACGCGACGACCGTGCGGTAGTTCTGCTCGGCCCGGCGGCGCGCGGTTTCGTCGGCGCAGACGAGCACGTACCCGTCGTTCATCTCAGCTGCCGAAACGCGGACCGCCAAGGGAGCGCCGTCCCGCCGCCGATGCACCGCTTCGGTGACCCCGCCGCCGCGCAGGTCGAGCGGCGCGCCGACCAGCTCGCTCGCCCGCCGTCCGACGGCTTCGGCCGCGGTCCAGCCGTACACCGCTTCGGCCGCTGGGTTCCAGCTGGTCACGACGCCTTCGCCGGTGGTTGCGATCAGCGCGTCGCTGACGTGCGACACGAGCGCGGCCTGGTAGCGCAGGGCGTCCGCGGCCGCCTTTTTCGCGGTGATGTCGCGCATGACGACCTGGTAGGCGAGCCGGCCGCCGAGGCGCACCGACACCGTCTCGACGGCGAACTTGCTCCCGTCCAGCCGGGACATCAGCGCTTCGACCGGCTCGCTCGCCTGCCCCGGCTCGGTCAGCAGCGCGAGCTTCTCCACCAGGGCGGCGCGCGAGTCCTCGGCGACGAAGTCGGTGAACCGGCGGCCGACGACCTCGGCCGCGGACCGCGCCGCGAACGTCTCGAGGGCCGCGCGGTTGGCGTAGATCAGGACGCCGTGCTCGTGGACGCAGATCGCGTCGGGACTCAGCTCGACCAGTTCGGCGAGGGAGCCTGCCTCCATGAGCGTCGTCCCCCTGGCAGTCGGCGTGTGGCTCGGTCGATTACACCACCGACTCCGGTTCCTGCCTACCCGCCGGAATCCCGGTCCGGCCTGCGGCTGGGCCGCGCAGCCGCGGTCCCCAGAACAGCAGCCCGAAGTGCGCGGCGACCGCGTGGCCGAGCAGCGTGACGACCGAGTCGAGGCTCGCCGGGTCGTCGCCGAGCCAGATCACCGCGATGAACGCCTCCACGGCGGCCAGCGCGGCGAGCCGCGCGCGGCCGCGCAACAGGAAGACGAGGGCGCCGGCGGTGGTGAAGAAGCCGTAGCTGACGCCGATGTCGAGCCAGTGCCCGGCCGAGTTCGGCAGGACGTGGGCGCTGATCAGCGCCATCACCGGCAGCTCGGTGACGAGCGTGGCCAGCACGTGGCCGGAGAAGAACACGGTCGCCGCGCGGCGGGCGCCGAACCGGCGTTCCAGTGGTGCGACGGCGATCGTGAAGATCACGACGTAGGCGAGCCAGCCTTCGTCGGACAGCCAGATCGCGCTGGTCAGCAGCGAGGTCAGCGGCCGTCGCCAGAGGTTGTGGGCGTCGGTGCTGGACAGCTGGAGCAGCCGGGCGGTCAGCTCCGGGTCGGCGAACTTGAGCAGCAGCGTCGTGCCGAGCAGGAGAACCAGGTAACCGAACGTGAAGGGGGTCTCCCTCGGATTCGGGACGACCCGGGCGAACACCCGCAAGCCGCGACGCGGAACGGCGATGCGGGGCACCGGCCGATCGGCTTTCAGCAGCATGGTTCGAGCTTCGACGGTCATGCTGGGAGTCTCCCGAACCGCAGCTGTGAATCCGCTGTGGAATGTCACTCACCGTCAAAACGAACGTTACGTGACGAATTTTTGCCAACACCTCACCCGTTCGGGTGCTTTGTGCGGTAAAAATACGATCACGACGTCGGCCGGAAGGCCCTCTCGGGAAGGTCTGTCGGGGTGAACGACGAGGTATCGGTCGCCGAGCTGCTCGTGCGCGAGGGCTGGGGCGACCGTTCGGGACCGGGGCAGTCGCGCTGGCGCGTGCTCGCGGTGATGCTCGCCGTCGTCATCGGCTGCGGAGCCGCCGCGGTGCTGGTCGGGCTCAGCGGCAAGGGCACCGAGAACGCGTCCCCGGTCGACCAGATCCAGGTGATCCCGTTCCCGGGGCGCACCACCGGGCTCGGTGGTGCTGACCAGGCGACGGACTCGCCCCCGGAGGGCGGCACCGGCGGCGGCGACGTCGTCCCCGGCGCCGGCGTGCCCCGCGAGACCGTCACCGAGGTCCCGGGCACCGATCCGACCACCGAGAGCAGCACCGGTTCCGCCACGCCGACCACCACGTCCAGCAGCGGCGGCGACCCGACCAGCTCGCTGACCACGACCCCGACCTCGACTCCGCCCCAGGGGCAGCCGCCGGCACCCACGCCGACGACGACCAGGAGGACGACGTGCGTGCTGGTCATCTGCTGGTGATCAGGCCAGTTTCTCCGCGAGGTCGCTGAAGTCCGAGGTGTTCCAGCGCTCCGGGCGCATCACGATCGCGATGTTGTTCCCGTGGGCGTCGTCGGTCGCGTCCGTGTAGGCCTCGCTGATGCCCGAGGGCAAGTAGCGGGCGGCCATCTCGTGCCGCTGCGCCTTCGTCATCGGCCACGACTCCACCACCGGACCCTCGACCGAAACGTACTTGTAGACGCCGTCCTGCTGCTGGACGCACAGCGCGAACCGGCCGGCCGCCTCGATCAGCCGCGTCTTGCGCGAGCCGGGCGAGGTCATCACGACGACGTCGCCGCCCGGCTCGTAGCGGTACCAGATCGGCGTGGTGAGTGGAGCCCGGCCGCGCTCCGCGGCGACGCTGAGCACGCCGACCTGCGGCTGGGCGAGGAACTGCTCACGCTCTTCGCGGGACATCTTGCGGGCCATCGAAGTCTCCCTAAAGCCATCTCATTTGCTTTAAAGCTAGCCACACCTCGATGACAAAAGCAAGCACGTTTGCTTTAGGCTGCGGTCATGACCCGACCCGGTGGCCGCAGTGCGCGCGTTCGCGACGCCGTGCACGAAGCCGTCGTCGAACTGCTCGCCGCCGGGGAGATCGACGCCACGATCCCGAAGATCGCCGAACGCGCGGGCGTGAACCCGACGAGCATCTACCGGCGCTGGGGCAGCCGCGACCACCTGCTGCTGGACGCCGCCGTGACACGCCTGCGCACGACGTCGCCGATCCCGGACACGGGCTCGCTACGGGGCGACTTGCTCGGCTGGGCCGAAGGCGTCGAACGCGCGATGCGCGACCGTCGCGGCCAGATCATGCTCCGCGCGCTCGTCGCGACCATGGCGCCGGACGCGGAGCCGGTGGGGTACCTCAAGGCCCGCGGGGAGGACCTGCAGGCCGCGCTCGACAAGGCCGCGGCGCGCGGCGAGCGGGTGCCGACGGTCGACGAGGTGCTGGACTTCGTCCTCGCCCCGCTCTACCTGCGGGTGCTGTTCCGGCGTCCGGTCGAGCCGGGCACCGCGGCCCGGCTCGTCGGACGGTTGCTCACGGCGCTTCCAGCAGGTCCGGCTCCGAGCGCCGGCCGAGGTGGTTGAACAGCAGGTTCAGCGTGAACGCCAGCACCGCCGCCACCGTGATCGAGCTGCCGCAGATGGTCTGCAGCCACGCGGGGAAGTGCTGGAAGATCTTCGGCGCGAACGCCGGCAGCAGGCCGACGCCGAGGGCCACCGCGACGATGAACGTGTTGTGGTTGCCGGAAAACTCCACCTTCTTGAGGTTCTGCGCACCGACCGCGGCGACCATCGCGAACATCACCACGGCCACCCCGCCGACCACCGGCTGCGGGATCGCCGCGATGAACGCGCCGATCTTCGGCACCAGGCCCATCAGCACCAGGATCCCGCCGGTGACCGCGACCACCCAGCGGCTGCGCACGCCGGTCATCCGCACCAGGCCCACGTTCTGCGCGAAAGCCGTGTCCGGGAAGGAGTTCATGACGCCGCCGAGCACGGCCGAGAAGCCGTCGGTGGCCAGGCCGCGCGCGAGGTCGGAGTCGGTCGGCGGCCGTCCGGTGATCTCGCCGACGGCGATCATGTCGGCGGTGGACTCGGTGAACGTCACCAGCATGACCACGCACATGGACAGGATCGCGGCGACCGGGAACGTTGGCGCGCCGAAGTGGAACGGCGACGCGAGCCCGAACCAGCTCGCCGCGCCGAGCCCGTCCCAGTGCACGAGCCCCATCGGGATCGCGACCACCAGCCCGATCGCCAAGGCCAGCAGCGGGCCGATCTGGTTGGCGAACCCGCGCAGCATCCGCGTGAACAGCACCAGCAGCGCGAGCACGCCGAACGCGAGCAGGATGTGCGACAGGGCCGCGTAGTCCGGCGCGCTGGGGTCGTTGCCCGCGATCAGCCCTGCGCCCGGGCCCAGCAGCGAGACGCCGATGACGAGCAGCAGCGTCCCGGTGACCAGCGGCGGGAAGAACCGGATCAGCTTTGCGAACGGCTTCGCGATGAGCAACCCGAAAACGCCGGATGCCAGCATCGCGCCGTAGACCGCGGGCAGGCCGTACTGCGACGCGATCAGGATCATCGGGTTGACGACGCTGAACGTCGCGCCCGCGACCACCGGCAGCCGGATGCCGAGGATCTTCCCGATGCCGATCGCCTGGATCATCGTCGCGACGCCCGCGACGAGGAGATCGGCGTTGACCAGCAGCCCGATCGTCGCCGGGTCCAGCTTCAGCGCGCTGCCGACGATCAGCGGCACGGCGACCGCGCCGGCGTACATGATCGACATGTGCTGCAGGCCGAGCAGCGCCAGCCGGCCGGCGGGCAGGCCCTGGTCGACGGGGTGCACCGCGGGTTTCGTCATGATCAAGCCCCTTTCCCGGCCCACAGCCAACGCCGCGCGCGTGACCGTGGCAAGACCCGGACGTCATGATCTTGTTTCGGGGGGCGGCGCGACGGCCGCGGATGTGTGACCATCGGTGCATGACTTCGGGTGGTATTTCCCAGGTGGGCCCGCCGTTTCGCGCCGATCACGTCGGGAGCCTCCTGCGGCCCCCGGTGCTGCGGGACGCGCGACGGCGGCGCGAAAGCGGTGAGATCGGCGTGGAGCAGCTCCGCGCGGTCGAGGACGACGCGATCCGCGACGTCATCAAGATGCAGAAGGCGGCCGGGCTGAGCTCGGCCACCGACGGCGAGTTCCGGCGTGCTTCGTGGCACATGGACTTCATCTACGCGCTCGGCGGGATCTCCAAGAGCGACGAACGGCTGCACGTCAAGTTCCACAACCTGGCGGGCGACCTCGAGTTCAGCCCGCCGGGCCTGCAGGTCGACGGCAAGGTGCGGCTCGAGGAGCCGATCTTCGCCGACCACTTCCGGTTCTTGAAGTCCCATGTGGACCCCGGCGTGACGCCGAAGCTGACCATCCC
The DNA here is from genome assembly GCF_055565395.1 of Amycolatopsis sp. NPDC028719. NCBI lineage: Bacteria > Bacillati > Actinomycetota > Actinomycetes > Pseudonocardiales > Pseudonocardiaceae > Amycolatopsis > Amycolatopsis sp. NPDC028719. Next base: position 158,432 of record NZ_JBVHUL010000010.1, read on the forward strand.
GTCGCCGAGCATGGTCTACTACCGCGGCGGCCGGGCGGCGGTGAGCGAAAGCGTTTACCCGGACCTCGAGGAGTTCTTCGCCGACCTGAGCGCGGCCTACGCGGCTCAGGTCGCCGCCGTGCACGAGCTCGGCTGCCGGTACCTGCAGCTGGACGACACGAGCCTGGCCTACCTCAACGACCCGGCGCAGCGGGAGCTCGTCGCGCGGATGGGCGGCGACCCCGACACGCAGCACGTGCGCAACATCGCGACCATGAACGCGGCGCTGGCCGGCCGGCCTGACGATCTCAGGGTGACGACCCACCTCTGCCGCGGCAACTTCCGGTCGTCCTGGGTCGCTTCGGGCAGCTACGAGTTCGTCGCCGAGGCGCTGTTCGGCGAGCTGGCCGTCGACGGGTTCTTCCTGGAGTTCGACGACGAACGTTCCGGCGGTTTCGAGCCGCTGCGGTTCGTGCCGAAGGACAAGAAGGTCGTCCTCGGCCTGGTCACGACGAAACGGCCGGAGCTGGAGGACGCCGACGTCCTGGTGCGGCGGATCGAGGAAGCTTCGCGGTACGTCGACATCGACCAGCTCTGCCTTTCGCCGCAGTGCGGGTTCTCCTCGACCGAGGAGGGCAACGACCTCACCACGGACGACCAGCTGCGGAAGCTGGAGCTGATCGTGGCGACGGCCGACCGCGTGTGGGGCAGTCACTGATGATCACGTGCGTCGTCGACTACGTCATCGACCCCGCCAAGCTCGCCGACTTCGAACGCTTCGCCGCCGCGTGGATGCGGCTGGTGCAGCGCGAAGGCGGCGTCCACCACGGCTACTTCCTGCCGTCGGAGGGGGCGAGCGACGAAGCCCGGGCGTTGTTCAGCTTCGAGAGCTTCGCCGCGTACGAGCGGTACCGGACGTTGTTCGGCGTCGACCCGGACTTCATTGAGGCCGACAAGATCCGCGAGGAAAGCGGGTGCGTGGTGCGGTACCGGCGGTCGTTCATGCGCCCGCTCCTGCCGGACGACGACCTCTGACGTGCGGCACAGCGCGCGCCGCCCCGGGTGTGTCCCGGGGCGGCGCGTGCGGTCAGGTGCAGTTTCCCCAGGTGTAGCGGCTGCCGGAGCCGATGCCCGCGGCGCGCCCGACGTAGCCGTCGTACTGGACGCACTGGTTGTTCGACGAGACCTTGACGGCCGCGTAGTACTGGAAATCGCCGTGGTCGTCCTGCCAGAACCCGCCCTTCACCAGAATTCCGGCGTTGACGAAGGTTCTCGCGCCGACGTCGACCGACTTGATGGTCGTGACGCAGTTGTCGTGCGAGGAGTTGTACATCAGCCAGACGTCGCCCCACTTGGCCGAGCCGAACGTCACGTCGCGGTGGCCGTCGCTCGCCCGGGACCACGTGCCGCCGAAGTCGTGGGCGCAGGCCCCTTCGGGGGAGTACGGGTTGGCCGCGGCCGAAGCCACCGGCGCGGCGATCGCGGTCGCGCTCAGCGCCGCCGCCGCGGTGACACCCAGTTTTGCCCAGAGCTTCATCGGGTTTCCCTCGTTTCATGCCTCGGGTGAGACGCACCGCCCACACGCTCCGCGGCCTCGGGCGGTTTAGCCGCGGTTGCGGGTCCTCCCGTCGATGCGAAGACTGATCCCCATGCGACACAGCGCGCGGCGGCCGCCGTCGGTCGTCGATCGCGTCCTGGATCTGCTGGGCGCCTTCACGGCCGAGCGGCCTCAGCTCACGCTGTCCGAACTCAGCCGCCGCGTCGGGCTTCCGCTGTCGACCACGCACCGGCTGGCCGGCGAGCTGACCCGGCGCGGCGCGCTCGTCCGTGACGAAGCGGGCGTGTACCGCGTCGGGCTCTGGCTGTGGGAAGTCGCTTCGCTCGCTCCGCACGGGGCCGAACTCCGCGAGAGCGCGATGCCGTTCCTGGAGGACCTTTACGAGGCCACCCACCAGAACGTGCAGCTCGCCGTGCTCGACGGCGCGGAAGTCGTCTACGTCGAGCGCATCTCGGGCCGCGGCGCGGTCAACGTCCTGACGCGCGTCGGCGGCCGGCTGCCCGCGCACGCGACCGGCGTCGGCCAGGTGCTGCTCGCGCACGCCCCGGCCGAGGCCCAGGAGGAAGTCCTGTCCGCGCCGCTGAAGACGTTCACCGCGAAGACGATCAGCTCGTCTTCGCGGCTGCGGCGGGTGCTGGCCGACGTCCGCCGTGACGGCTACGCGATCAGCGACGGCCAGATCGAGCTGATCTCCCTGTCGGTCGCGGCCCCGGTCTACGACTCGACGGACGAGGTGGTCGCGGCGATCTCGGTGGTCGTCCCGGCCGAGGGGACGGATCCGCGGACGCTGGTCCCGGCGGTGCGGGCGGCCGCGCGCGGGATTTCGCGGGTGCTGAGGGCGCCGCGGGCGTTGCGGACCAGCGGGGAACCCCACTGATCGACTTCGTTCCTCGACGAGCCGGGCGGGGTGTGCTCAGATGAAAACATGGGTGAGCAGGGAGTGAGCACCGTTCTCGTCGTCGGGGCCGGGCAGAGCGGGTTCCAGGCCGTGGCGTCGCTGCGGGACCGCGGCTTCGCCGGCCGGGTCGTGCTGATCGGGGACGAGCCGGGCGTGCCGTACCAGCGGCCGCCGCTGTCGAAGGCCTACCTGGCCGGGACAGCCGGGCTCGAGCAGCTGCACCTGCGCGGTGCGGACTTCTTCGCCGAGAAGAACATCGAGCTGGTCGCCGGCCGGGTCGCTTCGGTCGACCGGTCCGCGTCGGAAGTACGCCTCGAAGACGGCACCGGACTGGCGTACGACCACCTGGTCCTGGCCACCGGCGCGCGCAACCGGACGCTGCCCGTCCCCGGCGCGGACCTGCCGGGCGTGCTGACCCTGCGCACCCGCGACGACGCCGACCGGCTGCGTGCGTCCCTCGAAGACGCCGAGAACGTCGTCGTGGTCGGCGGTGGCTTCATCGGGCTGGAGTTCGCCTCGCACGCCGGCCGCCCCGTGACGATCGTCGAGGCGCAGGACCGGCTCCTCAACCGCGTCGCGACGCCGGAGATCTCCGGCTACTTCGCCGCGCTGCACCGCGAAGCCGGGCACACGGTGCTGCTCGGTCAAGGAGTTTCGGCGTTGCACGGTGACTCGCGGGTGCGCGAAGTCGAGCTGTCCGACGGCCGGCGGCTGCCCGCCGACCTGGTCGTGATCGCCGTCGGCGTCGTGCCGGAGACGACGCTCGCCGAGGCCGCCGGGCTGGACGTCGCGAACGGCGTCGTCGTCGACGAGCACCTGCGCACGTCCGACCCGCGGATCTTCGCCATCGGCGACTGCGCGAACTTCCCGTGCGTGCAGGCGGGCGCGGCGACCCGGCTGGAGTCGGTGCAGAACGCCGTCGACCAGGCCCGGTGCGTGGCCGCGGCGCTGACCGGCACGGAAGAGCCGTACGCGAGCTTGCCGTGGTTCTGGACCGACCAGTCGGGCGCGAAGCTGCAGATCGCCGGGATCCTGGCCGACACGGACCGGACGGTGGTGGCGGGCGACCGCGAGGCGGGCAAGTTCTCGGTGCTGTCCTTCCGCGACGACGTCCTCATCGCGGTCGAGTCGGTGAACCGGCCGGCGGACCACATCGCCGCGCGCCGCCTGTTCACGGCCGACCCGCACCCGCGCTACGCGGACCTGGCGGCGAGCGAGTTCAACCTCAAGGAGCACCTGAAGGTCGCGTCAACGCGCGGTTGACGACCCGAGGTCGTCAACCTACAGTTGACGGCATGACCCCTCCTGAATACCCCATCAAGCTCGACGACCTCATCTCCGCCATCAAGAGCAACAACGACAAGGACGCACTGGCCCAGCTGTCCGACGCCGTCTACATGGGTGAGCACCTGGGCGAGCTCGCCGACCACCTGATCGGCCACTTCGTCGACCAGGCCCGCCGTTCGGGCGCCTCCTGGACCGAGATCGGCCAGAGCATGGGCGTCACCAAGCAGGCCGCGCAGAAGCGGTTCGTGCCCAAGGTCGACCCGGGCGGTGACACCTCCGGGGCGATCGAACGGGTTTACGGCCGCTACACCGACCGGGCGCGGCACGTCATCGTCGAGGCCCAGAAGGCCGCCATCGAACACGGCAGCCCGCACATCGACACCGTGCACATCCTGCTGGGCCTGCTCACCGAGCCCGCGGCCCTCGCGGCCGGGGCGATCGTCGCGCAAGGTGTGCAACTGGGCGACGTCCGTGAAGCGGCCGAGGCGCGGCTGCCCGAGGCGGTCGTGCCCGTGCCGAGCCCGACGCCGTTCTCCGGGGCCGCCAAGAAGACCCTCGAGCTGACCCTGCGCGAGGGCCTGCGGCTGGGGCACAACTACATCGGTACCGAGCACATCCTCTTGGCGCTGCTGGAGCAGCGTGAAGGTGCCGGCTTCGAGGTGCTCGACGGCCTCGGGATCACCAAGGAGGAGGCCGAAAGGAAGATCCTGGCGGTGCTGGAAGAGATCCTCGCCGCGCGGGGATGAGACCGCTTTGGCTGGCCGCGCTCCTGGCGCTGGCCTTGGTGACGCTGCTCTGACCGGGCAGGACCAGGGGGTCTTCCCGGTCAGGCAGGCCGAAAGCCGTGAATGTCGCATTGAGGGACTTCAAGTCCCTCAATGCGACATTCACGGACTTGCACTCAGGCGTCGGACTCCGGGCGGCCATCGGCGGCCCAGGCCGTGTGGAACGAGCCGTCGCGGTCGACGCGGCGGTACGTGTGCGCCCCGAAGAAGTCACGCTGACCCTGGACCAGCGCCGCCGGCAGCCGGTCCGCGCGGAGGCCGTCGTAGTACGCCAGCGCCGTCGAGAAGCCCGGCGTCGGGATGCCCAGCTTGACCGCCGTCGAGATCACCGACCGCCACGAGTCCTGCGCGTCCTCCACGGCCTTGCGGAAGCCACCGGACGTGAGCAACGTCGGCAGCGAAGGCTCGTCGGCGTAGGCCGAGGTGATGTCGTTGAGGAACTTCGCGCGGATGATGCAGCCGCCGCGCCAGATCGAGGCGACCTTGCCGAGGTCGATGTCCCAGCCGTACTCCGTCGCGCCGGCCTGGATCTGGTTGAAGCCCTGCGCGTACGCGACGACCTTCGACGCGTACAGCGCCTGCTCGACGTCGTCCGCGAAGCGCTCCAGCGACGAACCCGTCAGCGGCGACCGCGCCGGGCCGCCCAGCCCGCGAGCGGCCGAGCGCAGCGAAGTCGAGCCGGACAGCGAACGCGCGAAGACGGCTTCGGCGATGCCCGAGATCGGGACACCCAGGTCGAGGCCGATCTGCACGGTCCAGCGGCCGGTGCCCTTCTGCTCGGCGGCGTCGGCGACGACGTCGACGAACGGCTTGCCGGACGACTTGTCGACGTGCGCCAGCACCTCGGCGGTGATCTCGATCAGGTACGAGTCCAGCCGCCCGGTGTTCCACGTGCGGAACACGTCGGCGATCTCGGCGGGGGAGTAGCCGCCCGCGCCGCGCAGCAGGTCGAACGACTCCGCGATCAGCTGCATGTCGGCGTACTCGATGCCGTTGTGCACCATCTTGACGAAGTGGCCGGCGCCGTCCGCGCCGATGTGCGTGCAGCACGGCTCGCCGTCGACCTTGGCCGAAATGTCCTCGAACAGCGGGCCGAGGGACTCGTACGACTCCTTCGAGCCGCCGGGCATGATGCTCGGCCCGTGCAGCGCGCCTTCCTCGCCGCCGGAGACGCCGCTGCCGACGAAGTGCAGCCCGCGCTCGCGCAGCGCCTGCTCGCGCCGGCGCGTGTCCGCGAAGTGCGCGTTGCCGGCGTCGATGATCACGTCGCCCTCTTCCAGCAGCGGCGCGAACTCCTCGATGACGGCGTCGGTCGGGCCGCCCGCCTTCACCATGATCACGACCTGCCGCGGCCGCTCCAGCGCGTCGACGAACGCCTGCGCCGAGTACGCCGGGATGAAGTCGCCCTCGTCGCCGAACTGCTCCACCAGCGCGCGGGTCCGCTCCTCGGACCGGTTGTGCAGGGCCACCGTGTGCCCGTGCCGGGCCAGGTTGCGGGCCAGGTTGCGGCCCATGACCGCCAGGCCGGTGACCCCGATGCTCGCCTTCTTGCTCATCCGCATCCTTCCGAAGTCTCTCTCGATTCAGACACTAGTCCGATCGAGGCCTCAAGGGAGGGCACGGAGGAGCAGCTCACCTAGTTCAGGAGAAGCAGCGGATCGGGCCCCGGTTGATCGCGACCATGTCCGTCACGGCGGCGACCAGGTCGATCTGCGCGCCCCACTCGGCGCCGTCCAGCTCGGCGTACGCGCGGTGCAGGTTTCCGGGCAGCCGCTCCTGCTCGCTCAGCGACGCGAACTCGCCCAGGTCCGTCTCCTTGGCGACCTCCAGCGGCGACAACCCGGCGGCCTTCCCGCGCTCGGCCGTCTCCTGGACAAAGGCCAGGTACCGGTCGACAGCCTCCACCGTGGAGAGGTCGCACGGGGCGCCGTGGCCAGGCAGGATCACGTCCGGCTCGAGTTCCCGGATGACGTCCAGCCCGGCGCGCCAGCCGGCCACCGAGCCCATCAGCGCGAACGGGCTGCCGCCGTTGAACACCAGGTCACCGGCGTAGAGCACGCGCTGCTCGGGCAGCCAGACCAGGACGTCGTTGGTGGTGTGCGCGGCGTGCCCGGGGTGGATCAGCTCGAGGGTGAGGTCGCCCGCGTGCACGGTCAGCCGGTCGTCGAACACGACCTCCGGCGGCCGCGACCGCAGCTCGCCCCAGTCGCTGCCGACGAAGACGCCCTCGAACGTCTGGATGCCCTCGGCGACCATCAGCTCCCGCGTCTTGCGGTGCCCGATGATCGTCGCGCTCCCGACCAGGTAGTTGCCGTTGGTGTGGTCGCCGTGGTGGTGGGTGTTCACCAGCGTCGTCACGGGGCTGCCGGTGGCGGCTTCGACCGTCTCGAGCAGCGCGTGCGTGCGGCGCTCGGTCGAGCACGTGTCGATCAGCACGGTGTGGTCGCCGGCGTCGACGAACCCGCAGTTGTTGATGTACCAGGAGCCGTCCGGCTGGACGTAGCCGTGGACGCGGTCGGCCAGGCGGGTGACGGTGGCGGCGGCGGGCGAACGATCGGTCACCGGCCCAGTCTGCCGGAGACCGGGCTCCGCCGGTTGGCGGAATAATTAGGAATTTCGCTGGTCCAGGCGAGTGAAGACACAGGTGACTGGCGTTCCGCGCCGTTTCCTGGAACGCTGCGCGATGTCATCATCGAGATCCGCAAGGTGAAGCACTAACCTGGGTGGGTTCGATAGTTCGCGTGAGACGGCGGCCCGCGGCCGCCGTCGCTTGTAGTGGTCCGGGAGAGCAGGGCGATGGCCAGCACCGTCACCTCGCGCCGGAAGCAGCTCGGAAACGAGCTCCGGCATGCCCGCACCGCGGCGCGGATGACACAGCAGCAGGTCGCCGAGGTTCTCGGCTGCACCCAGGGCAAGGTCAACAAGATCGAGTCCGGTGCCGTCGGGGTGAAGCTCGGGGATGTGCGATCGATGCTGAACGCGTTCGGGATCAACGGCGAAGAAGCCGACACGCTGATGAACCTGGCGCGGGCCGCCGCCGGGCAGCGCGGCCACTGGTCGGGCTACCGCTCGGTGGTGCCGCACTGGTTCCGCACCTTCACCGACCTGGAGCCCGCGGCCGCGGAGATCCTCACCTGGCACGGCGAGCGCATCCCGGGTCCGCTGCAGTCCGAGCACTACATGCTCAAGCAGTTCACCGAGTTCGGCGCCACGGACGTGACGTCGCTGGTGCGCAACCGGCTCGACCGCAAGGCCGTGTTCGAGCAGCAGCAGCCGCCGTACTACCGGTTCATCATCAGCGAGGGCGCGCTGCGCCGGGCTCCCGGCGGGCACGCGCCCGCGGTGATGCTCGACCAGGTCGAGCACCTGCTCTCCCTCGAACGGCACCCGCGGGTCTACGTCCACGTGCTGCCGTTCGGCGCGCGGCTGGCCGCGGTGCCCAACGACTTCACGATCATGCGCTTCCCGGACCGCACCCGGGACTTCGTCTACATCGAGCACTCCGCCGGCGGGCTGTACCTCGACGACGTCAAGGACTTCAACATCTTCGTCGACTCATGGGACAGACTGCGCGGAGCGGCGCTGGAGCGGCAGGAGACCCGGCAGTTCCTCAAGGAGCTCGCGGAGGGTTACCGCGGCCAGATGCAGCAGCTCCAATAGGGCGAACGGCCGCGCGAAGGGTCCCGAGCGGGCAACAGCTGTCGGTAGAGTGGCTCTGCTGCGCCCCATTCCACCGGAAGTGCCGCCCGAAGGGGACATCGTGGACCCCGACTTCCTCCCCGACGCCGTCGACCTCGACCGGCCGAACGTGGCGAGGATCTACGACTGGGCACTCGGCGGCAGCGCGAACTGGGCGATCGACCGGCAGTACGGCGAGCTGGCGGTGAAAGCGTTTCCGCTGGCGAAGACCCTGGCGCGCGGCAACCGCGACTTCCTCCGCCGGGCCGTGCGCCACTGCCTCACCGAGGGCATCACGCAGTTCCTCGACCTCGGCTCCGGCATCCCGACCGCCGGCAACGTCCACGAGGTCGCCGACGACTACGCCGACGACTGCCGCTGCGTCTACGTCGACCACGAGCCGGTGGCCGTCGCGCACGGGCGGATGCTGCTCGAGGAGACGGGCGACCCGGACCGGCACGCCGTGCTGCACGCCGACCTGCGCGACGCCGAGGAGGTCTGGGAAGCCGCGCTGGCCACCGGGGTCCTCGACCCCGAGCGGCCGATCTGCCTGCTCACCGTGGCCGTGCTGCACTTCCTGCCCGACGTCACCGGCGTGCGCGAAGCCATCCGCGACTACCGGACGCTGCTCGCGCCGGGGTCGGCGTACGTCCTCTCGCACGCGACCGAGTCCGGCGTCGACGGTGACGAGCTGGACCAGATCCGGCGGCTCGTGAAGCTGTCCGAGCAGTCGAGCTCGCCGGCGGTCTCCCGGTCGCTCGACGAGATCGCCGCGTTCTTCGGTAACTTCGAGGTCGTCGACCCCGGGATCGTGCCTGTGGGAGAGTGGCGCCCCGAGCCCGGCGCCGCCCCGGTCCCCCTCGCGAGCGTGGTCGGCGGTGTCGGCCGCAAGCCTGGAGGACGGAAATGACGACGCAGGACCCCGAGGCCCCCGAAGGCGTCGACCTCGAGCGGCCGAACGCGGCCCGCATCTACGACTGGTTCCTCGGCGGCAACGCCAACTGGGCCATCGACCGCCAGTTCGGCGAGCAGGCGGTCAAGACGTTCCCGATGATCAAGACGGTCGCCCGCGCCGGCCGCGACTTCCTCGGCCGCGGCGTCCGGTACCTGGCGCGCAACGGCATCGACCAGTTCCTCGACCTGGGGTCGGGCGTGCCGACGGTCGGGAACGTCCACGAGGTCGCGGCGGAGGTGAACCCGAACGCGCGGTGCGTGTACGTCGACAACGAGCCGGTCGCGGTGGCGCACTCGCAGGTCCTGCTGGAGAAGGAGGGCGTCGCCGATCGGCACGCGGTGCTGCAGGGCGACCTGCGCGACCCGGCCGACATCTGGAAGCGCGCGCTCGACACCGGCGTCCTCGACACGAACCGGCCGATCGGCCTGATCATCGTCGGCGTCCTGTACTTCCTCGGCGAGGACGAGCCGGTGGCCCAGACCATCCAGAAGTACCTGTCGCTGCTGCCGTCCGGCTCGTACTTCCTGTCGTCGCACCTGACCACCGAAGGCCTCGGCGCGCTGGCCGACTCCGACAGCCGTGCGTCGATCGTGGAGCAGTACAAGAAGTCGAGCACGCCGCTGCACCTGCGCAGCAAGGCCGAGTTCACGTCGTTCTTCGACGGCCTGGAGCTGGTGGAGCCGGGCATCGTCTACCTGCCGGAGTGGCACCCGGACGAGATCGAGTCCCGGGCCACGAAGAAGCTCGCGAACGACCCGGCGTTCGTCGGCCACCTCTGCGGCCTCGGCCGCAAACCGTGACGGCGGCCTACGACGCGGTCGCCGTCCAGTACGCGGAGTTCGTCCGCGGCATCTGGGACGGCGACCCGCTGGACCGGGCCGCGTGGGCGGCGTTCGCGGACTACGTGCGCGGCCGCGGGCCGGTCGCCGACCTCGGCTGCGGACCCGGCCACCTGACGGCGCACCTGCACTCGCTGGGGCTCGACGCGTTCGGCGTCGACGTGTCGCCGGAGATGGTTTCGCTGGCGCGTGCCGCTGAGCCTGCGCTGAGGTTCGAAGTGGGTTCGATGGCGGCACTGGACCTGCCGGACGCGTCGCTCGCGGGGATCCTGTCGTGGTACTCGGTGATCCACACGCCGCCGGCGGAGATTCCGGGGTACTTCGCCGAATTCACCCGGACGTTGGCGCCCGGCGGTCACGTTCTGTTGGGGTGCTTCGAGTCCGGCGACGGGCCGGTCTCGGAGTTCGACCACAAGGTCACGACGGCGTACCGGTGGCCGCTGGGTGAGCTGATGGACATCGCGGCCGAGGCCGGACTCGTCGAGGTGGGGCGGATGTACCGCGAGGCCGTGGAAGGGGAGCGCCCCTTCCGGCAGGGACGGCTGCTGCTGCGGAAACCGTAGCTCGGACGGCATGAACGACCCTTTCACCGCGTCTGACGGGGTGAACGAGTCGTTCATGGCATCGCCCACCCGCGCTTCCAGCGCCTGGGTGAGCCCGAACCTGCATCGGAGGCGACCCGGCGCGGCCCGGAAACGGCGAGAGCCCCGGTCCGCGCAGGGGACCGGGGCTCTCGCCGTGGTGGGACAGCAGTTCAGGCGCGCGAGCCCACCCGGCCGCGCAGGAGCGGGCTCAGGTCGATCGCGGCTTCGAGGGGCCGGGTGGTCCGGACCCCGTCGGAGTGGCGCTGCAGCGGGAGGTCCTGGTCCGTCGCCCACGTCGTCGTCTTGCGCAGGGGCGCCTGGATCAGGCTGAAACCGAAGCGGTTCCTCAGTTCGTTGCCGATTCCGCGGCGGCCGCGGTGTTCTTCTTCCTCGCGGCGCAAGAGCGAGTTCAGCCGGACGGCCATCGTCTACACCCCCAGCTCTCGTCGCGGAGACCGGGCGCGTTCAACGCTGGTCAGTCCGAGACAGGGTTCACACGGCAGGCCGGCCCCGGGGGCCGGCCATTCCAGTTCAGTACGGGAAAACGCTTCCCCGCGCTGGGTTCGGACCAGCTGGCTCGTGATGTCCCGCCCGGAGGCGTGGACCACCCGGCGGGCCTCTCCGGCGGGCCTGCCCATGGCGAGCACGCCCGGTGGCGCGCTGTCCTCGACGATCACGCTGATCCTCCCCCATGAGGTCCTGCGGTGGTGGTTTGGTCGGTCGTCAACCAGTGGCCTGCGTTCGGGGACCGCCCGTCGCAGAAAGGCAGTCATTCACCGACACCAGCGCCCCGGCCGATGCGATTAATCCTACTCCTGGAATAATCTTCATGTCGAGGCCGGACCTAGTTGATCACCCGCTTGGCCGTGTGGCGTACTCCATTGAGACACTGAGTAGCCGGACGCGGGTACTTTCAACCTGGTCCCGGCCGCGCCCCCCATCGATCCACGGAGGTACGACCCATGGCGGATTATCCGTCGTTCGCGGATTACGATCCGAACACGGCCGTGTCCCTGTTCCAAGAGGCTGCCTGGGAGAAGTCCTTCGCCAGCGAGCCCAACGGTGGGAGCTGCGTCGAGGTCAACCTCGGCCGCGAAGGCCTGATCGGCGTCCGCGACACCAAGCTCGCGACCAGCCCCGTCTTCGTGTTCGACACCGCCGAATGGGAAGCGTTCCTGGTCGCCGTGAAGGCCGGGCAGTTCGACCTGCCGGCCTGATCCATCCCCTGCTGCGTCCGAAAAAATGGCGAAGGCCCCCTTCCCCGTCTCTGGTGAAGGAGGCCTTCGCGGCGGCGCGGATACGTCCAGGCCCCGATTGTGAGGGGAATCTCACCCGATCGCCGGAAGCTCACCCCCGCGCAACCGGCTCCGGGTCCGGCGCCAGGCCACCACCACCAGCGCCACGAGCCCGATCAACGGCAGCGTGCTGATCGCCCAGCTCAGGCCCATCGGCGGCCCCGGCTGCTCGAGCACCGGCAGCGCGCGCAGGTCGCCGGTGCCGGACCCGGCCGGGCCGTTGACCGTGAAGTGGAACGTCCACTCGCCCGGCCGAGGCATCGAGCGGACGTCGAGCCCCCACACGTCGAGCTTGCGCGGGTGGCGGACCAGCGGCTGCGTGCGGTTCTTGCCGCCCTCCGGGTTGATCATCGTGAGCGTGCCGGACTTGTCCTCGATCCCGCCGTCGGGGATGAACGTGAAGTCCAGCGACTGCATGGCTTTCAGCGGCCAGGTGCTGAACCCGATCGTCATCCCGTACGGCCCGGCCTGCACGTGCTCGGTGTGCACGATGTTGACCGGCTCGTAGGCGTTCGCCGGCGCCGCGGTGGCGAACAGCAGCCCAGTGACCGCCGCCAGGGCCAGAAGTGCCTTACGCATCAGCGGTTTCCCCCTTCTTCGCGGGCGCCAGCAGGCAGAGCATCCCGCCGAACCGCCACCCGGCGAACCCGCCGAGCAGCCCGAGCAGGCCGCTGAGCACGGCCGTCGTCGTCAGGTACCAGGCCGGCGGCAGGTGCGCGCCGGTGTAGAGCAGGACGCGCTGCAGCGGCAGGCTTAGCCCGATCAGCAGGCCGGCGATCCCGCCCGCGAGCACGGACACGCGGCCCGCGGACCACCCGCGGCGGCGGCCGGCGAAGTACGCCAGCTCCATCAGCGCGGCCACCGGCAGCAGCGCCATCGGCGTCAGCGACGGCATTTCCGGCACCCCGGAGATCGCGTCGCGCATCGGCAGGCCGACGAGGTCCGCGTATGCCTGGGCCGCCCACGGCGAGAACCACCAGAAGACCGCCTGCACGGCCGCGACCATCGCCGCGGTACCGACCGCCCCGCCCGGCCGGCGCAGGAACCCGGCGCCGACCGCGACGAGCAGCACCGCCATCATCGAGCAGCCGATCGAGACGGCGTCGGCGTAGTCGTCCGGCACCTGCTGCAGCCCGAGCGCCAGCACCGGCCCGAACGTGAGCAGCACGGTCAGCGAAGCCAGCGTGCCGATCCGCCCCCAGCGGTGCTCCCGCGCCGCGGCGAACACCGCGGTCGTGCCGATCAGCGACACCGTGATCGACAGCAGCAGCCCGATGTGCGGCGGCGAGTCGATGACCGCGTCGAAGCCGTAGAGCCCGTGCCACCACTGGTCCCACAGGCCGTACAGCAGGAACGTCGCCGCGCCGACGCCGGAGACGAGATAACCCAGCGGTGCCGCGAACGTCCGGCCGAACACGTTGACGACGCGGCCGCCGACCCGCGGGTCGACCGGGCGGCCCGCGCGGCGCGCCGCCGTCGTCAGCAGCACGACGGCGAGGCTCGCCAGGCCGACGACCGCGCTGCCCGCGTACAGGAACAGGTGCGGCAGCGTGAAGAACGTGTCCGGCCCGACATCGCTGTGCCACTGGATGTCCCAGGTCAGCCCGACCAGTGACAGCAGTGACCCCCCGAGCACGACGTTCGCGGGCAGCAAGCCCGTTCGCGCCTGTTTCGCGACCGACGTGGTGCGCACGCCGGATGCGGTGAGATCCATCCCCCGACCCTTTCTACTTGACCAGCAACGGAAAAACGACTTGGGCGGGCCCGCCGGGGCCGCGCAGGGACACGGTGATCTCCCACTGCCCGGACATCGGCAGCGCGACTCCCGTGGCGCGGAACCGGCCGGAGCTTTCCGCCACGGCGAGCACCGGGGCGAACGCGTGTCCCATCTGCGCCATGACCGGTTCGACCAGGACGCTGTCGGGCGCGGGCCCGGTCACCGCGACCGCGAACGAGTTGCCGCCGATGCGGGGCGCGTCCGCGGAGAACTGGACGGTGTACGGCCCGGAAACCGCCTGCTGCGTGGTGGCTTTCGCGGCGCCGGCGGGCCAGAGCAGCCAGGTGACGCCGGCCACGACGATCAGCGCGACGACGGCGATCAGCACCTTGGGGCGGTTCATCGGCCGGCTCCTGTCGTCGGGACGTCGACCACGGCGGGGATGGTGAGCACGCGGTAGCCGCGTTCGGCCTGCAGCCAGATCCGGTACCGGCCGGGCGTGGCGAAGGTGTAGGTGAAGCTGACGTCCGGCCCGTAGGCGGCGACGGTCTCGTCAGGGCGGTCCGGTTGGCCCGCTACCGGCGGGATCATCGCGTGGACGTGTGCCCACGTCGGTGCCTTCGCGGCGTCGGTGCCCGGTGGCCCGGTGATGGGCCCGGCGACGATCAGGTGGCCCAGCATGCCCAGCCACGGCTGGAGGTCCTGGGTCTTGAAGTGCGCGGTGATCGTGGTCGGCGTGCCGGGGGTGATCGTGAGGTCGACCGGCGTGCCCTCGACCGTCCGCGGTCCGGCGCCGGCCGGTTCGGGGGCGGGCGCGGCCGTGCCTGTCAAGTCCACAGTGGACCGGACGAGCTGGACCCCGCCACCGCGCCGGACGAGCTCCGCGGCGACGGTGTACGTGCCCGCTTCCGGATCGGCCACGTCGACGCGGTAGCCGCCGGGGCCGACGCGCACCGGGTGCAGGTGGCTCATCCGGCCGGACGGCGACACCAGCACCAGGTGCACGAGTGCGTTGTCGTGGATCAGCAGGTCGTCGACCGGGCGGCCGGTGGCGCCGTCGGTGAGGTGCAGCGTCAGTCCGCCGCGCTCGGCCTGGACCGCCAGGTTCACCGGTGGCCGCGAGTAGTCCACTGTGGACAGCTGTGCGTTGGCGTACGGGTCGGTGACGTTGTCGTACGTCGGGTCGAGCTGGCTGCCGGGCGCGGGCGGCGGGGGAGTGCTCGCCGACAGCAGCGCGCCGGTGACCGCGACGGCGATCGCGGCGACCGCGCCGCCGGCCGGGACCAGCGCGAACGCGGTCCGCCGCGCTCGGATGCCGACCACCAAGGCGAGTAGCAGGAACACGCCCGCGGCGACGAACCCGCCGTAGGTCGCCTTCTCCCACGGCGGCACCACCCGCGCGGGCACGATGAACGGGATGGTCGCGGTGGTCCCGCTGCCGTCGTCCAGCGACAGTTCCCACGGCCCCGGCTTGCCGACTTGGAGATTTCCCGCGTACACGCCCGGTTCGGTGCCGAGCACGACGTCACCGCGCGAAGTGACGACGCCGTCGGCCGCGACGGCCAGGTGCAGCGTGCCGGGCGCGGTGCCCTGGTGCGTCACGACGTCGACCCGCAACGGCGACGGCGTGACGTCGACCCGGCGGATGATCACGGTCAGCTCGCGTGCGCCGAGCGTCTGCGCGATCTGGATGTCGCTGCCGGACGGCGCGCCGTCGGCGTGTGCGGTCCCGCCGGCCAGTGCGATCCCCAGCACGGCGAGCAGCATCAGCAACGCGGCTTTCGATTTGGTCCCCATCGTGGAGCGAACTTATCGGCGGTGGACCGTGCCGGGCGTCACGGCGCGGGGGGAACTCCGGTCCCCAGTGCGGGGGACCGGAGCCCCCGGGGATCTCAGGGGTGCAGGAACTTCCGCAGGTGGGCGACGACTTCCGTGGGCTGTTCCTCGGGCAGGAAGTGGCCGCACTCGTCGAGCGCGACCCCGGTGACGTCACTGGCGTACTCCTGCCAGATCTCGAGCGTGGGGAGGGTGCCGAGGAGGCCGTTCGCGCCCCAGAGCGCCAGAAGCGGCTGGGTGACGCGCTTTCCGGCTTCGTAGTCGGCGTCGTCGAGCTCGGCGTCGTCCGGAAAGGAGGCTCGGTAGTCGTCGAAACCGGCGCGGAGGGCGCCGGGCTGGGAGAAGGCGCGGACGTACTCGGCGACGGCGTCCGGGTCGAGGGTGTGGCGCTGGTAGGTCCAGCGTTCGTAGAAGTAGCCGAGGTAGGCGGCGATGTTCTGCCCGGCGAGCAGCTCCGGGAGGTCGGGCTGGAGGTGGAAGAGCCAGTGCCAGTAGGCCTGCGCGGTGCCGGTCTCGAGGCGTTGCCACATCGCGCGGGTCGGGGCGATGTCGAGGACGGCGAGGCGGTCGACCTGGTCCGGGCGGTCGAGGGCCCAGCGGTGGGCGACGCGGCCGCCGCGGTCGTGCCCGGCGACGGCGGTCCGCTCGAAGCCGAGGTGCTCGGCGAGGGCGGCGACGTCGGCGGCCATCGTGCGCTTGTCGTAGCCGGTCCGGGGCTTGTCGCTGCGGCCGTAGCCGCGCAGGTCGGGGGCGATGACGGTGTGCGTCTCGGCGAGCGGCTCGAGGACCCGGTGCCAGCAGTGCGACGTCTGCGGCCAGCCGTGGAGGAGGAACAACGGCGGGCCCTCGCCGGCCCTGACGTAGTGCATCCGGATGCCGTTGACCGTGGCCATGCTTTCTAACCTGTTCATACGGTTAGAAGATAGCGGCCACTCTAACCGTTCGCAACGGTTAGAGTGTGGACATGGAGTGGGCTTTCGACGGCGGACGGCCGTGCCTCGACCTGGTCAACACGCTGCGCTCCCGGTACGCCGAGGGCGTCGAGATGCTGACCGGGCCCGACGCGCTGGCGGAGTGGCTCTCGCTCGCGGGCTTCACGACGGGCCCGGTGCCGGTGACGGCCGGGAACGTCCTGGCGGCGAAGGCGTTGCGGGAAGCGATCGACCGGGTGCTGCTCGCGGACGGCTTGCCGGACGAGATGGACGTCGACCTGGTGAACAAGGCGGCGGCCGCGGCGGCCGCGCCCCCGCCGCGGCTGGTCGTGGCGGACGGTCGCCTGCGCCGCGAGGTCCCGGCGCCGAAGGACCCGGTGGCGGTGGCGTTCGCGGCACTGGCGGCGGACGCGATCGACCTGGCGGCGAGCGACGCGGAGGTCCGCATCTGCGCGGCGGACGACTGCGGGGTCCGGTTCTGCGACGCGTCGCCGCGGCGGAACCGTCAGTGGTGCTCGATGTCCCGCTGCGGCAACCGCGCCAAGGCCCGCGCCCACTACGCCCGGGTCAGCGGTCGTGAGTGAGAAACAGGGTTGGAACACTGTTTCTCACTCACGACATCCTGCCGGGCCCGTTGCCGCCGATCAGGCGTTGGTAGACCTTCGGGTGGGCGCGGAGCCAGACGTTGAGCTTGCCGATCCACCGCATGTGCGCGGTCCGCAGCCCGGCCGGGATCGGTGTCGCGAGAAGCCTTACCGTGCGGGCGAAACGCAGGAACCGGCGTTGGTCCCGAAGAGTCCACTGTAGACCGAGGCGGTCGCGAAGTACCGGTGGCAGAGTCGCCCGGAGCAGGAACAGCTGGGTCCGGGAGTGCCACCGCCACCACGAGTCGGGCAGCCACCGCACCGGCTTGCGCACCGTCCGGATCGTCTCGAAGAGCTGGTCGATCGTCGGATTCCCGGTGAACCCGGCCACCATCTCGTCGTAGTAGCGCTCGAACGACGTCCAGTCCGGCGGCAGGTCGCGCTCCCGCACGCCGAGCAGGCGTCCGACGTCGCACATCTGCGCGTAGTACTCCTCAAGCTCTACATCGGACAGCAGTCGGCCGAAGAAGCGTTGCGCGTCAACGGGAGCCTTCACCAGAGTCGCGTGTACCCAGGCATAGGCCTCGGGGTTCAACGCGCTGTAACGCCGTCCGTCCAGCGAGCCCGTGAACGAACGGTGCAAGGCCCGCAACCGCGCGGCTTCCACCCGCGCACCCGCGACCCCGCCGTAGACGTAGATCGACAGCGACGCGCCCGTGCGCATCAGCCGCGTCCAGGGATCGGACGTGTAGCCGGAATGATCGCGCACACCCGCCGCGACGACCGGGTGCGCCACCTGCAGCACCAGCACCTGTCCCGCCAGCAGCCCGTCGCGGAAGTCGCCGAAGTACTTCCACGCCGCCGTGCCGCGGACGATCGGCGGGGCCATCAAGCCCCGCGGAGCAGCATCATCAGCGGTTCGGCGACCGGGGTGTCCGTCTCCCCGGTCGCCAGGCGGCGCAGCTGCAGCCCGGCGATCAGCGCGACGACCGGCCCGGCCAGCCGCCGCGGCTCCGGCACGCCCAGCGCTTCGAGGATTGTCACGGCCAGTTCGTCGTACGCCGCGAAGCAGCGCGAAGAAGCTTCGTGCAGCTCGGGATCGCGGGCGGACTGGAGGTACAGCTCGTGCGCGCCGAGCTCGTCGGCGCCGAACGGCAGCTGCGCGATCACGTGCTCGACGACCGAAGCGGCCTGCTCGACGCTGAGGCCGTCGGCGCGGTAGCCGTCGACGATCGCGCCGAGCTTCGCCGTCTCCTCCGCGGCGAACATCAGCATCGCTTCGCGCAGCAATGCCGTCTGGCTGGCGAAGTGGTAGGTGAGCGTGCCGAGGGACACGCCGGCGGCGGCCACGATCCGGCGGTTCGTCAGCCCGCCGACGCCGTGCTCGCCGACGACCGTCAGCGCGCCGCGCAGGATGGCTTCCCGGGTGCTTACCAGCTTGTCTCGGGATGCCGCTCCGGCCACCGTTCGACCTCTTCCAGTTGCGCGGCGAGCGAAACCAGCCGCTCCTCGGCGTGCGAGGGGCCGAGCAGCTGCGCTCCCAGCGGCAGCCCGCCGTCCGTCAGCCCGGCGGGCACGTTGACCCCCGGCCAGCCCAGCACGTTCCACGGCCAAGCGTACGGGCAGGCGGCGATCATGGCCTGATCGGTCTCCCAGCCGGACAGCCCGTCGAACGTGCCGATCGGCGGCGGCGGGGTCGCGGTCGTCGGGGTCAGCAGGACGTCGACGCGGCCGAAGACCGAGCCGATCCGGCGGTGCAGTCCCGGCTCCAGCGCCCGCGCGAGCCGCAGCGCGGGCCCGGCCAGCAGCCGTCCGTGGCCGGCGTTGCTGCGGGTGCGCGGGTCGAGCCCGGTGCGGTCGGGTACGCGCAGCGTCCAGTCGCGGACGCCGGTGAGCGAGCGCGGCAGGAACGTCAGGCCGATCAAGCCGTAGTCCGGCTCGACCTCGACGATCTCGTGGCCCAGCCCGGCGAGCGACTCGGCGAGCCGGCGCACGGCGGCTTCGACGACCGGGTCGAGCCGGGTCTTGGTGGCGGTGAACGGAATCCGCGTCGACAGCCCGATCCGCAGCCGGCCCGGTTCGCGGGTCGCGGCGGTCCGGAACGTGCGGCCGGTGGCGGCGGTGACGTCCAGCAGCAGGGCGGCGTCTTCGACGGTGCGGGCGAGCGGGCCGAGCACGGTCAGGCCGTGGAACAGCTCGCCGTCGGTCGGGATCCGGCCGCGCTGGGTCTTGATGCCGACGAGCCCGGTCCACGCGGCCGGGATGCGCACCGAGCCGGCGCCGTCGGACCCGAGCGCGGCCGCGATGACCCCCGACGCCACCGCGGCCGCGCTCCCGCCCGAAGAACCCCCGGGGGTGTGGCCGGGGTGCCACGGGTTGCGCGTCACGCCGAAGGCCGGGCCCTCGGTGAACGGCCATTGGCCCAGCTCGGGGGTGTTCGTCTTGCCGATGATGACCGCGCCGGCCTCCCGCAGCAGCGCGACGGCGGGCGCGTCGGTGGTGGCGCACGGGAACTCGCCGGCGCAGCCGAACGACGTGGGCAGGCCGGTGAGGTCGACGTCGTCCTTGATCGCCACGGGCACGCCGAGCAGGGGTTTCCGGTCGCCGGCCCCGAGCCGCTCGTCCGCCTCGGCCGCTTCGGCGAGTGCCGCGTCGTCGCGCAGGTGCCGGAAGGCGTTGAGGGTGGGCTGGCTCGCGTGCGCGCGCCCGAGCGCGGTCGCGGTGAGCTCGGCGGAGGTGACTTCGCCCGCGGCGAGCTGTGCGGCCTGCGCAGCGAGACCGGTGAAGTCCAGGCTCGTGGCTGTCATGGCGGCCCCCGGAAGGTTCTCGTTCGTTCGAACGAACGTTACCGGATACCGGCGGTCTCCGGCTACTCCCGAGCGCCCCAATGTGGCGTTGGTTGCGTCCCACGCACCGAACGCCACATTGGGTGCGTCTGACGCACCGAACGCCACATTGGGTGCGTCTGACGCACCGAACGCCACATTGGGTGCGTCTGACGCACCGAACGCCACATTGGGTGCGTCTGACGCACCGAACGCCACATTGGGGCGCTCTAGAGTGGGGGGACAGCCGAGCCTGGAGGGCCGATGACGTTCGACTTCGCCGGATTTCCCGACGCCGCTCTTGCCGCGATCCCCCGCGTGGACCTCGGTGGCTGGCCGACGCCGCTGCACGAGGCGCCGCGGCTCGGCGAAGCCCTCGGCCTGCGGAACCTCTGGCTGAAACGCGACGACGTCCACCCGCTCGGCGCCGGCGGCAACAAGCTCCGCAAGCTCGAGTTCCACCTCGGCGCGGCCCGGGAAGCCGGCGCGGACACCGTGATCACGTTCGGCGCGCTCCAGACCAACCACGGCCGCCAGACCGCCGCCGCGTGCGCGAAGCTCGGCCTGCGCTGCGAACTCGTTCTCACCGCGAAGGTCCCTCGCGACGGCGAAGCGTACGAACGCGGCGGCAACATCCCGCTCGACAAGCTCTTCGGCGCGACCGTCCACGTCTGCGCGGACGGCGAAGAGACCGGCCGCACCTACGACCGGCTCGTCGCCGAAGCCACCGCCGAAGGCCGGAAGGTCGCCACGGTTCCGGTCGGCGGCTCCAACGACCTCGGCGCCCTCGGGTACGTCCGCGCCACGTATGAACTCGCGAAGCAGCTGGAAGAACGCGGGGTGGAGCGCGCCCACCTCGTCATCCCGCACGCCAGTGGCGGCACGGCGGCCGGGGTGGTGCTGGCCACCGCGCTGCTCGGGAACCTCGGCGTCGGCATCGCCTGCGTCAGCCACCCGCTCGACGAGGCCACCGAGAACCTGCGTGACCTCGTCGACGGCGCGGCGAAGCTGCTCGGCGTCGAACCGCCGCCGCTCACGCACACGAAGATGAGCGACTCCACCCTCGGCCCCGGCTACGGCATCCCGACCGACGCGGTCTGGAACGCGCTACGGCTTTTCGGCCGCACCGAGGGCGTTGTGCTCGATCCGGTTTACACCGGCAAGGTGGCCGCCGCGCTGGTCGAATGGGCGGGCCACTTCGCCCCCGACGACCACGTGGTGTTCCTGCACACCGGCGGGATGCCCGGCCTGTACGGCTACGCGCCCGAATTCGCCGAGGCCGTCGAAGGCTGACTCGAGCCGGGTCGCGACCCGCAGCAGCGTGCACAGCAGCACGACGTCGGCGAGCAGCAGCCCCCGCTGTGTGACCCCGATCGGGAACGCGTCCGAGATCTCGCGGAACGGCCCGATTTCGGCTTCGCTCAGCCGCACCAGCACGAAGCTGATCGCGAACAGCCCGAACGCGACCGCGGTCAGCCGGATCGCCCGTACGACGGCGGCGCGCTCCGGCCGTCCCCGCAACGTTTCCAGCAGCGAGATCGCCGCGCCGGGCAGGCTCAGGAACGCGACCAGGCACGCGTAGAGGTGGATCTCGCCGCTCACCGGGTCGGGCGCCTCCGGGTAGCTCGCCGGGAACACCGCGGCCGCGGCCATCCCGAGCGACCAGAGCGCGAGCAGCACCCGGGTCGTCCGTGACAGCGGCACACCGGCGGCGTGCAGCGCGCCGAGCACCGCCAGCGAACCGATGGCCAGCGACAGCACGCTCGCCGCGAGCATCCCTTCGCCCCGGTCGGTCACGGTGTAGCTCGACAGCGTGTCGTACACCGGGTCGTGCGAGCTGATGATGTGCAGCACCACGGCCGTGAACAGCCCCCAGCCGATCGCGCCCAGTGCCACGAGCCGCCACGGTCTCGTGCGCTTCCCCTGTTCCGTCCCCATGCTCTCCAGGTTCTCGGAGAACGGGACGGTCGTGATCAGGGAAGACCCTGAATTCCCCCGGATGCGAAGTCGATCAGTACCAGGGCCTGGTCGTCGTGGCGCTTCGGACGCGGCCAGCGTTCGCCGTCCGGGTCCTGCTTCTCCGCGGTCCGGACGGCGTCCAGCACGGCGTCCGGACCGTCGGCGCGGGTGATCGCGAGGACCTCGCGCCAGTCGAACAGCTCGTACTGGTCGACGCCGATCGAGACGCCGTCACTGGCGAGCAGCACGGCGTCGACGTCGGCCCGCGGCCAGCTGCGGCGGACCGCGTGGGCGGCCGCGCCCGGATCGGCTTCGGCGACCCAGAAACCGTCGTGGGCGTTGCGCCGGCGCCGGACGTCCGCGCCGGTCTGGAGCATCCCGCGCCGCCGCAGCCGGGTGAGCCGGTCGTCGGAGACGACGTCGACGCCGAAGCCGCCGAAGCCGACGACCGGGCTGTCGGCCAGCACCAGCGCTTCCACGCGCTCTTCGAGCCACCGCACCGCCGCGACCGTGCTCGACGGCGACTGCTGCGGCCGCAGGGCGTTCTCCGCCGTCACGACGGCGATCGCGCTGGTCAGGAGGTCCGTCAGGTCGGCTTCGGGTGCCGCGCGGAGGTCGTCGGCGAGGCGGCGGGCGAGCCGTTCGGCGTACCAGCCGCCCGGCGGTTGCGAGGGGTCCGACGAGGTGGCGCCGTCGAGGACGAACACGGCGTTGTCCAGCACGACGACGTGGTCTTCGGTCGGGCGGGGGTGGCCGTCGGCGCCCACCCCGGCCCGCTCGGCGATCACGATCTCGGGCATCACCCGACTGTACGTCGCCGGTCCGCGGTCTTCGCGCCGAGAACGCTGCCGAGGAGCGCAGTGAATGACTCATTCACTGCGTCGGATGCCAGGAATGAGTCATTCACTGCATCGCAGCGAGCTGTCAACTCAGGTTGACACGGCTCCGATGTCAACGTAGGTTGACAGGCATGACGGAAGCGACAGACCTGGCCGCCCGGGCCGGCGACCGCGATCCCCGGGTGGGACTGCGTGCGGTCGCCGCGCTCCGGCGGCTGGTGGAACAACTGGAGGCCGTGCAGGTCCGCAGCGCGCGGATCAACGGCTGGTCGTGGCAGGAGATCGCCGCCGAGCTGGGGGTCAGCCGGCAGGCCGTGCACAAGAAGTACGGGAGGCACTGATGTTCGAACGGTTCACGGCGGACGCGCGGATGGCGGTCGTCGAAGCGCAGATCGTGGCGCGGGAGTCCGGTTCGGTGGAGATCCGGCCGGTGCACCTGCTGGCCGGCCTGGTCAAGACCGACGTCCCCCTGCTCGCCGAGCTGGGTATCTCCGCGGAGGACGTCGCCGCCGAGCTGGCGCGCACCCGGCGCCGCGGCGGGGTCAGTGAGGCCGACGCCGAAGCGCTCACCGAGTTCGGCATCGACGTCGAGCAGATCGTCGAACGCATCGAGCAGACCCACGGCGAAGGGGCGCTCGCCGGCCGGCTCGGGCCGGTCAAGCGCGGGCACATCCCGTTCACGTCGCAGTCGAAGAAGACCTTGGAGCTGAGCCTCAAGGAGGCCGTCCGGCTGGGGGACAAGCACCTCGGGCAGGAGCACATCCTGCTGGCGCTGGCCCAGCAGCGCGACACCGACGACGTGCTCGCCCGGCGCGGTGCCGACTACCCGACGCTGCGCCGGGCGGTGCAGCAGCGCAAGGCCGGCTAGCGGCCCTGCTCCTGCTCTTCGGCGGCGCGGTCGCGCCAGGTGGTCAGCGGCAGCAGGATCTGGGTGAGCGGCCCGATGGCCAGTGCGTAGAGCACGGTGCCGATCCCGACGGTGCCGCCGAGCAGGAAGCCGACGGCGACCACGGTGACCTCGATGCCGGTGCGCACCAGCCGGACCGACCAGCCGGTGCGTCCCGCCAGCCCGGTCATCAGGCCGTCGCGGGGACCGGGGCCGAGCCGCGCGCCGACGTAGGTGGCGGTCGCGACGCCGTTGAGCGCCACCCCGCCGGCCAGCAGCGCGATCTGCCACCCCAGGTCGTGCTGGTCGGGGAGCACGGCCCGCACGGCGTCGACCATGACCGAGACGACCACGACGTTCGCGATGGTGCCGATCCCGGGCCGCTGGCGCAGCGGGACCCACAGCAGGAGCACGACCACGGAGATCAGCCCGGTGACCGTGCCGAACGTCAGGCCGGTGTGTTTCAGGACGCCTTCGGCCAGCACGCTCCACGGCTCGAGACCGAGGCCGGCGCGGGTCACGAAGGCGACGCTGGTGCCGTAGAGGGCGAGGCCCCCGAACAGCTGGACACTGCGGCGGACGGGGTCGCGGGAGATCCGGACGGGCCGGAGATCGATCTGAGCCACCTCTCCACTATCAGGGCAAAGTGGTCTTGTAAACCATGGCCACTTCCAGGATATTGGCCTGATGGAATCCGTCATCCCGGTAGGTGGACGCATCTCCGGTCCTCGATTGGCCACCTTGCTGGGCTCCTGGCGGCAAGGCGGGTCCCGGCAGGGGTCGGCCGATCTGGCCGCCGCCATCGAGCTGCAGGTGCTGGACGGCCAGCTCCCGCTCGGCACCCGGCTGCCCGCCGAGCGCGAGCTGGCCGACGCGCTCGGCGCCAGCCGGACGCTGATCGGCGCGGCCCTGGACCGGTTGCGGGAGAACGGGTTCGTCGCGAGCCGCCGCGGCGCGGGGTCGTGGATCGCCGCGCCCGGCCGGCGTCGCCGCGGCCCGCTCGCCCCGGTGGGGGAGGGCTCGATCGACTTCACCCACGCGTCCTCGCCAGCCATCCCGGGCACGGCCGCGGCGGTCGACGCGGCCCGCGTCCGGCTCGCCGACCACCTGGGCGACCACGGCTACCAGGAACGCGGCCTGCTCGGCCTGCGGGAGAAGATCGCCCGGCGGTACACCGAACGCGGGCTGCCGACGACGCCCGCGCAGGTGATGGTCACCAACGGCGCGCACCACGCGTTCGTCCTGGTCCTGCGGATGCTTTCGGGCCCCGGCGACCGCGTGCTCGTCGAGCAGCCGACGTACCCGAACGCGCTGGAGGCGATCCGCGCCGCGCACGCGATCCCGGTGCCGGTGGCGCTCGACCCGGCCGGGCTGCGCGGCTGGGACATCGCGGGCATCGACGCGGCGTTGCGCCAGGCGAACCCGCGCTTCGCCTACCTGGTCGTCGACTTCCAGAACCCGACCGGCCTGCGCCTGGACGCCGAAGGCCGCGAACGGCTCGGCGCGGTGCTGGCCCGCGCCCGGACCCCGGTCGTCGTCGACGAGACGCTCGTCGAGCTGGACCTGGAAGGCGACCCGCTCGACGGGCCGCCGCCGCTGGCCACCTTCGCCGGCGACCTGGCGATCTGCGTCGGCTCGGCGTCGAAGACGCACTGGGGCGGGCTGCGGCTCGGCTGGATCCGCGCGTCGGAGGACCTGCTCGGCCGGCTGGTTTCGGCGCGCTACGCGGTCGATCTCGGGTCGCCGGTGTTCGAGCAGATCGTGCTGACCGAGCTGCTGGCCGACGAAGCCGCGCTGGCCCACCGGCGCGAGGAGCTGCGCGGCTACCGCGACGCCCTGGCCGGCGCGGTGCACCGGTACCTGCCGGAGTGGACCTTCACGCTGCCGAAGGGTGGCCTGTCGCTGTGGTGCCGGATGCCGGAGCCGGTGAGCTCGCGGCTGGCGGTGGCCGCGGCGAGCCACGGGGTCCAGGTGGCGCCCGGCTCCCGCTTCGGCGTCCACGGCGGCCTCGAGCGCTGGATCCGGCTGCCGTTTTCCCTGCCGCCGGACAAGATCGACGAGGCGGTCCGGCGGCTGAGCGCCGCGGCGGCGTCGGTCAGCGGCACCCCGGCCTCACTGGACGCGCCGATCGCCTGAACGAACCGGTGCGCTGGATGCGAGCCTGCTCCCAGGGATGGGCGGCGTTCGTGAGCATCCAGCGCACCGGTTCGGTGTGCACACCCCCGTTCGCGGACGTGACCCCGCTCGCGGGTAACCGCTGGCTTCCCGGCACAGCCCCTCGACGTGCCGGGAAGCCCGCGGTTCAGATGCGCTCTCGGTACTGCGAGATCTCGCTCGGCGCGGTGAGCGAAAACTCCCGGAGCACACCCGGTGTGGGTCCCGGGGGGGGGGGGGGGGGGGGAGGGCGGGGAAGGGGGGCGAACCGGGCGGGGGGGGGTGGGGGGGTGGGAAGAAGGGGGGTTTTGATGGGATTACGCCCCCGGGGTACGT
>NZ_JBVHUL010000010.1:184367-230237 GCF_055565395.1 Amycolatopsis sp. NPDC028719
GTTCTCTGAGGGGTTCGGGGGACGAGATGCCAGACACCCCCCCCCCCCCCCACCTCCCTCCCCCCTCCCCCCCCCCCCCCCCCCCCCCCCCCCGGGACCGGGATCCGACCCGGCCGGGCGCGGTCGGCCGGTCGGAAAGACTGTGGTTTCGCATGGGATTACGCCCCTGGGGTACGTCGGACGCGGTTGAGCGTCACGAGACGTGAAAGAGTCACGGATCGCGTACTGGAGCAGGGGAATCGTCACGCCTCAACGGCGTGCGCGTGCGTCTGGTCGATCTTGTTTTGGACGCAGTTCTCCCCGGCTGCCCGGTCCGGGGTCAGTCGGGGGAGGTGGTGGGCAGGGCGGCTTCCCTGCCCGCGCCGTCGACGTCGTGGTCGAGGCTGGCACCGATGAGCTTCAGCTGGGTGGTGGTGACGTCGTCGGCGTGGACGGCGAACGGGTGGCGGACGCCCCCGGGGCCGTCGTGGCCGGGAGCGGCGGTCGGTGCCGGCGCGCTCGGGGCGGTGGTGCCGCCGGGCAGGCCCGGAGTGCTGTCGCCGCCACCGCCGTTGCGAGCGTGGACACCGGAGTCTCGCGGCTGCTCCTGCTGGGCGGGCAGCGTGTGCTGCACCTCGACGAGGTGCACGACCGCGACCCGGGAGGTCTGCGAAGTCGTTGCCGCTTCCGCCGCGGCGGGGGCGGTTTCGGTGCCGGCGGCGGCGGTGGTCACCGGGGTGAGGGTGTCGCTGACGACGCCGGTCACGGTGACCGTGACGCCGCCGGAGTTCGAGCTGCCGCCCAGGATCGGGTCGAGGAGGTCGTCGAGCGGGAGCAGGACGGGCGCGTCCGGGTTGTTCGCGGGCGCCTGCGTGAGCGGCGCGAGGACGGTGTGGGACAGCGTGTCCGTGAGGGTGGTGACGGTGTCCAGCGTTCCGCTGACGGTCGTGGTGACCGTGTTCAGCGTGCCGCCGACGACGTTGAGGACGCCGCCGACGAGCCCGCCGAGCAGATCGCCGGACGAGGTCGCCTTCGTCGTGGGCTGGGTCAGCGGTTCGGTCGCGGAGGTGACGGTGCCGACGAGTCCGTTGAGCAGGCCGCCGGAGGAAGTTGCCTTGGTGGTGGTCGCGGGCTCGGTGAGCGGCTTGGTCGCGGAGGTGACGCCGTCGACGAGGCCGCCGAGCAAGCCGCCCGAGGAAGTCGCCTTCGCGGCCGGTTCCGTCGCCGGTGCTGTCGACGGTTCTTCGGCGGGCTGAGTGTCCTTCGTGGACTGCTGCGCGGTGGCCTCGGTGTCCGCGGCCGTCGTCTCGGGTTCGCCGGTCGTGGCCGGGCCGGCCTGGGTTTCGTCCGCCTGGCGCGCGCACTTGGCGTCTTCGCGGTGGCTCCGGTGGTGCCTGCCGTGGGCCAAGGGCTTGGCGGAATGGTCCACAGTGGAGACGGCCGGGGCCTCCGGGCAGCTCGCCGTTTCGGCGGCGCTCGCGGTGCTGCCGGACAGCGCGCCGGTGAGCAGCCAGCCGGCGAGGGTCAGGCCCCCGGCGACGAGGATCTTGGCGGCGGGCCGCTGCAGCGCGGCTGCCCACGGCCGCGGCGTGCGTGCTTTCCCGAGCTGGTGACCTGCGGAAATCGAGCCGGCGCCGAGGCGGGTGCCGGCTTCCGGACCCCCGCGCACTTCACCCGTTGTGAGCGCAGGCTGCGCGGGAGCGCTGCGGCGCGCGTTCGCCGTGCTGCTCACCGCCACCACCACCGTCCGCGCCTGAAACTCTCACGGTGTCCGCTCGAGTCTTGTTCTTGCTGGGGTCTTTCTCCGGCCAGGTCGCAGTTCCCCCGGGGCTGCACTCTTTCTAGCACCGCTCGGGAGTCTTTCATCTCTCCCGCGTTCTATCCAGCCCGTAAGCCGGAACGGCCCTACCGGGCAAGGTATCTGCGGCCGACGAGTTGATCACTGTCAGTGCCGTTCGGGTGCTTCCCGGCCGCCATTCGGACCAGTTCTGCAACTTGCACATTTGAACGTTGACCTGATGTTTCCCGTACCCCGATAGCTTTCGGTGCCGACACAGTGGCTTTCGGTGCGCGGGCAAGCGTTTCAGCCGGGCGATCGGCACGCGGCCCGGAGAGCGGGACGCGCGCTGCGCCGAAGGGGTCCACAGTGGTCCGCCGGCCCGCATCCGCGCCGCTCGGACCACTCCGGTCCGTGATCGTCGACGCCCGCGCGCCCGCTGGTCCGGACCGCGCTCGCCAGGCGGCGCCGCAGACGCGAAAGTGCCTTCATGATCGCGGAGCGTGACACCCGGCTGCGGCAACCGGACGACCCCGCCGGCCGGTGCCGCGGCGGTCGCCGGCGCACCCGGCCCCGGGCCCGCGCGGCGCGTCGGCATTTCACCCCCGAATTCACCGCCGGAAAGTTTCCGCCTTGCCGGCGCGGTCGTCAGACCAGTTTGCGCAATCGGGTGATGCCCTCGTCGATGACGTCGTTGCGCTTGCAGAACGCGAAACGCAGGAGGTGTTTCCACTCGTCCGGGTGATCGGTGAACACCTTGACGGGCACCGCCGCGACCCCGACCCGCCCGGGCAGCTCCCACGCGAGGTCGGCGGCGTCGGTGAAGCCCAGCGGCCGCACGTCGACGCAGACGAAGTACGTGCCGGCCGTCGGCCGCACCGTGAACCCGGCGTCCGCGAGCCCGGCCGAAAGCCGGTCGCGCTTTTCCTGCAGGCTGGACCGCAGGCCGTCGACCCAGGGCAGCTCGTGGTCGAGTGCGTGCGCGACGGCCGGCTGCAGCGGCCCGCCGGACACGAAGGTGATGAACTGCTTCGCCGCCTTCGCCGCCGCGACCAGCTCCGGCGTCGAGCAGACCCAGCCGATCTTCCAGCCGGTGCAGTTGAAGGTCTTCCCAGCGCTCGAGATGCTCACCGTCCGCGGGCGCATGCCGGGCAGCGTGACCAGCGGGATGTGCTCCGCGTCATCGAAGACCAGGTGCTCGTAGACCTCGTCGCAGATCGCGATCAGGTCGTGCTCGACGCAGAGCGCGGCGAGCGCCTCGAGCTCGGCGCGGGTGAACACGGTGCCGGTCGGGTTGTGCGGCGAGTTGACCAGGATCGCCCGGGTCCGCGGCGTGACGGCGGCGCGCAGCCCGTCGACGTCGAGGCCGAACCGCCCGTCTTCGCCCTCGACCAGCCCGACGACCTTGCGTTCGGCGCCCGCCATCGCGACCGCGGCGGCGTAGGAGTCGTAGTAGGGCTCGATGACGATGACCTCGTCGCCGGGCTCGGTCAGCGCGATCAGCGTTGCGGTGATGGCCTCGGTCGCGCCCGCGGTGACCAGGATCTCCGTGTCCGGGTCGTACTCGGTGCCGTAGCGCAGCCGGTGCCGCGCGATCGCCGCGCGCAGCTCGGGCCGCCCGGGCCCGGGCGGGTACTGGTTGGCCCCGCCGAACAGCGCGTTCTTGGCCGCTTCGAGCATGCCGGCCGGGCCGTCGGTGTCCGGGAAGCCCTGGCCGAGGTTGACCGCGTCGTGCCGGACGGCGAGCGCGGTCATCTCCGCGAAGATGGTCGAGGTGAACGGCCGGAGGCGGGGGACGAGAGCAGGTTCGCGCACGATCAGCCATCCTCACGGACAATGGCAGGGTGGAGCAACTGACCCCCGCCAAGGTGACGCCCGCCGACCCGCCGGGCGGCGCCGCCGGTGAAGAGGAAAAGCGGCGCGCGCTGCGCAAGATGAAGCTCGTCGCGCTGTCGTTCCTGATCGGCGCCACCATCGTTTTCCTGCTGACGAGCTGGGCGCAGTCGAGCGGCTGGCCGGGCTGGGTCGGCTACGTGCGCGCCGCGGCCGAAGCCGGCATGGTCGGCGCGCTCGCCGACTGGTTCGCCGTCACGGCGCTCTTCCGCCACCCGCTCGGGCTGAAGATCCCGCACACGGCGATCATCCCGAACAAGAAGGACGCGCTGGGCAGCAGCCTCGGCGACTTCGTCGGGTCGAACTTCCTGTCCGAGGAAGTCGTCCGCGACAAGCTGAAGCGCGTCGAGATCGCTCGCCGCCTGGGTGCGTGGCTGGCCCAGGAGGACAACGCCGAGCGCGTGACGTCCGAGCTGGCCACGGTGGTCCGGGCCGCGGTCCGCGTCCTCCGCGACGAGGACGTCCAGGCGATCATGGAGCAGGCCGTCGCGCGGCGGATCATCGACAAGCCGTGGGGCCCGCCGCTGGGCAAGATCCTGCAGGGCGTGTTCGCCGACGGCGCGCACCACAAGCTCGTGGACCTGATGTGCGACCGCGGCTACGAGTGGGTCCGCGACAACCACACGACGATGCTGCGCGTGGTGTCCGACCGCGCGCCGAGCTGGTCGCCGAAGTTCGTCGACGAGATGCTCGCGGACAAGGTCTACGGCGAGGTGCTGTCGTTCGCGTGGGCGGTGAAGACCGACGTCAACCACCCGATGCGGCTGGCGCTGGACAAGTTCCTCGGCGAGTTCGCCCAGGACCTGCAGACCGACCCCGACGTGATGGCCCGCGCCGAGCAGGTGAAGGGCCAGATCGTGAACCACGAGGAGGTCCAGCGGCTGATCGGCTCGGCGTGGAGCACGGCGAAGGAGATGCTGCTGACGGCGGCGGAGGACCCGTCGAGCGAGCTGCGCAGGCGCGTCCGCCTGGGACTGACGTCGCTGGGCGGGCGGCTGGTGTCCGACGACCAGCTGCGCTCGAAGGCCGACGGCTGGGTCGAGGGCGCGGCGGCGTACCTGGTGAAGAACTACTCGCGCGAGATCACGACGATCATCACGGACACGGTCGAGCGCTGGGACGCCGAGGAGACGTCGCGCAAGATCGAGCTCCAGGTGGGCCGGGACCTGCAGTTCATCCGCATCAACGGCACGGTCGTGGGTGCGCTGGCCGGGCTCGTCATCTACGCGGTCGCGGAGCTGCTGTTCTGACGAGCTTGGCCGTATACCACACCTGGGGGAGCTTCAAACCAGTTGTCCACAGGAAGCTGAGTTATCCCCGGGGTTATCCACAGGTTTTCACGGTGATGGCCTAATGGCTGTCCACAACGTGTGGGGGTGAGGCCGGTGGAGGCGTGGATATGTGGTGCTGGGTCGTGGGGTTGTCCACAGGCTTTCGAGGGTCCGCCGCTCGGATGAGAGCCGGCGTGCGTTGCCCTGAAGGACTCATTCAGCGCGTCTGAGGTCCTGAATGACTCATTCAAGACCGTTCGACCTGCCCGCCGGCCGCCCCCGACCAGGCCGCCCGGCCCGCCGGCCGGGTCCGCCCCCGCGTGTCTGGACGGACGACGCGTGTGCCTGGACGGACGACTCGCGTACTTGGGCGGACGACACGGCAAGTCTGGCTCGAGTCGGCGTGTCGTCCGGCTGGGGGCGGGAGTCGGCAAGCTGGGTGCGCGTGTCGTCCGGTTCGGCCTCAGCCCGCCGCGGTCTCCGCCGCCCGGGCTCGCCAGCCGCGCGCCTTCTCGCGGTTCCCGCACACCCGCATCGAGCACCACGTGCGCGAGCGGTTGCGGGACTCGTCGTAGAACGCCCACAGGCACGTGTCCGCCGGGCAGATCTTCAGCCGGATCCAGTCGCCGCGCACGACCAGCCGCGCGCACGCCGCGAACACCGCTCCCACCACGTCGTCCGCCATGAGCGCCGGGCCCTCGTCCGTGAGGGAGATTCGCGTGCCGACGTCGAGGCTCCCGCCGGGCAGCCGCGGGTCCCCGATCGCGGCGCGCAGGGCGTCTCGCGCCGCGCGGGCCTCGGCGGCCGGATTGGGGATCAACGCCCGCGCCGCCGCCCACCCTCGCCACTGCCCGGGATCTTCGAGCAGGTCAGTGCCCTCTTCGACGTTGACGGTGTTGAGGAACTCCACGACGAGGGATGCGTCGGTGTGCACGAACCCAGTGTACGGCGGTCGGTGGTTGCCCCCGCGTGCGCTAACCCACATAATGCCTTCACTGGTTACCGGCAAGCGAAAGGAGCGACGATGAGTGCGGTACCGACGCTGGGTGTGGTGGCGCTCGACTGCCCCGACCCGGTGGCACTGGCCGGGTTCTACCGGGCGGTGCTGGAGTGGGACGCGCCCGAGGTCGCCGACGACGGCCACTGGGTCACGCTGGCCAACCCCGCCGGCGGCGCGGGCATCGCCTTCCAGCGGGTGCCCGACTACCGGCCGCCGGCGTGGCCGTCCGCGGAGAACCCCCAGCAGCTGCACCTGGACCTCAACGTCACGGACCTGGAAGCGGCGCACGAGCGCGTGCTCGGCCTGGGCGCGAAACTGCTGGACGACCAGCCGAAGACGTTCCGCGTCTACGCCGATCCAGTGGGCCACCCGTTCTGCCTCTGCGCCTGCTGACGCGTTTATGCGTAGGCTCTGATGTGTGATTTGTCCGAAGTGTCAGAACCAGATGCGGACCGTGGACAAGAACGGCGTCCACATCGACCAGTGCGAGGGCTGCCGCGGGATCTTCCTGGACCGCGGTGAGCTCGAAGCGATCTCCGGTGCGGAGAGTTCGTTCTACGGCCACCAGCCACCGCCCTACCAGGGTGGTGGCCACGGCCGTCCCGATTCGCCGCGGCCCTACCGCGGTGGCTATCCGGACTCGCCCAAGGGCTACCGGGGAGGCGGCTACGCGGATTCGCCGAAGGGCTACCGCGGCGGCGGCTACTCGGATTCACCGAAGCCGTACGGGCACGGCCACCGCAAGCGCGGCTTCCTCGAGAACCTCTTCGACTGAGGTGGGTCTCGACCTGCGGATCTGTCCGTCGTGCGGCGACCGGGCAGACCGCCCGGTCGCCGCCGGGGCGGAACTGGAGTGCGTCCGGTGCGGACACCGGTGGCCGTTCCGGCGGCTGCCGTTGTTCGCGCTGACCGGCCCGAGCGGTGCGGGCAAGTCGACGCTCGGCCCCCTCCTGGAGGCCCGGTTCGGCGGCGAGGTCGTGGTGCTGGAGCAGGACGTCCTCTGGACGGGAGCCCTCCGCGACGACGTCGCGGCGTTCCGCGCGGTGTGGCTGCGGATGGCGGCGATGCTGCACCAGAACGGCCGCCCGGTCGTGCTGTGCGGCACGGTCGCGCCCCCGGAGTTCGAGCCGCTGCCGGAGCGCGCGTTCTTCAGCGAGATCCACTACCTCGCCCTGGTCGGGACGCCGGAGGCGCTCGGCCGCCGGCTGCGGGCCCGCCCGGGATGGCGGGAGTGGGACGAGCCGCGCATCGAGGAGATGCTGGAGTTCAACGACTGGCTGCAGAAGTCGGCGGCGGAACTGGGTGTCGACCTCTTCGACACGACGGAGGCCTCGGCCGAGGCGACGGCCGACCACGTCGAGAAGTGGATTCGCGCGCGGCTGCCGTAGCTTTCCCGTGAAAGCTACGGTCCGGCGAGGGGCCAGGTCCGGCCGCCCGGTTCGTCGAGCCAGAACTCCTGGCGGTCCGCGGTGACCGTCACCCCGAAGCGGTCGCGGTCCGGCTTGCCCAGTTCGCACCACTCGACGTACGCCGCCTCGGCCAGCTCCCACAGCGCTCGCGGGCCGCCCTGGGCCACCTCGTCCGCGCCGGCACGCTTGCGGTGCCGGACCCACGAGCCGTCCGGGTGGACGAGCGCGAGCCCGCGGTCGCCCGGCCCGCCCGTCGCGTGCGGGTCCGTGCCGTCCTGGTCGCGCACCGGCCGGACGCCCGGCATCGCCAGCCCGGCGAAGAACTCGAACTGCTTGCGCGGCTGGATCACCGACGACATCGGCAGCCGCGTCTGCTCCCAGTCGTCCCGCGACGGCATCGGCAGCGGGTCGACCTGCGCCGGCCGGTGCGCGCGAAGCGGCATGAAACGGCCGTCGCGCGCGAGGACGTGGCCCTGCCCGGTGCCGTCCTCGCCGGCGACCAGCCGGATCAGCCCGGCGCCGATCGGCCGGTTCAGCGTCGTCACGATCAGCCCGCCCGGCACCGTCTGCGCCAGCCACGCGGGCGGGATCGAGGAGACCGAAGCGGTGCACAGCACCCGGTCGAACAGCGTGCCGGCCGGGAAGCCGAGCGCGCCGTCGCCCACCTCGCACGCCGGCCGGTAGCCCGCCGCGGCCAGCCGTTCGCGCGCCGCGCCGACGAGCACCGGGTCGATGTCCACCGTGGACACCTGGCCGGCGCCGCAGCGGTGGCTCAGCAGCGCGGCGTTGTAGCCGGTGCCGGTGCCGATCTCGAGCACGCGCTGCCCGTCCCGCACCCGCAGCTCCTCGAGCATGATCGCCATGATCGACGGCATGCTCGACGAGCTCGTCGGCGTCCCCGCCACCGGCCCGGTGCGCCGGGCGAGCTCCCAGCGGTCCGGGTCGTCGTCCAGCTGCGTGACCAGCACGTCGCGCGAGTAGACGGCCTCCAGCCAGCCGGGATCCTCCCGGTCGACCGCCGCCCACAGCCCGCCCGCCGGCGTGAAGAACCGCGGCAGGAAGACGTGGCGCGGTACCGCGCGGAAGGCGGCGATCCATTCCGGGGCGTGCAGGACGTCCTCGTCGAGCAGGTGCTCGACGAGGCGCCGCCGCAGCCGGGCCGAGCGCGTCATAGGCCCACGTTAGCGGGTGAGGGGCGTCACGCCCGTTTGTTGCAAGCAGAGTGCTTGCAATAGCTAGCACTCGCGCGTACCGTCGAAAGTGTCGCGAGGAGGTGACCGGATGGCAGAAACCGGTGGGACGCCAGGATCCGGCGGTCCCATGGAGAAGGTCGCGGACATCGCTTCCGACATCGGCGAGTACATCCGCCAGCAGCGCAACACCGCGAAGATCTCGTTGCGCCAGCTGTCGAAGCTCGCCGGCGTGTCCAACCCGTACCTGAGCCAGATCGAGCGCGGGGTGCGCAAGCCCAGCGCCGAGATCCTGCAGCAGATCGCCAAGGGACTGCGCATTTCAGCCGAAGCGCTGTACGTGCAGGCCGGGATCCTCGATCTGCCGACGGGTGGTCCGGTGGGCGACGCGATTCGCGCCGACGCCGAGCTGACCGAACGGCAGAAGCAGGTCCTGCTCGACGTCTACGAGTCCTTCCGCCGGGAGAACGCCGCGGCACGGCCGGCCGCCGGGTCGTCTCCCGCCGCAGACACCCCAGACAGCACACCAGCCGCAGACACCAAGGAGTCAGCATGACGACCCCCAAGACCACCGAAGACGTCAAGAAGGCCGTGACCAGCGCCCTCGACCAGGTCCGCACCCCGCTGCTCGCCGCGCTCGGCGCCGGCAACCTGGCCGGCCAGGCCGTCACCGACGCCGTGGCGAAGGCCAAGGAGAACGTGACCAAGGGCAGCGAGACCGCCCGCAAGAACCTGCAGGAGCTGCCGACCGACGTCGAGAGCCTCCGCGAGAAGCTGGACCCGGCCGAGCTGCGCAAGGTCATCGACGAGTACACCGAGGCCGCGCTCAAGCTGTACAACAAGCTGGCCGAGTCGGGCGAGCAGGCGTGGGACAAGTTCTCGACCCAGCCGCAGGTCAAGAAGGCCATCGAGCAGCTCGAGGAGGCCCTGACCACCGCGCAGGGCCAGGTCGAGGGCGTCACCACCGAGGTCCGCGAGCGCGTCGACGGCGTGCTGGGCACCTTCACCAAGCGCACCCGCTCGGTCGGCGAGAAGACCGCTCGCAAGGTGACCGACGTCGCCGGCGACGCCGCCGACGCCATCGAGGAGCTGGGTGACGACGTCGCCCACGAGACCCGCTCCGCGAGCCGCAAGGTCGCGAACAAGACGGCCCCGAAGACGGCCGCTCCGGCCCGTCGCACCACCGGCGGCACGACCACCACCAGCGCCGCCGCGAAGAAGCCGGCCGCGCCGAAGACCGACAAGTAACTCGGCTGATCGTGACCGATCCGACCACCGCCACGGCCGAACGGCTTCGTGGCAACGGTCACGTGCCGCGTGGGCGCGGCCTGCTTTGGCCGGATGGGTAAAAACGCCGTGAACACCCGGCCCCGCCACCGCATCCCGGTGGCGGGGCCGGGGTCGTTCGGGCGGTTTGCCGTAAGCTGTCGCTGTGCTGGTTGCCATCTGGATCCTCGAAGTAGTCCACTGGGGCAGCGCGCTGGTCGGGCTCTTCGCGTTCGTGCACGCGCTCCTGCAGCGCGCCGACGCCTATTCCGCGGCCGACCGCAAGACCAAGCCCGTCTGGATGCTCATCACCGGCGGCGCGACGCTCGCGATGGCGTTGTTCAGCGTGATGGGCCCGGGGATGATCTTCTGGGTGCCGGCCATGGCCGCGGCCCTGGTCTACATCGTGGACGTCCGCCCCAAGCTGATCGAGGTCCAGCGCGGCGGCTCGAACTGGTAGTTACGCTGGCAGCGTGACCTGGACCATCGCCGGGAGCCTCACCGTGGTTCCCGCCCCCACGCGTACCGACCTGCTCGCCGATCCCGTCGCCAAGGCGCTCGCCGCGCTCGCCGATCCGGACGCCGTCGGCGTCGCCGAGATCGACCCGGCGCTGGCCGACACCGCCGCCTTCTGCGAGACCTACGGTTCGCCGCTCGAAGCGTCCGCGAACTGCGTCGTCGTCGCCGGCAAGCGCGCGGGCGAAGTCCGCTTCGCGGCCGCGCTCGTGCTCGCGACGACCCGCGCCGACGTCAACGGCGTGATCAAGCGCCGCCTCGACGTCCGCAAGGCGTCGTTCGCGCCGATGGACGAAGCCGTCACCCTGACCGGGATGGAGTACGGCGGCATCACGCCCGTCGGCCTGCCCGCCGACTGGC
Organism: Amycolatopsis sp. NPDC028719; assembly: GCF_055565395.1. Classification (NCBI taxonomy): domain Bacteria; kingdom Bacillati; phylum Actinomycetota; class Actinomycetes; order Pseudonocardiales; family Pseudonocardiaceae; genus Amycolatopsis; species Amycolatopsis sp. NPDC028719. The sequence goes on from NZ_JBVHUL010000010.1 coordinate 195,029, forward strand.
CCATCCTGATCGACCAGCGGGTCGCCGACGCTCCCGAGCTCGTCATCGGCAGCGGGATCCGCGGCAGCAAGCTGCTGATCTCCGGCGCCGCGCTGGCCTCGCTGCCCGGTGCCGAGGTCATCGAGGACCTCGCCAAGTGACGTCCGTCTGGCTCCGGTACCTGACCGGTGCCGACATCGACTCGCTCGGCGTCACGGACGCGGACATCGTCGGCGCGGTCGAGGACGTGCTCGCCGACCACGGCCGCGGCCAGGTCGTCTTCGAACCGCGGACGCACCTCGTGCCGGACAACGGCGGCAAGGGCCACTTCAACATCCTTCGCGGCCACCTGTCCTCGAAGCAGGTCAGTGGCGTGAAGGTCGTCGGTGACTTCGTGGGGAACTTCGAACGGGGCCTCCCTTCCGAAATGGCGTTGATCCTGCTGCTCGACCCGGACACGGGCATGCCGCGGGCCATTGTCGACGGCACGATGATCACCGAGGCCCGCACCGGCGCGATGACCGCCGTCGGCGCGAAGTACCTGGCGCGCCCGGACTCCCGGGTGCTCGGGCACATCGGTGCCCGCGGTACCGCCTGGTGGAACGTCGTCCTCCTCGACTCGCTGTTCGACTTCGCCGAGATCCGGGTGACCAGCAAGCGCCCGGAGTCCCGTGAGGACTTCGGCCGCCGGCTCTCCGAGCGGCTCGGCAAGGACGTCCGCGTCTGCGCCACGGCCGAGGAGACCCTGGACGGCGCGGACATCCAGGTCGAGGCCTCCCGGCTGGTCGAACCCGAGCCGCTGGTGCGGCGCGAGTTCCTCCGGCCGGGCACCTTCCTGGTGCCCTACGGCACGATCAGCGCGCTCGAGCTCACGCTGCTCGACGACATCGACAAGGTCGTCGTCGACGACTGGCGCGAATCGCGGTCCGGCGACCCGCGGTTCGGCGCCCTGCGCCCGCAGCTCAACGCCGGCCTCCTCACCGCGGACGGGGTCCACGCCGAGATCGGCGACATCGTGGCCGGGAAGAAGCCGGGCCGCGAGCACGACGCCGAGCGGATCCTGTTCTGGCACCGCGGACTGTCCACAACGGACGTAGCGGTGGCGGACATGATCCTGGCCCGTGCCGAGGCTTCCGGCGTCGGCACCATGCTGCCGTACCGATGATCGTCGACGGAAGCGAGTTCGCCGACGGTGAACGGCTGGTTCTGGACAAACCGCTGGTAGAGACGCTGCGGCAGCGCCGGGAGGCGCTCTTGACGGCGCTCGGAAGCCGCGAAAAGCCCGTCTACGGCGTCACCACCGGGATGGGCCGGCTGGCGGGCGTCGCGCTCGACGCGCGGCAGCAGGCGGACCACCAGCGCAACCTGCTGATCGGCCGCGCTGTCGGCGGGCCGCCGTGGCTGCCGCCCGAGGACGTCCGCGCGCTGCTCGTCGCGCGGCTGCGCGACTTCCTGCAGCCGTGGTCGGGGGTGAGCGCGGAGCTGGTGCAGTTCCTCGTGGACCGCCTGAACGACGGCTTCACGCCCGCTGTCCCGCGCGGCGGCCTCGGCAGTTCGGGCGAGATCATCCCGCTGGCGCACGCCTTCCAGACGTTCCTCGGCATCGGCACGGTCCTCGAAGACGGCGTCGAGACCCCCGCTGAGGACGCGCTCGCCAAGCGTGGCGTGGCGCCGTACGTGTTGGGGCCCAAGGAAGGTGCTTCGCTGCTTCAGGGTTCTCCGCTGGCCGTGATGCACGCGCACCGGGGCTGGGCCGAGGCGCGGCAGCTCATCCAGCTGCAGACGCTCACCGAGGCGATGGCGATCGACGTCCTCGGCGCGCCGCGCGAGGTGTTCTCCCCGGTCATGGCGGGCGGCGACGACCACCTGCGGCGGCTGTTGCAGGCCCTGACCGGGATGGTGGGTGCCGGTCCGGTGCGCTCGGCGGTCGTGCAGGCACCGCTGTCGGTGCGGGTCGCGCCGCGCGCGCTGGCCCACGCGTCCCGCGTCAACGACGAGCTGGCCGAGACCCGCCGGCGCTGGGGGACGATGCCGGGGGACTCGCCGTCCTTCGTCGACGGGGAGTTCATCCCGGGGACGGCGTACCACGCGGTCGACCTCGGCCTGCGGATGGACGCGGTGACGGCGGCGCTGGTCCACCTCGGCGAGATTTCGGTGCAGCGCACGCACCGGCTGCTCGACGAGCGCTTCAGCGGGCTTCCGGCGCAGCTCACGACGGATCCCGGGCCGCGGGCCGGCTTGGTGCCCCTGCACAAGCGAGCGGTCGGCGAGCTGCACGCGTTGCGCCGCCTCGCGGCGCCCGCGACGCTCGGTTCTCTTGATACCTCGGCTGGTCAGGAGGACGTGCAAGCGTTTGCGTGGGCGGCGGGGGAACAGCTTCGGACGGCCGCGACGCACTTGTTCGCGATCACGGCGTGCGAGCTGATCACCGGGTCGCAGGCGCGATACCTGGCTTCGGGCGGCGTCGCGGGCTTGGCCGCCGCTTACGAATGGGTGCGGTCGGTGGTGCCGCCGGTGGACGAAGACCGTCCGCTCGGGCCGGAGATCGAGCGGCTGATCGAGGCTTGCCGGGAGGGCTCGCTCGCCGGCCCGTCGACGCGGTAGTGAGCGTGGACCTGGGGCTGGTGGGGCGGGCCGCGGTGATGTTCGCCGTGACCAACGTCGACGACCTCGTGCTGCTCGCCGTCTTCTTCGCCCAGGCCGCCGGGCGGTGGGGCGCCGTCAAGGTCGTGACCGGGCAGTTCCTCGGGTTCGCCGCGATCCTCGCCGCGTCGATCGGCGGGGCGCTGGGGGCCGGATTGCTGCCGGACGGCGCCGTTCGCTGGCTGGGCGTGCTGCCCTTGCTGCTCGGAGTGCGTGCCGCTTGGCAGGCGTGGCGCAGGGAGGACGACGAACCCGCGCCGGCGGCCGGGGTGCTCGGGATCGCCGTCGTGTGCTTCGCCAACGGTGGCGACAACGTCGGTGTCTACGTGCCCGCCTTCGCCGCGACCGGGCCCGCCGGACTTGCCGGCTACACCGTGGTCTTCCTCGCGGGCGTCGCCGTGTGGTGCGTCGCCGGGCGGTTTCTCGCGACGCGGCCGGGTGTCGCACGGGTGCTCGCGCGGTGGGGGCACGTAGTGCTGCCCGCGGTGCTGATCGCGCTGGGCGTGCTGATCCTGCTCGGTGCCTTCTAGCGCGATGCCCCTATGACTCGCGCCGGGCGTTCTGCAGGGCCAGACCCCGGGGCGTGGCCAACCGGGTGATCAGTGCGAACAGGCCGTCGCACGCCAGCGCCAGGACCACCGCCGCCAGGCCGCCCGCGAAGATCTCGCCGTAGCCCGACGCCCCCAGCGCGAAGCCATCGACGATGTAGCGGCCGAGGCCGCCGCCGTCGTTGACGATCGCGCCGATCGCGACCGTCGCGATCAGCTGGAGGAACGCCACCCGCGCGCCCGCCAGGAGCACCGGTGACGCCAGGGGCAGCTCGACGCGCAGCATGATCTGCCACTCGCGGTAACCCGTGCCGCGAGCCGCGTCGACTGTCTCCTGTTCCAGGGACACCACACCCGCGTACGTGTTCGTGAACAACGGGGGCATCGCGAGCGCGACGAGCGCGAGCAGCAACGGCCAGAACGTCGTGTCGACCTCCCAGCGGCTGGCCAGGAACCAGAACAGGATGATCAGGCCGAAGCTGGGGATCGCACGGCCGATGTTCACCGCGCTGCTCGCGAGGAACGCGCCCTTGCGGTAGTGGGCCAGCCACAGCGCCGCCGGGATCGTCAGGACCGCCGCGATCACCAGCGCCAGCAACGAAAACCGAAGGTGCTCCACCGTCCGGTACGGGATGCCGGCCTTGTCCGTCCAGCTCCAGCGGTTCGGGTCCGCGAGCCACGCGTTCAGCTGGTCGAGGAAGCTCATCGGGCCCGCACCTTCCGCGACCACGGCGCCAGCAGGCGCTCGCTGAGCCACAACAGGAGATCCACGACCACCGCCAGGACCACCGACAGCACCACGCCGACGATGATCTCCGTCGGGTTGGGCGTCGCCGTCTGGATGCCCGCGCGGATGAAGTAGCCCAAGCCGCCGAGACCGAGCATCGACGTCACCGTGACCAGCCCGATCGTCGTCACCGCGGCGACGCGCAGCCCGGCGATCACCACCGGCAGCGCGAGCGGCAGCTCGATCTGCCAGAGCAGCCGGCCGCGCGTGTACCCCATGCCGACCGCGGCCTCGCGGACTTCGTTCGGCACCTGGTCGACGCCGGTGACGATGTTGCGCACCAGGATGAGCAGCGTGTACGTCGCGAGCGGGATCATCGCGGTCAGGAACGTCAGCCCGAAGAACGGCACCAGCACGGCGAAGGCGCCGAGGCTCGGGATCACGTAGAGCGCGCCGGCCGTGCCCAGGATGACCGGGTAGGACCAGCGGTACCGCAGCGAGAGCACCGCGAGCGCGATCGAAACGACCAGCCCGACGCCGAGTGCGGCGGCGGTCAGCGAGATGTGTTCGCCGAGGCGCTGGACGATGTCGTCCGCGTTGCGGTCGACCCACTTCCACTGGAAGATCGGGGGTCCGCTATCGGCGGCCAGCGGGGTCACCGCGGTCACGTGCACCTGGCGACCCTACCCCGTTTGGTGGGAACTCATTCCGAAGTTTGGGAATGCGAGCGGTTTTCTCCCAATATGTGGGCGCTTGTCGGTGGGCGGGGCTAGGGTCCTTTCGTCTGTTCGAGTGACGAGGGAGTGGGATTAGTGCGCTGGTTCCGGAACGCGTCCGTGGTGGCGGTGGCCGTCGCGGCGACGCTCGGTTTGGCCGCCTGTGGGGGTGGCAGCGACAGCGGTGACAAGCCCGCCGCGCAGAGCAAGGGTGGGGCGCCGATCGTCGTCGCGTCCTTCAACTTCACCGACAGCCAGATCCTCGCCGAGATCTACGCGCAGGCGCTGGAGGCCAAGGGCTACCCGGTGACGCGCAAGCTGAACCTGGGCTCGCGGGAGCTGATCTACCCGTCCTTGAAGTCCGGTGAGCTGCAGTTCATCCCGGAGTACCAGGGTGCGGCGATCACGACCGGCTTCGGCAAGGAGGCCGGCAAGACCGCGCAGGAGGAGCACGAGCAGCTGGCCAAGCTGTTCGAGGCCAGCGGCGTCGGCCTGCTGAACTTCGCCGCGGCGGAGGACAAGAACACCTACATCGTCAAGTCCGACCTGGCCAAGGAAAAGGGGATCGCGTCGATCAGCGACCTCAAGAAGCTGGACAAGGTCGTCATGGCGGGCCCGCCGGAGTGCGAGAAGCGCCTGCCGTGCTTCCAGGGCTTCAAGGACGTCTACAAGCTGACGAACGCGACGTTCCAGACCGTCCAGGAAGCCGGGCCGCGGGTCGAGCAGCTGAAGTCGGGCGCGGTGACGGTGATCCCGGTCGACTCGGTCAGCCCGCTGACCGGCGACTCGAACTACACGGTGCTCAAGGACGACCTGAACATCGTGCCGACGGAGAACGTCGTGCCGGCGGTGAACAAGAAGGTGCTGGACGAGCGTGGCGCCGACTTCGCGACCGCGGTCAACGCGGTGAGCGCGAAGCTGACTACTGATGTGATGCGGGATCTGAACAAGCGAGTCGACTCGGATGGCGAGAAGGCCGCTGACGTCGCGAAGGATTGGCTGGCGCAGGCCGGTCTCTGACGCAAGCGCCCCAAGGCGGCCTTGGTTGCGTCTGACGCACCGAAGGCCGCCTTGGTTGCGTCTAACGCACCCAAGGTGGCCTTGGGGCGCGTCAGGCCGTGCCGCGGACTACCCAGGCGCGGGCCGAGAGCGGGATCGAGCCGTCCGGGTTTGTCGGCAGCCTGCTTCGCAGCAGTTCGCGCACCTGGGCGCGGCGAGCCTCAGGGAGCGTCGCCAGGTACGCCGGGGCCGGGCCCTGCGCGCCGAGGAACGGCTGCCAGTAGTCGTCGAAGCCGGTGAACACCGTCGGGATCTTGATCTCGCCCACCGACACCCCGGTGAAGCCGGCCTCCGTCCACAGCCGGCCCAGCGGCTCCGGCCGGCACAGCGTGAACCGGCGGCCTTCGTCCAGCTCGGCGACCTTTGCCGGGTCCAGTTCGGCGGCGGCCTCCCAGAAGTGCCGGATCAGCTCCATGCCCTCCGCGAGGTCCCAGAAGTACGCCGCGGCCAGGCCCCGCGTCACCCGGGCGATCTCCGCCGCCGCGCGCGCCGGGTCGGGTACGAAGTTCAGCACCAGCCCCGACACCACCACGTCGAAGCTGTCGTCCGCGAACGGGAGCTCACGCGCGTCGGCGACCTCGAACGACGCCCGCGGGTCGGTCACCTGCGCCCGGGCCGTCGCCAGGAACCCCTCGGACGGGTCGGCGCCGACGACTTCGGCCGGGTCGCCCGCGGCCAGCACGGCCGACGTCAGCGCGCCGGTGCCGCAGCCGACGTCGAGCCAGCGCAGGCTCGCCGGGGCGTCCAGCTGCCGCACGAAGATCGGCGCGATCCGACGGCTCCACCGCCCGATGTAGGCCTCGTACGCGTCGCCCGTCTGCCACATGCCTGGCAGTACAGCACAAAGAACCGCTGGTCAGCCGTTAGCCAGATCACCTGTTGCGGTGGTGCCCGCCGACGTCGCCCGCCGCAGGAAACCGGCGATCAGCGCCAGCTCCTCCTCGCTGTAACCGGCGCAGAGGTCGTCCATCGCCGAATTCATCCCCGCGTACAGCCGGAACAGCTCCGCGTTGCGGCCGCGGACCGCGCGCACGGCGACCGCGCGGCGGTCGGCCGCCTCGGGGTCGCGTTCGCGGACGATCCAGCCGCCCTTCTGGAGCCGGTCGAGGATGCCGGTCATCGTCGCCGGGTGCAGCCCGGCGCGGCGGGCCAGCGCGCTCGGGCTCAGCGGCCCGTACCTGCCGATCAGCTCCAGGCAGTCCAGGTCGACGTCCTTGAGCGCCAAGCGCGAGCTGACCTGGTGGTTCAGCAGGGAAAGCTGGTTGCGCAGGTCCCGCAGGGCGTCCTTGAGCGCCACCGTCGCGCGCCGGCGGCCGACGGCGTCCGTCGTGGAACTCATGCCCATCAGCGTAACGCGGTGAACGGCGTCCCAGCGCGGGGTGGAATCGTGGACCACAATCGACGTCCGAAGGAGAAGGAGCGAAATGGGAAAGGTCACGGCCACCGCGGAGCGCACCATCGACGCCCCGGCCGACAAGGTCCGCGCGCTCGTCGCCGACTACGCCGAAACGCGCCCGAAGCTGCTCACCGAGCACTACCGCGACTACGAGGTGACCGAGGGCGGCGTCGGCGCCGGGACCAAGGCCGGCTGGAAGCTGCAGGCGACGTCCAAGCGCGTGCGCGACGTCAAGGCCACCGTCAGCGAGCCGAAGCCCGGCACCCTGGTCGAGACCGACGCGAACTCCAGCATGGTCACCACCTGGACCGTGTCCGAGGCGGGCGACAAGAGCCTCGTCCGGATCGAGACGACCTGGGACGGCGCGGGCGGCATCGGCGGCTTCTTCGAGAAGACCTTCGCGCCCGGCGGGCTCAAGAAGATTTACGACGGCGTACTCGGGAAGCTCGCCGAGATCGTGTGACCAGTCACAATCGGAATGTGCGCCCCGGTTAGCCGGTTCTACCCGGTGAAATCCGGGGCGCATGCCCCGCTTCGACCGACTTGAGGAGTTCGACGGTGACCACAGCGACCGAAATCCGGCTGGCCTCGCGCCCCGAAGGTGTCCCGACGCACGACAACTTCGACGTCGTCGACACCGAGATCCCCACCCCGGGCGAGGGGCAGATCCTGGTGCGCAACCTGATCATGAGCGTCGACCCGGCCATGCGCGGGCGCATGCGCGACGTCAAGTCGTACGCGCCGCCCTTCGCGGTCGGCGAGGTCATGTCCGGCGGGGCGGTCGGCGAGGTCGTCGAGTCGAACGTCGACGACGTCAAGCCGGGCGACCACGTGCTGCACCAGGCCGGCTGGCGCACCCACGCCGTCCTCGACGCCAAGCGCTTCGTCAAGGTCGACGCCGACGCCGCGCCGCTGTCGACCTACCTCGGCGTCCTCGGCATGCCGGGCCTGACCGCGTACGCGGGCCTGCTCGAGTCGGCCGAGTTCAAGCCGGGCGACACGGTGTTCGTCTCCGGCGCGGCCGGTGCCGTCGGCTCGCTGGTCGGGCAGCTCGCGAAGCTCAAGGGCGCCAAGCGCGTCATCGGCTCGGCCGGGTCGGCGGAGAAGGTCCGCCACCTGATCGACGACCTAGGCTTCGACGCCGCCTTCAACTACAAGGACGGCCCGGTCGCCGGGCAGCTCGAAAAGGCGGCGCCGGAAGGCATCGACGTCTACTTCGACAACGTCGGCGGCGAGCACCTCGAAGCCGCCATCAACTCGATCACCCTGCACGGCCGGATCGCCGTCTGCGGCATGATCTCGCAGTACAACGCCACCGAGCCGACGCCGGCGCCGCGCAACCTCGCGCAGATCATCGCCAAGCGGCTCACCATCCGCGGCCTGCTGGTCATCGACCACTGGGGCCTGCAGCAGCAGTTCGTCAGCGAGGTCGCGCCGCTGGTGAAGTCCGGGGAGATCAAGTACTCCGAGACCTTCGTCGACGGCATCCGCAACGCGCCGGACGCCTTCCTCGGCCTGCTGTCCGGGGCCAACACCGGCAAGATGCTGGTCCGGATCGCGGACTAACCCAGGAGAGCGGCCAGCTCGGGCAGCGACGTGATCGTGTACGTCGGCTCGGGCGAGCCGGGCAGCGGGCGGACGCCGGGCCGGGCGAGCAACGCCGTCCGCAGCCCGGCCGCCTGCGCGCCCGCGATGTCCCAGTCGTGGGCGGCGATCATCACCGCGGCCGCCGGCGCCACCGAGTAGGCGTCCAGCACCTGCCGGTACGGCTCCGGCGCGGGCTTGAGCTTGCCGACCTGCTCGGCCGAGAAGATCCGGTCGAAGAGCGTGGCCAGGCCGGAGTTCTGCAGCTGCGCCTCGGCCGTGGCGAGCGGCGAGTTCGTCAGCGCGACGACGTCGTGGCCGGCTTCGCGCAGTTTGGCGAGGCCTTCTTCGACGTCCGGGTGGGCGGGAAGCGAGCGGAGTCCTGCGCCGATCTGGGCGAGGTCCACCGTGCGCCCGTGCCGCGCGGCGACTTCGGTGGCGGCTTCGCCCGCGATGCCGGCGAAGTCGCGGTAGCCGCCGGTGGCCGTGACGGTCAGGACGGTGTGGATCGCCAGCCCGAACCACTCGCGCCGCAGCTCGGGGCCGCCGACGAGGCCGTCCATGGCGGTGAGGTCGAGCAGGGTCTCGTTGACGTCGAAGACGCAGAGCATGCGGATCTCCGGAGGTTCGAAGGTTCTCGTACCTCGTCGAAGGTACGACAGTTGCCGTACCATGTCCAGCATGCCCGGTGAACTGCCGATCCCGGAGATGGCCGACGTCGACCTCGGCGCCGTCTTGTCCGCCCTCGCCGATCCCCATCGCCGCGCGGTGGTGCTGGAGCTCGTGAACGGCGGCGGCACCGAGCGCGCGTGCTCGTCGTTCCCGCTGCCGATCGCCAAGTCGACCCGCACGCACCACTGGCGCGTGCTGCGCGAGGCCGGCCTGGTCCGGCAGCGCGACGCGGGCAACGGCACGTTCGTCCGCCTGCGCCGCGACGAGTTCGACACGCGGTTCCCCGGGCTGCTCGACGTCGTTGCCGGAATAAGTGCGGCCGGGATCAGTACTGCTGGGTCAGCGCCCGCTCGTTGAGGTCGTCGTCCAGCTCCTTCGCCGACGTCGACAAGGACAGCTGGTCGCGCAGGATCGTGCCCAAGGTCGGCAGCGTCGACCGCTCCGGCCACGTCGACGGGTCCCACAGCGACGACCGCAGGAACGCCTTCGCGCAGTGCATGTAGAGCTCGTCGACCTCGATGACCACCGCGAGCTTCGGCCGTTTACCTTGTACCGCAAGCGAATCGAAGAACGGCGCGTCCGACAGCAGCTTCGCGCGGCCGTTCACCCGGAGCGTCTCGTTCATGCCCGGCACCAGGAACAGCAACCCCGCGTGCGGGTTGTCGACGATGTTGCGGAAGCTGTCGATCAGCTTGTTGCCCGGCCGGTCGGCCAGCACCAGCGTCCGGTCGTCGAGCACCAGGACGGAGCCCGCCGGGTCGCCGCGCGGTGAGGCGTCGCAGCTGCCGTCCGGCGCCGACGTCGCCAGCAGCACGAACGGCGAGTGCGCGATCAGGTTCCGCGCGTGCTCGTCGAGGTGGTCGAGGATCTTCTGCCGTGTCCTCGGCTTCGTTTCTCCGATCAGGTCGCGCAAGGCCTCGTGCGTGTCGATGTGCGTGCCGGTGATCCCCATGGACCCAAGCTAGCGCGGACCACCGACAGTCCGGCCCGCGATCACGATCCGCGCCGCCTCGGTCGACTTGTGCACCACGAGGTCCACCGAGTAGCCGTGCTTGACGAAGACGCCGTCGAGCTGGAACGTGCCGTAGCCGTGGGCCTGGGTGAACAGCTGCTCCATCAGCTCCAGCGCGGTCTCGGGGTCGGGCGCGACCGCCAGGCAGCGCAGCAGGAACTCGTCGGTCAGGCGCCGGGTCTGATCGTGCAGCTCCACGTGCTCCGGACCGTGGAGGCCGTCGGCGTAGATGACGTTCATCCCGGCCCGGCGCTCGATCAGGTACCGCGTGTACGCGCCCGCGCCCGCGGCCAGGGCGTCCGCCGGATCCTCGTGCTCGGCCGCCGCCGTGGCGACGCGGTCGGCCAGCTGGCACGCGATGTGGCAGGCGACCTCGGCCAGCAGGCTCTCGCGAGTGGGGAAGTGCCGGTACGGCGCGCCGGGGCTGACGTTCGCCAGCTTCGCGACCTTCGCGACCGAGAAGCCCTCGAGGCCCTGCTCGGCGATCAGGTCGAGCGAGACGCGCACGAGCTCGGCCCGCAGGTCGCCGTGGTGGTACTTCCCGCCCATGGCCCGGATCACATCTCCCGATCGAAATATGTAAGAGCCCACTTACGTAGGCATGTAAGAGACCTCTTACGAGGATCAACGGTACTTGAACCTGGAGGGTTCCATGAGCACCACCACGCACGCCATTGCCGCACCGGCGCCGGGTGCGCCGCTCGCACCGACCACGATCGAGCGCCGCGACCTGCGTGCCGATGATGTCTTGATCGACATCGCCTACGCCGGCATCTGCCACAGCGACATCCACCAGGCCAAGGAGGACTGGGGCCAGGCGATCTTCCCGATGGTCCCGGGCCACGAGATCGCCGGGATCGTCGCCGCGGTCGGGTCCGAGGTGACGAAGTACCAGGTCGGCGACCGCGTCGGCGTCGGCTGCATGGTCGACTCCTGCGGCGAGTGCGAATACTGCCAGGCGGGCACCGAGCAGTTCTGCGTCAAGGGCAACGTCCAGACGTACAACGGCGTCGGCTTCGACGGCGAGAACACCTACGGCGGCTACAGCAACCAGATCGTCGTGAAGGACGCGTTCGTCTGCCGCATTCCCGAGGGCATCAGCCTCGACATCGCCGCGCCGCTGCTGTGCGCAGGCATCACCACCTACTCGCCGCTGAACCACTGGGGCGCCGGGCCGGGCAAGAAGGTCGCCGTGATCGGCCTCGGCGGGCTCGGGCACCTGGGCGTCAAGATCGCCGCCGCGATGGGCGCCGAGGTCACCGTGCTGAGCCAGAGCCTCAAGAAGCAGGAAGACGGCCTCAAGCTCGGCGCGACGGACTACTACGCGACCAGCGACGAAGCGACGTTCGACGTCCTGCGCGGCAAGTTCGACATCATCCTCAACACCGTGTCGGCCAAGCTGCCGGTGGACGCCTACCTCGGCCTGCTGAAGGTCGGTGGCGCGATGGTGAACGTCGGCGCGCCCGGCGAACCGCTGTCGTACAACGCTTTCTCGCTGCTGGGCGGCAACAAGGTACTGGCCGGGTCGATGATCGGCGGCATCGCCGAGACCCAGGAGATGCTGGACTTCTGCGCCGAGCACGGCATCGGCGCGGAGATCGAGACGATCTCGGCGGACAAGGTCAACGAGGCGTACGAGCGCGTCGAGAACTCCGACGTCCGCTACCGCTTCGTCATCGACGCCTCCACCATCGGCGCCTGACCTCGTGAGTGTTCAGTCGGGTTCTAACCCGACTGAACACTCATGACCGCGTCAGAACACCACGGTCCGGTTGCCGTGCACCAGGACCCGGTTCTCCAGGTGCCAGCGCAGGCCGCGGGCCAGCGTCACCTTCTCGATGTCCCGGCCCTTGCGGACCATGTCCTCGACCGAGTCGCCGTGGTCGACGCGGATGACGTCCTGGTCGATGATCGGGCCGGCGTCGAGGTCCGCCGTCACGTAGTGGCAGGTCGCGCCGACCAGCTTCACCCCGCGCGCGTACGCCTGGTGGTACGGCTTCGCGCCGATGAACGACGGCAGGAAGCTGTGGTGGATGTTGATCGCGCGGCCGGCCCACTCGCGGCACAGGTCCGCGGGCAGGATCTGCATGAACCGGGCCAGCACCACCGCGTGCGGCTCGTGCTCGCCGACCAGCTTGCGCACCTGCTCGAACGCCTCGGCCTTGCCGCCGGCCGGGAACGGCACGTGGTGGAACGGGATCCCGTGCGCGCGGGTGATGTCGGCCAGCGACTCGTGGTTGCCGATCACCGCGGCGATGTCGACGTCCAGCTCACCGGAGGCGACGCGGCCGAGCAGGTCGTACAGGCAGTGCCCGGCCTTCGAGACGAGCACCACCGCGCGGCGCCGCTCACCGGTGTCGCTGACCTCCCAGCTCGACTCCGCGGACAGGTCCGCGGCCACCTCGCCGAAGCGGGCGCGCAGCCCGGCGGCGTCGAACGGCAGTGAGTCGGCCCGGACGACCTGGCGCGTGAAGAACCAGCCCGTGTCCGGGTCGGTGTGGTAGGCCGCTTCGACGATCCAGCCGCCGTGCTCGGCGAGGAACCCGGAGATCTGGGCGATGATGCCGGTGCGGTCGGGGCAGCCGAAGGTGATGACGTAGCGGCGTTCGGGAGCGGTCACGACGGGCATTCTCCCTCGCGCTGGTCAGAGGGCCGGGAGCCGGTCCCCGGTGACCGCCGCGTTGTTCGGCCGGCCGTACAGCGCTCGGTAGACGTCGTCGGCGTCGCCATCGATTTCGGTGTTCGGCGTGCCCAGGGTCTACGTGCGCTCGGGCGTCGTGACCCGCAGGCCGAGGGTGAAGCCGCGGTGCGGGACCAGGAAGGTCAGGAACTCGTCGATGCCGTCGTTCGCGAACTCCGGGGAGAAGCGCGTCTGCGGAACGTCTTCGAGGCAGATTCGGCGTCGAGGCGGTGAATCGCCGTTTCGTGGGCCATCCGGCGGGCCCACGGAGTGTCCGGCTTCCGCACCAGGGCTTCGCGCAGGGCCAGGCGCCGGCCGTTGGCGCCGAGCCGTGTCACTGCCGAGGACGTCGGCCCAGTCCGCGGGCGGCACGGGCTCGACGTCCCGGTCCAGCGCGGCTCCGATCATGCGGCAGTGGATCGAGGCGATGTGCCCCACCAGGTCACGAACAGTCCACTTCGGACAGTTCGGCACCCGGGCCGCCGGGCCCGCCTGCAGCGCCGCCCGCTTCAGCGCGTCGGCGTGGATGTCGATCGCTTCCCGCATGGGCCGACCGTAGCCGTCGCCCGGCCTCGATCGCGACCACCAGGCCGAGTCCGAGGCTGAAGGACAGCACCAGGCCCTTCACCGGTTCGCCGGCGAAGGCGGCTCCGCCGGCGAGACCGATCAGCACGCTGTAGACCGCCCAGATCGCCGCGCCGGCGAGGTCGAGCGGCACGAACCGGCGCACGGGATACCCGAGGCTGCCGTTGGCGAGCGCGCTGGCGACGCGTCCGCCGGGCAGGTAGCGCGCGGCGATGATCAGCAGGCCGCCGTTGCGGTGCACCTGGTCCCGCGCCCACGCGTAGCGCCGCTGCCCTTCCGGCCCGCGGTGCAGCCGCGCCATCGCCCGCGGCCCGGCGGCCCGGCCGACGGCGTACCCGAGGCAGTCACCCGCCCACGCGCCCCCGGCGGCCACGGCCGCGAGCAGCGTGAGGGTCGCCGGGTCCGGGCCGAGCAGCACGGCGACGGTCACGACGGTCGTCTCGCTGGGCATGAACGGCAGCAGCGCGTCCAGCCCGGACACGGCGAAGACGAGCACCCACAGCCACGGCGAGCCCAGGGCGTCGCGCAGCAGCTCGGTGACGTGCGCCAGCAGTTCCACGGCTCAATGGTGATCACCGCAGGTCACTTCGGGGTGACGCAGCGGGGGTGCCCCGGTGAACAAGCGCCCGAATGTGGCCTTCGGTGCGTTCAACGCACCCAAGGCGGCCTTCGGTGCGTCAGACGCAACCAAGGCCACATTGGGGCGCTTCAGGCGGGGGCGACCGCGGACCAGGGGACCGTCAGCTCACCAAGGCGGATCCGCGGGTCCGGCACCGGCCAGCCACGAGCCACCAGCAGCCGGACCGTCTCCAGCCAGCGCGACTTCACCCCGAACGCCTGCTGCGGCGCGGCCGTGGCCCAGCAGATGTCCAGCTCCGAGAGCAAAGCGTGGACTCGTTCGCCAGGGACGTTCCGGTGGATCAGCGCCTTCGGCAGCCGTTCGGCGATCGTCGACGGCTTCTCGAGCCCCGCCAGCCGCATCGACAACGTCAGCGAAACCGGCCCGGAGGAAGACACCAGCACCCACGTCGACAGCCGGCCGATCTCGTCGCACGTGCCTTCGACCAGCAGGCCGCCCGGGGCCATCGAGTCCAGCACCAGCCCCCACGCGCCCGCGACCTCGTCCTCCGCGTACTGCCGCAGGACGTTGAACGCGCGCACCAGCACCGGCCGCGTCCCGGCCAGCTCGAACCCGCCGCGGCGGAAATCCAGCAACGGTGGCGACGCGGCGGGCAACGCGGCAGCGACCCGCGCGGGATCCAGCTCCAGGCCCAGTACCCGGACGTCCGGCCGGACGCGCCGCAGCCACCGGGCCAGCTCGACGGTCGTCACCGGCGATGCGCCGTAACCGAGGTCGACGACCAGCGGCGAGGCGGCCACGCGCAGCAGCCGGGTCGTCGCGGGCGCGTACGTGATCCACCGGTCGACCCGGCGGAGGCGGTTGGGATTGGTCGTGCCGCGGGTCGGTGCGCCGACCGGGCTCAGTTTGGTTCGGTGAGCCACTTCGCCGTGAATTCGGCCTCGCGCTCCAGCAGCTTCGTGACCTGCTCGGCGATCACGGTCTCCAGCTTCCCGCCGAACAGCGGGATCCGGACCGTGACCTCGCCGCTGATCCGCAGCACCGTCCGGTCGTCCTTGGCCAGCAAGGCCGTCCGCGCGGTGATCTCGCCCGGGACGCCGCCGACCTCGACCGTCGCGGTGCCCTGCCGGCCGGTGCCGTCGTTGCTGACGCGCCAGGTCTGCGTGCGGGTCACCAGCAGGTCGCCCTTGTGCAGCGTCCGCACCGCCTGAGGCAGCTTGTCCGCGCTGATGCCCTGCCGCAGCTCGTACCGCAGGTCCGTGCCGGAGACGTCGTACGACAGCAGCGCCGCGCCGTGCCCGCCGAGCTCCTCGAGCCGTGCCCGCAGCGCCTCTTCACCGGCGACCGCCGCGTACGTCGCGGCGACGTCGGCGGAGAACTCAGCACGGTGCTCGATCCGGGATCCCATGAGCCGGACAGTACCGTCAGACGCGTGAACACCGCCCGAACTCCCGCTCTCCCGAAGCTCTCCGCGTACACCACGCTGCGCCTTGGCGGCCCGGCCCGCGACTTCGTCAGCGCCGTGACCAGCGAAGACCTCGTCGCGGCGGTCCGCGAGGCCGACGCGGCGGGAGAACCGGTGCTGCTGCTCGGCGGCGGCTCCAACCTGGTGGTCGGCGACGCGGGGTTCGAGGGCACGCTGATCGAGGTGGCGAACACCGGCTGGCGCCGCGACGGTGACGTCGTGGACGTCGAAGCCGGCCAGAACTGGGACGCGTTCGTCGCCGGGCTCGTCGAAGCGGGACTCGGCGGCCTCGAATGCCTCTCCGGCATCCCGGGCAGCGTCGGCGCGACCCCGATCCAGAACGTCGGCGCGTACGGCTGCGAAGTCGCCGAGTCGATCGTCTCGGTGGAGCTGTACGACCGCCGGACGCGCGAAGTGCGCACGCTCAAGGCCGACGAACTCGGCTTCGCCTACCGCACCAGCGTCCTCAAGGGCACCGACTCCGGCGTCGTCCTGTCGGTCCGCTTCGAGATCCGCGAAGACGGCCTCTCGGCGCCCATCCGCTACGCCGAGCTGGCACGCACCCTCGGCGTCGAGATCGGCGCCCGCGTGCCGGCGGCGGAAGCGCGCGAAGCGGTGCTCAAGCTGCGTCGCGGCAAGGGCATGGTGCTCGACCCGGACGACCACGACACGTGGAGCGCGGGCTCGTTCTTCACCAACCCGATCGTCCCGTCGGCCGAGGCGGGAGCGGTGCTGGCGCGCATCACGGACAGCGTCGGCGCCGAGGTCCCGCAGTACCCGGCCGACGGCGGCGTCAAGCTGTCGGCGGCCTGGCTGATCGAGCGCGCCGGCTTCGCGAAGGGGTACCCCGGAGCGGGGAACCGCGTCTCGCTGTCGACGAAGCACACGCTGGCGCTGACCAACCGCGGTGACGCGACGACCGAAGACCTCTTGGGGCTGGCCCGGGAGGTCCGCGACGGGGTTTTCGCGCGGTTCGGCGTCCGGCTGCACCCGGAACCGCTCTTGATCAACTGCGTCATTTGAGCCGAACCGGGCAACCTGGACGTGTATGAGACGTCATTGTCGACATAGGCGGCGCCACCTGATCGGATGGTCTTCACCTTTCGGGAGGTAACGTCGGGTGGGCCACCAGCGCTAAGGGCGTGGACCCGCTGGTCGGTGGGGGATACACAGGAGGTTTCGGTGATCGAACGGCGTACGGTCTTCAAGGCCGCTCTGGCGGCGGGGGCCGCCCTGGTCGCCGCGGCGTGTTCGAGCACGAACGACGGCACCGCGCTGCCCACCGGCGCCGCGGGTGCCGACGGCGAGAGCGCGCAGCCCGTGGCGAAGATCACGGCCGAGCCCGCGGTCAACGCGAAGGACGTCGCCGTCCTCAAGCCGGTCACCATCAAGGTCGCCGACGGCAAGCTCACCGACTGCAAGGTGACCGCCGACGGCGGCAAGGCCGTCAAGGGCGACACCGCGCCGGACGGGCTCACCTGGACCAGTTCCGAGCCGCTCGGCTACGGCAAGACCTACACCTACGCGGCGAAGGCCACCGGCACCGACGGCAAGCCGGCCGAGCTCACCGGCACGTTCACCACGATCAGCCCGGCCAAGCAGGTCCGCGCCACGCTGAACCCGGCCGACAACCAGCAGGTCGGCGTGGCCATGCCGATCAGCGTCAAGTTCGCGTCGCCGGTCAAGGACCGCAAGGCGGTCGAGAAGGCCCTGTCCGTGAAGACGGACAAGGACGTCGAAGGCGCCTGGGGCTGGCTGTCGGACAGCCAGGTCGACTACCGGCCGAAGGAGTACTGGCCGCAGAACATCACCGTGAGCGTCGAGGCGAAGCTCTACGGCGTCGAGCTCGGTGGCGGCGCGTACGGCAAGGCCGACGTCACCACGAAGTTCAAGATCGGCCGCAACCAGGTCGTCAAGATCAACACGCCCGAGCACCAGATGCACGTCTACCGCGGCGGCTCGCAGGTCAAGAGCTACCCGTGCGCGAACGGCCTGGACGGCGAGGTCGACCGCAACACCCCCAACGGCACCTACATCATCATGAGCAAGGAACCGTCGGCGATCTTCGACAACGCGCGCTACGGCTACACGAACGTCAACAAGAAGTGGGCCTGCCGGTTCTCCAACCACGGCGAGTTCATCCACGAGAACCAGGACAACGCGGCCAACATCGGGAAGACCAACAACTCCCACGGCTGCGTCAACCTCCTCGAGGCCGACGCCAAGGACTACTTCGACTCGGCCCTGGTCGGCGACCCGGTCGAGATCACCGGCTCGCAGCTGTCCGCGCCGATGAACTCCGACGTCAAGGACTGGAACTACAGCTGGGCGGCCTGGCAAGGGCTGGGTGCGAAGTAACCCGTGCGCACCGAAGTCGTCGGGCACGGCGGGACACGGCTCGGCCTGCGGGTCGAAGGCGCCGGCAACAGCACGCCGATCGTGTTCGTGCACGGCTGGGCGCAGTCGGCGGGCTGCTGGGCCGCGCAGCTCGCCGACCCGGCGCTGACCGAGCGGTTCCGGCTGGTCGCGATGGACCTGCGCGGTCACGGCGCGTCCGACGTCCCGGCCACCGGCTACGACGACCCGGTCGTCTGGGCCGACGACCTCGCCGCGGTGCTCGACTTCGCCGGACCCGGCGCGATCGTCGTCGCCTGGTCCTACGGCGGCCTGGTGCTCACCGACCACATCCGCGTGCACGGCACCGCACGGCTGCGCGGCATCGTGCTCGTCGGCGCGATCACCGAAATCGGCCGCGACCGCGCGGGCGGGCGCGTCGGCCCGCTGATGCGCGAGCACATGCGGGCGATGCTTTCGGACGATCCGGACATCGCGGTCCCGGCGCTCACCGCGTTCAGCCGCGACATGACCGGCGGCCCGGTCCCCGGAGCCCAGGTCCAAGCCCTGCTCGGGGCTTCTCTGAGCGTGCCCCCTTCGGTCCGCGCGGCTCTCTTCCGCCGGGACATCGGCGGCGACGAAGTCCTGGCCACGGTCGACAAACCCACTCTCGTCGTGCACGGCTCCCGCGACGGCGTGATCGACCCGTCGACGGCGGAGCACACGATCGGGAAGATTCCGGGTGCCACCGGGCGTTGGTTCCTTGACGGGGGGCATGCGCCCTTCGCCGAGTCCGCGGACGAGTTCGACGCGGTGCTCCGGCAGTTCGCCGAGGAATGCTGACGTAACGCGGGAGACGACCAGGTGACCAGCTCCATCCGGGGGTTCCGTGCTGGGTTTTCCGGGGCCGAGCCCCAGACCCCGGCCGGGGGGCGAGGCCCCCTGAACCCCCCGAAAGCAGCGGTTCCGCGCCGGGTCGCGGTGCTGTCCGTGCACACCTCGCCGCTCGAGCAGCCGGGGACCGGCGACGCCGGTGGGATGAACGTCTACGTCAGCCAGACAGCGACCGAGATGGCCCGCCTGGGGGTCGAGGTCGAGGTGTTCACGCGCGCGACGGCGTCGGACCAGCCGCCGGTGGTCGAGCTGGCGCCGGGCGTGACCGTCCGGCACGTGCAGGCGGGGCCGTTCGAGCCGCTGAGCCGCGATGAGCTGCCGGCGCAGCTGTGCGCGTTCACCTCCGGCGTGCTGCGCACCGAGGCGTTCCACGAGCCCGGCTACTACGACCTCATCCACTCGCACTACTGGCTCTCGGGCCAGGTCGGCTGGCTGGCGCGCGACCGGTGGTCCGTGCCGCTGGTGCACACCGCGCACACCCTGGCGAAGGTGAAGAACGCCGCGCTCGCCGAGGGTGACAAGCCCGAGCCGCGCATCCGCGTGATCGGCGAGGAGCAGGTGGTCGCCGAGGCCGACCGGCTGGTCGCCAACACCGCCGTCGAGGCGCGGCAGCTCATCGAGCTCTACGACGCCGAGCCGCACGCGGTGCACGCCGTGCCGCCGGGGGTCGACCTCGAACGCTTCACGCCGGGTCCCCGGCAGGACGCCCGTGCTTTCCTCGGCCTGGCCGACGACGACGTCGTGCTGGCCTTCGCCGGGCGGATCCAGCCGCTCAAGGCGCCGGACGTGCTGCTGCACGCCGCGGCGGCCATGCTGCGCCGCCGCCCCGAGCTGGCGCCGCGCCTGGTCGTGCTGATCGTCGGCGGGCCGTCGGGCACCGGGCTGGAGCAGCCGCAGGCCCTGCGCGAGCTGGCGGTTTCGCTGGGCATCGAGCGGCAGGTCCGGTTCCTGCCGCCGCAGCCGGGTGCGGCGCTCGCGCGGGTGTTCCGCGCCGCCGACGTCGTCGCGGTGCCCAGCTACAACGAGTCGTTCGGGCTGGTCGCGCTGGAGGCGCAGGCCTGCGGGACGCCGGTGGTCGCGGCCGAGGTCGGCGGGCTGCCGGTGGCGGTGCCGCACGGCGTGTCCGGGCTGCTGGTCCCCGGCCACGGCGCGGAGGAGTGGGCGGACGCGCTGGCCGCGGTCGCCCTGCGCCCGGACCGGCGCGCCGAGCTCGGCGCGAACGCCGTCGTGCACGCGCGGCGGTTCTCCTGGCGCCGCACGACGGACGCGCTGCTGGACATCTATGCTCAGGCCACCAGCGCGTTCCGGCACGCGCTGGACCTGCGCGCGGAGGTGGCGGTGTGAGCCTGGACGAGCTGATCCAGTCTACTTTGGACTCAGCGGAGCTGAAGTACGACAAACGCGGTCCTGGCAAGTACTTCGTCACGCTGCCGGGGACGAAGAAGCTGCAGACGAACGCGTGGCTCGTCGACGGCGACCACGCGTTTTCGGTGGAGGCCTTCGTCTGCCGGCGTCCCGATGAGTCCCATGAGGACGTTTACCGGTTCCTGTTGCAGCGCAACGCGAAACTCTACGGTGTGCACTACACAGTGGACAGTCTCGGGGACATCTACCTGGTCGGCCGGTTCGGCAAGGAGACGATGTCCGCCGACGAGCTCGACAAGGTGCTCGGCCAGGTCCTGGAAGCCGTCGACGGCGACTTCAACACGCTGCTGGAGATCGGCTTCGCGACGTCGATCAAGCGCGAGTGGGACTGGCGCGTCTCCCGCGGCGAGTCGCTGGCCAACCTGCAGGCGTTCAAGCACCTCGTGGCGCCCGCGCAGCCGCACGAACCGGGCTTGACCGAGTCGTGACCCGGACCGTGCAACGGTCCTGAACCGGACATCCGTCTCATCGCCAGTCGAAACTGGAGGGAGACGCAGGATGCGGACTCGATGGAGAGCGGCGCTCGCGATCACGGCGGTGGCGTTCGTGCTGGCCGGCTGCTCGGCGGCGGAAAACGGAGCGTCCACGGCGGACAGTGCGGGGCCGGCGCGCGTGCCCGCCGCGCCCCAGCAGGGCACCGGCGCCGGGAAGCCCGAGCAGAATTCCAAGGTGACGCCGCCCCAGGCCGGCGCCACCGATCGCAAGCTCTCGCGCAGCGCGCGGCTGGAGCTGACGGCGACCAAGGTCGTCGACGTCGTCGCGGAGGCCCGCGGGATCGCGCTGGGCGCCGGCGGCTACACCGGGCAGGAGGCCACGGGCGAGACCTCGGCGACGCTGTCGCTGGCGGTGCCCGCGGACAAGCTCGACCCGGTACTCGACCAGCTTTCGCACCTGGGCTCTTCGCTGGTCAAGCGCGAGCTGAACACCCAGGACGTGACCGAGCAGGTCGTCGACGTCGAAGCGCGGCTGGCGACGCAGCGCAAGTCGGTCGAGCGGATCCGCGCGCTGCTCTCGCAGGCGACTTCGGTGTCGGACATCACGTCGATCGAGAGTGAGCTGACGAGCCGCGAGTCGACGCTCGAGTCGTTGGAACAGCAGCGGAACTCCCTGGCCGGCAGCGTCGCGATGGCGACGGTGGCGATGAGCATCCGCAGCGTGGCGGCGCCGGCACCGGCGCCGCAGGAGGACCGCAGCGGGTTCCTCGGCGGGCTGGCCGGCGGCTGGGACGCGTTCCTGACCTTCGGCGGGGGACTGCTGACGGTGCTGGGCGCGGTCGCGCCGTTCCTGCTGATCGTGGTGCCGCTGGGGTGGCTGGGCTGGCGGCTGAACCGCCGTCGCCGCCCGGTGAAGCCGGAGCCGGGGCCTGCCGAGGTGTGAGGTCGCGCGCCGGCGCTCCGGAAGGGAAGCGGAACAGGCGGGACGGCTCGAGGGAGGGGGGAGTCGCGATCTCGAGCCGCCCCGCTGAAGTTCCCGCCGATCAGGACCCGGTGACGAGGGGGGTGCCAACGGGGCCGGGCGGGCCGCGGCTCGGCAGGGGGGAGACGAGCCGCGGTCGAAGCCCGAAACCGGCCGGGGAGTGCGTGGAATCCGGCCGCTCGGGACGTAAGCCAACCTGTCAGATCTCGACCTGTAATCACAAGACTACTCACTAGTCCGTTCAGGTGAACTTCGGCCGCGACGATAACGGTGTGCAGTCTGATGCCCGGAATTTGCGCGTTGTTGGCACTCGGACTTGTCGGAGAGTGAGGTGTTACTTCGCGGTAACACACTCTGGGTAGGACGCGAGGTCACCGGTCGATCGAGTGGTCCGGTCTGGCAGGCTGTTCCCCATGGCCGAGATTGGGACGTTGGTGCTGCTCCGCCACGGGCAGAGCACGTGGAACGCGGAAAACCTGTTCACCGGCTGGGTGGACGTGCCGCTGTCGGAGCAGGGCGAGGGCGAAGCGCGCCTGGGCGGGCAGTTGCTGTCGGACTCCGGGCTGCTGCCGGACGTGGTGCACACCTCGCTGCTGCGCCGGGCGATCTCCACCGCGAACATCGCGCTGGACGCCGCCGACCGGCACTGGATCCCGGTGAAGCGCGACTGGCGCCTCAACGAGCGCCACTACGGCGCGCTGCAGGGCAAGAACAAGAAGCAGACCCTCGACGAGTTCGGCGAGGAGCAGTTCATGCTCTGGCGCCGCTCGTACGACACCCCGCCGCCGGCGATCGACCCGAAGGACGAGTGGAGCCAGGCGGGCGACGCGCGGTACGCGAACCTCGGCGACGACGCGCCGCTGACCGAGTGCCTCAAGGACGTCGTCGAGCGGCTGCTGCCGTACTGGGAGTCCGAGATCGTGCCGGACCTGCGCGCGGGCAAGACCGTGCTGGTCGCCGCGCACGGTAACTCGCTGCGCGCGCTGGTCAAGCACCTCGACGGGATCTCCGACGCCGACATCGCCGGACTCAACATCCCGACCGGCATCCCGCTGCGCTACGACCTCACGACCGACCTGAAGCCGGTCAAGGCGGGCGGCGAGTACCTCGACCCCGAGGCCGCCAAGGAAGCCGCCGCCGCGGTCGCCAACCAGGGCCGCTGACGCAAGTCCGTGAATGTCGCATTGAGGGACTCTGAGTCCCTCAATGCGACATTCACGGCTTTCAGGACCCCGTGACGGACCGGAGGCCGGACGCCTTCCAGCGGCCGTCCGCGCGGACGAGGTCGAGCGTCGCCGTCACCGGCTTGACGGACGCCTGGCCCGCCGCGTCCGTCACCTGCACGTTCACGTAGACCAGCACGGTCGCCTTGTCGGCGGTCACCGTGGTCACCCCGGTCATCAGGTCCGGCGGGACGGCCGACCGCCCGCCGCCCTTGCGGATCCCGTCGATGTACGCGGCCTTCCGCGTCCGGTACTGGGTCAGCAAGGGCTCGGCGGCGACGGCTTCGGCCCGCGCGTAACTGCCTTCCGGATCGGCGCTGTCCGACGACGCCAGCGCCGTCACGGCCGCCCGCGCCCCCGCCAGCGCCGAGTCGCGCAGGCCCGCCGCGCTGCCGTCGTCGGGGTGCGGCGCGGGCGGCGGCTGGGCCGGGCTGACGGCGATGTCCGACAGGCGCCAGCGCCCGCCGGCCGCGAGCGCGGTGAACGCGACCGTCGCCAGGCCCTTCGTCGTGCCGTTGACCTGTTCGAGCACGGTCAGCGCCCGCACCCGGTTCCCGGCGAGCTCCAGGGCCGCGGACGTCAGCACCCGCGTGGTCAGGTGCACCGGCTGCGGGTTGGTCCGGACCTCCTGGAACAGGGCGGTGTACTGCGTCTTCGCGGCGCCGGTGAGGTACGTCTCGGCGGTGCGGTCGAAGGCGGCCTTGTCGGTGGAGTCGTAGCTGAAGACGGCTTCGGCCGCGGTCTTCACGGCGCCGAGCGCGGCCGCCGTCGCCGGGGCGTCGATCACCGCGAGGTTCTCCGCGCCCGGGATCGGCGTGGCCGTGCCGGAAACCGCCGAGGAGCACGCCGAGGTCACCAGGACCAGCGCCAGCAGCGCTCGCTTCACAGGAGCCCGGCTTCGCGGGCCCGCGCCCCGGCCTGGAACCGCGACGACGCGCCGAGGATCTCCATCAGCTCCGCCACCCGCCGCCGGTAGGTCCGCAGGCCCACGCCGAGGGTGCGGGCCGCCGTCTCGTCCTTGCAGCCGGACGCCAGCTGATCGAGGATCTCGCGCGCGCCCAGTTCGGTGAACCGGGCCTGGTAGGACTCGAGGTCGGTGGCGCCCGCCCAGGCCGCTTCGTACAGCGACTGGATGCCCTGAACCAGCTCCGGGCTGCTGACGACGGTGTAGCTGCGGACGCCCCCGACGTTGTCGCCGGCCACGATCGCGATCCGCCGGTCCAGCAGGATCGTCTCGTTGACCTCGCGCTCCGTGATGCGGATGCGCGCGCCGTGCGTGGCCATGAACCGCAGGTGCTCCGCCAGTGCCGGGTCGAACAGGACGCCGGGCAGGTACATCTTGCGCACGTTCGTGTCGCGCACGGCCTGCTCCCGCTCGGGCGCGGTCGGGTGCGCCACCGACCACGTGTGCAGGTCGCGCGCCGCGCACGAGACCTCCGTCGCGGCCGCGAACAGGTGGGCCGTCCGCTCGAACAGCTCGGCTTCACCGCGCACCACGACGACGTCGCTGACTCTCTCCACGCATTCCATTCTGGCAGCTAAATGCCATTCCCGGCGCCGCTCGCGCCGGATCGCGAGGCTGGAGCCATGACCACGAACACCCTTCCCGCCGCCGCGGCGGGCACCTGGCAGCTCGGCTCCTTCGAAGTCAACCGGCTCGGCTTCGGCGCCATGCGCCTGATGTCCACTTCGGACGGCGGCATCCGCGCCCGCGAGACGTCGATCGCCGTGCTCCGCCGCGCCGTCGAGCTCGGCGTGAACCACATCGACACCGCCGTGTTCTACTTCGCCGGCCCGCGCTCGGCGAACGAGCTGATCAACCGCGCCCTCGCGCCGTACGACGGCCTGACGATCACCACCAAGGTCGGCCCGGGCCGCGACTTCACCGGCGCGTTCTACACCGCCCGGCCGGACCAGCTGCGGGCCCAGGTCGAAGAGAACCTCCGCGAGCTGGGCCTCGACCACCTCGACGTCGCCAACTACCGGATCGGCGAGGGCCTCGACCGCGGGGAAGGCTCGCTCGCCGACGGCTTCGGCGCGCTCGCCGAGCTGCGGCAGGAGGGGCTGATCCGCGAGCTGGGCATCTCGAACGTCGCGCCGCACCACCTGACCGAGGCGCTCGAGATCGCGCCGGTCGTCTGCGTCCAGAACCAGTACGGCCTCACCGCGCGGCGGGAGGACGACGAGCTCGTCCGGATGTGCGCCGAACGCGGGATCGCCTTCGTGCCGTTCTTCGCCGTCGCGAGCGGGGCGGGCGAGGACGCCCGCGTCGCCGAGGTCGCGCGCCGGCACGACGCCACCCCGGCCCAGGTGCGGCTCGCGTGGACCCTCCACCAAGGACCGCACGTGCTCGCCATCCCGGGCACCGGCGATGTCGCGCACCTCGAGCAGAACGTCGCCGCGGCGGCCTTGCGGCTCACCGAGGAGGACCTGAAGACTCTCGACGGTGATGCGTGATTCACCCGGAATGTCTCGCCGGGGAATCGATCGGGTGAACGCCGGCTGAAGCGGCGGCGAACATGTCCTTCCCAGGTGTCGCGGTGCTCACGACAAGGCGGACAACGCTAGGCCGAAGGACCACTTCTCAGCTTACGATCGGCCTGTGACCACGCCTGTTTCACTCGCACTGGCCATCGGAACCCTGGTGGCCGGTGCGGTGGTCGGCTACCTCGTCGCGCGGGCGCGAAGCCGGCGCGAAGTGGCCCGGCCGCCGGGCCCGACCGTCGCGGAGCTCCTGGAACGGCTGGTCCGGTCGTCGCACAACGGCGTCGTCGTGCTCAACCGGTTCGGCGACATGGTGCTGCACAACCCCCGTGCCTACGAGCTGGGCCTGGTGCGGGTCAACCAGGCCGACCCGCGGGCCCGCAAGGCCGCCGAGCAGGTCGCCGAGACCGACGAGCCGATGGAGATCGACCTCTCGCCGCTCGAAGCGCGCGGCCGCCAGCCGGAGGCGGTGCTCGGCCAGGTCCGGCCGCTCGGCGACGGCTTCACCGTCGTCGAGGCCGTCGACCACTCCGAGGCCATCCGCCTGGAGGCCGTGCGCCGCGACTTTGTCGCCAACGTCAGCCACGAGCTCAAGACCCCGGTCGGCGCGATCGCGCTGCTCACCGAGGCCGTGCTCGACGCCGCCGAGGACGTCGAGGAGGTCCGCCGCTTCGGCGGCAAGATCCTGCGCGAGTCCACCCGGCTCGGCCGGCTCGTCACCGAGCTGATCGCGCTTTCGCGGCTGCAGGGCGCCGAACGGCTGCCGGACCTCAACGTCGTCGAGATCGACGCCGTCGTCCGCGAAGCGCTCGGCCGGACGACGCTCTCGGCCGAGTCCGCCGACATCCGGATCACCACCGACACCCCGAGCGGCCTGCTCATCGAGGGCGACCGGACGCTGCTGGTCACCGCGCTGTCGAACCTGCTGGAGAACGCCGTCGCGTACTCGCCGGCCGGCAGCCCGGTGTCGATCTCGCGCCGGCTCGCCGACGGGATGGTCGAGGTCGCCGTCACCGACCGGGGGATCGGCATCGCCGAGGACGAGCAGCAGCGCGTGTTCGAGCGCTTCTACCGCGCCGACAGGGCTCGCTCGCGCGCCACCGGCGGCACCGGGCTGGGCCTGGCGATCGTCAAGCACGTCGCGGCCAACCACGGCGGCTCGGTCGGACTGTGGAGCCGGCCCGGCACCGGCTCGACGTTCACGCTGCGCATCCCCGCGCACGTCCGCCCCGACCCGGCCCCCGAGCCGGCGCGGGCCACCAAGACCTCGCCGGCACCACGGCAGGAGAAGACCCCCGAGCGCACCCCGAGGCTCGTGGTTACCGGGCAGGACAGCCCAGATCATGGAGGAAACCTGTGACCAGGGTTCTCATCGTCGAGGACGAGGAGTCGTTCGCCGACCCCCTCGCCTTCCTGCTGCGCAAGGAAGGGTTCACCGCGGCCGTGGCCGGCACCGGCCAGGCGGCGCTGGAGGAGTTCGACCGCAACGGCGCCGACATCGTGCTGCTCGACGTCATGCTGCCCGGGATGAGCGGCACCGACGTCTGCAAGCAGCTGCGCCAGCGCTCGGCCGTGCCGGTGATCATGGTGACCGCGCGCGACAGCGAGATCGACAAGGTCGTCGGCCTGGAGCTGGGCGCGGACGACTACGTGACGAAGCCCTACTCGGCGCGGGAGCTGATCGCGCGGGTCCGGGCGGTGCTGCGCCGCGGCGGCGAGCCGGGCTCGGAGGGCGAGCTGGCCCCGCTGGTGCTCTCGGCGGGTCCGGTCCGGATGGACGTCGAGCGGCACGTGGTGACCGTGGACGGTGCCGAGGTGTCGTTGCCGCTCAAGGAGTTCGACCTGCTGGAGTACCTGCTCCGCAACGTCGGCCGGGTGCTCACGCGCGGGCAGCTGATCGACCGAGTGTGGGGCGCGGACTACGTCGGCGACACGAAGACCCTGGACGTCCACGTGAAGCGCCTGCGCTCGAAGATCGAGCCGGACCCGGGCTCCCCGCGCCACCTGGTGACGGTCCGCGGCCTGGGTTACAAGTTCGAGACGTAGGCCCCCAGCGCCACTTTCGTGGGGAAAGTGTTGCGGAGGAACCCCCTCCACAACACTTTCCCCACGAAAGTGCGGCCTTGGCCGGACCGAGTGTTGTTGGTTACATGTTCGAGACCCGGCGCTGGGCCCGGTACCCTGGACCCCCGTGCGCCTAGGGGTACTCGACGTCGGTTCCAACACCGTCCACCTGCTCGTGGTCGATGCCCACCGTGGCGCCCACCCGACGCCGATGCATTCCGAGAAGTCCGTGCTCCGCCTGGCCGAGCAGATCACCCCCGGCGGCGAGCTCAGCAAGGCCGGCGCCGACGACCTCGTGACGGCCGTCGAATCCGCCAAGGACGCCGCCGCGCGGCTCGGCTGCGAAGAAGTCATGGCCTTCGCCACATCCGCGGTCCGCGAAGCGAAGAACTCCGCGAAGGTCCTCGCCCGCGTCGCCGACAAGACCGGCGTCGACCTGCGGGTCCTCTCCGGCACCGACGAAGCCCGGCTCACCTTCCTCGCCGTCCGCCGGTGGTACGGCTGGTCGGCCGGCCAGCTGCTCGTGCTCGACATCGGTGGTGGCTCGCTGGAGATCGCGATGGGCCGCGACGAAGAGCCCGTCCTGGCCGAGTCGCTGCCGCTGGGCGCGGGCCGCACCACGCGCACCCGCTTCAAGCACGACCCGCCGACGCGCTCCGAGCTCGTCGCGACGTCGGCCTGGCTCGACGACCAGCTCACCGAGCTGGCGCGGAAGGTCGCCAAATGGGGTGAACCCGATCGGGTCGTGGCGACGTCGAAGACGTTCCGGTCACTCGCCCGGCTGACCGGCGCCGCCCCCTCGGCGGCGGGCCCGCGCGTCCGACGTACGCTCACGGACACCGCACTGCGCCAGCTCCTGGCCTTCATCTCGCGGATGCCGTCGGCCGACCTCGCCCAGCTCGAGGGCGTCAGCTCGGGCCGGTCGCACCAGCTGGTGGCGGGCGCCCTCGTCGCGCAGGCCACGATGCGGGCGCTCGGATTGCCGGAACTCGAGATCTGCCCGTGGGCTCTGCGAGAAGGTGTCATCCTGCGGCGGCTGGACCATTCCAACGGCGCGGACGAAACCGGAGCCGCCCTCGTGGGGCGCTTCGGCGCACAGGAGGACCGGTGAAAGCAGGCGGCTGGACTTCCCGGAAGGTTAACGGGCACGGTGGAGAGGTGACGGACATGCAGAGGTCGGCGTTCAGCGCGCGCGGCGCCGCCGGCGTGCCGTCGTTTACCGCATCGCCGAGTGCCGAGGAGCCGGAGCGCGCAGGGGACGACCAGGTATGACGGACCAGACCGGAGGCGACCAGCCGCAGAAGACCGTGGCTGAGCTGCTCGCCCAGCACGGTGCCCAGGTCGACGGCGGCAACCGCCGTCGCCGGCGGCGCGCGGCCGAGGACGACGACGAGCCCGCCACCCCGGACTCCCCGCCCGGCGCGACCGGCTCCCACCGGCGCCCGGGGGTGTCCGACACCGGCCCGCAGGCGATCATCGACCGGGTCGCCGGCGAGGGCACACCTCCGCCGCCGAACCGGCCCGCCGGACGGCGCCGCGCCGAGCCGCCGTCCCCGCCGCCGCCCGCACCCCGCGCGGTCCCGCAGGACTCCCAGCCGCTGCCGCGGCCGGTCCCGCCGCCCCCGGCCCGGCCCGCCCCCGGTGGCGCCGAGTCCAGCCAGTACCAGCGCCCCCCGGCGCCGCCGCAGCAGTCGGGCCAGTTCTCCCGGCCGCCCCAGGAGTCCGGCCAGTTCGCGAACCCACCGGCGCGGCCGCCGCAGGAGTCCGCGCAGGTGCCCGTGCCGCCGCGCGCGCCCCGGCGTCAGCCGCCGCCGACCCCCCAGCCGTCCCAGCAGCTGCCCACTCCGCCGCCGCCCGCGGCCGCGGCCGAGGAGACCCGCGCGGCCGTCCCGCCGGTGCGCCGCCGCCCGCCGCCGGCTCCCCAGCCTTCGCAGCAGCTGCCGACCCCGCCGCCGCAGCCGTCCCAGCAGCTGCCGACGCCCCCGCCCTCCGGCGGCCCGCTGTCGGCCCGGCTCGACGGCCTCAACGGCACCCCGGACGCCGACATCGACGTCCCGCCGGGCCCGATGGCCAGTGGCACGTTCTCGACGCCGCCGGCCGCCCCCGGGCGCCCGCGCCGGGGCCCGGCGCGCCGTCCGCAGCCGCAGCAGGAGGCGTACACCGAGCAGTTCGACGCGGTGGCCGGCGAGCCGCCGCTGCCGCCCGCCCCGGCGCCGGGCAAGAAGAAGCCCGACGGCCCGGAGCCGTCGTCGCCGGGCGGGCTCGCGAACTGGCGCAAGCGCCGGCAGAAGGAGCAGCTGGAGGACACCGAGATCGGCGTCATGCCGGTGGTGCCCACCGACGCTCCGGCCGACGGCTACCCCGACGACGACTTCGAGCCCGAGGACTTCGCGCCGGAAAGCAGCGGCTACCAGGCCGCCTACGACGCCGGCCCGCCGACCGGCACGTACCCGCCGCCGATGCCGTTCGCGCCCGGCGACCGCGCCTCGCGCGCGCCGATCCCGGACGACCTCGAGCCCTACGAGCGCGAGTTCGCCGACGGCTACCCGGCCGACGGCCCGGACTTCGAGCAGGACGACTACGCCTACGAGCAGGGCGAAGGCTACGAGGACGACGAGTACGACGACGCGCCGGAGGCGATCGCCGAGCCGGAGCCCGTGACCTCGCCCGGCAAGGCGTGGCTGGCGCTGGCCGGCCAGCTGGCGATGGGTGTCGTCGGCGGCGCGGCCGTGTGGCTGGGCTTCAACTGGCTGTGGGTGAACATCCCCGCGGCCGCCCTGGTGGCGGCGCTGCTGGTGGTGGTCGCGCTGGTCTGGATCGTGCGGAAGATCCGCCGGGCCGAGGACCTGCAGACCACGGTGCTGGCGGTGCTGGTCGGCCTGGTCGTGACGGTGTCCCCGGCGGCGTTGCTGCTCGTCGGCCGCTGACGTCACACGTGACGAAGGTGCCCTTCGGCCGCGTTCGGTGACGAGGCAGGATGGCGCGCGTGACAGACGAGAAGCCGGTCCCCGTCGGGCTCAGCACGGCGTCCGTGTGGCCCCTCAAGGCCGGGACCGCCTTCGAGCTCGCCGCCGAGCTCGGGTACGACGGCGTCGAGGTGATGGTCTGGGCCGACCCGGTCAGCCAGGACGTCAGCGCCCTGCGCCGGTGGTCGCGCCGCACCGGGGTGCCCGTGCTGTCCATCCACTCGCCGTCGCTGCTGATCACCCAGCGGATCTGGTCACCCGACCCCGTGGTGCGGCTGCGGATGTCCGTCGACGCCGCTCTCGAGCTCGGCGCGCGCACCGTCGTCGTGCACCCGCCGTTCCGGTGGCAGCGCCGGTACGGCGACGCGTTCGGCGATCTCGTCGACGAGCTGGAGGAGTCCAGCGGGATCGAAATCGCCGTGGAGAACATGTTCAAGGTGCGCCCGCCGGGTGGTTCGAAGAATTCGCGCGTGTCCGCGTTCCGGCCCTCGATCGACCCGACGGACGTCGGTTTCCGGCACTACACGCTCGACCTGTCCCACACCGCGGCGGCCCGGATGGACGCCCTCGCGCTGGCGCAGCGGATGGGGGAGGGTCTCTCGCACGTCCACCTGGCGGACGGCACCGGCCTCCCGAAGGACGAGCACCTGGTGCCCGGGCGGGGTGGCCAGCCCTGCGCCGAGCTCCTGGAGAAGCTGGTCAGCAGCGGTTTCGCCGGGCAGATCGTGCTGGAGATCAACACCCGGCACGCCGGGACCGGCGCCCAGCGGGTCCGGGATCTGGCGGAGGCATTGCTGTTCGCGCGATTCCACCTAGGGCAGTAACTGCGCACTTCCGGCGGACACGACTGCTCCCGGGTCCATTTACGGCGGCCGAACACGTAAAGTTCCGGCTGTGAAACCGTCGCGCTCGCTGATCGTCACCTCGCCGGATTCCCGCGTTGGCACGGCGCGTTCGTGAGCGGAACGGACGGCACCGCCGTGTCCTTCGACACGGCGAGTGCGGCGCGGTCGCTGGGGGACGGCACCTTCACCGCGGTGCTGCGTGCGGAGTGGGCCATCGGCTCGCACCCGCACGGGGGATTCCTGCTGGCCCTGCTGGCCAAGGCGGCGATCGCCGCGCTGCACGAGCGGGGTGAGCCGCACGCGGAGCCGCTCGTCGTGAGCGCGGAGTTCCTGCACGCGCCCGCGCTCGGCCCGGTGCTGCTGCGCACGGACCTCCGGAAGGTCGGCCGCCGTGCGACGGTCGTCGAGGTCCGGCTTGAGCAGCGCGGCCGCAGCTGCGTCGAGGCGCGCGTGACGACCGGGCGGCTGCCGATGCGGCGCCCGGAGTGGACGGACGTGCCGTCGATGCCCGCCGAGCCGTCACCCGGCGCGCTCGCGATGGCCGAGAGCACCGAGGGCCCGTTCAACCTGGCCAAGGGCTGCGAGGTCCGCCTCGATCCGGCGACCGCGGGCTACCTGGCCGGGCGCACCGACGAGCCGCCCCGGATGCGGCTGTGGGTCCGCCCCCGCCACAGCCTGGTCGACCCGTTCTTCACGCTCCTGGCGTCCGACGTCAACCCGCCGGTGGTGATGAACCTCGGCCGCATCGGCTGGGCACCGACGGTCCAGCTGACGGCGCTGCTGCGCACGCGCCCGGCCCCGGGGTGGCTGCGGGTGGTGGTGGAGTCCCGCTCGGTGCACGAGTCGTGGTTCGACTCGGACGCGACGGTGATCGACTCCCAGGGGCGGCTGGTGTGCCAGGCCCGGCAGCTGGGCCTGGCCCCGGCGCCAGGCGGCTGAGCCCGAGCCCGAGCGGTGCCGGGGAACGGCGGGCGGCCGGACCAGGTGGCCGGGCGACGCGGCTGGGTCTCGCCCCGGCACCGGGCGGCTGAGCCGGGTCTCGGTTGGTTCCGGTACCGCGACGGTTCGGTGAAGCGTCAGACAAGGCAGCGGGGGCTCGCGCCGCGCGGGCTGAGCTGGGTTACGCCCGGCACCGTGCGGCTGAGTCGGGTCTCGGTCGGCTGCGGCATCGGCCGGGGCGGCGGTGCGCCAGGCGAGGCAGCGGGCCCCGCGCCGCGCGGGCTGAGCGGTGCCGGGGAACGGCGCGCGGCCGGAACGGGTGGCCGGGCGAGGCGGCCGGGTCTCGCCCCGGCACCGGGCCGCTGAGGCGCGTTTGGCACGCTTTACGGCATGACGGTCATCGCGGTGCTGGGTGCGGGGAAGATCGGCGAGGCGTTGCTCTCGGGGCTGCTGCACGGCGGCCACGAGCCGGGCGATCTCCTCTTCACCGAGCGGTACCCGGCGCGCGTCGAAGAGCTCACCGCGCGCTACGGCATCCGCGGGGTCGAGGTCGAGGAAGCCGCCAAGCAGGCCGATGTCCTGGTCGTGGCCGTGAAGCCGCAGGACATCGAGCCGGTGCTCGACGAGCTCGCGCCGCTGCTGAACCCGTCTTCGCTGGTCGTTTCGCTGTGCGCCGGGCTGCCGACGTCGCTGTACGAGCGGCGGCTGGCCGAGGGCGTCCCCGTCGTGCGGGTCATGCCGAACACCCCGATGCTGGTCAACGAGGCCATGAGCGCCATCTCCGCGGGCCGCTGGGCCACCGCCGACCACCTCGCGACCGTGCGCGACCTGCTCTCGCACGTCGGCCAGGTCGTCGAGGTGCCCGAGGGGCAGCAGGACGCCGTCACGGCGCTGTCCGGCTCCGGTCCGGCGTACTTCTTCTACCTGGTCGAAGCCATGATCGACGCCGGCATCCTGCTGGGGCTGCCGCGGGCACTGGCCGGGCAGCTGATCATCCAGTCGGCCGTCGGCGCGGCGAAGATGCTGGCCGAGTCCGACGAGCACCCCGTGCTGCTGCGCGAGGCCGTGACGTCGCCGGCGGGCACGACCATCAACGCGATCCGCGAGCTCGAGAAGCACGGCGTCCGGGCGGCGCTGCTCGATGCGATCGAGGCGGCGAAGGACCGGTCCGAGGCACTGGGCAAGGCTCACGAAGGCTGACGGGGCCGCCAGTCCGCGGCCCAGGCGTCGAGCCGCATCAGCGTCTCGAACAGGGATTTCCCCTGTTCGGTGAGCGCGTAGCCGTCGCCGGCGTGGTCGGCTAAATCCGCTTCGCCCAGCTCGCGCAGCCGCGTGGCCAGCACGCTGGACGAGACGCCGTCGCACCGCTGCTGCAGCTCGCGGAACGTCGGCTTCGCGCCGTCGCGCAGCTCCCACAGGATCCGCAGGGTCCAGCGCCGGCCCAGCAGGTCGAGCAACGCCATGATCGGGCGGCCGGTCGTCGAACCGCGGACCGGGCGGCCGGGCAGAGGAGTCGTCATTGCTTTCCTTTCCGAAGCGCTCGATGCTAGCGTGCCGGACGTGCCTCTGAAATCGAAGCAGCCGCGGATCGCGCCCCTCGAGCCGCCGTTCGACGCCGAGACCGGCGCGGTGCTCGACGAGCTCGGGCCGCCACTGCAGCTGTTCCGGGTCTGGGCGCGCCGCCCCGGCCTCGCCCGCGGTGTCGCGAGCTGGGGCCGCTACTACTTCTCGCGGCAGTCCGCGCTGAGCGTCCGGCAGCGTGAGCTGGTCATCGACCGGACGACGGCGCTGTGCGGCGCCGCCTACGAGTGGGGGGTGCACGTCGCCGTCTTCGCCGCCAAGGCCGGCCTCGATGCCGAGCAGATCCGCTCGCTGGCCGGCGGGAGCCCGGCCGACGGCTGCTGGTCCCCGCAGGACCGCGCGGTGCTCGCGGCCGTCGACGAGCTGCACGCGACGTCGGACCTGTCGGACGAGGCCTGGGCGGACCTGGTGGCCGCGGCCGGGGAGGACGGCGCGCTCGACCTGCTGCTCGTCTGCGGCTGGTACCACGCCATTTCGTTCACCGTCCGGGCCCTGCGGCTGCCCCTCGAACCGGGTTCTGCGCGCCCGGAATCGCCGTAATGGGCGATTGCGGCGGTCTTGCACGCGCGGGTGCTCATGCGTTAGCGCTGGTAGGAGCCCATCTCGGTGACAGGCGTCGCATTAGTCCCACCAGTCCCGCTACTCTCGATAGAGCACGTGCGTGTCGGTACCACAGGTGGGGAAGCCTCGTGGCGCGACGCGTGTCGAAGGACGCGGTAAACATGTCGCCGAACAAGAAGGAGGATCTGCCGGCAGTCGGGCAGGTCCAGTTCCTGACGGTCGCCGAGGTGGCCACGCTGATGCGGGTCTCCAAGATGACCGTCTACCGTCTCGTGCATTCGGGAGAGCTGCCCGCCGTCAGGGTGGGCAAGTCGTTCCGGGTGCCGGAGAAAGCAGTGCACGAGTACCTCCAGGGTGCGTATTACGACGTGGGCTGAAACAACCGGAGCTTCGCTCCGGGCCGGGGGGCTCCGCCACCCGGACCCCCGAAAGGCCTGCTGAACCGGTCGCCGGGCACGCCGTGGCCAGCGGCGCGCAGCGCTACACCGTGCCCGCCGACCGGCCCGCACACCGTGGCGGGTAACCTGGAAAACCGCTCGTGCCTGTGCGCTCCACCCGTTGGACGCTGCGCCGGGCAGCGTGACCGACGACGACCTAAGGAGCGCCCATGGGCTCTGTGATCAAGAAGCGCCGCAAGCGCATGTCGAAGAAGAAGCACCGCAAGCTGCTTCGCCGCACGCGAGTGCAGCGTCGTAAGGCCGGCAAGTAAGACCCAGCCTTGCGTAGTCGTGGGGCGGCGAAGCCCTTTGCGGGGCGAACTCACGTTGTTGGTTGGGTCCCCCCCCCCTTGATTGGGCGTTCTTTTGTTTTTTTGAGGAAGAGAGGTTGCCA
>NZ_JBVHUL010000010.1:230247-397788 GCF_055565395.1 Amycolatopsis sp. NPDC028719
CACACACCCACTCGTCTCCGCCCACGACCCCCCCCCCCCACCACCCCCCCCCCCCCCCCCTCCCCCCCCCCTCCCCCCCCCCCTCCCCCCCCCCCCCCCCCCCACGTCCATGTGGTGGGCCGGTTCCCCCCCGTTCGAGTGAGGCGTTCGTCGCTTTCCGGGGGAATAGCGGTTAATAGCACGTAAGACACCCCTGAGCTACCACTGAAGAGCGGTAACATCTCAATGGTGTCCGCGCGATGCTTCCAGTGAGTGCAGGCCCGCGCACTTCGGGTGATCGTCCACCCCCACCACGCCCTACGCCGCAGGGAGTCGCATGCCGTCGAACATCGTGCTCGTCACCGGGGTAGCCGGCGAACTGGGCGGGAAACTGCTCGCCCGGCTGGGCAACAACCCCGATTTCGAACGGGTCATCGGTGTCGACACGGTCGCTCCGGACAAGACGGTCCTGCAGCGCATGGGTCACGCCGAGTTCGTCCGCGCGGACATCCGGAACCCCTTGATCGCCAAGGTGATCAGTACCGCCAATGTGGACACGGTGGTGCACGCTTCCTGCACCGCGCACCCGGCCGGGCCGGGTCGCCGCACGGCGATCAAGGAAGTGAACGTCATCGGCACCATGCGGCTGCTGGCCGCGTGCCAGCGCTCGCCGTTGGTCCGCAAGCTGGTCGTCAAGTCGACGGCGGCGGTGTACGGCGCGGGCGCCCGTTCGCAGGCGGTGTTCACCGAGGACTCCGAACTCATCCCGACCTCGACCAGCGGGTACGCGAAGGACGCCGTCGAGATGGAGGGGTACGTGCGCGGCCTGGTGCGGCGCCGTCCCGACATCACCACGACGCTGTTCCGCTTCGCCAACATCATCGGCCCGGCGACCGACACCGTCCTTTCGCGCTACTTCGCGCTTCCGGTCGTCCCGACCGTCTTCGGCTACGACGCCCGCATCCAGCTGCTGCACTCTTCCGACGCGCTGGCCGTGCTGGAACGTGCGACCCTCAACGACAAGCCCGGCGTCTTTAACGTCGGCGCGGAAGGGGTACTCACCCTTTCGCAGGCGATCCGGCGGGCAGGCCGGGTCGAGCTGCCCATGCCGCGGAGCGTGGTGCCGTCGGTCGGCAAGGTTCTGCGCGGCGCTCGCGTCGTGGACTTCTCCGCCGACCAGGTCCGGTTGCTGAACTTCGGCCGGGTCGTCGACATCGCCAAGCTGAAGAGCGACTTCGGCTACACCCCGCGGTGGACGACGCGTGAGGCGTTCGACGACTACATCGCCGGACGCGGGCTCCGGCCGGTGCTCGACGGCGGCAAGCTGGCGGGCCTGGCCGGCAAGGTTCTCGTTGCCGCTGCGACAGGGCAGTCGAACCGATGAGCAGACCGCACGACGTGGACGAGTTCGGAAGCGAGGCGGAGACGGTGGGCGGTGCCGAAGCGCAGGTCATCCCCCTGCACGGACCGGGCCGGGAGAAGCCGGACGCGGACCGCGACCTCCGTGAGGAGGCAGCCGCGCGCGCGGACGCGCCGGTCGTCGCCTTCCCGGGCGCGGACCGGCCGGCCCCCGAGGAACCGCTGTCGGACGCCGCGCGCTCGGCGCTCGGCTTCATCCGGGACAGGCTGACCGGCGACTACACGGTCGACGAGTTCGGGTTCGACGCCGAGCTGACCGACGCGGTGTTCCTGCCGCCGCTGCGCGCGCTGTACAAGAAGTGGTTCCGCGTCGACACGTTCGGCGTCGAGAACCTGCCGCTCGAAGGTGGCGCGCTGCTGGTGTCGAACCACTCCGGCACGGTGCCGCTCGACTCGCTGATGACGGCGGTGGCGGTCCACGACGAGACGGGCGGCCGGCACCTGCGCGGTCTCGGCGCGGACCTGGTATTCCAGGTGCCGCTGGTGGGCTCGTTCGCCCGCAAGTCCGGCCAGACGCTGGCCTGCAACGCGGACGCGGAACGCCTGCTGGGCAACGGTGAGCTGGTCGGCGTGTGGCCGGAGGGCTTCAAGGGCGTCGGGAAGCCGTTCTCCTCGCGCTACAAGCTCCAGCGCTTCGGCCGCGGCGGGTTCGTGTCGGCGGCGCTGCGCGCGGGTGTCCCGATCATCCCGGTGTCGGTGATCGGCGCCGAGGAGATCTACCCGAAGCTGGGCGACATCAAGATCCTGGCGCGCATGTTCGGGCTGCCGTACTTCCCGGTGACGCCGTTCTTCCCGCTGTTCGGCGCGCTGGGCGCGATCCCGCTGCCGACGAAGTGGAGCATCGAGTTCGGCGAGCCGATCCGGACGGACCAGTTCGAGCCGGAGGCCGTCGAGGACCCGATGCTGGTGTTCCAGCTGACGGACCAGGTGCGGGAGACGATCCAGCAGACGCTGTACCAGCGGCTTTCGCAGCGGAAGTCGGTCTTCCGGGGCTGAGCGTCAGCGGCGGCGGTAGGCCATGCCCGCCGCCACCGCGCCGGCCAGAGCGCCCGCGCCCAGCACCGACGGCACGCCGATCTTCGCGGCCTTCCGGCCCGTCCGGAAGTCGCGGATCTCCCAGCCACGCGCTCGCGCCACGTCCCGCAACCCGCCGTCCGGGTTCACGGCCACCGCGGTGCCCACCGCCGACAGCATCGGGATGTCGTTCGCCGAGTCCGAATATGCCGTGCAGCGCTTGAGGTTCAGGCCCTCGCGCGACGCCAGGGCCCGCACCGCGTGCGCCTTCGCGCGGCCGTGCAGGAGGTCACCCACCAAGCGTCCTGTGTAGACGCCGTCGCGTGTCTCGGCCACCGTGCCCAGCGCGCCCGTCAGCCCCAGGCGGCGGGAAATGATCGCCGCCAGCTCGATCGGGGTCGCCGTCACCAGCCAGACCCGCTGGCCCGCGTCGAGGTGCATCTGCGCCAGTGCGCGCGTGCCGGACCAGATCTTGTCCGCCATCAGCTCGTCGTAGATCTCTTCGCTGATCGACGTCAGCTCCGCCACCGTGCGTCCGGCCACAAAGGACAGTGCGCGCTCGCGGTGGGTCCGGATGTCCTCTTTGTTCTCGCGGCCGCCGAGGCGGAACTTGATCTGGCCCCAGACGAACCCGGCGAGGTCCGACGACGTGAAGAACTTGCGCGCCGCGAGACCGCGGGCGAAGTAGAAGATCGACGCGCCCATCATCATCGTGTTGTCGACGTCGAAGAACGCGGCCGCGGTCAGGTCCGGGGGCGCGGGCGGAGCGGGGGGCTCGGCGACCACGCGGGCGTGGGCGGCCTCGGCCGACGCTTCGCCCGCGAGCGCGGCGAGCCGTTCCAGCTCCTGACTCTTATCCCTGCCACGCCAAGCTGACACGCACACCGCCTCCACGTCTGCCCACGTCTGGCGACGTCCCTGCGAACGTCCGGGTCCTTCGCACAGCGTAGCGAGCCGCCCACCGCGCCGTCGCGGGTGTGGCCCGGACCTCAGCCGATCACGATCGGCGGCAGACCCGGGAGCAGCGGCGGGAGCGAAACCAGCGGTGGCGGCTGGGTGGTCGACGTCACCGGGGGCCGCTGCGTGGTCGTCGGGTCCTGGCCGTACACCGGCGGCGGCGTGACCCCGCCGGTCGGCACGGGGATGCCGGGCGTCGTCGCGGCGTCCGATGGAGGCAGCTGCGTGCCCGTCGGAGCCGGGGACGTGCTTTCGGCCGTCGACGGCTCGGTCGACGCCGATGCCGGCTCGCCGCCGGACGAAGGAACCGGCCGCTGCGTGCACTCGCCGGTCGCCGGGAGCGGGCCCAGTTCGTCGGACGCGCCGGTGGTGATCTGGTAGCAGTTCATCCGCTCGACCAGGCCGCTCGTGCGCTCCTGGACCTTGCCGAGCAGGTCGCGCACGTCGCCGAACACCGTCGCCGCGGCCGCCGGGAGCTTCGGCTGGCCGGCCGTGAGCCGCGCCGCCTGGTTCCGCGCCCACAGCCGGACGTCGGACAGCGCCTGCGTGCCGCTGCCGTCGCTGGTCGCCACCGCGGCCATCTGGGCGACGCCGGCGCGAAGGTCGGTCGCGAAGTCGTCGTACGCCGTCCGGTAGTCCGCTTCGCTCGCGCCTTGCGCGGCCAGTTCGCTGAGCTCGGTGACGCGGTTGGTGGCGAACTCGAGGTGCTTCCGGGCCTTCGCCTGGTCGCCGAAGGTCAAGCCCAGCGCCGTCGACTCACCGGCCCGCTTGACGCCGTAGAGCGGGTCACCCGGCAACGCGTTCCGCGAGAGCACCAGGGTCAGGCCGGAGAGGACGAGCACGAGGAAGAG
Source organism: Amycolatopsis sp. NPDC028719 (assembly GCF_055565395.1). Classification (NCBI taxonomy): domain Bacteria; kingdom Bacillati; phylum Actinomycetota; class Actinomycetes; order Pseudonocardiales; family Pseudonocardiaceae; genus Amycolatopsis; species Amycolatopsis sp. NPDC028719. The sequence continues at coordinate 234,468 of NZ_JBVHUL010000010.1, forward strand.
CGCGGCGGCCACCAGGTCGGCGGTCCGCGGCCGCCACCTCCGACGCGGGGTGGCCGCCGCCGTCTCCAGGCGGCCCGCGATCTCCGCGCGGATCCGCTGCCGCGTCTCCAGGTCCGGGGCCCCGGCCGCACCGAGCTCGCGCAGGGCGCCGACGAGAGCCAGTTCGTCGGCGAACTCGCCGTCCCGCTGCTTCGGGGACGGCTCCAGGGCACGCGCGAACCGATCGATCTCGGCTCGCTCACGCGCAAACCTCACTGCGCAGCTCCATCCGGGCCGTGGCCGGTCCTGACACCGGTCTGGCAGGAGTAACGATTAAGAAGGCGTCAGGGTTACCGGTTTCGGTCAACGGGCCGAAAACTTCGCGGGATCAGCGCAATCCGGTGGGCAGGAGTTGTGCCAAACGGCGTACCGCGCGGTGCTGGAGCGCCTTGATCGCGCCCTCGTTGCGGTTCATGATCTCGGCCGTCTCCGCCACCGACAGGCCCTGCAGGAACCGCAGGATGATGCATTCCCGCTGGTCATCGCCCAGTTCGGCGACGCAGCGCAGCAACTCGGTGCGGGTGGCGCGGCTGATCGCCTCCTGCTCCGGGCCCGCCTGGACGCTCGCGCCGACGCTGAACGGCGCCGAACCCGGCTCGGTCACCTCGTCGGTGACGACCTCGAGGCGGAACCGGCTCGACTTCACGTGGTCGAGCACGAGGTTGCGGGCGATGGTGACGAACCAGGCGCCGACGTCACGTCCCTGGTAGCTCACCGACGTGATCCGGCGCAGCGCGCGCAGGAACGTCTCGCTGGTGACGTCCTCGGCCAGATCCCGGTCGCCCAGCCGGAAGAGCACGTACCGGTAGACGACGTCGACGTAGCGGTCGTAGAGCCGGCCGAACGCGGACGAGTCACCGTCCTGCGCGGCGCGCACCAGGTCCCAGGCTTCGGCCTTCGCCGCCTCGGCGCGCTCCTCGTCGACCGCCTGCCTGCTCATCGGCACGGACGGCGATCGGCCGAAGACGCGTTCGGCGAACATGAAGACGGGCCCGCGGCTCACGGCGGTCGGCACGGTCATCGGGCGGCACCTCCGGCGGCGGCTTCGGCCCTGTGCTGGGCCACGGTACCCCCGGAACTCCGGCGAGCAGGGGCCTGGCGGCTCGCGTGCCCCACGGCCTCGTGGGCAGGCAAGTTCGTCACGGCGACTCCCTCTCTCCGGTCGCGGTGGTGATCAACACCACCCCGACGCAGTGCAGCATACGTGTTGTTACCGCGAAGTAGGTAGTGGCTCCGGGGTTGCAGAAACGCGACGCTCGCGGTCAGCACCCATGACGTCGCTTCGAATGACAGACTTGCAACGGTTTGGTCCGGGCGAGGAGAGGTGGACCGCGGATGAGTGCTCCAGAGGGGACGCAGTCAGGGGTCGGCGGGCTGCTCACCAGGGCCGCGGCGACGTGGCCGGACCATCCGGCCGTGCGAGAGACGGGCACCGGCCGAGGGCTGACGTACGCCCGGCTCGAGGCCACCGTGCAGGCGCAGGCCAGGCGGCTCGCGGACGGCGGGGTCGAGCCCGGCGACCGGGTCGCGCTGCGGCTGCCGACGTCGGTGGACTTCGCGGTCGCGTTCTTCGGCGCGCTGCGCGCCGGCGCGGTGGTCGTGCCGCTGTCGCCGCAAGCGCCGGGACCCGAGCTCGAGAAGCTCCTCGAGCACAGCGGTGCCAAGGTTGTCATCACGCGCGACGCCGAAGAGGCGCTGCCGGACGGCGTGATCGGTCTCACTCCGGAATCCGACCCGGATGGAGCAATCGAAACTGTCGATGCGGGGCGAGCGGGGGAGGACATCGCCGTCGTCTCCTACACCTCCGGGACCACCGGCCCGCCGCGCGGCGTGATGCTGTCGCACCGCGCGCTGCTGGCGAACCTGGAGCAGATCAGCCGTGTCGAGGGGGCGCTGGAGCACGACGACCGCGTGCTGATCACCATCCCGCTCTTCCACGTCTACGGCCTCGGCCCCGGACTGCTGCACGCGGTCGCGGCCGGGGCGACCGCGGTCCTGTCGGAGCGTTTCGAGGCGCAGCGCACGCTGGACGACTGCGCCGAACACGGCGTCACGACGATCACCGGCGTCCCGACGATGTACTCCGAGTTCGCCGCGCTCGGGACCGAGGAGCTGAGCCGGGGGCTGGCCACCGTCCGGCGGATGACGTCGGGCGCCGCGCCGCTGCACCCGAAGGTGCTCGGCGCGATCCGCGAGGCGACCGGCCTCGACGTCTACGAGGGCTACGGGCTCACCGAATGCGCGCCGGTGGTGACGTCGACGCTGGTCACCGGCTACCCGAAGCCGGGTTCGGTCGGGCGGCCGCTGCCCGGGGTGGAGCTGCGGCTGGTCGACAGCGACGGCACCGACCAGGCCGTGCCGCTCGACCCCGACGACGTCGACGACGTCTTCGAGGCCGAAGGCGAGACCGGGCTGGTGTCGATCCGCGGCGCGAACCTGTTCTCCGGCTACTGGCCCGACGGCGGCCACGGGCCGGACGACGAGGGCTGGTTCCGCACCGGTGACGTCGGCTACCTCGACGTCGACGGCGACCTGCACCTGGTCGACCGGGCCAACGACCTGATCATCGTCAACGGCTTCAACGTCTTCCCCCGCGAAGTCGAAGAGGTCATCGGGCGGCTGCCGGAGGTGGCCGAGGCGGCCGTCGTCGGGGTCGTGGACGAGCGCAGCGGCGAGGCCGTGAAGGCGTTCGTGGTGCCGGTCGCCGGGGCGTCGCTGTCCGAGCAGCAGGTCGTCGACCAGTGCACGGCCCACCTGGCCGGGTACAAGGTGCCGCACGCGGTGGAGTTCGCCGAGTCGCTGCCGCACTCGGCCACCGGCAAGCTCCGCCGCATGCGGTTGCGGTAGGTGCGGTAGTAAGGACGGCATGGCGCACGAAGTGACGGTCATGAGCCGGGTGGGGTGCCACCTCTGCGAGGTCGCGGAGGCGGACGTCGCCCGGATTTGCGGCGAGCTGGGCCACACGTGGAAGACGGAGGACGTCGACACGGACCCGGAGTGGCGCGCGGAGTACGGCGACCGCGTCCCGGTGATCCTGGTCGACGGCGCCGAGCACGGGTACTGGCGGGTGGAAGAGGACCGGCTGCGGCGCGCGCTGGCCCGAGCCGTAACACGTCCGTAAGGCGGATCGGGCAGCCTTCCGGAGCGCGGGCTCCGAAGATGGAGGCGTGAGCACTCTGCAGGAAGCGCCGCCCGAAGCGCCCAGGCGGCTTTCGCTGCCCGTCGCCACCCTCATCGGGCTTCTCGCCCTGGCCGCCGCGCTCGGGGTCGGGCATCTCGTCGCTGGCTTCGTCGGCTACACCGCTTCGCCGTTCATCGCGGTCGCCAACTACGTCATCGACCACAGTCCGACCGGGATCGTGAAGTGGGCCGAGCGGACGCTGGGCACCTGGGACAAGCCGATCCTCAAGGTCGGGCTCGCCGTGGTGCTCGTGCTCTTCGCTCTCCTCGCCGGCCAGCTCTCGCGCCGGACGCCTCGTGCCGGGCAGGTCCTCGTCTTCCTGCTGGGCGCCGCCGGGGTCGCCGCCGTCTACGCGCGGAGCGACCTTGGGCAGGTCTCGCTGCTCGCGCCGGTCGCCGCCCTGGTCGCCGGGCTCGTCGTCTTCACGATGCTGCACCGGGCCGCACTTTCACGTGAAAGTGCCCACCAGGGGGCCGCACTTTCACGTGAAAGTGCGGCTTCGGGGGCGTCCAGGCGGAAGTTCCTTCAGGCCGGCGTCGGCGTGGCCGCGGGGTCGGGGATCGCCGCCGTGGTCGGGCAGGTGGCCGGGACGAGCTCGAACGCCGAGGACTCCCGGGCCGCGGTCGGGCCGCTCGTCCCCGCGCGCACCGCGCCGCCGCTGCCCGCGGACGCCGACTTCGCGAAGCTGGGCTCGCCGCCGTTCCTCACGCCGAACGGCGACTTCTACCGCATCGACACCGCGCTGGTCGTCCCGCAGATCCGCACCGAGGACTGGAGCCTGAAGATCCACGGGATGGTCGGCAAGGAGGTCACCTTCTCCTACGCCGACATCCGCAACCGGCCGCTGGTCGAGCGCCGCGTCACGCTCACCTGCGTCTCCAACGAGGTCGGCGGGCCGCTGATCTCGAACGCGACCTGGCTCGGCGTCGACCTCGTGGACCTGCTCGACGAAGCCGGCGTACAGCCGGGCGCCGAGCAGATGTTCGCCACCAGCGTCGACGGCTGGACGTGCGGCACCCCGGCGAACGTCGCGCTCGACCCGCAGCGCGGCGCGATGCTGGCGATCGGCATGAACGGCGAGCCGCTGCCGATCGAGCACGGCTTCCCCGCGCGGATCGTCATCCCGGGTCTCTACGGCTACGTCTCCGCGACGAAATGGGTCGAATCCCTCGAATTCACGAAGTGGGACGCGCGGCAGTCGTACTGGCTGAACCGCGGCTGGGCCGAGCAGGCGCCGATCAAGACGGAGTCCCGGATCGACACCCCGACCGGCTTCGCGGGCGTGACCGCGGGCAAGGTCCGGCTGGCCGGCACGGCGTGGGCGCAGCACACCGGCATCGCGAAGGTCGAGGTCCGGCTCGACCAGGGCGCGTGGCAGCCGGCGACGCTCTCGGCCGAGGTGAGCAAGGACACCTGGCGCATGTGGTGGATCGAGCTGGACGTGCCGACGGGGACGCACCAGGCGTTCGTCCGGGCGACCGACCAGGACGGCTACACGCAGACGGAGAACCGCGCGGACCCGGTCCCGGACGGCGCGACCGGCTGGCACTCGGTGACCCTCGACGCGCACTGACCGCGCCGGCGGCCCGGCGCCGTTCACCGTGTCCGGCGGGCCGCTCGCCGCGTCGCGGCCGGTCGCGACGGCCGCTCTCGATCACCCCGGGCGCCCACCGGGCCCGGAAGTGCCTGGCGGACAAGGATTCTGACGCCGTGTCATGATCCGTCGCGGCCGGGAACCGCCTCCGACCAGTGACTTTGTGCGCGCGTTCACAAGTGGTCTACCGTAGGGCCATCGCCCCCGGGCGGTCCGCATCGAACCGGACCCCGCGCCCTGGGTCAAGACACAGTTCGGCAAGGCCGTGGCGATGGCCGCCGGGTGCACAGCGAGCAGGAGACGACGGCGTGGTGACACAGCGGGGGAGGCGCGACGACGCGGGCTCCCCGGGCCGGCCGCCGCGCCGGCCGCGCCGCCCGGACACCCCGGACGCCGACAACGCGCCGACCGCCGAAATCCCGGCCGTCCCCGCCGCCGGCAACGGCCGCGCGGGGGATCCCCCCGAGGCCGTCCGGGCGAAGCAGATCCCCGAAGCCGCGGTCGCCCGCCTCGCCGTCTACCTCCGCGTGCTGTCCGGGATGTCCGAGCAGGGCGCGACGACCGTTTCGAGCGAGGAACTCTCCCAGGCGGCGGGCGTCAATTCCGCGAAATTGCGCAAAGACCTCTCGTACCTGGGTTCCTACGGCACCCGCGGCGTCGGCTACGAAGTGAGCGTCCTGGTCAGCCAGATCGAGCGCATCCTCGGCCTGACCCGGCAGCACAAAGTGGCCGTGGTCGGCATCGGCAACCTGGGTCACGCGCTGGCCAACTACGGCGGCTTCCCGGGGCGCGGCTTCCCGGTCGAAGCGCTGTTCGACCTGGACGCGGACCTGATCGGCGTGCCGGTCGGCGGCCTCCCGGTGTCGCACATGGACGACATCCCGCGGGTGTGCGCCGAGCGCGGCATCTCCATCGGCGTGATCGCCACCCCGCCCACCGCCGCGCAATCGGTGTGTGACCGCCTGGTCGCGGGCGGTGTCCAGTGCATCCTCAACTTCGCTCCCGTAGTGCTGCAAGTTCCTGCTCACATCGAGGTCCGCAAAGTGGATTTGGCTGTGGAGCTGCAGATACTCTCGTTCCATGTGGCCCGCCGTGCGGACAGTGAGGCTCCAGCCGCCGGTAATCAGGGCAATTCCGGATTACCCGCCAGTGGTACGCCGTCCGACAATGGCAACGGCAACGGGCGGAACGGCACGGGTCCGGACAGCGGACGGGGAATGGTGGTGCGCTCATGAGCGTGTTGGCGGTCGGTCTCTCGCATCGGAGCGCGGAGCTGAGCACGCTCGAGCGCGTCGCGGTGCCGGCGCCCGAGATCGGCAAGGTCCTCGACGAACTGCAGCAGGCCGAGCACGTCAGCGAGGTCATGCTCGTCTCGACGTGCAACCGGATCGAGGTCTACGCGGTCGTCGAGACCTTCCACGGCGGCCTCAACGACGTCTCCGCGGTGCTGGCTCGCCAGGCCGGTATGGAACCGGCTGACCTCTACGACAGCCTGTACGTCCACTACGCCGGCGCGGCCGTCGAGCACCTCTTCTCGGTCACCTCGGGCCTCGACTCGATGGTCGTCGGCGAGACGCAGATCCTCGGCCAGGTCCGGTCCGCCTACGCCACCGCGCGCGAGGCCGGCACCGTCGGCCGCACGCTGCACGAGCTGATCCAGACCACGCTGCGCGTCGGCAAGCGCGTGCACTCCGAGACCGGGCTCGACCAGCTCGGCGCGTCGGTCGTGTCCGAGGCGCTCGCCGCGGCCGGGGACGTCGCCGGCAAGCACGCCGTCATCGTCGGCGCCGGCTCGATGGGCGCGCTGAGCGCGTCGCAGCTGCGCAAGGCCGGCATCGGTGAGATCACCGTGGCCAACCGCACCGACGCCCGCGCCCGCCGGCTCGCCGCGAACGTCACCGAGCAGGGCGTGCCCGCCCGCGCGATCCCGCTGTCCCACGTGGCCGACGCGGTTCGCGACGCCGACATCGTCATCTGCTGCACCGGCGCGCAAGACGCCGTCTTCGGCCCCGGGCACGTGCTGCCCCGCGGTGGCCGCGACCTCGTGGTCTGCGACCTCGGCCTGCCCCGCGACGTCGACCCGGCGGTCGGCGAGCTGGCCGGCGTGCGGGTCGTCGACCTGGCCACCATCCAGCGCCGGATGCGCGAAGCCGGCACCCCGACCACCGAGCGCCAGACGGCCAAGGCGACCGGGATCGTCCTCGACGAGGTGCGCGACTACCTCGCCGGGCAGCGCAGCGCCGAGGTGACCCCGACGGTGACGGCGTTGCGCCGCCGCGCGGCCGAGGTCGTCGACGCCGAACTGCTGCGGCTGGACCACCGGCTGCCGGACCTCGACGGCGCCGTCCGCGAAGAGGTCGGCCGCACGGTCCGCCGCGTGGTCGACAAGCTGCTGCACGCGCCGACCGTCCGGGTGAAGCAGCTGGCCGCCGAGACGGCCGAGACCGACTACGCGAACGCGTTGCGCGAACTGTTCTGCCTCGACCCGCAGGCCCCCGCCGCCGTGGCGAGCCCGAAGCCCCCACCAGAGAAGAAGTAGTAGTGACCACAGTCATTCGCATGGGCACGCGCGGTTCGAAGCTCGCGCTCACCCAGACCGGGACCGTTGCCGACGCCCTGCGCGCCACCGGCGTCGAGGTCGAGATCGTCAAGGTGACCACGCCCGGTGACCGATCGTCCGCGCCGGTTGCCACGATCGGGGTCGGCGTGTTCACCTCGGCGTTGCGGGAAGCCTTGCTGCGCAACGAGGTCGACGTCATCGTCCACTCGTACAAGGACCTGCCGACCGCTCCCGAACCGGGCATCACGCTGGCCGCCGTGCCGCCGCGCGAGGACCCGCGGGACGCGTTGATCGCGCGGGACGGGCTCACGCTGGGTGAGCTGCCGCCGGGCTCGACGGTGGGCACGGGCGCGGCCCGGCGCATCGCGCAGCTGCGCGCGCTGGGTCTCGGTTTGGAAATCGTGCCGATTCGCGGCAATATCGACACCCGCATGCGCAAGGTGACCGACGGCGAGCTGGATGCCGTGGTGCTCGCGCGTGCCGGACTGGCCAGGGTCGGACTGGTCGAGGCGATCACCGAGACCCTCGACCCGATCCAGATGCTGCCCGCGCCCGCCCAGGGCGCGCTGGCGGTGGAGTGCCGGGCCGCCGACGTGGACCTCGAGCACCTGCTCGCATCCACATTGGACGACGAGGGCACGCGGGCCGCGGTGACGGCCGAGCGTGCTCTGCTGGCCGCGCTCGAGGCGGGGTGCAGCGCGCCGGTGGGCGCGCTCGCCGAGATCGTCGAAGATCTCGACGCCGAGGGCAAGGTCGTGGAACGGATCTCGCTGCGCGGCACCGCCGCGGCCGAAGGCGAGGACGGCGCGGTGGACATGGTCCGGGCCATCGCGCTGGCCGACAAGCACCAGGCCGCCCAGCTGGGCAAGGACCTGGCCGCCGAGCTGCTGGACCTCGGAGCCGGAGCCCTCTCCGGTCCCGCTCAGTAGCGCTTTCCGAGCGCTTCCAAAAGACGTAGGAGACCTGCGTTCGTGCGATCCCGCACGGCCGCCGCAAGAGGAGAAACGCACAGATGACCCCCGCGCGAAAGACCACCGGGCGCGTAGCGTTCGTGGGCTCCGGGCCCGGCGACGCCGGCCTGCTCACGGTCCGTGCCCAGGAACTGCTCGCCAAGGCCGAGGTCGTGGTGACCGACCCCGACGTGCCCCAGGCCGTGCTGGCCATGGCCGCCGAGGGCGCCGAGGTCCGGCCCGCCGTCGGCGAGGCCGCCGAGGTCGCCAAGGACCTCACCGCCGAGGCGAAGGCCGGCCGGCTGGTGCTGCGCCTGATCGCGGGCGACCCGCTGACCACCCCGGCCGTGGTGGCCGAGGTGCAGGCGGTCGCGCGCACGAGCGCCGTGTTCGACGTCATCCCGGGCGTCTCGCCGGGCGCGGCCGTCCCGGCTTACGCGGGCGTCGCGCTGGGCGGCACGCACACCGAGGTCGACGTCCGCGGCGACGTCGACTGGGCGGCACTGGCCGCCTCGCCGGGCCCGCTGGTGCTGCACGCGACGTCGGCCCACCTGGCCGAGGCCGCGTCGGCGCTGACCGGCAACGGCGTCCCGGCGTCGACCCCGGTCGCGGTCACCGCGAACGGCACCATCAACACCCAGCGCACCCTCGACACGACGCTCGAGAAGGTCGCCAACGACGCGGGCGAGCTCGTCGGGCCGCTGATCGTCACGATCGGCCAGGCCGCCGGGCACCGCTCGAAGCTGTCGTGGTGGGAGTCCCGCGCGCTCTACGGCTGGAAGGTCCTGGTGCCGCGCACCAAGGAGCAGGCCGGCGAGATGGCCGAGCGCCTGCGCGGCCACGGCGCGACGTCGCACGAGGTGCCGACCATCTCGGTCGAGCCGCCCCGCAGCCCGGCGCAGATGGAGCGCTCGGTCAAGGGCCTGGTCGACGGCCGCTACCAGTGGATCGTCTTCACCTCCACCAACGCGGTGCGCGCGGTGTGGGAGAAGTTCGAGGAGTTCGGCCTGGACGCCCGCGCGTTCTCCGGCGTGAAGATCGCCTGCGTCGGCGCGGCCACCGCCGAGAAGGTGCGTTCGTTCGGCATCATCCCCGAGCTGATTCCCTCCGGTGAGCAGTCTTCGGAAGGCCTGCTGGCCGAGTTCCCGCCGTACGACGACGTGCTCGACCCGGTCGACCGCGTGCTGCTGCCGCGGGCGGACATCGCCACCGAGACGCTGTCGGCCGGCCTGCGCGAGCGCGGCTGGGAGATCGACGACGTGACGGCCTACCGGACCGTCCGGGCCGCCCCGCCGCCCGCCGAGACCCGCGAGATGATCAAGACCGGCGGATTCGACGCGGTCTGCTTCACCTCGTCTTCGACCGTGCGGAACCTGGTCGGTATCGCCGGCAAGCCGCACACCCGCACGCTGGTCGCGTGCATCGGCCCGAAGACCGCCGAGACCGCGGTGGAGTTCGGGCTCCGGGTCGACGTCCAGCCGGAGAAGGCGGACGTGCCGCACCTGGTGGACGCGCTGGCTGAACACGCCGCCCGCCTGCGTGCGGAAGGCGCCCTGCCTCCGCCCCGCAAGGCGAAGCGGGCCCGCCGCTCCTGAGTTTCCCAGCGCCCCAAGGCGGCCTTCGTTGCGTTCAACGCACCGAAGGCCGCCTTGGGTGCGTCTGACGCACCGAAGGCCACATTGGGGCGCTCTGGGCACCCTTGCGGAACTCCGACGATCAGAGCCGGAGTAACTTGGAAGGGTGTTCCCCGAGCATCGTCCCCGCAGGCTCCGCACCACGCCCGCTATGCGCCGGCTGGTCGGTGAAACGACGCTGCGGCCGCGCCAGCTGATCCTCCCGATGTTCGTCGCCGAGGGCCTCGACCAGCCGAAGGCGATCTCGAGCATGCCGGGCGTCGTCCAGCACACCCGCGACACGCTGCGCAAGGCCGCCGTCGACGCGGTCAACGCCGGAGTCGGCGGGCTCATGCTCTTCGGCATCCCCGAGACGCGGGACGCCGAGGGCTCCGGCGCGGTCGCCGAGAACGGCATCCTCAACGTCGCCCTGCGCGACCTGCGGCACGAGCTCGGTGACGCCACCGTGCTGATGGCCGACACCTGCCTCGACGAGTTCACCGACCACGGCCACTGCGGCGTCCTCGACGCCGACGGCGGGGTCGACAACGACGCCACCCTGCGCATCTACGCCGAGATGGCCGTCGCGCAGGCTGAAGCCGGGGCGCACGTGCTCGGGCCGTCCGGGATGATGGACGGCCAGATCGGCGTCATCCGCCGCGCGCTCGACGAGGCCGGGCACCGCGACAAGGCGATCCTCGCCTACTCCGCGAAGTACGCCAGCGCGTTCTACGGTCCCTTCCGCGAGGCCGTCGACTCGCAGCTCAAAGGCGACCGCAAGACCTACCAGCAGGACCCGGGCAACGGCCGCGAGGCGCTGCGCGAGATCGAGCTGGACCTCGCCGAGGGCGCGGACATGATCATGGTCAAGCCCGCACTGTCCTATTTGGACGTCATCAAGGCGGCCGCGGACATCTCCCCGGTGCCGGTGGCGGCGTACAACATCTCGGGCGAGTACGCGATGGTCGAGGCGGCCGCGGCGAACGGCTGGCTGGACCGCGAGCGCACGGTCCTCGAGGTGCTGACGTCGATCCGCCGCGCGGGCGCCGACATGATCCTCACGTACTGGGCCGCCGAGGCCGCTGCCTGGCTGGACTGACCGGCTAGAGTCTCGCGCGTGGCGGACAGTAATCCCGAAAAAGCTGACACCGAAGACCTCTCGGGCCTCACCGACGACGAACGGCGTAAACAAGGTCGTTCGCCGGACCCGGTGCTGCCGGGCCAGAAGGCGCCGAAGGCGAACCCGCCGCGGCCCGTGGCGATCTCGTTCTGGCTGTGGCTCGCCGGCGGCGTGGTACTGATCCTCAGCTACGTCCAGCTGCTGACCAGCAAGTCCGCGGTCATCGACCAGTACGTCAAGGGCACGACGGACCCGAAGTACACGCCGCAGATGATCGCGGACGGCGTCACGGCGCTGCTGTGGTACCTGCTCGGCGGCGCGATCGTGTTCACGCTGCTGTTCCTGCTCTTCGCGTACAAGGCCCGCGAGGGCACGCGCTCGGCCCGGACGGTGCTCACCGTCCTGCCGATCGTCATGGTGCTGCTGATCATGGTCGTCGCGCCGATCATCAACTACCTGACGCTGGTCGCGGTGCTGCTGTTCGTCATCGCGCTGGTGATGATGTACCTGCCGTCGGTGGCCGGCTACTTCCCGAAGGCCGGCCGCAAGCCGTGAGCGACCGGCTCTACGCCGAGTCCGGCGTGAGCTGGGCCGCCATCGTGTGGGGCCCGGTGTTCGCCCTGGTCGGCGCGCTGGCCGAGCTGGTGACGGGCGGGCCGGTGCACGTCGTGGGCTGGCTGCTGGTCGGCGCCGGGCTGTGCGTGATCACGGTGCCGTGGGTGTACGCGCGGCGCCGGTTCCTCTCGCTGGAAGTCACGACGAAGCAGCTGCGCCAGGGCCGCGAGAAGATCGCGGCGGACCAGCTGGCGTCGGTGAAGGACGTCGGCGCCCCGGTCGGGGCGCGGGTGCTCGGCGGTGGCTGGTCCGTGCCGCGCAAGTACGACTCGCTGCCGGTGGAGCTGGTGGACGGCACAGTCGTCTTGGCGTGGGCGAAGGACGTCGAAGCCCTCCAGGACGCGCTCGACCGGCTCGTCCGGGCGACGCCGAAGGAAGCATGAGAAAATCGCTTCCGTGATCGACCTTCCGCAGCCCACCGGGGCCGAGCTCTGGCCGTCCGAAGAGCCCGGCCCGCAAGCTCGGCTGCACAAGCCCTGGCGAACGCTCGTCGCCGTCGTGGAGGTCGTGCTCGCCGTCGCCGCCGGGTGGGCCGCCTACGCCTGCTGGCACGGCGGGGCCGCCATCGTCGTCACCCGCACCGATGACGGCGCCACGCTCGAGTCGCACCGGTACTTCGGCGGGATGCTCGCCGCCGCCATCGGGCTCGGGACCGTCGCCGCGATCCTGCTGGTCGACGCGGTGCGTCAGCTCTCGCTCGCGGTCCGTGCGCGGCACCCCAAGCCGGCTCTTCGCGGATGAGGGTGTAGCAGCAGGACTCCGTCGCGGCCGACGGACTCAGTCGCTGGCGGACGCCCCTGGTCCAGTCGTGGCGTACCGGGCGGCGATGGTGCGGACGGCCTCGTCGACCACCTGAGCGACACGTTCGGCGCTCACCTCCCAGCCCGGCACCAGGAGTGCCGGCCAGAAGACGTAGTTGGAGATCATGCCGAGGAACTGGGTGGCCGCGAGGTCCACGTCCTCGACCCGCACCGTTCCCGCCTCGTGCTCGGCCGAGAGGTAGCTGCGCACGGACTCGAAGTAGGGCATCTTCCCGTGCGAGAACTGCGCATGGGCCAGCTCGGGGAACCGTGGCAGCTCGGCGATGACGATCCTGAACAGGTCGGTCATCCGGGCACGGCCCAGCAGCTCGGCGTAACGGCGGCCGATGATGCCGAGCCCGTCGACGACGTTGCCCGCCGGCGGCGGATCCTCCTCGCCGGCGGCCGACCAGGCCTCGGTCACGATGGCGTCGAACAACGCAGCCTTGGTCGGGAACTGCTTGAACAAGGTGGCCCGCGAGACGCCCGAGCGCTCCGCGATCCGCGCCAGCGACGTCCGGTCGTAGCCCAGCTCGAGAAACAGCGCGGTCGCGGCCGTCACGATCAGCGCGCGCTTCTCCTGGGCAACGCGCTGGTGATACGTCGTCACGACACGGCTCATGGGCCCAGCATACGAGGTGAGTGGCTTGACTCGCCACTGTCGCCGACCTAGTGTCGGGGTAGTGGTGAGTCGACTGGCTCACCACTCCACGTACCGAAGGAACATCCGATGCCTCGCTTCGACAACCAGACCGTGCTCGTGACCGGGGGAACCGGCGGCCAGGGCTCGAGCCACGTGCGCGCCTTCCACGCGGAGGGAGCGAACGTGGTGATCGGCGGCTTGGACGCGGACCGCGGCGCCGCTCTCGCCGACGAGCTAGGGTCCCGCGCTCGCTTCACCCGCCTCGACGTCGCCGACGAGAGCTCGTGGTCCGCCGCTGTGCTGGCCGCCGAGAGCGCCTTCGGCGCCCTGAACGTGCTCGTCAACAACGCGGGCGTGCAGAACCCGCCCGCGACGATCGAGAACACGGACCAGGCCACGTGGTCGCGCATCCTCGACGTCAACCTCACCGGGACCTTCCTCGGCATCAAGGCCGCCGCCCCCGCTCTGCGCCGCGCGGCAGGGGGAGCCATCGTCAACATCGCTTCGACCATGGCCTTGGGCGGCACGGCGCACTACGCGCCGTACGTCGCCAGCAAGTGGGCCGTGCGAGGCCTCACCCAAACGGCAGCCCTCGAGCTCGGCCGCGACCACATCCGGGTGAACACCATCCACCCCGGCGTGATCTCGACCTCCTTCATCCACGAACCAGCAGCCGGCGCGGTCGCGGCCATCGCCGACTTCTACTCACCCGAGCCGTTCGCCATCCCCCGGCTCGGGGAGCCGGCCGACGTCACCCGGCTGCTCCTGTTCCTCACGTCATCGGACGCGTCGTTCATCACGGGGTCGGAGTACGTCATCGACGGTGGACTCCTCCTCGGCCCCGCCCTTCAGGCCGAGACCGCATGAGCACCCCGGGCACGAACGCGTCGTTGTCCCACCTGCCCGACCCCATCCGGCGGGCCATCGAGATCACCCCCGCCGCGGGCACCAGGGAAAGGATCATCGACATCACGACGCTGGGGCGCCGCACCGGCCGAACACGCCGCATCGAGATCTTCTTCTACCGGGCTGCGGGCGCAACGTATCTGTGCAGCGGCGCCGGCGGTGCCGCGACCGGCTGGCATGCGAACCTGCTCGCCCATCCCGACTTCACGTTCCACCTCAAGAACGGGGTCCGCGCGGATCTGCCGGCACGGGCCACGCCGGTCACCGACCCGGCCGAACGGCAGGCCGTGCTGGCGGAGATCGTGGCGGATCTCAATCAGCCCCACGACCCCGGCACCATCCGGCCGACCCGGCTCGAAGACTGGGCTGACAGCCGGCTGATGCGCATCAGCTTCCGCCCTCGGCCGTGATCGTGCCCGCCGCCACCTGATACACAGCTCCCGCACAGGGAACGAACAGTCAATTGCTAAGCGGCGGCGACACTGTTGCCGCATGACGCGCGTGCGTGCCTCGAAGGCATGGGTGATCAACGGTGCTCTGGTCGTACTGCTGGCCGGAGCGGCTTTCGGGATATACCAGGCATTCAGCCCCGAACCGAGCACGGCGCAGGCGCAGACGCGCAGCACCCCGGTGCGCCGCGCGACGGTCACCGAGACCATCTCCGCCGCCGGGACGCTCGCCAGCAGCTACACCGGCGCTGCGAACTTCTCGAGCGCGGGCAAGGTCACCTCGATCGACGTGAAGGTCGGCGACGTCGTGAGCGCCGGCCAGAAACTCGCCACGATCGACAGCACGCAGGCGGCGAAGCAGCTCCAGGTCGCGAAGGCGAACCTCGCGGTCGCGCAGGACAACCTGGACTCCGCCGAGGACGCCGAAGACACCCCGGCGACCGGGCAGAACAGCCAGAACAGCGCGCAGTCGGCCGCGAACAGCGTCACGTCCGCGCAGGCGAAGCTGGACCAAGCCCAGCTCGACGTCCAGACCGCGCAGGAAACCCTCGACAACACGACGCTCTACGCGCCCGGCGCCGGCACCGTCACCGCGGTCAACGGCACGGTCGGGCAGCAGTCCACCAGCGGCTCGGCTTCGAGCAGCAGCTCCCAGTCGTCCTCCAGCGGGAGCGGCCAGGGTAGCCAAGGCAGCTCGTCGAACAGCGCCACGTCGAGCAGTACCAGTAGCAGCAGCGGCTTCATCACCATCACGAACCTGACCGGCCTCGTCGTGAACACCTCGGTCGCCGAGATCGACGTCAGCAAGGTCAAGGCGGGCCAGAAGGCCACCGTGACGCTCAACGCGCTGCCCGACAAGCCGATCCAGGCGACCGTCTCGAGCATCAACCTGACGCCGACGACGAGCGGCAGCGTCGTGTCCTACGGCGCGCAGCTGGCCCTGACCGACCCGCCGGACGGGCTGCGGCCCGGCCAGTCGGCGAGCGTCGTGATCACCGTCGCCTCCGCCGAAAACGCGCTGAGCGTGCCGGCCGCGGCCGTGACGACGGCCGGTACCACCAACGTCGTCACCGTGCAGGAGAACGGCCGGAACGTCACGCGGCAGGTGCAGATCGGCATCCGCGGCGAGTCCACCGTGCAGATCACGTCCGGGCTGACCGAGGGCGAGAACGTCGTGCTCACCGCGACGGCCTCGACCGGCGGCACGGGCACCGGCCGGACCGGCACCGGGACGGGCGGCACCGGTGGGTTCCCCGGCGGTGGGACCGGGGGCTTCCCCGGCGGCGGCCAGCGCGGCACGGGCACCGGCGGCGGCTTCGGCGGCCGCGGGTGAACCCGGTGATCGCGGTCTCCGGGCTGCGCAAGACCTACGGCGCCGGGGAGACGGCCGTGCACGCGCTGCGCGGCGTCGAGCTCACCGTGTGGCCCGGCGAGTACGTCGCCATCATGGGCGCTTCGGGCTCCGGCAAGTCGACGCTGCTGAACATGCTCGGCTGCCTCGACGTCCCGACGTCCGGCCAGTACCTGCTGGACGGTTTCGGCGTCGGGAAGCTCAACGAACGGCAGCTGGCGTTGCTGCGCAACCGGAAGATCGGGTTCATCTTCCAGTCGTTCAACTTGGTGCCGCGGACCTCGGCGATGTCCAATGTGGAACTGCCATTGGTCTACAGTGGACTTCGGCGGTCCGAACGCCGCCGTCGCGCGCTCGCGGCGCTCGACATGGTCGGGCTGTCCGACCGGGCCAAGCACCTGCCCAGCGAGCTGTCCGGCGGGCAGATCCAGCGCGTCGCCGTGGCGCGGGCGCTGGTCACCGGCCCGGCGATGCTGCTGGCCGATGAGCCCACCGGCAACCTCGACCGCCACAGCACCGAGGACGTCCTCGGCGTGTTCGACCGGCTCAACCGGCTCGGCCGCACCATCGTCGTGATCACGCACGAGGACGAGGTCGCCGCGCACGCGCACCGCGTCGTGCGGGTCGACGACGGGCTCATCGTGTCGGACGAAGTGACCCGCGCGGTGGGGGCGGTCTCGTGAACTTCTTCGAAGTCCTGCGCTTCGCCGTGCGCGGGCTCACCGCGAACAAGCTGCGCTCGGCGCTCACCACGCTCGGCATCACCATCGGCGTCGCGGCGGTGATCCTGCTGGTCGCGGTCGGCAACGGCGCGTCGGCGGCCATCGCGGCCAGCATCCAGGGTCTCGGCACCAACGTCGTCAACGTGTCCCCGGCGCGTGGGGGCGGGCAGGGCGCGTCGGCGCGGCCGCTGACCGTCCAGGACGCGCACGCGCTCGTCGACCCCGTCGGCGCGCCGGACGTCAAAGCCGCGTCGCCGGTGGTGAACACGACGGCGACCGCGACCTACGGGCAGACGTCGTACGACATCTCCACCGTCGCCGGCACCGAACCCGCCTACTTCGCGACGACCAACCGCGACCTCGCCCAGGGCCGGCTGTTCACCAGCGAAGACGTCACGGCCGCGCGCAAGGTCGTCGTCCTCGGCCCGACCACGGCGGAGTCGATCTTCGGGACCGCCGACCCCGTCGGCAAGAACGTGCTGCTGAACAGCATCCAGTTCACCGTGATCGGCGTGCTGCAGGCCAAGGGCAGCACCGGTCTGCAGAACGCCGACGACGTCGCGATCGCCCCGATCTCGGCCGTCCAGAACTCGCTGGCCGGCTACGGCAGCCTCAGCCAGATCGCCGTCCAGGCCACCAGCGCCGACTCCGTCTCGCTCGCCCAGGCCGAGATCACCGCGATCCTCAACGCCCGCCACAGCATCCGGCTCGGCGGCGCCGCCGACTACCAGATCCAGAACTCCGAACAGCTGCTCGCGACCCGGACGTCGGCGACCGAGACGTTCACCGTGCTGCTGGCGGCGGTCGCGGCGATCTCGCTGCTGGTCGGCGGGATCGGCGTCACCAACATCATGCTCGTCACGGTGACCGAGCGGATCCGCGAAATCGGCATCCGCAAGGCCATCGGCGCCCCCCGCGCGGCCATCCTCGGCCAGTTCCTCGCCGAAGCGACCATGCTCAGCCTCTTCGGCGGGCTGCTCGGCGTCGCGATCGGGCTCATCGGCAGCGAGTTCACCATCTCCGGGATCAAACCCGTCGTGGTGCCTTCGTCGATCCTGCTCGCCTTCGCGGTATCGGCCCTGATCGGGTTGTTCTTCGGCAGCTTCCCGGCGAACCGGGCCGCCAAGCTGCGGCCGATCGATGCCCTGCGTCACGAATAAGGAGTCCCCATGTCTTCCCCCACCGAGCCCGCACTTTCACGTGAAAGTGAGTACGAGGGACCCGCACTTTCACGTGAAAGTGCGGCTTTGGAGCCGAGCCCGGAGCAGATCATCGCCAACCCGGCGGTCGGCGGTGACCTGAACGAGGAGATGCGGCGGGCCGCGAAGCCGTTTTCCCGCACCACGCTGGTGCTGGCCGGGCTGGTCGTGCTCGCGATCGCGTTCGGCGGCGGTGCCTGGACGCACGCGGCGTTCGGCTCCTCATCCCCTTCGGCGCCCACCCGGCCGGCTGCGGGTGCCCAGGGCGGTACCCAGGGCACCGCCGGGCAAGGCGGCTTCCGCGGGGCGGGCGGCCGCGGCACCACGGGCACGGTCGACCACGTCGACGGCACCACCGTGTACGTGAAGACCGCGCAGGGCACCGACGTCAAGGTGTCCACATCGGACTCGACCAAGGTCGGCGTGACCCAGCAGGGCAAGCTCTCGGACCTCAAGCCGGGCTCGACGGTCGTCGTCCAGGGGCAGGCGGGCGACGACGGGACCGTGGCCGCGCAGGCCATCACCCAGGAGGCCGCCCGCTAGTTCAGCGCGATGATCGCGGTGTTGAGCGCCGTCGCGAAGAGGATCCAGGCGAGGTACGGCACGAGCAGCGCGGCGGCGGCCTTCGACCGGCGGCCGAACAGGACGATCGTCACGACCACGACGACGTCCAGCACGATGATGTCGACGAGCGCCGCCTTCGCCGCGCCGCCCTCGAAGAAGAGCGGCGTCCACAGCAGGTTGGCCAGCAGCCCGATGCCGTACGCGGCGAACCCGCGGGTTTCGCCGTCCGTGCGCCAGTACAGCCAGCCGGACACCGCGATCAGGACGTACAAGACCGTCCACACCGGACCGAACAGCGACCCGGGCGGCGCCCACGACGGCAGTTCGAGCCGCGCGTAGACCTCACGCGACGAGGCCGCGGCCAGCGCGCCGACCACGGCCACCACGGCGACGACACCGAGGAAGCAGGCCAGCACCAGCCACGGGTTGCGCTGTGACGCACGTTCGGTCACCGGCTGTTCCCCTCCCCGGGCGGCGTCCGGCCATCCTAGGCGGGTTTGCGAGACTGGAACCGTGAGCACTGGAACCGAGCAGTCCAAGGCATGGTTCGAACGGGCGAAGGCGGCTGTCCCGGGTGGGGTGAACTCGCCGGTCCGGGCGTTCAACTCGGTCGGCGGCACCCCGCGGTTCATGGTCCGCGGCGAGGGCCCGCACCTGTGGGACGCCGACGGAAACCGCTATGTCGACCTGGTGTCGTCCTGGGGCCCGATGATCCTGGGCCACGCGCACCCGTCGGTCGTCGAGGCGGCGCGCGCGGCGGCGTCGTCCGGGCTGTCGTTCGGCACGCCGACCATCGGCGAGGTCGAGCTGGCCGAGGAGATCATCGGCCGGGTCGAGCCCGTCGAGCAGGTGCGCCTGGTCAACTCCGGCACCGAGGCCACGATGAGCGCGATCCGGCTGGCCCGCGGCTTCACCGGCCGGTCGAAGATCGTGAAGTTCGCCGGGTGTTACCACGGTCACGTCGACGCGCTGCTCGCCCAGGCCGGCTCCGGCGTCGCGACGCTCGGGCTGCCGACGTCGCCGGGCGTCACCGGCGCCCAGGCCGCGGACACGCTGGTGCTGCCGTACAACGACCTCGACGCCGTCCGGCAGTCCTTTGCGGACAACCCGGGCGAGATCGCCGCGGTGATCACCGAAGCCGCCGCGGGCAACATGGGCGCGATCGCGCCGGACGAAGGCTTCAACGCCGGCCTGCGCGACCTGGCCCACGAGCACGGCGCGCTGCTGGTCATGGACGAGGTGATGACGGGCTTCCGCGTGTCGGCCGCGGGCTGGTTCGGCCTCGAAGGCGTGGCCGGCGACCTCTACACGTTCGGCAAGGTGATGTCCGGCGGCCTGCCGGCGGCGGCGTTCGGCGGCCGCGCCGACGTGATGGCCAAGCTCGCCCCGGGCGGGCCGGTCTACCAGGCCGGGACGCTGTCCGGGAACCCCGTGGCGGTGGCCGCGGGCCTCGCGACGCTGCGCGCGGCCGACCACGCCGTGTACGCGGCGCTCGACGCCAACGCGAAGCGCCTCGGCGACCTCTTCCGGCGCGAACTGAGCGCCGCCGGGGTCGCGAACAACGTCCAGTACGCGGGCAACCTGGTCAGCGTGTTCTTCGGTGACCAGCCGGTGCGCGACTACGCCGGCGCGCAGGCGTCCGAGACGTGGCGGTACCCGGCGTTCTTCCACGCGTTGCTCGACGCGGGCGTGTACGGGCCGCCGAGCGCGTACGAGGCCTGGTTCGTCAACGCGGCCATGGACGACGAAGCGTTCTCGGTGATCGAAGCGGCTCTGCCGGCGGCGGCTCGCGCGGCGGCGGAGGCGGTCAAGTGACCACCGTCGTTCACATGCTGCGGCACGGCGAAGTGCACAACCCCGAGAAGATCCTCTACGGCCGTCTGCCCGGTTATCACCTCTCCGAGCGCGGGCAGCGCCAAGCGCTGACGGTCGCCGAGGCCGTCGCGGGCCACGACCTCGTGCACGTCGTCGCGTCGCCGCTGCAGCGCGCGCAGGAGACGGCGGGCCCGATCGCCGCGGCGCACCGGCTCGACATCGCGACCGACGAGGGCCTGATCGAGGCCGGCAACCAGTTCGAGGGCCTGCACGTGGCGGTCGGCGACGGAGCGCTGCGGGAGCCCCGGCACTGGCCGAAGCTGGTCAACCCGTTCAAGCCGTCGTGGGGCGAGCCGTACGTCGAGATCGCGCACCGGATGCTCGGCGCGGTGCACCGGGCGCGGGAGGCGGCTGAGGGTCACGAGGCGCTCTGCGTGTCGCACCAGCTGCCGATCTGGACGCTCCGGCGGTTCCTCGAGGGCAAGCGGCTGTGGCACGACCCGCGTCGCCGCCAGTGCTCGCTGGCGTCGCTGACATCGCTGGTCTTCGACGGCGACGAACTGCGCGAGATCGTCTACAGCGAGCCCGCGGGCACGACGGACCCGAAGGTGACCGGGGCATGAAACGCGTCTTCTTCGCCGCGCTCGCGATGCTGGCCCTGGCCGGCTGCAGCAGTGGCAAGGACGCGGTGGTGCAGGGGAGCAGCTTCAGCTTCGTGTCCCCGGGCGGCAAGGTCGACATCACCTACGACCTCGCCCAGCGCCAGACGGCCCCGGTCCTGGCGGGCGACGACCTGATGAACGAGGGCAAGCAGCTGTCGCTGGCGGACTTCCCCGGCAAGGTCGTCGTGCTCAACCTGTGGGGCCAGTGGTGCGGGCCGTGCCGCACGGAGGTGCCGGAGCTGGAGTCGCTGGCCCGCCAGGCGCCCGGCATCCAGGTGGTGGGCATCGACGTCCGCGACCCGGCGCGCGAGGTGGCGCAGGACTTCGTCCGCGACCGCAAGCTGACGTACCCGTCGATCTACGACCCGGACGGCCGGGTGCTGCTCAAGCTGAGCGGCTACCCGCGCAACATCATCCCGTCGACGATCGTGCTGGACAAACAGCACCGGGTCGCGGCGGTGTTCCTGCGGCCGGTGCTGGCCCAGGACCTGCTCCCGGTGACGAAGAGCCTGGAGGCGGAACCGGCCTGACCGGCACCGAGGGACTCACCCCGGCAGCCGAAGGCGGAACCGGCACCCACCCAGACCCCGCCCACCACCCCGATCCGAAGCCAGAACACGGACGGGAGTGCCGGGTCAAGGCATCTTTCCCGCCTTGACGCGGTGCTGCCGTCCGTAGTCACAATCGGGCTTCGGGGTGGTGAACCGCCGCGCGGCCGCCGAAACGACCGGGACCAAGGTCCTGATCTGCTGTGACCGAGGTCCTGTGAAGCGGCCCCGGCGTTCTCACCAGGACCTCACTGCCTACCCTCAACGGGGTGAACTCCGTGACCGAGCTGGCGATCTCCGGACCGCTGCTGCTCGCCGCGGGCGTCGCGCTGCTGGCCGGCACCATCTCCTTCGCCTCGCCGTGCGTGGTGCCGCTGGTGCCGGGGTACCTCGCGTACCTCGCCGCGCTCGTCGGTGCGGACGCCCCCGCCGTCAGCGCCGATGAGGAGCGCAAGAACGGCCGCTGGGCTGTCGTGGGCGCCGCGCTGCTGTTCGTGCTCGGGTTCACCGTCGTGTTCGTCGCCACCATGGGCACCCTGGTCTGGCTCGCGGCCACGCTCACCCTCAACCAGGACCTCCTGCAGCGCATCGGCGGCGTCCTCACCATCGCCATGGCTCTCGTGTTCCTCGGCTGGATCCCCGGCCTGCAGCGCGAGGTCCGCTCGCACCACGTCCCGCGCGGCGGCGTCTGGGGCGCTCCGCTGCTCGGCGCGATCTTCGGCCTCGGCTGGACGCCCTGCATCGGCCCGACGCTCTCCGCCGTCACCACCCTGGCCAGCGCCACCGGCGGCGCCGAGGCCCGCGGGTACCTGCTGATCGCCGTCTACTGCCTCGGCCTCGGGCTGCCGTTCCTGCTCATCGCGCTCGGCGCCCGCTGGGCCGTGCGCGCCACCGACTGGGTGCGCCGGCACGGCCGTCAGGTGCAGATCTTCGGCGGTGCGCTGCTGCTGATCGTCGGCGTCCTGCTGGTCACCGGCGTGTGGGGAGATCTGATGGGCTGGCTCCGCAACGAACTCGCCGTCGACCTGAGGCTGCCGTTGTGACAACCACGGAAGCGCCGCCCGCGGCACCGCAGGGGCCCACCCCCGCCAAGCGCACCTTCGCCTTCGTCCGCAACACCTGGCGCGGCCTGACGTCGATGCGCACCGCGCTCGTCCTGCTGTTCCTGCTCGCCCTGGCCGCGCTGCCGGGCGCGCTCCTGCCGCAGCGGAAGCTCAACGCCCCCAAGGTCGACGAGTACATCGCCGCCCACGGCTGGTGGGGCACCCTGCTCGACAAGCTCGAGTTCTACGACGTCTACTCCAGCATCTGGTTTTCGGCCATCTACCTGCTGCTGATGATCTCGCTGGTCGGCTGCCTGACCCCGCGCAGCTTCGACTACGTCAAGGCGATGCGCGCCAAGCCGGTGCTGACCCCGCGCAACCTCGCGCGGATGCCGCACTACCGGCTCGGCCGCGGCAAGTCCGACGTCAGCGCCGAGATCGCGGCCGTCCACAAGCAACTCTCCGGCTGGCGCCGCGTCGAGCGCGAAGAAGCCGGCGGCGTCCGCACGATCTCCGCCGAACGCGGGTTCCTGCGCGAGACCGGCAACCTGCTCTTCCACTTCAGCATGCTCGGCCTGATCGTGTTCTTCGCGCTGGGCAAGCTCTACGGCTACGAAGGCCAGGTCATCGTCCAGGCCGACGGCGACAGCTTCTGCAACTCCGGCATCTACAACTACGACTCCTTCAACGCCGGCCTGCGCGTCGACGGCACCGACCTCGACCCGTTCTGCGTGAAGGTGAACGACTTCACCGTGCGGTACACCCCGGCCGGCGAGCCGGAGTACTACCACGCGAACATCCAGTACCAGTCCGGCGAAGACCTCGACACGAACACCTGGCGCCCGTACGGCCTCGAGGTCAACTCGCCGCTGCGCACCGCCGGCGACCGCGTCTACCTGCTCGGCCAGGGCTACTCGCCGCAGTTCACGGTGACCTTCCCCAACGGCGACAAGCGCACCCAGAACACCCAATGGCGCACGGTCGACCCGACCACGATGCTCGCCGAGGGCGCGACGAAGTTCGACCAGCCCGGCGTCACCGACGAGGTGCAGCGGCGGACCCGCCAGCTCGCCATCACCGGGCTGTTCGCGCCGACGTCGTTCCTGCACGGCAACGTCCTGACGTCGTCGGCGCCGGAGCTGAACGACCCCGCGGTGGCCGTCGACATCATGCGCGGCGACCTCGGCCTGGACGCCGGGCGCGGCCAGTCGGTGTTCGAGATCGACCAGTCGCTCGTGGACGACGGCAGGCTGAAGAAGATCGCCCGCGAGAACATGAAGGTCGGCCAGGAGATCAAGCTCGACGACGGCACGAAGATCCGCTTCGACGGCGTCAACCACTGGGTTTCCCTGCAGGTCTCCCACGACCCGACGCAGGGGTTCGTGCTCGGTTTCGCCATCGCGATGTTCCTCGGCCTCGGCGCGTCCTTGCTGGTCAAGCGCCGGCGGCTGTGGGTGCGGGTGAAGCCGGGGACCGACGACGACCCGGGTACCGTGATCGAGGTCGCCGGCCTGGCCCGCACCGACCAGGCCGGGTACGGCGAAGAGTTCCACCGGATCAGTGAACGCCTGATCAGTGGTCAGAAAGGCTGAGGCATGCCGATCGACGAGACGTTGTCCCAGTACAGCGACTGGCTCTACACCACCGCCGCGGCGATCTACGTCGTCGCGCTGATGATGACGCTGATCGAGCAGGGCTTCGGCGCCAAGGGGCGCCTGGCCACCGAGCGGGCGAAGCTCCGGGCGCGTGAGCTCGTCGGCGCCGGCGGGCCGCCGGTCGAAGAGGTCCAGGCCGCCCAGCGCACGGCGGGCCGGCCCGAGCGGATCGGCAAGATGGGCGCGTCGCTGCTCGTGCTCGGCGCGCTGCTGCAGCTGTCGGCGATCGTGCTGCGCGGCCTCGCCGTGCACCGCGCGCCGTGGGGCAACATGTACGAGTACGGCATGGCGGTCACCTTCATCACGGTGGTCACCTGGATCGTCGTCATGAAGAAGTTCCCGGTCCGGCACCTGACCGGCTTCCTGCTGCTGCCCGTCGTGATCCTGATGTTCATCAACGGCACGCTGCTGTACACGACCGCGGCGCCGGTGCAGCCCGCGCTGCAGTCGTACTGGCTGGTCATCCACGTCTCGGCGGCCATCATCGGCTCCGGCGTCTTCCTGGTGCCCGGCGTCGCCAGCGTGCTCTACCTGTTCCGCTCGGCCTACGAAAAGGACGAGACGAAGTTCGCCCGGTTCGCCTCGAAGCTGCCCGCGGCCGACGTCCTCGACCGGATCGCCTACCGGACGACGATCTTCGCGTTCCCCGTCTTCACCTTCGGCGTGCTCTGCGGCGCGGTCTGGGCCGAGTCGGCCTGGGGCCGGTTCTGGGGCTGGGACCCCAAGGAGACCGTCGCGTTCATCGCCTGGGTGATCTACGCGGCCTACCTGCACTCGCGGGCGACCGCGGGCTGGCGCGGGGCCCGGGCCGCGGCGATCAACATCGTGGGGTTCGCGGCGATGATCTTCAACCTGTTCTTCGTGAACCTCGTCACGGCGGGCTTGCACTCGTACGCCGGGGTGGGCTGAGCAACCCGCGGGTACTCCGACTACCGTCGTCTTCAGGGGGAAGATGTCGGGCGGAGTGCGCGGAGGTTTACACCGGTGACCGGACCCAGCGAAGAATCGGCTCCTGGCCACCCCGAACAGGCTGAACCGGCTGAACCGGCCGCTGCCCCGCAGCGGCCGGAGGCCGGCCTGTTCGCCGAGGACCGGACGGACTCACACCCGCATCCGGAGACCTCCGGGGCCTTCGACGTGCAGCCGACGCAGGCGGTCGCGCCGCCGCCGAACCCGGCGGTGTCCGGGCCCCACCAGGTGCCTCCCGGTGCCTCGGGGCCGCACCAGGTGAACCCCGCGGTGTCGGGCCCGCACCAGGTGCCTCCGGGCTACGGCTACGACCAGAACCTTCCGCCGCTGCAGCCGCAGCAGTACGGCGACCCGGCGCAGCAGTACGCCCAGGCGCAGGCCCAGTACCCGCAGCAGCCTCCGGGACAGCCTTCGGGCTTGCCGCAGCCCCAGGGCGGCCGGCACGCGGCGCCGCCGCAGCAGCCGGGCCACGGCCACGACCTGTCGACCGCGCACCTGGTCAAGCAGGTCAAGCGGCCGCCGCAGTCGGGCTGGCGCAAGGCGATCTACGTGGGCTCCGGCAAGCTGATCAACCCGGGCGAAAGCCCGGCGGACACGCAGCGCCGTGACCTCATCGCGCGCGTCAACCAGCCCCTGCGCGGGTGCTACAAGATCGCGATGCTGTCGCTGAAGGGCGGCGTCGGCAAGACGACGGTGACCACGACGCTGGGCGCGACGTTCGCTTCGCTGCGCGGTGACCGCGTGGTGGCGGTGGACGCCAACCCGGACCGCGGCACGCTGTCGCAGAAGCTCCCGCTGGAGACGACGGCGACGGTCCGCCACCTGCTGCGCGACGCGGCCCGCATCACGCGCTACAGCGACGTCCGGTCGTACACGTCCCAGGGCTCCAGCCGGCTGGAAATCCTCGCCAGCGAGCAGGATCCGGCCGTTTCCGAGGCCTTCTCCGAGGACGACTACCGGCGCACGGTCAACCTGCTCGAGCACTTCTACAACATCGTGCTCACCGACTGCGGGACCGGCCTGATGCACTCGGCGATGAAGGGCGTCCTCGACGTCGCGGACGCGCTGGTCGTCGTGTCGTCCGGCTCGGTCGACGGCGCCCGCAGCGCCTCGGCGACGCTCGACTGGCTCGAGGCCCACGGCTACGGCGAGCTGGTGAAGCGCTCGGTCGCGGTGATCAACTCGGTCCGGCCCAAGGGCGGCTCGGTCGACCTCGACAAGCTGTCGGCCCACTTCGGGGCGAAGGTCCGGGCGGTGTGCAAGGTGCCGTTCGACCCGCACCTGGAGGAGGGCGCGGAGATCGAGCTGGACCGCCTGTCCGGCGACACGCGCCTGGCCCTGCTGGACCTGGCCGCGACGGTGGCCGACGGCTTCGCCACCCCGCTTTCCCAGGGCTACCGCTGAGCCGTCACCGGGTCCGGGCAAGCGAAAGTAAAGCTCAGCCGTCTTCGTCCCGGCGCTTGCGCTGTTGTTCGGACAGCTGGCGCAGGAAGTCGGGGTCGTCGTCCGGGGCGATCGGGGCGCGGCGCGGGGGCGAGGTGACCCCGACCCGCTGACCGGCGAACGACCGCCACAGGAGCAGTGCGACGACCAGCGCGCCGACCGCTGCGAGCAGAGCGAGCATGCCGGATCCTTCCGTAAGGGTCCCCCGAGGTTAACCCGTCGAACCGGGTTTCGGCTCGAACCCCGTCGAGCGGGGTGACGACCGGTACACGAAGGGCCGCGCGGGGCGGGGGGAAATCCCCCGTACCCCACACGGCCCGGCGCTCGAGATGGTTCAGGCCTTGCGGGCCGGTTCGCTGGCGTCCGTGGTCAGCTCCGCGAGGAGCTCGTTCACCTCGGACTCCCGGAACCGCCGGTGCCCGCCCGGGGTCCGGATCGAGCCGATCCGGCCCGCCGTCGCCCACCGGGTGACCGTCTTGGGGTCCACCCGGAACAGTGCTGCCACCTCGCCAGGGGTGAGCAGGCGTCCGCCCATCGTCGCGGTCATTTTCCGCCTCCTTAACGACCTCACTGCTATACCGGAGGCGTCCGGGCCCTTCTGGCCCGTTCCGCCGGGGTAGCCAACACGGCAATCGTTGCACTTCACCCGTCGGGTACTCGAACGGTTGTCCGCGAGTAAAGAGCCCTTAAAGGTCAAAACGGACAGTTTGCTTACGTTGTGCAACTAAATCGACGGTCACTTGACGTGCCCGGATGCCGTCGGGCCCGGTCATCGGCCGCGAGGCGTGGTGCCAATGGGGGATTGTCCAACCGCATAGAGTGATCCCCGTGGATCAGTTGGACCGGAAGATCATCGCGGCGTTGCGTATCAACGGACGGGCCACCTATGCGGACCTCGGGCGGGCGGTCGGCCTCTCCGCGTCATCGGTGCACGAGCGGGTGGGCAAGCTGGAGGCCGCCGGCGTGATCACCGGCTACCACGCGGTCGTCGACCCGAACTCGGTCGGCCTCGGCGTCACCGCCCTCGTCAGCATCCACCCGACCGACACCGCCACGGAGGACGACGTCGCCGACGCGCTCGCCGAGCTCGACGAGGTCGAGAGCTGCTACGCGGTGGCGGGTGACGAGGCCTTCGTCGTCAAGGTGCGCGTGCCGACCGTCGACGAGCTGGAGCGAACACTCGGGCGCCTGCGCCGCATCCCCGGCGTCGGGCGGACGAACACCACCGTCGTGCTCTCGACCCGCTTCGAGGGGCGTCCGAACAACGCGGGCCTGCAGCGGGACCGGGCGGGCGGCGCGTAGCCTGCGTTGGTGTGAGCGACGAGAAGACCCCGCAGCTGGCCCGTGATCTGACGCTGTACCTGCTGGCGCGGTTCGTGCTGGTCGCGGTGATCGCGTGGGTGCTGTCCCTGGTCGGCGTGCCGCTGCTGGTCGCGCTGGTCGTGGGCCTGGTCGTCGGGCTGCCGCTGGGACTCCTGCTGTTCCGCCCGCTCAACGCCCGCGTCACGGCCGGCCTCGCCAAGCGCAACGAGAAGCGGGCGCGGGCTCGCGCCGACCTGCGTGCGCAGCTGCGCGGTGACGTCTCCGGCCGGTCCGAATGAGCCGCCTGCACGCCCGCAGCTGGGTCCGCGAGGCCGTCCGGATCATCGAGGCCGACGCGAACCGCAGCGCCGACACCCACCTGCACGTCTTCCCGCTGCCCCCGGAGTGGGGCATCGACCTGTACCTCAAGGACGAGTCCGTCCACCCGACCGGCTCGCTGAAGCACCGGCTCGCGCGGTCGCTGTTCCTGTACGGGCTCGTCAACGGCCAGATCGGGCCGGACACCGTGCTCGTCGAGGCGTCCAGCGGCTCGACCGCGGTGTCCGAGGCCTACTTCGCCCGCATGCTCGGGCTGCGCTTCATCACCGTCGTGCCGCGGCGCACGTCGAAGGAGAAGATCGCGCTCATCGAGTTCTACGGCGGTGAGTGCCACTACGTCGACGAAGCGCCGGCGATGTACCCCGAGGCGGAGCGGCTCGCGGCCGAGTGCGGCGGGCACTACCTCGACCAGTTCACCTACGCCGAGCGCGCGACGGACTGGCGGGGCAACAACAACATCGCCGAGTCGGTGTTCGCGCAGATGCGCTCGGAGCGTCACCCGGTGCCGGCCTGGATCGTGGTGGGCGCGGGCACGGGCGGCACGAGCGCGACGTTCGGCCGGTACGTTCGCTACAAGCGCCACACGACGAAGATCTGCGTGGTCGACCCGGAGAACTCGTCCTTCTTCGGTGCCTGGGAGACCGGGGCGCTCGACTACGCGACCGGCATGCCGTCGCGGATCGAAGGGATCGGCCGGCCGCGCTGCGAACCGTCGTTCGTGCCGGGCGTCATCGACGAGATGTTCCAGATCCCCGACGCGGGCTCCCTGGCGGCCATCCGGCTGCTGCGCGAGCGCACCGGGCACTGGGCGGGCGGCTCGACGGGCACGAACCTCTACGGCGCGTTCCGGCTCATCTCGCGCATGGTCGAGGACGGCCAGGCGGGCAGCGTCGTGACGCTGCTGTGCGACGGCGGCGAGCGGTACGCGCACACGTACTACAACGACGAATGGATCGAGGCCCAGGGCATGGACCTCGCCCCGCACACGGCGTTGTTCGAGGAGTTCCTGACGACCGGGAAGTTCCTCCCGGAGAGCTAGAAGCCCAGCGCCACGGCCGCCAGCACCGCCCAGGCCAGCATCGCCAGGCCCGTGTCCCGCAGTGCCGGGATCAGCTCGCGCCCGTGGGCGCCGCCGCCGACGGCCCGGACCGACTTCAGCAGCATCGGCGCCGTCAGCAGGGTGATCAGCAGCAGCGGGTCGAAGATCCCGAGGACGATGCCGAGCACGTACGGCACCGCGATCAGCACCAGGTACAGCCGCCGCGTTCCGCCGTCGCCGAGACGCGTCGCCAGGGTGCGCTTGCCGGACTCGACGTCGGTCGGGATGTCACGCAGGTTGTTGGCCGTCAGGACCGCCGTCGAGAAGCTGCCGACCGCGACCGCGCACGCCAGCGCGGCCCAGCTGACCCGCCCGGCCTGGACGTACACCGTGCCCAGGACGCCGGCCAGGCCGAAGAACACGAAGACGGCGATCTCGCCGAAACCGTAGTAGCCGTACGGCTTCTTGCCGCCCGTGTAGAACCACGCGCCGAGGATGCACAGCGCGCCCATCACCAGCAGCCACCAGTGGCCGCTGAGCACGACGAGCAGCAGGCCGAGCACGCCGGCCAGGCCCAGCGCGACGAGCGCCGCCGTCAGCACGGCCTTCGGCGCGGCGACCCCGGACCCGACCAGGCGCAACGGCCCGACGCGGTGCTCGTCCGTGCCGCGGATGCCGTCGGAGTAGTCGTTGGCGTAGTTGACGCCGATGATCAGCGAGAGGGAGACGAGCAGCGCCAGAGCCGAGCGCCACCACGAGAACGCGTCCAGCGCGATCGTCGCGCCGACCCCCGCCACCACCGGCGCCACCGCGTTCGGCAGCGTCCGGGGCCGGGCCCCTTCGATCCAGTCGCTCAAGCTCGCCATGGCGCCATTCAACGCCATGGTGATCACCCGCGAGCGGGACCCCGGGAAGTCAGTCCGTGGTCGGCAGCTGCCAGGTGAGCGTGCCGCTGCTGGGGTCCGCGGCGGGCGGATCGGCCAGTGCGGCGCCCACGGGAAGCAGGAGCCCCAGTGCGACGGCGGCCCCGACGAGGGCGGTTCTCATCCAGCGCGTCATGGTGGGTAGCCAAGCGGGTGCACGCCGTGCATGTCAACGAAGTGCCGCCATTCAGCCGCGCGAACCCGGCTGGAGGCGCGCCTTGACCGCCGCGCGGTCGATCTTGCCGGGCCCGCGAAGGGGCAGCTCAGCGCCGTATTCGACGCGTTTCGGCGTCGCCGCCGCGCCCAGTTCGGCCCGGACCGCGGCGCGTAGTTCGTCCGGTTCGGGGGGTTCGCCTTCCGGGACGACCAGCGCGACGACGGCCTCGCCCCACTCCGGGTCGGGCAGTCCGACGACACAGGCGTCGCGCACGCCCGGCCGCGCGCCGAGCACCCGCTCGATCGCGTTCGCGGACACCTTCACGCCGCCGGTGTTGATCATGTCGTCGGCCCGGCCGAGGACCTCGATCCGGCCGTCGTCGTGACGAACCCCACGGTCGGACGTCGTGAACCAACCGCCGTCGAACGACTCCGCGGTCAGGTCGGGCCGCAGGCGATAGCCGTGCGCGAGGACGTCGCCGGCGATGCGGATCCGGTCGCCGCCGACGTCGACGCGGACGCCGTCGAGCGGGAAGCCGTCGTAGACGCAGCCGCTGGCCGTCTCGCTCATCCCGTACGCGGGCACGATCCGGACACCGGCGTCGGCCGCGCGCTCGCGCAGGGTCGCGGACGTCGCGGCCGCGCCGACCACGATCGCGTCGAACGTCTTCGCCGCGGCCAGCCCGGCGCCGCCGTCGTCGAGGAGCCGGACCAGCTGGGTCGGGACCAGCGCCGTGTACCGCGGTCCGCCGGTCAGCTTCGCCGCCGCGGCCGCGAAGCCGTCCGGCCGGAAGCCCTGGCCGGTGAGCAGCGCCGGGGTGGTGCCCGCCAGGAGCGATCGGACCAGCACCTGCAGCCCGCCGATGTAGTGCGCCGGCGTGGCCAGCAGCCAGTGGCCGGGGCCGCCGAGCCGGGCGTGCGTGGCTTCGGCGGACGCGGTCAGCGCGCGGGCCGACAGCAGCACGCCCTTGGGCGCGCCGGTCGAGCCCGACGTGGCGATGACCACGGCGGTGTCCGGCTCGGCGGGCTCGGCCGGCCGCATCGCGTCGCGCAGCGCGGGGTCGGTGAACGGCAGCACGGCCGGGCCGCCGCCCAGCGCGTCCGCGACGGCTCTCTTCAGCGCTTCGAGCGCTTCGGGAGTGCCGTCGAGTTCGATCGGGAGCAGCTCAGTAGTAATAGGGGACGTCCTTGAAGTCGGGGTCGCGCTTCTGCAGGAACGCGTCGCGGCCTTCGACGGCTTCGTCCTGCATGTACGCCAGCCGGGTGGTCTCGCCCGCGAACAGCTGCTGGCCGACCATGCCGTCGTCGGTGAGGTTGAACGCGTACTTCAGCATGCGCTGGGCCGTCGGCGACTTGCGCGTGATCTCCCACGCCCAGGTCAGCGCCTCTTTTTCGAGGTCGGCGTGCGGCACGACGGCGTTCACCGCGCCCATCCGGTGCATCTGCTCGGCGGAGTACTCGCGGCCGAGGAAGAAGATCTCGCGGGCGAACTTCTGGCCGACCATCTTCGCCAGGTAGGCCGAGCCGTAGCCGCCGTCGAACGAGCCGACGTCCGCGTCGGTCTGCTTGAACTTCGCGTGCTCGGCCGAGGCGAGCGTGAGATCGCACACGACGTGCAGGGAGTGCCCGCCGCCCGCGGCCCACCCCGGCACGACCGCGATCACCGGTTTCGGCAGGAACCGGATCAGCCGCTGGACCTCGAGGATGTGCAGCCGGCCGGCCCGCGCGGGGTCCACCGTGTCGGAGGTCTCGCCGCTGGCGTACTGATACCCGGAGCGTCCGCGAATACGCTGGTCACCACCGGAGCAGAACGCCCACCCGCCGTCCTTGGGCGACGGGCCGTTGCCGGTGAGCAGGACACAGCCGACGTCGGAGCTCATCCGGGCGTGGTCGAGGGCCCGGTAGAGCTCGTCGACGGTGTGCGGGCGGAAGGCGTTGCGGACCTCCGGGCGGTCGAACGCGATGCGCACCACGCGTTTGCCGCCACGGCTCTCAGCGGAGCGGTGGTAGGTGATGTCGGTGAAGGCGAAACCTTCGACCTCGGTCCACGCGGCGGGGTCGAACAGCTCGGAAACTCGGGCGTCATCCACGTTTGGGAGAATAGGACCTGTGGACACTTCTGCTGTGCAGGATGCCGCCTCCGCGGTAAAGCGTGCGTCGGCGGGCGACGGAGCCTGCCGGTGAACCCTTCCACCGCGCAGGCCAGGGTCATCGTCGACGAACTCGTCCGCAACACCGTCTCGCACGTCGTCCTCTGCCCGGGCTCCCGCAACGCGCCGCTGTCGATCGCGCTGTACGACGCGGCGGCGGCCGGGAAGCTCCAGCTCCACGTCCGGATCGACGAGCGCGGCGCCGGGTTTCTCGCCCTCGGCATCGCCGCGCGCACCGGCCGCCCGGTGGCCGTGCTCTGCACGTCCGGCACCGCGGCCGCGAACTTCCACCCCGCCGTGCTGGAGGCCGACCGCGCCGGCGTCCCGCTGATCGTGCTGACCGCCGACCGGCCGCCCGAGCTGCGGGCCGCGGGGGCGTCGCAGGTCATCGACCAGCACCGGTTGTTCGGCAATGCCGCGCGCTACTTCGACGAGCTGGCCGTCGCCGAGCGGCGGGCCGGGCAGAACTCGTACTGGCGCAGCCAGATCTGCCGGGCGTGGAACGCCGCCTACGGCGAGTGGCGCTGCGGGCCGGTGCACCTCAACATCCCGTTCCGCGAGCCGCTCGTGCCCGATCTGGACGACAGTGGTGCTGCCGGGGAGTGGTACGAGTCGCTCGACGGCCGTCCCGACGGCTCCCGGTGGACCGAGCTGCCGGACTTCGGTGCGCTGCCGTCGTTCGTGGTGCCCTCGGCGCGCCACGGCCTGGTGATCGCGTGCGACACCGGCGTCCAGGCGGCCAGCGAGTGGGCCGAGCAGCACGGCTGGCCGGTGGTGTCGGAGACGGGTGGGCTGGGGTTGTCCGGCGGCACGGCGATCTCGTCGGGCGCGTGGCTGCTGGGCGTCGAGGAGTTCATCGCGAAGCACAAGCCGGAGCAGGTGCTCTGCCTCGGCCGGCCGACGGTGTTCCGGCAGATCCAGAAGGTGATTTCGGACCCGTCGATCGAGGTCCTGC
The DNA here is from genome assembly GCF_055565395.1 of Amycolatopsis sp. NPDC028719. Lineage (NCBI taxonomy): Bacteria > Bacillati > Actinomycetota > Actinomycetes > Pseudonocardiales > Pseudonocardiaceae > Amycolatopsis > Amycolatopsis sp. NPDC028719. Next base: position 267,773 of record NZ_JBVHUL010000010.1, read on the forward strand.
TGGTGCGCCCGGACTCGGACTGGCCGGCGCCCGCGCACAACGTCCGGCAGGTCGGGCAGTGGTTCGACGAGCCGACCAAGCCGGCCGACCCGGAGTGGCTGGCGAGCTGGCGCCGGGCCGACGCGGCGGCGTCTTCGGCGGTTTCGGCGGTGCTGGACGCGGAGCCGTGGCCTTCGGGGCTGCGGGTGGCGTCCGAGCTGGTGGACGCGCTGCCCCCGGACTCGCTGCTGGTGGTGGGTTCGTCCAACCCGACGCGGGACGTGGCGCTGGCGGGCCGGCTGCGCCCGGACGTCCTGGTGCACCGTAACCGCGGGGTGGCGGGCATCGACGGAACCGTCTCGACGGCGATCGGCGCGGCGTACGTCCACCGCGGGCCGTCGTACGCGCTCCTGGGTGACTTGACGTTCCTGCACGACGCGTCGGGGCTGCTGACGGGCCCGGCGGAGCAGCGCCCGGACCTGACGATCGTGGTGTGCAACGACGACGGCGGCGGCATCTTTTCCCTGCTGGAGCAGGGCGCACCGGAGCATTCGGCGAGCTTCGAGCGGGTGTTCGGCACACCGCACGGGGCGGATCTGGGCGCGTTGTGCGCGGGGTACCGGGTGCCGCACGTGGTGGCGGAGACGCTGACGGAGTTCCGCGCGGCGTTGCGCCCGGCGCCGGGGCTGCGGGTCGTCGAGGTGCGGGTGGACCGCTCGCGGCACCGGGACCTGCACGGCCGGCTGCGGTCCGCGGTCGGCTCGGCTGTTTCGGCGGCCTGACCTGCGCCGGGCTTTCGCGTACCCAGCGGGTCGATTCGCGTACCTGGAGAGTCGGCTCACATGGGGCCGGTTGATCGCGGGCGGAACCACCTCGTCAAGCCGTTTCCGATCTTGATCCCAGTAGGCAAGAACCTTCCTTCGCCGGTACCTGGGTGCTGCCCGGCTGGCTACGTTCGAGCGCGCTGATCCTCACCCGTTGGAGGGATTCGAATGCGTGCAAGAACTCGCACCGGCCTAGGTGTGCTCGCGGCCGGGGTTGCCTCGGTGCTGCTCGCCGGTACCGCCAGTGCGGCCCCGGCGCCCGGTGCGCCCGGCGTCGGTGACTCGTACTACCCGAACGCCGGCAACGGCGGGACGGACGTGCTGCACTACGACATCCGCCTGACCTACCAGCCCGCGACCGACGTGCTGGCGGGCACGACGACGCTGCTGCTCACCGCCACGCAGGACCTCTCGCGGTTCGACCTCGACTTCGCGCTGAAGGCGTCGAGCGTGCGCGTGAACAACCGCCCCGCGCAGTTCGCGAACCAGACCGGCAACGGCGAGCTCGTCGTCACCCCGGCGCAGCCGCTGCTCAAGGGCCAGACCGCGACCGTCGTCGTCGCCTACTCGGACACCCCGTCCACCGAGACGGTCGACGGCCTCAACGCCTGGAAGAAGGGCTCCTTCGGCGTGCTCGGCATCGACGAGCCGCAGAGCTCGGCGTGGTGGTTCCCGGCCAACGACCACCCGACCGACAAGGCGACCTACGACGTCACGATCGAGGCGCCGGACGGCAACGTCGCCGTCTCCAACGGCAGCCTGGTGCGCACGACGAAGAGCCGCGCCGGCTGGACCCGCTGGCAGTGGCGCAGCACGAAGCCGCAGGCCACCTACCTGACGTCGTTCATCGTCGGCCAGTACGAGCTGAACCAGTCGACGACCCCGGAAGGCAAGCCGTTCATCACGGCGTACGGCTCCGACCTCGGCGACTCGCTGTACGCGGCGAAGGCCAGCGTCGAGCGCACGCCGGAGATCAACGAGTTCCTGGGCACCCAGTTCGGGCCGTACCCGTTCGAGGCCGAGGGCGGTGTCGTGACCAGCGGCATCACGTTCTCGCTGGAGAACCAGACCCGGCCGACCTACGGCGCCCGCAACTTCCGCGCGGGCTCGAACACGACGCTGATCGCGCACGAGAACGCCCACCAGTGGTTCGGCGACGACGTCTCGCTCGGCCGCTGGAGCGACATCTGGCTGAACGAGGGTTTCGCGTCCTACGCCGAGTGGCTCTGGTCGGAGCACGAGGGCGAGGGCACGGTCGCCGAGCTGGCGCAGTACACCTACGACTCGAACGCGGCCGACGCCGACCTGTGGAAGCTCGTCCCGGCGGACCCGGGCGCGGACAACCAGTTCGACAACGCGGTGTACGACCGGGGCGCGCTGACGCTCCAGGCGCTGCGGACCGCCGTCGGCGACGAGGCGTTCTTCAAGATCCTGCAGACCTGGCACGCGCAGAAGGCGGGCAAGGACGGCCGGATCCTGGAGTTCATCGCGCTGGCCGAGAAGATCTCGGGCAAGCCGCTGCACGACCTGTTCCAGACCTGGCTGTACACGGCGGGCAAGCCGGCGGTGGGCCCGAACGGCGCTGCCGCGTTCACGGCGCGTGCGGCCTCGGCCTCGGTGAAGCCGAAGTCGTTCGACCAGATCCAGGCGAACCACCGGAATCTCGCCGCGGAACACACGCACTGAGCGAGACCGCTACGCTCGCCGGGTGAGCACGAGAGGTGAGCGGGTGAGGCGCGTCGGGTGGTGGACCGCCCTCGGCGTCGCCTCGCTCCTCACCGTCATGTGCGTGTGCCTCCTGTTCGCGGCGATCCGCAACGACGGCGCGATCGCGGCCCAGCTCGGCACGGCGAACGCGACGGTGGACTCGGTGGCGTTCGACCGCACGATCATCCACTTCGAGACCCCGGACGGCATCGTCCACAGCCCGGCGAACGGCGTCCTCTACCCGGACGGCCTGGCCGCCGGTCAGCTGGTCCGGATCGAGTACGACGCGTCCGACCCGGAGCTGGCCCGGGTGGCCGGCCGGTCGGCGACGTTGACGCTGTTGCCGCTGGGGAGCTTCGTCTTCTTCACGTGGCTGGTGGCCGGGCCGCTGCTGTGGTGGATCCGCCGGCTGGACAAGCGGGCTACCGCGCCTGCTCCAGCCACGTCTTCCGCGTGATCTCGTACTCGACTTCCCCGTGCTCGGCCCCTTCGACCGGATCGTCGTAGTCGGCGGCCGAGGTGAACGCCCTCGCGAACGTGAGGCCGGCCGAGGTCATCGTGGCGCGGGACGGCGTGTTGACGGCCATCGTCTGGGCGAAGACGCGATCCAGCCCCAGCACCTCGAACCCGTACCGGATCAGCTCGCGTGAGCCTTCACGGGCGTAACCCTGCCGCCAGTGCCGGCGCAGCAGCCGGTACCCGAGCTCGGCTTCGCCCTCGACGTCCGGCTGGTCCGGGCCGTGCGGCGGGCGCAGGATCCACCAGCCGACGAAGTCTTCGCCGGCGAAGCCCATCCAGAAGCCGAACCCGGGAGCGGTGGCCATCCGGCGGCGGTGCGCCCGTTCGACCTCGTCCCGGGTCGCGGCCCGGCCGGTGAGGTACCGCATGACCTCGGGGTCGGAGTCCAGCTCGTACTCCAGCTCGAGGTGCTCGTCGGCGAGGGGCACGAGCGTGAGCCGCGGCGTGTGCAGCGTGGGCATGCCCCGATCCTCACAGCGCGCGCAACCCGTTTAGCCGGCGTGCGCCGTCTCCTGCCACCAGCCCAGCACCTCGTCCGCCACCCCCGGCGCCGCGACCAGCAGGCCGTCGGTCGGGAGGGCCGTGTCGTCGCCGTGGCGGTCCAGCACCACCGCCCCCGCCTCGATCGCCATCGCGACGGAGCCGGCCACGTCCCACTCGTGGTAGCTGTGCAGCACCGCCGCGGCCGCGTGGCCCAATGCCACCTGGGCGATCGACAACGCCGCGGACCCCAGCACCCGTACCCCGGTGTGCGCCGCCGCCGCGCGCTCGATGAAGCCGCCCATCCCCGGCCACGGGCCTCGGCGCGCGAACTCCGTGAAGACCAGCGCGCCCGCCGTCACGCAGCGGTCCTTCAGCCGGACCGGCTTGCCGTTCGCGCGGGCCCCTCGTCCGCGCGCCGCGGCGTAGATCTGGGCCCGGTACGGGTCCGCGACGACCCCCACCACCGGTCCCGCGGCGTCCACCAACGCCAGGCTGTACGCGCACCACGGCACCCCCGCCACGTAGTTCGCCGTGCCGTCGACCGAGTCCACGACCCAGCGGTACTCGGCGACGTCGGCGCCGTGGTCCGCGCCGAACTCGTGGCCGACTACCGGGATGCCCGGGAACTCCGCGGTCAGCACGCGCCGGGTGTGCCGCTCGAGGATCCGGTCGGTGTCGGTGACCCAGTCGAAGGGCGAGTCCAGCGTCGACGGGTGGGCGCCGCGGCCGGCGGTCGCGGTGATCACGTCGGTGGCGTCGTTGGCCAGCCGTCCGGCCACTTCGAGCGCCCTCGACAGCAAGCCGGGCTCGACGGGCCGCGGCGGCCGGGAGGACAAGAGGGTCATGCCTGCTTAGTCTGGGCCCCGCTGGTTTCCGGGACACGACCTTGAGATGACATGTCGTGGCCGATCTGTTCCGGCAGCGTTGGCCGCAGTGTCACGCCGCCGCCAGGATCGGGTGCGATCGTCCAAGACGTGCGAGTCGCCATAGTCACCGAAAGTTTCCTGCCCCAGGTGAACGGCGTGACCAACTCCGTCCTGCGGGTCGTCGAGCACCTGCGCGAACGCGCCCACGACGTGCTGATCATCGCCCCCGGCCCCGGCCCGGACTCCTACCGCGGCGCTCCCGTCGTGCGGATCCCCGCCCTCGACTTCCCCGGCGTCGGCTCCCTGCCGATCGGCGTGCCGACGCGCACGGTGCTCACCGCGCTCGCCGCGTTCGGCCCGGACGTCGTGCACCTGGCTTCGCCGTTCGTGGTCGGCGCGCGCGGGCTGGCCGCCGCCCGCCGGCTGCGCGTTCCGTCGATCGCCGTCTACCAGACCGACATCGCCGGCTTCGCCGCCGCGTACGGCTTCGGCATCGGCGCGCGGGCCGCGTGGCGCTGGGTGCGGCGGCTGCATTCGCGGGCCGACCGGACCCTTGCCCCGTCCAGCGACTCCGTCGAGCAGCTGGAGCTGCACGGCGTCCCACGGGTGCACCGCTGGGCGCGGGGCGTCGACATCGAGCGGTTCTCCCCGGACCACGCCGACCCGGCGCTGCGGGCCGAGCTGGCGCCGGACGGCGAGCTGCTCGTCGGGTTCGTCGGACGGCTGGCGCCCGAGAAGGAGGTCGACCGGCTGGCCGCGCTGGCCGGGATGCCGGGGATCCGCGTGGTCGTGGTCGGCGACGGCCCGGAACTGCCCGCGCTGAAGGAACAGCTGCCCGGCGCGGCCTTCCTCGGCGCGAAGTACGGCGACGAACTCTCGAAGGCGTACGCGAGCTTCGACGTCTTCGTCCACACCGGGCCGCACGAGACGTTCTGCCAGGCGGTGCAGGAGGCCATGGCGTCCGGCCTGCCGGTCCTCGCGCCGGCCGCGGGGGGCCCGAAGGACCTCGTCCTGCCCGGCCGCACCGGCTACCTGCTTCCCGCGGACCGCGAGCTGTTCGGCGCGGCGCTCGTCGAGAAGGTCGACGCCCTGCGCGATCCCGCGCTGCGGGCGAGGCTCGGCGAGAAGGCGCGCAAGGTGGTGCTGGGCCGCACCTGGCCCGCGGTGTGCCGCGAGCTGATGGGGCACTACGAAGCCGTGCAGGGCCGGGCCGCCCGCGCGGCCTGACATGCACATCGTCCAGCTCGCGAACTTCTACGGGCCACGTTCGGGCGGGCTCCGCACGGCGCTGCACCACCTCGGCGCCGGGTACGTCGCGAGCGGGCACGAGGTCACGCTGGTGGTGCCCGGCACGCGGTACGCCGACGAGGTCCTGCCGACCGGCGTGCGCCGGTTCTCCCTGCCGGCGCCGAAGCTCCCGGGCACCGGTGGCTACCGCGCCGTCGACCCGCACCGCGTCCGCGCGGTCCTGCGGAAGCTCGAACCCGACCGGCTGGAGGTGTCGGACCGGCTGACGCTGCGGGGGATGGGTGGCTGGGCGCGGCGCCACGGCGTCCCGAGCACAGTCATCTCCCACGAGCGCCTCGACCGGCTGCTGGAGCAGTTCCTGCTGCCCGAGCCGGTGGCGCGCCGGGTCGCCGACGTCGCGAACCGCCGGATGGCCGCGAGCTACGACACGGTCGTCTGCACGACGGCGTTCGCCCGCGCGGAGTTCGACCGGATCGAGGCGCCGAACGTCCACCGCGTGCCGCTCGGCGTCGACCTGGCGACGTTCCGGCCCGCCATGCGCGACGACGGCTGGCGCGCCGGCCTCGCCGGGGGAGCGGACGCCCTGCTCGTCCACTGTGGACGCTTGTCGCCGGAGAAGCACGTGGAGCGCAGCGTCGACACGGTGGCGGAGCTGACGGAGGCGGGCGCGCGGGTCCGGCTGGTGGTGGCGGGCGACGGGCCGCGGAGACGCGCGCTGGAACGCCGGGCGCGCGGCCTGCCGGTGACGTTCCTGGGGTTCCTGTCCGGCCGCGGCGACGTCGCCAGGCTGCTGGCCAGCGCGGACGTCTCCCTGGCGCCCGGGCCGCACGAGACGTTCGGGCTCGCGGCCCTGGAAGCGCTGGCGTCCGGGACACCGGTGGTGGTGTCGGCGTCGTCGGCGCTGCGGGAGATCGTGCGTCCCGGGTGCGGCGCGGCGGTCGACGACCACGCGCCCGCGTTCGCCACGGCCGTGACGACCCTCCTGGAGAGCCCGGAGGACCTGCGGCGGGCCGCGGCGCGGGCGCGGGCCGAGGAGTTCACCTGGCCCGCCGCGGTGGCGGGGATGCTGGCCACCTTCCGCTGAGGTACCCGTAATCTCAGGTCATGTCACGCGCAAGCCTGGACAAGGACCCGCACGAAGTCGCCGCGATGTTCGACGGCGTCGCGTCCGGGTACGACCGGGCGAACTCGTTCATGACCTTCGGCTTCGACCGGCGCTGGCGCACCACCACCGCCCGCGTGCTCGACGCCCGCCGCGGCGAGAAGGTCCTCGACCTCGCCGCCGGCACCGGGGTGTCCACCGTCGAGTACGCCCGCGGCGGCGCCTGGTGCCTGGCCGCGGACTTCTCGTTCGGCATGCTGCGCGCCGGGCTGCACCGCAAGGTCCCGATGGTCGCGGCGGACGCGCTGAACCTGCCGTTCGCCGACGAGAGCTTCGACGCCGTGACGATCTCCCTCGCCCTGCGCAACTTCGTCGACCCGAAGGCCGCGCTCACCGAGATCGCCCGCGTGGTCAAGCCGGGCGGGCGCCTGGTGATCTGCGAGGTCTCGACGCCGCCGTTCGCCCCGATCCGGTTCGTCCACCGGCGGTTCATGCTCAAGCTGCTCACCTGGGTCGGCAAGCACACGTCGTCGAACCCCGAGGCCTACTCCTACCTGGCCGAATCGATGCTGACCTGGCCCGACCAGCGCACGCTCGGCGAGATCATCGCGAGCGCGGGCTGGACCGACGTCGAGTGGTTGAACCTCACATTCGGCGTCGTGGCGATCCACCGCGCCCGAAAGCCCGCATAAACTGCGGCCATGAGTCGTCGAAGCCCTGACCAGGACGCCGAAGTCATCGTCGTCGGCGCCGGACCGGCCGGGTCCACCGTCGCGACCTACCTCGCCCGGTCGGGCGTCGACGTACTGCTGCTGGAGAAGACCGAGTTCCCGCGCGAGAAGGTCTGCGGCGACGGCTTGACCCCGCGCGGCGTCAAGCAGCTCATCGACCTGGGCATCGACACGAGCGAGGACGCCGGCTGGGTGCACAGCCGCGGCCTGCGGATCCTCACCGGTGACCTCACGCTCGAGCTGGACTGGCCGGACCTGACGAGCTACCCGCCGTACGGCGTTTCCCGCACCCGCCACGACTTCGACGACCTGCTCGCGAAGCTGGCGGTGAAGGCGGGCGCACGGCTCTACGAGCGCACCACGGTCACCGGCGCGATCACCAGCCCGGCCGGGCGCGTGATCGGCGTCGAGGCGAAGGTCGGCCCGGACCGGACACCGGTGCACTACCGCGCGCCGCTGGTCCTGGCCTGCGACGGCGTGTCCGCGCGGCTCGCGCTGAGCGTCGGCATCCAGAAGAACGAGAAGCGCCCGATGGGCGTGGCGGTGCGCCAGTACTACAAGAGCCCGCGCCACGACGACCCGTTCATCGAGGGTCACCTCGAGCTGTGGGACCGCTCCGACCCGCGCGACCCGAAGCTGCTGCCGGGCTACGGCTGGGCGTTCCCGCTCGGCGACGGCACGGTGAACGTCGGCCTCGGCATGCTCTCGACGTCGGCGTCGTTCCGGAACACCGACTACCGCGCGCTGCTGCGCCAGTGGCTCGACGGGACGCCGGAGGAGTGGGGCTACCGCGAGGAGAACGCGATCGGCAAGGTCGGCGGCGCCGGCCTCCCGATGGGCTTCAACCGCACCCCGCACTACCGCGACGGCCTCCTGCTGCTGGGCGACGCGGGCGGCATGGTCAGCCCGTTCAACGGCGAAGGCATCTCGGCGGCGATGGAGTCCGCGCAGATCGCGGCGGAGGTCGTCGTCCAGGCCCTGGCCCGCCGCGAAGGGCCTTCGCGCGAGCGGGCGCTGGAGGCGTACCCGCGCGCCGTCGGCGAGCTGATGGGCGGCTACTACCAGCTGGGCAACGTCTTCGCGAAGATCATCGGCAAGCCGAAGATCATGCACGCGTGCACGAAGTACGGGCTGCGCATCAACAAGCTCCTGCCGCTGGTCTACAAGGGCCTGTCGGGCTGCTACGACGCGAAGGGCGGCGACGGCGTCGACCGCCTGATCTCGGCCCTGGCCCGCGTCACCCCCACCCCCCGCTGACCCGAACCCGTCACTTTCCCTGGGAAAGATGCGTCTCGAGGGCCCTCCAGACGCATCTTTCCTAGGGAAAGCTCGGGGTTGGTCGCGCGCGGACACTCGGGTGGCCTAACAAGTTGGCCGTGCGGTCAGTGGGATAGGTCACAGGTCAGCGCCCTGTTTGTCCGGTCGAAGGGCGATCTCGGATGGCTTTCGCGCAGGTCGCGCGGGCGGCGTTGCCGAGCCGTGACAACGTTGGCGTGGAAAGTTAGGGCACCCTTATAACACGGGGGCCTAGGGACAAGAATGTGAGTCGCGTCCTACACTCCCCCCATGCTTTGTGAATCCCTTCACATCCACGACGAGTGGCTTGTGAACTATTTCACAAGCACCTTGAGGTCCAGCCACGGGCCGTAAGGAGACCCTGACCCTCGGCGGTGTGACCCAGGTCCCTTAGGGTGCCGACGAGGCCAAGCGGTTCCCACCACAAGCACAACCGCATCGGCGCGGAAAGGATGGCGAAGACCCCGTGCTGACGTTGCTGACCCGAACCGACACGGTGCAGCTGGCGCAAGAGGCCCCCAGCCTGAAGCCCTACCTGCCCATCGTGATCCTGTTCGTCCTCGCGCTCGGCTTCGCCGTGCTGTCGGTGCTGCTGGGCCCGCTCGTCGGCCCCAGCCGGTACAACAAGGCGAAGCTCGAGGCGTACGAGTGCGGCATCGAACCGTCCCCGCAGCCGCTCGTCGGCGCCGGGCGGATGCCGGTGGCCTACTACATCACCGCGATGATGTTCATCCTGTTCGACATCGAGATGGTCTTCCTCTACCCGTTCGCCGTGCAGGCGAACGCGCTGGGCACGTTCGGCCTGGTGGAGATCCTGCTGTTCATCGCGACGGTCGGCTTCGCGTACGCCTACGTGTGGCGGCGCGGCGGCCTGGATTGGAACTAGACCCATGGGCCTCGAAGAGAAACTCCCCAACGGCATCCTGCTGGCCAGCCTCGAAGGTCTCGTCAACTGGTCGCGCAAGAACTCGATGTGGCCGGCCACCTTCGGGCTCGCCTGCTGCGCGATCGAGATGATGACCGTCGGCGGTTCCCGCTACGACATCGCCCGCTTCGGCATGGAGCGCTTCAGCGCGACGCCGCGGCAGGCCGACCTGATGATCGTCGCCGGCCGGGTCACGCAGAAGATGGCGCCGGTCCTGCGGCAGATCTACGACCAGATGGCCGAGCCCAAGTGGGTGCTCGCCATGGGCGTCTGCGCCTCCTCCGGCGGCATGTTCAACAACTACGCCGTGGTCCAGGGCGTCGACCACGTCGTGCCGGTCGACATGTACCTGCCCGGCTGCCCGCCGCGGCCGGAGATGCTGCTGGACGCGATCCTCAAGCTGCACGCCAAGATCCAGGACGAGCCGATCAACGCCCGCCGCGCCGCCATCCGCGCCGCCAGCGGGGCCCGCACCGAGCTCGTCGCGTCGTCGATCAAGTACGCGAAGAAGTAGAGCGATGACTGAGAACCCGCAACCCGGCGAAGAGCAGTCCAGCGCCGAACGCGCCGAAACCGGCCTCACGGCCCAGGGACAGGGCGCGGCCGAACCGGTCGTCACCGGCCGCGAACGCCAGGGCATGTTCGGTGTCCACGGCACCGGCGACACCTCCGGCTACGGCGGCGTCCGGCTCCCGGCCTACAGCCCCGCGCCCGCCGAGCGCCCGTACGGCGGCTGGTTCGACCAGTTCGCCGACGAGTTCTACGCGGCCCTGTCGGACAACAAGATCCCCGCCGAGGCGATCCTGCAGACGACGGTCGACCGCGGCGAGATCACCTTCTACGTCGCTCGCGAGCACCTGCCCGCGATCGCGAAGGTGCTGCGCGACGACGGCGGTCTCCGCTTCGAGCTGCTGTCCTCGGTGTCCGGCGTGGACTACGGCGTCGACGTCCCGCAGCGGCTGCACTCGGTGTACCACTTCACGTCGCTGACCTACCGCCGCCGCATCCGGCTCGAGGTCACCCTCGACATCGAGGACGCGCACGTGCCGTCGCTGGTCGGGCTCTACCCGACCGCCGACTGGCAGGAGCGCGAGGCCTGGGACATGTTCGGCATCGTCTACGACGGCCACCCGGCGCTGACCCGGATCCTCATGCCGGACGACTGGGACGGCCACCCCCAGCGCAAGGACTACCCGCTCGGCGGGATCCCGGTCGAATACAAGGGCGCGGAGATCCCGCCGCCGGACCAGCGGAGGTCGTACTCGTGAGCAGCACCGAGAACCTGTCGGACGTCACGACCGGGACGAGCACCACCGAGACCGGCAGCGACAGCACCGACAACGTCAACTACGCCGACTCCCGTGACACCACCGAAGGCCGCGTCTACTCGGTCTCCGGCGGCGACTGGGACGACGTCATCGCCGACGCGGCGCACGACGAGCGCATGGTCATCAACATGGGCCCGCAGCACCCGTCGACGCACGGCGTGCTCCGGCTCGTGCTGGAGATGGAGGGCGAGACCGTCACGCAGCTGCGGTCGGTCATCGGCTACCTCCACACCGGCATCGAGAAGAACTGCGAGTACCGGACCTGGACCCAGGGCGTCACGTTCGTGACGCGCATGGACTACCTGGCCCCGCTTTCGACGGAGATGGCGTACTGCCTCGGCGTCGAGAAGCTGCTGCAGATCGAGGCCCCGCGCCGCGCGCAGCTGCTGCGCGTGATGCTGCTGGAGATCAACCGGATCGGCTCGCACCTCGTCTACATCGCCACCGGCGGCATGGAGCTCGGCGCCACCACCGCGATGACGCTCGGCTTCCGCGAGCGCGAAGAGGTGCTGCACCTGCTGGAGCACCTGACCGGCCTGCGCATGAACCACGCGTTCATCCGCCCCGGCGGCCTCGCGCAGGACATGCCGGCCGACTACCACGAGAAGGTCAGCGAATTCATCAAGACGATGAAGCAGCGCCTTCCGTTGTACGACAAGCTGTTCACCGGGCAGCCGATCTGGCGCAACCGGCTCAAGGGCGTGGGTTACCTGCCGGTTGACGCGTGCCTCGCGCTCGGCGTCACCGGCCCGGTGCTGCGGTCCGCGGGCCTGCCGTGGGACCTGCGCAAGACCGAGCCGTACTCCTGCTACGACGAGTTCGACTTCGACGTGCCCGTGGACAACGGCGCCGACTGCTGGTCGCGCTACCTGATCCGGGTGCACGAGATGCACGAGAGCCTCAAGATCATCGAACAGTGCCTGGAGAAGCTCGAGCCGGGCCCGGTCATGGTCGAGGACAAGAAGGTCGCCTGGCCCGCGCAGCTGTCCATCGGCAGCGACGGCATGGGCAACTCGCTCGAGCACGTCAAGAAGATCATGGGCCAGTCGATGGAGTCCCTGATCCACCACTTCAAGCTGGTCACCGAGGGCTTCAAGGTGCCGGCGGGGCAGGTGTACACGTCGGTCGAGTCGCCGCGCGGCGAGCTGAGCGCGCACCTGGTGTCCGACGGCGGCACCCGGCCGCTGCGGGTCCACGTGCGCGAACCGAGCTTCGTGAACCTGCAGTCGATGCCCGCAATGGCCGAAGGCGGCCTGGTCGCGGACGTGATCGCCGCGATCGCCTCGATCGACCCCGTCATGGGGGGAGTGGACCGATGACCTCAGCTGTTCCCGAACCGGGACCCAACGACGCCGCGACGACGTACGCCGCGGCCGGGCCGGACACCGACGTCGTCGCCATCGCGCCGGACCCCGGGGTGGCCGCCGGGATCATCGAAGACACGCCGCTCGAAGACATCTTCGACGAAGGTGTCGTGGCGCGGGCCCAGGACCTGATCGCGCGCTACCCGATGTCCCGCTCGGCGCTGCTGCCGATGCTGCACCTCGTGCAGTCGGTGCAGGGCTACGTCAGCCAGGAGGGCATCGCGTTCTGCGCGAAGCAGCTCGACCTGTCCGACGCCGAGGTCAGCGCGGTCGCGACGTTCTACACGATGTACAAGCGCAAGCCGTGCGGCGAGCACCTCGTGAGCGTCTGCACCAACACGCTCTGCGCGGCCATGGGCGGCGACGCGATCTACAAGAAGCTCCAGACGCACCTCGGATCCGAGTCGGAACCGCTGGGGCACAACGAGACCGCGGGCACGCCGAACGAGCCGGGCTCGATCACCCTCGAGCACGCCGAGTGCCTCGCGGCCTGCGACCTCGCGCCGGTCATCCAGGTCAACTACGAGTACTTCGACAACCAGACCGAGGAGAAGGCCGTCGCGCTGGTCGACGCGCTGCAGGCGGGCAAGCGCCCGGCCCCGACGCGCGGTGCCCCGCTGACGAACTTCAAGGGCGCCGAGCTGCAGCTCGCCGGGTTCTTCCCAGAGGACGAGCGCCAGTACCGCACCGACGTCGACGGCCCGTCGCAGGCCGTCGAGACGCTGCGGGGCGCGCAGCTCGCTCAGGAGCGCGGCTGGGTCGCGCCCGTCGCTTCCGATGTCCCTCTCCCGGAAGTGGAGAAGAAGTAATGGCCGATCCCATCACTCCGGTCCTCACGAAGCGCTGGCTGTCGCCGAACTCCTGGCAGATCGGCACGTACGAGGCCCTCGAGGGCTACACCGCCGTCCGCAAGGCCCTGGCCGGGACGCCGGAGCAGCTCGTCCAGCTCGTCAAGGACTCCGGCCTGCGCGGCCGCGGCGGTGCCGGCTTCCCGGCCGGCATCAAGTGGTCGTTCATGCCGCCGAACTTCGACAAGCCGCACTACCTGGTGATCAACGCCGACGAGGGCGAGCCGGGTACCTGCAAGGACATCCCGCTGATGATGGCGGACCCGCACTCGCTCATCGAGGGCTGCATCATCGCCTCGTACGCGATGCGGTCCAACCACTGCTTCATCTACGTCCGCGGCGAGGCGCTGCACTGCATCCGCCGCCTCAACGCGGCCGTGCGCGAAGCCGAAGCGGCGGGCTACCTGGGCGAGAACATCCTCGGCTCGGGCTTCGACCTCAAGATCACCGTGCACGCCGGCGCCGGCGCGTACATCTGCGGTGAGGAGACGGCGCTGCTCGACTCGCTGGAAGGCCGTCGTGGCCAGCCGCGGCTCAAGCCGCCGTTCCCCGCCGCAGCGGGTCTTTACGCCGCGCCGACCACGGTCAACAACGTCGAGACCATCGCGAGCGCGCCGTTCATCGTCAACGGCGGGGCCGGCTGGTTCCGCGAGATGGGCCGCGAGAAGTCGCCCGGCCCGAAGATCTACTCGATCTCCGGCCACGTCGAGAAGCCCGGCCAGTACGAGTGCCCGCTCGGCACGACGCTGCGCGAGCTGCTGGACATGGCGGGCGGCATGAAGGACGGCATCCCGCTCAAGTTCTGGACCCCGGGCGGCTCGTCCACCCCGATGTTCACCGCCGAGCACCTCGACGTTCCGCTGGACTTCGAAGGCGCGGCGGAAGCCGGGTCGATGCTGGGTACGACGGCCGTCCAGGTCTTCAACGAGACCGTGTCGGTGCCCTGGGCCGTGATGAAGTGGACCCAGTTCTACGAGCACGAGTCCTGCGGCAAGTGCACGCCGTGCCGCGAAGGCACGTACTGGCTGGCGCAGATCCTCGAGCGGATGGTCGAGGGCCACGGCACCGAAGAGGACATCGACACGCTCCTCGACGTCTGCGACAACATCCTCGGCCGGTCGTTCTGCGCCCTCGGCGACGGCGCGGTGTCACCGATCCAGAGCGGCATCAAGTACTTCCGCGAGGAGTTCCTCGCGCTGTGCGAGAAGAACCGGCACGAACAGACCAAGCCCGAACTCGTGGGAGCGCAGGCATGACGATCGCGCCCGACAAGCCCGAGACCCGAGAGACGCCGGTCCCCGAAGGCCACGTCAAGCTGGTCATCGACGGCGAAGAGGTCATCGCCCCCAAGGGCGAGCTGCTGATCCGCACGGCCGAACGCCTCGGCACGGTCATCCCGCGGTTCTGCGACCACCCGCTCCTCTCCCCGGCCGGCGCCTGCCGCCAGTGCCTCGTCGAGGTCGAGATGGGCGGCCGGCCGATGCCGAAGCCGCAGGCGTCCTGCACGATGACCGTCGCCGACGGCATGGTCGTCAAGACCCAGCTGACGTCGCCGGTCGCGGACAAGGCCCAGCAGGGCGTGATGGAGCTCCTGCTCATCAACCACCCGCTGGACTGCCCGGTCTGCGACAAGGGCGGCGAGTGCCCGCTGCAGAACCAGGCGCTGGCCCACGGCCGCACGGAGTCCCGGTTCGTCGACACCAAGCGGACGTTCCCGAAGCCGCTGCCGATCTCGACGCAGGTGCTGCTCGACCGCGAACGCTGCGTGCTGTGCCAGCGCTGCACCCGGTTCTCCAGCGAGATCGCCGGCGACCCGTTCATCGAGCTCCTCGAACGCGGCGCCCACCAGCAGATCGGCACCGCGGAGACGGCGGACGTCCTCGACCTCGCGTCGCGGACGACCAGCGGCCAGCCGTTCCAGAGCTACTTCTCCGGCAACGTCATCCAGATCTGCCCGGTCGGTGCCCTGACGAGCGCCGCCTACCGGTTCCGCTCCCGCCCGTTCGACCTGGTGTCCGCGCCGAGCGTGTGCGAGCACTGCTCGTCCGGCTGCGCCGAGCGCACCGACTTCCGGCGCGGCAAGGTCCAGCGCAAGCTGGCCGGCGACGACCCCGAAGTCAACGAAGAGTGGATCTGCGACAAGGGCCGCTTCGCCTTCCGCTACACCGGTGCCGAGGACCGCATCCGCCGCCCGCTGGTCCGCAACCGCGAGACCGGTGAGCTGGAAGAGGCGTCCTGGACCGACGCGCTGCGCGCCGCGGCCGCCGGGCTCACCGAGGCGCGGGCAGGAGGCGGCGTCGGGGTCCTGCCCGGTGGCCGGCTGACCGTCGAGGACGCTTACGCGTACTCGAAGTTCGCCCGCGTCGCGCTGCAGACCAACGACGTCGACTTCCGCGCCCGGCCGCACTCGGCCGAGGAGCTGGCCTTCCTCACCTCGCACGTCGTGGGCGTGACGCCGGAGTCCGGCGTGACGTTCGGCGAGATCGAGCGCGCCCGCACGGTCCTGTGCGTGGCGTTCGAGCCCGAGGACGAGGCGCCGATCGTGTTCCTGCGGCTGCGCAAGGCGGCCCGCAAGAACCGCACCCGGGTCGTCCACCTGGGACAGTGGACGACGGCGTCGGTGCGCAAGACGTTCGGCGAGCTGCTCGCCTGCGTCCCCGGCCAGGAGGCCGCGGCCGTCGAAGGCATCGCCAAGCACGCGCCGGACCTCGACGAGGCCCTGCGCGGCGAAGGCGCCGTCGTCCTGGTCGGCGAGCGCGCCGCCCAGGTGCCCGGCCTGTTCTCCGCGCTGCACGACCTCGTCGAGCGCACCGGCGTCCGGCTCGCGTGGATCCCGCGCCGCGCCGGCGACCGGGGCGCGCTGGCCACCGGCTGCGTCCCGACGCTGCTGCCGGGCGGGCACCGGGTGGGCGACGACGCCGCGCGCGTCGCCGTCGAAAACGCCTGGGGCGTCCCGATCCCGGCCGCGCCGGGCCGCGACACCACCGGCATCCTGCGGGCAGCCTCGGGTCGCGAGCTGGGTGGCCTGGTCGTCGGCGGCGTCGACCCGTTCGACCTGCCGGACCCGGACCTGGCGCTGCGCGCGCTGGATGCCGCAGGGTTTGTGGTCAGTCTCGAGCTGCGCCACAGCGCGGTGACCGAGCGCGCGGACGTCGTGCTCCCGGTGGCCGCCTCCGACGAGAAGGCGGGCAGCTACCTCAACTGGGAGGGCCGCACCCGCCCGTTCGACGTCACGATCGAAGGCACCGGCACCCTGCCGGACTGCCGGGTGCTCGACACCCTCGCCGTCGAGATGGACACCGACCTGTTCACGCAGACGCCGGCCGCCGCCCGCGGCGACTTCGAGAAGCTCGCCCCGGCCTCGGCGCTGCGCTGGGGCAACGTCGCCGCCGAAACCGGCGGGGCCACGGCAGCCCCGGGTGCCGGTCAGGCGGTCCTGTCGAGCTGGCGCCAGCTGATCGACAACGGGTCCCTGCAGGACGGCGAGCCGCACCTCAAGGGCACCCAGCGCACGCCGGTCGCGCGGCTGTCCGCGAAGACCGCCGAAGGGCTGGGCACCACCGTGAAGGTGAGCACCGAACGCGGTGCGATCACGCTGCCGGTGGAGATCGCGGACCTGCCCGACGGCGTCGTGTGGCTGCCGGGCAACTCCGACGGCTCCGCCGTGTTCAAGACGCTCGGCGCCGGGCACGGCGCCGTGGTGAACCTCGCTGGGGGTGAACAGTGACACCGTTGCTGAGCGAAGCTGCCGTCGGAAGTGTTCCGGACGCGGCGACGCGGGCTGCGCTGCTGGCGGACGATCCGTTGTGGCTGATCCTGCTCAAGTGCGTGGTCATCCTGCTGATCGGCCCGATCCTGACGATCTTCCTGATCGTCTGGGAGCGCAAGGCGGTCGGCCGGATGCAGAACCGGCCCGGCCCCAACCGCGTCGGCCCCGGCGGCTACCTGCAGTCCCTGGCGGACGCGATCAAGCTGCCGTTCAAGGAACAGATCATCCCGGACACCGCCGACCGCAAGGTGTACTTCCTCGCGCCGGTCATGTGCGTGGTGCCCTCGCTGATCGCGCTCTCGGCCATCCCGTTCGGCCCGGTCGTGTCGATCTTCGGCGAGCGGACCGTCCTGCAGCTGCTCGACCTGCCGGTCAGCGCGCTGGTGATCCTGGCCTGCTCCTCGATCGGCGTGTACGGCATCGTGCTCGCCGGCTGGTCGTCCGGCTCGCCGTACCCGCTGCTCGGCGGCATGCGCAGCGCGGCGCAGGTGATCTCCTACGAGATCGCGATGGGTCTCTCGATCGTCGCGGTGATCCTGCAGGCCGGGTCGCTGAACCTGGCCGACATCGTCGGCGCGCAGCACAAGGCGTGGTTCCTCTACCTGGTCCCCAGCTTCGTGATCTACCTGATCTCGATGGTCGGCGAGACCAACCGCGCCCCGTTCGACCTCCCCGAGGCCGAGTCGGAGCTGGTCGGCGGCTTCCACACCGAGTACAGCTCGATGAAGTTCGCGATGTTCTTCCTCGCCGAGTACGTCAACATGGTGATCGTCTCGGCGTTCGCGACGACGCTGTTCCTCGGCGGCTGGATGGCCCCGTGGCCGCTGTCGCTGATCGGGAACAACGTGCTCAACACCGGCTGGTGGCCGGTGCTGTGGTTCTTCGCCAAGATGTTCGTCCTGCTGTTCGGGTTCATCTGGCTGCGCGGCACGCTGCCCCGCCTGCGCTACGACCAGTTCATGCGCCTGGGCTGGAAGGTCCTGGTCCCGCTGAACCTGGTGTGGATCGTCATGGTGACCTTCGCGAAGGTCATCGCCTGGAACACCGCGTCGATCATCATCGCCGCGGTCGCGATCTTCATCGTCATCGCCCTGTTCTTCTACGTCCGCGCGTCGGGCCGCGAAGAGGAGAGCGAGACCATCCCGGTGACCGGCGGCGGTTTCCCGGTCCCGCCGCTGGACCTCAAGGTCCCGCAGACCACCCCGCGTCAGAAGGCTTTGGCCAAGGCCGAGGCGAAGGCGGCCCGGCGCAAGCCGGCAGCCGTCGGTACCGCAAAGGAAGGAGCGCAAGATGGGGTTTCTTGATCCCGTCAAGGGCTTCGGCGTCACCTTCGGGATGATGTTCAAGAAGGTCGCCACCGAGGAGTACCCCGAGGCCGGCGCGCCCGCCGCCCCGCGGTACCACGGCCGGCACCAGCTGAACCGCCACCCGGACGGCCTCGAGAAGTGCGTCGGCTGCGAGCTGTGCGCGTGGGCGTGCCCGGCGGACGCGATCTTCGTCGAGGGTGGTGACAACACCGAGGAAGCCCGGTTCTCCCCGGGCGAGCGGTACGGCGCGGACTACCAGATCAACTACCTGCGCTGCATCGGCTGCGGCCTCTGCATCGAGGCCTGCCCGACGCGGTCGCTGACGATGATCAACTTCTACGAGCTGGCCGACGACGACCGCCAGCGGCTGATCTACACGAAGGAAGACCTCCTCGCGCCGCTCCTGCCCGGCATGGAGCAGCCGCCGCACCCGATGCGGCTCGGCGAGAACGAGCAGGACTACTACGTGAACGGCCCCGAACTGGCGCGCGGCGGGGAGGCGGCGAAGTGATCACCGCCCTCCTGACCCAGGCCCCGACGGGTGCCGCGGCCGGCGTCACCACCGGCGAGGCCATCGCGTTCTGGATCCTGGGCCCGCTCTGCCTGCTCGGCGGGCTCGGCATGATCTTCTCGCGCAACGCCGTCCACTCGGCGCTGTGGCTGGTGCTCACCATGCTGAGCCTGGGCGCGCTGTACATGATCCAGTCGGCGCCGTTCCTGGGCTTCACGCAGATCATCGTCTACACCGGCGCGATCATGATGCTGTTCCTGTTCGTGCTGATGCTGGTCGGCCGCGAGAGCTCCGACTCGGTCGTCGAAGTCCTCCGTGGACAGCGGCTCGCCGCCACCGTCCTCGGCATCGCGATGGCCGCGCTGCTGGCCACCGGCGTCTACCGGGCGCTGGCCAACGTCACCCCGGCCACGCCGCTCGACTCGACGACGTCGGCGGGCGGCGGGCCGAAGGGCCTGGGCCGGCTGATCTTCACCGACTACCTGTTCCCGTTCGAGCTGACGTCGGCGCTGCTCATCACCGCCGCGGTCGGCGCGATGGTGCTGGCCTTCACCGACCGGCACGGCAAGGGCGGCAAGCAGACGCAGAAGGAACTGGTCGTCGCCCGCTTCCGCGGTGAGCACGACCGGCCCTCGCCGCTGCCCGGCCCGGGTGTCTTCGCCACCGCCAACTCGGTCGCGACGCCGGCGCTGCTGCCGGACGGTTCGGTCGCCCCGGAGTCGCTCTCGGCGATCATCGAGTCCACGTCGGCGATCGAGCTGGCGAGGGAACGCAAGCTGGTGGCGGACGACAAGCCGCACCCCGACGCGCACGCGCTGGTCGGCCCGGACTCTTCGGAAACCCAGGGGGAGAAGGCATGACCCCGACGTACTACCTGCTGCTGTCGGCGCTGCTGTTCGCGCTCGGCGCGGTCGGCGTGCTGGTGCGGCGCAACGCCATCGTCGTGTTCATGTGCATCGAGCTGATGCTCAACGCCGTGAACCTGTCGCTGGTCACGTTCGCCCGGATCAACGGCGGGCTCGACGGCCAGGTCATGGCGTTCTTCGTCATGGTCGTCGCGGCCGCCGAGGTCGTGGTCGGCCTGGCGATCATCATGGCCATCTTCCGCACCCGGCGCTCGGCTTCGGTCGACGACACCAACCTGCTGAAGTACTAGGAGACCCCCGAGTGACCGCATCATCGTGGCTGCTGGTGGCCCTTCCGGCTCTCGGCGCCTTGATCCTGCTTCTGGCGGGTAAGCGCGCGAAGGCGTGGGGGCATCTGCTCGGCTGTGCCACCGTCACGCTGGCCTTCGTCTACGGCCTGATCCTGTTCTTCACCGCCGACACCGGCACCACGACCGACACCAAGGTGTACTCGTGGATCCCGGTCGGCCAGCTGCAGGTGGACTTCGGGCTGCGGATCGACGCGCTGTCGCTGACGTTCGTGCTGCTCATCACCGGCGTCGGCATGCTGATCCACTACTACTCGATCGGCTACATGGCCGACGACGAGGGCCGGTACCGCTTCTTCGCGTACCTGAACCTCTTCGTCGCGTCGATGCTGATCCTGGTGCTGGGCAACAGCTTCGTGACGCTGTACCTCGGCTGGGAGGGCGTGGGTCTCGCGTCCTACCTGCTCATCGGCTGGTACCAGGGCCGCCCGTCCGCCGCGACCGCGGCGAAGAAGGCGTTCCTGATGAACCGCGTCGGTGACGTCGGGCTCGCGCTGGCGATCTTCATCATGTTCAAGTACGCGGGCTCGACCGGCTACGCGCAGGTGTTCCAGGCAGTCGGCGACGGCAAGTTCTCGCCGGGCGCGATCACCGCGATGGCGATCCTGCTCCTGCTGGGCGCCTGCGGCAAGTCCGGTCAGTTCCCGCTGCAGGCCTGGCTCCCGGACGCGATGGAGGGCCCGACCCCGGTGTCGGCCCTCATCCACGCGGCGACGATGGTCACGGCCGGGGTCTACCTGGTGGCCCGCTCGAAGGACATCTTCAACGCCACCGAGGACGGCAGGCTGATCGTCACGCTCGTCGGCACGGTGACCCTGCTGCTCGGGTGCATCATCGGCTGCGCGTACGACGACATCAAGAAGGTTCTCGCGTACTCCACGGTCAGCCAGATCGGCTACATGATGCTGGCGGTCGGGCTCGGGCCCATCGCGTACGCGCTCGGCATCATGCACCTGGTCGCGCACGGCTTCTTCAAGGCCGGGCTCTTCCTCGGGGCCGGGTCGGTCATGCACGGCATGAACGACGAGGTCGACATGCGGAAGTTCGGCGGCCTGCGCAAGAAGATGCCGATCACCTTCATCACGTTCGGCCTCGGCTACCTGGCCCTGATCGGCATCCCGCCGCTGTCGGGCTTCTTCACCAAGGACGCGATCATCGAAGCGGCGTTCGGCCAGGGCGGCTGGCGCGGCTGGGTGATGGGCGGCGCCGCGCTGCTGGGCGCGGGGCTCACCGCGTTCTACATGACCCGCCTGATGATGATGACGTTCTTCGGCAAGGAGCGCTGGAAGGACATCAAGTCCAGCGACGGCCGTGACTTCCACCCGCACGAGTCCAAGCCGCTCATGTGGATCCCGATGGCCGTCCTGGCGGTCGGCTCGGTCGGCGCCGGCTTCTTCTTCTGGCAGGGTGACCGCTTCACCCAGTGGCTGACTCCGTCGGTCGGGAAGCTGGAGGAAGCGCACCACGCGCCGTTCGACGCCTGGGTCATCTCCATCGCCGCGATCGCGTTCTCCGTGCTGGGTGTGGTGATCGCGGCCCTGATCTTCCGCCGTGACATCCCGGTCGAGCAGCCGCAGCGCGTCTCGTTCGTCACCCGCGCCGCGCGCAAGGACCTCTACGGCAACGCCCTCAACGAGACGCTGGTCGCCCGCCCGGGCACCTGGCTCTCGAGGGCACTGGTGTTCGTCGACAACCGCGGCGTCGACGGCGCGGTCAACGGTCTGGCCGCTTCCCTCGGCGGTGGCTCCGGCCGGCTGAGGCGGCTCCAGACCGGGTTCGTCCGGTCCTACGCGCTCTCGATGCTGGGCGGCGCGTTCCTGCTTCTGGCGGCTCTCCTGCTGGTGAGGTTCTCCTGATGACCTGGTTGCTCATCCTGATCCTGGTGCCGCTCGCCGGTTCCCTGGTGCTGGCGTTCCTCAAGGGGAACGACCGCGCCGCGGTGCTGGCCGCGCTGGGGTTCTCGATCCTCGAGCTCGTGCTCGTGATCCCGTTCTGGGCGAGCTACTCGCCGTCGGGCGCGCGGCTGCAGCAGACGTCGAGCTTCGACTGGATCCCCAGCTTCGGCGTGCACATCGCGTTCGGCACCGACGGCATCTCGCTGATCATGATCGCGGTGATCGCGCTGCTGGTGCCGATCGTCGTCGGCGGGCTCGGCACGCTGGACAAGCTGCCGCCGGGCCGCAGCGCGGGCGGGTTCCTCTCGCTGATCCTGCTGCAGGAAGCGCTCACGATCGGCGTCTTCGCCGCGACCGACGTCTTCCTGTTCTACGTGCTGTTCGAGATCATGCTGATCCCGATGTACTTCCTGATCGGCGGCTACGGCGGCGGGAACCGGCAGTACGCGGCGGTGAAGTTCTTCCTCTACTCGTTCCTCGGCGGCCTGATCATGCTGGCGTCGGCGATCGGGGCGTACTCGCTGGCGAAGGACAAGCTCGGGCACGGCACCTTCGACTGGGCCACGCTCGTCACGGTCGTCCGCGACGCGCCGCTGTCCACGCAGATCTGGCTGTTCCTCGGGTTCTTCCTGGCGTTCGCGATCAAGGCGCCGCTGGTGCCGTTCCACACCTGGCTGCCGGACGCGGCGGGGGAGGCGCCGATCGGCGTCGCCGTCCTGCTGGTCGGCGTGCTGGACAAGGTCGGCACGTTCGGGTTCCTGCGCTACTGCCTGCCGATGTTCCCCGACGCGAGCAAGGCACTGGCGCCGCTGGTGCTGGTGCTCTCGGTGATCGGCGTCCTTTATGGATCGATCCTCGCGGCGGGCCAGCGGGACATGAAGCGGTTCATCGCCTACGTGTCCATCGCGCACTTCGGCTTCATCTCGCTCGGCATCTTCGCCTTCAACGAGCAGGCGATGGTCGGCTCGGCGACGTACATGCTGAACCACAGCATCGCGACCGGCATGCTGATCGTGGTGATCGGCCTGGTGATCGCGCGCGGCGGGTCGTCCCGCATCTCGGACTACGGCGGCATGGCCAAGGTGACGCCGTTGCTGGCGGGCCTGTTCCTGCTCGCCGGCCTGTCCACGTTGTCCCTGCCGGGCACCAACTCGTTCGTCTCCGAGTTCCTGGTGCTGATCGGGGCGTTCGTGGACCAGCCGGTGTACACGATCCTCGCCACGGTGGGCATGGTCCTGGCCGCGGCGTACGTGCTCTGGCTCTACCAGCGCGTCATGCAGGGCCCCGTCCGCGGTGACGCCCTGATCGGCGTCGGCGGCGGGCCGGGCACGGCCATCGCGCCGGAGCTGGGCGCGAAGAAGGCGATCACGGACCTGAGCGGCCGCGAGATCGCGATCGTGGCGCCGCTGGTCGTCCTGGTCCTCTTCCTCGGCTTCTACCCGAAGCCGGTGCTCGACACAGTCACCCCGACGGTGCAGCAGACGCTGTCCGCGGTCCAGGGAGGCAAGTAACCGTGCTCGACATCCTCCTGACCCAGGCACCGGAGCCGCCGGTGCAGGTGCCGTCGGTGGACTACCCGGCGGTCCTGCCGATGCTGATCGTCTTCGGCGCGGCGTGCGTCAGCGTCCTGGTCGAGGCGTTCGCCGCGAAGCGCTCACGCTTCGGCCTGCAGGTCGGGCTGAGCCTGGCGGCGATCGTCGCGGCCGGCGTCAGCCTGTTCGTCTACGCCACGGGCGACGCGCCCGCGGGCGGCGTGAAGACGTTCAGCGGCGCGATCTCGATCGACAAGCCGGCGCTGTTCCTCTGGGGCACGCTGCTGGCGCTGGCGGTCGGCGCGGTGCTGCTGATCTCCGACCGCGTGGTCGAGCCGGGCGGCGCGCTGGTCGCGCAGGCCGGCATCCGCCCGGGCACGGTCCAGGACCGCGCCCAGACGGCGACGGTCATGCAGACCGAGGTGTTCCCGCTGACGCTGTTCGCCCTCGGCGGCATGATGGCGTTCTGCGCGTCGAACGACCTGCTGACGATGTTCATCGCGCTGGAAGTGCTTTCCCTGCCGCTGTACCTGATGTGCGGCCTGGCCCGGCGCCGTCGGCTGCTGTCGCAGGAAGCGGCGGTCAAGTACTTCCTGCTCGGCGCGTTCTCCTCGGCGTTCTTCCTCTATGGACTCGCGCTGCTGTACGGCTACGCGAACTCCGTGAAGCTGGGCGACATCGCGGCGGCGGCGGCCGGTTCGGACCGCTCGGACACGCTGCTGTTCGCGGGCCTCGGCCTGCTGGTGGTCGGCCTGCTGTTCAAGGGTTCGGTCGGCCCGTTCCACACGTGGACCCCCGACGTGTACCAGGGAGCGCCGACGCCGGTGACGGCGTTCATGGCGGCGTGCACGAAGGTCGCGGCGTTCGGCGGGATCCTGCGCGTGCTGTCGGTGGCGTTCGGCTCGACCAGCTGGGAGTGGCGCGGCGTCCTGTGGGGCGTCGCGATCATCTCGATGGTGATCGGCGCGGTGCTGGGCCTGACCCAGACGGACGTCAAGCGCATGGTGGCGTACTCGTCGATCGCGCACGCGGGCTTCCTGCTGGTGGGCGCGATCGCGATGACCCGCGACGGCTTGTCGAGCACGCTGTTCTACCTGCTGGCGTACGGCTTCACGACGCTGGCGGCGTTCGGCGTGATCAGCCTGGTGCGGGACTCTTCGGGCGAGGCAACGCACCTCTCGGCGTGGGCCGGGCTGGCGAAGCGGTCGCCGCTGGTGGCCGGGGTCTTCACGTTCTTGCTGCTGGCGTTGGCGGGGATCCCGCTGACGTCCGGGTTCGTGGGCAAGTTCGTGGTGTTCTCCGCGGCGCTGTCGGACGGAATGGCCCCGCTGGTGGTGGTGGCCCTGGTGTTCAGCGCGGTGGCGGCGTTCTTCTACCTGCGGGTGATCGTGCTGATGTACTTCTCCGAGCCGGCGGCCGACGGCCCGACGGTGACGATCCCGGGCTTCGGCACGGGAACGGCGATCTTCCTGGGCACGGCGGTGACGCTGATCCTCGGCCTGGTTCCGGCCTTCGCCCTGAGCTGGGCCGGCGCGGGCGGGTTCGCTTCCTGAGTTGGGTTCTTCAGGCCGCCACTCCCTTTATTCGGGGGTGGCGGCCTTCAGTTTGTGGCTCAGTTGTTTCGGATCGCCGGGCAGGACGCTGATGTAGCCGTCGGCGAGCGCGATCCCGACGCGCCCTGCGTCGAGGTCCAGGTAGTTGACGGTCGTGTCCCCGGCGTAGAGCTGTCCGATGCCGAAGTGGGGTTCCCGGAAGAAGGCGTCGAGTTCCTGCGCTTCCCGGCTCCGCGCGGGGGCGTCGTCGAAGATGTCGCTTTCTTCCTGAGGCTTGAACTCGTCCTGGGGAAGCGAGAAGGGCTTGATCGGCGCGGGCTGGTACGGCGGCAGCTTTGAGACGAGAGCGTCGGCGGGGTGGGTGTCGGGGGAGACGCCGGTGAGCTCGACGGTTTCGCCCCGGCAGACAACGCTGACGACGGTGCGGTTGCGTGCCACAACGAGGATGCCGATCTGGCGCTCGGTGTCGCGCGCGTAGGCGGAGAACTCGTTCGCCGGGCGGTTGATGAGGTGCAGGACGTCTTCGAACTCAGGCGTGAAGCCATCGCCTTGGGTGAAGCCGTAGCGGCTGAGTTCCTCGAAGGCTTCGCGGTTGACGGTGGTCTTCGCTGAGGGCGGGATATACCTGAGTCCCTGGGCGAAGATCGGGTGCGGGTCGCCGCCGCCGACGTTGCGCAGGGCGGTGAGCAGGGTGGTCAGGGTGAGTTCGGCGGTGAGCATGGGTCTAGTTCTTGGGCCGGTTCTCGCCGATCACCGGAGGCATCGGCTTTTCGGTGAACCCGCCGAAGGTTTCGTCCGGGTCGGGATTGCGCAGGTAGGCAGCGGATTTCTTTTCTTTGTTTTCTTCTTTGCCCCCGCGTCCGCCGGCGGGGGAGCCCATGGGCATGCCGTTGGCACCGCGGGCGCCGGGGGTGCCTCGGGTCGTGCCGTTGGGGAGTCGTTCTTCGGGCAGGCGGGCGCCGGTGCTCGGGCCGGGGGTTCGGGTGCCTGCGCCTGTCCCTGTCCCTGTCCCCGGGTTAGCGCCGGGGCCTGTTCCTGGCCGGTACCCCGTGCCGGTTCCGGTGTTCGTTCCGCTTCCGTACCCGCCGGTTCCCGTGGTGGTTCCGTAGCCACCGGTGCCGGGCCCGAAGGGGGCGTAGGCGTTGTTCCCGCCGAAGTTGCCACCGGGCTGTCCGGTGGGCCCGAACTGATACCCACCCTGAGCGGCGGGAGGAGCGATGGGCGTGGGGACGTAGCTGTTGGCGTGGGTGGTGCCCGGGTCGTTGGTGCCGGGTTGCTGAACCTGGTTCTGGAATTGGCTCTGGGTTTGGTGTTGGTTCTGGACTTGGTTTCCAACCTGGTTCCGAGTTTGGTTCTGTCCGGGTTGGACGGTCTGCCGGCTCTGCTGCGCGGGAACTCGCGGCTTCCGGGCCCACTCACCGGTATCGGTGGGGCCGACCGTGCGGCTCGTGTCACCATGAGAGGTGGTCATGCCGATGGGCGCACCGGAATCGGCGAGCTGCGCGTATTGGGCGGGCATCTGCTGACCATTGGTGCCACTGGCGGAGTGATAGGCACTGAAGGCGTCGATATTGGCCTGGCTGTCAGCCTGCCAGCCGGCGACCTTGGTCTTGTAGGGCCCGGTGCCGTCGCCGTTCATGGCATGAAGAACATCGTCGATGGTGACGTCGGGAGGCTGCGGAGCAACGGGTTTGACGGAGTTCTTGGCGGTCCCGAAGGCATCCATCTGGGCACCAACAGCAGTCTGCGCAGTCTTGAGATGAACAGCATCATCAGCAGCGGCTTGAACAAGGGGGAGGGTGGCGTCAGCAGCAGAGTTCCCGGCAGCCCCTTGCCACCCGGACATGGTCTTGGCCCGGAGCGCGCTGATCCGCTGAGCCCGCTCAACCATCCGAGTGGTCAACTGATTGGCGCCGTCGTGTGCATCGGCCAGTGAACCGGCGCCTTCGCCACCTGTGATCTGTTCGTAGATCTGTGCCGCCGTCAGAGGTCCTTCGGTGGCCATCAATTCGCCTTCCGAAGGTTGCTCAAGACCTGTGCGGCAACATCATGTGCTGCGGCGCAAGGATCCGTCTTGCCGATGTTGAGCTCAGATTGGGCGACGTGTACGTCAACTGTTTGCGTGTCGCTCACGCCAAGCGCGATGGCGCACCTGCCTCGGGTCGTCCGCTCGTCGTTAACGCCATAGGCTGCGGTCGGAAACCCGTCGATGGCATCTAGTGGTTCGACGAATTGGTACTGCTTTCCTTTTGCCTCATAGACACTAGTTAATCCGAATCTGTCTGCGGTCACGAAGATCACTCCAACTCCGGCTTGAGAGACGCCGGCAGAATCCCAGTCGCAAGTCGGACCGGCCGGTGCTTGCAAGTCGGGTTTGCTTGACGCATCGGATCCGAGGAGTGCCTCTACCTGCGTTTCGCTCAATGCGTCGCACGGACTTTTTTTGAAGTGCACTACATCGATCGGATGCTCTACTTTCGGTACACCCGGGCCGGGAACAGTTTTGTTAGTTCCAGGCGGGGACTCTGCGTTCGAACCTGTACTGGGAACCGACGGCTTCCCTGGGTTGGTTGGCGAGCACGCGACGACGGTCAGCAACAATGCGCTGAACATGGGGACAGTGCGGCGCATCAGAGACTGCCTCCGGTCTGCTTGATTTCTGTCGCGTGGTCGCCTTCGGTGTCCGCGTATTTTCCCAGTGCGGCTTTGATTTTATTTGCCATATTGCGGCAGTACTCTTCTCTGGCTCCCAGAGTTGCCAGCAGGGCATGGCCTGATTGTTGGATGCTTTCGGCGTTGCCGCCACTCGCGTACTCGAGGCCGGGTCCCTTGGTGCGAGCAATGGTCGCAGCCTGCTCCTGGTCACGCCTGAAATCGTCCGCCAAGTCGTTCCACTCGTGCATCAACTCACGAAGCGTCGCCTCGTCGTACTGGAAACCCGACCCACTCGCCCCGCCCCCGTACGACCCCGCCCCCGGGATGGCCGGCTGCGCAGGCGCTCGCCGGGTCCCCGGGTCGTAAACCGGACCCTCAGGCATCACTCAACCCCGTCGTCATCAGCTCTCCCCTAGCTTGCAGTGTGCTCCACCCCGGGCACCCTGCGTATCCGACGGCGCACAGACTACCAGGGTTCCCACACCCCGAAAGCCGGCGAAGAACGAGGGCCGCGGCCCCCTCGGCCGCGGCCCTCGATGGCTCTTACGGGGTCGGTGAGCAGGATGTGTGGCCCAGGACGACCTGGCCGCTGATGCCCGACGCCGGGAGGAAGGTGATCCGCAGCATCGTCAACCCGATGCTGCCGTCGCCCGGGAGGTTCTGGATGTTGAACACCGCGTTCGCCAGCACCGTGCCGTTGGACTTCTTGAGCGGCGCCGTGTAACCCACCGGGACCGGGCTCGGCGGGTTCGGGATGCCCGACATGCCGCCGTAGCCCCAGTTCGCGTTCGTCTGCGTGTGCGTCGCCGTGCAGGTCACCGTGTACGTCGACAGCTTGATCCGCGGCCCGCCCGCGCTCACCAGTGCCGACAGCTCGAAGTCCTTGCCCGTCGCCGTGGACTTGGTCGTCGTCGCGTCCGTTTCCGGGTCCGTCACCGTCGTCGTGCACGACGAGGTGCCGCCGCCGAAGGTGATGCCCGTCTTCGTCACCTTCTGGGCCGTTGCGCTCGTCGGGCCGTCCACCGAGCACTTGCCCTGGACCGGCACCTTGATCGCCACGTCACCCTTGGTGAACTCGGCCGAGCCGATCTGGGCCACGCCCGGTTGTGGTGCGGCCTGCGCCGGCGCCGCGGTGACGGCGAGTCCGGCCAAGATCAGTGTCCCGGCGAGCGCACCCCGCCTCGCGATGGTGTTGCGCATGTCGCGTCCTCCTTGCCGACCGGGGAGAGCGACGCTCTTCCTCGAGCTGAATATCCGCCCGCCCGGGACGTCCGTTGCGCCCGAAACCGCTGATCACCCCTTCGTGGATCATGAACCACCCGTCGGATAATCCCTTCGGTATCCGGATACAGCTCTGTATATTCGCGCGCATGCCGACCTACCGCGTCCTCGTCCGGGGCAAGTTCGACCGGCCCACCCAGGCCACTCGCGAGAAGCTGCTGAGCGCCCCCGGCCACGGCGACGACCTCGGCGGGCAGCTCTTCAGCCCGGACGGCACGCTCACCTACAGTCACCACCTCGGCGGCTTCGGCTTCCGGGTCGCCCTCGACGTCGCTGCCGGTGACGACGCCACGCAGCGGGCCCACGACCAAGCCGAGCTGATGGCCATGGAACTGCTGGAGCAGGAGGGCTATCCCCACCGCGACCTGACCGTCAGCTCGACGTGCATGGACGACATCCGGATCAAGCGCCGCTGAGGTGTCATGTTCGTCACCGTTTCCGCAGGACAGCGGGTAAACGACCGCGCGGGGTAGCCACTACGCTCAAGGCATAACCCGACCGGTGCACGAGTAGAGCGGAGCCGACGTGTCTGTGCCTTCCCCAGCCCCCGGGGCGGGATCCCTCCCCGCTGCGCCGGGTGGCGCCCTCGAGGACCTGCGCGCGTCGGTCGGCCTGCAGATCGCCGACGAGACCCTGCTGCGCGCGATCGCTACCGGGCTGGCCGACGTCGAGAAGCTGCTTCGCGAGGTCGTCCGCAGCGACGTCCAAGCCGTCAACGACGCCGCGCTGCACCTGGTCGAGGCGGGGGGCAAACGCTTCCGTCCCCTGTTCACCCTGCTGTCCTCGCAGTTCGGCCCCAAGCAGGACGACCACGTCGTGATCGCCGCCGCCGCGGTCGAGCTGGTGCACCTCGCCACGCTCTACCACGACGACGTCATGGACGAGGCGGACATGCGGCGCGGCGCCGAGAGCGTCAACGCGCGCTGGGACAACACCATCGCCATCCTCACCGGCGATTTCCTCTTCGCCCACGCCTCGCGCCTGGTCGCCGACCTCGGCACGGACGCGGCGCGGATCATCGCCGAGACCTTCGGCGAGCTGGTCACCGGCCAGATGCGCGAAACCGTCGGCCCCGGGGCGGGTGACGACGCCGTCGCGCACTACCTCACCGTGATCGCGCAGAAGACCGGCTCGCTGATCGCGACGGCCGGCCGCTTCGGCGGGATGATGTCCGGCGCCGCCGAGGAGCACATCCAGGCGCTGCGCCGGTTCGGCGACATCATCGGCACGGCGTTCCAGATCTCCGACGACATCATCGACATCGCGTCGCCGTCCGACGAGCTCGGCAAGGCCCAGGGCACCGACCTGCGCGAAGGCGTCCGGACGTTGCCGATGCTGTACGCGCTGGCCGACCCGGACACGGATCCGCGGCTCACCGAGCTGCTTTCGGGGCCGATCGCCGACGACGCCGTCGTCCAGGAGGCCCTGGAGCTGCTGCGGGCGAGTAGTGGACTCGAACGCGCACGCGTCACCCTTTCCGACTACGCTCAGCGCGCGCGAGCCGAGCTTGCGGCGTTGCCCGCGTCACCCGCCCGGGACGCGTGCGAGTCGGTCGCCGACTACCTGGTCGCGCGCACGCACTAAACAGGGGCAGGGATAGATGTCCATATTCGGACAGGTTTGGCTGTGGAGCCTCGCCGCGTTCTTCGTCGGAGTCCTCCTCACCTGGCTGGTGCTGGTGCTGCCGCTCCGGAAGAGCGTTCGCAAGCTGGAGAGTTCGCTGGCGCAGGCCCACGCCGACGCCGCGCGCACCCCGGCGAACGCCGCGGGGCTGGCCACGCCGGGCACCGAGGTCTTCGCCCGGCCGGAGCGGCGGCCCGAGCCGCGGCCCGAACAGGCGCCGTCGCGGCAGGAGACGTCGTACCCGGGCACGCTGGTCGCCCCGGCGCCGCTCAACCGCGACGACGTCCACGACGACATCGACGAGGACTTCGCCGAGCTGGACTCGCAGGTGCCGCCGGGGTCGCACCCGGACCCCGACGACGCCTTCCGGCCGCAGCCCGAGCCCGAAGACCGGGCCTCGGAGACGCAGTTCCTGACCCCGGTCGCCGAGCCGGAGGACGACGACCCGTACCGCAGCGCCGCGAGCGACTACCTGGCGCCCGAGGACGAGCCCGAGCCCGCCACGCCGGCGCTTTCGCGGCTCGAGCAGCAGCTCGATCCGGAACCCGCTGCCGGTTCGCTGTTCCGGCCCCCGGCGGAGGAGACGCCCGCGCCGGCGCCGGACTGGTTCGACCACGAGCCGCCGTCCGAGCGGTCGGCGTTCGAGGAGCCGATGGAGCGCACGCGCTACCTGTCGGTCGGCGGCGACCAGGTCGGGCAGGCCGAAGAGGCCGAGCCGGAGGAGGCGCCGCAGTACGCGTTCGCCGGTGACGACACCGGGGCCCTCGGCCGGCTCGACGTGCCGCCGGAGACCCCGGCCGAGGCGACGCAGGTGCTGCCGAAGCGGCAGCCGCGGGAGGCGCTGCGCGGCGGATTCGAGGCGCCGCAACCGATCGAGCCGTCGATGCGCACCGTCGAGCGGCGCGAGACCGACCTCTCCGGCGCGCACAGCGGCTCGCTGTTCGAGCCGTCGGTGCAGCCGAACCAGGCGGCGCCGGCCGCCCCCGAGCCGCCGCCCGCGCGGCAGGTGGCCGGCGACGCGGTCCCGCCCGGCCCGTTCGGCCCCGGCTCGGCGATGCCGCGGCCCGGCGGCGGGCGGCCCGGCGACGGGTTCGAGGTGAAGGCAAGCGTGACGGCCTTGCGTTACTGCACCGAGGAATCGGCGCAGTTCCCGAAGATGGTGGCCGAGGTGTGGTTCCGGACCGCCGAGGACGCCGAGCGAGTCGGGTTCCGGCCGCTCAGCTGAGTTCGAAGCCGTGAATGTCGCATTGAGGGACTTGAAGTCCCTCAATGCGACATTCACGGCTTTTTGGCCGGCTCGAACAGGACCATGGCCGCGCCGCCGGGGTCGGTGACCACCACCAGGGAGCCGACGGGCAGGTCCGTGCGCTCGCGCACGAGGGTTCCGCCCAGTGCCACCGCCTTCGCCGCCGCGGCGTCCACATCGGACACCGGCGCGTAGGGCAGCCACTGCGGCGCGCGGTCGTCGTCCGGGGCCAGTTCGGTGAGGCCGCCCCACGGCGTGCCGTCCGCGGTGAACAGGGGCCCGGCGGACTCCCAGCCCAGCAGCTCACCGAAGAACCGCTTGGTGCCGTCCACATCGGACGTCCGGACATCGAAGAACACAAAAGGTCGCATGACCCAAAATTTAGGACACGCGTCCCAAGTCCCGCAACCCCCGAAAGCCGTGAAGGCCTCCTTCCCGGCATCTTGAGCCGGTAAGGAGGCCTTCACGGACCTTGGAAAGCGGTTACGCGACCGTCCAGGTGTCCTTGCCGCGCAGCAGGGCCTGCAGGTCGGGGGTGCGGGCCGCGCGGGCCTGCTCGACCTGGGCGCGGGCGCCGTCGTCGTACGTCGGGCGCTCGACCTGGCGGAGGATGCCCGTCGGGACGTGGTTGAGGCTCTGGTCGCCGAGGCGCGACAGCGCGAACGCGTACGACGTGTCGACGATCGACGGGTCGTGCACCACGACGTTGTCCTCGCCGATGTCCGCGACCTTCGCGACGTCCAAGCCGCCCCAGTCGCCGCGCTTGACGCCGAACTCCTGGTTGGGGCCGAAGCGGATCGGCTCGCCCGCTTGCAGCGGGATCAGCCGGGCGGCGGCCTCGTCGGCGTCCTTGAGGACGTCGAACGCGCCGTCGTTGAAGATCGGGCAGTTCTGGTAGATCTCCACCAGCGCCGACCCGCGGTGCTGCGCCGCCGCCTGCAGGACCTCGGTGAGGCCCTTGCGGTCGGAGTCCATCGCCCGGCCCACGAACGACGCCTCCGCGCCGATCGCCAGCGACAGCGGGTTGAACGGCGTGTCCACCGACCCCATCGGCGTTGACTTCGTGACCATGCCCTGGCCCGACGTCGGGGAGTACTGGCCCTTGGTCAGCCCGTAGATCCGGTTGTTGAACAGCAGGATCTTGATGTTCACGTTGCGCCGCAACGCGTGGATCAGGTGGTTGCCGCCGATGGACAGCGCGTCGCCGTCACCGGTGACGACCCACACCGACAGGTCCGGGCGCGTGGTGGCGAGCCCGGTCGCGATCGACGGCGCGCGGCCGTGGATCGAGTGCATGCCGTAGGTGTTGAGGTAGTACGGGAAGCGCGACGAGCAGCCGATGCCCGAAATGAAGACGATGTTCTCGCGCTTGAGGCCGAGCGTGGGCAAGAAGGACTGGACCGCGTTCAGCACGACGTAGTCGCCGCATCCGGGGCACCAGCGGACTTCCTGGTCCGACTTGTAGTCCTTGGCCTTCTGCGGCTCTTCGGTGGTGGGCACAAGGTCCAGGCCGCCGAGAGTGGGGAGCCCGATGTCGACAGTAGTCATGCCGCCTCCGCGGTGAAGAGAACGTCGGCGGTGGTCATTTCGCCGCCTCCGTAGTAACGCCGGTGATGATCTCCGAGAACAGGTTCTGCAGCTCTTCGGCCTTGAACGCCATCCCGGCGACCTTCGTGTGCGAGTGGACGTCCACGAGGTACTTCGCGCGCAGCAGCAGCGACAGCTGGCCCAGGTTCATCTCCGGGACCACGACCTTGTCGTAGCTGCGCAGGATGTCGCCGAGGTTGGCCGACAGCGGGTTGAGGTGGCGCAGGTGGGCCTGCGCGATCGGCATCCCGAGCTTGCGCACCCGGCGGCACGCCGCGCCGATCGGGCCGAACGAGCTGCCCCAGCCCAGGGCGAGCACGCGGGCCTTGCCGCCGCTCGGGTCGTCGACGACCAGGTCGGGGACGTCGATGCCGTCGATCTTCGCCTGCCGGAGCCGGACCATCTTGTCGTGGTTGTCCGGGTCGTAGGAGATGTGGCCGGTCTTGTCGGCCTTCTCCAGCCCGCCGATGCGGTGCTGCAACCCCGGCGTGCCCGGGACGGCCCACGCGCGGGCGAGCGTCTCGGGGTCGCGCACGTACGGCCAGAACTCGCCGGAGTCGTTGTCGGCGTTCGGCTCGGACGCGAACTCGACGTGCAGGTCGGGCAGCGTCTCGACGTCCGGGATCAGCCACGGCTCGGAGCCGTTGGCAATCGCGCCGTCGGAGAGCAGCAGCACCGGGGTGCGGTACTTCAGGGCGATCCGGGTGGCCTCGACGGCCGCGTCGAAGCAGTCCGCGGGGGACAGCGGCGCGACGATCGGGACCGGCGACTCGCCGTTGCGGCCGAACATCGCCTGCAGCAGGTCGGCCTGCTCGGTCTTGGTCGGCAGGCCGGTGGACGGGCCACCGCGCTGGACGTCGATGACGACCAGCGGCAGTTCCACCATCACGCCGAGGCCGACGGCCTCCGACTTCAGCGCGACGCCCGGCCCGGACGTCGAGGTGACGCCGAGCGCGCCGCCGTAGGACGCGCCGAGGGCGGCGCCGATGCCGGCGATCTCGTCCTCGGCCTGGAAGGTGATGATGCCGAAGTTCTTGTGCTTGGACAGCTCGTGGAGGATGTCCGACGCCGGCGTGATCGGGTACGTCCCGAGCAGGATCTGCAGGCCCGAGCGCTGCCCGGCGGCCACGAGCCCGTAGGCGAGCGCGGTGTTGCCGGTGATCTGGCGGTAGGTGCCCTGCTTCAGCTTCGCCGGCGCGACCTGGAACGTCGTCGCGAACGACTCGGTCGTCTCGCCGTAGTTCCACCCCGCCCGGAAGGCCAGGATGTTGGCCTCGGCGATGTCCGGCTTCTTGGCGAACTTCTCGCGCAGGAACTGCTCGGTGCCGTCGGTGGGCCGGTGGTACATCCACGACAGCAGGCCGAGCGCGAACATGTTCTTGCAGCGCTCGGCGTCCTTCTTGCCGAGGCCGGTCTCGGCGAGCGCGCCCTGGGTCAGGGTCGACATGGCGACCCGGTGGACCTGATAGGCCGCGAGCGTGTCGTCTTCCAGCGGGTCGGCCGCGTAGCCGACCTTCGTCAGGTTGCGCTTGATGAAGTCGTCGGTGTTGAGGATGATCGTCCCGCCGTGCGGGACGTCGCCGAGGTTCGCCTTGAGCGCGGCCGGGTTCATCGCGACCAGCACGTCCGGGCGGTCGCCGGGGGTGAGGATGTCGTAGTCGGCGAAGTGGACCTGGAAGCTCGATACACCGGGAATGGTGCCCTGCGGGGCACGGATCTCGGCGGGGAAGTTCGGCATCGTCGACAGGTCGTTGCCGAACGCGGCGGCCTCGGAAGTGAAGCGGTCGCCGGTCAGCTGCATACCGTCACCCGAGTCGCCCGCGAACCGGATCACGACCCGGTCGAGCTTGCTGATCTCGGTGTGCCTGGTCGCGGCGAGCGAGCCGTGACCAGCGCCGTTGCCGTTCGCACTCGTGCTCATGGGTCAGGGATTCCCTCTCTCCCGACGTTGCGGCCATCGGTCACCTGCCCGGTGTCGTGACAGGCGGATCACCAGGCCCTACCACGAGGTTAGCTCGCGTCCGACCACGATGTTCCTAGACTCCCGCCGTCCGGAACGACCTCATTACTGCGCTACCGCTTCTTCTGTGCTGGTCCGACAAATACGTGTGACCGATGGTAACGGGTAAACCCCTGTCCTCGCTGTGACCCGGGTCTCGCCTAGGGGTGTCCACGTGCTGGGATCAGGAACGGGACCGGATCCGCGCCCGCATGGCCTCGAGCCGCTCGGCGAACTCCGGCGAGGCCAGCGACGCGAGCTGCGGCTCGATCTCGACGTCGACGGCGTCGGCGTGCGCGGCCAGCGAGGCGGTGGCCCGGAGGCTGCGCTTGGTGGCCAGGAGCGCCTCGCGCGGCGCGGCGACCGCCGGGGCGGCGAGCTCCTTCGCGGCGGCGACGAGGTCGCCTTCGACCACCTTGAGTGCCAGCCCGGCGCGTACGGCGGCTTCGGCGTCGAGCGGCTGCCCGAACAAGGTCATCGCGGCGGCCTGCTGCGGGCCGGCCAGCCGCTGCGTCATCCAGGTCATGCCGCCGCCGGGGTGCAGCCCGAGCTCGAGGAACCGGGCGACGAACTTCGCGCGCGGCCCGGCGATGCGGACGTCGGCGGCGAGGGCGAGGTTCAGCCCGGCCCCGACGGCGGCGCCCCCGACCGCGGCGATGGTCGGCAGCGCGCACCGCGCGACGGCGAGGAAGCCCTCGTAGATGGCACGCAGGCCGGTTTCGTCGGCGCTGCCGAGCGCGGTCAGGTCGGCTCCGGCGCAGAACGCGGGCGGCGTGCCGGTGACGACGACGGCGTGGACGTCTTCGTCCTGTTCCGCGGCTTCGACGGCGGCGGCGAGCTGGGCGGAGAGGTCGAGGGTGAGCGCGTTGCGGCTGCCGGGGGCGTCGACGGTCAGCAGCGCGATGCCGCCGGCGTGCTCGCTGACGATGCTGTCGGTCATCCGGCCAGGGTATTGGTGGTGCGTGAGGGGCACGGTCCTGGCGGCGCTGGATCTGCTCGAGCTGTCCGGCGGACGTCGCCGGCGCGCTGCGGTCGACCGGCAGGCGGTGACGTTCCCTGCGGCGGGCGTCCGGACGGAGCGCTGCTGGTGCTGCGGGCGTTCGTGAGCTGCGGCGGGCGTTCGTGAGGGGGCATCTGGAGCTGAGGGCGGGCCTCCGGCCCCCGGTGTCCAGCGTATCGGCGGGGGCCGACAGTTTTGCGATCTCGCGGGCTGGCGCTCGTGGACCTGTACACAGACGCTCCGACCCTGTGGACAAATGCCCGGTACCTGTGCACAGCTGCCCCGGGCCTGTGGACAACTCCCCGCACCCGGCCGAAGCCGTCGGTCCCCGCCGATACGCTGGAAGACGGGGGGCGGAGGCGTCACTCCTCCGGCGTCGGCGGCCGCTCCAGCAGCCGCGAGAGCACCACCGTCGACACCGTCCGGTCCACGATCTCCAGCCCGCGCAGCCGCTCCAGCGCCGTCTCCAGGTGGTGGATGTCCGCCGCCCGCAGGTGGACGATCGCGTCCGCTGCCCCCGACACCGTGTACGCCGCCACCACCTCCGGCAATGGCTCCAGCCGCGCGCGGATGCGGGCCGGGGTGATGTTGCCCTGGCACGTGACCTCGACGAACGCCTCCGTTCCCCAGCCCAGTGCCTCCGGGTCGACCACCGCCGTGAACCCGCGCAGGATGCCCGTTTCCAGCAGCCGGTCGACCCGTCGCTTCACCGCCGGGGCGGACAGGCCGACCACTTTGCCGATCTCCGCGTAGCTCGAGCGCGCGTTGGCCACGAGGCACGAAACGATTCGCTGGTCGATGGTGTTCACACGCAACACTTAGCACAGATATGCGCAGCGAACAGCGATTGATTGCGAGTTTAGGCGCGCCTTACCCTGCAATCATGCAGGCGATGCGCGTACCGACCACCCGTCGATACCTGATGTGCCCCCCGCGTCACTTCGCGGTGGACTACGTGATCAACCCCTGGATGGACCCGACCCAGCCGGTCAGCGCCGACGTCGCCGTCGCGCAGTGGACCGAGCTGCGTGACACCTACCGCCGCCTCGGTCACACCGTCGAGGAGATCGATCCCCAGCCCGGCCTGCCCGACATGGTCTTCGCCGCGAACTCCGGCACCGTCGTCGACGGCCGCGTCCTCGGCTCGCGGTTCCGCGCGCCGCAGCGGGCCGCCGAGGCCGAGCACTTCCGCCGCTGGTTCGTCGAGCACGGCTACCGCGACATCACCATGCCGGAGAAGATCAACGAGGCCGAGGGCGACTTCGCCTGGACCGGCACGCTGCTGCTGGCCGGCACCGGCTTCCGCACCGACCCGGCCGCGCACGCCGAGGCGCAGGAGGTCCTCGGCGTCCCGGTCGTCTCGCTGCACCTGATCGACCCGCGCTACTACCACCTCGACACGGCGTTGTTCGTGCTCGCCGAAGCGACGGACACGACACGCGCGCAGATCGTCTACTACCCGGAGGCGTTCTCGGCCGGGTCGCGCCGCGTGCTGGAGCGGCTCTTCCCGGACGCCGTGCTCGCGACGCGGGAAGACGCCGAGTGCTTCGGCCTCAACGGCGTGTCCGATGGCCGCAATGTCGTCCTCCCCGTCGAGGCCACCCGGTTGGGTGAACTCCTCGCCGATCGGGGGTACGAGCCGGTGTACGTCGACATCTCTGAGCTGCGAAAAGCCGGCGGCGGCCCGAAGTGCTGCACGCTGGAAATCCGGAAGGGCTGATTTTCCGGAAAACCTGTAACTCACCCGTTTGCCATGGCGATTAATCGAAGTAACAAATCGACTACTCGCGGTGGCAGGCGGTGGGAGCGGTGACGGTGAACCTCGCCCTGCACGGGATCGGGCGGCCGGCTCGGCAGCTCGACCCCGGCGAGGACGAACGCTGGGTGACGGTCGAGCAGTTCGAGCAGGTGCTGGAGGTCGTCGCCGAGCGCGACGACGTCCACCTGACCTTCGACGACGGCAACGAGTCCGACGTCGAGGTCGCCCTGCCGCGGCTGGTCGACCGCGGGCTGACGGCGGAGTTCTTCCCGCTCGCCGGCCGCCTCGGCCAGCGCGGCTACCTCGATCGCGCCGGCGTGCGCGAGCTGGCGCGCGCGGGCATGGAGATCGGCTCGCACGGCTGGGAGCCGCGCGACTGGCGCCGCCTCGACGACCGCCACGCCCGTCGCGAGCTGACGGAGGCGCCGAAGCTCCTCGGCGCTCTGTGCGGCCGCCCGGTGCGCCGGTTTTCGCTGCCGTTCGGTGCGTACGACCGGCAGGTGCTGACCCGGCTGCGGCAGGCGGGCGCGACGCGGGTGTACACGAGCGACGGCGGCGCGGCGAGCCACGACGGATGGCTGCAGGCGCGCACGGAGCTCCGGCACGACGTCGACGGCGAATGGCTGGACGACGTGCTCGTCGCCGGGCGCCGGCGGGACGGGAACTGGGTGAGCCGGCTGTTCCGGCGCCCCGTTCGCTGACGCCGTGCCGGCTTTCGCCGGGGCAGGCGTCTTCCCGGTGATCGGCACAGGACCGAAACCGATTTCGGGGGCCGCCTCCCGGTGAGCAGCGTTTTCGTCAACCGGCTCCGCATGATGGGAAATTCCCGCACCGTCAGGTCTTGTCCGCGCCTTCGTCCGGGGTGCATCCTGGTCGCCTCGCCGCCGTAAGGAAAGTTTCCTAACTAAAGGGAGCACCAATGCGGAAACTGATCCTGCTCGCGACCATGGCGCTCGCCGCGGCTGTGGTGCCCTCGGCCCTCGCGTCAGCGGCGCCGGCCCCGGCCGCGACGCCGGCCACCACCGCGGCCGCCCCGACCGCGGCCCAGCTGCTCGCCAAGACGAACAGCTGCAAGCAGGTCTCCAACGGCAAGTACAAGACCGACGAAGACGTTTCGAGCAAGACCGTCGCCGTCTGCGACGCCAACGGCGCCGTGTTCTGGAAAGCCGACATGGACATCGACTGCGACGGCCAGCGCTCCACGCAGTGCAACGAGGACACCGACTGCTGCTACCAGGACGACACGGCGTTCCACCAGTCCGACGGCAAACCGCTCAACGCCGCGAAGCTGCCCTACATCGTCGTGCCGAGCTCCAGCAGCATCTGGAAGTACTCGTCGTCGCAGCTGAAGGGCGGCGGCTCCTGCGCGGTGATCTACAACGGCAAGGTCGAGTACGCGGTCATCGGCGACACCGGGCCGAGCCAGATCATCGGGGAAGCCTCCTACGCCACCGCGAAGGACCTCGGCATCAACCCCGACCCGTCCAACGGCGGCACCGACTCCGGGGTGACGTACATCTGCTTCAAGAACTCGACGGTCTCGCCGATCGAGAACCACTCCGCCGCGACGAGCAAGGGCGAAAGCCTCGCCACCACCTTCGTGAACAACAACTGAATTAGCCGTTCCGGGGCCGATCCGCATGTGACGGGGTCGGCCCCGGCTGCTGTGCTGGGGACTTACATGCCGGAACGGAAACGCCTGTTCGAGACCCGCTGACCGGAACCGCGCCGACCGCGTT
The DNA here is from genome assembly GCF_055565395.1 of Amycolatopsis sp. NPDC028719. Classification (NCBI taxonomy): domain Bacteria; kingdom Bacillati; phylum Actinomycetota; class Actinomycetes; order Pseudonocardiales; family Pseudonocardiaceae; genus Amycolatopsis; species Amycolatopsis sp. NPDC028719. Next base: position 307,662 of record NZ_JBVHUL010000010.1, read on the forward strand.
GCCCATCCACTGCAACATGCACATCCGAGACCTTCTTTTTACCGGGAAACCGTTACGCCTGACGGCCGTCTCACGCATTACCCCGTTCGCCGCCCCCACGGTAACGATCCAGGGGGGCCCGCCGACCAACTCATGGGTCGCGTGGGAAAAGCGGAGGTTTGGCGTGAGGATCAGTGTCTTCGGGCTCGGTTACGTCGGTTGTGTCTCCGCCGCGTGCCTGGCGGGGCAAGGACACCGGGTGGTCGGCGTGGACGTCAACCCGGTGAAGATCGACCTCATCACCCAGGGCAAGGCTCCGGTGGTCGAGGAACGGATCGGCGAGCTGACCGCCGAAGTCGTCGCGAGTGGCGCGCTGAGAGCCACGACCGACGTCGCGGAAGCCGTCGCGGACAGCGAGATTTCGCTGGTTTGCGTCGGCACGCCGTCGGCGTCGAACGGCAGCCTCTCGACCGTCTTCCTCGAGCGCGTCGCCGAGGAGATCGGCGAAGCGATCGCGAACAAGAGCGAGCGGCACACCGTCGTCTTCCGCAGCACGATGCTGCCCGGCACCTGCCTGGACCTGCTGGTCCCGATCTTGGAGAAGGCTTCGGGCCGCACGGCCGGCGTCGACTTCGGCGTCGCGGTGAACCCCGAGTTCCTGCGCGAGGGTACCAGCGTCCGCGACTTCTTCGACCCGCCGAAGACCGTGATCGGCGAGATCGACGCGGTCAGCGGCGACACCGTCGCGGCGCTGTACGAAGGCCTGCCCGGTCCCGTCTTCCGCGTGCCGATCCCGGTGGCGGAGATGACGAAGTACGCCGACAACTCCTTCCACGGTCTGAAAATCGGGTTCGCGAACGAGCTCGGCGCGGTCTGCCGGGCGCTCGGCCTCGACTCGCACCAGGTGATCGACGTCTTCCTTGCCGACACCAAGCTCAACATCAGCCCGGCCTACCTCAAGCCCGGCTTCGCGTTCGGTGGCTCCTGCCTGCCGAAGGACCTGCGCGGGCTGGTCTACGCCGCGCACCGCGCCGACGTCAGCGTGCCGATCCTGTCGCACGTGCTCGCGTCCAACGCCGACCACCTGCAGCGCGCGTTCGACCTCGTCGCGCGCACCGGCAAGCGCAAGGTCGGGCTGTTCGGGCTGTCGTTCAAGCCGGGCACCGACGACCTGCGCGAGTCCCCGCTGGTCGAGCTGGCCGAGAAGCTGCTCGGCAAGGGCTTCGACCTCAAGATCTACGACGCCAACGTCAGCCTGTCGCGGCTGATGGGCGCCAACCGCGAATACATCGAGAGCCGGCTGCCGCACCTCGGCCAGCTGCTCGCCGCGTCCGTCGAAGAAGTCATGGACCACGCCGACGTCCTGCTCGTCGGCACCAAGGACCCGGACGTGCTGGCGGCCCTGCCGCACGACCGCGTGATCGTCGACCTCGTCCGCCTGCCCGACGCCGAGACGCGTCGCCTTGAAGAGGGATACGCCGGCCTTGCCTGGTAAAGCGCTCATCCTCGTCGAAAACCTGTCCGTTCCCTTCGACCGGCGGGTCTGGCAGGAGTCCACGACCCTGCGCGACGCCGGCTGGGAAGTCCACGTGATCTGCCCGCAGGGCACCAAGCGCGACACCGAGGCCGAAGCCGTCGTCGACGGCGTCCACATCCACCGATACCCGCTGAAGGCGGCGACCGGCGGGCCCGCCGGCTACCTGCAGGAGTACGGCACCGCGCTGTGGCACACGCTGCGGCTGGCGCGCAAGATCGGGCCGGTCGACGTCGTGCACGCCTGCAACCCGCCGGACCTGCTGTACCTGGTCGCGAAGGTGCTGAAGCGCCAGGGCGCGCGGTTCATCTTCGACCAGCACGACCTCTGCCCGGAGCTGTACCTCTCGCGGTTCGACCGCGGGCAGGACCTCCTGTACCGCGGGGTCTGCGCGCTCGAACGGGCCACCTACCGCGCCGCCGACGTCGTGATCTCGACGAACGAGAGCTACAAGCAGGTCGCGCGGATCCGCGGCGGCAAGAAGCCCGAGGACGTCTTCGTGGTGCGCAGCGCCCCGGTCGTCGAGCGGTTCCACGAGGTGCCCGTCGAGCCCGAGCTGAAGAAGGGCAAGCCGCACCTGCTCGCCTACCTCGGCGTGATGGGCCCGCAGGACGGCGTCGACTACGCGCTGCGCGCGCTCGCGAAGCTGCGCGACGAGATCGGGCGCACCGACTGGCACGCGGTGTTCGTCGGCTCCGGCGACGCCTTCGACGACATGGTCGCGCTCTCGGCCAAGCTCGGGCTGGCCAACCAGGTCGAGTTCACCGGCCGGATCCCCGACGAGGACCTGGTCCGCTACCTCTCCACCGCCGACGTCTGCCTGTCGCCGGACCCGCTCAACCCGCTCAACGACGTCTCCACGATGAACAAGGTCATGGAGTACATGGCGATGAGCAAGCCGATCGTCTCGTTCGAACTGCGCGAAGCGCGGGTGTCGGCGGGCGACGCGGCGGTCTACGCCCCGGCGAACGACGAGTCGGCGTTCGCGAAGCTCGTCTCGCAGCTGCTCGACGACCCCGAGGAGCGGGTTCGGATGGGCAAGCTCGGCCAGGCCCGGGTGGCCGGCGCGCTCTCGTGGGCGAACTCGGCGAAGAACCTGCTCGCCGCGTATGAGCACGCCGTGAAGTCTTGATCGCCGTTCGGTCAAGAACTCACCGGACGTGTAACCAAAGCTCCCGGCTCGACGACGGATCGGATAACCGGCCGATCGACTGACTCTGTTCGGCGTACCCGTCTCAGGAATGGAGATACCGCCGTTGACTGACGACACGGTGCGCCTGGCCCTGATCGGGCAGGTCCTCAGAAGGCGCTGGCGGCTGCTGGTCGCTCTCGCCGTGCTGGGTGCGGCGGTCGGTGCCGGCGCGTCGGCGCTGTTCTCGCCCGGCTACCAGACCTCGTCGAGCGTGCTGCTCCAAGGACCGCGTCAGGCGGACGAGCTGCTCACCCAGGCCGAGGTCGCGACCAGCTCGGTCGTCCTCGACCGCGCCGCGGCCGTGCTGGCCTGGCGCCCGAGCGGCGCGGACCTGAAGAAGCAGGTCACGACGTCGGTGACGAACGGCAACGTCGTGACGATCACCGTCTCGGCCGACACCGCCGAGCACGCCCAGCAGCTCGCCGACCAGGTCGCGCAGCAGTTCGTCAAGTACTCCGGGCAGCTGGCCAGCAACTCCGCGGACGCGTCGGTGCAGCTGGCCCAGGAGCAGCGCGAGACGCTGCGCACGCAGGTCAAGCTGACCACGGAGAAGATCAGCGACATCGCCAAGACGGTCGGCGGTGACCTGACCGTGGAGAGCGTCCAGGTCCGCACCCAGCTCGAAGGCCTGCGGTCGTCGCTGGAGCAGGCCATCAACGACCTGAACCAGGCCGACCTCGCGACCGGCGTCGGCAACACCGTGGTGCTGGGGTCGTCCGAGCGCCCGACCGGGCCGGCCGCTCCGACGCTGCTGCAGCTCGCCGCCGGGGGCGCGGTCCTCTTCTTCCTCATCGGCGTGTTCGGCCACCTGTTCGCCGCGCGCGCCGACCGGCGGCTGCGGGGCGAACCGGAGATCGCCTCGGCGCTCGGCTCGCCGATCCTGGCCGGCGTCGACGTCACGACGCCGCAGGGCGACCGCCTCCCGGCGACCGGCCTCTACGGCAAGCTGCGGCGGCTGCTCGGCGGCGACCGGCCGTGGGTGCTGCCGCCCTTCGCCACCTCGGCCGACGCGGTCAACCGCGACATCCGCTACCGCCGCGTGCTGGCCCGGCTGGCCACCGGCCCCGCCGACGTCCTGCTGCTGGTGGCCGACGACGACGAAACCGGCAAGCTGGCCGCCGGGCAGCTCGCCGAGCTGGCCGACCGGCTGTCCTTGCCGCTGCGGATCTTCGAGTTCGCGCCCGGCCGGCCGACGGTGCCGGACGCCGGCCCCGACGCCGGTGTCCTGGTGGTGCTCAGCGCCGGCTCCCGCACCGCGTGGGAGCTCGTCCGGCTCGCCGAGGCCTGCGCCGACGCAAGCCAGGAGATCGTCGGCGCCGTCCTCACCCATCCCGTCCGGCCGTCCGGGCCGGAAGCCGAACCCGTGGCGGAAGACGCCCCCGAGAAAGCCCTGGCAGGTTCGGCGTGAGCACACCCACGGAAACCGCCCCGCTGCTCGACCTCCAGCGGCTCTTCGTCGCGATCCGCCGCCGCAAGCGGCTCTGGCTGGCCACCGGGCTGCTCGGGCTGATCGCCGGCGCGCTGGTGGCGATCGTGCTGCCCGCGCCGCCGACCGCGGTCACCAAGGTGATCGTGGTCCACCAGGACGACTCGCCGACCGACAGCGGCACGCTGATGCGCACCGACGTCGCCGTGCTGTCGACGACCCGGATCGCCGAAGGCGCGCTGAAGAAGCTCAACAGCACCGAGTCGCCCGAAGAGTTCATGAAGAACTACTCGGGGCTGCCCGTGACGAACAACGTCATGCAGATCACCGTCAAGGCGAAGACCGCCGACGAGGCCGTGGCGCAGGCGCAGGCGCTGGCCGACACCTTCATCGCCGACCACGTCGAGCGCAGCCAGGCTGCGGCGGCCGCGCAGTCCAAGGCCATCCTCGACCAGCGGAAGAACGCCCAGGACGAGCTGGCCAAGGTCGACGAGCAGATCGCCGACGAGACCGGCAAGGGCCGCAACGCCAACGCCAGCACCCTCGAAGGCCTCTACGGCCGCCGCGCGGCGCTCGCGTCGCAGGTCTCCGACTTCGACTCCCGCGCCCAGCAGGCCGGCATCGGCAGCCCGCAGGTCGCCGCGGGCACCCAGATCGTCGACACGCCCCGCGCGCTGCCGAAGGCGTTCCTCAAGACCACCGCGACCAACGCCGGCATCGGGTTCGCGCTCGGCTTGGTGCTGGGCCTCGCGTTCGCCGCCGTCGGCGCGGTCTCGCGCGACCGGCCGGTGCTGCGTCGCGAGATCTCCACGCATCTCGGCGCGTCCGTCATCGCCCAGCTCGCGTCGAAGCGCCGGGGCCCGGCGCGGCTCTGGTCCCGTTCGCGGGCGGTCACCGAGCGCAAGCGCGTCGCCACGACACTGGTCCGCGCGATCAAGAAGGACCGTCGCGAGGTCTCGCTGCTGGAGCTCGGCGCACCGCAGGTCGCGGCGGCACTGGCCGTCGACATCGCCCGTGAGCTGGGGGCGGACGGCGAGGTGAGCGTCATCGACGATCTGCCGGGCGCCGCTGTCAGTACGCTGGCCGGCGAAGCCCACGACGTGACCGTGATCTCGGCCGCCGCGCCCGCCGCCAAGCCGGGGGAGCGCCGGATCGGCGTCGGCTCGGTCTCCCCGGGCACGGCGTGGACCGACCTGGAGCACCTCGGCCAGGAGACCGTGCTGGTCGTCAAGGCCGGGCACGCGAACACGCTGTGGCTGCACACCGTGGCGCGCCAGCTCGCCGACCAGCAGATCCCGATCGTCGGCGTGGTGCTGGTCGACCCGGACCCGCGCGACAAGACCGACGGCACGCTGTGGGACGGCCTGCACACAGCGTTGCGCGGCCGCGCCAAGGCGCCCGCGGTCCACCGCGTCTCGGTGGTCGAAAACGAGGACCACATCGACGAACTGGCCGCTCGCATCGCCGAGCGCGTCGCGGTCGCGGAGCCGCCGACGCGGCGGATCGCGCCGGTGCGGCCGGTCGTCCCGCCCCCACTGGCCAAGCCCCCCGCACCGCTGCCGGAACCCGGCAAGGTCAGCGTCCCGGACCACCTGGACGCGCCGACCAAGAAGTTCGCCCCGGTCAAGCCGCCGAAGCGGCCGACGCCGTTCAAGCGCGACCACGGCGAACCGGCGCACAAAGGCGAACTGAACGCCGAGCTCGAGCCAGAGAAGAGCGCGGAGGTCTCCTGACCTCCGCGCGGTTACCGAAGGGGACTTACTCGAGATGTGCGGCATCGCAGGCACCTACCTCTGGCCGGACGGCGGGCCGCTCACCGACCGGCTGACCAAGACCCTGGCCCACCGCGGACCGGACGGCTCCGGCCGCTACGACCACGCCGTCGGTGCGGGCTCGGTCCACCTGGGGCACCGGCGACTGTCGATCATCGACCTGTCCGAGACCGGCGCTCAGCCGATGGTCCTCGACGGTCTGGCGCTGAGCTACAACGGCGAGCTGTACAACGCCCCGGAGCTGCGGGCCGAGCTTTCCGCGGCCGGCGTCCGGTTCCGCGGGACGTCCGACACCGAGGTGCTGCTGCAGGCGTGGCGGCGCTGGGGCACGGACTGCCTGCCGAAGCTGCGCGGGATGTTCGCCTTCGCGATCTTCGAAGAAGGCACCGGCGAGCTGTTCCTGGTCCGCGACCAGCTCGGCATCAAGCCGCTGTTCTTCGTGCCGCGGGCCGGCGGGGTCGCCTTCGCCTCCGAGCTGAAGGCACTGGCCGGTGAGCTGGGCGGGTCGCTGCAGGTCGACAACGCCGCGCTCATCGCGTCGCTGCTCTACTACTGGGTGCCGGACAGCCGCTGCGCCTACCAGGGCGCGGAGAAGCTGCAGCCGGGTACGTGGCTGCGCTGCCGCCCGGACGGCCAGCTCGACCGAGGCCGGTTCTGGTCGCTGCGGGAGGTCGCCGAGGAGGGCGCGGCCTTCGACGGCGAAGTAGACCTGCACGAGGTGATCTCGGAGTCGACCGCCAAGCACCTGCTCTCCGACGTCCCGGTCGCGACGTTCCTCTCGGGTGGGCTGGACTCCAGCTACCTGACGGCGCTGGCCGCGCGCTCGCAGCCCGGCATCTCCGCCTACACCATCGGGTTCCGCGCCGAGGACGCGAAGTTCGAGGCGATGCCGGACGACCTCAAGTACGCCCGGATCGTGGCGCAGAAGTTCGGCGTCGACCTGCACGAGATCGAGATCGCGCCGCAGGTGCTCGACCTGCTGCCGAAGATGATCCACCACCTCGACGAGCCGATCGGCGACCCGGCGGCGATCAACTCCTTCCTGATCTGCTCGGCCGCCCGCGAGGCGGGCGTCAAGGTGATGCTGTCCGGGATGGGGGCCGACGAGCTGTTCGCCGGCTACCGCAAGCACCTCGCGAACCTCATCGCGCTGCGCTACCACAAGGTGCCCGGCGCGGTCCGGCGTCCGGTCGAGTCCATTGTGGACCGACTGCCGGTGGCGTCGGCCAAGCGCGGGTACCGGTCGGTGCGGTTCGCCAAGCGGTTCCTGTCGTTCGCGGGCCTGCCCGAGGAGACGGCGTTCCGGCGCAGCTACACGATGTACGACCAGGCCGAGCTGCTTTCGCTGGTGAACCCGGACTTCGCGCCCGAGGTCGAAGACGTCCTGACCGAGCACGCGGACACGTACAACGACCAGGCGCTCGACGACTTCGTCAACCGCATGTGCCTGGCCGACTCGCGGATGTTCCTGCCCGGCCTGAACCTGACCTACACCGACCGTTCGACGATGGCGGCGTCCACCGAGGTGCGGACGCCGTTCGTCGACGTCGAGGTCGTGCGCGCCGCCTTCAAGATCCCGGGCAGCAAGAAGATCGTCGGCCGCGCGGGCAAGGTCGCGCTGAAGAACGCGGCGCTGAACATCCTGCCCAGCGAGATCGTGCACCGGCCGAAGGGCCTGTTCAGCGCGCCGCTGCGGGCGTGGATGAGCCGCGACCTGGCGCCGCTCGTGCGCGAAGTCGTCAACGAAGGCGTGCTCGTCGAATCCGGCTTCCTGCAGCGTGAGGCGCTGCAGCGCATGGTCGCCGAGGACGCCGCCGGCCAGGAGGACCGCGGCAAGCACCTCTGGCACGTCTTGACTCTTGAGTATTGGTACCGGAACGCGATGTCTGGAGCGGGAGCGAAGTGAAGCAGGTAGTCCAGAACTACAAGAGCGGGGAACTGGCGCTCCTCGAGGTCCCCGAGCCCGCCTGCAAGCCCGGCGGCGTGCTGGTGCGGACGGTTTACTCGCTGATCTCTACCGGCACCGAGATGATGAAGGTGTCCGAAGCGAGCCTGTCCCTGGTGGGCAAGGCGAAGGCCCGGCCCGACCAGGTCGCGAAGGTCATGCAGAGCGTCGCCACCAACGGCCTCTCGGCGACCTACCGCAAGGTGACGTCCAAACTGGACTCCTACACCCCGCTCGGCTACTCGCTGTGCGGCATCGTCGAGCAGGTCGGCGACGGCATCACCGACGTCGCGGTCGGCGACCTCGTCGCCTGCGCGGGCAACGAGCACGCGCTGCACTCCGAGCTGAACTGGGTCCCCAAGAACCTCTACTCGCGCGTCCCGGCCGGCGTCGACCCCCGGCACGCGGCTTTCGGCACCGTCGGGTCGATCGCCATGCAGGGCGTCCGCCGCGGCGAGCCGCAGATCGGCGACGTCGCCCTGGTCATCGGGCTCGGCCTGATCGGGCAGCTCGTGGTGCAGCTGCTGACGTCGTCCGGCGTGCGCGTCGTCGGCGTCGACCCCGACCCGGAACGCTGCAAGCTCGCCGAGAGCCTCGGCGCGCTGACCTGCGCGCACCCGGCGTCCGGCATCGTCGACACCGCCGTGGACGAGCTGACCCACGGCGCGGGCGTCGACCAGACCTACCTCGCCGCCGGCGGCAACACGAACGACCCGGTCGAGCTGGCCGCGAAGCTGTCGCGCGACCGCGGCCGGGTCATCGACATCGGCAAGTGCAAGCTCGACCTGCCGTGGAACGCCTACTACGAGAAGGAACTGGACGTCCGGTTCTCCCGCTCGTACGGCCCGGGCCGCTACGACCCGTCGTACGAGCTCGAAGGCCGCGACTACCCGATCGGCCAGGTCCGCTGGACCGAGCGCCGCAACCTCGAGTGCGTGCTCGACCTGATCGCGCGCGACCGCCTCGACGTCGAGCCGCTGATCACGCACGTCTCGGACTTCTCCGACGCGGTTTCGACGTACCAGGCGCTGAACGAGGGGTCGCTCAAGGCGGTGGCGGTGCTGTTCCGCTACCCGGACGCGGTCGCTCGTACGGAGCCCGTGGTCACCTCGGCCCGGGTCGGGCTGGTCGAGCACAAGGCCGCCCCGCTGCCGGCCGGGCAGCCCGTGCGGCTGGGCTTCATCGGCGCCGGCAACTACGCGTCGTCGATGCTGCTGCCGCACCTCACCGAGCGTGCGGATGTGCAGCTCGAGCACGTGGCGACGACGTCGGCCCTTTCGGGCGCCAACGCGAAGCGCAAGTTCGGGTTCGCTTCGGCGTCGACGGACATCGACAACGTCCTCGGCGACTCGTCCATCGACGCCGTCTTCGTCGTGACGCGGCACAGCTCGCACGCCGAGCTGACCCGCCAGGCGCTGCTGGCGGGCAAGTCGGTGTTCGTCGAGAAGCCGCTGGCGTTGTCCGCCGCCGAGCTGCAGAAGGTCCTCGACGCGATCGAGGAGTCCGGCAACGACCGCCTGCAGGTCGGCTTCAACCGCCGGTTCGCGCCGCTGCTGCACGAGGCCCGCGGCCAGTTCGGCCCGCGCGTCGGCCCGGCGACGGTCCGGTACCTGGTCAACGCGGGCCGCCTCGACCACGGCAGCTGGTACAACCAGACCGCCACCGAGGGCTCCCGCTTCGCCGGCGAGGGCGGCCACTTCATCGACACGGTGAGCTGGCTGCTCGACGCCGACCCGGTGTCGGTGTACGCCACCGGCGACCTCCAGGTGACTCTCGGCTACCCGGACGGCTCGACGGCCGTCATCACCTACGCGGAGACCGGCTCGTCCGGCTTCCCGAAGGAGACCCTCGACCTCACGGCCGACGGCAAGGTCCTGAAGTTCGACGACTTCGTGCGCGCATCGGTGTACTCGCGCAAGAAGTGGGCCAGCTCCCGGATCCCGAAGGGCCGCGACAAGGGCCAGGCCGCCGAGGTCGACGCGTTCCTGACGGCGGTGCGAACGGGCGGCCCGATGCCGATCCCGGTCACTTCGCTGGCCGCGACGACGTTGGCCACGCTCGCGGCACAGGCAAGCGTCTCGAACGCGGCGCCGGTCCGCATCGAGCTGCCGAGCAAGGCGGGTGTCCAGGCGTGACGTGCGTGGCGCGGGACGGACTCGAGCTGCCGTCGAAGGCGGGTGGCCCGGCATGACGAGCGCGGTACGGATCCGGCTCGAGCCGACCCGGCGCGACGAGTGTGGCACCGGCCCGGATCGGGCTGCCGGCGCAGGCGGGCGCCCCGGCGCGGTGCCGTTCTGGCCGGAGCTGCCGCGGAAGGGCAGCGGCACTGGCATAACGGGCGTGGCGCCGTTCTGGTCGCAGCTGCCGCGGAAGGGCATGGGCATGGGCATGACGGGCGTGGCGCCGTTCTGGCCGGAGCTGCCGCGGAAGGCAGGTGCCGGAACATGATGGGTCCCGGCTGGTACCTGCGCCGGCTGTCCCGGATGGGGCCGGCCGAGGTCGTCGGCCGTGCCCGGCATGCCGTCGTCCAGCGGCAGTGGCGAACGGTGCTGCCCACGCCGCCCGACTGGCCGGCGCACCCGCGGTTCACCGCCGCGCTGCCGGAAGGCGTACTGGGCAAGGTGCCCGGCGACGCCGTCAAGCGGCTGCTGGCCACCGCCGACGAGCTGATGGCCGGCCGCGCCGAGTACTTCGGCGTGGTCCGCGCCGACCTGGAGTCGCCGGACTGGTTCGTCGACCCGAAGACCGGCCGCCGCGCGCCTTCGGACGTGTACGCCTTCGACGTGCCGTACCGGTCGGAGGACACGGTCGGCGACATCAAGCAGATCTGGGAACCGTCGCGCCACCAGCACCTCACCGTGCTGGCCGCGGCGTACGCCCTGACCGGTGATTCGGGCTACGCCGCGCGCGTGGCCGCCCACCTGCGCTCGTGGTGGGCCGAGAACCCGCCGCTGCGGGGGCCGCACTGGGTGAGCGGCATCGAGCTGGGCATCCGGCTGCTGTCGTGGGTCTGGACGCGCCGCCTGCTCGACGGCTGGGCCGGCGCCGGAGAGCTGTTCGAAGACAACCCGGACTTCCAGCTGCAGCTGTGGCACCACCAGAACTGGCTTTCGACGCTGCGCAGCCACGGCTCGTCGGCGAACAACCACGTCATCGCCGAGGACGCCGGGCTACTGGCCGCGGCGTGCGCGTTCGGCTGGTTCCCGGAGTCGCCGCGCTGGCGGACCGAGGCGATGCGCTCGCTGGACGTCCAGCTGGGCCGCAACACCTTCGCTTCGGGGCTGAACGCCGAACTGGCGTCCGAGTACCACGGCCTGGTCCTGGAACTCGGGCTCGCGGCGGCGGTGGAAGCCGACGCGGCGGGCACGCCGGTGCCCGACTCGACGTGGAACGTCCTGCTCCGGATGACCGACGCCCTGGCGTCCATTGTGGACAACCGGCTCCGGCCGCCGCGGCAGGGCGACGCCGACGACGGCTTCGGCCTGATCGTCGACGGTCTCGAGACGGACCGCTGGGCGTCGCTGCTGGCGACCGGCGAGGCGCTGTTCGGCCGCCTCGGCTGGTGGCCGCCGATCCCGGGCGAAGACGTCCGCACGCCGCTGCTGGCTTCGTTGGCGTCCCGGACTCCTCGTGCTTCGAGCGTCCGCGCCGCCCGCCGTCCCGCGCACCTGCGGGACGCGGGCATGACGATCCTGCGGTCGGGCCGGATCTGGGCCCGCTGCGACGGCGGCCCCCACGGCTTCCTGTCGATCGCCGCGCACGCCCACGCCGACGCGCTGTCGGTGGAGGTCCGCCACGACGGCGTCGACGTCCTGGCCGACCCGGGCACCTTCTGCTACCACGGCGAGCCGCGGTGGCGGTCGTACTTCCGGTCGACGCTCGGCCACAACACCCTCGAACTCGCCGGGACCGACCAGTCGGTGTCCGGCGGGCCGTTCTTGTGGACGCGGCACGCGGTCACGAAGGTGCTCGACGTGCGCACCCCCGACGAGGGCCCGTCCCGCTGGACGGCGGCTCACGACGGCTACGCACCCGCGGTCCACCGTCGCACGGTCGATCTCGACGGCGACGTGCTGAAGATCGTCGACGAAGTGCTCGGCGACACCCGCCCGCCCGCGCGCCTGACGTTCCACCTGGGCCCGGCGGTCACCGTCCGGCTCGAGGGGAACGTCGCCCACCTGCGCTGGCCGGGCACCGCCGCCGGCTCCGTGGCCCCGGTGCACACCGCCGTCATGGAACTGCCGCCCGAGCTGTCGTGGGCGGCCCATCGCGGTGAGCTCGACCCACCCCTCGGCTGGTACTCCGCGGGCTTCGGCCGCAAGGAACCTTCGACCACCCTCGTCGGCTCCGGCACCCCCGGACAACACCTCGCCACCCTGCTCCGCTTCAGTTAGGACCCGCCCGTGACAGCCCGCCGTTCCCGACTCCGCCGTGCCGCTCCGCTGCTCGGTGTCCTCCTCACGGTCGCGGCGTGCTCGAGCGGCCCGGACTCCACCGGTCCGGCGCAGGCGACCCCCGCTCCCAGCGGGTCGGTCGCGGCGGTCTGCGACAAGGAGCCGGCCGGCCCGGTGAGCGCACCGGCGGGCGCGGTCGCCGTCGACCCGGCGGTGCCGGGCGACCTCGCCGCGAAGACGCGCGCGGCCGGCCCCGGCACGACGTTCTGGCTCAAGCCGGGCAAGCACATCCTCGGGGACGACAAGTACGACCAGGTCACGCCCAAGGACGGCGACGTCTACATCGGTGCCCCCGGCGCGGTCGTCGACGGCCGGAAGATCAACCAGTACGCGTTCACCGGCCACGGGACGAACGTCAAGCTGACCTACCTGACCGTCCAGGGCTTCGCCGCGCCCCGCGACGAAGGCGTGGTCAACCACGACTCCGGCGACGGCTGGGTGATCGAGCACTCGACCATCCAGGACAACGACGGCGCCGGCCTGATGGCGGGCGCGCGCCAGCAGGTGCGCGGCAACTGCCTGCGCCGCAACGGCCAGTACGGGATGAACGCCTTCTCCGGCACCACCCCGATCACCGCGCTGGTCGTCGAGGGCAACGAGATCGCCGGCAACAACACCGGCGACTGGGAAGCGAAGGTCGACGGCTGCGGCTGCACCGGCGGCGTCAAGTTCTGGGACGTCAACGGCGCCGACGTGCGCGGCAACTGGGTGCACGACAACCACGGCACCGGGCTGTGGGCCGACACTAACAACAACGACTTCCTCATCGAGGGCAACCTCATCGAGAACAACGACAGCGCCGCGCTGATCTACGAGATCAGCTACAACGCGGTCATCCGCGACAACACGATCCGCAAGAACAACTGGGTCGACGGCCGCAGGTACGCCGACAAGGGCGACAACTTCCCGACCCCGGCGATCTACATCTCCGAGTCCGGCGGCGAGCCGCGGGTCAAGGCGCGGACGGCGAAGATCGAGATCTCCCGCAACTACCTGGAGAACAACTGGTCCGGGATCACGCTGTGGGAGAACGCCGACCGCTACTGCAACAGCCCGGCCAACACCAGCTCCGGCGACTGCACCCGGCTGGTGCCGGACGTCAAGACGTGCGCGGACCCGGCCATCACGAGCGGGCCGCTGCTGAGCGACTGCCGCTGGAAGACCCAGCACGTCGACATCCACGACAACAAGTTCGTCCTGGACCCGGCCGTCGTCGGCTGCCAGGCGTCGTGCGGCCGGATGGGGCTGCTCTCCAACTTCGGCACCTACCCCGACTGGTCGCCGTACAAGGGCGACGTCGTCCAGGAAGCGATCACGTACAAGCAGGACAACCGCTGGCACGACAACAGCTACGCCGGCCCGTGGACCTTCATCGCGTACACGACCGACCGCATCCTCGAGGTCGGCGAGTGGGAAGGCTCGCCGTACTCGCAGGACACCGGCAGCACGTACACCGCACAGGGCGGGGGCTGACATGGCGGCGCACACCGGCATCGCGGGCATCCGCGGCGACGCCGCGATCGAACCCGCGTCGGCGACACCGAAGTGGGCGGCCCTGGCGTGGGCCCTGCTGATCGTCAACACGCTCGGCTCGACCGGTGCGAAGACGGTCATCCCGCTGCCGCGCTCGGTCAGCCAGCTGGTCACCATGGGCGCGCTGATGACGGCGTTCGTGATCGCGCTGGTGCTGAACAAGCACCTGCGGATCCGGCCGAGCGCGTACCTGCTGCTGCTGACTCTGCTGCTGGTGTCGAGCATCCTGTCCAGCGCCGACCTGCAGGAGGGCGCCGGCGCGCTGTTCCGGTGCTTCCGGCTCACGGTGTTCGTCTCCACGCTCTGGTTGCTGACCCGCTGGTGGGACGGCGGGTTCACGTTCGTCCGCGCCCACATCCGCACGTACGCCCTCGTGCTCGCGTCGGTGGCGGTCGGCCTCGTGGTCTCGCCCGGCAACGCGATGCCGGAGGAGTACGGCGGCCGGCTCTCGGGCGCGATCTGGCCGCTGACCCCGCCGCAGATCGGCCAGTACGCGGCGGTCATTTCCGGGCTCACGCTCCTGCTCTGGTTCGGGCGCCGGACGACGTGGCGCGGCGCGCTGTACATCGTGGTGCCGGCGCTGGGGCTGCTGCTCCTCACGCACACCCGCACGGCGACGCTCGGCCTGGTCGCCGGGCTGGCCGTGGCCTTCCTGTCGATGCTGCTGACCAGCGCCCGCGCGCGGAAGGTGTTCGCCTGGACGGTCGGCGTGGGCGGGGTTGCCGGCGTCGTGCTGGCGGGCGCGCTGCAGGCGTGGTTCCTCCGCGGGCAGAGCGCGGACAACTTCTCCAGCCTGACCGGCCGCGCGAAGGTGTGGGACGCGCTGCTGGAGGCCCCGCGGACGACGTCGGAGTACATCTTCGGGGTCGGGCTGACGGACAAGTCCTACGACGGCCTGCCGATCGACAACAGCTGGCTCGCGATCTACCACGAGCAGGGCTTCGTCGGGATCGCGCTGGTGGCGGGGTTCCTCCTCACGTTGGTCGTGGTGGCCGTGCTGCGGCCGCCGTCCCTGGCTCGCGCGTGCGCGATCTTCCTGATCACCTACTGCCTTTCGGCCTCCTACACCGAAGCCGGCCTCGGCGACGCGTCGCCGTACCTGCTGCACCTGGCCCTGGCCGCGTCGCTGCTGGTCCGCGGGGTGCCGCAGTCCGACGAACAAGCATTCATTCCGGCGAAGGGGTCAGTCGCGTGAAGGTGCTCGTGGTGCACAACCGGTACCGGTCCGAGCAGCCGAGCGGCGAGAACAACGTCGTCGACGCCGAAGTGACGCTGCTCGCCGAGGGCGGGCACCAGGTGTCGCTGTTCGAACGCCGCAGCGACGACATCGGGTCGATGTCGCTGCCCCGCAAGGCCGCGGTTCCGTTGACGGTGCCGTGGAACCCGGCGGTGCGGAAGGAGCTCGCCGCCCGGCTGCGCGCGTCCCGCCCGGACGTCGTGCACATCCACAACACGTTTCCGCTGCTGTCGCCGTCGGTGGTCGCGGCCTGCGCGGACGCGGGGGTGCCCGCGGTCGCGACGCTGCACAACTACGGGATGGTCTGCCCACCCGGCACACTCCACCGCGACGGCCGCATCTGCACCGAGTGCGTCGGCGGCGCACCGCTGCCGGCGGTGAAGCACGGCTGCTACCGCGGTTCGCGCGTGGCGACGCTGCCGATGGCGGCGAGCACGGCCGCGAACCGGCGCCGGTGGTGGACGGGCATCGCCCGGTTCTTCTGCATTTCGGCGGCCCAACGTGACCTCCTGGTGTCGGCCGGGATGCCCGGCGAGCGGATGGCGGTGAAGCACAACTTCGTCACCGACCCCGGCGTCCGCCGCACCGGCGACGGCAAGCACGTGCTGTTCCTCGGCCGCGTCACCGAGGAGAAGGGGGTGGGCCTGCTGATGCGGGCTTGGGACCGCCTCGGCGGAGCCCTGGGCGTGCCGCTGGTCATCGCCGGTACGGGCCCGATGCAGGACGAGGTCGCGACCTGGGCGGCCGGCCGCGCGGACGTGTCGTACGTGGGTCTGCGGAACAAGGCGGAGTGCCGTGCCCTGACGGCCGACGCGGTGGCGGTGGTGGCGCCGTCGACGTGGCTGGAGGCGTTCGGTCTGGTGGTCGTCGAGGCGATGGCCGCGGGCGTCCCGACGGTGGCGGCATCCCACGGCGCGTTCCCGGAACTGGTGGACGACGGCGTCACCGGTCTCCTGCACGCCCCGAACGACCCGGCCTCGCTGGCAGACCAGCTGAGGAAGGTGGCCGGCGACCGCAACCGCGAGATGGGCGACGCGGCCCGGGTCCGGTACGAGAAGGACTTCACCCCGGCGGTCGGCTTGGACCGGTTGATCGCCGGGTACGAGGCGGCCATCGAGGCGCACGGGTGAGGCAGCTGGTCCGTGAGGCGCCCGCGGCCGTACCGGCCGCGTTGCGCGCCCCCTTGGCCATGACGGCTGCCCTCGCGACGGCGGTGCTGGTCGCGCTCGGCATCCTCCACTTCCACGACTCGGGGTTGACGGGCATCGACGCGGCGGTCCTCCCGTCGATCGACGGCGTCCGGCCGCCGTGGCGATACGTGGCCCTGGTCATCGACTTCGGCGGCGAGCCGGTGGGGGCCGCGATCCTGGTCGCGCTGCTCGCGCTGGTGTGCTTCCTGGCCCACCGCATCCGGGCGGCGGTGCTGACGGTGCTCGGCGTGGCGGTCACGGTGGCGGTGACGACGTCGCTGAAGCCGATCATCGGACGCACGATTCATGGCGAGTTCCTTTCGTATCCGAGCGGGCACACGGCGTTGGCCACGGCGCTGGCGGTGGTGATCGCGCTGCTGGTGGCGGATCGGCTGGGGTTGGGCCGGGCGCCGGGGGTGGTCTTGGTGCTGGGGCTGGCGTTGGTCGCCGGGGTGGCGATGGGCTGGGCCGAGGTGGCGTTGGGAGCGCACTACCCGACGGATGCGGTGGGTGGGTTCTGTGCCGCGTTGGCGGCGGTCCCGGCGACGGCGTGGGTGGTGGACCGCGCAGCCGAACGGCTGTGACGCCCGAGGCCAACGTCGGCTTCTGTTGCGGCTGAGCGTGGTCCGCCGAGCTGCGGGTGAAGCACGGCCCGCAGCCGGTGAAGGGATCCCCGACCTGCCGCCTTGGTGATTGGCATGTTCCATGCGCGGCCCGCGGAGCCTGGCTCAGCCTGGCCGCGGGGTGGCGGGCGGATTGAGCGGGCTCCGATGCGGAATCCGACTGTCGGCCTGGGCCGCTCTCGTTCGTCGGTGGGGTGACCTACCCGCGAAGGAGAGACCGATGATCCAAGACATGATCGCCGCCGAGCGGCGGGAGCTGGCCGCCGTGCTCGGTGCTCTGACGCCGGCCGAGTGGGGCTCCGCGACCTTGTGCGCCGGGTGGCGGGTTGCGGAGGTTATCGCCCACATGACCATGCCCTTCCGGTTCTCGGCCGGGCGGTTCGTGCGCGAGATGGTGAAGTCCGCGGGGCGCTTCAACCGGATGGCCGATCGCGTGGCTCGCCAGGAGGCCGCCGAGCTTTCGCGGGACGTTCTCGTCGCCTCGCTGCGGGACAACGCCGGCCACCCGTGGCAGCCACCCGGTGGCGGGCCGGAGGGTGCTCTGAGCCACGATGTGATCCACGGCCTCGACATCACGACCGCCCTCGGGCTGGATCGTCGCGTGCCGCTGGACCGGCTGGAAGTAGTGCTCGCCGGAGTCAAGCCGAAGCAGGTGAAGTACTTCGGCACCGATCTCACCGGCGTTTGCCTGCGTGCCGACGATCTCGATTGGTCGTACGGCAGCGGGACCCCGGTCACCGGCCTGGCCCAGGACCTGCTGCTGGTGCTCTGCAACCGGCGCCTGCCGGTGGGACGTCTTCGGGGCGAGCCGAGCGCGCGCTTCACCACGGTCTGAGCTCCTTCCGCAATTCTTCCATTGTGGACAGTGGGGCGGTGCCGTACCGCAGCGCTTGCAGGCCGGCGGCGCGTGCGGCCGAGACGTTCTCCGCGCGGTCGTCGATGAGCAGGATCCGGTTCGGCGCCACGTCGAGGCGGCGGCACGCGCCGGTGAACGCTTCGGGGGCGGGTTTGCGTACTCCGGTGTCGCCGCTGACGAACCAGTCGGTCAGGTACTCGCCGAGGCCGAACCGCTCACGCAAGAGCTTCGACCACTCGCTGACGTCGTTGCTCAGGCAGCCGAGCCGCACTCCGGTCGCGTCGAGTTCGGCGAGGACCGTGACCACGCCTTCGGTCAGGCGGTGGTTCCGGCAGTACTCCTCGTCCGATGCGCCGGACGCGCCGGCGTTCGCCCAGAAGTCGGCGGAGGACATCTTGCCGAGGCTGCATTCCTGGTACAGCTGGGCGATTTCCTCCCGGTGCGGCACGCTGCCGTGGCTGCGGAGGTAGGGCACGAGCAAGTCGCCGACGTCGTCGGCGGAGGAGTAGAGGACGCCCATCGCGTCGAACAGGACGACGTCGATCGCGTCGCGGTCGAGGGGTGCGGGGATGGCGGACATGTCTTCGACGGTACCGAACACCCGTGCGAACGCCATCGCTGAAATGGGTGAAGTGCGGGCTGTCCGGAATTCTCCGTTCGCGATTTTTTCCTTTGGTAGCAAGCAAAAGAGGGGTCAAGGACCGAGGTTGTGGCGAAAAGTGTCGGACCCCCTCGGCAAGCTCCCGATCAGCAGCCGGCGGTCCCGCCGTCGAACGAAGAGCACTCGTCCTGCGAGTAGGGCAACGCCCGCCAGCCCGCAGCGTCGACCGTCCTGGAGGTGTCATGCACGACGAAGGTCCACGGCCCGGCGTAGGAGTTGTCGTGCCAGCGGTTGCCCTGCTGGAAGGTGATCGCCTCTTCCACGACGGTTCCCTTGTAGGGAGACCAGTCCGGGAAGGTCCCGTAGTTCGACAGCAGCGCCATCCGCCCGCAGAGGCTCGTGCAGCCCACCCGTCCAGGGTCGAACCGGAAGGTGTTCCCGTGAACCTCCACTCGCTGGGTCTTCCAGCGGCAGTCGTCGTACGCCGGTGGTTTCTCGATCTTTCCCGCCACGCACGAAGACTGCGCAGCCACCTTGGTGCAGTAACCCGAAGACGTGTTCGCCGGGCTGCTGCAGAAGCGGTCGGCGTTCTCCCACAACGTGATCCCGGCCCAGTTGTCCTCGAACGTGTTCCCGCTGATGTCGACGGCCGACGTCCGCGCCGGCACGCGCGGCTCGCCGCCCGACTCCGACAGGTACACCGTCGCGGCCGGGAAGTTGTCGCCGCGCGCCGCGAACGCGCGGCCCTGCACCAGCGTGTTGCCGCGGAACGTGTTGCCGCGCAGCACGAGGTTGTAGCTGGTCTCGTAGAACAGTGCCTCGGCGTCGTTGGCCTCGAACAGGTTCCCCTCGACGAGGAAGTCGTTGTTGCCCGTGTCCGCCCACAGACCGGCGCCGTGGTTGCCGTGGACCCAGTTGCCGCTGATGTCGGCGCCGTTCACGGCCCAGAACTTGGCGCCGCCGCTGCACCCGCAGCCCGGCACCTTGGCTTCCCAGTCACCGGTGTTGTTGCCGGTGATCTCGTTGCCCTCCAGCACGAGCCCGGTGATGCCGTCGCCGGCCTGGTAGGCGTTGAGGCCGTACTGGCCGTTGTCGCGCAGGCAACTGTGCCGGACGACCTGGCGCGCCCCGGCCATCAGCCCCGCGCCGGCGTTGTCCTCGATGGTCGTGTTCTCGATGAGCCAGCCGTCACCGGAGTCGTGGTTCACCACGCCCTGGTCCTGGAGCGCGGCGAACCCGCGGATCGTGAGCCCGTGGAGCTCGACGTCGCGGGCCCGCTGGGTGAAGGCCGCCTGGTTGACGCCGCGGCCGTCGACGACCGCGCCCGGCGCCCCGAGGTACACGTCGCCGTCCTTCGGGGCGACCTGGCCGAACCGGTCGGTGCCGAGCGTGTGGGTGCCGGGGCGGAGCCAGAACGTCGTGCCGGGCGGGTTCGCCGCCGTCTTGGCCGAGAGGTCACCGTCGACGCCCGGATCGACGGGGACGGCCCCGGGAGGCGCCTCTTCGTGCTCCGCGGGCTGGTGGTCGCACACCGGTCCGGGCCCGTCGGTGCCCCGCGCGATCGCCGGGCAGGCCACGGCGATGAGGAGCGAGCAAGCAGCGACGAGAACCGCACGAGATCTGCCCATGGACGGAAGTTACGCACGAACGGGCCGGAAGACAGTCACCCTCAAGTGTCCTCATCGGACCCAGAGGGTGAATCCGGCTCGTCGGTGGGGCGGGAAGACGGCGAAAGCCGGCCGGAGCGAACTCCCCGGCCGGCCGGCGTCGATCCCGGGTCAGGCGAACTTGCGGAACACCGGCTGCACCGGGCGGCCGCCCATCCACGGCGTGGGGTCGTTCGCGTCGAGGGCCTTCCGGTACACCGTGCAGGCCTGGGCGACCACGTCGATGGTCTTGTCGATGTCCGCCTCGGTGAGCGCGGCGCTGACCACGAAGGACGGCCCGAGCACCCCGCCGCTCACCAGCTCGCGCAGGAACAGCGTGCGGTACGGCTGGGACGGCTCGAGCTGCTCGTCCAGGGTGCCGAAGACCAGGTTGCTGGAACGTCCGCGGACGACCACGTGGTCCCCGACGCCGATCCCGGCCGCCACTTCGCGGACACCGGCGGCGAGCCGGTCACCGAGGGCGTGCAGCCGCGCGATGACGTCTTCGTCGCGGTAGACGTCCATCACCGCGATCGCGGCGGCGAGGGAGTGCGTCTCGGCGCCGTGGGTGGTCGAGAGCAGGAACACCCGTTCCCGGTCGGTGTGCAGCCCGCCGATCTCCATCAGCTCCCGCTTGCCGGCCAGCGCGGAGACGGCGAAGCCGTTGCCGAGCGCTTTGCCGAACGTCGAGAGGTCCGGGGTGACACCGTAGAGGCCCTGGGCGCCGTGGGCGGACCAGCGGAACCCGGTGATCATCTCGTCGAAGATCAGCACCACGCCGTGGCGCGTGGCGAGCTCCCGCAGGCCCTGCAGGTACCCCGGCGGCGGGCCGACCGCGGCCGCCGGCTCCAGGATCATGCACGCGATTTCGCCCTCGTGGCGCTGCAGCAGCTCCTCCGTGGCCTGCAGGTCGCCGTACGGAAAGGACACGACCGCTTCGGTCGTCTCGTCCGGGATCCCCGCGTTCATCGCCGTGCTGCCGATGAACCAGTCGTCGGTCGAGAAGAAGGCGTGGTCGGCGCACTTGGCGACCAGCCGGCGGCCGGTGGCGGCGCGGGCCAACCGGACCGCGGCGGTGGTGGCGTCCGAGCCGTTCTTGGTGAACTTCACCATGTCGGCCGTCGGCACGTTCTCCAGGAACCGCTCGGCCGCCTCGGCTTCGATGATCGACGGGCGGATGAAGTTGCTGCCCTTGCCGAGCTCGCCGCGGACCGCGTCCAGGATCCGCGGGTGGGCGTGGCCGAGGCTGACGGCCCTCAGCCCGGCGCCGTATTCGATGTACTCGTTGCCGTCGACGTCCCAGACGTGGCCGCCGAGGCCGTGCGAGATGACCGGAGCCATCCCTTCGGGATACTGGTCCGAGCCCTTGGCGTAAGTGTGCGCACCTCCCGGGATGACCCGGTGCAGCCGCTCGTTCGCCTCCGTGGAGCGGGGCAAGTTCGTTCCCATGTGGGTCACCTCGTTGGTTTCAACGCCTCTCCGAGAGACGGCGCGCGCTCATCCCGGTCACTGACCATTGTGACCGACAGTGGCCACGAAATGTCCAATTCTGGGTCTTTGTACGAAATTGTGATGTCTTCGGCCGGGTCGTGGGGCCGATCGATACGGTACGAAACGTCCGAGATATCGGTGAGTGACTGGAATCCGTGCGCGCAGCCCGCCGGGATGTACACGGAAACCTGCGTATCACCGGAAAGTTCGAACGTTTTGACATTGCGGAATGTGGGCGAATCCGGTCGGAGGTCCACGACGACGTCGAAGATCGCGCCGTGCGAGCAGCGCACCAGTTTCGCCTCGCCGGCTCCGCCACGCAGGTGCATGCCGCGGACGACTCCCTTGCGGGAACGGGAAAGGCTGTCCTGGGCGAAGCCGTCCGGGTCGATCCCCACGGACGCGACGACCTCGCGGTCGAACGTCCGGCTGAAGAAGCCGCGCTCGTCGGCGTGGGGGGTCGGTTCGAACAGGTACACGCCCTCGATCTCGGGCACCGGAATGGCCTTCATCGCGCACCCCCGAAGAGGGCCGCCGAAAGGGCGGCGAACTGGTCTTTGAGTCGCTGGGCGTTGTTCTCGTTCCGTTCCGCCAGGATCTGGCGCAGTTCCGGCGAACGGTTTTCGAGTTCGGTGAACTGCTCGACGAGCCGGTCGAATTCGACGGTCTTCGCCCGCTGGGTGAAGCCGCCGAGGCCCATCTCCGCCATGAGCACCTCGTTCTTCGGCGCGTATCCGATCGCGACGGTCGGTTTCGCGACCTTCAGAGCGCAGAGCACGTTGTGGTAGCGCGTGGCCACCACGCTGTCCACCGCCGCCATCTCGTGCATCAGCTCGCCCAGGGTCTCCGCCGAAGCCGCCGTCACCAGCGGGGAAGCGGTCTTCTCGACGATCTCGTCGACGACCTGCCGGTCGATCCGGTCACCGATGAACAGCCGGACCGGCCTGCCCTGGTCCACGAGCCACGCGACGAACCGGTTCATCGTGTCCACGTAGTGGCGGTAGATCCGGTCGCCTTCGGCGCGGTCGTCGTTGCCGCCGTAGTAGGCCATCACGCCGACGCCGACGGTTCCCGGCTCGCCGCCGGCGGCCGGAGCGGGGAGGGAGAACGCGAGGTCGGGGTAGACCTCGTCACGGCTGGTGTCGACGCCCATGGCGCGCAGGGCGTCGCGGGAGATGTCGTCGCGGTAGGAGCGGTACGCGGCGAGCCGGCCGGACCAGCGGACGAGCGTCCGCGTGGCCCGTGCGCTGATCTCGTCGGCGCCGACGCTGACCAGCGCGACCTTCGTGCCGAAGAGCCGCCCGGCGGCGGAAAGGAGGAAGAGCGAATACGGGAAACCCCACGGACGCAGGGGAAGCGTCGCTTCGAGCACGCCCATGCCGGGCACGATGACGACGTCCTGCTTGCGGACCCAGGCGGCCGTGCGGCCGACGTCCACCAGCTTGCCGAGTCCCTTGAGGACGATCGAGCGCAGGCCGGACGCCGTTTCGTACTCGGCCTGGTTCCAGTGCAGGGGCGTCGTGTCGACGCCGTACCGCTCGCGGACCACGTCCGGGCCGCCCACCAAGCCGGTCAGGACGGCGTCAGGGTGTTCGGCGCGCAGGTAGCCGAGCACGGCTTCGAGGGAACCGTCGTTGCCGAGGTTCCCCGAGCCGAGCAGGCCGAACACGCCGACGCGCGGGGCACGCTTCACGCGAGCCTGCCTTCCCGGCCGGCCACGATCTCGTTGACCGTGGTGACGTCGGAGGCGGTCGGCGCGCGGTCCTCGACGCGCTCGCCGTGGCCGGAGCGAGCCCGGTTGGTCAGCCAGGCGCCGAGGTGCCCGAAGCACTCGCGCTTGTCGGCGGCCGAGATCGGCGCGCGGCGGATCAGGTCCGCGAACCCGAAGACGTACTCGCCGAGCAGGCGGACGGTGGGGTTCCGGAGCCGGTTCGCGCGCCGCGGGTCCAGGTTCGCGCACCGGCTCCGGATGGTCGGGTTGGCCCGCTCCGCGCGGCCCGGGTGGTCGCGGCGGAAGTAGAGCAGCTCGGGCACCTGGTGGAACGCGCCGTGCAGGGCCATCTCGGCGGAGTAGGTCCGGTCGGCGTGGTGGTAGCTGTCGAGCGGCTTGACGCGGCGGAGGACGTCGGCGCGGATGACGCCGTAGAAGTCGTCGCCGCCGGGCTCGAACAGGATGCTGCGGAAGCGGTCCGGGGCGTGCGGGGAGGCGGTGTTCAGCGTGTACTCGAGCGGCTGGACGATACGGCCGTCGCCGTCGATGATCGCCTGGTCGCAGTGGGCGAGGATGACGTCCGGGCGCTCGTCGAGGGCCTCGACGCACCGCTTGAGCAGGTCGCGGGCGTAGAGGTCGTCGTGGGAGACCCACTTGAAGAGCTCGGTGCGGGACACGTCGAACACGTAGTTGTGGTTCGGGGTCGCACCGATGTTCTTCGGCTGCCGGACGTAGCGGATCCGGGAGTCCTTCTCGGCGTAGCGGCGGCAGATCTCGTCGGTGCCGTCCGTGGAGGCGTTGTCCGAGATGATCAGCTCGAAGTCTTCGTAGGTCTGGCCGAGCAGGGCGTCCAGCGACTCGGCGAGGTACTCCTCGCCGTTGTACACCGGGAGGCCGAGGCTCAGCCGCGGGACGGTGGTCATGGAGTCCTCATTCCTTGATCGGCAGTGTGATCGGCTCGAAGACCACGGTGGTTTCGTTCATCCCGATCGGCGCGAAGACGATGGTGGTCTCGTTGGCCCCGGCGTCGTCCACGGCCGGTGGCACGTACTCCCGCAGGCCGAGCCGCAGTTGCCACCACCAGACGACCGATCCGGTGAGCGTCGCGATCGCGACGCCCCACGCGGACCCGGCCGCGCCGCCGAGGAAGGCGCCGGTGATGCCGAACGTGACGTAGAACAGGGAGGCGATCAGCTGCGAACGCAGGCTCCGCGGTGCGGCGCCCAGGGCCCGGAGCCCGGCGGCCGCGCCGGTGGCGAAGCTCGCGCCGACCACGGCGAGGGTGACCGGGAGGATCAGCGGGGACGACGAGTCCCACACCGAGCCCATCACCCAGCGGCCGGCGGAGTCGGGGAGCAGGACCAGCAGGCCGAGACCCCAGCACAGCGCGGCGGCGGCCTGTCCGCCGCCGAGGATCATGCAGAAGTGCTTGAGCCGGTGCGGTGCCCGCTTGAGCACCCGTGCGCCCTCGGCGACCGTGACCAGGGACAGCCCCATGAGCAGGGCGAGGAACGGTCCGAGCAGCTGCTCGGCACCGCGGACCGCGCCGACGGCGGTGATCCCGGCGATGGCGCCGAGGCCGTACGCGCGCAGCTGGGACGCGCCGCTGTTGCTGACGTTCTCGACCAGGTACCGGACGCTCAGGTCGCGCTGGGTCCGGAACCAGCCGAGCACCTCGCGCGGGTGCGGGAGGACGCCGGTCTGGAACCAGCCGAAGATCGCCGCGACCGCGCCGGAGAGGCCCCAGGCCAGCACGAACGCGACCACGGTGTGGACCTGGGCGGCGATGTACAACGCCGGGAGGAGCGCGACGCCCCACACGCAGTCATTGATGAACGCCTTCTTGCCCGCGCCGCGCGCGAAGAAGGCGAACCGCCAGGCGTCCTGCAGCAGCAGGCCCGGCAGGACGACGGCGAGCGCGACGAACGCGTTGCCGAGCGGGCCGCCCGCCGCCAGCCCGGCGACCAGGCTGATCAGCCCGGTCACGCAGCCGACGCCGATGGCGGTGCCGGAAGCGCTGGCGACCCCCAGGCGCCAGCGGTCCTCCGGCACCGCGCTGAACCGCACCATCAGCGGGTCGGTGGCCAGGCCCCGGGAAACGTTCAAGACGACGCCGTAGGTGACCCAGGCGAGGCTGAAGATGCCGAACGCGAACGTGCCCAGCGAGCGGGCCACGTACAGCCCGACCGCGAAGTTCGTCAGGCTGGACACCGCCTGGTCGCCGAGGCCCCAGCTCAGCCGCCCGGCCATGGCGCGCACGGCGCCGTTCCGGAGCAGCGAGCGCGGGGCCCGGCGATGGTTGGCCACGTTCACTCCTTGACCAAACCGGCGTCGTGCAGGGCGCGGGCGGCGACGTCGACGATGTCGAAGGGCAGCCCGGCCCGCTCGGCGATGTCCAGGAGGCTGTGCTCGCCGTCGGAGAGGTTGAGCACCCACAGCATGGCCATCTGGGCCTGCTTGGCGTCGCTGCGGCCGCCGAGCGAGTCGTACAGCCCGCGCTTGCCGAGCTGCGGCTCGCCGTACGGGCTGAGGTTGACGTACCGGCGGTTGCGGTCGAGGACGCCGAACGCGTCGCGCAGAGCGCCGAGCGTGTCCTCCATGGCCGCCGGCGAGACGAACCCCGGGTTGTCCGCCGAGGTGTGGTACTCGGGGTAACCCGCGTACGGCGTCCGCGTCAGCGAGCCGACGCCGAGGTTGAAGCCCGGTGAGCAGAACTGGCGTTCGTCGTAGCCGTACGGCGAGAAGTCGACGACGCGGTGTTCGCGCGACCGCAGCACGTGCTGCATGACGCGGTCGATCTCGGCGTCGTCACGGCGGGACTTCTTGTACGTCAACGATCCCGGGTCACCCGCGCAGGCCAGCACCAGGCCGTGACGGACCTTCTCGATCCGTGAGGCGTTGCGCGCCAGCCACGTGATCGAGCCGATCGTCCCCGGCATGAACAGGAACCGGTACGTGTAGTGCGGCTGCGACTCGGCCAGCTGCTGCGCCAGCGACACCGCCACCGCGATGCCGGCCAGGTTGTCGTTGGCCAGCGACGGGTGGCACACGTGGCACGACACGATGACCTCGTCGGTGACGCGGCCCGGGACGACGTGCTCGCCGTAGGTCAGCGAACCGTCGGTCAGGGTCGAGTCGATGACGACGTCGTACTCGCCGTCGGGCAGCGCGTCGAGCTTCTCCTGCGCGAGGCAGAAACCCCAGGCCGGGGCGTAGTAGCTGGTCCGGTAGGGCACCCACGACGGCTGGTCCGGCAGCGTGTGCAGGTGCTCCCGCAGCTCGCTCAGCGGCAACCGCTCGTTCACCGGGACGCTGTACCCGACGACGTGCAGGTTCGACTCCCGGAAGTCGATGACGCGCGAGCCGTCGGGAGAGGCGACGTACGCGTCCCGGATGTTCCACTCCTGCGGGATCGTCCAGTCCAGCACCTGGGTGCCGGTCGGGACCTCGTGCCGCTCGAGCGCGATGTGCTCGCCGATGATGTCCAGGGTCTGCCGCACGCCGTCGCCGGTGATGCTGCGGCAGATCGGGTACAGCCGCTCGACCAGGGCGTGCAGCTCCGCCCCGGTCCGCAGCTGCGCGCCCGCCACTAGTGCCGCCGCAGGGTGTTGTCGACGCGGCCGGCTTCGCCCTCGCTGCGCAGCCAGGCCAACCGGGTGAACAGCTTCTCGAACGACTCGCGGGTCAGCCCGAACTTGCGGTAGGCCTCGATGAGCTCGACGGCGCCGTCCTTGACCGACCACTCGCAGGTGAAGCCGGGGATCGCCGACCGGAAGCGCGAGAAGTCGACCCGGTACGAGCGCGGGTCGGAGCCGGCCTCACCGGTGATGTTCAGCGTCGAGCCCGGCACGGCCTCGACGACCTCCTGGGCGATCTCGGCGACGGTGACGTTGTTGTCTTCGGTGCCGATGTTGAAGGCCTTGTTGTGCACGGCCTCCTTGGGCGCCGTCAGCGCGGCGGTGAACGCGCGCGCGATGTCCTGGGCGTGCACCAGCGGCCGCCACGGCGTGCCGTCGGAGAGCACGAGCACCTCGCCGGACAGGTGCGCGTGCGCGGTCAGGTTGTTCAGCACGATGTCGCCGCGCAGCCGGGGGGAGTAGCCGAACGCGGTCGCGTTGCGCATGTAGACCGGGGTGAAGTCGTCGTCGGCGAGCTCGTGGACGTCGGCCTCGACGCGCACCTTCGACTCGGCGTACGGCGTCACCGGCTTCAGCGGGGCGTCCTCGTCGACGAGCTTGTCGCCGCCCGCGCCGTACACCGAGCAGGTCGACGCGTAGAGGTACCGCCCGACGCCGGCCTCCTTCGCCAGCTTCGCGAGCTTCACCGACGCGTGGTGGTTGATGTCGTAGGTCAGGTCCGGCGCGAGCGAGCCCAGCGGGTCGTTCGACAGCGCGGCGAGGTGGATGACGGCGTCGAAGCCCTCGACGTGCGAAACGGTGACGTCGCGCAGGTCGACGGCCACCCCGGCCGGGTCGGCCGGCTTGGGCCCGAGCAGGCAGTCCTCGAACAGCCCCGAGTCCAGGCCGACGACCTCGTGACCGGCGGCGGCGAGCACCGGGGCCATCACCGTCCCCAGGTAGCCCTTGTGCCCCGTCAGCAACACCCGCATCGGATCAGCCCTTCAGGTCGAGAGTGAGTTTCTTGACGAAAAACGCCTCGGCGTACTTCGCGGCCGCTTCGATCCCGCGGATCCGCGCCAGGCCGAGGAACGCCTCGCGGTCGTACCAGGGCCGGTGCCGCTGCGACGCGTAGTGCTCCTGCAGCAGCCGGACCTTCTCTTCCGCGACGTCGTCGTCGAGCGGCTGGTAGACCGCGGGGGCGCCGAGGTCGCCGTCCCACTTGACGATCTCGTAGCCCAGCGCCAAGTGGTCGCGGAACGCCGTCGGCACGAGCTTCGCGAGCCCGCGGTGGTCCTGGTGGGCGTCGTCGGTCCGGGGCGCCAGGACGACGTCCGGGTCGGTCCGCCGCCGCAGCTCCTCCAGCGCGTTCTTGGCCTCTTCCCAGTGCGCCGGGAAGCGCCCGTCCGGCATCTTCAGCACCGTGACGTCGACCTGCGCGCCCGGGCAGAACGCCGCGAGCGCCGCGCGCTCCTCGTCCTCGCGGGGCGTGCCGCCGCCGGAGAGGACCAGCGCGTCGACCCGCAGGCCGGGGCGCCCGGAACAGAGGGTCAACAGGGTGCCGCCGGCGCCGATCGCGATGTCGTCGCAGTGCGCGCCGAGGGCGACGACACCGCCGAGCTGTCCCGGCCGCAGCCCGATCACGCGATGCTCGCGGCGGGCTGCTCCCAGAGCGCCCAGGGCCTCTTGCCGTGCGTGTACGCGTCGTCGAGTGCCGCGCGCTCCTTGACCGTGTCGGTCGGCTTCCAGAACCCGCGGTACGGGTAGGCCAGGAGCCGGCCGCGCTTGGCCAGCTCGCCGCAGCCGTCGGCGACCAGGTCGCCGTTCTCCGGGATGTGGTCGAACACTTCCTGCCGCAGCACGAAGTACCCGCCGTTCTCCCACAGCGGCATTTCGCTGACCGCGGTGATCGAGCCGACCTTGCCGCCCTCGTCCATTTCGACGCAGTGGAACGACGACTGCGGCGGCACGACCATCATCGACGCGCCCGCGTCGGTGTTCGAGAACCGCTCGATCATGTCGGGCAGCGGGACGTCGGACAGGACGTCGGCGTAGTTCGCGAGGAACATCTCGTCGCCGTCGAGGTAGTCGCGCACGCGGCGCAGGCGCTCACCGATCGGCGACTCGATGCCGGTCTGCACGAAGGTGATCGTCCAGTCGGCGATGTCGGTCGACAGCAGTTCGGGCTGCCCGTTGCGCAGGATGAAATCGTTGGAAATGGTTTCCTGGTAGTTCAGGAAGAAGTTCTTGATGTGCGCCGCGCCGTAGCCCAGGCACAGGATGAAATCCGTGTGGCCGAAGTGCGCGTAGTAGCGCATGACGTGCCAGATGAGCGGTCTCGGACCGACCATCGCCATCGGCTTGGGGACGTCGTCGGCCGCGCCGTTGCGCATCCGCATCCCGTAGCCACCGCAGAAGAGGACGACCTTCACTTCACTGCACCTCGACGATTTCCAGGCGGGGGATGGGGAACACGAGCTGGCCGCCCCAGGCACCCACGAACGACAGCTGTCCGGTCAGTTCCTCCCGGAGGTTCCACGGGAGGACGAGCACGTAGTCGGGCCGATCGGCTTCGATCCGCTCCGGGGGCAGCACCGGGATCCGGGTGCCCGGGGTGAACCGGCCGTGCTTGTACGGGTTGCGATCGACCGTGTACTGCAGCAGGTCCGTCCGGATGCCGCAGTGGTTCAGCAGGGTGTTGCCCTTGCCCGGGGCGCCGTAGCCGACGACGGTCTTGCCGTCGTTGCGGGCCTCGATGAGGAACTTCAGCAGGTCCAGCCGCACGCGGGTGACGCGCTCGGCGAACTCGGTGTACCCGGACAGCTCGTGCAGTCCGGCCGCCTTCTCCCGCTCCAGGACGTCGGTCATCCGCTCGCTGGGCTCGCCCGCGACCGCGTCGGGGCGCGCCCAGAGCCGGATCGAACCGCCGTGCGTCGGCACGAGCTCGACGTCGACCACGGTCAGGCCGCCGGTCGCGAGGGCCCGGCGCGCGGATTCGACGGTGTAGTACTGGAAGTGCTCGTGGTAGATCGTGTCGTACTGGTTCTTCTCGATCAGCGTGAGCAGGTGCTGGACCTCGATGGAGACCCAGCCGTCGTCGGCGACCAGGGCGCGCAGGCCCCTGGTGAAGCCGATCACGTCGGGGATGTGCGCGTAGACGTTGTTCGCGGCCACGAGGTCCGCGGGCCCGTGCTCCTCGCGCACCTTCTGGCCGGTTTCCTCGGAGAGGAACGCGGTCAGGGTGGGCACGCCGGCGTCGCGCGCCGCCTGCCCGACGTTCACCGAAGGTTCGACGCCCAGACACCGGATGCCGTGCCCGACGACGTGCTTGAGCAGGTAGCCGTCGTTGCTGGCGACCTCGACGACGAAGGACTTCTCGTCCAGGCCCAGGCGCTCGACGGAGCTGTCGACGAACCGCTTCGCGTGCTCGACCCAGGAGGTCGAGAACGACGAGAAGTAGGCGTACTCGGTGAATGTGTCGCCGGGGTCGATCAGCGGCGGGATCTGGGCCAGCCAGCACTCGGTGCACACGATGAGGTGCAGCGGGAAGGTGGCTTCCGGCTCGTCGAGCTGTTCGGCCGTCAAGAATCGCTCACACGGGGGAGTGGCCCCGAGATCCACCACGCTGGCCGTGTTTGTCGAACCGCAGAGTCGACATGTGGTCATCTACCAGGCTCCTTGGCTCGCGGTCGCGATCTGCGCTTAACACGTCGAGCAGGGGTGGATCGTCGTTACAGCGACGCGTGGCGGCCTGGTGGACCGATTCGGAACCGCAACCTGGACGGTGGGAATGTGGCAGAGATCACCGACGGTGCCGGTCCGTACCCGTAACGTCCACAGTGGACGGGGGTCCTAGGCTGGCCCGATGACTTCGGAAACGGGCCCCCGCCTGAGCGGGGTCGCGGGCGTGGTGCTGACGGTCCGCTTCCTGACGGAGCTGGCCCTGCTGGGCGGTCTGGCCCTGGCCGGCACCCAGCTCGGCAGCGGCGTGGTGCTGGCGATCGTCGACGCCGTCCTGCTGCCGCTGGTGGCCGCCGCGATCTGGGGCCTGTTCATCGCCCCGCGAGCCCACCGCCGGCTGCCGGAACCGGCCCGCTTCCTGGTGGAGTTCGCCCTGTTCGCGGCGACCGGCGTGGTGCTCGTGCTCGTCGGCTGGGTGATCTCGGGGATCGTGCTGGCGGTAGCCGGCATCGGCGTCGCGGCGCTGACCCGCGCCGTCGCCAAGGACGGCTGAACGCACCGGAGCCCTCCGCGCACTCGGCGCAGAGGGCTCCGGCAAGTTGCCGACAGCGATTTGCTCAGCCGATCTTCGCGGCGGCCGGGATGACGTCCGTGCCGAACTTCTCCAGCACCGCCGGGTTGTGGACGTGCGGGACCATGCCGAGGGCCACGTCGATGCCGAGCCCGTGCAACCGCTCCAGCTCCTTCAGCAGCGGGCCCGTCTTCGAGCCGTCCTCGCCGATGTCGAGGATGTGGTAGACGGTCTTGGTGATCGTGTCGTAGTCGCGGCCCTCGTTCTCGCAGTGCTGCTTGAGGACGTCGAGCTTGTGCTCCAGCTCGGGGCTGTTGAAGAGGTTGCACTGGTCGGCGTACTTGGCCACCAGCCGCAGCGTCTTCTTCTCGCCACCGCCGCCGATCATGATCGGCGGGCGCGGGTCCGACAGCGCCTGCGGCACGTTCAGCAGCCGCGACGCGTCGAAGTGCTTGCTCTTGAACGGCTCGTCGCCGTCGGCCCACATCTGCAGCACGTACCGGAGGTTCTCCTCCAGCAGCTCGAAGCGCTCCGCGACCGGCGGGAACGGGAAGCCGAGCCCGCGGGACTCGTCCTCGTTCCAGCCCGCCCCGATGCCGAGGATCGCGCGGCCGCCGGACAGGACGTCCAGCGTCGTGATCGCCTTGGCCAGCAGGCCCGGGTGCCGGTACAGGACGCCGGTGACGACGGTCAGCAGCTTGGCGCGCTCGGTGTGCGCGGCGATGAAGCCGAGGGTGGTGTACGCCTCGAGCATGTCGTTCTCGACGGGGCCGACCCCGCCGATCTGGAAGAAGTGGTCCATCACGGCGATGGAGTCGAAGCCCGCGTTGTCGGCGGTGCGGACGACGGCGGCCAGTTCGGCGCCCAGCGCGGACGCCCCGTTCGGCCAGGTGAAGTCGGGGATCTGCAGTCCGAGTTTCATAGTCTCCGACCGTATACCTGGAGTTACCCCAGCTGGGTGTTCAGAAGTTCCGGACGAGGGAAACCCTGCCGTGCAAGGGATCCGTGACGAACACCGTGCGCGTGCGCTCGTCGACCGCGACGTCGCCCGGGTTGATGCCCAGCGACAGCTCGCCGGTCAGCGTCCCGCTCGCGCCGTCGACCCGGCTCAGGCCGTTCTGGCCGCCGTTGGTGTACACCGTGTTCGTGCCCTGGTGCACGGCCAGCGCGGACGCCTCGCTGCGCAGCAACACGGTCTTGCGCTCGGTGTGCGTCGCGGCGTCCACAATGGACATGTGGTGGATGCCGGAGTTGGCCACGTACACCGAACCGCTCTCGACGTGGACCGCGACGGCGGTCGGCCGCGCCCCGACCGGCACGCTGGCGACGAACTTCCCGCTGTCGATCGAGAACACTTCCAGGGAGTCCGTGCCGGTGCTGGCGCAGTAGGCCAGCTTGCGGCCGGGGTCGACCGCGATCCCGCCGAAGCTCGGCTTCGGGCCCGGTACGAGCGCGGCGAGCGTGCAGCTGACGCCGTCGAGCACGGCGAGCGTGCCGGTGGCGCCGCTGGCCGCGTAGACGCGGTCGGCCCGCTCGTCCACGGCCAGCGCGGACGCGCCGGCGCCCGCGCCGATCACGCTCACCAGGTCGTGGGTGCGGCAATCCAGCACCACGACGGTGCCGGCGGGCGGGTTCGCGACGTAGATCCGGTTGGCCTTCGGGTCGACCGCGACGTCGTCCGGAGCGCCGCCGACGCGGATCACGTCGGCGGCCGCGGCGCGGCGCGGGTCGATGACCGTGAGCGTCCCGGCCTCGGGATCCGTGACGTACGCGAGGCCCGTGACGGGGTTCACCGTGACCGCCGTCGGCGCCCCGCCGAGCTCGACCGACCGGACGTCCTCCGCCCGGGCGGCCCCGGGCAGGACCAAGGCCCCCGCACCGGCCGTGACCAGGGTGAACAGCGTCCTGCGGCCTATCGGGCGACCTCGCATCGGCGCCTCCGCTCGTGATCAACTCGCTCGCCGAGCCTAACCCGCGCGATCCTCACGTGAAGGAACTTCGCGTCCCCCGATCGCGTTGTTTCCACTGGGTAACCACGGGGAATGGAGCGGACGGAGGCGAGCGCGCGTGCACGGGCACCAGAACGGGTTGAAGACGGCGATGCTGCTCGGCCTGCTGTCGGCGATCATCATCGCGATCAGCGGCCTGTTCGGCCGTGGCGCCCTGGTCATCGGCCTGGTCATCGCCCTCGGGATGAACGCCTTCGCGTACTTCAACTCGGACAAGCTGGCGCTGCGCGCGATGCACGCCCGGCCGGTGTCGGAGGTCGAGCAGCCCGCGATGTACCGGATCGTGCGCGAGCTCGCGCACGTCGCCCGCCAGCCGATGCCGCAGCTCTACCTGAGCCCGACCGTCGCGCCCAACGCGTTCGCGACCGGCCGCAGCCCGCGTCACGCGGCCGTCTGCTGCACCACCGGCATCCTCGACCTGCTGGACGAGCGGGAGCTGCGGGCGGTGCTCGGCCACGAGCTGTCCCACGTCTACAACCGCGACATCCTCATCTCGTGCGTCGCCGGCGCGCTGGCCAGCGTGATCAGCGTGCTCGCGAACATCGCGCTGTTCTTCGGCGGCAACAACCGCGACGGCAGCCCGCTGGTCAGCCTGATGCTGATCTTCGTCGGGCCGATCGCGGCGGCGGTCATCCGGATGGGTGTCAGCCGGTCGCGGGAATACCAGGCCGACGCGTCCGGCGCGGAGCTCACCGGCGACCCGCTGGGCCTGGCCTCGGCGCTGCGGAAGCTGGAGGCCGGGACGCGGGCGCGGCCGCTGGTCGCCGAGCCGCAGCTGGTGTCGCAGTCGCACCTGATGATCGCGAACCCGTTCCGCCCCGGTGAGGGCCTGAGCAAGCTGTTCTCGACGCACCCGCCGATCGCCGACCGCATCGCGCGCCTCGAGGAAATGGCCCGCCACCGCTTCTGACCCAGCCGCACTTTCACGTGAAAGTGCGCCCCCCAGGTGGGCACTTTCACGTGAAAGTGCGCTTTCCCAACTGATGGGAGCGGGAATCTCGGTCCGGCCCGCGAAGTTGCGCAGGCATGGTCTCCGCAGAGCTGCACCTGGGCGTCGCCATCGACGGGGCCGGGTTCCACCCGGCCGCCTGGCGGGTATCCGCGGCCGAGCCCGCCGCGCTGTTCACCTCCGGCCACTACCTGAAGTACGCGAAGCAGGCCGAGGCCGCTTCGCTCGACTTCGTCACCCTCGACGACTCGCTGGCGCTGCAGTCCGGCGGCGAGGGAGTCGTGCGCGGCCGCCTCGACGCGCTGCTCACGCTGTCGGCCATCGCCCCGGCGACCAGCCGGGTCGGCCTGGTCCCGACGGTCACCACGACCCACACCGAGCCGTTCCACATCTCGACGTCGGTCGCGACGCTGGACTACGCGAGCCGCGGCCGCGCCGGCGTGCTCGCGGTACCGTCCCTGACCGACGCCGAAGCCGCGCACTTCGGCCGCCGCCCGGCCCCCTCACCGCAGGACGGGGAGGCCGAGACCGCCGAGGTCCTCGACGTCATCACCCGGCTCTGGGACAGCTGGGAGGACGACGCGATCATCCGCGACGCCGCCACCGGCCGGTTCATCGACCGCGAGAAGCTGCACTACGTCGACTTCGAGGGCCGCTTCTTCAGCGTGAAGGGCCCGTCGATCACCCCGCGCCCGCCGCAGGGCCACCCGGTGACCGCGGTCTACGGCGACTCCCCGCACGCGGTCGGCGCCGACCTGGTCATCACCCGCGCGGACCACCTCGACGCCGTGCGCGCCGCGGCCGCCCGGTTCCCCGGCGCCAAGGTCCTCGCGACGGTGTCGATCGTGCTCGCCGAGACCGAGCAGGGCGCCCGCGACCGGCAGCACGAGCTGGACGCCCTGGTTCCGTTCGAGCCCGTCGGCCTGTCGTTCGTCGGCACGCCCGCGCAACTGGCGGCCGAGCTGCCCCGCTGGGCGGCCGAGACCGGTGTTGCCGGGTTCCACCTGCGGCCCGCCGTCCTGCCCGACGACCTCGACCTGCTCGCCGGCGAGGTCGTCCCGGCGCTGCGGGCGGCCGGCGCGTTCCGGGACGGCTACCGCGGCGCGACCCTGCGCGACCACCTCGGCCTCGGCCGGGCCGTCAACGCCTACGCCGTCACCCCGGGAGCCTGAGATGACCAAGCAGATCAAGCTCGCCGCGCACTTCCCCGGCGTCAACAACACGACGGTGTGGAGCGACCCGGCGTCGGGCAGCCAGATCGACTTCGCCTCCTTCGAGCACCTCGCCCGCACGGCCGAGCGCGGCAAGTTCGACTTCCTCTTCCTCGCCGAGGGACTGCGGCTGCGCGAGCACGCGGGCAAGATCCTCGACTCCGACGTCGTCGGCCGGCCCAACACGACCACCGTGCTGGCCGCGCTCTCCGCCGTCACCACGTACCTCGGCCTGGCCGGGACGCTGTCCTCGACGTTCAACGAGCCCTACGAGGTCGCCCGCCAGGTCGCGAGCATCGACCACCTCTCCGGCGGACGCGCGGCGTGGAACGTCGTGACGTCGCCGGACGCGTTCACCGGCCAGAACTTCCGCCGCGGCGGCTTCCTCAAGCGCGAGGACCGGTACGCGCGCGCCGAGGAGTTCCTGGCCACCGTGCGCGAGCTGTGGGACAGCTGGCAGCCCGGCACCCTGGTGGGGGACAAGGAGAACGGCGTCTTCGCGCGCGACCCGGGCAAGTTCGTCCACAGTGGACAGCAGTTCGACATCCACGGCGAGTTCACGCTGCCGCGGACCCCGCAGGGGCAGCCGATCGTCATCCAGGCCGGCGACTCCGACGAAGGCCGCGAGTTCGCCGCGAAGACCGCCGACGTCATCTTCAGCCGGCACGGCACCCTCGAGGACGGCCAGGCGTTCTTCCACGACGTCAAGCGGCGGCTGGCCGCGTACGGCCGCGAGTACGGCGAGCTGCTGATCATGCCGGCCGCGACGTTCGTCCTCGGCGACACCGACGCCGAAGCCGAGGAGCACGCGCGCGAGATCCGGCTCCAGCAGGTGCGGCCGGCCACCGCGATCCAGTTCCTCGAGCAGGTGTGGAACCGCGACCTGTCGGGCTACGACGTCGACGGGCCGCTGCCGGAGGTCGACCCCGACCCGGACGCCGAGCCGCTGACCTGGGGCCGCGTCCGGCACGAAAAGGACCAGCTCGCGCTCGCGCGCAAGTGGCGGGCGCTCGCGGAGGAGAAGAAACTCTCGATCCGCGAGCTGGTGATCGAGGCCACCGCGCGCCAGCAGTTCGTCGGCACGCCGTCGACCGTCGCTTCGACGATCGACGAGTACGTCCAGTCCGACGCGGCCGACGGGTTCGTCCTCGTGCCGCACCTGACGCCGGGCGGGCTCGACGAGTTCGCCGACAAGGTCGTGCCGCTCCTGCAGGAGCGCGGGGTGTTCCGGACCGAGTACGCCGGGACGACGCTGCGCGAGCAGCTCTTCTAGGCCGAAGCTCCCGCCGCTACGGCGACTGCCTTGACGTAGTCGCCGTAGCCGGACTTCGCGAGCTTCTCGCCCAGCGCGTAGCACTCGTCGGCGTCGATGAAGCCCATCCGCAGCGCGATCTCCTCGAGGCACGCGATGCGCACGCCGGTGCGGTGCTCCAGCACCTGCACGAACTGGCCGGCTTCGAGCAGCGAGTCGTGCGTGCCGGTGTCGAGCCAGGCGAAGCCGCGGCCGAGGTCGACCAGTGACGCCCGGTCCTGGCGCACGTACGTGAGGTTGACGTCGGTGATCTCGAGCTCACCGCGCGCCGACGGCGTGAGTGCGCGGGCGATGTCGACGACCTCGTTGTCGTAGATGTACAGCCCGGTGATCGCCTTGTTCGAGCGCGGCTTGGCGGGCTTTTCTTCGATGGACACCAGCTTGCCGCCCGCGTCGACCTCGCCGACGCCGTAGCGCTCGGGGTCCTTCACCGGGTAGCCGAACAGGACGCAGCCGTCGAGCTCGCGCACGGCCTGCTGCAGGCGGCCGGAGAAGCCCTGGCCGTAGAAGATGTTGTCGCCGAGCACGAGCGCCACGTCGTCGTCGCCGATGAAGTCCGCGCCGATCACGAAGGCCTCGGCCAGGCCGTTCGGGCTGGGCTGCTCGGCGTAGGAGAACGCGAGGCCGAACTGGTCGCCGTTGCCGAGCAGCTTGCGGAACATCGGCAGGTCGGCGGGGGTGGAGATGACGAGGATCTCGCGGATCCCGGCCAGCATCAGCACCGAGATCGGGTAGTAGACCATCGGTTTGTCGTAGACCGGCAGCAGCTGCTTCGACACCGCCTGGGTGATCGGGTGCAGGCGTGTCCCGCTGCCTCCGGCCAGCACGATGCCCTTCATGAACTGCCTCCTCGAGTCCGGCGTCGGCCCCACCCTACGGGCCGGGCGGGATCAGAAAGCCGGTCCCTTGCCGAAGTAGGCCTTGCAGCCGAGGTTGTACTCGGTGGCGATCTCGAGCACGTTCTTCCCGTCGTCGACCGGCAGCAGCGTCGAGGAGTAGTTCGGGCAGAAGTTGTTGTAGATGCCGGTGATGTGCACCGGGGCGGGCAGCTCGTACCAGTTGCCGGCGCCGAAGTTGTCGTTCGCCAGCAGCACCTGGCCGTTCTTCGGCTGCGGCTGGCCCTTCGCGTTGGTGTAGATCTGCCCGACCATGACGATCCGCACGCCGTTCGGGCCGCCGGGGAAGAGCGTGATCGTCTGCGCGTGCTGGAAGTAGTTGCCGTTCGCGGTTTCGACGCGAGTGCCGGGATCGGTGGGGCTGCCCCAGTTGGCGCCATCGGGGGAGATCTTGAAGTACGGGTCGCAGTAGCGGTCGCGGAAGTTGCAGATTTCGTAGGCGAAGTAGTAGCGGCCGTCGGGCAGCCTGCGGATGATCGGCATCCCGGGCCGGACCCGGTCCGGCGGGATGGCCAGGGTGAGCTGCTTGGTGCCCCAGTGCACGCCGTCGGTCGAGGCGACGCGGTTGAGGACCTGCGCGTACTTCGGTGCCTGCGTCTCGTCGGCGAAGTGGAGCCAGAGCGTGCCGCCGGCGTCGACGGTGAACTCGGGCTCCCAGATGCCGTCGATGTTGTGCGAGCGGGCGGGCTCGGCCAGGAAGCTCCACGAACGGCCGCCGTCCTTGCTGGCCCAGACCTTGATCCCGACGCGCCGCTGCGCGCCGGCGTCCTGCCGGTAGGAAGCGGCCCAGAGCAGGGTGCCCGCGCGGAGCCGGCCGACCCGCTGCGGCAGTTCGTAGAGCGTGCCGCAGCACATGCCGTACCGGCCGTCGGGGTCGTGGATGGCGCCGAGCTGGTGGAACGTCTCGCCCTCGTCGGTGCTCTCCATGACGGGCGTGAACTTGCCCCCGGCGTCTTCGCTGGTCAGCGCCGCGATGATGTGCCCGCGGCCGAAGATCGAGTGGTCGAGCCGGACGAGGCGCGCGTAGGAGCCGAGGCCGGGCAGCAGCAGCTTGCGCTCGGCGGCGCTCGCCGGGGTCAGTGTCGCGCCGATCACGGTGAGTGACAGCACGAAGGCGAGCAAGCGGCGCATCCTGACCCTCTCCACATGGTGACCGCGCGATTACAGCACGCGGTCCGGATCCTTCGTGGACAGTCACGCGGGCATTCGCGCTTTCGAGCGGTTTGCTCTGCCCGTCCGGGTGATCGCTCACGCACGGCGACGGTAACGCCGTGGTCTTGCGCGCCGAAAGATCACCAGACGGTTCCGAGGGGGGACGATGAGATTCCGGCTTGCCTGCGTTGTGGCGGCGGTGGCGTTGACGTCGGCGTGCGGGCCGACGACGGGGTTCGGCACGATCGAGACTTCTTCGGAGCCGGTCCCGGTTCCCGCACCCACGACATCAGCGGCTCCGGCGCTTCGCGACGTGCCTGCCGAGACGCACACGGGCAAGGGCGAAGGCGAGTTCGCGACGACGTGGCCGGCGGACCAGCTGGGTTTCTTCACGTTCGACTGCCCGAAGTGCTCGTCGAACGTGATGATCGACACGGACGGCGGCGAGTACGGCCTGGTCAACGCGATCGGCAAGTACCAGGGCACGACGTGGCTGAACACGGAACCGGACCGCCCGACGACAAAGGTGACGGTCCACGCGAACGCGGCCTGGACGGCAACGATCGCGGACTACCGGAGCTTGCCGGTGGTGGCCCCGGGCGCACCGACGTCAGGCAAGGGCGACGCGGTGTTGCGCGTGCCGGCGGGGGTTACGCACGTGAAGCTTTCGGCGAAGACCCGCGGCAACATCGCCCTGTGGGTGCACTCGGAGGAGGACGGCGACCTGCTGGTCAACGAGATCGGCGACGTCGACGTGGACCGGGAGGTCCGAGGTCCGGCTTATCTGCGGGTGGACGGGTACGAAGCGAGCTGGACGGTGACGCCGTCCTGAGCGGGCGCCCGGGTGCCCGCGTTCGTCGCGCAAGACCGTGCGCGTCGCGAAGACCGACGTCCGAGGACGTCGTCTGGGATGCTCATGGTTCGAACGTCCGGAGTTCGGTCCGGTGGCGTCCGGTGCCCTGTTCTGGGTTGATCAGCAGCGCGAAGTCGGGCAGCGCGGTCGGTGCGGGCTGTCCGTTGATGTCCCTCTGCCCAGGTTCTGCGTCCCATTCGATCAAGGCGATCGTCACGCTCCACCGG
Organism: Amycolatopsis sp. NPDC028719; assembly: GCF_055565395.1. Taxonomy (NCBI): domain Bacteria; kingdom Bacillati; phylum Actinomycetota; class Actinomycetes; order Pseudonocardiales; family Pseudonocardiaceae; genus Amycolatopsis; species Amycolatopsis sp. NPDC028719. Next base: position 347,330 of record NZ_JBVHUL010000010.1, read on the forward strand.
CCCGGCGGCAGAGGGATGCGCAAGCCGGCCTCGCCCCCTGCCCCGACATGCTCGATACCGCTGATCACGGCGTCGCCGGGGGTGACGAACAGGTACGGCTCCGAGGACACGAGGAGATATTGGCGTTCTTCCAGCAGTGCCGGTTCCCACGTGTCGTAGTCGACGATGTCGCCGGACGACGCCGGGGACCACAGCCCGAACATCCCGGCATCGGTGACCATCACGCCGGTGGCTTCCGTTGATCGCGCTCCCCTGCTGGACGACCGACTGCGCGCTCGGTTGTACCGACGTTGTACCCACGGGCACCTGAAACCAGATACCCGCAGGTCAACGAAGGTGTGTCACCGGTAATTCGTGAACTGCAGCGCGATCTCGAAGTCCTTGCCCTTCAGCAACGCGATCACGTCCTGCAGCTGGTCCTTCTTCTTGCCCGACACCCGCAGCTGGTCGCCCTGGATCTGGGCCTGCACGCCCTTCGGGCCCTCGTCGCGGATGAACTTCGCGATCTGCTTCGCCTTGTCCGATGCGATGCCCTGGATGATCTTGCCCGAAACCTTGTAGATCTTGCCCGACAGGGCCGGCTCGTCGGCTTCGAAGGCCTTCAGGGAGATGCTGCGCTTGATCAGCTTCTCCTTGAACACCTCGACCGCGGCCAGCGCGCGCTCCTCCGTCTCGGACTCGATCACGATCGCCTCCTCGCCGGACCAGTTGATCGTCGTGCCGGTGCCGCGGAAGTCGAAGCGCGTGCCGAGCTCCTTGCTTGCCTGGTTCAGCGCGTTGTCCACCTCCTGGCGGTCGACCTTGCTCACGACGTCGAAAGAGGGATCCGCCACGTGTCCTCACACCTCGTACTCGCTTGTCAGGGGCCACCCAGCCTAGTCCCCACCGGAGGAGGGGCATCCCGGTTGACCCCCGCTCGAACCTGTTGGGTAAGCTTCTACCCGGTCGGCGCGTCCGGCCCCAGGCGGGTTACCCGAGTGGCCAAAGGGGACTGGCTGTAAACCAGTTGGCTTACGCCTACGGGGGTTCGAATCCCTCACCCGCCACATCAAGACCCCGTAACCTCGATCAGGTTGCGGGGTCTTTGTGTTCGGCAATCAGCCCGTGCAATTCCTTCACGGAGCCACGGTGTCTTGCACGGCCGCGGTCCCCGTAAGTGGGTTCGAAATCGAATTCGCGGGCCTCGCAGCTGACCTTTCCGCGTTGCCGGCCGGACTGCGCGATCTTTAGCCGCTCGGACAAGGTGAAGGCCCCCATTCGCGGGAGAATGGGGGCCTTCGGTGGCGGCGTTCGGGGTTACGCCGCCTGGGGAACCGGCGTCGAAGCCGGGGTCAAAGCGAGCTCCAGGACCTCGCGGACGTTCGCCACCGCGTGGACGTCCAGCTGGGACAGCACCTCGGCCGGGACGTCGTCCAGGTCCGGCTCGTTGCGCTGCGGGATGATCACCGTCTTCATCCCCGCCCGGTGGGCCGCCAGCAGCTTCTGCTTCACGCCGCCGATCGGGAGGACGCGGCCCGTGAGGGACACCTCGCCCGTCATCGCGACGTCCGGCCGGACCACGCGGCCCGAGAGCAGCGAGGCCAGCGCCGTCGTCATCGTGACGCCCGCCGACGGCCCGTCCTTCGGGACCGCGCCCGCCGGGACGTGGACGTGGATGCCGCGCTCGCGCAGGTCACCCACCGGCAGCTCCAGCTCCGCGCCGTGCGACCGCAGGTAGGACAGCGCGATCTGGACGGACTCCTTCATCACGTCGCCGAGCTGGCCGGTCAGCTGGAGCCCGGACGCGCCGGACTCCTGGTCCGCCAGCGACGCCTCGATGTAGAGGACGTCACCGCCGGCGCCGGTGACCGCCAAGCCGGTGGCCACACCCGGGGTCGCGGTCCGCTGGGTCGACGCGGGCAGCGACGACTCCGGGATGTGCCGCGGGCGGCCCAGGTAATCGGGAAGATCCGCGGCGTCCACGGTCAGCGGCAGCGAAACCTCGTCGAGGGCCACCTTGGTCGCGATCTTGCGCAGGACCTTCGCGATCGTGCGGTTCGCGTCGCGGACGCCCGCCTCGCGGGTGTACTCGGCGGCGATCCGGCTGAACGCGGCGTCGGTCAGGCTGACGTCGGCCGTGCCCAGGCCGGCGCGTTCCAGCTCGCGGGGGAGCAGGTGGTCGCGGGCGATGGTGACCTTCTCGTGCTCGGTGTAGCCGTCCAGCGTGACGAGCTCCATGCGGTCCAGCAGCGGGCCGGGGATGGTCTCGAGCGCGTTCGCCGTCGCCAGGAACACGACGTCGGACAGGTCGAGCTCGACCTCGAGGTAGTGGTCGCGGAACGTGTGGTTCTGCTCCGGGTCCAGCACTTCGAGCAGCGCCGCGGTCGGGTCGCCGCGGTAGTCGGCGCCGACCTTGTCGATCTCGTCGAGCAGCACGACCGGGTTCATCGAGCCGGCTTCCTTGATGGCGCGGACGATCCGGCCGGGCAGCGCGCCGACGTAGGTGCGGCGGTGGCCGCGGATCTCCGCCTCGTCGCGGATGCCGCCCAGCGCCACGCGGACGAACTTGCGGCCCATGGCCTTCGCGACGGACTCACCCAGCGACGTCTTGCCGACCCCGGGAGGGCCCGCGAGGGCGAGCACCGCGCCGGAACGCCGACCGTTGATTGGGCCGAGACCCGATTCCGCTGTGTTGAATGGCGCCTCGGCGGTAAAGAGTGCCTCGGCGCGGCGCTTCCGCACGGCCAAGTACTCGATGATGCGTTCCTTGACGTCGTCGAGGCCCGCGTGGTCGGCATCCAAAACCGCTCGCGCGGCGGCGATGTCGTAGCTGTCCTCGGTGCGCTCGTTCCAGGGCAGCTCCAGGACGGTGTCCAGCCAGGTGCGGATCCAGCCGCCCTCGGGGGACTGCTCGGACGTACGGTCCAGCTTGTCCACCTCGGCCAGCGCGGCCTTCTTCACGGCGTCGGGCAGTTCGGCGCCTTCGACGCGGGCGCGGTAGTCGTCGTCCTGCGCGGTGCCGTCGAGCTCCCCGAGCTCCTTGCGGATGGCCTCGAGCTGGCGGCGCAGCAGGAACTCCTTCTGCTGCTTCTCCATGCCCTCGGCGACGTCCTTGCGGATCGTGTCGGTCACCTCGAGCTCGGCGAGGTGCTCCTTGCTCCACTCGAGCGCCTTCTCCAGGCGTGCGCTGACGTCGAGCGTGGTCAGCAGCTCGAGCTTCTGCTCGGTGTCGAGGTACGGCGCGTTGCCGGACAGGTCGGCGATCGCGGATCCGTCCTCGACCTGCTGGACGGCGTCGATCAGCTGCCAGCCGCCGCGCTGCTGGAGGATCGAGATGACGACGGCCTTGTACTCGGCCGCGAGCTGCGCGGTCCGGTCGTTCGTGGTCTCGGGGGCGTCCTCGGCGTGCACCCAGCGGGCGGCGCCGGGGCCGTCGGCCATCCGGCCGACGAGCGCGCGGGCGGTGCCGCGCAGCAGGACGGCCGCCTTGCCACCGGGCACGCGGCCGATGCGCTCGACCGTGGCGACGGTGCCGAACTCGGCGTACTCGCCGTGGACGCGCGGCACGATCAGGACTTCGGCCTTGGTGGCGCCGGTCGACCGGATGCCGGGGAACGAAGCCTGGCTGGGGGTGTTGGACTGGGCGGACTCCACCGCGGCCCGCGTCTCGCTGTCGGTGAGGTCGAGCGGGACGACCATGCCCGGCAGCACGACGTCGTCATCGAGCGGGAGCACGGGCAGGAGGCGGGTGTCGGACATGTGCACTCCTCGTGTAGTTGAGTCTGCCTAGCTCAACTCTCCGATGGGTGTGTTTGTTTCCGAGAGTGCGTTCGCCCACAGCGAAGGAAGAAAGTCCAGGTCAGAGGCTTGGTCGGCGCGCGACGGCGCACCAGGCGAACGGCCGCGTCTCGAGATCGATGACGTTCGGAGGCTCCTCGGGACGCCAGTCCGGCAACGATGTCATCCCCGGCGGAAGCAGCGGCCAGCCGCCGAACCAGGGGAGCAGCTCCTCGGCCGAGCGCAGCCACGCCGGGTTCGACGTGTCGCGGTAGGCGTCGATGAACCGCTTCACCTCCGCGGCGCGCTCGGGCGGCGCGTCGTCGCGGCACGTCCCGTGCGTCAGCGCCAGCCAGCTGCCCGGCGCGAGCTTCGAGCGGTACGTCGCCATCAGGCCCTCGGGATCGTCGGACGGCCCGACGAAGTGCATCACCGTGATCATCAGCAGGCACACCGGCCGCGACCAGTCGATCAGCTCCTGCACGACGTCGTCGGCGAAGATCTCCTCCGGCCGCCGGATGTCCCGCTCGACCAGGCCCGCCCAGCCCGTCGCGCCTTCCTTCTCCAGGATCAGCCGCGAATGCGCGGCCGCGACCGGCTCGTAGTCGACGTAGACGACCGACGCGCGTTCACCCTCGGGAAGCAGGTCCCGGACGATCTCGTGCACGTTCCCCGCGGTCGGCACACCGGAGCCCAGGTCGACGAACTGGCGGACACCGACGTCCATCGCGGCCGAGACCACGCGGTTCATGAACGCCCGGTTCTGCCGCGAGATCGGCCGGATCAGCGGCCACACCTTCTCCACGCGCCGGCCGAACTCGCGGTCGACCGCCCAGTGGTGGTTCCCGCCGAGGTACCAGTCGTACACCCGGGCCGCGGACGGCTTGTCGGTGTCGACCCCGGCCGGGGCGATCGGCGCTGTGTTCTCGGGGGTCATCCGCCGGGCTTCTCCGCGATGCCGCACCACGCGTACGGGCGGGCTTCCGCTTCCAGCGCGTTGAGCTTCCGGTCCGGCCGCCAGTCCGGCAGGTGCACGATGCCCGGTTCGAGCAGCGGCCAGTCGCCGAACAGCGGCTCGATCTCCTCGCGGTCGCGCAGCCACACCGGGTTGCTGGTCTTGCGGTACTGCTCGACGAACCAGCGCAGCCCCGCGAGCGACTCGCCGGTCCCGTCGCCCTCGCTCATCTGCGAGATCGCCAGCCAGCTCCCGGGTGCGAGCTTGTCCCGGTAGGCCTTGAGGAGGCCGATGGGGTCGTCGTCCGGCCCGACGAAGTGCAGCACCGCCATCATCATCAGGCAGACGGGCTTCGAGAAGTCGATGAGCCGCTGCGTCTCTTCGGCGCGCAGCACGGCCTTCGCGTCCCGCATGTCGGCCTGGACGATGCCCGCCCAGTCCGTCGCCGCCTCCTCTTCGAGGATCAGCGTCGCGTGCGCGACCGCGACCGGCTCGTAGTCGACGTACACGACCGTCGCGTCGTGGTCCTCGGGCAGCTCGGCCTCGACGACCTCGTGCACGTTCCCGGCCGTCGGGACGCCGGAGCCGAGGTCGACGAACTGCCGGATCCCGGCCCGCAGCGCCGCCCGCACCGCGCGGTTCATGAACTCGCGGTTCTGCTTCGACCCGGGACGCACCAGCGGCCACTGCTGTTCCATGCGCCGGCCGAACTCGCGGTCCACGGCCCAGTTCTGCGTGCCGCCCAGGTACCAGTCGTAGATCCGGGCCGCGGACGGCTTCTCGGTGTCGACGCCTTCGGGTGCTCTCGGCGCGGAATCCCGCTGATCGGTCACTTCCGGCTCCCCTCACTGCTCCGGGAACCACCCTATAAGGACGGGCGACCTGGGGTAATCCGCCAGTGGTTCACCGAACGGCCGGGCGACGCTGCCAGTACGTCCACAGCGGGCGGTACCCCTGCGCGTACCAGAACGGTGTCGACAGCGGGTTCGCCGCCGCGTGGTGCAGGAGGACGACGTCCGCGCCCTCTTCGTCGAGGACGTGGTGGGCGTGGGTGGCCAGCGCCGTACCGACACCGGACGACCGCGCCTCCTTCGCGACGGCCAGCGACGACAGGTAGCCGACGCGGCCCGCCGCGACCCGGTCGCTGATCCAGCCGGTCTCGCCGGGGTGCTGGACGTTCACCATGCCGAGCGGACGCCCGTACAGCTCGGCGATCCAGAGCGGCGGTTCCGGGCGGTTCAGCTGTTCGGCCAGGTCCTTGGCCATGATGTCCTCGACGCCGTGGCGCAGGTTGACCGTGCCGTACTGCGCGTCGAAGGAGTGCAGCTCGAGCCCCAGCGAGACGACGGTTTCGAGGTCGCCGGGCTCGGCGCGGCGGATCTTGACGCCGGGCGTGCCACGCGGGCCCGGCGGGTCCGTCCGGTCGGCCGGGCGGACCGCGATCACCCGCAGCGGCGCGAACCCGTGGTGCAGCATTTCCCGCGTGCCGGCGGCGTCCCGGCTGGCGCGCGGGACGATCGCGGCGGTCTCGGTGTCGCCACGCTCGGCGACCGCACGCAAATGTTCATCCCATCGGGTGAGGAGGGCGTCGAGGGCCGCCGCGGGCTGCGGGCCGGCGAGCTGGAGGTCGAGCCGGTGCTCGGTCAGCGCCCGCCACGGCGCGTTGGGGGCGTCCTGGTCGACCTGGATGCGCGAGGCGAGGCCGGACGCGGCCGAGCCGGCGGTCGCCACCTCCAGCACCACGGCGCCTTCGGCCGCCTCGAAGGGAAGAGAACCGGGGAGCAGGGGATCCACCGCCGCGAGCCGTGCCGCGTGTTCGGTGGCAATCACGTCGCTGTGCATGGGCACATTGAAGCGCGACTCGGACTGGCGTGCGTACGGAGCCACCCCTGCTTCGTGCACCCCACGTCCGGGGGTCCGGGTGGCGAAGCCCCCGGCTCGGGGCGGAGCCCCGGTTGTCGCAGAGTTTCACCCCTTGGTCCACGCAGGTCAGCGCCATCGAGGCATTGTTAACCCTGGGGTGATCTCCTACTGTCTCGAAAGGGACGCGGGTACGCCCTACGGGGTACGGTATGGCCCTTGTCCACACCCGAAGTCACGGATCAGTGCCGGTGGACAAGCCGGGAGGGAAGGTCGGATGCCGGACACGAACGCCCACGGCGACGCCGTCGCACAGGCGCAGCCCGGGCCGGGAGCCGCTTCCGGGACACCGCCCGTATCCGCCGAAGCCCGCACCGACGAGCGCCGGTTCCGCGCGTACACCTTCGCCGTCCTGAGCATCGGGCTCGTCGCCGCGTTCGCCGTCGGGTCCTGGCTGCCGTTCCACTGGGACAGCCGGCTGCTGTGGATCGGCCCGGTGCTCGCGGTCGCGTTCCTGCTCGCCGAGCAGCTCGGCATCAACGTCGACGTCCGCAGCGGCATCTCGTGGACCATCTCCTTCACCGAGATCCCGCTCGTCATCGGGTTCTTCGTCGCGCCGTTCGAAGTCGTGCTGGCCGCGCACCTGGTCGCCGGCATCGGCACGCTGCTCGCGCGCAAGGTCGCCGGCCGCGTCCTCTACAACGCGGGCGCGTTCCTGCTCGAGATCACCGGCGCCTTCGCGGTCGCCGGGCTCGTCAAGTACGCCGTCGGCGCCGGGGTCGGCGACAAGATCCCGTGGGTCGCCGCGCTGGCCGGCACGCTCACCGCGCCGCTGGTGAGCACGCTGCTCGCGCTGGCCGCGGTCCGCGTCCTGCGGCGCCGGATGCGGGTCAGCACCGCGGTCCGGCTGACCGCGCGGATCCTGGTCGTCGGGTTCGTCAACGCGTCGGTCGGCCTGTCCGGCTACCTCGTCATCTCCAACACGCCCAAGGCGTGGCCGCTGGTGCTCGCCGTGTTCCTCGGCCTGACCGCGCTGTACTGGGCCTACTCCGACCTGCTGCGCGAGCAGCGGGACATGGAGGCGCTCTCCGACGTCAGCCTGATGGTGGCCCGCTCGGGCCAGCAGGCGGCGGCGCGCCCGGCCAGCCGCGCGGACGAGCTCGTCGGCGGGGTCGACGTCCGCGAGTGGGCCACGATCGCCGAGCGCATCAAGGACCAGCTCGCCGCGGGCCGCGTCGTGCTGAGGCTGCGGCTCGAACCGAAGGACACCATGCGCGTCGTCGTCGCCGGCGACGACCTGCCGCCCGCCGACCCGGCCGCCGACGACCCGCTGCTGCGCCTGCCCGGCGCGCACGTCCGGCACTTCCGGATCACCGAGGCCAACCCCGACGTCCGCGCGGCGCTGCTCGACCGCGGCGCGCAGGAGGCGCTCGTCGTCCCGCTGCGCAGCGCGAACCAGCTGCTCGGCGTCGTCGAGGCGCACGACCGGCTGTCTCGCTGGCGCGGCTTCGGCAAGTACGACGTCCAGCTGCTCGGCACGATGGCCAGCCATCTCGCGACGTCGCTGGACAACCGGCGGCTGCTCGCGACCCTGCGCCACGACGCCTACCACGACCCGCTCACCGGGCACCTCAACCGGCCGGGCTTCCGGCAGGTGGCGAAGGAACCGTTGCGGGACTTCGCGAACGCGGTGGTGCTGCGGATCGACCTCGACGTCTTTTCGACGGTCAGCGACGCGCTGGGCTACGCCTGGGCCGACCGGATGGTGATCGCCGCCGGCCGCCGCATCCGCGACGCGCTCGGCCCCGACGTCCCGCTCGCCCGCCTCGAAGGCGCGTCGTTCGCAGCGCTGCTCGTCGGCTGCCCGCCCGAAGACGCCCACGCGGCGGCGGAACGGCTGCGCGAAGAGCTTTCCGCGCCGTACCCGGTGGACCGGCTTTCGGTCGAGGCCAACGCGATGATCGGCTACGCGACGACGACCGCCGAGGAACCGGGCGACGTCGTCGACATCGAGGGTCTGCTCCAGCGCGCCGACGTGGCCGTTCGCGCCACCAAGGGCGGCGAAGAGGTCCGCGGGTACGTGCCGAGCATGGGCCAGATCTTCCTGCGCCGCTTCCAGATGGTCACGCAGTTCCGGCAGTCCCTCGAAGACGGCCAGGTCAGCGTCCACTACCAGCCGAAGATCACCCTGCCGAACCGGCAGGTGGCGGGCGTCGAGGCACTGGTCCGCTGGGTGCACCCGGAGTTCGGCAGGCTCGGCCCGGACGAGTTCGTCCCGGCCATCGAGGCGGCGGGCCTGATCGGCGTGCTGACGTCGTTCGTGCTCGGCGAGGCGCTGAAGCGCTGCCGCAAGTGGCTGGACGAGGGCCTGCGGATCTCGGTGGCGGTCAACCTGTCGGTGCGCAACCTCGCCGACGAGGACTTCCCGAACAAGGTGGCCCGCGAGCTGGAGCGCGTCGGTATCCCGCCGGAGCTGCTGACGTTCGAGCTGACCGAGTCCGGCGTGATGTCGGACCCGCAGAAGGCACTGCCGATCCTGCGCGAGCTGCACTCGCTGGGCATCACCCTCGCCGTGGACGACTTCGGCACGGGGTACTCGTCGCTGGCCTACCTGCGGCAGCTGCCGGTCGACCAGGTCAAGATCGACAAGAGCTTCGTCCTCGGCATGGGCACCGACCTCGGCGACCTCGCGGTGGTGCGGTCGATCGTCGAGCTGGGGCATTCCCTGGGGCTGACGGTGGTCGCCGAGGGCGTCGAGGAGGACGTGGCGCGCGACCAGCTCGAGGCGATGGGCTGTGACGTCGCCCAGGGCTACCTGATCTCGCGGCCGCTGCCGGAGGACCGCCTGGAGGCGTGGCTGCAGGCCCGCACGGCGCGCTCGCCGGGACGCCACTCCGAGACCGTGCTGACCCTGCTGACCTGAGGTTTTGCTCTTTGAGGACCCCGGTTGCACGGCCGGGTGACGGGGGTTGGTAATCTTTCGAAGTCCTCGCGAGAGGCCAGGCCCCTTTAGCTCAGTCGGCAGAGCGTCTCCATGGTAAGGAGAAGGTCTACGGTTCGATTCCGTAAAGGGGCTCACGACCTCAGCCGCGTCACGCCTGCGTGTCGCGGCTTGGGTCATGTAAGGGCGGTGTAGCTCAGTTGGCAGAGCAAGCGGCTCATAATCGCTGTGTCGCCGGTTCAAGTCCGGCCACCGCTACGCGGTAACGACTGGGGCTGGCCCCCGGGACCTGAGAGAGAAGGAAACGCTGTGGCTGCCACCGACGTGCGACCCAAGATCACGCTGGCGTGCGAAGAGTGCAAGCACCGCAACTACATCACCAAGAAGAACCGGCGCAACAACCCGGATCGCCTGGAGATGAAGAAGTTCTGCCCGAACTGCGGTACGCACCGGACGCACAAGGAAACCCGCTGACGTAGCGCGTTCTCATCAGCTTCGAAGAGCCGCCCTGGACCACCAGGGCGGCTCTTTGCTGTTGGTAGCCTCTCCCGGTGCCCTTGGACGAGTCGTTCACCGGGCGGGTGTACCCGCCGCAGACCAGCTACGAAGTGAGCCGGGAGAAGATCCGGGAGTTCGCCGACGCGATCGGCGACCAGAACCCGCTCTACCGCGACCCGGAGGCGGCCCGCGCGGCCGGCTACCCGGACGTGATCGCGCCCCCGACGTTCCTCACGATCATCAACCTGGCATCGATCAACTCGATCGTGTCCGACCCCGAGCTGGGCCTCGACTACTCCCGCATGGTCCACGGCGACCAGCAGTTCACGTACAGCCGCCCGGCCCACGCGGGCGACGAACTGCTGCTGACGACGCACATCGACCGCATCATGGCCCGGGCGGGCAACGACTTCATCAACTTGCGCGCCGAGATCACCGACGCCGACGGCGCGCACATCGCCACCACGAAGGCCCAGCTCGTGGTGCGGGGGGAGGACGCGTGAACACCGGAGACGAACTCCCCGCCCTCGAGGTCCGCATCACCCGCGACCAGCTGGTCCGCTACGCGGGCGCGGCACTGGACTTCAACCCGATCCACTGGAACGAGCAGTTCGCCAAGGAGGTCGGCCTCCCCGACGTGATCGCGCACGGCATGCTCACGATGGCGGTGGCGGGCCGAGTGGTGACGGACTGGCTGGGCGACCCGGGCCGCCTGATCGACTTCAGCGCCCGCTTCACCCGCCCGGTGGTGGTCCCCAACACACCGGAGGGCGCCCTGGTGGAGATCACCGGCAAGGTCGCCAACGTGAACGACGAAGGCACGGCGCGCATCGACCTGGTGGTCAAGTTCGACGGCAAGACGGTCCTGGGCAAGCCCCAGGCGCTTGTGCGCGTCTGAACGCAGGACGGCATCGAAAGCGGGGCACCGCGGACCCAGCCCGCCCCCCCGCACCCCGATCCGAAGCCAGAACACGGCCGACGCCACCGGGTCAAGGCATCTTTCCCGCCTTGACGCGGTGACGTCGGCCGTAGTCACGATCAAGCTTCGGGGTGCCGGCAGCAAGCACGATCGACACCACGTCTAGAACAGCTTCAGAACCCCCAGCACGGCATCAGCCATCCCCTGCTCCCCCCGAGCATTGGGATGCAGCGGAGTGGAGTGCAGGCCGGCAACAACACCCTCCACCCACCGAGTCTCCGAACCAGTGCAAACGTCATGCCCCTTCCCGGGCGTAGCGGTATCGGCATACCCCGCCGAATGAGCATCCGCCTGGTCCTCGAGCATCTTGTTCAGCTTCCCCAAAGCCCCGCGAAAGTAAGCAACATCCCCCGCGCCAAGCGGAAGCACCGGCCAGCACCCATCCCCATCAGGCAGCACGGACGGATACCCGACAACGACGACCTTCGCCTTCGGAGCCTGCTTGTGGATCCGATCCAGCACGGCCCCCACCTTCGGAGCGGTGGCGTCGATCCGTTCAGCCAGCTGATCACGCCCGCCGGCGGTCAGCCGGTCCTTGCACGGCGACGAGGACCGGTGCGCAGTCGCACAGGACGACGCGAGCGACAGGAACCCGACGTCATTGCCCCCGATCCCGAGGGTCACCAACGTCGTCTTCGCGGTCACCGCGTCCAGCTGCGGCGGATTGGAACCGTTCCCCGTCTTCTGCGCCGCGGTCAAATTGGCGGTCGTCGCGCCGCTGCAGCTGACGTCGTCGAACTCGGCCGGTTTCAGGTCCGCGGAGACGAGCCGGGGGTAGTTGTCGTCGGACCGGTCGCAGCCGGGCGGGGTCCCGACGTTCTTCCCGGTGCGCGGCGAGGCCGTGTAGGAGTCACCCAGCGCGACGTAGCGGCCGGTGCCGTCCCCGGTGGCGGCGCCGGCGGGCGGTGCGGACGACGAGCCGTGGTCCCACTTGTAGTACCCGAACGCCAGGAGCCCGACCACGAGCACCACGACGAGGCAGCCGCCCCCGCTGTTCTTCGCCACCCTTCGTTTGTACCGAAAGTAGGCCCTTGATTACTGCGGCGATCCGGGTGATTGGGGAAAACTCCAGGATCGCTACCGGGAGTTGACGAGCTCGGCCGCGAGCTCCAGGGCGTGGTCGACGTCCTTGGCGACGTAGTGCAGGTCGACCAGCACCTCCGTGATGCCCTCTTCGCGGGCCACGTCCAGGCACGGCGCCACGTCAGCGACCGTTTCGACCCCGGTGCCCGCGCGCGGGTTGATCCGCAGCACGCGCCGCAGGGCGCCGGGGTCGCGCCCGGCCTTCTCCGCCGCCTCGAGCGCCACCGACCAGAGGCCGTTCAGGTACTGCTTCGGCATCCAGCCGGCCAGCCAGCCGTCGGCCCGCCGCCCGATGCGGGCCAGCGCCGGCGGGGAGAACCCGCCGAGCAGCACCGGCGGCCGCGGGTCCTGCGCCGGGCGGAGGCCGACCGTCGACGGCGCGATCCGCCACTGCGGGCCCTCGTGCGCCACCGGGTCGCCGGTCCAGATCGCTTCGAGCGCGTCGAGCACCGCGTCGAGCCGCTTGCCGCGGTGCTCCCACGGCACCCCGGTCGCGAAGTACTCCTCGCGCAGCCAGCCGAGCCCGAGGCCGACGTCCAGCCGGCCGCCGCTGGCGAGGTCGAGCGAGGTCAGGGCCCGGGCGAGCAGCACCGGGGAATAGACCGGGCCGGTCAGCGCGCTCATCCCGAGGCGGGCCGTGCGGGTCACGGCGGCCGCGGTCGCGAGCGTCGTGAACGGGTCCGCGAACGTCTCGAACTCGCGGGGGTACGGGTGCTCCGGCGTTCCGCCGCCCGGGTACAGGTCGGACGGCTCGCGCGGCGTCAGGATCCGGTCGCCGACCCACAGCGAGCCGAAGCCGAGGTCCTCCGCGGCGGTCGCGAAGCGCGCGACGGCGGCGGGGTCGGCGAGGGCGCCGTACTGGGGCAGCGCCAGGCCGAGCCGAGTCCCGCTCGCCGGTGAGCGGGACTCCGGGTTGCTCGTCATGGCGGACATCCTGGCATGATCAGGTGGTCGGCGGGGAGTTTTCCGCTGGCCGGCCGGGGTGCGGCGGTCGATCGGGGGGCGCGGTTGCGGGCTCTCGTGAGGCTTGCCGTAGACTTCGGGACTTGGAACGCACTACGGTCATCCCCGCCTGGATGGTGGGGATGATGGAATGCGTCCTCCGGGGCTCCGAGCGATCGGGGCTCCACAGGGGTGTAGCTCAATTGGCAGAGCAGCGGTCTCCAAAACCGCAGGTTGCAGGTTCAAGTCCTGTCACCCCTGCGTAACGGAACTGGTGGAGCAGAGGAGTGGTCGTGAGCGACAGCGACGCCAGCGGCGGCGAGCAGGAGCAGGACGGCACCGGGCGGAAGCCCGACAGCCCGTCCCGTCCCGTCACAGCCGCTGCCAGGCGTGAGCGCCGTGCGACCGCTCGCCCGGCGGGCAAGTCCGCGGCACGTGCGGACGACAAGTCCCGGCCAGCCGGGAAGTCGGGGGAGAAGGCCGCCCCCGACGCGAAGGGCGCTCCGACTCCCAAGCGGGACCAGAAGCCGAAGAAGGCGTCGGTGTTCGCGCGGCTGGTGCGCTTCATCCGCGAGGTGTGGGCGGAGCTGCGCAAGGTCATCTGGCCGAACCGCAAGCAGATGGTCACCTACACCGCCGTCGTGCTGGCCTTCGTGGTGTTCATGGTGGCCCTCGTCAGCGTGCTCGATCTGGCATTCAAGTGGGGCATCGGCAAGATCTTCGGCTGACGCGCCTCGGCGCGCGCCGATTGGGGCTCAGGTCCCGGCCTGACCCCGGCAATGATCAACTGAGAGGACGGAACGTGACCTCCGACAACGGCACATCAGCCGGTCACGACCTGACCGAGCTTTCCGACGAGCAGGTGCACGCGGCACTCGGTGACGAGGAATCCGCGCACCTCGAGCCCGTCGAGGTGTCCGACGAGGTCGACGAAGCCGCTTCCGACGAAGATGGCGCCGAGGACAGCACCGACGATGTGGCCGAGGCCGCGTCCGACGAAGCCGAGCCCGAAGCGGACGACGAGGACCCGGTCGCCAAGCTGCGCGCCGAGCTGGTCGCCGCGCCCGGCGAGTGGTACGTCGTGCACTCCTACGCCGGGTACGAGAACAAGGTGAAGACCAACCTCGAGACCCGGACCACGACCCTGGACGTCGAGGACTACATCTTCCAGATCGAGGTCCCGACCGAAGAGGTCACCGAGATCAAGAACGGCCAGCGCAAGCAGGTGCAGCGCAAGGTGCTGCCCGGCTACATCCTGGTCCGGATGGACCTGAACGACGCCTCGTGGAGCGCGGTGCGCAACACGCCGGGCGTGACCGGGTTCGTCGGCGCCACCTCGCGGCCGTCGCCGCTGACCGTGGACGAGGTGCTGAAGTTCCTCGCCCCGAAGGTCGAGAACGAAGCCCCGGCGAAGGGCGGCAAGGGCGAGTCCACCGCGACCGCGGCCCCGCTCGGCGGCCCGGCCGTCGAGGTCGACTTCGAAATCGGCGAGTCGGTCACGGTCATGGACGGCCCGTTCGCCACGCTGCCGGCGACGATCTCCGAGGTCAACGTCGACGGGCAGAAGCTGAAGGTCCTGGTGTCGATCTTCGGCCGGGAGACCCCGGTCGAGCTGTCGTTCAACCAGGTCTCCAAGATCTGACGGCCGCCCGTTCGGCCGCAGTCCCCGCGTCCACGGCAGGTACGCGGGGAACGTAGTACAGGACAGGAAAAGAAATGCCACCCAAGAAGAAGAAGCTTGCGGCGATCATCAAGCTGCAGATCAAGGCGGGTGCGGCCAACCCCGCGCCGCCGGTCGGCCCGGCTCTGGGTCAGCACGGCGTCAACATCATGGAGTTCTGCAAGGCCTACAACGCCGCGACCGAGTCGCAGCGTGGGGACGTCGTCCCGGTCGAGATCTCCGTGTACGAGGACCGGTCGTTCGACTTCAAGCTGAAGACGCCGCCGGCCGCGCGCCTGCTGCTCAAGGCCGCTGGTGTCGAGAAGGGCTCCGGCGAGCCGCACAAGACCAAGGTCGCCAAGGTCACCTGGGACCAGGTCCGCGAGATCGCCAAGACCAAGGAGACCGACCTCAACGCGCACGACATCGACCAGGCGGCGAAGATCATCGCCGGCACTGCTCGGTCGATGGGCATCACGGTCGTCGACGCCTGACGTCTGCAGCACCAGAAGTACGTGGGAGAGCCAGTGCTGGCTCCGACCACACTGATCCACTGAATTGAGGACAGAAGCATGACCAAGCACAGCAAGGCTTACCGCCAGGCTGCGGAGCTCATCGACAAGGAGCGCCTCTACGCGCCGCTCGATGCCGCGAAGCTGGCGAAGGAGACCTCCAAGACCAAGATGGACGCGACCGTCGAGGTCGCGATGCGTCTCGGTGTGGACCCCCGCAAGGCCGACCAGATGGTCCGCGGCACCGTGAACCTGCCGCACGGCACCGGTAAGACCGCCCGCGTCATCGTCTTCGCCGTCGGCGACAAGGCCGCCGAGGCCGAAGCCGCCGGCGCGGACGCGGTCGGCACCGACGAACTGATCGAGCGCATCCAGGGTGGCTGGCTCGACTTCGACGCCGCGATCGCGACGCCGGACCAGATGGCCAAGGTGGGCCGCATCGCCCGCATCCTCGGCCCGCGTGGCCTGATGCCGAACCCGAAGACCGGCACGGTGACCCCCGCGGTCGAGAAGGCCGTGAAGGACATCAAGGGCGGCAAGATCAACTTCCGCGTCGACAAGCAGGCCAACCTGCACCTGGTGATCGGCAAGGCTTCCTTCGACACGGAGAAGCTGGTCGAGAACTACGCCGCCGCGCTGGACGAGATCCTCCGCGCCAAGCCGTCCTCGGCGAAGGGCCGCTACCTCAAGAAGGTCACCTTCACCACGACGATGGGCCCGGGCATCCCGGTCGACCCGCTGCGCACCCGCAACCTCCTTTCCGAGGACGCGAACGCCTGAGTCGGACATCACCAGAAAGGGCGTCCCCGCTTGCTGCGGGGGCGCCCTTTCTTCGTGTCTCATGGGAGTCATGCCGACTTTCGCGTCGTTCGACGGGCTCCGGTTGAACTACACCGTGTGGGAGGGCGCCGCCGCCCACCACCCGGTGCTGCTCCAACACGGCTTCGCGGCCGACACGAACGCGAACTGGATCTCGACCGGCGTGGTCGCGGCGCTGCGCGCAGCCGGCCTGACGGTGATCTCGCTGGACGCCCGCGGCCACGGCCGTTCGGAGAAGCCCCACGACGAGTGCCGCTACACGGGCGACAGCATGGCCCGGGACATTTCGGCCCTGCTCGACGAGCTGCGCCTGGACGAGGTCTCCCTGGTCGGCTATTCGATGGGCGCGATCATCGCCCTGGCGGCCACGGCGACGGACAAGCGCATCCGCTGCCTGGCCACGGGCGGCGTGGGTTCGGGCATCGTCGACTTCGGCGGCGTCGATCTGCGGGTGGTGAAGCCGTCGGAGATCGCCGCGGCCTTGCTGGCCGAGGACCCGTCGACGGTCCCGCCGTCCGGGGTGCCGTTCAGGTTGCTGGCCGACGCGACCGGCGGCGACCGCCAGGCACTGGCGGCGGTGGCGCTGGCCTCCCAGGAGGGCCACCTCGACCTGTCGTCGATCGGCGTGCCGACGCTGGTCCTGGCGGGAGATCAGGACCTGCTGGCGGCCGAGCCGGAGCGCCTGGCGGCAGCCATCGCGGGGGCGCGGTTGGTGCGCATCCCGGGCGACCACATGACAGCGGTGATGTCACCGTCGTTCTCGGAGGCGCTGGTGACCTTCTTGACGGCTCCGCAGCCCCGCTGAGTCAGCTGGTCGGCGGTGCCGCCGGACACGGCGTCGATTCGTTCGTGTGCGCGACGATCAGCCACTGGCTCTTCTCGACCTTCTGCACGGTGAACGCGCCGAGCGCGGGGCCGCCCTTGATCCCGAACCGGCACGAGCTGATCGTGAACCGGTCACCCGGGAGCGGCTCCGACACGTACGACGGCATCGACTCGGCGTAGTCGTTCTTGCTGGTGACCTTGCGGTTCAGCTCGTGCACCGCGACCTGGCAGTCGGCGTACCCGAGGTCCTGGGCGAACTTCTGCTGGATCGGCTCGTCCATCCGCCCGCAGGCCTGCGGGACCAGGTTCTGCGCGACGGCGTCGTAGACCTCGCGCACGGCCTCGTACGGGCTGGTCGAGAGGATGTGGTTGGTCTGGTACTTCCCGCCGCCCTCCTGTGCCAGCTGAGCCGACGTCTTGCCGGCGTCGTTCGGGAAGAAGTGGTTGTACAGCCAGGTACCCGCCAAGCCGAGGATCACGATCGCCAGCGCCCACGCGATCACCTTCTTGCCCAGCCAGCTGAGCCACTTCGGCGCCCGGCGGCGCTCGGTCGGGACCAGCTGGTAACCCGGGGGAACGACCGGCGGCTGGCCCGCGCCGGAGTTCTGCGTGGCCGGTTGGGACGGCGGAGCCTGGACCATCCCGGCGTCCGGTGGGGGAGCCGGCTGGTTGCCCTGCTGGGACTGTGTGAACTTCAAGTAGTCCTGGAACTGCTGGAACTGCCTGAACTGCTCCAGCTGCGCCGGATCCACCGGCGGCTGTGCAGCGGGCGGGTTCGAGCCCGCCGGTTCGATGTCCGAGCCCGGCTTTCCGTCATCGCGCTGCTCCGCCACGTGACCATGATGCCCTCCCGGGCTCACCGCGGAACCCCCAGCTGCCCTAAACGCAGGTCAGGACGGGGGCCCGGGGAAGCCTCGAGAACCAGCCGGGTATAGTTGTCCTCGTTCTACCGAAGACCGCTGGTTTTCCCCGCCTCAACGGGGAACGAAGGTCCCGCACTCGCCGGGCGGCCCGCGCAGGAGGAACGAGGCCCCGGCATGTGTGCCGGGATGACGCCCCGCGCCTGCTTGCGCGAGGGCGTTTCGTCGTTTCGGGGGCCCCTCGGTGCCAGTGGAAACACTAGCCAAGAGAGGAGGCGACCATGGCGAAGCCCGACAAGGTGGCGGCCGTCGCCGAGATCGCGGAGAGCTTCCGCACCAGCTCGGCCACCGTCGTTACCCAGTACACCGGCCTCTCCGTGTCCCAGCTGTCCCAGCTGCGCCGCGCTCTCGGCACCAGTGCCAAGTACCGGGTCGCGAAGAACACCCTCGTCAAGCGCGCCGCCGAAGACGCGGGCGTCACGGGGCTCGAGGACCTGTTCGTCGGCGCGACCGCCATCGCCTTCGTCGAGGGTGAGGCTGTCGACGCCGCCAAGGCGCTTCGCGACTTCGCGAAGGACAACAACGCGCTTGTGATCAAGGGCGGCTACATGGACGGCAAAGCGCTGTCCGTGGACGAGATCAACCGGATCGCCGATCTCGACAGCCGTGAGGTCCTGCTCGCCAAGGCGGCGGGCGCGTTCAAGGCGAAGCTGTCCCAGGCCGCCGCGCTGTTCCAGGCGCCGGCGTCCCAGGTCGCCCGCCTGGCTGCCGCGCTGGAGGAGAAGCAGCGCAACGCCACCGGTACCGAAGCAGCCGAAGCACCCGCCGAGAGCTGAACACCCCCCACCCCGAACGTCTAGTTCGTTTTTCTGAGAGGAAGCCATCATGGCGAAGCTGAGCACCGCCGAGCTAATCGACGCCTTCAAGGAGCTGACCCTCCTCGAGCTGTCCGAGTTCGTGAAGGAGTTCGAAGAGGTCTTCGACGTGACCGCCGCCGCGCCGGTCGCCGTCGCCGCCGCCGGCCCGGCCGGCGCCGCTGCCCCGGTCGCCGAGGAGCAGGACGAGTTCGACGTCGTCCTCGAGGGCGCCGGCGACAAGAAGATCCAGGTCATCAAGGTCGTCCGCGAGGTCGTCTCCGGTCTGGGCCTGAAGGAGGCCAAGGAGCTGGTCGAGGCCGCTCCCAAGGCCCTCCTGGAGAAGGTCGACAAGGAGGCCGCCGAGGCCGCCAAGGAGAAGCTCGAGGCTGCGGGCGCCAAGATCTCCATCAAGTGATTCCGGGCGCGTGAGCGCCTGTGCACCACCTCGAGAAGGGGCGGGCATCCACGCGGATGCCCGCCCCTTCCGTTGTGTCGGAGCACTCGATGCGTCTCCGCTGGTCAACGCCGCTTTTCGCGGTGATCCCCTAGGAGCGGTGTCCGATTGGCCCCGGGTCCCTAAATCGCGGTTTCGGGGCTCGGGAGTTCTGCGTCGTTGCCCCGAATGGACTACCGTGCCTGCAGTTGCCGATCACGGCGGGGTGACGATGGAACCAGGGCTGGCCAGAAAAGAAAACTGGTGAGTAACCTGTTCGCACTCAGCTCGTTGCACCTGGTTGACGCGGGTTCTCGGGGCGCCGAACCCGCACCCGCCGCCGACGTGGGTGGCATGGGTGTGGCAGCGGGCGCAATGACGCGGAACAGCTCCTGGAGGTGCGATGGGTGCCGAGGTGGTCATCGAAGGTCTGACGAAGTCCTTCGGTAAGCAGGCCATCTGGCGGGACGTCACGCTGACGCTGCCCCCGGGCGAAGTGTCGGCGATGCTCGGTCCGTCCGGAACCGGCAAGTCGGTGTTCCTCAAGTCGATGATCGGCCTGCTCAAGCCCGACCGCGGCCGCTGCGTGATCAACGGGGTGGACATCGTCACCTGCTCCGAGCACAAGCTGTACGAGATCCGGAAGCTCTTCGGCGTCCTCTTCCAGGACGGCGCGCTGTTCGGCTCGATGAACCTCTACGACAACGTCGCCTTCCCGCTGCGCGAGCACACGAAGAAGTCCGAGACGGAAATCCGCCGGATCGTCCTCGAGAAGCTCGACATGACCGGTCTGAACGGCGCCGACAAGAAGCTGCCGGGCGAGATCTCCGGCGGTATGCGCAAGCGCGCCGGCCTCGCCCGCGCCCTGGTGCTGGACCCGGAGATCATCCTGGTCGACGAGCCGGACTCGGGCCTCGACCCCGTCCGCACCACCTACATCTCGCAGCTGTTCCTCGACGTCAACGCGCAGATCGACGCGACGTTCCTGATCGTCACGCACAACATCAACCTGGCCCGCACGGTGCCGGACAACCTGGGCATGCTCTTCCGCAAGGAACTGGTCATGTTCGGCCCGCGCGAGGTGCTGCTGACCAGCGAGGAGCCGGTCGTCAAGCAGTTCCTCAACGGCAAGATGCAGGGCCCGATCGGCATGTCCGAGGAGAAGGACCACGCCCAGATGGCCGCCGAGCAGGCGATGTTCGACGCCGGCCACCACGCGGGCGGGGTCGAGGACGTCACCGGGGTGCCGCCGCAGATGCAGACGACGCCGGGAGTGCCGACGCGGATGGGCGCGGTCCGCCGCAAGGACCGCGTCATGGAGATCATGCACCGGCTGCCGCAGGCCGCGCAGGAGAGCATCATCGCTTCGCTGAGCCCGGAAGAGCAGCGCCACTACGGCGTCAGCCCGCGGCTGGTCGCGCAGGCCCAGCAGCAGCAACAGCAGCAGGTCCCGGCGGGCGCCCGGCAGGGTGACGGCGTCCCGAACCAGCACCACGGCCAGCTGCCCGCCGACCAGGTCGCGCGCATCCCCGGCGGCCAGCCGCCGAGACCGGGCGCGCACCGGATGCCACCGCCGCCGAACAACGGGCCAGGTGGCCGGTGAGCTCTCCCGCTTCACAGGCGAAGATCCCCGGGATCGGCATGCTCCGCGAAACCGGGAACCTGTTCGCCCTCGGCCTCGACATCGTTCGTGGCATCTTCCAGCGCCCGTTCCAGCTGCGGGAGTTCATCCAGCAGTCGTGGTTCATCGCGAGCGTGACCATCCTGCCGACGGCCCTCGTGGCGATCCCGTTCGGCGCGGTCATCTCGCTGCAGTTCGGCTCGCTCGCCCGTCAGCTGGGCGCGCAGTCCTACACCGGCGCGGGCTCCGTGCTCGCCACCGTGCAGCAGGCCAGCCCGCTGGTCACCGCGCTGCTGGTGGCGGGCGCGGGCGGCTCCGCCGTCTGCGCCGACATCGGCGCGCGGACCATCCGCGAGGAGATCGCCGCGATGGAGGTGCTCGGCGTCTCCGCGGTGCAGCGGCTGATCGTGCCGCGCACGCTCGCGATGATGCTGGTCGCGCTGCTGCTCAACGGCATGGTCAGCGTCATCGGCGTGCTGGGCGGCTACTTCTTCAACGTCGTGCTGCAGGGCGGGACGCCGGGGGCGTACCTGGCGAGCTTCTCCGCCCTCGCGCAGCTGCCCGACCTGTGGGTCGGTGAGCTCAAGGCGCTGATCTTCGGGTTCATCGCCGCCGTCGTCGCGTCCTACCGGGGGCTCAACCCCTCCGGCGGCCCGAAGGGCGTCGGGGACGCGGTGAACCAGTCGGTGGTCATCACGTTCCTCATGCTGTTCGTCGTGAACTTCGTGATCACCCTGATCTACCTGCAGATCGTGCCCGGAAAGCTGGACTAGCGCCATGACGTTCCTCCAGGGCGCCAAGCGCGTCGCCAACCGACCCCTCCAGACGCTGGACACGCTGGGCGACCAGATGTCGTTCTACGGCCGCGCTCTGCTGTGGACGCCGCGGACGCTGCGCCGCTACACGAAGGAAGTCCTCCGGCTGCTGGCCGAGGTGAGCTTCGGGTCCGGCTCGCTCGCCGTCATCGGCGGCACGGTCGGGGTGATGGTCGGCCTGACGCTGTTCACCGGTGTCCTCGTCGGCCTCCAGGGCTACTCGGCGCTGAACTCGATCGGGACGTCGGCCTTCACCGGCTTCCTGACGGCGTTCTTCAACACGCGCGAGATCGCCCCGCTGGTCGCCGGCCTCGCCCTGAGCGCCACCGTCGGCGCCGGGTTCACCGCGCAGCTCGGCGCGATGCGGATCTCCGAGGAGATCGACGCGCTGGAAGTCATGGGCGTGCCGAGCCTGCCGTACCTGGTGACCACGCGGATCATCGCCGGGTTCGTCGCGGTCATCCCGCTCTACATCATCGGCCTGCTGAGCTCGTACCTCGCGTCACGACTGGTCGTGATCTACATCTACAACCAGTCGGCCGGTACCTACGACCACTACTTCGACCTGTTCTTACCACCGCAGGACGTGCTCTATTCGTTCATCAAGGTGCTGATCTTCAGCGTCTTGATCATCCTGTCGCACTGCTACTTCGGGTACCGGGCGACCGGCGGCCCGGCCGGCGTCGGCGTCGCGGTCGGCAAGGCCGTGCGCCTGTCCATCGTCACGGTGTCGATCATGAACTTCTTCATCGGGTTCGCCATCTGGGGAACCGACGTCACGGTAAGGATCGCGGGATGAGGACGCTCCGACGCAGGCTGCTCGGCCTGCTGCTCATCGCCGTGATGGTCGGCGGGGTGGCGCTGTCCATCGCGCTCTACGACAAGGCCTTCACGCCCGTCGTCACGGTCAAGCTCCAGGCCGACAAGATCGGCAACCAGCTGATCAAGCAGTCCGACGTCAAGGTGCGCGGGCTGATCGTCGGCTCGGTGCAGGACATCGTCGCCACCGACCACGGCGCGGAGCTGACCCTCGCGCTCAAGCCGGAGTCGGCGAAGCTGATCCCGGCGAACGTCTCGGCGCGGTTCCTGCCGAAGACCCTCTTCGGCGAGCGGTTCGTCTCGCTGGAGATCCCGAAGGACCCATCGGCGAAGACGCTGGCCAGCGGCGACGTCATCCCGCAGGACCGCACGTCGAGCGCCATCGAGCTGGACCAGGCGTTCGAGCACCTGATGCCGGTGCTGCAGGCGGTGCAGCCGCAGAAGCTGTCGGCGACGCTCACCGCGATCTCGACCGCGCTGCAGGGCCGCGGCGACCAGCTCGGCGACACGCTGACGCAGCTGGGCACCTACATCGGCGAGCTGAACCCGCACGAGCCGGAGCTGCAGCACAACCTCAAGGCGCTCGCGGAGTTCTCCGACCACCTGAAGGACGCCGCGCCGGACCTGGTGCAGAGCCTCGACAACCTGAGCACGACGACCCGGACCGTCGTCGACCAGCAGCAGAACCTGTCGAACCTCTACGGCAGCCTGACCCAGGCCTCGGTGGACCTGCAGACGTTCCTGCAGAACAACAAGGAGAACATCATCTCCCTCGCCGACACCGCCCGGCCGACGGCCGAGCTGCTGGCGAAGTACGCGCCGGAGTACCCCTGCGTGATCTCCCAGATGGCCGACAACGTGCCGCTGATCGACCAGGCGCTGGGCAAGGGCACCAACCAGCCCGGCCTGCACGCCACGATCGAGATCATCGTGCCGCGGGCGCCGTACCAGGCGGGCAAGGAAGAGCCGCGGTTCGACGACAAGCGCGGCCCGCGGTGCTACGACATGAAGGACCTCCCGAAGCCGTTCCCGTCGGAGCCGCCGGACGGCGCGTTCCAGGACGGCACGAAGCACCAGACCGCGCCGAAGACCGTCGGCGACGGCCTCAACCCGGCCAAGTTCAAGGCCGACGCGGCCGGTGGTGGCAGCGGAGGCGGCGACAGCGCTGATCAACTGGCTTACTCGCCCGCGGAGCAGGGCTTCCTGGCCGACCTCCTCGGCCCGCAGCTGGGCATGAACTCCGCCGACGTCCCGGGCTGGAGCTCGCTGCTCGTCGGACCGCTCTACCGCGGGGCGGAGGTGACGGTGAAGTGAGGGGACTGCTCGCACCGCTGATCAAGCTCGGCATCTTCGTGGTCGTCACCGTGCTGTTCACGACGATCCTCGGGATCAGCATCGCCAACATCAACACCACCAGCACCAACGCCTACAAGGCGCGCTTCACCGACGCGACGCTGCTGCTGCCCAACGACGACGTCCGCATCGCCGGCGTCCGCGTCGGGCAGGTCAAGGACGTCAAGATCGTCGACAAGCGCCAGGCCGAGGTCGAGTTCGAGGTCGACGCCGGGCGGACGCTGCCCGCCGGGGTGACCGCGCAGATCAAGTTCCGCAACCTGGTCGGCCAGCGCTACGTCTCGCTCGGCGAAGGCGACGACAGCACCGGCAAGACCCTGCAGCCCGGCGGCACGATCCCGCTGGACCGCACCACCCCGGCGCTGGACCTGACCGAGCTGTTCAACGGCTTCAAGCCGCTGTTCACCGCGCTCAACCCGGACGACGTCAACAAGCTGTCCTACGAGGTCATTCAGGTCCTGCAGGGCGAGGGCGGCACCGTCGAGAGCCTGCTGTCGCACACGGCATCGCTGGCCACCACGATCGCCGCCAAGGACCAGGTGATCGGCCAGGTCATCGACAACCTCAACTCGGTGCTCGACACGGTCAACGCGCACACCCCGCAGCTCAACGACCTGATCGTCAAGCTGCAGCAGCTGGTGTCCGGGCTGGCCGCCGACCGCAAGCCGATCGGCGACGCGATCGAGAGCCTCGGCAACCTGGCCGAGACGACGTCCGGCCTGCTGGGTGACGTCCGGGAGCCGCTCAAGAACGACATCAGCGCCCTCGGGAACCTCACGAACCAGCTCAACAAGAACGAACCGGAGCTGGAGCACTTCATCCAGTTCCTGCCGACCAAGGTGAGCACGCTGACCCGCACCGCGGACTACGGCTCCTGGTTCAACTTCTACGCCTGCGAGTTCTCCGGGAGCGTCAGCTTGCCGCCACTGATCAACGACGTCGCGCTCCCGTTGATCCCGGTCAACCGGGAGAGGTGCACGGGATGAAGTCCTTCCAGAAGCGCAACCCCGTCCCGATCGCGCTGGTCGGCATCGCCGTCCTGGCCCTCGGGTTCATCGCCGCGCTGAACTCCGAGGACCTGCCGGTGATCGGCGGCGGCACGACCTACTCCGCCGAGTTCAGCGAGGCCTCCGGCCTGCAGGTGGACAACGACGTCCGGGTCGCCGGCGTCAAGGTCGGCAAGGTCAGCGACATCGAGCTCGACGGCGCGTCGGTCAAGGTGTCATTCAGGGTCAAGGACGCCTGGCTGGGCGACCGGACCAGCGCCGCGATCAAGATCAAGACGCTGCTCGGCCAGAAGTACCTGGCGCTGGACCCGCAGGGCCAGGGCTCGCTGAACCCGGGGAACGCGATCCCCCGGGACCGCACGATGGCCCCCTACGACGTGCTCGACGCGTTCCGCGGGCTGTCGCAGACTGTCGACGACATCGACACCAAGCAGCTGGCGCAGAGCTTCGACACGATCTCGCAGACCTTCGCCAACACGCCCGAAGACGTGCGGGGCGCGCTGTCCGGGCTGTCGAAGCTGTCGGACACGATCGCTTCGCGTGACACGCAGCTGTCGAACCTGCTGGCCAACACGCGCGAGGTGTCGCAGACGCTGGTCGACCGCGACGCCGAGGTGCAGAAGCTGCTCACCGACGGCAACAAGCTGCTCGACGAGCTCTCGAAGCGCGAAGACGCGATCACGTCGCTGCTGAACGGCTCCCGCGAGCTGGCGACGCAGCTGCAGGGCCTGATCGACGACAACGGCAAGCAGCTCGACCCGGTGCTCACGTCCCTGGACCAGCTGACGTCGATGCTGCAGCGCAACCAGGACTCGCTCGCCCAGGGCATCGCGAAGTTCGCGCCGTTCATCCGCGTCTTCACCAACACCATCGGCAACGGCCGCTGGTTCGACAACTACATCTGCGGCCTGGTGCTGCCGTCGTTCGGCCCGATCAACGAAGAGGGGTGCTACACGAAATGAGTGACACCCGCTTCGGAACGGCCCTGACCCGGGGCTTCACCATCGCGATCGTCCTCGCGCTCGTCGTCGCCGGCGGGATCTGGTGGACCCTCAAGGACGCCGGCCGCAACCACCTCACCGCGTACTTCGCCGGCGCTGTCGGCCTGTACGAGGGCAACAGCGTGCGGATGCTCGGCGTCGACATGGGCACGGTCACCAAGATCCAGCCCATGGGCAACCAGGTGAAGGTCGAGGTCGAGTACGACCGCTCGGTCGCCGTCCCGGCCGACGCCAAGGCGCTCATCGTGGCGCCGTCGCTGGTGTCGGACCGCTACGTCCAGCTCGCCCCCGCCTACACCGGCGGCCCGCGGATCTCCGACGGCGCGGTCATCGGCCTCGACCGCACCGAGGTGCCCCTCGAGGTCGACCAGCTGGCGGCCAGCCTGACCCGGGTCAGCGAGACCCTCGGCCCGAACGGCGCCAACAAGAACGGGTCGCTGTCGAACCTGCTGACCACCGCGGCGGCCAACGTCGACGGCAACGGCCAGGCCCTGCACGACACGATCACCAAGCTCGGCCAGGCGGCCGGGACGCTGTCGGGCAACAAGGACGATCTGTTCTCCACCGTGGAGAACCTCGGCAAGTTCTCGCAGACGCTGGCCGACAGCGACAAGCAGGTCCGCAGCTTCGAGAGCCAGCTCGCCGACGTCAGCGGCTACCTGGCGTCCGAAAAGGACAACCTCGCCGCGACCGTGCAGCAGCTGGGCACCACGCTCACCTCGGTGCAGGCGTTCATCGACCAGAACCACGACCGGCTCAAGTCCAACGTGGACAAGCTGGCCGGCATCACCAAGGTGCTCGTCGACCAGCGCAGCTCGCTCGCCGAGATCCTCGACGTCGCGCCGGTCGGCCTGAGCAACCTGGTCAACACCTACAACGGCTCGGCCGGCACGCTCGACGCCCGGCCGAACCTCAACGAGCTGACCCAGCCGCCGCTGGTGATGATCTGCCGGCTGCTCAAGCAGGCCGGCAAGGGCATCCCGGACGTGCTCGGCAACGCCTGTGAGGGCATCGCCGGTGTCGTCGACGGGATCGTCCCGCTGCCGTCCCTGGCGCAGACGGTCCAGGCGCTGCAGGCGGGCCAGCTGCCGCCGCTGCCGCTGCCCATCGCCGGGCAGCTCTACGGAGGTGGCCGGTGAGGAAGCTGCTGAGCGTGGGAGCGCTCGTGACGGTGTCCGCGCTGACACTGTCCGGCTGCGCCTTCAACGGCATCTACGACCTGCCGCTGCCCGGTGGCGCCGACCTCGGCGACCACCCGTACACGGTGAACGTCGAGTTCCGCGACGTGCTCGACCTGACCCCGCAGGCCGGGGTGAAGGTCGACGAGGTGCCGGTCGGCCGCGTCGAGAACGTCGGGCTCACCAAGGACGGCTGGCACGCGCTGGTCACGCTGCGGGTCAACGGCGACATCAAGCTGCCGGCCAACGCGATCGCCAACGTGAAGCAGTCGAGCCTGCTCGGCGAGAAGTACGTCGAGCTGGCCTCGCCCGGCGACGACCAGGCCCAGGGCAAGCTCGCCGACAACGCGACCATCCCGCTGGCCCGGACCAACCGCAGCGTCGAGGTCGAAGAGCTGCTGGGCGCGCTGTCGCTGCTGCTCAACGGCGGTGGGGTCGACCAGCTCAACACCATCACCAAGGAGCTCAACAACGCCACGTCCGGCCGCGAGCCGGACATCAAGGCGCTGCTGGACAACGCGAACCAGCTGGTCACGAACCTCGACCAGCAGTCGCGGAACATCACCCGGGCCATCGACGGGCTCAACCGGCTGTCCTCGACGCTGAACGGCCAGAAGGACAAGCTGGTCGGCGCGGTCGACAACCTCGGGCCCGGCCTCGGCGTGCTCGAACAGCAGCGCGGCCAGCTGGTCACCATGCTGCAGGCGCTGGACAACCTCTCCGGCGTCGCCACCGACACGGTCAACCGGTCGCAGAAGGACCTCGTCGCCGACCTGAAGGCGCTGACCCCGACGCTGCAGAAACTGGGCGAGGCGGGCAACGACCTGCCGAAGGCCCTGCAGCTCCTGCTGACGTTCCCGTTCAGCGACCAGGCCGTCAACGGCGTCAAGGGCGACTACTTCAACCTGTACGCGAAGGTGGACCTGAACCTGAAGACCGTCGTCGAGAACCTGGGCAACAGCCGCCAGAACATCCTGTCCGGGCAGCTGCCGCTGGCCGGGCTGACCGGCGGCACCGAGGGCGCGGCGGGCAACCCGCCGCTGCCGATCCCCGGGGAGAGCGGCCAGCCGCGGTCCGGGCAGTCGAAGCCGGGGCTCGGTAACCTCTTCGGGCTCCTGTCGGGAGGTGCGGGCTGATGCTGGTTCGCCGGACGAAGATCCAGTTGATCGCCTTCGCGATCATTTCCGTCGTCGCGATCGTCTACGCGCTGATCCGGTTCGCCGGGCTCGGCACCGTGTTCGGCAACGACGGCTACACGGTGAAGCTGCAGCTCAACGAGTCGGGCGGCATCTTCACCAACGCCGAAGTCACCTACCGCGGCTACAACATCGGCCGGGTGGGGGAGATGCGGCTGACCCCGACCGGGCTCGAAGCCGACCTGAACATCGACCCGTCGGCGCCGCAGGTGCCCGCGGACCTCGACGCGGTCGTCGCCAACCGGTCGGCGGTCGGCGAGCAGTACGTCGACCTCAAGCCGAAGGCCGACAAGGGCCCGTACCTGGCGGGCGGCTCGGTCATCCCGGCGGCGAAGACGACCACCCCGGTCAGCACCGACCGGCTGATCGGCGACCTCGACTCGCTCGCCGCGTCGGTCCCGGTCGACTCGCTGCGCACGGTCGTCGACGAGTCCTACGACGCTTTCCGCGGGACCGGCGGCGACCTGCAGAAGCTGCTCGACACCGCGCGCAGCTTCACCACGACCGCGCAGGAGTACCTGCCGCAGACCATCCAGCTGCTGGAGCAGGGCGGCATGGTGCTGGACACGCAGAACGACCAGGCGGCGAACTTCGCGTCGTTCAGCAAGAGCCTCAACGAGCTCACCGGCACCCTGAAGAACTCCGACGGCGACCTGCGCAAGCTCATCGGCATCACGCCGCAGGTGGCGACGCAGATCAGCCAGGTGCTGCGGGAGTCCGGCCCGGGCCTCGGCGCGCTGACGGCGAACCTGCTCACCACGGCCAACCTGACCGTGACCCGGCTGGACGGCATCGAGCAGGGCCTGGTGACCTACCCGGCGCTGGCCGGCGCGGTCAGCAGCGTCGCGCCGGGCGACGGCACCGCGCACCTCGGCCTGGTGCTCAACCTGTTCAACCCGCCGTCCTGCACGAAGGGCTACATCCCGTACTCGCAGTTCCGCACCGGGGCCGAGACTTCGCCGAGGCCGGCGAAGGAGGACGCGTACTGTGCCGAACCGAAGGGCAGCCCGATCAGCGTCCGCGGCGCGCAGAACGCGCCGTACGGCGGGGTGCCGGTCGCGCCGTCCGGCGCCGACGTGTCGGCCAACGCGAACCGGCCGGCGGAGGAGCTGGCCGAGGAGCGCGACACCCGGGGTGTGCCGGGCATCGTCGGCAGCCCGGGCGTCAGCCTGACCAGCCTGGGTTCGCTGCTCGGCCTGGCCTGACGTGAATTTGATGACCGTTACCTACCCTGGAGTGCTATGAGTTCGGACGAGCCGGCCGACGTGGCGGTCAAGGAGCCCGAAGCGGCGCCTGCGGCCGGCGGGACGCTGCCGAAGGAGCCGTCCTCGCGGATCCTGGTGCTCGGCGCCGCGGCGCTGGCCCTGGCCGCGCTGATCGCGGCGGCGATCTTCGGCGTCCAGTGGTGGATGGCGGCGAACGACGACAACGCCGACCTGGCGGCGTCGCGCGAGGCCGTGGTCAAGGCGGGCACGAACGCGCTGAAGGCCTACACCGAGGTCGACTACACCGACCTCGACGGCTTCTTCGCCCGGCAGAAGTCCGTGTCCGACGACAAGATGTCGCAGCAGATCGACCAGTCGGCGCCGACGTTCCGCAAGGCGCTCGCCGACGCCAAGACGAAGGTCGCCACGGACGTCCAGGACATCGCCGTCGAGGAGCTGGACGACCACGAAGGCAAGGCCAGCTTCCTCGCCGCCATCGCCACGACCGTCACCCAGGGGGACAAGAGCAGCGCGAAGCCGCTGCGCCTCGAGGTGTCGATGACCCGCGTGGGCGAAGACTGGAAGCTGTCCGGCATCGACAGCGTCCCGCTCGTCGCGGCCGGCCAGTAGCGTCACCGAGAAGGAGCTCGTAGTGCCCCCCTCCCGCCGCCAGCCGCCCACTCCGCCGTCGCGCCGGCCCCGCGTGGCCGGTCTGCGCAAGCCTCCGGCGGACGAGTCCGCCGCCGAGCGGACCGGCCGGCTCCCCGCGGTCCCGGCCAAGCCGCGGCCCCGCCCGGCACCGCGTCCGATGCCGCGGCCGGTCGCCAAGCCCGCCGAGTCGTTCGAAGCCGCGAGCGGGCAGCTCGACACGGCGCCGTCCGGGTCGTCCGGGTCGTCCGCGTCGTCCGCCGAGGACACTCAGGTGTTCGCAGCGGTCGAGGACGAGCCGAAGGTCGACGCGCTCACCGGGGAGCCCGAAGCCGAGCCGGTCGACGAAGAGGCCCCGGCGAAGCCGGCCCCGCGACGGAAGAAGCGCGACACGGGCATCGCGAAGCCGACGGACGAGTCCGAGGTCCCGGTGGCTTCGGCGGAACCGTCGAAGCCCGCTGTCGCGCAGGTCCAGAAGCCGTACGTGGTCGCGGGCGCGCTGGTGCTCGTCGCGCTGGTCCTGGGCGGCCTGGCGTTCTGGTTCAAGTCCGAGGAGGTCGCCGTGTCGCAGGCGACCAGCAACACCGCGCTGCTGGACGTCGCGAAGACGGCCCAGGTCAAGGACGCCGTCTCGAAGGCGGCCGAGGCGCTGTTCTCCTACGACTTCAACAACATCAAGAAGACCGAGGACGCGGCGAACGACCTGCTCGCCAACGACGACGTCAAGAACAAGTACAACTCGCTGATGGGCGAGGTGAAGCGGCTCGCGCCGGCGCAGAAGATGATCGTGACGTGCAAGGTGACGCGCGCGGCGGTCATCATGCTCAACGGCGACCTGGCGAAGGTGATGGTCTTCGTCGACCAGACCTCGACCCGCACGGACACGAAGAAGACGACCGCGGGCACCGCCCAGCTCCACCTGAACGCCCAGCTCCAGGGCGACAAGTGGAAGATCACGGACATGGACACGTACAACGCGCCCAAGGTCCCGGCGGCCACCCAGGCACCGGCGTCCTCGGCCCCGCCGGCGTCCCCCTCGCCGACGAAGTAAAGCTCTGCCGACCGTGGCCCGCCGCCCTCGATCCGGGGTCGCGGGCCACGATCGCGTCCGGCGGCGATGCCGTGAATGAGTCATTCACGGCGTTGCAGGACATGAATGGGTCATTCACTGCGTTCGGAGCGTGAGTGGCGACCTCGCCTGACCGGTTCGTCCGGTCCGCTCACGCGGGCCCGCAGCGCTCCACGTCCGGCGGAGGCCCGACGGATCCCCATCGGCGCTCCGCGTCCGGCGGAGGTACGCCGGCATCGCCCCGCGGACGGGCTCCTCCGCGGGACCCAAGCCCCCTCTCGCGCCCGCGCGAGCGGCGTGGCCCGGCAGCTCCCTCCAGCGGGCCCGCCCAGCGCCAGCGGCGGCCCTACCGGGCGCGGTACGCCTGCGACGCCTGATGCCCGTGTGACACCCCCGAAGCCCGCCCTGGCCGGTTACCGAAAACCTCCGCGACACGCCGCCAACGGCCGAACCGGTGCCGTCCGAAGTGGCCTGGAGCACACCTCCCGGCGGGGTCGAAACAGGGTAAACACCCAGGTCCACCCCCTGCTACTGGCGCTACCGGCCAGTAGCTGGAACACTATTCGGCCGCTCACGCTCCGCTGACCTTCTTCAACGCTGCGCCAACCGGCGGGACCCCCGTGTGGCATCTTGACTCTCGGGCCCGGTGGGTTCACGCTTACTCCCGAACGGCGAAACCGGCGGCCCTTGCGGGAGGGACAACCGGCTCGCCTGGAGGCATACCTGAAGACGTCGCGAGGCAGGCTGGGCCCCATCGGGAGCGCCCCCTGGACAGACCGCGCCGTTCGGGCTAGACTGCCTCTTTGCGCTGCCCTCTTTCAGGCTGCCCGGAGCCGGTAGTTAGGATAGTGGGCACACGGCACCCTTGACAGTCGCTCATAGCTGTTGCTATGGCGGCCGTCACCGCTCATTGTCCCCGGAAGGACGCATCTTGGCAGTCTCTCCCGCGAACCAGGCCACTGCTGCGACCACCTCGGCTGAATCTCGCTCGGAGTCCACGGGAATCCCCGGCGCGCCCAAGCGGGTTTCCTTCGCAAAGATTCGCGAACCGCTCAACACTCCCAACCTGCTCGACGTCCAGATCCAGTCGTTCCAGTGGTTCACCGGGGACGAAGCGTGGTTCGAACGCCGTGTCGAAGAAGGTGAAGAAAACCCGGTCGGCGGCCTCGAAGAGGTCCTGAACGAGATCTCCCCGATCGAGGACTTCTCCGGTTCGATGTCCCTGTCCTTCTCCGCTCCGCGCTTCGACGAGGTCAAGGCCTCGATCGAGGAGTGCAAGGACAAGGACATGACGTACGCCGCGCCGCTGTTCGTCACGGCCGAGTTCGTCAACAACAACACCGGCGAGATCAAGAGCCAGACGGTCTTCCTGGGCGACTTCCCGGTCATGACCGACAAGGGCACGTTCATCATCAACGGCACCGAGCGTGTCGTCGTGTCCCAGCTGGTCCGCTCGCCCGGCGTCTACTACTCGAAGGACGTCGACAAGACGACCGACAAGGACGTCTTCAGCGTCCGCGTGATCCCGAGCCGCGGCGCGTGGCTCGAGTTCGACGTCGACAAGCGCGACACCGTCGGCGTCCGCATCGACCGCAAGCGCCGCCAGCCGGTCACCGTGCTGCTGAAGGCCCTGGGCTGGACCACCGAGGCGATCCGCGAGCGCTTCTCCTTCTCGGAGACGCTGCTGGCGACCCTCGAGAAGGACCACACGGCCGGCACCGACGAGGCGCTGCTCGACATCTACCGCAAGCTGCGCCCGGGCGAGCCGCCCACGAAGGAGAGCGCGCAGACCCTGCTGGAGAACCTGTTCTTCAAGGCGAAGCGCTACGACCTGGCCAAGGTCGGCCGGTACAAGGTCAACAAGAAGCTGGGCCTCGACACGCCGTACGACACCGGGACGCTGACCGAAGAGGACATCGTCACCACCATCGAGTACCTGGTCCGGCTGCACGCCGGCGAGGACAAGGTGGTCGCGGCGAACGGCACCGAGATCCCGGTCGAGACCGACGACATCGACCACTTCGGCAACCGGCGCCTGCGCACGGTCGGCGAGCTGATCCAGAACCAGATCCGGGTCGGCCTGTCCCGCACCGAGCGCGTCGTGCGTGAGCGCATGACCACGCAGGACGTCGAGGCGATCACGCCGCAGACCCTGATCAACATCCGCCCGATCGGCGCGGCGATCAAGGAGTTCTTCGGCACCTCGCAGCTGTCGCAGTTCATGGACCAGAACAACCCGCTGTCGGGCCTGACGCACAAGCGTCGTCTGTCGGCCCTCGGCCCGGGTGGTCTGTCCCGTGAGCGCGCCGGCATGGAGGTCCGGGACGTCCACCCGTCGCACTACGGCCGGATGTGCCCGATCGAGACGCCGGAAGGCCCGAACATCGGCCTGATCGGCTCGCTCTGCTCCTACGCGCGGGTCAACCCGTTCGGCTTCATCGAGACGCCGTACCGCAAGGTCGTCGAAGGCCGGGTCACCGACCAGGTCGACTACCTGACCGCGGACGAAGAGGACCGGTACGTCAAGGCCCAGGCCAACGCGCCGATCTCGGACGACGGCACCTTCGTCGAAGACCGGGTCATGGCCCGCCGCAAGGGCGGCGAGGTCGAGCTGATCGACCCGCTCGACATCGACTACATGGACGTCTCGCCGCGGCAGATGGTCTCGGTCGCGACGGCGATGATCCCGTTCCTCGAGCACGACGACGCGAACCGCGCCCTGATGGGTGCGAACATGCAGCGCCAGGCCGTGCCGCTGCTGCGCAACCAGGCCCCGTACGTGGGCACGGGTGTGGAGCTGCGCGCCGCGGTCGACGCCGGTGACGTGCTCGTCGCCGAGCAGGCCGGTGTCGTCGAGGAGCTCTCGGCCGACCTGATCACGATCATGCACGACGACGGCACGCGGAAGAGCTACGGACTGTACAAGTTCCGCCGCTCGAACCACGGCACCTGCTTCAACCACCGCCCGATCGTCAACGAGGGCGACCGGGTCGAGCAGGGCCAGGTCATCGCCGACGGCCCGTCCACCGAGAACGGTGAGATGGCGCTCGGCAAGAACCTGCTCGTCGCGGTCATGCCGTGGGAGGGCCACAACTACGAGGACGCGATCATCCTCTCGGAGCGCCTGGTGCAGGACGACGTCTTGACGTCGATCCACATCGAGGAGCACGAGATCGACGCCCGCGACACGAAGCTGGGCGCCGAGGAGATCACCAGGGACATCCCGAACGTCTCCGAAGAAGTGCTGGCGGACCTGGACGAACGAGGCATCATCCGCATCGGTGCCGAGGTCCGCGACGGCGACATCCTGGTCGGCAAGGTCACGCCGAAGGGCGAGACCGAGCTGACGCCGGAAGAGCGCCTGCTCCGCGCGATCTTCGGCGAGAAGGCCCGCGAAGTCCGCGACACCTCGCTGAAGGTGCCGCACGGCGAGACCGGCAAGGTCATCGGCATCCGCGTGTTCTCGCGCGAGGACGACGACGAGCTGCCCCCGGGCGTCAACGAGCTGGTCCGCGTCTACGTGGCCCAGAAGCGCAAGATCCAGCCGGGCGACAAGCTCGCCGGCCGGCACGGCAACAAGGGTGTCATCGGCAAGATCCTGCCGGTCGAGGACATGCCGTTCATGGAGGACGGCACGCCCGTCGACATCATCCTGAACACGCACGGTGTGCCGCGACGGATGAACATCGGCCAGATCCTCGAGCTGCACCTGGGCTGGCTGGCGTCGCAGGGCTGGACGATCGAAGGCAACCCGGACTGGGCGAAGAACCTCAACGAGGAGCTCTACGACGTCGCGCCCGGCACGAACACCGCGACCCCGGTGTTCGACGGCGCGAAGGAAGAGGAGCTCACCGGGCTGCTCGGGGCGACCAAGCCGAACCGCGACGGCGAGCGCATGGTCAAGGAGAACGGCAAGGCCACGCTGCTCGACGGCCGCTCCGGCGAGCCGTACCCGTACCCGGTCGCCGTCGGCTACATGTACATCCTGAAGCTGCACCACCTGGTCGACGACAAGATCCACGCCCGCTCCACCGGCCCGTACTCGATGATCACGCAGCAGCCGCTGGGTGGTAAGGCGCAGTTCGGTGGCCAGCGCTTCGGTGAGATGGAGTGCTGGGCGATGCAGGCGTACGGCGCTGCCTACACGCTGCAGGAGCTGCTGACGATCAAGTCGGACGACGTGGTCGGCCGCGTCAAGGTGTACGAGGCCATCGTCAAGGGGGAGAACATCCCCGAGCCGGGCATCCCGGAGTCGTTCAAGGTGCTCCTCAAGGAGCTCCAGTCGCTGTGCCTCAACGTCGAGGTGCTCTCCAGCGACGGCTCCTCGATCGAGATGCGCGACTCCGACGACGAGGACCTCGAGCGCGCCGCGGCGAACCTCGGCATCAACCTGTCCCGCAACGAGTCGCCCTCGGTGGACGACGTCGTGCACTGATCGCGAGCTGAGCGAGGGGGGACCGGCCTCCCGCAGGGCCCCCCTCGCTCGCCCGCCAACCCCTCTAGCCGAAACAACCCCAAGGGGATCTAGACGTGCTGGACGTCAACTTCTTCGATGAGCTCCGCATTGGTCTCGCCACGGCCGACGACATCCGTCAGTGGTCGTACGGCGAGGTCAAGAAGCCGGAGACCATCAACTACCGGACGCTCAAGCCCGAGAAGGACGGCCTCTTCTGCGAGAAGATCTTCGGTCCGACCCGGGACTGGGAGTGCTACTGCGGCAAGTACAAGCGCGTTCGCTTCAAGGGCATCATCTGTGAGCGCTGCGGCGTCGAGGTGACCCGCGCGAAGGTGCGCCGCGAGCGGATGGGCCACATCGAGCTGGCCGCCCCGGTCACCCACATCTGGTACTTCAAGGGTGTTCCCTCGCGCCTCGGCTACCTGCTGGACCTGGCGCCGAAGGACCTCGAGAAGATCATCTACTTCGCTGCTTACGTCATCACGGGCGTGAACACGGAGCTGCGCCACAACGACCTGCCGACCCTCGAGAACGAGATCGGCGTCGAGCGCAAGAACCTCGAGACCAAGCGTGACGCGGACATCGAGGCTCGCGCGCAGAAGCTGGAAGCCGACCTGGCCGAGCTGGAGGCGGAGGGCGCCAAGTCCGACGTCCGCCGCAAGGTCAAGGAGGGCGGCGAGCGCGAGATGCGCCAGCTGCGTGACCGCGCCGGTCGCGAGCTGGACCGCCTCGAGGAGGTCTGGACGACCTTCACGAAGCTCGACACCCGCCAGCTGATCGCCGACGAGCTGCTCTACCGCGAGCTGGTCGACCGCTACGGCGAGTACTTCACCGGCGGCATGGGCGCGGAGGCCATCCAGAAGCTGGCCACCGAGTTCGACGTCGCGGCCGAGGCCGACAACCTGCGCGACACGATCCGCAACGGCAAGGGGCAGAAGAAGCTCCGCGCGCTGAAGCGGCTCAAGGTCGTCGCGGCGTTCCAGGCCACCGGCAACGACCCGCGCGGCATGGTGCTGGACGCCGTCCCGGTCATCCCGCCGGACCTGCGCCCGATGGTGCAGCTGGACGGTGGCCGCTTCGCGACCTCCGACCTGAACGACCTGTACCGCCGGGTGATCAACCGGAACAACCGCCTCAAGCGGCTGATCGACCTCGGCGCGCCCGAGATCATCGTCAACAACGAGAAGCGGATGCTGCAGGAGGCCGTCGACGCGCTGTTCGACAACGGCCGCCGCGGGCGTCCGGTCACCGGCCCGGGCAACCGGCCGCTGAAGTCGCTGTCCGACCTCCTCAAGGGCAAGCAGGGCCGGTTCCGCCAGAACCTGCTCGGCAAGCGCGTCGACTACTCGGGCCGTTCGGTCATCATCGTCGGCCCGCAGCTGAAGCTGCACCAGTGCGGCCTGCCGAAGGACATGGCGCTCGAGCTGTTCAAGCCGTTCGTCATGAAGCGGCTGGT
Source organism: Amycolatopsis sp. NPDC028719 (assembly GCF_055565395.1). NCBI lineage: Bacteria > Bacillati > Actinomycetota > Actinomycetes > Pseudonocardiales > Pseudonocardiaceae > Amycolatopsis > Amycolatopsis sp. NPDC028719. The sequence continues at coordinate 384,134 of NZ_JBVHUL010000010.1, forward strand.
CGACCTGAACCACGCGCAGAACATCAAGTCCGCCAAGCGGATGGTGGAGCGCTCGCGGCCGCAGGTGTGGGACGTGCTGGAAGAGGTCATCACCGGTCACCCGGTGATGCTGAACCGCGCGCCGACGCTGCACCGCCTCGGCATCCAGGCCTTCGAGCCGCAGCTGGTCGAGGGCAAGGCCATCCAGCTGCACCCGCTGGTCTGCGAGGCGTTCAACGCGGACTTCGACGGTGACCAGATGGCGGTGCACCTGCCGCTGTCGGCCGAGGCGCAGGCCGAGGCCCGGATCCTGATGCTGTCGGCGAACAACATCCTGTCGCCGGCGTCGGGCCGTCCGCTCGCCATGCCGCGGCTGGACATGGTGACGGGTCTGTTCCACCTGACCCGCCTCACCGAAAACGCCGCGGGCGCGGGCAACGCGTACTCGTCGACGGCCGAGGCCATCATGGCCTTCGACCTCAAGGCGCTGAGCCTGCACGCCCCGGTCAAGATCCGCATCACCGACCGCCAGCCGGCCAAGGCCGACGAAGCGGCGCTCGCGGAGAAGGGCTGGGAGCCGGGCAAGGCGTGGCTGGCCGAGACGACCCTGGGCCGCGTGCTGTTCAACGAGCTGCTGCCGGCGGACTACCCGTTCATCAACGAGCCGATGCCGAAGAAGCGTCAGGCCGCGATCGTGAACGACCTCGCCGAGCGGTACTCGATGACCCAGGTCGCGCAGACCCTGGACCGCCTGAAGGACGCCGGGTTCTACTGGGCGACCCGCTCGGGCGTCACCGTCGCCATCTCGGACGTGCTCACCCCGGTGGGCAAGGCCGCCATCCTCGACGAGTACGAGGGCAAGGCCTCCCAGGTGGAGAAGCGCTACCAGCGTGGTCAGCTGTCGCACACCGAGCGCAACAACGAGCTCGTCAAGGTGTGGACGCAGGCCACCGAAGAGGTCCACAAGATCATGGAGACGGCGCTGCCGGACGACAACCCGATCGCCATGATCGTGAAGTCGGGCGCGGCGGGCAACATGACGCAGGTCCGGTCGCTGGCCGGGATGCGTGGCCTGGTGTCGAACCCGAAGGGTGAGTACATCCCGCGTCCGATCAAGGCCAACTTCCGTGAGGGCCTGTCGGTGGCGGAGTACTTCATCGCGACGCACGGCGCCCGGAAGGGCCTGGCGGACACGGCGCTGCGGACCGCCGACTCGGGTTACCTGACCCGGCGTCTGGTGGACGTCTCGCAGGACGTCATCGTCCGCGAGGTCGACTGCGGCACCACCCGCGGCATCATGATGCCGATCGGCGAGGACATCGGCGACGGCAAGGTCCTGCGCGACCAGCACGTCGAGACCTCCGTGTACGCGCGGAACCTCGCGACGGACGCGGTGGACGCCAAGGGCAACGTCGTGCTGAACGCGGGCGACGACATCGGCGACCCGGCCATCGACAAGCTGCTCTCGAGCGGCATCTCGAAGGTCAAGGTCCGCTCGGTGCTGACCTGCGAGTCGGCCGTCGGCATCTGCGCGACCTGCTACGGCCGCTCGATGGCGACCGGTCAGCTCGTCGACGTCGGCGAGGCCGTGGGTATCGTCGCGGCCCAGTCGATCGGTGAGCCGGGTACCCAGCTGACGATGCGTACGTTCCACCAGGGTGGTGTCGCCGGTGACGACATCACGACCGGTCTGCCCCGTGTGCAGGAGCTCTTCGAAGCTCGTGTCCCGAAGGGCAAGGCGCCGATCGCCGACGTCGATGGCCGCGTGCGCATCGAGGAGAGCGAGCGGTTCTGGAAGATCACGCTGATCCCGGACGACGGCGGCGAAGAGATCGTCTTCGACAAGCTGTCCAAGCGTCAGCGGCTCGCGAACACCCCGAACGGCCCGCTGGGCGACGGCGACCACGTCAACGTCGGCCAGCAGCTGCTCGAGGGCACGCCGGACCCGCACGAGGTCCTGCGGGTCATGGGGCCGCGCGAGGCGCAGATGCACCTGACGGACGAGGTCCAGAAGGTGTACCGGGCGCAGGGTGTGTCGATCCACGACAAGCACATCGAGGTCATCGTCCGGCAGATGCTGCGCCGGGTGACGGTCATCGACTCCGGTGGCACGGACTTCCTGCCGGGCGAGCTGCCCGAGCGGACGAAGTTCGAGGCGACGAACCGCGCGTCGGTCGCCGAGGGCGGCGAGCCGGCTTCGGGTCGTCCGGTGCTGATGGGGATCACGAAGGCGTCGCTCACCACGGACTCGTGGCTGTCGGCGGCGTCGTTCCAGGAGACCACGCGCGTACTGACCGACGCGGCCATCAACGGCCGCTCGGACCGGCTCGTGGGCCTCAAGGAGAACGTGATCATCGGTAAGCTGATCCCGGCCGGTACGGGCATCAACAAGTACCGCAACATCCAGGTGCAGCCGACGGAAGAGGCCCGGGTCGCGGCGTACGCGATCCCGTCCTACGACGACGGCTACTACACCCCGGACGTGTTCGGTACGGGCACCGGTGCCGCGGTTCCGCTGGACGACTACGACTTCGGCCGCGACTTCCGCTGAAGCTGAGTCACGAGAAAGGCCCCTGCCGGGTTTCCGGCGGGGGCCTTTCCCGTCTGTCCGGAAGCGGCCAATCGGCCGCGGAGGCTGTTCCTCTTTTACCCGCTCTGGTTACAGTGAGGCGGTTCTGCGCGATTCGGGGGCTTTGCGCGTTCCAGCGGGTAGCAGGGGGAGAACTGCTTTGGCCACTTCATTTGTCATGCGTTCGGCCGGGCGAAGAGCGGCGGTCTTGCTCGCCGTGCTCGTCACGGCGATGGCGGCGTTGACCGGCGTGTTCGCCGCTCCGGCGGGGGCGGCCTCGGACCGGATCGGCGTTTCGGTCACCTTCGACAAGCCGTCCTACGGGACCGGCGACGAAGTGCACTTCACGTTCAAGCTGACGAACAACGGCTCGGGGCGGGCGGCCGGGCTCACGGTCTTCCAGGACTTCGACCCGATCGACCTGTCCGTTCCCTACGGCGGGTGGGGCGCGCTCCAGAACCGGCCGGGGCTGACGGTCGAGCCCGGTGAGACCGTCGAGCTGGCCGTTTCCGGGCACGTTCGCGATCCCGAGCAGACGACCGCCGCGGTGCGGGGCCGGGTGTTCGACGAGACCGGGTTCGGAGTCGGGTCGTTCGACTCCCGGGTGCCGATCACGCGGGTGCCCGGCCGCGCGACGGGTGTCTTTTACGCGGACCGGAACGGCGACGGTGTCCTCGACGGCGGTGAACCGCTCGCCGGCGCCGAGTTCACCCTGCGGTACGTCCACGGCAGCAGGACGTACACGGCCACGAGCGACGCCGAAGGCAAGTTCACCTTCGACGTCCCGGCGGGCGACTACACCCTCGGTGGCGAGGTCGTCGACGGCTGGCTGGTTCGCTGGCAGGCCGTCCGGATCGACCCGGACACCCCGGACCTGCTCATCCGCGGCGCGCCGCCGTTGAACGGCGCGCTGACCGCGCAGGTGGCGTTCACGCAGGACAGCTACCAGCCGGGCGACCTGGCGCACCTCACGGTGACGCTGGCCAACTCGGGCTCCACCCCGCTCACCGGCATCGTGGCCGCGTGCAACCGCATCGGTGACGGCTACCTGCTGGACGGGATCGGCCCCGGCTGGGGCGATCTCGTGTGGAACCGTGGCGTGACGATCGCCGCGGGCGAAACGCGCACCTTCGACGTGTCCGAGACGGTGCCGCAGGCGTCCCTCAACCGCGGCAAGGTCGTGGCCGCCTGCGACTTCGGGTACAGCGAAGTGGACATCGAGCACCATGCGGAAGTTCGCGTCGAAGCCGCGGTGCCGGGCGCCAAGGCTGTCGTCGAAGGCAGCATCGGAGTCATCGACGACCGGGGCGAGGTGACGCGGGGGCTGGCCGGAACCGAGGTCGTGCTGGTGTCCGACCGCCACTGCCCGGTCACCGGCCGGCGCACCAGTGACGAGAACGGGCACTTCCTCTTCGAGGACGTGGCTCCCGGGCCCGCCTACCAGCTGTACTTCCTGACGCCGTCAGGCTGGAAGACGAAGTACGGGAACCCGACCGGGATCGAGGTCCAGGGTCCGCCGGAGAACCACTACGCGTACCAGATCGCCGCCGAAGAGGGGGTCGCGCCGCAGCCTGAGGTGCCGGTCGACCCCGCGGACTGCGCGCGGTGACGGGCAGCGCCCCGGTCCACAGTGGACCGGGGCGCTTTCGGGTCAGCGGAGGCTGCGGCGCGACACCGGGAAGTCGAAGTAGGTGTCCGGGAACGGCTCGTTGTCGAGGGTGTAGTGCCACCACTCCTCGGGCAGGTTGTGGAAACCCGCCGCGATCATGGTGTCCCGCAGCAGGTCGCGGTTCTGCCGCGCGACGCCGGTGATCGCCGGGTTGTCGGTGTGGGCGAGCGGTTCGAAGCAGTCGTAGCCGGTGCCCATATCGACCGTGTTGTCGGGGAAGCGCTGGTTCCGCGGCGCGAAGCACGGCTCGAGCGGCTCGCCGGGGAAGTACGGGCGCTGGAACCGCGGCGGGAGCTTCACGACGGTCAGGTCCATGGTGCTGCCGCGGCTGTGGCCGGACTTCTCGGCGATGTACCCCTCCGCGAACAGCCGGTCCTTGGCGACGTTCGGGTAGAACTCGGCCTTCATCTTCTCGTCGGCGAGGTCCTTCGCCCACCGCACGAAGTGGTCGACCGCGCGCTGCGGGCGGTAGCAGTCGTAGACCTTGAGGGTGTAGCCCTGCTTCCGCAACCGGGCCTGAACCTGGCGCAAGCCTTCGGCGGCCTGCCGGGTCAGGATGCAGGTCGGCTCGAGGTAGCCGTCGATGCGCCGGCCGACGAAGTTGTGCCGGGTGGCGTAGCGGATGTCTTGGAGAATCGACGGCGCGACGTCGGACAGCGCCACGAAGTCACGGGGTGCGGCGGTCGCCTGGGCCGTGCCGGGCACGGTGACCCCGACGAAGACGGCGAGGAGGACGGCGAGCGCGCGACGGAGAATCGGCATCCCTTTCCTCTAGCAGGTAACCGCTGCGCGATCAGCCGCCGCTCAGGGGGAAACCCAGCCTTCCGACGTCGTCGCGCGCAGGAAGTCCTCCGTCGGCGGCCGCACCGGCCGTCCCTCGAACTGCGTCGACAGCACCACCGTCGACCGCAGCTCACCGTGCTTGCCGAGCCGCTCCAGCAGACCCTCGAAGTGCTCGAGCGAGGCCGCGCGGATCTTCAGCATCGTGCAGTGGTCGCCGGACAGGCGATGGATCTCGACGACCTCCGGGTAGTCCTCGGCCTTCGACGTCTTCAGCAGGCAGCTGCTCAGCGCGCACCGCATCTCGACGAACGCCTGCAGCGGCTGGCCCGCGCGCCGCGCGTCGACCTGCGCGCGGTAGCCGGTGATCACCCCGGTCTCCTCCAGCCGCCGCACCCGCTCGGCCACCGCCGGCGCCGAGAGGTTGATGCGCCGGCCCAGCTCCTTGAACGACAGTCTCCCGTCGGCCTGCAGCAGCTCCAGCAGCCGCCAGTCGACGTCGTCCAGGGGCTTTTCCGAACGGAAGGTCATGACCCCCATCTTCCTTCCGAAGAGCGGGCGTGGCGACGGATTTGCCGTTGATCGTCCCTTCGAAAGTGCGCCGAGAGTTCCTAAAGTTGCTGGTCATGGGGACTTTGACGGTGACCGGCCGGGCTCGGTCGATGGGTGCGCTGTTCGCCGGCGTGGCACTGCTCAACACGGCCACGGTCGGCCTGAGCACCGCGGCGACGCTGATCGTCGCCGCGGGCAGCGGGCCGGGCTGGAGCGGGTTGCCGAGCGTCGCGAACGTGCTCGGCACCGCCGCCGGCGCGTTCGGCGCGGGGCTGCTGCTGCCGGCGCACGGCCGCCGCCGGGTGCTGGCCGTCGGCTACGGCGTCGCCGCGGCGGGTGCGCTGATCGCGTTCGCCGGCGCGCTGACGACGTCGCTGGTGCCGCTCCTGCTCGGCATCCTGCTGGTCGGCCTCGGCAACGGCGGCGCGCAGCTGTCGCGCTACCTGGCCGCGGACCTCTACCCGGAGGAACGCCGGGGCCGCGCGCTGTCGAACGTCGTGTGGGCCGGGACGGTCGGCGCGCTCGCCGGGCCGGCGCTGATGGCCCCGGCGGCGGACGTCGCCACCGGGTTCGGCTGGCCGTCGCTGTCCGGGCCGGTCGCGGTCGCGGTACTGGCCACGGCGGGTGCCGCGCTCGCGGCCGCGTTCCTCCCGCGGCACGTCCCGCTGCCGCGGGAAAAGCCGGTGACCGCGGTCGCCCCGGTGCGGGCGGCCGGCGTCGTGCGGCCGCTGGTCGCGATGGTCGCCGCCCAGCTGACGATGGTCGCGGTGATGACCATGACGCCGCTGCAGCTGGAGAACCACGGCCACGGTCTCGACGTCGTCGGGTGGGTGCTGAGCGCGCACCTGTTCGGCATGTTCGCGCTGGCGCCGCTATCCGGCCGGATCGCCGACCGCTGGGGCCCGCGCGTCACGATCAACGCGGGGCTCGGGGTCCTGGCGCTGGCGTCGGCGACCGCGCTCGCGGCGCCGACCGCGCACACGTCCGGCCTGCCGGTCGCGTTGTTCCTGCTGGGGTACGGCTGGAACCTGGTGTTCGTCGGCGGCAGCGCGCAGCTGAGCCGTGACCTCGCGCCGGAGACGCGCAGCCGGGTGCAGGGCACCGTGGACGCCGTGGTCTGGTCCGCGTCCGCTTTGGCCGGTTTGGGGTCAGGACAGCTGTTTGCCGGCGGCGGCTACGCGCTCGTCGCGGTCGTCGGCGGCGTGCTGGCGCTGCTTCCGTTGGCCCTGCTGGCATCCCGTGACGGCCGGTAGCCGCGTCGTTGTCGGCAAATCTCTCGTCGCCACGGCGGCGGTGCGCTGGCGAAGATGGGCCGTGGCTGACTCTGTGCCCTTCACGGACAACTTCTCGGACCTCTCCAACACGCAGGGGTACCAGTTCGAGTTCCGCTGCGAACGCTGCGGGAACGGTTTCCGCTCCGCGTTCCAGCGCGACACCATGGAAACCGGGCGAAGCGTGCTTCGCACGGTCGGCTCGTTCTTCGGCGGGACGCTGCGGGACCTGAGCAACTCGGCCGACCAGTGGCGCTACGACCGCGCGACCAACTCGCCCGCGAAGGACCGCGCGCTGACGGCGGCGGTCAAGGAGATCACCCCGAGCTTCCGCCAGTGCCGCGGCTGCGGCGACTGGATGTGCCACGACCAGTGCTGGAACGAGGAGATCGGCCAGTGCCTGCGCTGCTCGCCGAGCGTCGCCGAGGAGATCTCGCGCGCGCAGGCGTCGGCGCAGCGCGACCAGATCTGGGACAAGGCCCGCGAGAAGGACTGGACGTCCGACCTGGACCTCGGCACCCGCGCCAAGGTCACCTGCCCGGGCTGCGGCCTGAAGGCCGAGGGCGGGAAGTTCTGCTCCTCGTGCGGGACGTCGCTGGCGCTCAAGGTCCGCTGCGGCGGCTGCGGAAGCGAGAGCAACAAGCCCGGCGCGCTGTTCTGCTCGGACTGCGGCAGCAAACTCTGACCGGAGTTCCCGCCACTTCATAACGAATACGTAACTCGCAGCCCCGGCGTTCAGGCGCCGGGGCTGCGTCATTATGACCAACCGTGACACCGCCGGTTGGTCTAGCAATAGTACTCACCCATTCGGCGCAACGGGCCACGTCAAATCGGCCCACTTGGTGAGAGATTGACCCGTTCGGGTCGGTTCTCATTCTTTGATCACGGCTGGACCCTTTGCCCGCTTGGCGCGAATATCCCGTTCGAGTCAGCTGACGTCCTCTTTCCGTTGCACGCCAACGGTTTCGTCTGTGAGAAAGAACAGGGAGAACCATGCGCTCAACCCCGTCGCGCCCAGGCCGGTGGCGAAAGGTGGTGACCGGCGCCGCCGCGCTCGCTCTCGCGGCCGGCGCCGTCACGTACACCGGCTCGTCCACCGGCGCCTACGCCGACGTCCAGACCGTCACCGACGCGAAGACGGCGTCCGACGGCAAGCAGTACTGGGTGCAGAACCACCTGGTGTCCAAGGATCTCGCCCGTTCCGTGAGCGGCACGCCGAAGAAGTGGCTGCTCGTCTGGGCCGGTGACGAGAACATCGCCGACACGCTCGTCAAGGACGTCAAGAACCTGCCGGGCACCCTCGGCGGTGGGCTCAACAAGATCAAGAACGCCTTGCCGGGCCCGGACTTCCTCGCCGTGATCGACGCGACGCAGGGTTCGCCGGCCTACGGCAAGGTCGTCAACACCGCCACCGTCGGCCCGCTGGTCGAGAACGAGCCGCACCACATGCAGTACGTGTGGCACCGGGGCGACACCATCTACGCGGGCGCGCTGTTCGCCGCGGCGACGTACGCCTTCGACGTCAGCGCGCTGCCGCAGCTGAAGCTCAAGGGCGTCAGCCTGCCGACGAACACGCTGGGCGGGAGCGTCCCGGATGCCTACTGGGTCCTGAAGGACGGCACCGCGTACGGCACGTACATGGGCGGCCCGGTCGTGCCCGGCCCGCACTCCTACGCCGACGGCTCCACCCAGATCGGCAACGGCTTCGCGGGCAGCCCCGGCGAGGTCGTCCACTTCGGACAGAACGCCGAAGTCCTGTCGGAGTCCCCGGCGGCCACCCCGCAGGGCGACAACCAGAAGCTCTGCGACAACCTGCCGCAGCTGGGCAAGCCGACCTGCGCCAACCCGCACGGCATCCAGGCCCGCGAGGACCTCGACACGCTCGTCACCAGCGACTACGCCGAGCCGCGCAACATCATCCTCGACCCGGTGAAGCAGCCGTCGCCGTACCTGCGGCGGCCGACCGTGCGGACCTGGGACATCTCCGACCGCAACCACCCGAAGCTGAAGTCGGTGTCGTACCTGCAGGACGGCCCGCGCGCCGATCCCGCCGACCCGCTGCACGCCGAGAGCCGCGCGGTCATGGAGACCACGGTGACGAACCTGCCCGGTCACAAGGGCGCGTTCGCCCAGACCATGCAGGGCGGCGCGGTGTTCTACACGCCGGACATCACCGCGGCCGAGCCGCACTGGATCGAGGTGTTCGACGACGGCGCCGCCAACAAGTCCATCTACGCCAACAACGACTCGAACGGTGCCAGCTCCAACGGCGGCTGGATCCAGACCAGCCCGGACGACAAGTACCTCTACCGCGCGATCGTCGGGCGGCAGAAGGGCACCCTCTCGGCCGACGACCCCGGCACCACCGGCGGCGTCTACGTCCTCGACATCCAGAAGCTCGTCAACGCCGGCGACCGGATCGAGGACATCCAGGGCCGGGTCGACACCAAGGCGAAGGCGCAGCAGGGCGGGGGCGGCGACCTGCCGGCCGTCGTCGGCGCGGCCCCGATCAACCCCGGCACGCCGGGCGCGGGCCCGCACTGGGGCGCCTACGACAACTGGGCGCTCGGCAGCGACGGCTTCTACCACGAAACGACGTCGCCGCAGCACCTCGCGGTGTCGAACTACTTCGTCGCGCGGTCCGGTTTGGACGGTGACCACAAGGTCAACCTGCTGAACCTCGGGCCGGACGGGAAGGTCGCGGTCGACCAGAACTTCCGGGACGAGTTCACCGGGCAGGTCGGCATCAACTTCAACCGCAAGTCGTGGCCGCACGGGGACTTCGGCAACGCCAAGCCGCACTCCGAGCTGTTCGTGGTCGCGGACGCGGACATCAGGTAGGGCCGATGGACCACCACGACACGCCATCCACCGGTTCGTCCACAATGGACGCGCTGGCCCTGGGCATCCGGCTGGCGCTGCTCCTCGCCACGGCGTTGCTCGCGGGCGGCGGCCTGCTGCTCCCGCTGGTGACCGAGGTGCCGCGCCGGACGAAGCTCACCCTGTCCGCCCTCGGCGGGTGTTCCGCCCTGCTCGCCGTGGTTTCGGCGTTCGCGGCCGACGTCGACGTCGTCGCGTTGGCCGCGCACGTCGTGCTCGCGGTGGCCGTGCCGGTGCTGCTGCGGTGGCCGTCGGCCGCTCGCTGGGCGTCGGTCGCGCTGCTGGCGCTGCTGGTGCTGGAGACCGCGATCGGTGGTGCCGGGGCCGAGTTCGCGGTCGGCACGGTGTTCGTCGCCGGCGCCGCGGTGTGGTTCGGCTTCGCGCTGCTCGGCCCGGCGGTGCCGGAGACGGCAGCGGTGCGGCCCGGACCGCTGGCGATCACCCTCGGGGGCCTGCTGGTCCTGGCCGGTGCGGTGCGGTTCGGCCTCTCCGGCCTGGGGTTCGACCGGCGGCTCGTCGGCACGCTCGGCGGCCTCGCGGTGCTGGCGGTCGTGGTGGTCCCGCTCTTGGTCAGCGGGCTCGCGGCGGTGCTGCGGGCCCGCGCCTACCGCTTCGGCGCGGCCGGAGTCGCCGTCGCGTTCCTCGCCTGGAGCGCGCTGGGCGCGATCCCGGCACCGCCGCCGCTGCCCGTTCCCGGCGTGCCGCTGCTGGCCGACGCGCCGGGGTTCCCGGTGCTGGTCAGCCCCCAACGGCCGGGGCACAACATCGTCCACTTCCCGCCGAGCGCGGGCGACGACCTCTCCGCCGACGTCCGTGGCGGGATCATCACGAAGGCCGTCGCCCGGCCCGGCGCCGAGGGCACCTGGGCCGACGTCGACCTGCCGCCCGGCCGCAGCGACCTGGAGATCCGCCGCGGCGGCACGACGACGGTCGTCGAGGTCGACGCGGGCAGCGCACCCGGCCCGTCGATCACCGAAGCCGATGCGCCGGAATGCGCGTCGGCGGCCCTCGGCGGGCTGGTCGCGGGCCGCTCCGACGTCCTGACGGCGTGCCCGTCCGACGCCCTGACACCGGAGGACGCCGGGGCGCTGGTCAAGCTCGTCGAGTTCCTCGCCGGGCGGAAGCCGTCCGCGATCACGCTGGTCGAGGACGACTCCCCGCGCGGGGTCGCGGCCGCGAGACTGGTGCGGGACACCGCCGCGCGCGCCGGATTGGCCGTGCGGCCGGATCCCGGGCCCGACACCGCGCTCGTCGTCGTCTCCGGCTGGGCGGCCGGGTACACGGCGATGACGCGGGCCGCCGAGCTGCAGCGCCTCGAGCCCACCCACCAGTACGGGCTCTACCTGGCGCCGTGGCTGCTGAACGGGCCGATCGTCAACGCGGTCGCGAGCGCGTCGCTGCCGCTGCGGTTCGACCCGCGGGAAGCGACCGCGGTCGGGTACGCCGTCGCGGTCGGCGACCGCTTCGGCGGCGAAAGCCCGACACTCGGCGGTTTCCGGAGCTGGCTGGGCGCCGACCGCTCGGCGGGCGATGTGCAGATCTTCGCCGCCGCCCAGGTCAACGCCATGCCGATGTACCCCACCGAACCCCACGCCACCGGAATGGTGATGGACCGCGACTACGCGGGCCAGTGGGTCCCCGACGGAACCATCGTGCCCATCACGTCGGTTCTCCGCTGAAACCCCCGGCTACGAAAGGAAAAGCATGAAGCGTCTTGCTGCCCGCGTGCTGCTGCCGCTCGTCGCGGCGACGGCGTTCACTGGCCTGGCCGCCGGTGTGGCGTCCGCCGACCCGACCGACGGTTCCGTCTGGCTCGTGCCCGGCGTCGACCTCGGCAGTGTCCTCGGCCCGCTCGGCCAGCCGGTCGACCTGCTCGCCCCCGTCTTCGACCTGATCACCGCGGTTTCCTGAAAGGCAGAGAAACGATGAAGAAGAACCTCGCTCGCACGGCCGGTGCCGCGGTCCTCGCCGGCGCCGCCCTGTTCGGCGCGGCCGCGCCGGCTCTCGCGGCCGACGCCCCCGGTGTCGTCGTGGTCGACGAGCCGGACACCAGCGGCCTCGACAACATCTGGACGTTCGCGCCGCTCGGCGTCCCGGTGCTCGGCCTGATCCAGTCGGTCAACGGCGTTCCGGGCAAGCTCCTGCCCTCCTTCTGACCCTCCGGCGGCCCCTCGCCCGACGGGCCGCCGTTTCCTCGGGAGTCCCCATGAACCGGCAGCTCGTCGGCAGGCTCGGCATCGCGGTGATCGCCATCGCGGCGGTCACCGCCGGCATCTTCATCCTGGGCGACAACGGTTCGCCGCCTCCTTCGCCGTCGGTCGCGGTGGTGGGGGAGCCGTCGCTGTCGTCGGTGCCGCCGCGCACGATCATGGCGACGGCGACGTACACCTCGACCCCGCCGGCGCCGTCCGGGTACCAGGTGACGTACGAGCTGGCCGGCACCGGCACCGCGACGGTCGTCTACGACTCGAACGGTCTCGGCCTGGTCCACGAGGAGCTCGATGTCGCCTTGCCGTGGCGGAAAGTGCTCTCGTGGCCGGCGGCCGGGTCGATCCAGCTGCTCGGGCAGGGGAGTGGCGCGGTCGAATGCCGCGTCTCCGTAGGCGGCCGGGTGGTGAAGACGCAGCATTCGGCGCCGGGCGAGGTCGCCGCTTGCGTCAGCTGAGGGTCTTCGCGAACCAGTGCTCGGCGAACTGCCCGTCGTTGAAGGGCTCTACTTCGGCGTAACCGATCTTCGCGTAGAGAGCGCGTGCCTCGACGAGGTCGTGGCGGGTGTCGAGCCGCATGAGGTCCGACCCGAGCTGCCGGGCGGCGTCCTCGGCGGCCGCCACCAGCTCGGGCGCGATCCCCGAGCCGCGGTGGGCCGGCTTGACGAACACCTTCGTCAGCTCGCTGACCCCCGGCGCGACGACGCGGGTGCCGGCGCAGCCCGCGACGTCGCCGTCGCGGTAGCCGACGAGGAACGCCCCGGTGGGCGGCACCAGGTCGATCCCGGGTTCCTCGGCGACGTACTGCGTGAGTTCGGCCTCGGTGATCGGGCGCCCGTAGTAGCGCGAAGCGACTTCGTCCATGTACTCGCGCATGATCGCGACGGCGTCCGCGTGAGCGACGTCGATCTGGGTGATCTTCCAGTTCACGTCCTCATCCTGGGGCCGCTGTCCAGCGAATTGGCCGGGCCCCGGGCACCATGAAGGTATGACGACGATCACGAAGCGCCTGACAGTGGTGGCCGTCCTGCTGATCACGGTGGGAGCGATCCTGCTGTCGGTGGGGGCGATCGGCTTCCGGTCCGACGAGCAGGCCGACGCCAACATCGGCGCGGGGTTCGCCCTGCTGGCCGGGCCCTACATCGTGGGCCTGGGCCTGGTGTTCGCGCTGTCGGCGGGCTTGACGCACCTCACGACGCGCCGTCGTTGACGCTCCACAGCGCGGCAGGCAACCGATCGGCCAGGTCGGCGAGGTAGCCCGCCTCGGCGACGATGTTCTGCCGGGTCGCGCACCCCTGCGCCCAAGTCCGCGCCGAGCCGTGCGCCACGACGACGTCTCGCTGGGCGAAGTGGGGGTTCGCGGCCAGCCACCGGGTCAGCTCGCCCTCGAGCGGAGAGTCCGGAGGCAGCGTCGGCATCGACGGCGCCTTCCCCGGCGCGATCCGCAGCTCCGGGCACGGCGGCACCCGCACCTGCGTGATGTGGACGTCGCGGAAGTACGTGTGGTCGTCGAAGTGCCGGTACGGCTCCTGGGTGTCGACGGCGATCACCGGCCGGTCGCGGTGGCGGAACTCGACCCAGGACGTGTGGGTGCTTTCCGCCAGCGGGCGGCCGGTCGAGTGGATCACCCCGAACGTCGGCGCCGGGGCGGGCTCGCCGGCGACCCCGCTGTGGAACGTGCCGCCGCGCTCGGCCGCGAAGGCCTTGAACCAGTGCTCCTTGCGGCCTTCGACGTACTTCGTGTGCGA